>CAVSHS010000017.1:0-6962 GCA_963727785.1 uncultured Solirubrobacteraceae bacterium
AGCGCGAAGGACGCTACGTCACCCAGTCCGACGGGCTCGTGCTGCTCGTCGACCCGCTTCAGATCGCGGCCGTCCGCGACGACCTGGCCGGCTCCGGCATCGAGCTGCCGCCGGTGACCGCAGACGTCTACAAGATGCTCGGCCGGCTCGCCGCCCTCATGCGCGAAGCCCGAGGAATACCGGCCAAGAAGCAGATCGAGGTTCCGCTCGCGATCGCGATCTCGAAGATCGACGCGCTGCGCGGTCTGCTGTCCGACACGCATCCGGTCTTCGCGCTGCCGACCCACGACGGCAGCTTCGATCGCTCGACCGCTCACACGATCAGTGAGTCGATGCGGTCCGAGACGGTCGCGTGGTTGGGCCCGCGCGTCGACACGTTCCTCAAGGCGGAGTTCAGACACGTCGCCTACTTCGGGGTCTCGGCGCTCGGTGAGCAACCGGTTGGCGGGCGGCTGCGCAACGGGGTGTCGCCGTATCGGGTCGAGGACCCGATCCTCTGGATGCTCGATCACTGGGGGGTTCTCCCGCGATGAGTCATCCGCAGGCCTTTCACACATCGTGCCGAAGCGGGCTGGGCGGTCAATCCGGCTTTCAGTTCAACGCTGCAAGCCCGTCGCTGGACGCCGCGGCGCTGACCCGGCTCGCGGCGGGACACGCGGGCTACCACGTTCCTCGCGACATGCCGCTGGAACCCGAGTCCGCCGATCTGGCGCGCTTTCCGGTGGCGCTCAAGGTCGCGCCGGTCGACGGCGTCGGCGCGGTCGTCTCACGAACGGTCTACGTCGGCCGCGAGTTCCGCGGCCGTGGCGGCGTGCCCGACGAGGGACGCTTCGGCAACTACTTCAGCCACATCGTCGTCGGCGACGTCGGCGACGATCCGTTCGACGGGCTGCTCGGAATCGAACTGTGGGACGCGCCCCACTGGAGCGACGTCGAGAGCTCGAAGCCGGAATTGGAAGAGCTCGGGCGGCTGCAACCCGGCTCCCTGGAGTTCGAGCGCGTCGCGAGGCTGCTCGCGGGCGTCCCGCGCGAGCTCATGGCGGCGGCGCTCGACGCCGCGATCGACGCGCTCGGCGGCGGGCCGCGCGTCGTCATCGTCGACGCTGACAGCGCACGCGCCGCCGCCTGGATCGGCTGGATCTCGTTTGCGCTGCCGGCGGCCGGCGCGCGGCGTCTCACATTCACGACGTTCGATGGGCGTCCGCGTTACGCGGACGACGTCCACGTCTGCGTCACGACGCCCGCCTGCGACATCGCGTTTGCTGCGCACGAGATCGGATCCTCGGTATGCGTGCTGGAGGTCGGCGCGCCGGCACCGCCCGCGCGCCGTTCGCTGTACGCGCGCGCCGCCCTTGCGCTGGCGCAACAGGGGACGGATGCGCTGGCGACCGGAGTGCGCGCGATCTCGGCGCAACCCGATGGCGTGCGGCGCGGCGCCCAGCTCGCAATGGCCGGCCCGCTCGCGCAGTTCGTCGACGCCGGCGACGTGCCGGCGATCGTGAACGAGCTGCGCGAGCTCACCGAGCACGGTCAGGTCGCACGGGCGGCGGCGACGGCGAAGGAGCTGCCCGCCGACCTGCCGGTCGATCGCGCAGCGCTGCTCGCGTGGGCGGCGCTCCACGGCGCGGCGCGCCGGCAGCGTGCGGATGAGCACTCGCGCGACCTCGCGCAGACGGCGCTGGCTCGGCTCCTTCCGTTCGCGGGCGAGTTGCCCGATCAGCTCGCCGCGGTCAGGCTCGATACGCCGACGCAGCCTGCCGTGGGCAGTCTGGCGTCGTGGCTCGGCGCCGTCGAGGCCGCCGCTGGTACGGCAGCGAGCGGACCGCTGCTGAACGACGGCCTGCGGCTCGGGCTCGTCGGCGTGAACGCCGCGGTCGACCGGCGCCTCGCGCCGGTGCTGGCGGACGGCCTTGCACACCGCTCCGTGCAGGACGTCCTGCGGACGATCGGCAGGCAGCCCGCGCTCGAGCCCATCATCGTCGCGTTGACCGAAGCGCTCGCCGGGCGCGCTGCCGATGACGTGGACGCTCGAGAGCAGCTGCGCATGATCGGCCGGCACCCAGCAGTACGCGCAACGCTGCAGAAACGCGCCGAGCGGCAGCACAGCTTCGAGCGGCAGATCACGTGGCTGCGCGTCGAGATCGACGGCAACCCGGCGCGGCGGGCGCGGGCGGCCGCCGAGCTCGCCGCGCTGGCCACCGGCGACGGTGAGCATGCCGCGATCCGCGAGCTCTGGGGTCCGGGCGGTCCCGACGACGAGCACGGGCATGTCGAGCTGCTCAACGCCTACCTTCAGAGTGCAGATCAGCCGCCGTTCGCCGATGCTCGCCGTGCGCTCGCCGAGCTCATGACCCACTCCTTCGAGAATGCGACGGCCACCGACGCGCTCGGCAGGGCCCTCGCCCGCTGCGAGCAGTGTCACCTGCACCCCTCGTACGTCGCCTGGTGGGTCGCCGTGACGGCGCCCGGCACGCACTGGCGATTTGCCGAATGGGCGGCACAAGCCACGGTTGCGATGACGGCCGACGAGCGCGATGTCCCTGCGGCCCGCGTGCAGGAGCTGCGACGGCGCGTCTGCTGGGAGATGGTTCGCCAGCGGCGGGCACCGGACTACGTGCAGGGGATAGCGACGCTGCGATCGCGCGTACCACAGCAGGTTGACGACGGGCTCGTCGACGCTCTGACCGAGTGGTTTCGCGACGGCCGGGACAACGCACTCCACGTGGCCGACCTGTTCGAGCGCTGGCTGGCGCTCCCGGTCACCGATGGCGGTCCGCTCGTCGACGATGTCCTGGCGCGCGCATCGGGAGCGGTCAAGCGGCGTGACCTGGAAGTGGGCGGCGACCACGTTCGCCAGTCGCTGCGAGGAGACTACGAGGCGTGGCTCGAGCGCCACGCGCGCGGCGGCGTCGCGCGGGTGTTCGGTCGCCGCGGACGACGGCAGGCGGACGGGGAGCTCGGCGGATGAGCGTCGTCGGCATCGACCTCGGCACGACGATCTCGTCGATCGGGTGCGCTGACGAGGCCGGACGGGTGACGCTGTTTGCCCTGCGCGACGGCTCTCCCCGGCTGCGGTCTGTCGTGACGGTCGATTCCGGCGGCGCGATACTGGTCGGCGAGGCGGCACAGCGCCTGGCCCCGCTGGATCCCGACGGCACCTTCGCGTTCTTCAAGCGGCGCATGGGAACACGCTGGGAGGCCGTCGCGGGAGGCCGGACGTGGACGCCGTCCGATCTCTCGGCCGAGATCCTGAAGGCGCTCGCCGAGGACGCCGCGATCGAACGTGGGCAGCGACCGCGGCAGGCGGTCGTCACCATCCCCGCCTACTTCGGCGACGACGCCCGCCGCGCGACCCAGCACGCAGCTGCGCTTGCGGACCTCGAGGTCCTCGCGTTGCTTCATGAGCCGACCGCGGCGTGCCTGGCATACCGGCCCGACCGCGAGCACGCGAAGACGATCCTCGTCTATGACCTCGGTGGCGGAACGTTCGACGTATCGGTCGTGCGCTACGGCCCCGACGGCGACGAGGTGATGGCGACCGCCGGCGACGACCGGCTCGGCGGCAAGGACTGGGACGACGTGCTCGTCGATCTCATCGCCGACCGCGTCTTCGATGCAAGCGGTTGCGACGTCCGTGATGACCTGTCGCTGATCGCCGAACTGCAGGAGCGCGCCCGCGAGGCGAAGCATGCGCTGTCGCGGGTGCCGCGCACCGCTGTCACGCTGCACGCCGGCGGCCGGGTGCATCGCGTCGAGGTGACGCGAGAGGAGTTCGAGGGACTGGCCGCGCCATTGTTCGCCCGCACCGAGGAGCTCGTCGAGCACGTCCTCGGCGACGTCGGCGCGCGCGCGATCCTCGACGAGGTGCTGCTCGTCGGCGGGTCGAGCAGGATGCCGCGATGCCGCGATGCGCTCGAGCGGACCACCGGCCTGCAGCCGCGCACGGGCGTCGATCCGGACGCCGCGGTCGCCAACGGCGCAGCCATCGCGGCGCGGGAGGCAAGCACGTCGCAACGGTCCAGCGGGCCCGGGCTCGGCGACGGGCGCCGGATCCGTGACGTCACGGCCCACGCGCTCGGTTTCGTCGTCCTGTCGCCCGACGGCTCGAGCTACGTCAACGACGTCATGATCCGGCGCAACGCGCCGATCCCGGTGACAGAGACCAAGCGACGGCGCTTGTCCGTCCCCCGCGACGGGACCGGGGCGCTCGACGTCTACATGCTGCAGGGCGAGGCTCAGCGCCCGCTCGACACCAACCCGCTCGGCCGGTGGACCTTCGGGCGAGTGCCGGGCAATCGTCGCGGGCGCGTTGACGTCGACGTCTCCTACACCTACGACGCGCATGGCGTCGTTCACGTGTCGGCAGCCGTCCAAGGTCGCGAGCTGCCGGCGCCCGTGATCGATCGTGACGATCGCGACCTGCGCTGGACCGACGGCGATCCCGGGTCGCGCAGCGCCGTACCCGACATCGCCGTGGCACTCGTCGTCGACGTCAGCGGCAGCATGATGGGATCCAAGCTGGAGGAGGCCAAGCACGCCTGCCGCGGCTTCGTCGACGTGCTCGAAGAGGCGGGAGTCGGCGACCGCCTCGTGCTCGTGGCCTTCGGCTCGCGCGGTCAGCTGCTCGCGCCGCTCGGGACGCGGGCAGAGAAGGTCAGGCGCTCGACCAGCGGCCTGTGCGCAACGGGCTCGACGAACCTCAGCGACGGCCTGGCCATCGCCTGGCTGGCACTCGACCGGGGGAGCGGCAGGCGCGTGCTGGTCGTGCTCACCGACGGGATGCCCGACAGCACGGACGATGCCCTGTCCCAGCGCGACAAGATCGTCCGTGGGGAAGGGGAGATCGTGACCCGCGGTGTCCAGGGCGCGGACGAGGCGTTCCTGCGCAGGCTCTCGACCGGTGACGGCGAGCTGCTGGGACCCGGCGAGCTCGTCTCGAGCTTTCGCAGCATCGCGCAGCAGCTCGCCACCGGTGTCAGGGGTCCCCGGTGACCGTTGCCGGTCGTGGGTGACCAGTGATCGCGCCCGGCTCATCCAGACAGCTGCTCAGCCCGCTGCGGAAAGCTCGCGTCCTGGCCGGCCTGTCCATCGTCAGCGTTCTCACGTTCTACTCCGTCTTCGGCGACGCCTACCTGCGGCCGGTCCTGCGGGAGTGGGGCATCGACGGCCGCTCCAACTTCGCGCTGGCGGCATTCATCGAGGTGCTCGCAACGCTCCCCATCGCCGCGCTCGCGGAGCGCGCTGTCGCCGGCGCCTACTCGCGTACGCGGCTGCCGCCGCCGGCGGTGTTCGCCACGCTGCACACAGCTCCGTTGGTGGGACTCGTCGTGCTCATGCACCACGCTGGGGACAGCTTCCCCGTACTGGGGCTTCCGGCCGCCGGGCTCGTCGTCACCGTTTTCGTGTGGAGCAGCATGTTTCGCATGGTCCGGCGGTACCGTCACGCGCACCTGCAACGGCCGATCCAGCTGGACGACCTCAACGACGCGGACCACCTCATCAGCGAATGTCGCCGCGCGCTGGAGGACCCCTCGCTGAGCGAAGACGAGCGCGGCGCGGTCGAGCTGAACCTGGCCGGGGCGCTCGTCTCAGCGTCCCTCGGCAACCGGGCGAACGGTCTGCCGGAGGCCTATCAGCTTGTCGAGCGATCGCTGAACTCCGGGCGGCCGGAGACGACCTTCCACAGCGCCGGGCTCCTCGTCGCTGCGATGTCTGCCAGGGCCACGCGCAGCGGCGATCTCGAGGGGTACGAGGACGCCGTGCAACTGCTCATGGACGCTGCTGAGGACGCATCGTCGGTGCGCCCCGACGCTCCGACGCGAGGCGCTTGGCGCGCGTGCGGTCGCCCTCCTGATCCTCAGCGCCATGGCCGACGGCGACGGCGATGACGAGCGCGCCGCGCAGCTGCACTCCGCAGCGGTCGCCGATCTGGAGCGCGCGCTCGAGATGTCGCCCAGCGGCTCGAGCCTGGAGGCGCAACACACCATCACGCTGGTGTCGATCCGCTTCGACGTAGACCTGGACGCTGCGATCAAGACCTGCCGCTGGGCGCTGCGCAGGCTCCGGTTCGTCGGTCAGCCGTGGCAGCGCTGGGAGGGGTACCTCGTCCTCGCCGACCTGCTGTCGCTGCGCGCCGAGCACGAGCCGGATGGCGGCCTGGGCGGCTTCATGACGTCGCTCTGGCCGACACATCCGACGAAGGGACCGCTTGGATCGGTGTGGCCGCAGCGCGCCACGCACGACCTTCTGCGAGCGGCATGGCTGTGCATGCGGGTCCGCGGCGAGCTGGCACCACTGGCCAGATCGCGCGTCCCGGACATCACGCACCGCCTGCGCACGGGCGAGCTGTCACATGCCCCGTGGCGACCGCGGACGATCGGACGGATGTACCAGCAGGTGTTCGACGAGCAGTCTCGCATCACGACATCGTCCGCGATCGCTCAAGCGGAGAGCTGGTCGAAATGGGCCGCCGAACAGCAGAACGTGCCGGAACTGGCCCAGGCGCACTGGTGCTGGATCCAGGCGGCGGTGGCGGAGTCGCGCCGCCGCGTCTTCCAGGCGCAGAAGGAGCGCCAGCTCTCGCAGGTTCAGGGACTCGCGGCGCAGGCGGGGGCAGCGCTGCTGGCGGCAGGCCGGGGCCGCGACGCTGTGGTCGCGCTGGAGCTCGGTCGTGCGGTCCTCGTGACCGAGCGCATGCACCGTGAGCGCGAGGGACTCGAAGAACGGCTGCTGCGTGCCGGCCGCGGTGACCTCAGCGAGCGCTGGCGAGTCGTCTGCGAACGCGTATCGCAGATGGATCGGGGCGCGTACGAAACGAGCCCGAACGGCCGTGGGGCGAGCACGAGCCATGCCCGTGGACGCGCGTTCGAGACCGCGTTCACGTCGGCTGAGTACGTGACGCACGCCGAGCACGAGCAATTGCTGCGCGAGATCGGGGGCGTGCGTGGGTTCGAGGACGTGGA
>CAVSHS010000018.1:0-121022 GCA_963727785.1 uncultured Solirubrobacteraceae bacterium
GTCGGTTGCAGATGCCCCCACTGATCGCCGTTGACCGCGACGCCGCCGACGGCGGGGTAGCAGTCGCGGCGGCCGCACACATAGCGCGTCAGGTCGATCGCCGCATAGCGCTTGTCGCGCAGGAGCCGGACGGTCTGAACGCCGAGATCCTTCTGCTGCACCTGCGCGCGCGGCAGCGGGCACAGCGGCGCCAGGCGCTGCGTGCCCGCGCTGGATGCGGCGAGGATGCACTCGAACGTCTGCGGGGTCGACTTGGTGAGGTCGCGCAGGACCACGAGATGCCTGACGGTCTTGGGCAGCGCGCGCCACGCGCGCCGGAAGCCGTCGATCTTCACCTCGTCCATCGTCTTGCCGGCAGACGCGCCGACGGGCGTGTCGGCATTCGAGGTCACGAACACCGTGTCGATCTCGGGGTGCTTACGGACCCAGCCCTGCGTGCCCTCATACCAGGGCACGCAGCCCCCGTTGAAGGAGCCGACGGCCGCCGAGAAGAAGCAGCCGCCGGTGGTCGCGAGGAGACCGTGCCACAGCTCGGCGTGCGCGACAACGTTGAGCGCGGCGCGCCAGTGCAGCGTGTGGCTGTCGCCGATCAGGGCGACCGTGCGCGTGGCCTGCCCGGGCGGCACCCCGAACTCGCAGGGGCACAGGCGCTCGGGGTCCTCCTCGCCGGGCGCCGGGAAGAGGCTGCGCGCCTGGCTGAAGCACCGCAGCGCAGGGTCGCGAGCGGCCGCGCCGAAGCAGCCGGGCGTGTCCTGGCGGTAGGTGCCGCGCACGCGCCGCCCGCCAGCGGCGGCGCATGTGAAGCGCCCGTAGAACGTCGGGCCGATCACGGTCCGGCCGGCGCTGCAGCGCCATCCCCCGGCCAGCGTGCGCGGGCAGCTCGTGCGCGCGCTCGTGCGGCAGCGATGAAAGCTCCTCATGACCGCGACGGCAGTGGGGCAGCCTGCGCGTGCCCGCCCGACCGCGAGGTTGTAGGCCGGCGTCCTGCCCGGCGGAAGCTGGTCGTGCAGCGAGAGCGCGCACGCCTCGTAGCGGACGCTCGCGGCCGCCGGCTGCACGGGCGACAGCGCCACCATGGATAGGAGACCGGCGACGACGAGGCTCCTGCGCATCCGGCAGGCTGCGTGCGCGCCCCACGGGCATCCCGCCCGGCCGCGCTGCACGGCGCTCAGAGGACTCCGCCGATCAGACGGGTGATCGGAGGACGGCGAGTGGATCGGTCCCCGTCTTCCACGCCGTTCATCGACGATCTCATGACTCCATGACGCCGAAAAACAGTGACGTCATACGTACATCGTGACCATGGTTCACGGTATGCAGACTATATTGAAAATCGCGCGTGCGGTTTACCACATAATCGTCGATCAGCGGTGAAGCCGGGCGGCGTTCAGCTTCTCAGCGGGCCGGTGAGGTAGCGCTGGACCGTCTCGGCGACGCTGGCGATCAGCGTCTCGGCGTCGAGCGCGACGACCGGCGGGAGGCGCAGGATGTGGCGGCACAGCGCGAGGCCGAGCATCTGCGTCGAGACGAGCCCCGCCCGGATCGGGGCCTCGGCGGGATCGTCCACGACGGCCGCCAGGGTCGTGGCGACCTGCGCGCCGAAGACCTTGCGCAGCTGCTCGGCGGCGCTCTCGTTCGTGACCGCCGACCGCAGGAGGACGATCAGCAGCTCGTCGGAGAGATCGCCCTCCCACAGCTCGACCCAGTGCCGGGCGAGCGCCTCCCCGAGCTGCTCGCGGGGCACGGTCGCGAGGTCGGGCAGGTGCAGGTCGAGGTCGGCCGCCGCGGCGAAGAGCCCGTCCTTGCTGCCGTAGTAGCGCATCACCATCGAGGGGTCGATGTCCGCGTCCGCGGCGATCGCGCGGATCGTCGTGCGCTCAAAGCCGTCCGCCGCGAAGCGCTGCCTGGCCGCGGCGAGGATCGCCGCTCGCGTCTCGTCTGATCGGCTGCGTGAATGCCATGCCCACAAGTGTAGGCCAACAGCTGTTGACAGTGGCCGGTCGAGCCTCTACGTTCTGTCAACAGTCGTTGGCAAACAAACGTTGGCAGGAGGTTGGGCAATGTCCGAGCTACCCCGCACCGCAGATGTCCTGATCGTCGGCGCCGGCCCCGTCGGCCTGACCCTCGCCGCCTCGCTCCAGGCCCGCGGAGTCGACGTGGTCGCTCGTCGACAAGGCCGCCGAGGTGGCGAGACACGTCGCGTGCGGCCGTCATCCACGCCCGCACGCTGGAGGTGCTGCACAGCATCGACGTCACCGACGAGCTGGTGCGCCGCGGCGTCATCGTTCCCCGCTTCACGCGTGCGAGACCGCGACCGGGCGCTGCTGACGATCGACTTCGACGGGCTGCCGACCCCCACCCGTACACGCTGATGCTCCCCCAGGACATCACGGAGGACGTCCTGACCGGCCGCCTCGCCGAGCTCGGCGGGCGGGTGCACCGGCCGTACGAGCTGGCGCACCTGGAGCAGGACGGCGATGGCGTGACGGCGACGATGGCCGGCGGTGAGACCGTCCGGGCGTCGTATGTCGTCGGCGCGGACGGCATGCACAGCGCGGTCCGCGAGCAGGCCGGGATCGGCTTCGCGGGCGACACCTACGGCCAGTCGTTCGTCGTGGCCGACGTGCACCTCGACTGGGAGTTCGACGAGCGCGAGGTCATGCTGTACTTCGCACCCGCCGGACTGCTCGTCGTGGCGCCGCTGCCGGGTGGCCGTCACCGGATCGTCGCCACGGCAGACGTGGCGCCCGAGCATCCCGACCGCGACGACATCCAGGCGCTGCTGGACGCGCGCGGCCCGCGGAAGCGGCCCGCGCTGGTGAAGGACGTCGTGTGGAGCTCGCGGTTTCGCGTCCACCACCGGCTCGCCGACCGCTACCGGGAGGGCCGGGTGTTCCTCGCCGGCGACGCCGCGCACGTGCACAGCCCCGCGGGCGGCCAGGGCATGAACACCGGGATCCAGGACGCGGTCGCGCTGGCCGCCCCGCTGGCCCGCGTGCTGCGCGACGGGGCCGACGAGCGCGTCCTCGACGGCTACGAGGCCGAGCGGCGCCCCATCGCCGCCGACGTCGTCGCCTTCACCGATCGCATGACCCGCGTAGCGACGGTCGACCATCCGGCCGTCCGAAGGATTCGCAACGCGACGCTCAGGGTCCTCGGCCGGATCCCGGCCGTGCGACGGAACATCGCCCTGAAGCTGTCAGAGCTGGCGATCGACCGCCGGCACGCCGAGGGAGATGATCTCCTCGGTGCTCAGTCCGCCTCGTCCGGACTACCTGTCAACGGGTAGTCCGGCGCCGGGTCAAATGCGGCGTCCTCGGCGAACACCCCCTTGCCCGGAACGTGGTTGACCTCCAGGCGGATCCCCTCCGGATCACGAAAGGAAAGCGAGTAATAGCCAGGCGCCCAGGGCCCCTCCTGTGGAGGGCGCACCACGTCCGCCTCGATGCTCTGCAGCAACGGATAGAGATCGTCGATGTCCTGCCGGCTGCGGACTCGAAAGCAGAGATGATCGAGGCCCGAGCTTCCCTCGCGATGCGGGTGATCCGCGCAGCCGGGATCCACCCGTCGGATCCCGAGCGCAGTCCGGCCGCCGATGTAATAGACGAAGCTGTCGTCGCGATGAACGGCCTCGAGACCCAGTTGAGGCATCAAGCGGTCGTAGAAGCGGATGCATTCCTCAAAGCGGTTGGCGCGCAACATCACATGCGCGACGCCATTGATCTCCACCGCGCGGCCCTCCCAGAAATTGGGGGAATCAGCCGCACCACCCTAACCGCCAGCGTTGTCGAACCGCCGGCGTGAGGCGCATCCTGATCGCGCGCCGCCATCGTGGGAGGCCTCGACCGGCGTGCGCGGAGGGTACGCGCAGGCGTGTGTCGAATCCCGGTGGTTATGCGTTTGCGGGCATCGATCGTCGGTCTGGTGATGGTGTTGGTCTGGCTCGGCCCCGCGAGCGTGACGGCCGGCGCCCGGGCGCGCGCGGACGTCGCGGCGTTGCAGGTCGCCCTGCGAGCCGCGGACGTGTACGCGGGCACCGTCGACGGCGTCCCCGGGCCGGCGACCATCGCAGCGGTGCGCAGCGTCCAGCGACGGGCGGGGCTGGCGGTCGACGGGATCGCCGGACCCCAGACACGGCGCACGCTCGGGCGCAGCGGACGCCATCGCTACGGCAGCCGCCCGATGCGCAGCGGCGACGTCGGCTGGGACGTCGCGGCACTGCAGTTCAAGCTCGCCGTCCACGGCTTCCCGTCGGGGAGCTTCGACGGCGCGCTCGGGCCGCGCGCCGTGGGGGCGCTGCGGCGCTTCCAGCGGTGGGCGGGCGTGACGAGCGACGGGGTTGCGGGCCGTGCGACGCTGCGTGCGCTCCGTGCACCCCCGGCCTCCTCCCCGGTGCGCCTGGCCGCGCCGCTGAGCGCGGCGATCGGTGACGGCTTCGGCCCGCGCGGAGCGGGCTTTCACGCCGGTGTCGACTTCCTGGCGCCGTTCGGCACGCCGGTGGCCAGCGCGGGCTCCGGGCGCGTCGTGTTCACCGGCTACAGCAGCTCGGGCTGGGGCAATTTCGTCATCGTCCGCCACCGTTTCGGCCTGCGCACGCTCTACGCACACCTGTCCGCGATCGACGTGCGACGGGGCAGCGTCGTCGCGACCGGCTCGCGGATCGGACGCGTCGGCGCGACCGGCACCGCAACTGGACCGCACCTGCATCTCGAGGTCCTCCTACGAGGTGCGAACGTCGATCCGCTCAGCGCGATCGGCTGAGGACATCCGCCCACGGGGTGTTCGATGAGAAGTGCCGCCATGCCGGGTCAACGAACAAAGCGCAACCCAACTGCGAGACCACAGGAGGCCGAAGTGTCTACATCAGTGCTCTACATGTCGATGTCCCTCGACGGGTACATCGCGGGTCCGGACGACGAACCGGGTAACCCCGGCGGCGACGGCTTCGACCGGCTGCACGATTGGTTCGTCACTCCGGATGGGGAGTTCGGCCGGCCGGCCGGGCCCGCCGGAGAGCTGTTCGACGAGATGATGGCGACCGGCGCGGTGCTCGCGGGCCGGCGTACCGTGGAGCAGGTCGATCACTGGGGCGGTGATGCTCACGGCAGGGGTGTCCCGATCTTCGTGCCCAGTCACCGGCCGCCGGGTCCCTCGGTGGCGAACTATCCGTTGGTGACGTACGTGACCGATGGGATCGAGAGCGCGATGGCGCAGGCGAAGGCCGCCGCCGGGGATCGCAACGTGATGGTGCAGGGCGCGTACACGGCGCAACGGGCGCTCGAGGCCGGTGTGCTCGACGAGTTGGTCATTCATCAGATCCCGGTGCTGTTCGGTCATGGCCGTCGGCAGTTCGAGGTCTTGCCGTCGCGCGTCGAGCTGGAGATCGTCCGGGTGATCGACACGCCGCAGGCCACGCACATCCACTACCGCGTGCGTCGCTGAGCCGGTCTGCCCGCAGGGTGAATCGCAGTTGCCGGCGCGCGCCTGGGTCACCAGTCGTCGCTCGCCCGGCCTATCCGCGGGTCGTTCACTTGTGAGCGGAGTAAGGCGAGACCGAGCCGATGCGCGAACCGGGCCCTGCGCCGCATGGACGCCACGACGCACCGGAGCTCCGGCAGCCGCGCCTCGTGTGGCCGGCTCCCGCAGGGTCCGGGGGCGTCGCCGCTCACGACAGAGATCGCGCGACCAGTCGACCGACCCCTCGCGTCCAGCTGGTCCTGCCGTGCCACCGTCGCCGAAGATCGCACGCTTAACAGCGCTGCGGGAGCGTGCCTGCCCGCCGTAGACTCGAAGACCTGCCTCAAGTCGTCGACGAGGCCGCTGATCTGACGGTCCCAGCCTGTATCGCTGAGCTCGATCGCGGTGCGGTACGCAAGTTCTGCCAGCTGCTCCGGCAGATCGGTTTCGCGCGGCATCCGTACTCCCCCGACGAGTACCGGGATGACGCGAATGTCACGCTTCAACGCGGTAGCGATCTCCAGCGCGACCAGGTCGCTGGGATGGTCGATCCGGCGCCGTCCCGACTCGTCCTGGACCCTGAGCCACCGCGGCCCGATTACCGCGAGCAGGACGGCGCACGAGTCAATCGCCTCGTCGACCTGAAGGCGGAAGTCGACTCCTCGCTGGGAGTCGAGGTCACGGAAGACCCTGTCCTTACCGAATTGCCTGGTGAGCGCGTCGGCCAGCCAGCCCGCGTACGCCGAGCTGTCCTCGTGGCGATAACAGACGAAAATCCTTCCCTTCGACACGTGCGTCCTGGCCCTACGCCGAAGCTCTAGTAGCCCCGCCAGTCTCATGTCTCGCCTCGCAGTGATTTGCGGAAGCTGTCTCGGGACTTCCGCTCGGTATCTCCGAGAGGGAGGGTACGAACTTACGACTAGAGTGTCAACGCACTTACAGCACTTTGCGATGGGACTGACGCGGGTCCGTACGTAGTCTGCATCAAGTTTTGCCGGGACGACGCCAAAGTTATAGACTGGATACGGTGTACGCATAGACTGATGGACGCTAAGGGCATCGATCGGAACCCATCAAGGCCTTGGAGCCGAATAGGCTTGCGTATTGACTGAGCAGCGTACGGGGATGGCGCAAACACCACGATCAACGAAAGCAGGGAGCTCCCCACTTCGCCTGAAAAGTGAGGAGCAGGTTCTGCGAGCGCTGCAGCGACACGGCTTCACACATGCGCGAGACTTTCGTGATGACGCATTCGAGGGGCTGCCGCTCGCGAAACTCGCGGACATTGCAGGTCTATCGCGTCCCTCGGTGTACAGCGTCCAAGGCAAATTCAAGAAGCTTCTTCTCGATCCGCTCCGTCTCAGGCCCGACGTCGGCTATGCCATCGGCGTCGAACTGGGCCCCCGCAACGCCCGCGTGGCTATCGCCGATATCCACGGTCAACTGTTCGAGCATCCGGAGAAATTCGAGCGGCACTTCAAGTTTGCACACCCACCGGAGGAGTATCTCGACTGGGTCGCACCGAAGATCGACGAGTTGGTGCGGGAGGCGGGCGTGGAACCCCGCGAGATCTTGGGGGTAGGAATCAGCCAGGTCGGGCCGATCAACACCTCGACCGGACATCCACATCCTGCCGGACTCGTCAACAAGTCCTGGCGGGACGTCAACGTCGGCGATCAACTCGCCCGGCGACTAGTCAAGGAGCGAAGTGATTGGGCGAGCGTCCCGACCGGAACTTCGGACAACGACACGAACCTCAGCGCGCTGGCCGAGCACACCTTCGGCAACGCTCAAGGCGTCGAGCACCTCGTCTACGTCAACTGGTCCAACCACGTCGGATTCGGACTGATCCTCGGCGGCGCGCCATATCGCGGGGGTCGCGGGTACGCGGGGGAACTCGGTCATCTGCTGATCGAAGACCACCGCGGCCTCAGGGAGCAAGGGAAGGACGAGGAGCCGTGCCGTCGCTGCGGGAAGGTCGGGTGCCTGGAGGCGAGGATCGGCGCTGCCCGGATCGCGGAGGCGTTCGGCGCGGGCGAGGACGACATGCCCACGGCCGCCGATTACATCCTCGATCGCGCGAGCGCCAAGCGCGCCGGCTACCAAGCCGACGTGCGCTCGCGGGTCGAGGACGCCGCCCGCCTGCTAGGTGAGTCCGTCGCCTCGATTGTGAACACCCTCGACCCGTCGGTCCTGATCCTCGGCGGGTCGGTCGGAGAGCGAATCCACGACGACACAGCCCTGTTAAAGAGCCTTCCGCGAGGGGCTCGAACTTCGGGCGCTGGACTTTGCGAGGGAGGTCGAGATCCGCCAGCCGAAGCTGACGACCGCGGCCGTTCGGGGCGCAACACTGCACATCCTCACCAAGCGTCTCTTCGAATGGGCGCAGCAGAAGGTCGCCGCAACCCCAGCGACCACCTCGAAGTCAGAGCAGGTTTCCGACACCGCGAACGACACCAGGAGTCAACCTTGATCTCGTCCCCTCGCTGCCGGAGGCGCCCGTGAACGCGCACCCGGATATCGACGCCGCCGTAGACGTCTCCGACGCCGACCGGCTGCGACGTTTCCTCCGCGAGCCAGATCGCGAGACGGCCCGCGCGGAGATCGACGGATGGAACTCGCAGCAGTTGGAGAGCAACGGACGCGGGATCGATCTCACCGCCGCTGCGCTGACCGGTGCCGACCTCTCGTCGCTGAACCTGCGTGGCGTCACGCTCAGCCAAGCGACGCTCCACCGGGCGTGCCTGGACAGCGCCGACCTGTCCGGTGCAAGCCTGATCTGCCCTGCGATGGAGAAGACGAGCCTGCGCGGAGCGAAGCTCAGCCGAACCTATCTCCACGCGCTTGCGGCACAGGTGTGCGACTTCACGAAGGCAGACATGACGTCCATCCTCGACGCGACCGGGAGCCTCTTTCACGGCTGTCGACTCGTCGAGGCGCGCTTGGATCACGGCTCGCTCGCCGGAGCGACGTTCTACCAGTGCGATCTGCGGGGCTCGAGTTGGAACAACGCGGCGCTCCAAGGCGCGACGTTCAACGAGTGCCTGCTCGACGGCGCCCGCTTCGACACCGCCAACCTCGATCAGGTCACGATGACGAAGTGCCAGCTGAACGGGGCGAGCTTCGCCGGCGCCAACGGACACGGACTGACGATCCAGCGCCCGACGGCGGCCGGGCGCGTCTCGTTCCACGGCGCTGCCCTGTCATCACTGCGCCTGCTGAACGTCAGGGCCGCCGACTGGTCGGTTTGCGGCGCACATCTTCGCGATATCGACGTCGTCGACTGCCACCTCACGAACGTGGACTTCAGGGAGGCGAACGTCGCCGGCGGGCGCGTCCTGAGAAGCGATCTGGCCGGGGCGGACTTCACCAACGCGTCGCTTATCGGCGCGACGATCTCCTTCTCATCCCTCGTCGAAGCCCTGCTCGATGGCGCGCAGGCTGAGAACGCGATAATCGTCGAGAGCGCGCTTACGGGCGCGACGCTCAACGGGATCCGTGCACGCGGGCTGGTCGTGCGAGACACGGACCTCACAGATGCAAAGCTTCATTCGGCCTATCTTTACCGAGCGATGCTGACCGGTGATCCACCCCGGGCCATGTCGCTGCGCCGCGCGGATCTGCGGAATGCGAACCTCGTCCAGTCCCACATCGCGGCGGATCTCTCGGACGCCAACCTCGCCGGCGCACACGCGGCGTACGCTCGCCTCAACCAGAGCATCCTGTGCGACGCCAAGCTGCACGGCATCTCGCTCTTCGACGCGAGTCTGGTGAAGACGGACTTCTCCGGCGCGCTCCTCTCCGTACTGCGCCCCCCGTTCTTCGCCGACCGCTGCGAGGGTCTGGACAAGGCCCTCATCGCCGCGGATGATGCGTCTGCCAGCGAGTTCCTCACGCGACTCGACGGCGCGATGGGTCGCGGCGTCCGCACTTCCACCCTTTCCTAGCTCAGATGCCGTCGTCCGGGGTGCGGCGCGCAATCACCGTCCTCGGTCCCGGCGCCGTCGGCGGATTGCTGGTGGCGCTGCTCGAGCGCGCCGGAACCCCGGCCACAGTCCTGGCGCGCCCACCGACGGCTCGACTGATCGACGACCGGGGACTCACGCTGCGCAGCGTCGCGCTCGGTGATTTCACCGTTCACCCCACGACCCTGACGCAGCTTGATTGCGATTGCGACATCCTGATCGTGACGACGAAGTCGACGGGGCTGGTCGCGGCGCTGGCCCGCGTCAGGGCTTCCCCGTCGTTGGTGCTCCCGCTGCTCAACGGCATCGAGCACATGTCGATCCTGCGTGCGCGCTTCGGTCCGCACGTGATCGCGGGCACGATCTCGGTCGCATGTGACCAGCCCGAGCCAGGCGTGATCGTTCACTCGAGCCGCCTGCTGCGAATCCGCATCAGCAGCCCTCCGCCACAGCAGCGTGCGACCGTTCGGTCGCTCGCAGCAAGCCTCAAGGAGGCCGGCATCGACACTGCCGTCGCTGGTTCCGAGGCACAGGTCCTATGGTCAAAGCTCGTGCGCCTGACCGCCTTGGCATGCACGACGAGCGCGTCAGGTCTGCTGCTGGGGGCTATCCGTAAGAACCCAACCTGGCGCGCGAGGCTCAAGCAAGCGGTTGTCGAGGCAGCTGCGGTCGCGCGGGCGGAGGGAGTGCCGGTCGACGCGTCGCGCGCGCTCGGTGACCTCGCCCGTTTCGGGCCCACCCTTGGCAGCTCCATGGCACGTGACATCGCGGCCGGACGGGAGTCCGAGCTGGACGCGATCGCAGGGGCGGTACTCCGCGCCGCGCGACGCCACCGGATCGCCGTTCCCACGATCGAGGCCCTTGTCTGCGAGGTGGTGGAGCGCGCGGGTGTCACGCCGCCGCGCTTGTGAACCGTGCCCGAAAGGGGCGCGCCGCAAGGACTCGCCGTCGAAGCACCGCGGTAGGTCCGTCAGCAATCCGGAGGAGCGTGTTCAACGAGATCCAGCACGATCGGGCGCGTGCCAGCAGCGACCGAGAGCGCGAGTGCGCCCCATACGACCGCCTGAGCCGGTGTCCCTAGCCTCAGCTGGTTGAGTTCCAGCGCGGTGGTCGTGTCCCACAGCCGCACCGAGCGGTCCTCGCTGGCGCTGGCAAGCAGCCCCCCGTCGGGCGAGAACGCAACCCCCGACACCCAGTCAGTATGGCCTTCCAACATCGCGATCTGCTGGCGAGTGGTCGTGTCCCACAGCCGCACCGAGCGGTCGTCGCTGGCGCTGGCAAGCAGCCCCCCGTCGGGCGAGAACGCAACCCCCGACACCCAGTCAGTATGGCCTTCCAACATCGCGATCTGCTGGCGAGTGGTCGTGTCCCACAGCCGCACCGAGCGGTCATTGCTGGCACTGGCAAGCAGCCCCCCGCCAGGCGAGAACGCAACCCCCGACACCCAGTCGGTATGGCCTTCCAACATCGCGATCTGCTGGCGAGTGGCCATGTCCCACAGCCCCACCGACCCGTCGCCACTGCCGCTGGCCAGCAGCCGCCCATCGGGCGAGAACGCAACCCCGCGCACGCCGCGGGCGTGGCCTTCGAGCGTCGCGACCTGCCGTCCTATGGCCGTGTCCCAGAGCCGTACCGATTGGTCGTCGCCTGCGCTGGCAAGCATCTGCCCGTCGGGCGAGAACGCAACCGCTCGCACGCCGCGAGCGTGACCTTCGAGCGTCGCGACCTGCCGTCCTGTCGCCGTGTCCCACAGCCGGACCGAGCAGTCGTCGCTGGCGCTGGCAAGCAGCCGCCCGTCGGGCGAGAACGCCACCCCCCGCACCCACCCGGTGTGGCCTTCGAGCGTCGCACTTCGCTGACCTCTGGCGGTGTCCCAAAGCCGCACCGACCCGTCGTAGCCTGCGCTGGCGATCAGTCTTCCGTCGCGCGCAAACGCCACCCCCCGCACCCACCCGGTGTGGCCTTCGAGCATCGCGACCTGCCGTCCTGTCGCCGTGTCCCACAGCCGGACCGAGCGGTCGTCGCTGGCGCTGGCAAGCAGGCGCCCATCGGGCGAGAACGCAACCCCCCGCACGCCGCCGGCGTGCCCTTCGAGCATCGCGATCTGCTGTCCTGTGGCCGTGTCCCATATCCGTACCGATCCGTCGCTGCCTGTGCTGGCGAGCAGTCGCCCGACGGGCGAGAACGCAACCCCCCGCACGCCGCCGGCGTGCCCTTCGAGCATCGCGATCTGCTGTCCTGTGGCCGTGTCCCATATCCGTACCGATCCGTCATCGCCTGTGCTGGCGAGCAGTCGCCCCTCGGGCGAGAACGCCACCCCCCGCACGCCGCCGGCGTGCCCTTCGAGCGTCGCGATCTGCTGACCGCTCCTCGCGTTCCATAGCCGCACCGATTGGTCGTCGCCTGTGCTGGCGAGCAGTCGCCCGTCGGGTGAGAACGCA
Organism: uncultured Solirubrobacteraceae bacterium; assembly: GCA_963727785.1. Lineage (GTDB taxonomy): Bacteria > Actinomycetota > Thermoleophilia > Solirubrobacterales > Solirubrobacteraceae > CADCVQ01. The sequence goes on from CAVSHS010000018.1 coordinate 11,864, forward strand.
ACCCCCGACACCCAGTCGGTATGGCCTTCCAGCCGCGCGATCTGCTGGCGAGTGGCCACGTCCCACAGCCGCACCGACCCGTCGCCACTACCGCTGGCGAGCAGCAGCCCATCGGGCGAGAACGCCACCCCGCGCACGCCGCCGGTGTGGCCCTTGAGCGTCGCCATCTGCTGTCCTGTGGCCGTGTCCCATATCCGTACCGAGCGGTCGTCGCTGGCGCTGGCAAGCAGCCGCCCGTCTGGTGAGAACCCAACGGCCACCACCCCGCCGGTGTGGCCTTCGATGACACGCGCAAGCGCGGCCGGAGAGCGTGGCAAGCCCCAGCGCGCGGTCAGAAAGTGTTCTGGGAGCAAGCTGCTCAGCGCTTCAGCGTTGATCGTCGCAGGCGCATCGCGCAATCGGCTGAAGAGCGTGGTGGCGATCTCTGCAACGGTTCTGTGGCCTGCGAGTAGGTGGCCCCACTGCGAGAACAGCCGTGACAGCCACGAAAGGCCCGCATCGTCGTGGAACAGGGCGGTCGCGTAGCGCAGGTCCGACTCGGCGGCGTACGGCCCGTCGTCAAAGGCGCGCAGCACCAGGTAGGCAACGTCGGTGACAGTCTCGAGGAGCACCGTTCCGTCGCCGGCGCCTCGTAGGTGATAGAGAAGGTGCCTCCAGATGTAAGGCTCGTCGCGGGGCAGCTCTCGCCATGGGCCACTCGCGGATGGCAGCAACGCCCTGTAGGTCGCGAGCAGGTCGGCGTTCAGCAGGCTCAGGTCGCTTACGCGCAGCAACAGGAAGTTACGCTGGAGGTCATGAAAGGCGATCGTGTCATCGGTGAGTGACAACAGTCCCCGATCACCGAGCACGGCAAGCTGGTCGCGGGTTTGCTCGAGCGAGGCGTCCCACACCCCAGACCAGTAGTGCGCGACAGCGGCCAGCGGGATCTGCTCATCCTCGGGGTAGACCGCGAGGCTTTCGTACGCGCGTGCGAGACTGTCATCGAGCGCCCCGACGGCGACCTGCATCGCCTTGAACGTGTTCGCGTATGGATGGTCGAGGAACGTCTCGGCGCCACGCTCAAGCTCATCGGCGATGTCTTCCCAAGCGCGCCCCCCTCGCCCGATGGCCGCGCCGACCAACGCCAGGGCGAGCGCGACACGTCCCGTCGCCGCGATCACGCGGTCGGTCTCGGGAGGCAGAGAGCTGACCGCTGCGCCACTCAACGTGGCCAGCAGCTCCCGGGCGGTTGCGTCTGGCAGGACGTCAACACGGTGCGCCTCGACGTGCATGGCGCTCAACACGTTCTCGTCACGGGTGGTGAGCAGTACGCGTCCATGCGAACCGATTGCGGCGAACGCCTGAACCGCGGCCACCGACCACACGTCATCGACGATCAACAGGCACTGGCGCTCGGTAAGCGCGTCGCGTAACAAGCTCAGCCCCTCTCTCGCGGATCGCAGATCGCTGCGCGCGGCGCCAACCCGCCCCAGCAACTCGATTTGCAGCGCGACGAGATCAGGGCGCTCACCAACCGTCACCCAGAACACGCCATCTGGGAAGTGGCGACGAACCGAGTCGTCGCGCGCCAGCGCCGCCGCCAGCACGGTCTTGCCGATCCCGCCCTGGCCATGTAACCCGAGCCTCGTGCCCGTGACCCCGATCGCACCGTCGATTCCCCGCAGCACGGCGTCGCGCAGCCCCTCCAGCTCATCGCGCGCGACAAAGCCAATCGGCAGCGAGGGAACCCCGTGCAGCTCACCGCGTCGCTCGCCTGCACCGATGGCCGCCACCGAATCCCCGGCCCAGCCAGAATCGCCGAGCCTCCACGCAGGGGGTTCGCCGTCGCCTTGGGGCAGTACCTCAAGCAACCGCTTGCAGATTCGAACGATCTGGCCGTCCGGATCGGTCGCGCCCTGCACGGGTCCGTCCCGCCGCGGGTCGTGCCCCCACTGCAACTGCTCAAGTGCCGGGACGACGTCCCACAGACACGGCCGCACGAGCGCACACACAAGAGGCACGCCCCGTTCGCGCAACGCCGGGAGCTCTTGCTGCATGATGAAATCCGATGCAAGAAACGCAGGGCTTACCAGCAACAACCCGGCATATGACCGCTCGATGGCCGCAGCCAGATCCGGGCGCCATTGCTCGCCGGCCACGGTGCGCTCGTCGCTCCAGACATCCAGCCACCGCTCGCGCACGAGCGGCGTGAGCATCTCCACGAACCTGCGCCGCCACTCGACGTCCTCGCGGCTGTAGCTGACGAACACCACGGGCATTTTGTCTGAGCGCCCACGGTGGAAGATCACCGCCTGAGACTAACCGCGGACTCGTCAGGTGGAACACGGACGCATGTGCTCGCGCTGCAACCGCCTCCATGTTCTCGTGCCCGCCAGGAAGATTGACATATATAGCTCATGACAAAGGTCGATCGCCGTAGGGTATGTACCCCGTTTTCGCGGCCGGAAGCAGGGCGGGACAACCGCGACGAACCACCCCTTCCTACACCACGTCCCGGGACTTGATTGCGCGCCGGATCACACCACGATCGCGCGGTTTGGCCAGCGCGATGAGGACGCGTTGGCGAGCAGGGCGATCTCGTGGCGCCGCTGCGCTCCACCAATTATCGGTGCCTACTCATTTGCTTCCACGTTGGCGAAGACCGTGTCGATATCCGACTGGTTCTCAAAACGGGATTGCCACGGCCTTACGCTTTCTCTTGGATGCTGCGGATCTGGCTACTGGGCGTGATGCGGCTCGAGGTCGACGGCGTGGAGGTCCCATTGCCATCGAGTCGGCGGGCGCGGTTGCTGTTGGCGATGCTGGTCGTCGATCCTCGCCCGCACTCGCGCGAAGCGCTCGCGGCGAGGCTGTGGCCCGGGGTCATGGACGAGAGCGCGCGCGCGAGCTTGCGCACGGCGCTTTCGAAGCTCCGGGCCGCGCTCGGTCCGGCGGCCTGCTTCCTGCACGCCACGCGCGGGAGCGTCGCGCTGGCGGCGTCGAAGGACGTGTGGACGGACGTCGGTGAGCTTCAGCGGCTGATCGACGAGGACGAGGTCGAGGCTGCACTTGCGTTGTGGGCCGGGGAGCTGCTGCCCGACTTCGGGCATGACTGGGTCCACGAGCGCCGCGACGAGCTGCGGGAGCGCTTGGGCGACGCGCTCGCCCGCGCCGCGCAGAGCGCTGAGACGGCCGGCGACCTCGCGACCGCGGTGCGGCTGACCCGGCGCCGGACCGCGCTGGACCCGCTGGCCGAGGCGCCGCAGCGCGAGCTGATCGCCGCTTGTGGCGCGCCGGCGATCGCGTGGCTGCGCTGGCCGCTTATGACCGGTTCTCACAACGACTACGCGACAGCTCGGAGCCCGCCCTCGACTGCCACGCGCGAGATCGCCGCGGCCGTTCGGTCAGGGGCGGCTGCCAACGAGCACGGTGGCGGCCGAACAGAGGAGACAGCGGACACGACTGCGGGCGGTGGCTGGGGCGACGCGGGCGTGCTTCCTCGGACGCTGCAGTCCGCCGTGACGTCGACGTATCCGTTCGTCGGTCGTGAGGCCGAGCTCGCGTGGCTGCTCGAGTGCTGGACGCAGGCCGAAGACGGCGTCGTCGCCGTCGTCATGGGTGGCGAGCCCGGCATCGGCAAGACCCGCCTCGCCGCCGAGCTTGGGCGCGCGGTGCATCGCCGGGGCGCGCAGGTGCTGTACGGGCGCTGCGACGAGGGTCTCGCGGCGCCGTACCAGCCGTTCGTCGAGGCGCTGCGGCCGCTCGCGGAGGCTGCCGGCGTCCAGCGGCTGCGGGGCGAGATCGGCCATCTGGCGCCCGAGCTTGGGCGCCTGCTGCCCGAGCTTGGCGAGCTCGGCGAGCCGGTGCGCGGCGATCCGGAATCCGGGCGCTTGGCCTTGTTTGAGTCCGTCGCTGCGCTGATCGAGGCGGGAACGTGCCGCCAGCGCGCGCTGATCGTCGCTCGATGACGTGCATTGGGCGGCGGCTCCGACGCTGTTGATGTGGCGCCATCTGATCCGCTCCGAGCGGCCGATCCGGGCTCTGGTGGTGTGCACCTACCGCGACACGGAGCTTGATCCCGGTCAGCCGCTGGCGCGCATGCTGGCGGATCTGCACCGCGACGACAGCGTTCAGCGTGCGAGCATCGGAGGTCTGACCGGGTCTGCGATCGCGGCAACTGCTCGAGGCGGCGGTCGGGCCGGCGGACGCACGCGCGGCGCAGCTCGTGCGGGAGCTCGAGGCGCAAACCGCCGGCAACCCATTCTTCATCCGTGAGCTGCTGGCGCACGCGGCCGACTCCCGCGTGGGATCGGCTGCAGATGTCGCGTGCGGCGGGGCTCGACGTCCCGGAGGGGCTGCGGCACGTCATCGGTCAGCGCGTCGCTCGCCTATCGCCGCCGGCCCGGCGCGCGCTGCGCGTCGCCGCGGTCGCTGGGGTGACGTTCTCGTTCCTGCTGCTCGAGCGCGTGCTCGACGAGGGCGCGGCCGTGCTGGACGCGCTCGACGAGGCCGTCGCCGCGGGGCTGCTGATCGAGCTGCAGCACGGTGAGTACTCGTTTGCGCATGCGCTCGTGCGCGAGACGATCTATGAGCAGCTGGGGTCGGCGCGCCGGATGCGCCTCCATGGCCAGCTCGGCGAGGCGCTCGAAGCGCTGGACGACGAGGCCGTCGAGGCGCTTGCGCATCATTTCGCGCAGGCCGCGGCCGACGGGCACGGCGGCCAAGGCCGCCAAGTATGCGCTGGCCGCGGGGCGCAGCGCAGCCGCGCGCCTTGGCTACGAGGAGGCCGCCGACCACTACGAGCGCGGTCTGGATGCGCTTGCGCTGACGGCGACGCCGCCGGACGAGCAGCACTGTGAGCTGCTGCTCGGGCTCGGAGCGGCGCGCTGGGGCACGGGCGACCTCGACGAGGCGCGGCACGCCTATGAGCCAGGCCGCGCAGCTCGCCGGCGAGCTGGGCGACGCAACCGCGCTGGCGCACGCGGCGCTCGGCTTCTGCGGACCGCACCGCTTCGAGGTGGCCACGGCGGTCACGCGGCCCGTCGCCAGCCTGCTGCAGCGAGCGCTGGCCGCGCTCGGCGGCGAGGACAGTCCGCTGCGCGCGCGGCTGATCGGCCGTCTTGCGACCTACACGGAGCCGGACGATCGCAGGCAGGCGCTCGCGCGCCAGGCGCTGGAGATGGCCCGGCGCGTCGCGGACAAGGCGACGCTCGCCGACGTGCTCGCCAGCACCCACTGGCTCATCCTCGGTCCCGACACGCTGGACGAAGCGCTGGCGTTGGCGCAGGAGCTCGGCCGTGTGGCCGACGAGATCGGCGACGGCCGTCTGCGTGCCATGGCGCACAGGCGGATGGTCGACCACCTGCTCGAGCTCGGAGACATCGAGGCCGTCGAGCGCGAGCTCGAGGCACTGCGAGCGGCTGGCCGAGACGCGCGAACGCTATGTCACGTGGATCCTGACGGTGCTTCGCGCCAACCGCGCGCACCTCGAGGGACGGCTCGGGGACTGCGAGGCGCTCGCCCGCGACGCGGTCGCCCACGGCTTCGGAGGACACGACGAGAGCGCCAACAAGAAGCTCGTGACGCAGATGCTCTTCGTACGTCGCGAGCAGGGACGGCTGGGCGAGCTCGTGGACGCCGTCGAGCGGTCGGCCATACAATGTCCGGAGATCGCCGACTGGCGCTGTTCGCTGGCCTACATCCATGCGCGGCTCGGACGCACGGCGGAGGCACGCCAGACTCTCGATGCGCTCGCGCGCGCCAACCTCTCCGACCTTCTGCGCGATGCGTCCTGGCTTCCGAACCTCGCGATGCTGTCCGAGGTTGCGGTCCTCCTCGGCGACGTGCCTCGCGCGCGGCTGCTCTACACGTTGCTCTCGCCGTACGCCGGGCGGTGCGTGGTCAATTTCGCCCTCCTGTGTCAAGGCTCCGCCGCGCGGCCGCTCGGCCTGCTGGCGACAACCCTGTCGCGATACGACGACGCGGAGCGGCATTTCGAGCGGGCAATCGCGACGAACACGCGGATTGGATCGCGGCTCTGGGTAGCGCATACACGGCACGATTGGGCGCACATGCTCCTGCTGCGCGACCGGCCGGGGGACGCCGCCAGAGCTCTCGAGCTCCTCCAGCAGGCGCTTGCCGCCGCCGAGGAGCTTGAGCTCCTGGCGCTGGCCGGTGACGCACGGCGTTGCTGCTTACGCTTCGTTCCGATGCCTCGCGCGGCAACCGGAGAGCATCGGATTCTAGCCCTGGCGACCGCTCCTGTTTAGTGGAGTGTCCGCTGATCGGGGTTTGTCGAATAGATTGGCAAGCGAGCCATGAGCTACCTCGATGACCTCGCGGCGACGATCCGCGGATACGCGCCCGCCAACGGATCGCCGACCCCCGAGCTGGACTCCCTGTTTCGCCTGTATGCCGTCCTGGCGCTTGCGAAGGGCGAGGAGGTAACCGCCGAGGATGTTCACAACGCGTGGGTGGCGTGGACGCAGGACAGCGACACAGTCCACAGTGGGGTGCGTCCCTTCAGCGAGCTGGACCCCGCCACGCAGGCGGAGGACGCCCCCTACGCCGAAGCGATCCGCTCGGCGGCGCGCGAGTTGTCGGCACTCCAGCCCTAAGCCAGGGGGAAGACGGTTCAGGAGGGTTTGGCGAAGGGTGAATCTCAGTTGCCGGCCAGCGCCTGGGCCATCTGCGGCACCAGCCTGTCGACGGCGAACGGCAGGCTCAGCGCCGAGGGCTGGACCATGGAAGTCGAATGTCCGACGTTGAACGGGATGTACGCCCCCCGGTCGATGGCCGGCAGCTTGGCGAAGGTGGGATGCCTGGCCAGCTTGTCGAGCTGTGCGGGCCCCAGCGAGCTCGTGCCCATGAGGAGGTCGGCCTCCAGGTCGGCGTAGCGCTCCGGGCTCACGAGGACCCGGCCTTCCTGCGGCCCGCCCGACATCTTGCCGACGGTGTCGGTCACACCATCGAAGCCGAGCTGCTTGAGGAACTTGATGGAGAAGTCCTTGTCGGAGCTGATGACGTAGAGGCCGTCGGAGCCAAGGTAGTTGAAGAACGAGACCGTCTTGCCGGCGAACTCCGGATGGTCGGTGCGGGCCTCGGCGATCGACGACTCGACGTCGGTGGTGAGCTGCCGGGCCTCGGCCGAGCGGCCGAGCGCCTTGCCGATCTGCGAGAGCGCCTGCTGCCACGTGTCGAGTCCGGGGGCCTTCACGTGCCCGACGACGGGGGCGATGGCGTTGAGCTTCTCCCAGTTGCCGCCGTCGGCGATGAACGGGTAGGCATGCGTGGCCAGGATCACGTCCGGGTTGAGCTTGGCGATGGTCTCGAACGGGAAGCCGTTGTCCACGTTGAAGATCGCAGGCTTGTGGTCGCCGAGCGCCGCCTTGGTCCAGGCCATGACGCCCCCCTTGACGAAGGTGACCTCGGCCATGCCGACCGGCACCACGCCGAGAGCGATGGCATCGTCGGCACTGGAGAAGTCAAGGGCGACCACCCGCTTGGGCTCGGCGTCGATCGTCACAGCGCCCAGCTTCTGGGCGACGGTGACGGGGAAGGCCGCCGCCGTGCCATCCTGCTTGGCTTCGGAGGCGGGCGAGCCATCGTCCGAGCCGCAGCCGCCCAGTAGGAGCGCGACGCCGAGGAGGGCGGCGATGGCTACGGCGGAGCGGCGCCGCGGGCGGCCGTGCGTGGGGGAGGCCGCCGCGAGGGGCATCCGTTCAGTGATCCTCATGCTGGTTGAACGTACAGCCGAACAGCTGTCGTCAGGTATCCCGACGGTGCCAGACCATGTCGAGAAGCGGTCAGCAAGGAGTGCAATCGCGGAAGTACCTGCCCGGCGTCTCGCCGGTCGTCCGCCGGAAGGCGGTGATGAACGCGCTCGGCGTGCTGTAGCCGGCGTGGAAGGCGATGGCCGTGATCGGATCGCCGGCAGCGAGCCGGGTGAGCGCCGTCCGCATCCGGGCGTTGGTCCGCCACTGGCTGAAGGTGAGCCCGGTCTCTTCGACGAAGAGCCGCGAGAGGGTCCGCCCGCTGGCACCGACCCTGCGGCCCCAGCGTTCGATGCCCAATGACTCGGACGGATGCTCCGCGAGGTGGCGGGCGACCTCGAGCGCGCGCGGGTCGACGGGCATCGGCAGGGTGATGGTGCGGACGTACACGGGACGCAGCAGGTCGAGCAGGAGGGACTCGGCCCGCACCCGGGTAGCCCCGAGCAGCTCGAGATCGGAGAGCAGGTCGATCAGCTCGCGGACCACGGCGGTCACTGCGATGACGGTCGGTGCCGGCCACGGCGACGGGATCCGCGGATGCACGAAGACGCCCCGCATCGCCGCGGCCCGGGGGGCCGACGTCGTGTGCTCGACCCCTGCAGGCACCCAGAGCGCGAGCGTCGGCGGCAGCACCCACGTCTGCTCGCCGACGGCGACCACGATGCTGCTCGACGCCGTCCACACCATCTGGTGCTCCCGGTGCACGTGGGTCTCGTATCGAAAGCCGCCCGCCAGCGGCATGTGCTCAACGTACACGTCGATTCCCGGCGTGTACCCGTCGGGCACGAGCACCTCGCCACTCACGGTCGATCATCTCGCTGCACAGGAGCAGGTTAGGGCACCCTAACCTCAGGCGATAGGCCGATAATGGGGCAATCGGCGCTGTGCCCGCCTGGTCCGGGGGAAGCACCGGTCCCCGAAGCATGTCGCCCAGGAGCGGCCGCGTCTCGGAGCGTCAGGAACGAGCCGGAGCCAAGGCGTCCAACAGGAACCGGCGCCCGCACAACCGGCGCGCGTGGCAGAAGATCCTGGGGCTGCCTACGCCAGCGCACGCGGGCACACGAACATGCCGCATACGTGCATGGAGAGGCGCGATCCTCGCGGGCGGTTCAATGCTTGGCGTAGCCGAATGCGAGCACCCCGTGTGGGCGGACTGTGCGCTGAATCGCGCGTTCACGTGTGCCGCGCCGCGGCATTCCCGCGGCGGGCGCATCCGTCAGGGCTTGAGGTCCTTGAGGATCTTGCGCGCCCGGTTGGCGGCCTTCATGAAGTCCTTCCACGTGGGCGGGTCGTTGTCGTCGTACACCGGTCCCCCCTCCTCACCGTCCGCCTCGGCGGCGGGCTGGTACCGCGGCGGCGCCGGCTTCACGTTGGCGGGGTCGTAAGGCACGATCAACCGGTACCCCGCTGTGGCGCCGCTTACGCGCGAAGGGTCGTCGACTGGGGATCAAGAAGCTTGAGGGAGCAGAGAACGTCTCAACGAACCCCGTTTCGTGTGCGACTGAGCAGGCGTGGTCCGGGCGGTCGCGGTGCTTCGGCTGCCGGGAGCGAGTCACCGGAGCGTTCCGGTGAGGCCATGGCTCAGGCTCCTGCTGCGCCCCAACGTCGATGCTGCCCTCAAGCAGGCTGCCTCTGCGGCCGATGGGCAGAATATGCATCGCATCATCCTCCTCGCAGTCACCGCCGTCGTCCTACTGCCAGCCTCCGCGCCCGCCGCCACCGTCTCGGGCACACTCGCACGCGGCCATGGATATATGGTCATCGCGCTGTCGTCCAGCGGCCAGTCCTCGAAGTCCTCGGTCGCCGCCAACGGTCGGTTCTCGCTCCGCATCCCGGGTCGGGCTTCGACGCTGCAACTCGTCAAGCCAAACGGCGCGTACTTCGGCCCGGTGGTCCTGCGCAGGACGGGCCGAAAGGCGCTGCTGGCGCTCTCCGCCCGGGGCGGCAAGCTCGGCCGGGTCTCGCTCAAGCGCGGTTTCGCCGCCGCCAGGGCGCCCACCAAAGCCGTCTCATCCAGGGTCGCGGTCGTGACGACGAAGACGGGTGCCCCGCTCGGCGCCGGGAACCTCGGCTTCGTACGGATGCCGGCCCGGGCCAAGCGCATGCTGCGCGCCTCCCCGGCTGGCGCCGGCGAAGGGCAACTTCCCGGCGCCGACCCGGACGGTGACGGCGTCCCGAGCACCTTCGACGCCGATGACAACGGCAACAAGACGCTCGACGGAGTCGATCCCGTGACCGCGAAGACAAGCACCGCGGGGCTGTTTTCCGACGTGCAGGTGATGATGGCCCGCTCGGTCAACGCCAACGCCGGCGGCATCGGCCGGGCACAGGTCGACGCGTTCGTCAAGAACAACACCAGCCTGAACTTCTACCTCGACCCGTCGTACGCGCGAGGCTCCACGATCTCCTCGGTCGACGTGGACTGCGGCACGCTCGCCTACTGCCGCCCGGGCGACGGCTACGCGACGATGGGCGACGGCGGCAACTCGCCGACGGGAGTCCAGGACCAGCGCTGGACCTCGCTTGACGCAAATCACGACGGCTTCCCCGACGTCCCGGTAAACCGGAACGGCGGCGACCGATCGCACGGCGAGGTCCATTCGATCGAGATCAAGCCGAATGCGACGACGGCGGACCTGCACGCCGGCGATCTCTTCCAGCTGCGCTTCACCACACCCGCCGGTGTGCTGACCGTACCCACCGCACTCAGCCTCTTCTTCGTCTCCTCACCCGCCCTGGCGAGCTACGACGTGAGCGCCGGCAACGTGAACATCGCCTACCCCGCCACCAACTCGACCGCCGGCTCCGACGGCAACCCGCTTCGGATGACGGGCGACAAGATCACCCTGACCTACTGGCGCCCGCAGCGCGCCGGGCTCGGCTCAGAGCCCGACTTCGTGGACATGGGCCACCTGCGCTACGGCATCCCGATCTCCCTCGGCAACCGAGAGCTGGGCTGTGGCGCGAGCCGCTTCTCCGGCCTGTCGCCGACGCTGGCGCCGGCTCCGGGCGCAAGCGACGGCATCTACAACCAGCTCTTCCCACTGCAGGACTCGGCCGACGACGCCGCGCCCAACTCGGCCAACACGCTCAAGCTCACGTTCGACATCGGCGGCTGCATGCGAGCCAACGGCATCGAACCGAGCGGCCAGCAGATCCGCCTGCCGCTCGAGGCCGTCGACGAGTCGCGGCCCGGCGGCACCGACCGCACGGCGCAGACGATCGCCGTCTGCCTGCCCGGCTGCACCTCGTCAGCCCAGCAGGGCCCGCCTCAGGGTGGGAATCCTCCACAAGGAGGCCGGACGAGCACGCACGGCAACTGACAGGCCCTCGCGATCGACCCGGTCGCGGGGTCGAGGTCGGCGGCAACTGGTGGAGCCCGGCGGACGCCAAGGCGCCGCGACTTCGGAGGCGCGGCACGATAGCCGCACGGGCGGGCGGAGCGCCGAGGCAGCGCCGCCTCCCGAAAACGCCCGTGTTCTGGGAGAGCCCGCCCTCGGACTCGAACCGAGAACCTCTTCATTACAAGTGAAGTGCTCTGCCAATTGAGCTAGGCGGGCAGGCAGTGGTGGCGGAGGCTAGCGCGCCGGGTTGTGGCAGGCTACGCCGCGGATGAGCGACGACGCGGCCACCAATGGCGCGCTGGACGACCGCGCCCTCGGCGACGGGCTCGTCGGCAACCTCATCGGCGGCAACGCGATCCGCGCGATCGCGGCGACGCTGATCTTCGCGGGCCACGTGGTCGTCAACGCCGACCCCGGCGCGAGCGTCGAGAACTACGGCTGGGCGCAGAAGATCGTCGGCCACCTCGACCTCTCGCTCATGCTGTTCTTCGTCCTGTCGGGCTATCTCATCGGCCGGCCGTTCGTGCGCTCGTTCGTGCTCGGCACCCCGCGCCCGTCCGTGCGCCGCTACGCCCGCAACCGCGCGCTGCGGATCGTGCCGATCTTCTACGTCGCGGTGGCGATCGTGCTCCTGCGCTTCGGCCTCGACGGCGCGATCGGCCCGACGCCCGACAACCCGACCGGCACCGCCCCCGCGTCGGCCTGGTGGCAGGTGCTGTCGATGTTCACGTTCACGCAGAGCTACACCGGCGGCTCGGTCGTCATCCCGCTCGGCCAGGCCTGGTCGCTGGACGCCGAGGTCGCGTTCTACCTCGCGATCCCGATCGCGGCGGCGATCGCCTACCGCCTCGGCGGCCGCATCCGCACCCCGCTCAAGCGCGCGCGGGCGGCATTCGCGTTCATCGCGGGCCTCACGCTCGTGAGCATCTGGCTGCGCCAGCACGGCGACGACACGATCGCGACGCAGGCCAGCCCACCGCTCGTCGTCTACGCGTTCCTGCCGGGCGTCGCGCTCGCGGTCGTCGAGCCGTTCGCGATCTCCCACCTCCGCGGCCGCCCCGCCCGCGCGCGGCGGATCGCCTGGGCCGCCGCGGCGACAGCCGCGCTCGCGGGCCTGCTCTACATCGCCTTCGACTACCCCGGCCACACGACCGCGATCCACAACGCCCTCGGCCGCCAGGCGCTGATGACCGCGGTGTTCGCAGGCGCCGTGCTGGCCGGGCTGCTCGCGCTGCAGATCGGCACCGGACGCGCGCCGCGCTGGATCGACAACCGCGTGATGCACTACATCGGCGAGCGCTCCTATGCGATCTACCTGCTGCACATCTGGGTGCTGTTCGAGGTGATCAACGTCGTCGGCGCCGAACGCCGGCACGCCGGAATTGATCGCGGCGATGGTCCTCGTCGGGTTCCCGGTGACGCTCGCGCTCGCCTCGCTGTCGTGGCGATTCGTCGAGCGCCCGGCGCTCGAACGGCGCCTGCCGTGGGCGCGCAGCGAGGCCGCCGGACCGGGCGCGCACAGCGGTCTGAGACCCGATCCCGAACCCGCGCTCGTACCGGCAGGCGTCGCGCCGCGCCAGGATCCGGCAGGATAGGCGCCGTGCGGTTGACCGATCGCAGCATCGGCAGGGAGGCCCTGCGGCGCTTGGCGTTCCTGTTCCAGGACGGGATGGTCCTCGCGACGACGCTGCGCGGGCTGGACGCGATCGACCTGCTCGAGCCCTCGCTCGCCCGCCCGCGAGACGCTCTCGCGCCTGCGCCCGGACCTCAGCGACACGGGCCTCGCGCACGTCCGCGTCGGCCTGCGCACGCTCGCGCAGGCGGGCTGGATCGAGCGCGGCCCGGAGCTGGCACCGGAGGAGACGACGATCGACTGGACGCCCGCCGGGCGCGCCGTCGCCTCCCATCACGACAGCTACCTCGCGCTCGGCGCGTATCTCGCGACGTTCCTCAGCAACCAGCCCGACGCCTGGGAGCAGCCATGGGACGCCGAGCGGCTGGCGCTGTTCGCCGACCTCGTCGAGGCCGCGGAGGCGCGCTGGGAGCTCGACGACCTCGAGTCGCCGCTGCGCGACGACGTCGTCGCGCACCTCGACGGCGCGCTCGCGTCGCCGGCGCTGCTGTGGCTCGACGCGACCGGCGCCCTCGCAGGCGACGGCCCCACGCTGCCGCCAGGCGAGGGCGGCGAGCTCGTCGCGCGGCTGCTGCGCACGCTCGGCTGGCTCGCCGAGGACGGCGCCTGGACCGACGACGGCGTCACCGGGCTGGACTTCGTCGTGCACCTCGGCCTCGTCGGCTCCTACCTGCCGATGTTCGCCCACCTGCCCGAGCTCTACGGCGGCGAGATCAGCGGCGCCCGCACCGGTCCCGCCGACGGCCGCGAGTGGCACATCCAGCGCGAGCTGAACATCCGCGCGAGCACGGCGGCGCACGGGCGCTACTTCGGCGACGCCGACGCGATGATCGTCAACATCTTCGACCGCGAGCCGCTGGCCGACCAGCCGCGCTTCGTGCTCGACACCGGCTGCGGCGAGGGGAGCTGGCTGGCGCGCATCCACGCGCTCGTGCGCGACCGCACGCTGCGCGGGCGCCACCTCGACGAGCACCCGCTGCTGATGGTCGGCGCCGACTACAGCGACGCCGCCGTGCAGCGCGCGCGGCGCACGCTCGCCGATGCGGGCGCGCCGGCGCTCGTCCTGCTCGGCGACGTCTCGGATCCCGACGCCATGCGCGACGACCTCGCCGCGCACGACCTCGCGATCGAGGACGGCCTGCACCTGCACGCGTTCGTCGACCACGACCGCGGCTACAGCGGCGCCCACGCGCCCGCCACCGCGGCCGGGCTGTCGAGCGCCGCCTACGTCTCCGAGTCCGGGCACGTGCTCGATCCCGCCGACGTCGAGGCCGACCTCGCCGCCCACCTCACGCGCTGGGCGCCGCACGTCGCCCGCCACGGGCTGATCGTGCTCGAGGCGCACTGCGTCGCGCCGAACGTCGCCGCGCGCCACCAGGGCGCGCTGCACAGCATCGCCTTCGACGCCTATCACGGCCTCTCGCGCCAGTACCCCGTCGAGCGGCGGGCGTTCATCGCCGCGCTGCGCCGCGCCGGGCTGCGCCAGGCCGCCACCGGCGAGCACCGCTATCCGACGACGCGGCCGTTCGTCGCCGTCAGCCTCAACCACCTGCTCGGCGGCGGCGCGGACGAGCGCGACCTGATCCCCGGCTACGACGGCGACGTCCTGCGCCAGGACACGTGGCGGCCGGAGCCCGGCGTCGACCGGCGCGACGGCCGCGGGCTGCACGATCTGCTCTACGACCGCGGCGACCTGCGCCACCCGCGGCTGTGGTCCTCGGCGGCGACGAGCCTGCTCGTGTCGCAGGCGATGACGGTGCTCGAGGAGCGCCTCGCCGGGCTGGAGCGCGGCGCGGTGCTGCGCGTCCTCGACTACGGGACCGGAACGGCGCTGGCCGCGATCGAGCTGCTCAAGGCGGCCCGCGAGACCGGCCTCGAGCAGCGCCTGCAGCGCAGCGGCGTGACGCTCGAGCTGCACCTCGCCGACATCCCGTCGAGCTGGTTCGCATTCGGCTACGACATGGTGCGCGACTGCTCGTGGACGCGCTGCCACTCGCTCGTCGACGCGGAGGGGCGCTTCCGCCCGCTGCTCGAGGTGACCGGCGGGCAGCGGATGGACGTCGTCATGTCGAGCATGGTCTTCCACCTCATCCCGCCGAAGGCCGTGCGCCGCGTGGCGAGCGGCCTCGCCGACGTGACCGCGCCCGGCGGCCGGCTGCTGTGGAACGCGCCCGACCTCGGCACGGCGGGGCCGTACGCGGTGCTCTTCCACGATCCCAACCGCGCGCTGCGCGCGCACTGGAAGGCGCTGCTGACCGGCGAGGCGGAGCCGCAGACGCAGCTGCAGCGCGATGCGGTCGCGGCCGCGGATGCGCGCGTCGCCGGCACGTCCGCTCCCGCTCATCGACGACGAGCGCGCCGGGCGCCGGATCCTGCCGCGGCCGCACAAGGGCCCGGAGATCGGCGACGCGCTGTCGGGCCACTTCGCCGGCGAGGTCACGACGCAGACGTACGAGATCGCCAACCAGGAGACGATCGACACGCTGCTCGTTCCCTCCAACCAGGAGGAGTTCCTGCCGGAGATCGAGGACGCCGCGACGCGCGCGGGCATCGTCGAGGAGCTCATGCGCACGGTCGTGCTGCCCGCGCTGCACGCGGGCCCGGCCGGCAGCGCGCTGGGCTACAACGTCCACTGGACCTTCGGAGACTTCCGCCCGCTCGCGGGCTGAGCCGGCGCGCGGCGGCACCGTGGCGCCCGTCGCGGAGCGAGCCATCTAGGCTGTGGCCCATGACGCAACTCGAGATCTCCGACGACCTCGGCACGAAGCCCGAGGTCCCCACGCCGACCGGCGACGCCCCGACCGAGCTGATCACCGACGACGTCGTCGTCGGTGAGGGCGCGGCGGCGAGCCCCGGCGACCATGTCACGGTCCACTACGTCGGCGTGTCGTTCTCGACCGGCAAGCAGTTCGACTCCTCCTGGGACCGCAACCAGCCGTTCGACTTCCCGCTCGGCGGCGGCGCCGTCATCAAGGGCTGGGACTTCGGCGTGACCGGCATGCGCGAGGGCGGCCGCCGCACGCTCATCATCCCGCCCGAGCTCGCCTACGGCTCGCGCGGCGTCGGGCCGATCGGGCCGAACGAGACGCTCGTCTTCATCGTCGACCTCGTGAAGGTTGGCTAGCGCGTTGCGAGGGCGCGCGATCGCGCTGCTCGCCGCTGCCGCGGTGAGCATCGGCGCATGTGGGGACGACGAAGGCGACACGGCGACGACGACCGCTGCGCCCGCCGCTGCGGCGACCGGGACGAGCACGGGGCCGCCGACCGGGAAGACGAGCAGCCTCGACATCTCCACGGACCTGTCGACCAAGCCGGACGATCTCCAAGGCGTCCGGCGACCCGCCGAAGAAGCTCGTCGTGATGGACGTCGTCGACGGCAAGGGCCGCGCCGCGAAGGCGGGCGACAACCTCGTCGTCCACTACGTCGGCGTCCTCTACAAGACCGGCAAGCAGTTCGACGCGTCATGGGACGGCGGCCGGCCGTTTCCGTTCACGCTCGGCCAGGGCGCCGTCATCCCCGGCTGGGATCAGGGCCTCCAGGGCATGAAGGTCGGCGGCCGGCGGCTGCTGATCATCCCGCCCGACCTCGCCTACGGCGCCCAGGGCCAGGGCTCGATCGGCCCGAACGAGACGCTCGTCTTCGTCGTCGACCTGCTGAACGACACGCCGGCGTAGGACCGACTCCTACGCCGCGCCCCACTCGCCGCCGGTGCGCCCGAGCGTCATGCGATGCTCGGCGCCGTCGGCGGTCTCGACGTGGAAGATCGCCTGGTCGGCGTCGGTGCCGGGCCGGTCGAGCACCTGGACGAGCAGCGGCTCGCCGATCGCCGCGTCGCCGAAGCGGTCGGCGACGGCGGCACGGGCCGCGTCCGCGAGGACGTCGCGGTCCCAGCCCTTGTCGAGCGCGCGGGCCTGCGCGAACGCGCGCTCGGCCGCTTCCAGCTCGCGGCGCAGCCCGACCTCGCGCTGGCGCGCGCGCCGGGACGCGGCGACGTAGCCGCCCGCCGCCAGGACGACGATCACGACGAACACCACGAGCAGGACGATGCCCAGGGCTGAGACGGCGATAGGACTCATCATCGCGATGCTATCGGCCAGCCGGAGCTCAGTTCAGGACCGGGGCAGCCGGACGCTCAGTTCAAGACCGCGCGCTGCACGAGATGCAGGCCGACCTTGCGCTTGACGCGCTGCAGCGCGTTGTCGACGGTCTTCGCGTCGCAGGTCAGACGAGCCGCGATCTCCTCGTAGGGCCGGCCGTCGAGGTAGAGCGCCAGCACGCGCGACTCGAGCTCCGAGAGCGCCGTCGAGAGGCAGCCGACGAGCGAATGCAGCTCCTCGGAGGAGATGACCTGGTTGACCGGGTCATGGACCGTCGAGCCGGGGATGACGTCCTCGAGCGTCGGCTCGCCGTCGCCGTTGGATCCCGCCGGCGTCGCCGAGAAGGAGACGTACTGGTTCAGCGGCGAGTGCTTGTTGCGCGTCGCGGTCTTCACCGCGGTGATGATCTGGCGCGTGATGCAGAGCTCGGCGAAGTTGCGAAACGAGGACTCGCGGTCCGAGCGGTAGTCGCGGACGGCCTTGTAGAGCCCGACGAGCCCCTCCTGGACGAGGTCGTCGGCGTCGCCGCCGGCGAGGAAGTACGAGGAGGCCTTCAGCCGCACGAAGCCGTAGTAGCGACGCACGATGCGGTCATAGGCATTGCGGTCGCCGCTCTTCGCCAGCGCGATGAGGAAGTAATCATCGACCTGGACTTGAGACTGAGCCTTCTGGGAGATACGGGCCACGAGCAGTCCTTTCCCGGCTTTTCTCAAGCCGGATGTGCTCAGCGGCGGTCCCCTCCCAGGGCGCCATCTGCATATGAAGTTTCCGATGCTGTACCTCAGGTTCACCCTGAAGTAGGGTCACAGTAGCCCTGGTTATGGAGCCCTGTCAAGCGGAGCGGCGGCGCTGCAAGATTCCGTACAGCAGCACGGCGGCCGCGGCGCTGGCGTTCAGCGACTCGATGCGGCCTCGCAGCGGCAGCGCCACGAGCACGTCACAGGACTTCGCCACGCGCGGTCGCAGTCCTGTTCCCTCGGCGCCCATGACGAGCACGACGCCGCCGCTGTAGTCCGGCGCGTCGTAGGCCGTCGTCGCCGCCGCGTCGGCGCCGTAGCACCACGCGCCGGCGTCCTTCGCAGCGGCGAGGAAGTCCGCCATGTTGCGCACGCGGGCGATGCGCAGGTGCTCGACGGCGCCCGCCGACGCCTTCGCGACGGCCGGCGTGACGCGCCGCCGCACGGCGCTCGCAGATGACGAGGCCGGTCGCGCCCGCGCACTCGGCGCTGCGCGCGATCGCACCGAGGTTCTGGGGATCCTGCAGCTCGTCGAGCGCGACGATGAACGGCTCCGCGACGGCCAGCAGCTCCTGCGCCGAGACGTACGGATAGCCGCCGGCGTCGGCGCAGACGCCCTGGTGGTCGGGCGACCCGCTGCGGCTCTCGATCTCCTCGGCGCTCGCGATCCGCGCGCCCGCGGAGCGCAGCCACGGCTCGCGCGCCGCGGTGCGCTCGGTCGCCCAGACCTGCACGATCTGCCGCCGCCCCGCCCGCAGCGCCTCGCGCACGGGGTTGCGGCCGTAGAGGATCACTGCTCGATGCGGACGAGCTCCGGCCCGTCGGGCCCGTCGCGCACCTCCCAGCCGCGCGCGCGCAGCTCGTCGCGCAGGCGATCGGCCTCGGCGTAGTTGCGCGCCGCGCGCGCGGCCTCGCGCTCCTCGAGCAGCTCCTGCTCCTCGGCGCCGGCCTCGCTGCCGTGCTCGGCGAGGTTCTGCAGCCCGAGCACGGAGAGCATCTCGACGAGATCCGCGCGGCCGACCGGCTCGCCGCGGCGCTTGTGGCGCTCGTTGATCCACTCAAACAGCGCGCCGAGCGCCGCCGCGGTGTTGAAGTCGTCTGCAAGGGCGGCGAAGAAGGCATCGCGCAGCGGGCGCATCTCGGCCGGCGACGGGCCGTCGACGAGGCCGCGCGCCGCGTCGCGCACCCGGGCCACGCGGGCCAGCGCCTCCATCATCCGCATGTCGTCGAAGGCCATCGGCTGGCGGTAGTGCGCGCCCGCGAAGAGCATGATCAGCGCGTTGCGGCCGAACTCGTCGATGACGTCGTGCAGGAGCGCGACGTTGCCGACGCTCTTGGCCATCTTCTCCTCGCCGAACTGGAGCATCCCGTTGTGCATCCAGATCTGCGCGAGCTCGGCGCCGCGCGCCATCCGCGTCTGCGCCGCCTCGTTCTCGTGGTGCGGGAAGACGAGGTCGTTGCCGCCGCCGTGGATCTCGAAGCCGACGCCGAGCAGCTCCTCGGCCATCGCCGAGCACTCGATGTGCCAGCCCGGCCGGCCGCGGCCCCAGGGCGCGAACCAGACGGTGTCCTCGCCGTCCTTGTGCGCCTTCCAGAGCGCGAAGTCCAGCGGATCCTCCTTGCGGGCGGAGCCCTCGACGTCCTCGCCCTGGTTCATCTCGTCGATCGCGCGGCGGCTCAGCGAGCCGTAGTCGGGGTCCGCGCGCACGCGGAAGTAGACGTCGCCGTCGACGGCATAGGCGTGCCCACGCTCGATGAGCGCGGCGATGAGCGCCACGATCGGCTCGATCGTCTCGGACGCGAGCGGCTCGGCGTCGGGCCGCCCGAGCCCCAGCGCGTCGGTGTCGGCCTTGTAGTGCGCGGTCATCTCGGCGGCGAGATCGGCGCTCGCGAATGCCCAGCGGGCCGGCGGCGTCGTAGATCTTGTCGTTGACGTCCGTGACGTTGATCACGAGCGTGACGGCGTGCCCCTCGTGCTCGAGGAAGCGCTTGAGCAGCGAATAGACGACGAACGGGCGCGCGTTGCCGACGTGGATGCGGCCGTAGACGGTCGGCCCGCACGCGTAGACGCCGACATGCCCGTCGCTGCGCGGGACGAGCTCGCGCAGCTCGCCGGAGCGGGTGTCATGCAGGCGAATCGGGGTCATCTGAATCGCCGTGACCCTATCGAGCGAAATTCGCTCAAGCTCCCTCATAACTGTCCGATCCCGTTCATGTGACCAGTGCCGCCATCCCCTCCAGCGGGTAAGTTGGAGAACGATGGCTGTTCCAGCCCCCCATGCCGCGCGGCTCGCAGCGGTAGAGGCTGGGTTTCGCTCGCTTCCCGAGCGCTACCTCGGCGCCGCGCCGGGATTCGACGCGACCTGGCGGATCGTGCTCGGCGACGTCGGCCACACCTGGGAGGTGCGCTGCACGAAGCACGGCGCCCGGGCCCGCAAGGGCGCGACGAGCCGCGAGCCGGACGTCGTCATCGGAACCGACGCCGACACGTGGATGGCGCTGCGCCGCGGCGAGCTCTCGGGCATCGAGGCGTTCGGCCAGCGGCGGCTCTACGCGCGCGGCAACCTCGATCTCGCGATCGCCTTCGAGGGCCTGTTCCGCCTGGAGAACGGGCGCAAGCCGCTGCTGCGCATCCACGACGTGCGCCTGCCCGGCCGCCGCGTCTCGACGCTGACGATGGGCTCCGGCCCGGACGTCCTGCTGATCCACGGCCTCGGCGGGGCGAAGAGCTCGTTCTTCGACACCGCCGCCACGCTCTCGCACAACTATCGCGTCCACGCGCTGGACCTGCCCGGCTTCGGCTCCTCCTCCAAGCCCGCGACCGCGCCGTACACCGCGCGCTGGTTCGCCGACACGGTCTGCGACACGATGGACGCGCTGGGCATCTCCCGCGCGCACGTCGCCGGCAACTCGATGGGCGGCCGGGTCGCGATCGAGCTCGGCCTGCGCCAGCCCGAGCGCGTCGGCGGCCTCGTGCTGCTGTGCCCGGCGGTCGCGTTCGTCAAGCGCACGTACCACCCGATCGTGCGGGCCCTGCGGCCGGAGCTCGGGCTGCTGCCCCACCACTTCAGCCGCGACAAGGTCACCGAGCACTTCTGGTCGCTGTTCGCCGACCCCGACGCGATCGACCCGAGCGTGGCCGACGTCGTCGTCGACGAGTTCCAGCGCATCTACGCGAGCCCGGGCGCGCGGATCGCGTTCCTCTCCGCCGCGCGCAACATCTACCTCGACGCGCCGTACGGGCGCAACGGCTTCTATGGCCGCCTGTCGCAGCTCGAGGCGCCGGCGCTGTTCGTCTGGGGCTCGCACGACCGCGTGATCCCGCCGGCGTTCGCCCAGCACGTCGAGCGCTGGCTGCCGTCGGCCGAGCAGATCGTCCTCGACGGCTGCGGCCACGTGCCGCAGGTCGAGCGCGCGGCGCAGACGACCGGGCTGCTCGAGCGCTTCTTCGCGCGCGTCGACGCGCTCGGACCGCTGCGCGTCGTCGGCGCCGAGAGGGCCGCGTAGACTCGGAAGGGATGGCAACGCAGACGGCGAGCGCAGGATCGCGCAACGGCCACTCGGCGAACGGCAACCTCTTCGCCGATGCGGACGACCCGCACGAGGAGCAGGAGCGAGGGTCGCAGGCCGCCGGGAACCCGATCCAGCGGCTCCTGGGGGCGCTGACCGGGGCGGTGCGGACACGCGTCCCGGTCGCCGACCTCGACGAGCGCGACCCGGACTTCATCCGCGAGAGCCTGCCCGGGCAGTGGCTGCTGGCGAGCCTCTGGTTCCGCGGCGAGGTGCGCGGCCTGGGCAACGTCCCCGAGGACGGCCCGGTGCTGCTCGTCGGCAACCACTCCGGCGGCAACCTGTCGCCCGACACGCTCGTCTTCACGCTCGCCTTCAGCACGTATTTCGGCGTCGAGCGGCGCTTCTACCAGCTCGCCCACAACCTCGTGCTGTCGATGCCCGGCCTCGGCTTCCTGCGCAAGTACGGCACCGTCGCCGCCTCGCCGGAGAACGCCGAGCGCGCGCTCTCCTCCGGCGCGGCGCTGCTCGTCTACCCGGGCGGCGACCACGAGGTCCACCGGCCGACCTGGGAGGGCAACACGGTGAACTTCGACGGCCGGCGCGGCTTCGTGCGCCTCGCGCTCGAGCACGACGTCCCGATCGTGCCGGTCGTCTCGATCGGCGGCCAGGAGACGGCGCTCTTCCTCAGCCGCGGCGAGGGCCTCGCGAAGCTGCTGATGCTCGACAAGCTCCTGCGGCTGAAGGTGCTGCCGATCTCGATCGCCGCGCCGTGGGGCCTGAACGTCGGCGACCTGTTCGGCCACATCCCGCTGCCGGCGAAGATCACCGTCGAGGTGCTGCCGGCGATCCACCTGCGCGAGCAGTTCGGCCCCGAACCCGACGTCGACGAGGTCTACGACCACGTCACCGCCACGATGCAGGAAACGCTCGACGCGCTGGCCTCCGAACGGCGGCTGCCGATCCTGGGATGAGGGTCCAGGCGGGCATCGACATCGCCGCGCCGCCGCAGCTCGTCTGGGGCTTCGTCACGGACCCGACGCGCTACCTGCACTTCATGAACGGCATCACGCGCTGGGAGGTCGCCTCCGAGCAGGTGAGCGGCTGCGGCGCGCGCTACCGCACGCTCATGCGGGTCGGCTCGGCCGAGGTCGGCGGGCTCATCGAGATCGTCGAGCACGAGGAGCCGCGCGACCTGGCCTGGACGTCGGTGACCGGGATCGACCAGCGCGGGCGCTGGCGCCTGCGCGAGCGCGCCGGCGGCGCCCGCACGCGCGTCGAGCTGCGCATGCAGTACGGCGTCGCGGGCGCCGGCATCGTCGGCTGGATCGCCGAGCACGTCGCGGCGCCGACCGTGCGTGAGAACCTGCGCCGCTCGCTGCGCGAGCTCAAGCGCCAGGCTGAGCACGAGCAGGCGCGAGCGGCGGTGGCGGCGCGGCGCGCCGCCGCGGCGGCGCGCTAGGCGGTCCATCCCCGCGACCTGTCTTCGCCGGGCCGGCTGTCCATCGTGAATGCCGTGCGGCACGGTGCGGTCGCGTGCAGGGGCTGCGACGGGCGCCGGCGTGGGCGAACAGCATCGATGAAGGAGGGGTGAGCGAGGCGCTTGAGGCGTGCCTTTGGACCCTGCGCTCGGGCGAGCGCGGCGGGAATGTGTTCGTGCGGAACACATCCGCGCCACGCTCCGCGCCGTAAGGGCTCAACGCCGCAGAGCGGTCGGGGGTTGCCCTGAAACGTCCATCCGCCGGACGCAAGCGTCGAAGCCCCAGGGGGCTCATCGAGCAGACGCCGCGCCTGCGCCGCGCGCCACGAGGACGAGGCCCTCACTCCTTCATCGATGTCTTTCACAAGCGCCGGTGGTGACACAAGGCCGCGAATCAACCAACCATCTGACAGCGCCACCGACCCCCCGCGCGATCACCCGGCACCGCGCTGCAGCGTCACCACCGCGAGCGCCGCCACCCCCTCCAGGCGCCCGACGAAGCCCATCCCCTCCCCCGTCGACGCCTTCACGTTGACGCTCGCCACCTCCAGCCCGAGCGCGTCGGCGAGGCGGGCGCGGATCGCGCCGCGGTAGGGCCCGACCTTCGGGCGCTCCATGAGCACCGTCGTGTCGACGTGCACGATCGCCAGGTCGTGCTCGTGCAGCGTCGCCACCACCGAGCGCAGCAGCTCGATCGAGTCGGCGCCGTCGTAGGCGCCGTCGGTGTCGGGGAAGTGCACGCCGATGTCGTCCAGGCCGGCGGCGCCGAGCAGCGCGTCCATCACCGCGTGCGTGAGGACGTCCGCGTCGGAGTGGCCGTCGAGCCCCAGCTCGGCCCCGGCGAACTCGACGCCGCCGAGGATCAGCGGGCGGCCGGCCTTGAGGCGATGGGAGTCCCAGCCCAGCCCGGTCCGCACGCCGGCGGCGCCGCCGGCGCCCGCGCCCGCGCCCGCGGCGCTCATCCGATCGGTTCCAGCCGCCGCTCGCGCCGCTCGAAGACCGCCAGCTCACGCACGCCCACCGCGTCCAGCAGCTCGAGCGCGCGCTCGTAGTCGCGCCCGACGTCGCCGGGCACGTGCGCATCGCTCGACAGCGCCACCGCGCAGCCCGCGTCGACGCACATCTCGAGGAACGCGCGCGCCGGGTACAGCTCGCCGACCGGCTTGCGCAGCCCCGCCGTCGAGACCTCGATCGCGATGCCGGACTCCACGATGCCGTCCATCGCCAGCTCGTAGAAGCGGCGCAGGTCGCCCTCCGGCACCGGCCTGCGCGAGCCCCAGATCTTGACGAGGTCGGGATGGGCGAGGATGTCGAACATGCCCGTGCGCGCCGCCTCGCCGAGCGTGCTGAAGTAGCGCCGCCACAGCTCGTCGGGGCGCTGCGAGCGGTGATCCCAGACCTCGTAGCCGTCGTGGTCGACGCCGTGCTCGCCGACGAAGTGCACCGAGCCGACGACGAAGTCCCAGTCGTGGGCGTCGAGCAGCGTCGCCATCCGGTCCTCGCGGCCGGCGATGAAGTCCGCCTCGATGCCGAGCTTGAGGTCGGTCTGCTCGCGCACGAAGCCCGCATAGACGTCGATGTCGTCGGTCGCGTTCTGGCGCCAGAACTCGTGCTGCCAGACGTCGAGCGCCTGGGCGAAGCGGTAGACGTGCTCCGAGCAGCCCAGCTCGGCGATCCCGCGCTCCTCGGCGACGGTGCGGTAGCGGTCGACGTTCGCGCCGGTGAAGTACTCGGCGGCCTCGGCTCCCCGCGAGTCGGGCCGCAGGTGCAGGTGATAGTCGGTCAGCATCGGCGGCCGCGCTAGGACCGCGCCGACCACGTCCGCGTCCCGGTCGTGCACGCATCCACGCGCCTGCCGGTCTTGCGGTCCGTGTAGCGCTGGGTGACCGCGAGCTTGCCCGCGGCGCCCCCCGCCTGGTCGAACTGACCGCTCACGACGACCGTCGTCCTCAGGCGCACATCCGCGAACGTGCGATTGAAGCGCTCGACGGTGCGAAACGAGCCGTCGGCGCCGACGTCGAATTCCGGTGAGAAGTTCACGTCGTCGGACACGACGACGCGGCGGCGCTCACAGGTGACGCGGTAGCCCATCACGAGCCGGTCGATCGACCGCCCGCCGCTCGTCGCGTGCAGGACGAGCGCGCGCTTGGCGCGCGCGCCGGTCTGCGACGTCAGCCCGTACAGGGTCGACTCAGCAGGGGCGGGCGCGGGCGCCCCGGGCGGCCCGGCGCCGCGCACCGCCCAGCTGACCGTGCGGCTCTTGCAGGTCCGGGTCGCGCGGCGCTTGGCACGAACGCGCACGGTCACGCTCGCCGTGCCGTACCCGGCGTCGGCGGTGAGCGCGCCCTTGACGACGAACGTCGTCGTCTCGGTGACGCCGACGAGCGGCCTGCGCGTCGACGTGCCGCGCAGGGTGAAGCTGCCGTCGGCCGCAAGCTTCGCGTCGCCCGCGATCGTCCCCGGGGCGCAGCTCGCGGCGAGCTGGCCGTCGACCCCGATCCGCCCGCCGGAGCGCGCGCGGATCGCGAGCAGCATGTCCTTGGCGATCGTCTTCTCGCTGACGGGCACCGCGATCGCGCCGCCGCCGTAGTTGCCGGCGGGCGGCGCCTCGGACTGCGCGTAGGCGACGCCGGCCGTCGCCGCGGTGCAGATGGATGCGACGGCGATCGCGCGCCGGGAGCGGGGACCGATCATGCGCGGCGGATGCTAGTTGGCGGCGGCGAAGGTCGCGCCGAGCTAGACATCGGCGCGCTCGCGCAGCGCCAGCTCGGCGACGTGCAGGTCGCCGGGCGTCGTGACCTTCAGGTTCTCGGGCGGCGACGCGACGACGCGCACCGTCCCGCCCGCGCGCTCGACGAGCCAGGCGTCGTCGGTCGCGGCGGCGAGCACGTCGTCGGGCGCGCTCAGCGCCCGCTCCAGCGCGGCGCGGCGAAAGACCTGCGGCGTCTGCACCGCCCACAGCGACGCGCGCGCGAGCGTGCGCACCACGACCCCGCCGGCGACCTCCTTGATCGTGTCGTTGACCGGCGCGGCGGCGATCACCGCGTCGCAGCCGTGCAGCGCCGAGCTCGTCGAGCGCGGCCTGCACGATCTGCGCCGTCAGCAGCGGCCGCGCGGCGTCGTGGACGATGACCGGGTCGCCCGCGGCGGCGTTCAGCGCCGCGCGCACCGACTGCGAGCGGTGCTCGCCGCCCTGCACGCCGATCGTGCCCGCGGGCGCGTCCCAGCCCGGCGGCAGCGCGACGACGATCGCATCGACCGCGTCGACGGCGCGCAGCGCCTCGATGCTCCATTCGAGCATCGGACGTCCCCCCAACGTGACGAACGCCTTGGGTTCCCCGAACCCAAGGCGTTCTCCACGACCCGCAGCGACGAGGAGCGCGAGCGCTACTTGGACACCGTCACGCCGGCGCTGTCGGCGAGCAGATCGTCGAGATGCTGCTCGGCCTCTTCCTCGTCCTTGTCCAGCGCGTACATCAGCTCCGATGCGAGGATCTTCTTCGCACGCGTGAACATCTGCTTCTCGCCGGTGGAGAGGCCCTTCTCGTGCTCGCGGATGGCGAGGTTGCGAACGACCTCGGCAAGCTCGTAGATATCGCCCGTCTTGATCTTGTCGCGGTTGTGCTTGAACCGGCGGTTCCAGTTCTTGGGCATCTCCGAGACGTCGTCCGCGAGGACGTCGAGCACCTTCTTGACGGTCTCCTCGTCGATGACGCGGCGCAGACCGGCGAGCGCGGCGTTCTCACACGGGACCATCACCGTCATGTCGTTGTGCAGGATCTTGATGGTGAGGTACTCGCGCTCCTCACCGAACATCTTGCGACGCTCCTTCTTGAGGACCTGGCCGGCCCCGTGATGCGGATAGACGACGTTGTCACCGAGTTCGAACTCGATGTTCTCGAGCGGGCGGTCTTCCAGATCCTCCAGCAGGTTCTCTTCGGTGACTTCGGGAATGATGTTCTCCTTAGGGTCGGTCCCGACGGCGTCGGCGGGACGTTCGTTCACGTCTGCAAGTAGCGGTCCACGAGGTTGATCTCCTGCAGCCGGCGAAGGCCCTCGCGGATGTCCTTCGCCCGGATCTCGCCCACGCCGTCGACGGTCTCCAGCTCGGCGTCGGTCGCGGCGAGCAGCTCGTCGAGCCCACCGAAGTCGGCGACGATCTGTGCCACCACCAGCTTAGGCAACCGTGGGATGCGTCCGAGGATGCGAAAGCCGCGCGGCGAGACGGGGTAGTCGAGCGTGTTGAGCTTGCGGTCGTAGCCGAGCAGCTCGGCGAGACGGCCGAAGTCGAGCAGGTCGTGGTGCGGCAGGCGGCCGATCTGATCGAGCGCGCCCGCGAACTCCTCGTCGGTGTTGTCGGCGAGGTAGTCGTGCACGAGCGCGGCCTTGTCGGCGGCGGTGCCGACCATCGTCTCCTCGAGCTGCATCTCGATGAGCCGGCCCTCGGTGCCGAGCTCGACGATGTAGCGCTCGATCTCGACGGCCATGCGCGTCACGAGCTCGGAGCGCTGCATGACGGTCAGGACGTCGTGCAGCGTCGCGCCGCCCTCGAACTCCAGTGCGGTCAGCCGCGTGGAGACCTGATCCAGGCGCGTGCGGTACTTGTCGAGCGTCGCGAGCGCCTGGTTGGCCTTGGCGAGCACGACAGGGATGTCCTCGAGGATGTACTTGCCGCCGTCGACGTACAGCGAGACGACCTCGCGCCGCTGGGAGACCGCGATGACGAGCGCGTCGGTCTGCTTGGAGACGCGCTCGGCCGTGCGGTGGCGCGTGCCGGTCTCGACCGACAGGATCGTCGGGTCGGGCATGAGCTGGACGTTCGCCATCGCGATCTTCGTCGCGTTGGCGTTCAGCACGATCGCGCCGTCCATCTTCGCGACCTGGTACAGCAGCGCGGGCGAGTAGTCGATCTCGAGCTTGATGCCGCCGGAGAAGAGGAAGCTCAGGTCGTCGACCTCGCCGACGATGATGAGGCCGCCGGTCCGCGCGTGGACGATGTTGTCGATCCCCTCGCGCAGCGTCGTACCCGGCGCGACCATCTCCAGCGCCTTGACCAGTCGGGGCTCTTGACGGGACTCAAGCTCGTGTGACTCATCCCCGACTCTCTGAACCATCCAGGCCATTTTAGCGTGTGCTTAGGATTTTCGGCTTATGGCTGTTCGAAACCGCCTTAAGCCGCCTGCGGAGCGCGCGCGGGGAGCGCGGCGCGCAGCGCCTGGCGCAGCGTCGGCGCGCTCTCCGGGCTGATGACGTCGCGCAATCCGAACTTCGCGGCCTCGCTGCAGCGCCGGTCCGCGTGGCCGACGGAACGCAGCTCGCCGGTCAGCCCGAGCTCGCCGAAGCAGGCGACCGGACCGGCCGCGGCGCCCGCCTGCAGCGGCACGCCGCGCACGGCGCTCGCGACCGCGAGCGCGACCGCGAGGTCGGCGCCGGGCTCCTCGACCCGCACGCCGCCGACGACGTTGACGAAGACGTCGGCGCTGCCGGCGCCGACGCCGGCATGGCGCGCGAGGACCGCGAGCACGAGCGCCAGGCGGTTGCGATCCAGGCCCGTGACGACGCGCCGCGGCGGCACGAGCTCGGACGGCGACACGAGCGCCTGGACCTCGACGAGCAGCGGGCGCGAGCCCTCCATCGCCGCCAGCACGACCGAGCCCGGCT
Source organism: uncultured Solirubrobacteraceae bacterium (assembly GCA_963727785.1). Classification (GTDB taxonomy): domain Bacteria; phylum Actinomycetota; class Thermoleophilia; order Solirubrobacterales; family Solirubrobacteraceae; genus CADCVQ01. Next base: position 40,078 of record CAVSHS010000018.1, read on the forward strand.
TGCCCGTCGCCTCGGCGACGAAGCGCGCGCTCGCGTCGAGCACCTCGACGAGCCCGCCGGAGCGCATCTCGAAGACGCCGGCCTCGTTCGTCGAGCCGAAGCGGTTCTTCAGCGCGCGCAGCGTGCGGTACGTGCGCTCGCGCTCGCCCTCGAACTGCAGCACGCAGTCGACGAGGTGCTCGAGCACGCGCGGGCCCGCGAGCGCGCCCTCCTTCGTCACGTGGCCGACGAGCAGCACCGCGACGCCGTCGCTCTTGGCGACCTGCATGATCCGCCCCGCGACCTCGCGGACCTGGCCGACCGAGCCGGGCGCACCGGTCAGATCGGCGGCGTGGAGCGTCTGCACGGAGTCGATGACGCAGACCTCCGGTCGCTCGGCGTGCAGCGTCGCGAGGATCGTGTCGAGATCGGTCTCGGCGAGCACCGGCACCTCGAGCGCGCCGGCCGTCACCGCGGTCAGGCGCTCGGCGCGCAGGCGGATCTGCGCCGCCGACTCCTCGCCCGAGACGTAGAGCGTGCGCCGCCCGGCGGCGGCGAGGTTGCCGAGCGCCATGTTCGTCAGCGTCGACTTGCCGATCCCGGGCGAGCCGCCGAGCAGCACGAGCGAGCCCGGCACGAGGCCGCCGCCGAGCACGCGATCGAGCTCGCCGATGGCCGTCAGCATGCGCGGCACGCGCTCCGTGCTGACGTCGGCGAGCCGCACGGGCCTGCCGGCGGGCACGGCCGCGCCGCCCGCGCGGGCGCGCCCGTTCGTCCCGGCAGCCGGCGCCCGCTCCTCGACGAGCGTGTTCCACGCCTGGCAGCCGGGACAGCGCCCGTGCCAGCGCGCGCTGCTGTGTCCGCACGCCGAGCAGACGTGAACGGTGGTCGGACGAGCCATCTGCTCACCCTAGGGCGCGACCCCGACGACTTCGCCCCCGGAGGGGTACCTTCTGCGCATAGATCGCGGGCACGGGGCCCCGGTCGGGTCGTCGTCACGGAGGTGCCGTTCCATGCGACTGCGTATGCCGTCACCAGCGATGGTCGTCGCTCTGGTGGCGCTCGTGGTGGGGTCGTCCGGGACGGCGTTCGCCGTCGTGAACTACGCGGAGAACGCTGGCGCCGTCGACGGCAAGAGCGCGGTCGCCGCGAGCAGCACGCTGAAGCGTGCCGAAGGCAACCTCGTCGCGACGGCGACCGCGGGACCGGGCAAGGGCCGCATCCCCGACCGCTTCGTCTCGGGCGTCATGAAGGGCGGCTCGACCTCGCTGACGCGGTACATGAGAGTCATCGACAACGACCCCGGACCGGTCGTGCCGCTGGCGATCATCCCGAACATCGGGCGCCTGGACGCGCAGTGTCGCGACCAGGACGCCGAGCCCGGCGTCGAGTCGACCCAGACCGTCATCACGTTCACGGCGTCCGAGCGCGGCGGCGTGAACATCTCGCGGCTGCTCGGCCGGGACATCGAGAGCGCCCGCAACGCCGTCGTCTTCACCGCGCCGCGAAACCAGCCCGTGCCGATCCTCAGCTTCGCCGACAACCTGTTCCAGCTCGTCCTGCAGGCGCGCGACCGCACGGTGTTCATCAACGGCGCGTCGCGCAGCGACGCCAACCGCTCGGCCGACGCGGCCTGCCTCATCTTCGGGATCGCGCTGCGAGTCAGCCAGTAGGCGCGGCGTCGAGCGCCGCGACGACGTCGGCGACGAGGTCGCCGGCGTCCTCGATCCCCGCGCTGAAGCGGATGAAGCCCGGCGAGACGTCGTCGATGCCCCAGCGCAGGCGGCGCTCGGCGGAGCTGTGCACGCCGCCGAAGCTCGTCGCCTCGGCGACGAGCCGGCAGGCGAGCAGGAACGCCTGCGCGCGCGCCTCGGTCCCGAGGTCGAAGCACAGGACGGTGCCGAAGCGCTCGCCGCCGTAGCGGCGGGTCGCGAGCGCGTGCGCGGGGTGGCCGGGAAGGCCGGGGTAGCGCACGTCGTGCACGTCGGCGCGCGCGTCGAGCGCATGCGCGAGGGCGCGGGCGTTCGCGCACTGGCGCGCGTGGCGGACGTCCAGCGTCGCGAGCGACCGGTGCGCGAGCCACGTCTCGAGCGGGCCGGCGATCGCGCCCGTCAGGCCGCGCCAGCTGCGCAGCCGCTCGGTGCGGGCCGGGTCGGGGCTCGCGACGTAGCCGAGCACGAGGTCGCTGTGGCCTGTCAGGAGCTTGGAGGCGCTCGCGATCGAGAGGTCGGCACCCAGCTCGAGCGGGCGCTGCAGCAGCGACGTCGCGAGCGTGTTGTCGACGGCCAGCAGCGCGCCGGCATCGTGCGCCGCGGCGGCCAGCGCCTCGACGTCGAGCACGTCGAGGCCGGGGTTGGACGGCGTCTCGATCCAGACGAGCGACGCGCCCGGCAGCGCGGCGCGGATCGCCACCTCGTCGCTGGCCACGACGCGGACCTCGATCCCCCGCGGCGCCAGCTGCTCGGTCGCGATCGACGTCACGCCGGGGTAGCCGTCGCCCGGCACGACGACGACGTCGCCGGGCTGGAGCGTCGGCACGAGCACCGCCGCGACCGCCGCCATGCCGGAGGAGAACAGGACCGCCTCGCCACCCTCGAGCTCGCCGAGCGCCGCCTCGTAGGCGGTCCAGGTCGGGTTCGCGTAACGCCCGTAGCCGTAGCGCGACGCGTCGCTCGGGCCGCTCAGGTGGTACGGCGCGGCGAGCACGGGACCGGGCAGGAACGGCGTGCCCTGCTGCGCCGCGGGCAATCCCGCGTGGACGACGCGCGTCGCGGGCGCGACCTCGCCCGTGCGGCGCGGCGGATCCCCCGCCGCGCGCGGAGGCCGGTCGTTCATCGGCCGGATGCTACGCGGCGGCGGCGTGCACGAGCGCGACGTGCGGGATCTCCGCGCGCTGCTGCGGCGCCAGCGCGCAGGCCGCCAGCAGCGCCGACACGGTGTCCGGCGCGATCTCGCGCAGCTGGCGGATGTCGCGCCGGCTGAACATCACGAGCCGCAGCTCGGTGATCGCCGTGACGGTTGCCGTCGGATACGCCGTCAGCTGCGGCGCCAGCTCGCCGAACACGTCGCCTGGGCCAAGCTCGGCGACGGACTCGCCTGCGCAGCGCACCCGGCCCCGTCCGGCGCCGACGAGCACGAGCTCCTGGGCGAACGGCCCGTCGAGCAGCAGCCGGTGCCCGGCCCGCACGGTCAGCTCCGACGCGTACGGGGCGATCTCGGCGAGCTGGCCCATGTTCAGCGGGCGCAGGTGCATCATCGAGGCGAGGCGGAGGATCTCCATGACCTATGGACGTAACGGTGCAGCGAACACCGTTCGTCCGAAGTGCACGGATCTTGATCGAACACCCGGCCACGACGAGCAAGTCGCCCCGTATGTTGGTGCGATGCCTCCGACCCCCACCGACGTCGCCGACCAGCTGTACGCCCGCTGGAACGACGCCGGACTCTCCGTGCTGACCGACAGCGTCGATCCCGACGTCGAGCTGATCTGCGATCCGCTGCGCCCCGTCGAATCCGCACTGCGCGGCATCGAGGGCTGGAACCAGTGGGTTGCACGCTGGGACGAGAGCTACGAGACGATGCACATCACGATCGACGGCCTGATCCCGATGGGCGCCGAGCACGTGCTCGCGCTCGTCTCGATCACCGCGACGCCGCGCAGAGGCGGCAAGGAGCTCAGCTGGGCCGCGGCCCACGTGTGGACCGTCCGCGACGGACGCATCGCCCGCTGGGAGTCGCACGTCGACCTCGCGCTCGCGCGCGGCACGCTGCTCTAGCCGGTCCGCTGGCTCAGCCGCCCTTGCGGGCGACGAGATACGCGACCGCGGAGCGCCGGATCGGCATCTCCTCGGCGACCACCCGTTCGAAGTACGCGAGGAAGCGATCGCGCTCGGCCGCGCCGAGCGCCGCGTCGAGCACCTCGCGCAGGCTCGGCGCGAGTGGGTTGGGCGCGATGTCGAGCAGCGTCTGAAGATCCATCGCGCGCATCTGCGCGGCGGGCTCGATGTCGACGTGGCATTCGAGGTGCAGCTGCTCGAAGCCGGCGTTCTCCGCGAAGCGCACGAGGTCGTGCTCGTCGAAGTCCATCATCGAGTCGGCCGCCGGATCTCTGGTCGCCATGTAGCTCGCCTTGACCTCGTCCGCCAGGTCGACGATCGCGCCGACGTCGTAGCCCCACAGCCGGTCCGCGGGCTCGGGGAACATGCGCCGGTTGATCGGCTCGAACAGCGAGATCCGTCCGCCCGGTCGCAGAACGCGGTGAAGCGTCGAGAACGCCTGCGGCTTGTCGGCCACGTAGATGAGGACCGACCGCGTGGTGGCGACGTCGACCGAGGCGTCGGCGATCTGCGCGAGGTCCTCGGCGCGCGCCTCGACGAAGCGCGCCGCGGTCCAGGGCATCACGCGTCCGCGACGGCCTCGCGGGCGCTCTCCAGCAGCGCCGGCAGAGATGTCCGAGAAGATCACGCGGCCGCTCGCGCCGACGCGCTCGAGCGCCTCGAGTCCGATCAGCCCGTCGCCGGTCCCGACGTCGAGCACGGTCGCCCCGTCGAGCGGCTCGGCGTGGGCGAGCACGCGGTCGCGCACGCCGGCGAGGTGCTCCATCACGACGTCGCGCCGGCATTCATTCCCGGCGTCGCGACGCTCGAGCAGCCAGCGCGACCAGCGATCGGGCTGCGCCGTCAACGCTGCACGACGACCGAGGGCGGCCCGTGGGCCGCCCTCGCTCGAATCCTTGGATCGCTCGGAGCCACGCGTGTCAGGTGCCCGGGGGCTCCTCGACGCTCGGCTGGTCCAGCGCTCCGCCCGGCTCGACGGGCGAGTCGCCCGCCGCGGACGCGTCGCCCTCGGCCGTGCCGCCGCCGACGGCGGCAGGCACCTTCGTCGGCTCGACGACCGTCAGGGAGACCTCGCGGTCGTCCTCCTCGGGCGCCTTCTCGACCATGACCGTCGCACCGGGCGTCAGCTCGGCGCGCAGGACGAAGTCGGCGAGCGGGTCCTCGATGTAGCGCTGGATCGCGCGCCGCAGCGGACGGGCGCCCATCGCCGGATCCCAGCCCTTCTCGACGAGCAGGTCCTTGGCCTCGTCGGTGAGCTCGAGCTGCAGCCCCCGATCGGCCATCGACTCGCGGATCCGCCGCAGCAGGAGGTCGACGATCTGCTTGATCTCGTCCTTCTGGAGCTTGTGGAACACGATCACGTCGTCGATCCGGTTGAGGAACTCGGGCCGGAAGACCTTCTTCAGCTCTCCCATGATCCGGTTCTTCATGTCGTCGTACGTGATGCCCGTCTCGTCGTCTGAGACGGCGAAGCCGAGCGGCGTGTTGCGAGCGATCTCGGAGGCGCCGATGTTCGACGTCATGATCACGATCGCGTGGCGGAAGTCCACCGTGCGGCCCTGCGAATCGGTCAGGCGGCCGTCCTCGAGGATCTGCAGCAGGATGTTGAACACATCCGGGTGCGCCTTCTCGATCTCGTCGAGCAGGAGCACGCAGTACGGCTTGCGCCGCACGGCCTCGGTCAGCTGACCGCCCTCGTCGAAGCCGATGTAGCCCGGAGGCGAGCCGACGAGCCGGGACACGGAGTGCTTCTCCATGTACTCCGACATGTCGACGCGGATCATCGCGTCCTCGTCGCCGAAGAGGAACTCGGCGAGCGTGCGCCCGAGCTCGGTCTTGCCGACGCCCGACGGGCCGAGGAACACGAACGACCCGGTCGGCCGCTTCGGATCCTTCAACCCGGCGCGGGAACGGCGGATCGCCTTGGAGATGACCTCGATCGCCTGGTGCTGGCCGATCACGCGCTTGTGGAGCTCTTCCTCCATGCGCATGAGCTTCGCCGTCTCCGCCTCGGTGAGCTTGAAGACCGGGATGCCGGTCCACATCGAGACGATGTCGGCGATCTCCTCCTCGCCGATCGACGGACGCTCGGTCTCCGCCTCGCCGGCCTCCCACTGCTCCTCGAGCTCGCGCTTGCGCTGCGTCAGGCGGCGCTCGGCGTCGCGCAGGTTCGCGGCCTTCTCGAACTCCTGCGCCTCGATCGCGGCTTCCTTCTCGCGCCGCGTCGTCTCGATCTCCTCCTCGAGCTCCCGGTACACGGGCGGGGAGGTCATCGACTTGATGCGCATGCGCGACGCGGCCTCGTCGATGAGGTCGATGGCCTTGTCGGGCAGGAACCGGTCGGAGATGTAGCGGTCGGCAAGCTCCGCGGCCGCCTCGAGCGCCTCGTCGGTGATGTTCACCTTGTGGTGCTGCTCGTAGCGGTCGCGCAGGCCCTTGAGGATCTGCACGGTCTCCTCCGTCGAGGGCTGCTCGACGCGGATCTGCTGGAAGCGACGCTCCAGCGCACTGTCGCGCTCGAGGTACTTGCGGTACTCCTCGAGCGTCGTCGCACCGATCGTCTGCAGCTCGCCACGGGCGAGCGCCGGCTTGAGGATCGAGGCCGCGTCGATCGCGCCCTCGGCCGCACCGGCTCCGACGAGGTTGTGGAGCTCGTCGATGAACAGGATGATGTCGCCGCGCTGGGTGATCTCCTTCATCACCTTCTTCAGGCGCTCCTCGAACTCGCCGCGGTACTTCGACCCGGCCACGAGGGCCGCGAGGTCCAGCGTGTAGATCTGCTTGCCCTTCAGCAGCTCCGGCACGTCGGAGGTCGTGATCCGCTGGGCGAGGCCCTCGACGACGGCGGTCTTGCCGACGCCGGGCTCACCCACGAGCACGGGGTTGTTCTTCGTGCGCCGCGAGAGGATCTGCATGATCCGCTCGATCTCGGTGGCGCGCCCGACGACTGGGTCGAGCTTGCCCTCCTCGGCGAGCTTGGTGAGGTTGCGGCCGAACTGGTCGAGCAGCTTCGAGGACTTCTTGCCCTCGCTCGACGACGTCGACGACGCGCCCGCACCTGCGCCCGCACCCGCGCCCTGACGGCGCCCACCGGGGCCCGACAGCATGCGGATGACCTCGTTGCGGATCTTCTCGGAGTCCGCGTCGAAGTCGAGCAGGATCCGTGCGGCGACGCCCTCGTTCTCGCGAACGAGGCCGAGCAGGATGTGCTCGGTGCCGATGTAGTTGTGCCCCAGGCTCAGCGCCTCGCGCAGCGCCAGCTCGAGGACCTTCTTCGCACGGGGCGTGAAGGGGATCTGACCAGACGTGACCTCCTCACCCGACCCGACGATCCGGACAACCTGGGCGCGCACGCGCTCGACAGTGATGTCGAGACTCTCCAGGACCCTCGCGGCGAGACCTTCCTCCTCGCGAAGGAGTCCGAGCAGGATGTGCTCGGTTCCGATGTAGTTGTGCTTGAGCGTGCGCGCTTCTTCCTGCGCGAGAACGACCACCTGACGGGCTCGCTCTGTAAATCGCTCGAACATGCTGCTGATCCTTCCTGCTGGGGCGGGGCCTCTAGCCTCGGTTCATGCGTGGTCCGGATGACGTTCTGGGGACGGCAAATTGCCCGACGGTGTTCACCCTTTCGGCACCGCGCGCGAAATGGATGAGGTCGGAGACAGAGGACGCGGACATAGGGCAGTCTACCAACGCTCGAAGTGCCCAAATGTTGCATGGCTCACGCATCAGTCGCGCATCGCCGGGAACAGCACGACTTCGCGGATTGACGATCGATCGCGTAGTGCCATGACAAGCCTGTCTATACCCAGTCCGACCCCTCCAGTAGGCGGCATTCCCAGCTCGAGTGCCTCGACGAAGATCTCGTCGTACGGCGCGGCATCCTCGTCGCCCTCCGCGGCATAGCGCGCCTGCGCCTCGAAGCGCGCGCGCTGCTCGTCGGGGTCGTTGAGCTCGGTGAACGCGTTGGCGATCTCGACGCCGCCGCAGAACGCCTCCCAGCGCTCGACGAGGCCGGGCTCGGAGCGGTGCGCCTTGGCGAACGGCGACAGCTCGACGGGATAGTCCATGAGGAACGTCGGCTGCTGCAGATCGGGCTCCACGAACTTGCTCAGCAGGTCATCGACGAGCTGCGGCCACGTGCGGTCGTGCGTCGGCAGGCGATCGCCGATCGCCGCCACGAGGCTCTCGCGATCGCCGTGCTCCACGAAGTCGATGCCCGTCGCGTCGCGGATCGCGTCGCGCAGCGTGACGCGCCGCCACGGCTGCTCGAAGTCGATCGCGCCCGTCGACCCGACCTGCGCCGCGACGGACCGCACGAGCGATTCGAGGCGGTCGGCCACGTCGTTGTAGTCGGCGTAGGCCTCATAGAACTCGACCATCGTGAACTCCGGGTTGTGCTTCGTCGACAGCCCCTCGTTGCGGAAGTCCTTGCCGAGCTCGTAGACGCGCTCCAGGCCGCCGACGATGCAGCGCTTGAGGTACAGCTCGGTGGCGATGCGCAGGTACAGGGTGCGGTCCAGCGCGTTGTGGTGCGTCGTGAACGGGCGTGCGAGCGCGCCGCCGTAGAGCGGCTGCAGGATCGGCGTCTCGACCTCGATGAAGCCGGCTTACGTCGAGGATCGCGGCGGACCGCGGTGATGACCTTCGCGCGGGCGATGAACAGCTCGCGCGCATCCTCGTTGGCCATGAGGTCGAGCTCGCGGCGGCGATAGCGCGTCTCGACGTCCTGCAGCCCGTGGTGCTTCTCGGGCGGCGGGCGCAGCGACTTCGCGAGGACGGCGAAGTCGTCGATCCGCAGCGAGATCTCGCCGCGCTTCGTGCGCAGCGCGGTGCCGTCGACGCCGATGATGTCGCCGAGGTCGACCTGCGTGAGCAGGCGCTCGTGCAGCTCCGGCCCGAGCACGTCCTGGCGCGCCTGCAGCTGCAGGCGCCCCGAGCGATCGACGAGGTCGAGGAACGCCATCTTGCCCTGGCCGCGGCGGGCGGCGAGCCGGCCGGCGACGCGGTGGCGCACGTCGGTCTCCTCGCCGTCCTGGAGGCCGGCGTGGGCGGCGAGGACGCCGGCGATCGGCTCGACGCCGGGGAACTCGTGCGGGAAGGGATCGACGCCGTCGGCGCGCAGCCTGTCGAGCTTCGCGCGCCTGACGGCGAGCAACTCGTCAGTCATGGCGGTCGACTCTAGAGCCCGACGTCGATCTTCGTGATCTTGTACTTGATCGTCCGGCCGTTGGGCAGCGGGACGTCGACGACGTCGTTGCGCCTGCGGCCGAGCAGCGCCTTGCCGACGGGCGACTCGTAGGACAGCCGCTCGGGCGGCTTGGCCTCCGGCGAGCCGACGATCGTGAACTTCTGCGTCTTGCCGCTCGCCTCGTCCTTGACGTTGACGACGGAGCCGACCTGGACGACGTCGGTCGAAACGTCCTTGGCGTCGATGACGGACGCGGAGCGCAGGCGCTCCTCGACCTGGGCGATGCGGGCCTCGAGCATCGCCTGCTCGTTCTTGGCGTCGTCGTACTCGGAGTTCTCCGAGATGTCCCCGAACTCGCGCGCCTCCTTGATGCGCTGCGCGACCTCACGGCGCTTTTCGCCCTGCAGATGAGCAAGCTCGGTCTTGAGCTTCTCGAGTCCGTCGGCAGTGAGGATGACGTCTTTGGGCATGGTGTTCGTGAGACAGAAAACCCGCCAATTGGCGGGGCGCAGCGGCGGATTTCTCCGCAGGCGACGCCGCAGGATAGCAACCCGTCAAGCGGCTGCCGAGAGCACGTCGATCGTGGCCAGCACGGCCCGCGCCTGGTCGACCGTATCGGTCGCCTGCAGCGCGCCCTGAAGCGCCTTCGAGCCGCCGATCCGGTCGACGTACCAGGGGTAGAACTTGCGCAGATAACGGCCCGCGCGGCGCTCGCCGAGGTGCTCGACGGCGCGCTGCATGACCCACTCCAGCTCGGCCAGGACCTCGGCCGTCGTCGGCTCGCCGTCACGCGTGCCGAGCAGCCGCGCGAACAGCCACGGGTTGCCGAGCGCGCCGCGGGCGAGCATGACCGCCTCGCAGCCGGTGTGGTCGAAACGCGCGCCGGATCGCGTCGGGATCGTGCATCCCGCCGCTGAGGATCACCGGCGCGGCGAGCGTCTGCACGAGCTCGCGCGCGAGGTCGAGGTCGGGCGAGCCCTTGTGGTGAACCTGCGCCGAGCGCGGGTGAAAGCCGATCGCGGCGACGCCGGCCTCGTCGACGAGCCGGTGCGCGAGGTCGAAGCCGTCGCGCGCGCCGGCGCGCCGGCCGCTGCGGATCTTCACCGTGACGGGAAGGTTGGAGCCCTCGCGCGCGGCGCGCGCGACCTCGACCGCGAGGTCGGGATCGTCGATCAGCGCGGCGCCCGCGCCGGTCTTGCAGACCTTCGGCACCGGGCAGCCCATGTTCAGGTCGATGATGTCGGCCTGCGTGTCGCGCGCGACGAGCGCGGCGGCGCTGCGCATGACGTCGGGCTCCTGCCCGAAGAGCTGGATCGCGACCGGCCCGCCGGCGCGCTCGGCCGGCTCGATGCGCAGCATCTCGGCGCACGTCTTCTCGTTGCGGTGGTGCACGCCGAAGCTCGACACCATCTCCGAGACGACCATGCCCGCGCCGTAGCGCTTGGCCTGCAGGCGCACGAACCAGTTGCCGATCCCGGCGAGCGGGGCGAGCACGACGCGGTTGGGAACGTCGAGGTGCGCGAGCTTCCAGGGGTCGTTGAGCGTCCGCGGCATGGGTGCGTTCATGGTAGGGCCGGCGCTCGTGACGCCGCGCGGCGTCCGCTCGCCCTCAGGCGTTGCGTTCGTAGAGCAGGCGCAGGCCGGTCAGCGTCAGCAGGTCGTCGACGTCGTCGATCAGCTCGGTGAACGGGACGATCGCGCCGGCGAGCCCGCCCGTGGCGATGACGTCGGTCTCGTCGCCGAGCTCGTCGAGCAGCCGCCGCAGGATGCCGTCGATCGCGCCCGCGAAGCCGTAGATGACGCCCGAGCGGATCGCGTCGACCGTCGACTTGCCGATGACCGCGCGCGGCGGCAGCAGGTCGACCGACGGCAGCGCGGCGCCGCGCGACGTCAACGCGGCGAGCGAGATCTCCACGCCGGGAACCAGCACGCCGCCGAGGAAGTCGCCCTCGGGGCCGACGATGTCGAAGTTCACCGACGTGCCGAAGTCGACGCAGATCGCCGGTCCGCCGAAGCGCTCGCGGATCGCGACGGCGTTGGCGAGCCGGTCGGCGCCGATCTCGCGCGGGTTGTCGTAGCGCAGCGCCATGCCGGTCTTCAGGCCCGGCCCGACGTTGAGCATCGTGTGGCCGAGGTAGCGCTCGCCCATCGCCAGCCACTGCGGCGCGAGCGACGGCACCGTCGAGGAGACGATCGAGGCGCTGATGTCGGCCAGGCCGATGCCGCGCAGCTCGAGCAGGTTGCGCAGCACCGCGCCGATCTCGTCCGCGGTCGAGTCGGTGATGGTCGCAAAGCGCCAGTGCTCGACGAGCTCGCCGTCCTTGAACGTGCCGAAATGCGTCTGCGTGTTGCCGACGTCGACGGCCAGGAGCATGCCCACGACTCTATGCTGTCGCGCGCGTGCACAAGCTCTACGTGGTCCACTCCTCGCACCCCTGCGAGACCGTCAAGAAGGCGCTCGAGCTCAAGGGCATTCCGTACAGGACGGTCGAGATGCTGATGCCCACGCAGGCACCGCTGCAGATGCTGCGCTTCCGCCACCGCACGGTGCCCGCCCTGAAGCTCGACGGCGGCGAGAAGATCAGCGGCTCGCGCGCGATCCTGCGGCGGCTCGACGAGCTCGTCGCCCGACCCGCCGCTGCTGCCGGCCGACGGCGCCGCGCGCGCCGCGGCGCTCGACGCCGAGCGCTGGGGCGAGGAGGTCCTGCAGCCGCTCGCGCGGCGCCTCGTCTGGGCGGCGCTGAAGCGCCGGCCGGGCGCGATCCCGAGCTTCCAGGAGGCCTCGCAGCTGCCGCAGCTGCCGCGCCCCGTCGTGCGGCTCGTCGCGCCGGGCGTCATCGCGATCGAGCGGGCGATGAACCGCGCCGCGGACGACACGGTGCGCGCCGACCTGCGCGAGCTGCCCGGGCACCTGGACCGCATCGACGACTGGATCCTCGACGGCGTGCTCGCCGGCGCGAAGGAGCCCAACGCCGCCGACCTGCAGATCGGTGCCTCGCTGCGGCTGCTGTCGACGCTCGCCGACGTCCGCCCGCTGCTCGCCGGCCGGCCGGGCGACGCCCTCGCGGCCGCGCTCTTTGCGGACTTCCCCGGCGACGTGCCGGCGGGCGCCTACCCGGCGGACTGGCTGCCGGTCGCGCGCTCCTGAAGGCTGCGCGCGCGCTTGGCCAGCTCGACGGTCGCGGGGCGCACGTCGGCGGCCTTCGCCAGCGGCTCGTCGAACAGCACGCGGGCGGCGGCGGACTGCCCGGCGCCGGTGCAGCTCAGGTCGATCCCGTAGCGGTCGATGCCGGTGCAGACCGCGGCGACGGCGCCGCGGGCACCGCCGAGCTCGCGTGCGATCGCGAGCAGGGCATCGGCGTGGTCTGCGTTGAGGTGCGCGACCGACTTCGCGGCGATCGGCGCCGTCGGGTCGGGCTCGGCGGCGCGGTAGTCCTCGCGCGAGATCGTGTCCATGACGGCGAAGCCGCCGACCCAGCGCACGCGCTCGACCTCGAGCACCCACAGCGTGAAGTCGTCCCATCCCGCGTAGAGCATCGCGCCGGGGATCGCCGCGACGTGCGCTGTCGAGCGCCTGCTCGGCGCGCTCGCCCTGCGGCTGCACGGCGCGCCCGGCGAGCGTGATGCGGGGCCGGTCGAGCGGGTCGCCCGGGGCCGACGGGTCGTTGAGCGCGAGGCTCGCGCGGGGATCGCTCTTGAGGTTGCGGCCGTGCTCGGCCATCGTCGAGACGAGCAGCACGGGGTCACCGTCGGCCGTGGGGCCGTAGACGACGAGCGAGCACCAGGGGGCGCCGTCCTCGCCGACCGTCGCCAGGTATCCGACCGTCATCGAGGAGACGAGCGTGCGCGCCTCCTCGGCTGGGCTGCGACGGCGCGCGCTCGCTTCGGTCTCGCGACTGCTCGTCGCGCTCATGTCGTGTCCGCTCACGGATGGAAGGCTAGATGGTCGATCGCGCACGATCGAGAGCGGCGGACCGGCGCGGCGCACGCCCTCGCCGACCGGCAGCGCGGCGAGCGCGTCGGCGAGCCGATCGCCCGACGGGGTCGCGAGCGCGAAGTCCAGCTCGAGCAGCGGGATCAGGACGAAGCGCCGCGCCAGCACCTGCTCGTGCGGGAGCGTCAGGCGGTCGGACCGATGCTCGAGCTCGCCGAGCAGCAGCACGTCGACGTCGATCGGGCGCGGGCCGTGACGCGGGCCGCCGTCCGCGCGGCCGAGCTCGCGCTCGACGGCCTTGCACGCGTCGAGCAGCGCCTCCGCGAGGAGCTCGGTCTCCACGCGGACGCACGCGTTGAGGAACTCCGGCTGGTCGAGGATCTCCCCGACCGGGTCGGTGTCGTACGTCGACGAGCTCGCCACGACCGTGACGCCGTGGCCGGGAAGCGCATCGACCGCGGCCTGGAGGTTCGCGCGGCGGTCGCCGACGTTCGAGCCGAGCCCGAGATAGCCAGTCCGCATGCGCGACGTCAGTCGTCCGGCTCCGCCAGCTCCCGCCACACCTCGACCGACACGTCCTCCACCGGCAGCGCGATCGGCGGCTCGGGCTTGGAGGCCTTGACCGACACGGCCTGGGCGTCGAAGTCCTTCAGCAGCCGGTCGGCGACCGCCGCGCACAGCCGCTCGAGCGTCTTGTCGGAGCGCTGCGTGGCCACGAGCGCCGCGACCTCGCAGACGCGCGCGTAGTCGATCGTGTCCTCGAGGCGGTCGGTGACGGTCGCGTCGGACTCGCCGAGGTCGAGCCGGATGTCGAGGATCAGCCGCTGGCCGACCTCGCGCTCGGCCGCCGTCACGCCGTGATGGGTGAAGAGCGACAGGCCGTTGACCTCGACGGTCACGACGGTCTGGACGTCCTCGTCGTCGCTGTCGAAGTCGTCGTCTAGCCCTTCGTCTTCGATGTCGTCTTCGCCGGGAGCCATTTCCCGCGCAACGTAGCAGCCGCCACGAGCAGGGCATCGCGCGCCTGCGCGACGTCGTGCACGCGGAACACGCGCGCGCCGCGCTCGAGCGCGAGCACGTTCGTCGCGATCGTTCCAGGCACGCGCTCGCCCGGCGTCGCGCCCGGCGATCGTGCCGAGAAACGACTTGCGCGACGTGCCGACGACGACCGGCCGGCCGAGCGCGACGATCTCGTCCAGCCGGGCGAGCAGCTCGAGGTTGTGGTCGATCGTCTTGCCGAAGCCGATCCCGGGATCGAGCCAGACGCGCTGCTCGGAGATCCCGGCGCCGACGGCGACCTCCAGGCGCTGCGCGAGGAACGCCTTGACGTCGTCGACGACGTCGTCGTAGCGCGGATCGCGCTGCATCGTGCGCGGCTCGCCGAGCATGTGCATGAGGCAGACGTCGCAGCCGCGCTGCGCGACGAGCGCCGCCATCGCCGGATCGCCGCGCAGCGCGGTGACGTCGTTGACGACCGTCGCACCGGCGTCGATCGCGGCGGCCGCGACCGCGGCCTTCGAGGTGTCGATCGACAGGCGCGCGCCGGCGCCCGCGAGTCCCTCGAGCACCGGCACGACGCGGCGCAGCTCCTCGGCCTCGGTCACCGGCTGCGCGCCCGGCCGCGTGGACTCGCCGCCGATGTCGAGGATCGCCGCGCCCTGCGCGACGAGGTCGCGACCATGCGCGATCGCCGCGCGCGGGTCGAGCCACTCGCCGCCGTCGGAGAACGAGTCCGGCGTCACGTTGACGACCCCCATGACGATCGGGTCGGGGACGTCCGCGCGCATGCGCGCAGAGGCTACGTCGTCGCGACGAGCCCGCGGGCGTGTACTAGAGGAGCTCGGGCTTGCGCGGCTCGTCGGCGCGCGCCTCGACGCTGCCGCCGGCGAGGCCGGGGCGCGGCAGCGTACGCGGCGCCTTCTGGCCAGGCTTGTCGGCCGGCGTGGGCGGCGGCGGCAGCTGCGGAGCTTCCTCGGGGAAGACCTCGTCCTCGGCCTTGCCCGCGATCAGCGCCTCGAACTCGGTCTTCTCGATCGTCTCGCGACGGACGAGGATCTCGGAGATCGTGTTCAGCGACTCGCGGTGCTCGGTGAGGATGTCGCGCGCGCGCTGGTGCGCGGACTCGACGACGCGGCGGATCTCGTCGTCGATCTCGCGTGCGATCTCGTCGGAGTAGTCGGGCTCGGAGGAGAACTCGCGGCCGAGGAACGGCTGCGAGTGGTCGTGACCGAAGACGCGCGGGCCGAGGCGCTCGCTCATGCCGTAGCGCATGACCATCGCCTTCGCCGTCGCGGTGACCTTCTCGAGGTCGTTCGACGCGCCGGTCGTGATCTCGCCGAAGACGATCTCCTCGGCGGCGCGGCCGCCGAGCGTCATCGCCATCGAGTCGGTGAGCTCCGCGCGCGTCGTGAGGAAGCGATCCTCCTGCGGCATCGAGATCGTGTAGCCGAGCGCCTGGCCGCGGCCGATGACCGAGATCTTGTGGACCGGGTCGGAGTGCTCGAGGTGGTGGCCGACGAGCGCGTGCCCCATCTCGTGGAAGGCGGTGATGCGGCGCTCCTTCTCGCTCATGACCCGGGTCTTCTTCTCCGGGCCGGCGATGACGCGCATGATCCCTTCCTCGAGCTCGTGCTGGCCGATCTCGCGCTTGCCCGTGCGGGCGGAGAGCAGGGCGGCCTCGTTGACGAGGTTCGCGAGGTCGGCGCCGGTGAAGCCCGGTGTCTGGCCGGCGAGATCGTCGACGTTGATCTCCTTCGCCAGCGGCTTGCCGCGCGTGTGGACCTCGAGGATCTTCGCGCGGCCCTTGCGGTCGGGGCGATCGACGACGATCTGGCGATCGAAGCGGCCCGGGCGCAGCAGCGCGGGATCGAGGATGTCGGGGCGGTTCGTGGCCGCGATGAGGATGATGTTGTCCGTCATCGTGAAGCCGTCCATCTCGACGAGGAGCTGGTTGAGCGTCTGCTCGCGCTCGTCGTGACCGCCGCCCATGCCGGCGCCGCGGTGGCGGCCGACGGCGTCGATCTCGTCCATGAAGATGATGCAGGGGCTGTTCTGCTTGGCCTGCTCGAAGAGGTCGCGCACGCGGCTGGCGCCGACGCCGACGAACATCTCGACGAAGTCCGAGCCGGAGATCGAGAAGAACGGCACGCCGGCCTCGCCGGCGACGGCGCGGGCGAGCAGCGTCTTGCCGGTGCCCGGAGGGCCGAAGAGCAGCACGCCCTTCGGGATCCGCGCGCCGAGCGCCTGGAACTTCTTCGGGTTCTCGAGGAACTCCTTGATCTCGTGCAGCTCCTCGACCGCCTCGTCGGCGCCCGCGACGTCGCGGAAGGTGATCTTCGGCGAGTCGACCGACATCCGCTTGGCGCGCGACTTGCCGAACGACATGACCTTCGAGCCGCCGCCTTGCATCTGGTTCATCAAGAAGATCCAGAAGCCGATGAAGAGCAGGAACGGCAGGACGTACGTGAGCATCGAGATCCACCCGTTCGTGCGGGTGCCCTTGATGTCGAAGGACTGGATCTTGTTGCCCTGCTCGGCCGCCAGCAGCGTCTTCGTCAGCTCTCCGCCGTAGTCGGTCGCGAAGCCGACCTCGTACTGGCTCTTGTCCTTGAGCGTGACGAGCAGCTCGTTGGAGCGGTTGCGCATCTCGACGCTCTTGATCGCGCCGTTGTCGAGCTGCGTCATGAACACGCCGAAGCCCGGATCCTTCTTCTTGTTCGGGCTCGAGATGAGCTGCTGCGCGAAGAACGCCAAGATCACGACGATCAGGATCGGGAATGCGGCGCTCTTGGAAAAACGGCTCATGTGTATGCGAAAACCCGGTCGATCACTGAACGGCCAGCCTAGCAGGGGTACGAGTGCTCTCCGCTAGGTCGGATCAGCCATCGTCACCCACCCCTCGTGCCCCTGTATCGGCACTTCAGGGCTTGGTCTCAAGTGCCGCGACGTAGGGCAGGTTGCGATAGCGCTCGACGTGATCGAGGCCGTAGCCCACGACGAAGCGGTTGGGAATCTCGAAGCCGACGTAGCGCGGCTCGAGCGCGACCTTCAGCCGCGCGGGCTTCGTCAGCAGCGCGCAGACCTCCATCGAGGCCGGGTTGCGAGCGCCGAGGTTGCGCAACAGATATTGCAGCGTGAGGCCGGAGTCGACGATGTCCTCGACGATCAGCACGTGGCGCCCCTCGAGCGCGACGTCGAGGTCCTTGAGGATCCGCACGACGCCCGGAGGAGTCCGTCGCCGAGCCGTAGCTGGCGACGGCCATGAAGTCCAGCTCGCAGGGCACGGCGATGTGGCGCATGAGGTCTGAGAGGAAGAAGACGGCGCCTTTGAGGACCCCGACGAGCAGCAGGTCGCGGCCCTCGTAGTCGGCCGTGATCTGGGCGCCGAGCTCGCGGACGCGACGCGCGAGGTCATCGGGTTGGACGAGGATCTCGCCGACGGCGTCGTCGCGCATGCGAGCCGGAGTGTAGGCGGGGCAGCGGGCGCCACGACCTAGCCCGGACGATCAGCCCACGTCGTGGCGCGGAACGCGCGCGAACGCCCTGTCACGCGGGTTGCTGCGGCTGATGCGCGGGCGCGGGCGCCGGCGCCGAGCGCCCCGGCGGCGTCGGCTCGACGCGCAGCACGCCGGCGTGCACGATCGCGCGCGCGCCGTCGCCGAGGTCGAGCGCGCCATCGCCGAGCGCGAGGATCTCGCCGAGCCGGCCGGGCGCGCGGGCGCACAGGCGGCCCGCCGCGCCCTCGGCCAGCCGCCGCACCACGAGCCGCGCAAGCGCCGGCGGCAGCGCGCCGAGGTGCGCGACCGCGATGTGGTCGCGACCGGCGAGCGCCGTGTCGACGACCTCGTCGAGCACGGCCGCCTCGTCGCGCAGCAGCTCCGCGGTGCGCACGACGTTGCGCTCCGCCGACGGGTGCAGCTCGCGCAGCGCGGGCACGAGTCCCGCGCGGGCGCGGTTGCGGGCGAAGGCGGGATCGTCGTTGGATGCGTCCTCGCGCCAGCGCAGGCCGCGCGCCGTGCAGTGCGCCGCGGTCTCCTCGCGCGTCACTCGGAGCAGCGGGCGCACGAGCAGCCCGTCGTGCTCGGACATCCCGAGCAGCGCGCGGCGCCCCGGCGACGCGGCCAGCCGGTAGAGGACCGTCTCGACCTGATCGCTCGCGGTATGTCCGGTCGCCAGCCGGCGCGCCGTGCGGGAGCGCGAGCGCCAGCCGCGCACCGGCGCTCAGCCGCACGTCGCGCGCCCAGGCCTGCAGGTTGCCGGCGTCGGCCGGGCGCTGCGCGGCCTGCACCTCGAGTCGCGACGCCGAGCCGATCGCAGAGCGCGCGGCAGAACGCCTCGTCGTCGGCGGCGGCGTCGCGCAGGCCGTAGTTGACGTGCAGCGCGCGCACGGCGCCGGCTCCCGCCAGCCGCACGGCGACGTCGAGCAGGCAGACCGAGTCGCGGCCCCCGGACAGCAGGACGACGACGGGCTTCCCGGCGGCCAGCAGACCGGTCGCGCGGACGCGGTCGATCAGGTCCATGGGGTCGAGTCTAGGCCTGGAGCCTAGGGTCAGTCCCTAGGGATCATTCCCAATAGGCAAGGGCACCGCCCGCGCCGAGACTGCTGCGTATGCAAACGTCACCTGACACCTCCGCCCCACCGCCGTCCGATCCCGGGCCGCGCCGCCTCACCCGCTCCAGCCGCGACCGCATCATCGGCGGTGTCGCCGGCGGCATCGGACGCTACTTCGGCATCGATCCGACGCTCGTCCGGATCGGCTTCGTCGCGCTCGCGCTGCTCGGCGGCACGGGCCTGATCGTCTACGCCGCCGCGCTGCTGCTCGTCCCGCTCGACGACGAGACCGCGGGCGCTCCGCGGACGGCGCACGACCGCGGCGTGGCGATCGCCGTCGCCGTCGCGCTCATCATCGCGGCGCTCGTCTTCGGCAGCTTCGGCTTCGTCTTCGGCGGCGCGCTCATCCCGCTCGCGTTCCTCGCGCTCGCCGGTCTAGCGGTCTGGTGGTTCGTGTCCGGGCGAGCGACCGAGCGGCAGCCCGAACGACGTCGTGCGCCGCGCCGCGCAAGGCGTCGGCCTGCTGCTCGGCTGCGCCGCGCTCGCCGTGGCGAGCTTCTTCGCCAGCGG
The DNA here is from genome assembly GCA_963727785.1 of uncultured Solirubrobacteraceae bacterium. Lineage (GTDB taxonomy): Bacteria > Actinomycetota > Thermoleophilia > Solirubrobacterales > Solirubrobacteraceae > CADCVQ01. The sequence goes on from CAVSHS010000018.1 coordinate 59,139, forward strand.
CCTCGGCGGCGGCGTCGTCGTCGCGGGCATCGTCATCGCGGCGGGCGCCGGCCTCGTTGCAGCGGCCTTCATCGGCGGCGCGCGCTGGCTCGTCCTGCCCGCGCTGGCGATCGCGCTGCCGCTGGCCTTCGTCTCCGCGGCGGGGATCGACCTCGACGGCGGCTTCGGCGAGCGCCACGAGCATCCGGCGACGATGGCGGAGCTGCAGCAGGGCTACCGGCTCGGCGCCGGTGAGCTCATCGTCGACCTGCGCGACCTCAAGCTGCCGTCCGGCGACCATCCGCTGAAGGTCCGCATCGGCGCCGGCCACGCGCTCGTGCTCGTGCCCAGGGACGTCTGCGTCACCAGCGCCGCGACGGTCGGCATCGGCGGCGTCGCCGTCTTCGACCGCTCCGGCGGCGGGCTCGACGTGGACTGGAAGGATGGGCGCCGGGCGCCCGCCGACACCGCGCGGCTCGTGCTCGACGGCGACGTCGGGCTCGGCCTGCTCGAGGTCGCCCACAGCCGCTCGCACTTCGACAACGACCGCGGCCCGTGGGACCGCGACAACGACCCGAGCGAACGCAACGCCGCCTGCGCGACGCCGAGCTGATGCGCCTGCGCCGCGACATCGACCGCATGTCGCTCGTCGCGGGGCTCGTGCTCGTCGCGTTCGGCGTGGTCCTGCTGCTGGACCGCACCGGCACGCTGCGGCTGACGTTCGGAACGATGGCCCCCATGGCGTTCGGCGCCGTGGGGGCCATCCTGCTTGCCACCGGGCTGAGCCGACGAGAATGACCGGCGAGATGGCCGCCACCCCGACCAACCGCGCGGCGACCCCGCTGCGCGAGCTGCGGCGCGACCCCGAGAACGGCATGATCGCCGGCGTCTGCGAGGGGATCGGCAAGCGCCTGGACATCGATCCGCTGCTGCTGCGGATCGTCTTCGGCGCGACGACGCTCGCGAGCGGCCTGGGCCTCGTCGCGTACCTCCTCGCGTGGTGGCTGCTGCCCGTCGAGGGCGCCGAGCAGGCGACGGCCATCGCCGCCGGCGAGCGGCGCGGCGCGCGCAACAAGCGCGCCGCGCTCGAGGTCGGCTTCGGCGTCGGCTTCCTCGTCGTCGCGATCCTGCTCACGTTCCGCGAGATCGGCCTGCCGTTCTCCGATGTGCTGACCTGGCCGCTCGTGCTCGTCGCCGCGGGCGGGGCGCTGATCTGGCGCCAGTCCGTCGGCCGGCCCGGCAGCGCGCGACCGGCGGTGACCTCCACGGCCGCGTCGGCGGCGAGCGCGCCCGCGCCGCTGCAGCCGGAGGACACGGTCGGCGAGTCGGGCCCGGCCGTCATCTCGCGGATCGGGATCGGCGTGACGCTCGTCGTGACGGCGGCGCTCGTCTTCCTGCAGTTCACCGGCGCGCTCAGGGCCGCGTCCGACGTCGCGCTCGCGGCGCTCGTCGTCGCGATCGCGCTCGTCGTGATCTTCGCGCCGTTCTTCGTGCGGCTGCTGACCTCGCTGTCGATCGAGCGCGCCGAGCGGATCCGCTCGCAGGAGCGCGCCGAGGTCGCCGCGCACCTGCACGACTCGGTCCTGCAGACGCTCGCGCTCATGCAGAAGCGCGCCGACGACCCGCGCGAGGTCGCCGCGCTCGCGCGCCGCCAGGAGCGCGAGCTGCGCACGTGGCTGAGCGGCGCGCCCGCCCGCGCCGACGGCGAGCGCTGGCTCGCGGCGGCGCTGCAGGCCGCGGCGGACGAGATCGAGCAGGCGCACGGCGTGGCGATCGACGTCGTCGCCGTCGGCGACGCGCCGCTGGACCGCGACGGCGAGGCGCTCGTCGCCGCCGCGCGCGAGGCGATGCTCAACGCGGCGAAGTTCGCCGGCGACGCGGGCGCGGTGGCGGTCTACGCGGAGGCCGGCGACGAGCGCATGGAGGTGTTCGTCCGCGACCGCGGCCCGGGCTTCGACCCGTCCGCCGTCCCGGCCGACCGGCGCGGCGTGCGCGAGTCGATCGTCGGGCGGATGGAGCGCCACGGCGGCCGCGCGGCGATCAACGCGGCGCCGGGTGGCGGCGGCACGGAGGTCGAGCTCGTGCTCGAGCGCGGCGAGGCGTCATGACCGCCACGGCCTCTGGCGCAAGGAACACGCGCGTCGTCCTCGTCGACGACCACGCGCTCTTCCGCGCGGGCGTGCGATCCGAGCTCGACGGGCTCGTCGACGTCGTCGGCGACGCCGCGACCGTCGCCGAGGCGGTCGCGCTGATCCGCGAGCAGTCGCCCGACGTCGTCCTGCTCGACGTCCACATGCCCGACGGCGGCGGCCTGGCGGTGCTGCGCCAGATCGCCGGCGACGCGCCGGCGACGCAGTTCCTGGCGCTGTCGGTGTCCGACGCCGCCGAGGACGTCATCGCGGTCATCCGCGCGGGCGCGCGCGGCTACGTGACGAAGACGATCTCCGGCGCCGATCTCGCCGACGCCGTCCGGCGCGTGCACGAGGGCGACGCGGTCTTCTCGCCGCGCCTCGCGGGGTTCGTGCTCGACGCGTTCGCCGGCGCCCGCGCCGGCGGGCGGGCGGGGACGGATCGAGCGCGACGCCGAGCTCGACCAGCTCACGCCGCGCGAGCGCGAGGTGCTCCAGCACATCGCCCGCGGCTACATGTACAAGGAGATCGCCCAGCGCCTCGGGATCTCCGCGAAGACCGTCGAGGCGCACGTCTCGGCGGTGCTGCGCAAGCTGCAGCTCTCCAGCCGGCACGAGCTGTCGCGCTGGGCGGAGGCGCGGCGGATGCTCGACTGACGTCCGGCGCCGCTCAGCGGCGGCGGCTGCGCAGCGTGCTGATCAGCAGCAGGACGGTCGCCGCGGCGGCGATCGCCGCCGGCACGGCGGGGCCGTCGAGCGTCGTGCGCAGCTTGCCGGTCGCCTCGGCCTGGATCTGGTGCAGGTGCTCCTTGCGCTCCTCGACCTTCTCGTGCACCTGGGCCTTGATGTCGGCCTTGTGCGCCAGGGCCTCGACGGTCGCGCCGAGCTCCTCGCGCGTCTCCTCGATCTGCTCGAGCAGCGCCTCGCGCTCGCTCGGGATGTGATCCGGGGCGCCGTTCTCCTGCCCGGGCAGTACGCGATCCTGCTCTGAAGCGCTCATTGCCCTGTCGGATACCCCCTGCGGCGCGCAAGCCAAACCGCGTCCTCGCGGCTATCGCTCCGACGAGCTCGCGACGAACAGCTCGGTCGCCTCGCTGAAGCCCTTCAGCCGCACCTCGCCGATGCGCTCGAAGTCCAGGTGCCCGCCCGCCGCCTCGACGACCGGCCGCGTGACGAGCACCTCGCCAGCGCCGGACCGCGCCGAGACGCGCGCGGCCTGGTTGACCTCGCGCCCGTAGTAGTCGCCGTCGCGGTAGAGGACCGTGCCGTAGTGCATCCCGATCCGCGGCAGCGGCCGCGTCCGGTGCAGCTGCTGGAAGCCGACCGCCCAGTCGACGAGCGCGGCCGGGTCCGTGGCGACGACCATGGCCTCGTCGCCGATCGTCTTGATGATGCGGGCGTCGTCGGGCAGCGTGTGCTCGACGTCGGCGACGAAGCGCTCGACGATGTCGACCGCGTGCTCGTCGCCGAGCTCCTCCGTCATGCGCGTGTAGCCGGCGAGGTCCGCGAAGGCGACCGCCACGCGCACCTGGCCGAGGCCGAGGCGATCGCTCGGATCGAGCTCGGCCTCCATGTGGCCGATGACGTCCTGGTCGACGAAGTGGGCCAGCAGGCGCTTGTGGACGAGGTCCATCATCGGCGCGATGAGCGGCAGCAGGTCGGACGCGAGCCCCCGCATCTCCTCGGCCATCTCGACACCGGGCACGCCCTCGCGCATGAGCGGCTCGTGGACGTACATGTGAAACAGGCGCACTTCGGCGTCAGCGATCTGCGCGAGCGCCTGGCCGTGGACGCGCACGAGCTGCAGGAAGGCGATGAGCGGCAGGCCCGCGGCCAGCACGGCGGCCGAGTGGCGCAGCAGCTCGAGCTCGCTGGTGGAGATCTGGTGGACGACCGTCGCGGGCAGCCCGAGCGTCGTGAGGATGCGCTCGATCAGCGCCGGCTCGAGGCCCGTCTCCTCGGCCGCCTGCTCGAGCGTGTGCGTCGCGACGGCCGACGGGAAGAGCTGCGAGAGGTAGCCGAAGGCCAGCCGCCCGCTATCGCCCGCCGCGCGGATCTGCTCGAACGAATGGCCGCGCTCGCGCATGCGCGCGACGAGCCGCGCGTGCGCGACGACATCCGCGGTCCAGCTGCCGTCGTACTGCGGGATCAGCCCGCGCGCGACCCAGCGACGCAACGTCGCCGGCGTCGTGCCGATCTCACGGGCGACCTGCGCGGCTGAGGCCGGCGTCATGGGCCCATGATGCCCGAGACGCCTGCGCCGCTCGTGATCTACGGCGTTGCCCGTAGATCACGACGACGGCGGGACCTTGGTCCCGCCGTCTGCGGGCGATAGGGCCCGCTGCCTCGGTCGGCGGCGCTCGTCTTCGTACCGGCGGCGCCTTGCGGATGGGGAAGCCACCCACTTTTCGACCTGGTAACGGAATGCATACCTTTCGACGCTCGCGCTGTCAACGGCGCTTAATGCAAACGGTCACACCTTCAGGTGCGGATACTCCGCCTCCACGACCTCGCGGTACTGCGCGTAGACGGGCTTCGTGATCGGGATGAGCGCCAGCGCGGCCTTGACGTCGCCGCTGGTCTTGATGCGCCGGCGGGCGATCGCGATGGCGACGTTCTCCTTGCCCTGGAAGTACTTGTTGGCGACGTCGGAGTTCATCGTCATCTTGACCTTCGGCTTCCAGTCGATGTCGTCGTTCCACTGCCAGTACAGGCAGCCGTCCTCGTCCTCCTGCGCCGCGCGGATGTTGACGACCATGTCGACGTCCTCGAACTCGAAACGCTGCGGCACGTCGGCGTCGCGCAGCTTCGGGCCCATCTCCGGATCCTCGCTCATGAGCGTGAAGATGCGATCCATCACCACGCGGAACTCCTTGGAACCGTTGAACTCGGCACCCATGCTGCGACCTCCTTCGATAGCTGGCTCTAGGACCCGGCGGCGGGCGGCTCGCCCGTGGGCGGCTCGCCCGCGGGCTTGCTCGCGGGCGGCTTGCGCGCCCGCGGCGCGGGCTTCGCGCCGGCCGGAGCGCGGCGCTTCGGCGCCGCCTTGGGCTTGGGCTTAGGCTTAGGCTTGGCTTGCGGCTCAGGTTGAGGGTCAGGCTTCGCCTCGAGCGCGGCGACGCGCGCCGTGAGCGCCTTGATGTCGGCCCGCACGGCCTTGAGCTCGGCCTCCGTCGCCGGCCGCAGCTCGTCGACGGCACCGCGCAGCCGGCCGGCGGTGCTGCCGAGCTCGTCGAGCAGCTCCGAGATCCGCTCGCGTGGAATCTGCGTCTTGAATGCCTGATCGACGGCGTCTCGGACTGCGTCGGCGCGCGAGGTGCTCTTCTTTTTCGCCATGCCCCGATCATATGGCGCCCCCCGATGCCCGTCCATATCCATCCCACCGCCACGCTGGCCGCGCGCGCCCTGCTGCCCGGCGACCCCGGTCGCGCGCTCGCGCTCGCCCAGCTCGTCCTCTCCGAGCCGAAGATGTTCAACCACAACCGCGGCCTGTGGGGCTACACCGGGACGGCCGCCGACGGCGAGCCGCTGACGATCCAGAGCACCGGCATGGGCGGCCCGAGCGCGGCGATCGTGCTCGAGGAGCTCTGCGATCTCGGCCTCGAGGTCGCGATCCGCGTCGGCACCTGCGGCGCGCTGGACGGCGACCTCGCGCTGGGCGACCTCGTCATCGCCGACGCGGCGCTCGCGTCCGACGGGACGAGCCGCGCGCTCGGCGCGGACGGCCGCATCGCCGCCGATGCCCGGCTCGTCGCGGCACTGCAGGATGTCGCGGGCGCGGGCGCGCGCACGGGGACCGTGGCATCGAGCGACCTCTTCTACGAGCGCGATCGCGACCGTGCCGCCGGGTGGCGCGCGGCGGGCGCGCTCGCGATCGAGATGGAGGCCGCGACGCTGCTGCGCGTCGGCGAGCTGCGCCGGATCCGGGTCGGCTGCGTGCTGGCCGTCAGCGACGTGTTCGACGCCGGCGGCGAGCGCCACCGGATCGACGCCGAGGCGCTGCTGAAGGCGACCGAGCGGCTCGGCCACGTCGGTGCGGGCGCACTCGGCGCCGGCGCGTCCTAGCCCGAGACCTTCAGGCGTTCCTGGCGCGACGAGACCGGCTTCGGTACGCCGGGCAGCGCCGTGTGCAGCGCCGCGAGCTCCTTCGTGAGCGCGGCGATCTGCCCTTCGATCGCCTCCAGGCGCACGTCGATGCCCGACGCGGTCGCCGTGCCGGCAAGCCGCTCGTCGAGGCGGTCGATGCCGTCCTCGATGCCCTCCAGGCGCTGGGACACCGAACGCACCCGGCGCGTGAGGCGCTCGATGTCGCCCGCGGAGGGAAGCATCAGCGCGCCGAGCGCGGCCTCCTGCGCGCTGGAGGCCTTCTCCCGCGCATCGAATGCACGCTGAATTGCACCCGCGATCAGCGGGTTCGCCATGAGGTCCTCGGCGAGCTTGCCCAGGGTGTCCTCGCCCTGCTTGGTCAGCCGCTCGCGCAGCCCTTCGGCGTCGTCGTGATCGCTCATCGGGGGGATTTTCCTCCTGATTGCCGGGGCGGACGGAGGCTAGCGCAGTACACCGTCCTCGCGAGCGCGCGTGTTGACGAGCGCCCGGCCGGGCCGCACCTTGCGGAGCCCGTCCTGGAGTCCCTGCGCCGCTCGCCGTGCAGCCCTTCCGTCCTCCGCACGCGGTTGGATGATCATTCGCCCGCAAAGGTCTAGGCGGGCTTTACGTCTGACGTCGATTCACGGTAGTGTGCCGCGCACGCGCATCGGGCTCGCGTATTGGGACACCTCCAGGGGGGAGATGCAGGGACACATGCATGAAAAGCGTAGGCTGCTCATCGCCTTGGCCGTGACCGGTGGAATGACGGCCGGCCTGGGGACGTTCGCGTCTCCCGCGGGCGCCGTGGTCCGTACATTCCAGGTGACGCTCCTCGGCAACATCAAGAAGACCGTCACGCTGGACATCGGGGTCAACACCCCGCTTGACCAGGTCAGGATTCCCGGCCTCAACCTGCCGCTCCTGAGCATCGTCGAGACCACGCCGGCACAGGCGCCGCCCAGCGGCACGCCATCGCTGTCGATCAGGCCGACCGTGCCGAACGCTCCGACGACGGTCGCTCCGATCGTCCCGGGCGCCCCTGATGTCGAGAGCCCGGCCCAGACCCAGTCGAGCACGCCCGGCCAGAAGAAGGGCAAGCCTGCCGCTGTCCAGGCCGTCTTCGACTCCGCCGGTCGTCTTCGCAGCGTGCAGCTGCCCGAGCGCGCACGCCCCGCGAAGACCAAGCTGCGCTTCCCGAGTGGGCTTCCGACGCTGCAGAACCCGACGCTGTCCCTGGCAAGCATCGGACCCGTGCCAGTCGGCGTCCCGAACTTCTTCATCAACAAGTTCGCCATCCCGCCGTTCCTGCTGTCGATCTACCAGGCCGCCGGCATCCAGTACGGCATCCGCTGGGAGGTCCTGGCCGCGATCAACGAGATCGAGACCGACTACGGCCGCAACCTCAACGTGTCCTCGGCCGGCGCGATGGGCTGGATGCAGTTCATCCCGTCGAGCTGGAAGCGGTTCGGCGTCGACGCCAACAACGACGGCAAGGAGGATCCGTACAACCCGGTCGACGCGATCTTCGCCGCCGCCCGCTACCTCAAGGCCGCCGGTGCCGACACGGACCTGCGCAAGGCGATCTTCTCCTACAACCACGCGGACTGGTATGTCGACTCCGTGCTCATGCGGGCACGCTTCATCGGCGGCATGCCGTCCGACCTCGTCGGCTCGCTCAGCGGTCTGACGCAGGGCCTGTTCCCGGTCCATGCCGCGGCGCGTTACGCCGACGACATCTCCGAGCGCGAGGCCAACCGCCGCGTCGCACGTGGCCATAACGCCGCGCTGCCGATCGTGGGCAAGAGCACCCGCCGGGCGATCAACATCTTCGCCAAGGCCGGCGCGCCGATCGTCGCCGTCCAGGACGGCAAGATCATCAAGGTCGGCAAGAACGCCCGCCTCGGCAAGTTCGTGCAGCTGCGCGACGTCTACGGCAACACGTACACCTACTCGGGCCTGAAGAAGGTCGCGACGCAGGTGCCGGTGCCGAAGAACACGCGTCAGACCAAGGAGTCGATCGCCAAGGAGCTCGCGCTGCCGAAGGCCGATGCGGCCCCGACGGAGCCTGCGAGCGCCGGCACGACGGTCGACAAGGTCAAGGGCAAGGTGCAGGCCGCGGTCAAGGACACCACGCAGGTCGTCGAGCAGACGACCGACGTCGCGAAGGAGCGGCTGTTCGCCAACCCGACGCGCCCGAACGCCATGTCCGCCGGCGGCAAGCAGCAGATCATGGAGTCCGAGACCGCGTTCGGTGCGGGCATGAGCGTGAAGAACTACTTCACCGGCGTCTACGGCCTCAACCGCAAGGACGTCGTGCTCAAGCGCCTCGTCCCCGGTCGGCGCGTCATCGCGGGCACGATTCTCGGCCGCCTCGGCAAGGTGACTCCGGGCGTCGCTCCGCACGTGCTGTTCCAGATCCGGCCGGCCGGCCGCGGCGCGCCGCGGATCGACCCGAAGCCGATCCTCGACGGCTGGAAGCTGCTCGAGTCGACGGCGATCTACCGCGCACAGGGCAAGAACCCGTTCTTCGGGGAGAACTCCCAGGGCGCGACGATCGGCCAGATCCTGCTGATGAGCAAGGACGCCCTGATCCAGCGCGTCCTGGCCAACCCGCAGATCGAGATCTACTCGTGCGGCCGCCAGGACATCGAGAGCGGGGCGATCGATCGCCGCGTGCTCGCGACGCTCGAGTTCCTCGCGTCCTCGGGCCTGAAGCCGACGGTCACCGCGCTGCGCTGCGGCCACTCGTACTACACGACGGGCGGCAACGTCTCGCAGCACTCGTCGGGCAACGCCGTCGACATCGCGAAGATCAACGGCATCCCGATCCTGGGCAACCAGGGCGCGGGCTCGATCACGGACATCGCCGTCCGCCGTCTGCTGACGCTGCAGGGCACGATGAAGCCCGCCCAGATCATCACGCTGATGAAGTACGACGGGACTGACAACACGCTCGCGCTGCCAGACCACAACGACCACATCCACGTGGGCTTCCGCCCCGAGTTCGATCCGACGACGAAGGCCGGCAAGATCGCCGAGTCGGTCCTCAAGCCGTCGCAGTGGATCAAGCTCATCGATCGCCTCGGCCAGATCGACAACCCGACGGTGCAACTGCAGCCGTCGAAGTACGCGATCAAGGTCGACGCGTCGCGGGCGAGCCGGGCTCACAAGTCCGAGTAGCCACACGTCAGATACGGGAGTGACCGAAACCGCCGTGGCTTCCGAGTCGCGGCGGTTTCGCGTTGTGCAGTTCGAATTTCCCTGGGCGCTCGGTCCGCAGCCCGGCCGGTACACGATCCGCGAGCATCTCGGCGAGCTGCCGGCGCACGTGCTCGTGCTGCGCGAGCTGGGCGCGCGCGAGCGCCGGCTGCTGGCCCGGCGCCGGGCGCGCGCGGTCGACGCGCCGCCCGACCCCGCGCCCGAGCCGGTCCTGACGTCGCGCGCGACGCTCGTCGACACCGCCGCCATGGCGGGCTACGAGACGGCGGCGCGCTGGCTGTCGTCCGCCGATCTCGACGCCCTGGCCGACGACGCGCTGGCGCGCCTGAACCGGGTGCTGCACGCGCATCGCCTCGCCTCCGCGGATCCGTACGCCCGCGAGGTCGCGCGCGAGCAGGCGCTCGTGGTGCGCGTCGGCTTCGGCGACGGCGAGCGGGTGGCGGAGGGCCGCTGGGATCGCGCCCGCGAGCTGCCGCGCGCACCCGCCGCGTCGCTGCGCCCGCGCGCCTCCGCGCTGCGCCCCCAGGAGCGGCTGGCCGCGCTGCTGGCGGGCCGCGACGCCGCGCTGGCCTGCGAGGAGCTCACGCTGCGCGTGCGCCTGGACGCCGACGCCGGCCGGTCGCGCGAGGCCGCGCTCGGCCTGCGGATCGCATTCGAGGCGGCGCTCGCCGAGCTCGAGCCCTGGCGCGACGCGGCCGGGCTGGCCCCCCGGCTCGAGGAGCTCCGCTCGCGCCAGCACCGAGGTCGACGCCGCAGCCGAAGCCGCGCTGCAGGCCGGGCTGGACGACACCCAGATCGAAGCGACCGCCTCAATCCTGGGACGCCTCGAAGCGGCGCTGCGAGCGCGCGTCGCAGGCGAGCAGTTCTAAGCCACAGCGACAGGCGCGCCCGGCCAACTGCGAGGCCCCAAGCGCCCCTCTTCGCCCACGCCGGCAGCGGACGCCAGCGCCCCGCCCACAAGATCCGAGCCCACTTGCTCTCACCCCAGCGCGGCGAGCGGCGTGCCCCCTCGACGCTCCACCGGCGGTGTTCCGGGCGTGTCCGGTTCCGGGAGGCTCTGGCGGCTACTGCGCAGCCCACGCCCTACGGGAGGTCACACGTGGCCTCCCGGGACCGGAGCACCGCCCGGAACACCGCCGGCCACCAGCGCCAAAGCCTCAAACACCCACCAGCCTCACCAAAGCTTCAAACAGCCACCAACGCCACCAAAGCCTCAAGCTCCACCGCCACGTCACCCCCAAGCCGAGCCACAGCCCGCCCGTCATACGGCGTCTCCCCCTGCGTCACGATCGCGACCGAGCCGCCGTGGCGCAGCGTGATCCCCGGCAGCTGCGCCACCGGATAGACCTCCAGCGACGAGCCGATGCACAGCAGCAGATCGGCGCCCGCGGCGAGCTCCGTCGCGCGGTCCAGCGCCTGCTCGGGCAGGAACTCGCCGAACAGCACGACGTCCGGCTTCAGCGGGCGGCCGCACGCACACGACGGCACCGTCGCCTCCCCCAGCTGCGCGAGCACCTCGTCCGACGCGACGCGCGCGCCGCAGGACAGGCACGAGCACGACGCGATCGAGCCGTGCACCTCGATCAGCTCCCGCGTCCCGGCGCGCCGGTGCAGCATGTCGATGTTCTGCGTGATCACCGCGTCGAGCAGCCCGCGGCGCTCGAGCGTCACCAGCGCCCGGTGCGCGGCGTTGGGCTCCTTGTCGCCGAGCGTCTGGAAGCGGTGGCCGTAGAAGCTCCAGAAGCGCTCGGGATCCTCGCGCCAGGCGTCGATGTGGGCGACCTCCATCGGATCGACGTTCGCCCAGATGCCGGTCCCGGGCGTGCGGAAGTCCGGGATCCCGGAGGGAACCGAGATCCCGGCGCCCGTCAGCGCGACGACGGACCCGGCGCCGCGGACGAGCTCCGCCAGCGCCGCGACGTCGCTGCGAGCGGCTACTTCCCCGTCCACTGCGCCGCGCGCTTGCCGAGGAACGCGCCGATCCCCTCGCGCGCGTCCGCCGTCGCGAAGATCTCGCCGAAGGCCGCCTTCTCGGCCTCGATGCCCTCGTCGAGGTCGGCGTCGCCGGCGGTCGTGCGCTTGATCGCCGCCACCGCGAGCGGCGCCTGGCCGCCGAGCTTGCGCGCCCACGCCCGCGCGACGTCGTGCAGCTCGTGGTCGGGGACGACGCGGTTCACCAGCCCGATCTCGAACGCCTCGTCGGCGGAGATCGGATCGCCGGTGAGGTTGAGCTCCAGCGCCCGCGCGGTGCCCACGAGCCGCGGCAGCCGCTGCGTGCCGCCGAAGCCGGGGATGATCCCGAGGTTGATCTCGGGCTGGCCGAAGCTCGCCGACTGCGCGGCGATCCGCACGTCGCAGGCCATCGCGAGCTCGCAGCCGCCGCCGAACGCGACCGCGTTGACCGCGGCGATCGTCACGGTCGACGAGGACTCCATCCGCCGCAGCAGCGCGTGCGTCTCCTGCAGGAGCGCCGCGCCGGTCTGCTCGTCCATCTGCGTGAACGCCTTGATGTCGGCCCCCGCGCAGAACAGCATCGGGTTCGCCGAGGCGAGGATCAGCGCGCGGATCGAATCGTCGGCCTCGACGTGCTCCCAGATGCGGCCGAGCTCGGCGATCACCTGCGGCGCCAGCGAGTTCGCCGGCGGCCGGTCGAGCCAGGCGATCGCGTAGCCGTCGCGCGTCTCGAGCTGGACGGCCTCGCCCTGCTCGAACCCTCCGTCGGGCTGCTTGTAGGCGAAGAAGCCCTGGCCGCTCTTCGCGCCCAGGCGGCCCTGCGCGACGAGCCGGCGCAGGATCAGCGGCGGCGCGAACTGCTCGCCCCACTCGGCGGCCGCGCGCTCGAGCGAGGCGAGCACCTCGTCGAGCCCGGTCTGGTCGGCGCGCGCGAACGGCGGCGGGATGAGGCCGGCGCCGGCCATCATGCCGAGGTCGATGTCGCGGACGGTCGCCATCCCGTCCTCGAGCAGCAGGCACGCCTCGACGAGCGCCTTCAGCACGAAGCGCTGCGTGAGGTCCTCGTGATCGAACTCGGTCTCACCGTCCGATCGAGGCTCACCGTTGTCGTAGAAGCCCTTGCCGGTCTTCGCTCCGAGCTCGCCGGCCTCGACGAGCGCCTTCATCCCCTGGTGGACGTAGAAGGAATCCGAGCCGTAGGACTCCTGCAGATGCTCGGCGACGTGCAGGACCGTGTCGAGGCCGAGCAGGTCGGTGAGGAAGAACGGGCCCATCGGCGCGACGCGCGCGGCCGAGACCGCGTCGTCGATCGCCTTGATCGACAGGCCGTTGTCCTCCTGGAAGCGCCAGATCTCGCTGATCGCCGAGTTGAGGATCCGGTTGACGACGAAGCCCGGCTCCTCGCCGCAGGCGATCGGCAGCTTGCGGATCGTCTGGGCGAGGTTCGTCGCCGTCTGCATCGTGTCCGGCGACGTGTCGGCGCCCTCGACGATCTCGACGAGCCGCATCATCGACGCGGGATAGAAGAAGTGAAAGCCGACGACCTTGTCGGGGCGCGAGGTCGCGTCGGCCATCTCGCTGATCGACAGCGACGAGGTGTTCGAGGCGAGGATCGCGTGGCCCGGCGTGACGGCGTCGAGCTCGGCGAGCACCGCCTGCTTGATCGCCATCCGCTCGGGCACGGCCTCGATGACGAAGTCGACGTCGCCGAAGCCCTCGTACTCCGTCGTCCCGGTGATCCGGCCGAGGATCTCCGTCGCCTGCCGGTCGGCCTGCTCCTGGCTGATCTTCTGCTTCTGGACGAGCCCGCCGAGCTGGGCGCGCGTGACCTCCTCGGCCTTCTGGAGGCCGAGATCGACGAACTCCTGCTTGACGTCCTTCAGCACCACGGGAATGCCCGCGGAGGCGATGACCTGGGCGATCTCGCCGCCCATCGTCCCTGCTCCGACGACCGCGGCCTTGAACACGAACACGTGTCAGTTCTCCTTGTCGTTTTGGTGAAGCGGCCGGCGCCGCTGAATCTCGTAGCGTCATGTCGCGGTCGGCTGCCAGCTCGACCGCGAAGCGCCGCAGCGTCCGGCGCAGCGCGTCGCCGACGGCGCGGCGGACGAAGAACACGTCGGTGAGGATGCCGCCGAAGCCGGGCCGCTTGAGCTCGTAGGCGAGCTCGAGGCGGATCTCACAGCCGCCGTCGACGCCGTCGAAGCGCACGCGCTGCGTGCCGGTCAGCGCGGGGTCCTCGACGCGCACGAGCTGGGTGACGGCGGGCTCGTACTCGAGCACGTGCTCGACGACGCGGCCGCGGCCGTTGCGCAGCGAGTCCCACACGATCCGCGTGCCGGGGTGCGGCCAGTCGCCCTCGTTGCGGGCCAGCGCGCCGAAGCCGTCGACGAACGAGGACCAGCGCGCGAGGTCGAACCACAGCCGCGCCACCTCGTCGACCGAGGCGCCCGGCAGCGACTGCCGCGCGACGACGCGTGCGCATCGCCCTCAGCCCACCAGCGCGCGCCGGATCAGGTCGACGGCCGTCGCGAGCTCGTCGAGGCGCGGCGCCACCTCGGCCGCCAGCCGGTCGCGCTCCGCGGCGCCCGGCGAGGTCAGCCGGTAGAAGCGCCGCGAGCGGCGCTCGGGGTGCTCCCATGCGCCCGCCACGAGCCCCTCGGCCTCGAGCGCGCGCAGGAGCGGATACATCGTGTTCGGGTTGACCGCGATGAGGCCGCCGGTCAGCTCGCCGACCCGGTCCATGAGCTGGTTGCCGTAGGACGGACCCGCTCCGAGCAGGTGCAGGACGAGCAGCCGCAGCAGCCCCGCCTTGCGCAGGCCGGCGACGAGCGGGTCGCCGGAGCCCGGCCCGCCCGAGGGCGCGCGGCCGCCCGCAGCGGTGCGAACGTCGCTCTGGGCGGCCGCGTCTGCGACGGCGGCCTCCGTCGAGGGATGGCGAGCGGCCATCGGTCCAGTATGCCCTGCGCATCGGTGTACAGCCGCGGTGCAACGACCGCGGGCGGCCCCGTGGACCGCCCGCGCACATCGTCGCCGAGCCCGTCAGGCCGTCGCGGTCGCCGGCTCTTCGATGCGCCGCGGCAGCAGCGTCTCGCGGGCGATGACGAGCCGCTGGATCTGCGACGTGCCTTCGTAGAGCTGCATGATCTTCGCGTCGCGCATGAGCTTCTCGACGGGGTAGTCCTTGATGAAGCCGTAGCCGCCGTAGATCTGCACGGCGTCGGTCGCGACCTCCATCGCCGAGTCCGCCGCGAAGCGCTTGGCGTGCGAGGACTCGAGCGTGTTGCGCTTGCCCTGGTCGAGCAGCACGGCGCTGTTCCACGTGGCCAGGCGCGAGAGGTGCACCTTCGTCGCCATGTCGGCGATCATGAACTGGATCGCCTGGTGCATCGCGATCGGCACGCCGAACTGGACGCGCTCCTTGGAGTAGTCGCAGGCGAACTCGAACGCGGCGCGGGCGATGCCGACGGCCATGGCGGCGACGGCGGGACGCGTGCGGTCGAGCGTCATCATCGCGAGCTTGAAGCCCTTGTTCTCCTCGCCGAGCAGATAGCGCGCGTCGACCTCGGTGTCGTTGAACGTGATCGTGGCCGTGTTGGAGGCGCGCTGGCCCATCTTGTCCTCCTTCTTGTCCACGATGACCGTGTCGTCCTTGCGGACGAGGAAGGCGGAGATGCCGCGGTGGCCGGCGTCCGGGTCGGTCTTGGCGTAGACGGTGAAGAAGTCGGCGTAGCTGCCGTTCGTGATGAAGCACTTCGAGCCGTTGAGGACGTACTTGTCGCCCTTGCGGACCGCGCGGGTGCGCATGCCCGAGACGTCGGAGCCGGCGTCGGGCTCGGTGAGGCAGAAGGAGGCGAGCTTCGGCGAGGCCGAGAGCTCCTCGCAGAACTCGCGCTTGACCTCCTCGGCGCCGCCGAGCAGGACCGGCGCCGCGGCGAGGCCGTTGGCGCCGAGCGACGTCTGGACGCCGGAGCAGCCCCACGACAGCTCCTCCTCGACGATGCAGCCGTCGAGGTAGGACAGGCCGGCGCCGCCGTACTCCTCGGGCAGGTGGGTGTTCATGAGCCCCACCTCGTGCGCCTTGTCGATGATCGCCTGCGGCCAGCCGCCGTCGCGGTCGAGCTCCCACGCGACTGGACGGATCTCCTTCGTCGCGAAGTCGCGCGCCATCTCGCGGAGGTTCTTCTGCTCGTCGCTGAGCGTGAAATCGACCATGGGTTGCTCCTGAAGAGGGATCTTGGAAGGTCTAGATTGACTGGTCAGTCAATAGCTGTAGCCTGCAGGGTAGCGGACCTCGCGCCCCCTGTCGACGGGTGCGATCATCTGTCTATGGAGGACGCCTTCGGGACGCTCGTCTGGGTCGTCGCCGCGGTCGGCGCGATCGTCGCGGTGTTCACGCTCGTCGGGACCGGCAGGAGCTACGAGCAGATCGGCGGCCGCGGGATCGACGAGGACGGCGGCGACGCGCCGCAGGACGCGGCAGCCGAGCGCGACGCCGAGATCCGCCAGCTGCTCGAGGCGCGCAACGCGCGGCGCGTACGCCGGGGCGAGGCGCCGCAGGACGTCGAGGCCGAGTTCCAGGCGCTCGCGCACCCGCCGGCGGCCGTCGACGACGAGCTGCGCGAGGAGATTCGCCGCCACGTGGTTGCGCGCAACGCACGGCGGGTACGAACGGGCTCCGAGCCGCTCGACGTCGATGCCGAGATCGCGCGGCGGATCCGTGAGCTGACCTGATAGAGATAGGCGATGGCCAATCCGCGACAGTTCGATCTCGAAGACATCGTCAACCGCCCGGGGACGTACTTCAACCCGCAGACCGAGGTGCTCGTCGTCATCGACGACTCACCCGACGTCGACACCGAGATCTTCAACATGGAGGACTTCGAGGGCGCGGACTGGGTCCTGATCTCCGACGAGGTCCCGATCGACGGCGGACACGCGCGACGAGCTCATGCAGGCATTCCAGGTGCGCCACGGAGCGTCGCTCGGCGCCGGGCTCGGCGCCGGTGACGACATCGTCGACGACGACGAGAACGCCGAGCCCGAGGCCGACGAGCTCGACGACGACGAGTAGCGGCGGGCGGGCGGGGCCGCGCGGGCTCCGTGAGGCTTGCGGCGGGCCGGTCCTGGATGGCTGGATGCCGCGGCGGTTGGGTCGGCATGATATCGCGGCGGTCGCGCTGGCGCTCGCCGAACCGCCCGCGTGGCGTGAAGGGCCCATGGCGCTTGGAGCACGCGTGACGCGGCGGTTGACCCGTCGACGGCGTCCAGCGGCCGGACGTTCGGCAACCGTCGACCGCCCCCGCCTCGACCTCACCGCGAACCCGCCGTCGCGCGATGCGCACCGCGAACACGAGCCGCCACGCTCCGCCGCCAGCCCGCCCCGCATCCGCCGCCACGCTCGGCGACCCTCACTGCGTTCGCAACGCCGCGCTCGCCACAGACCGCCACGCGACCCGATCGCGTCAGCGCAGCATCAACCGACACCACCCGACGACGAGCCCAGCCCGCGCAATCGACCCTGCTACCCCGCCCGCGCCCTGAGCAGCGCCGCGCCGCCCGTCAGCAGGCCGAGCGCGCCGACGATCAGGGCGGCGATCGCCAGCCCGTTGCCGTCGCCGTCGCCGTCGTCGTCCTCATCCGACGGCCGGCGCGGCGGCCGCCGGCATCGGCGGCGGCGACGAGCGTGACCTGCGGCGCCGGATGCTCGCTGTCCGGAGCCCCGATCCAGCGCACGACCTTGCCGCCCGCGTACGTCTGCAGGGCCTTGAACGTGAGCTTCGTCCCCGCCGGCCTGTCCGGGATGCCGAGCGACAGGCCGAAGTCCTGGAACTGGCCCGGCCCGATCCCCTTGCCGGTCGCGGTGAACGTGATCCTCGAGAGCTCCTCGGTGAGCGTGTCGCCGTCGTCGGTCTTGACCGGCTCGGCGAGCTTGCGCTTGGCGACCGTGACGCGCCAGCCGGGGACGGGCTCGTAGGACGCGTCGGCGAAGCCCGCGGGCATCTGGACGACGATCTTCCTCGTCGGGGTCGTCGGCTCCTCGCTCGGGACGCGGACGTCGAGGCGGGCGAAGCCGCCGGCGGGCGCCTGCTTGGGCTGCACCGTGACGTGCGCCTGCGCGGCGGCCGGCGCCGCGAGCGCGGCGACCGCGCCTGCGGCGGCGATGATCCTGCGGTTCATGGTCTGCCTCCTTGGCTGGCTGGTCATCGCACGGGCACCTTCAGCCTCGCCTCGTACTGGTCGAACTCCGACACGCGGCTCGTCACGTCGAGCTGCCAGTCGCCCGCCGGCACGAGCTGGACGGTGTCGACGACGTAGTGGCCGGGCCCCGCCTCGCGCGCCGTGGCCGGCAGCGGGCCGATGTGCCTGCGCGGGCAGCGCGAGCGTCACCGTCAGCTCCTTCGTCGCGCTGAACGGGCTGCCGTCCCGCGCCCGCAGCAGGTAGAGGTGCAGCTCGTTGGGGCCGACGCGCGCCGGGTCCATCGTCGCCTCCAGGCGCAGCGGGCCGAGCGCGGTGCTGCCGCTGAACGGGCCGCTCGCCAGCGAGTCGGGCGGCGGGTAGCTCACGAGCGCGGCGGTGACGCCGAGCACCACGACGACGAGCGCGACCTCCGCGCGCAGCGTGCGGCGCAGGAGATGGCCGAGCTCGCCGGGCGGCGCGGCCGCCTGCGCGAGGCGCTGCAGGCCGGGCACGACGCGCCGCCGGTTGACCACGCCGATCGCGATCAGCGCGACGATCAGGACGACCTTGACGAGCACCGCGCGGCCGAAGCCCGTGTGCAGGACCGCGTCCCAGGAGCCGATGTGCTCGATCGCCTGGATCGTGCCGGTGACGAGCAGCACGACGACGCAGCCCAGGGCGATCGGCGAGAAGCGCAGCAGCGTCGCCGCGAGCAGCCGCGTGCGGTCGGGCGCCTCGAGCGTGCGCGTGGCGGCGGGCAGGACGAGCAGCGCCACGACGAGCCCGCCGATCCAGACGCTCATCGCCAGCACGTGCGCGACGTCGAGCGGGAAGAGGAGCGCGACGGGCGGCTGCACGCTCGCGTGGCCGCCGAGCGCCGGTGCGAGCGCGATGAACGCCGCCGGCAGCGCGGCGAGCAGGAGCGGCGCGCGCGGCAGCCCGGGCGCCGCCAGCCCGTCGGCGCCGAGCGCGACGCGCTGCAGCGCGCCGGCGCCCGCGCGTTCGCGCAGGCCGCGCAGGGCGAGCGCAAGCGCCCCGCCGATCGCGACGAAGGCGAGCACCCGCACGCCCCAGACGTGCCCGAAGCGCGTCCCGAGCACGTCGCCGACGACGCTCGGCGAGAGCGCCGTCCACGCGCTGGTCGCGCCCGCGGTCGCGCCCTGCAGGACGATGCCCGCCGCCCCCGAGACGACCCCGAGCGCGGCGCCGAGCAGGAGCAGCCGCCGCATGCGCCGCAGGAACGCCGCCGACGCCTCGCGCCACGCCTCGCTCGCGCCGGCCGCCGTGCGCAGCGCCGGCAGCCAGACGAGGAGCAGGAACGCCAGGCCGCCGAGGACGAGCGCCGTCGCGAGGTAGTCCAGGCCCCGGGCGATGCCGAACGCGACCTGCGTCTGCGGGCCGGAGCGCGAGTCGCCGATGAGCTCGGAGACCGTCGGCGCGGCGGCGGCGCCGGGCTTGCCGACGGAGAACACGAGCCCGCCGGAGACCGGGTGGCTGTCGGCGGAGATGACGCGGTACGTCGCGACGTACGTGCCGTCGGGCAGCCCGGGCTTCAGCCCGACGGCGAGCCGCGAGCCGCTGCCGCCCGGATGCACGGTGCGCCCGTCGTCGACCCGCCGGGCCTTGGCGTCGAAGACGCGCAGCGCCCCGAAGTTGCCTTCGACCGTCTCGCTGAAATGCAGCACGACCTGGCGTGGCTGCGTCTTCAGCGTCGTGCCGCGCTGCGGCACGGTGTCGACGAGCAGGGCATGGGCCGACGCCGCGGCGGGCGCCGCCAGCAGCGCCGCCAGCAGCGCGCCCGCGAGGACGAGCGCGCGCCGCGTCACCAGGCCTCCCCGCGCGGGGCGGCGGGGGCGGGATCGCCGCCGGCGCCCGCGGCGCGGCGGCGGCGCACGACCACGACGCTCGCGAGGCCCAGCAGCACGATGACGCCGAACGCGATGAACGCGCCGACGGGCGCGCCCGGCCCGGAGCCGCGCCAGAACAGCTCGCCCCTGATCTCCCCCGGCGCGCCCTGCGCGCTCAGCGGCACGTTCCAGTCGACGATCTTCGTGCGCTTGGACGTGTCCTTGACCTGCTGCGGGACGGTCTTGGACATCCAGTGCATGCGGTGGTCGTGGAACTCGTAGCGGCCGCTGCGCTCGACGACCTTCCACTGCGGCGGCGCCTTCGGATCGGCCGAGGCGGGGACCTTCGCGCCGAGGAAGCGGTCCTGGTTGAGGTAGTACGCCGGCGAGCGCACGTTGACCTCGACCTTGCCGCCGGGGCTCATGCGGATGTACGGGTCCTTGGGGCTGCGGTTGTAGCCGTAGATCGTGACGGTGCGGCTGCCCGAGTTCTCGACCTCGAGGCGGTCGTCGCCGTTGAGCACGTCGACGGTGAAGCCGGGGATCTGCGGCGTGACGCCGCGCACGAGCGACTCGTAGTTCGGGTTGCCGGCGTGCGCGAAGGCCGGTGTGGCGGTGATGCCTGCCGCGAGCGCGCACAGCGCGGCAGTGAGGAAGACTCGTGCAGAAGCGGCCATCGGCGGCCCTCCTTCTCGTGGATCGCAGCTGCGCTCCGACCCGCGGAGGGGCCGAAGCGTCCTAGGCGGTCGAGCGGGCGAGCGCCGGCGGCGGGCGCACGGCGAGCGAGGCGGCGATGAGGCGCCCGCCGCGCGGCAGGCGGTGCAGCGCCGGGCGCGCCGTCGGCACGAGCGCCGCCGCGGGACGCCGGCGGGCGGCGACGAACGCGGCCGCCAGGCGCGCGAGCTGCTCCTCGCCGACGTAGCGGCCGGCGAGCAGCGGCAGCGCGAACACGAGCGCCGGCGCCGCCAGCAGCACGTCGCTGTGGACGCCGACGAGGGTCAGCGAGGCCAGCGCGAGCGTGAGCCCGGCGAGCGCGAACAGCAGCTGACGATCGCGACGCGTCATGCAGGCCGCCATCGTGACCGACCGCACGGTGCACCGCAACCGGGAACGGTCCCGATGCGTTGCGCCGAAGATCGGTCGCCTGCTATACGTTCCGGTTCTCATGGGTGGGGGATCATTCAAGCACGGGCGCGTTGCGAGCCTCGGTGCGCTGGTCGCGGTGGCTGCGGTGCTCGCAGCCACGCTGCCGGGCGTCGCCCTGCTGCTCGCCCCGGCGCTTGCGCTGTTCGCCGTCCTGCTGCTCGGATTCACCCCCGGTGAGCACCTCCTCGAGCGGATGCGGGCGCGGCGCTTTCAGGGCCGCCCGGCCCGCGCCCCGCGCACGCTGGCGGTCCGTCGTGTCGTCGTCGTCCGGCGCATGACCTCGCTGGCGGCGTCCGCGCTCGCGATGCGCCCGCCCCCACCGGCCGCCCCGGCACTCATCAGCTAGGGCGCCCCTGGTCCGTTGCGGACCGGCCTCGCGCCCGGTCCACATACGTCGATCAGGAAGGAGGACGCCCATGCGTCCCTCGCAGGTTCTCGCCGTGCACCCTCGTCGTGCGCGCACCGCAGCAACTCGTACGTTCATCGCCGCGATCGCGGTCGGCCTCGCCCTCTGTCCCGCGGCGCTGGCAGCGGCGCCCGCCCCGTGCGGCGGGGTCGTCCAGATCTCCGACAACACCGGCGACGGCCATCATGCGAACACCGACGTGCAGTCGGCGTGGTTCTCCGAGCAGGCCGGCCGGCTGCAGGCCGTCATCAAGGTCACCAGCGGCGACTGGCGGCCGATGCACGTCGATTCCACGACCGCCAGCTGGGCGATGCTGTTCGATGTCGCCGGGCAGCAGCACTTCGTGCGCGTCGTGGCCACGAAGGCCGGCGACGATCTCCTACGACTACGGGACCTGGACGCTCGCCGGCGGCTTCGTGAGCGCCGGCGCGACGACCGGCGAGCTCACGACGGGACCCGGGGCGACGGTGACGATCGACGTGCCCGCCGCGACCGGCGCCGCGGCGGGGACGGTGCTCGCGCGTCCGTTCGTGCTGACGTACGAGAGCGACCCCGCCGAGCCGGGCCCGGTCGACCGCGCACCCGGCGGCGTGACGGCGCAGGAGGCGGCCTTCGGCGCCGACTACGTCGTCGGGTCCTGCCAGCCGCCCGGGACGGCCGGCTCGGGCGCGGGCGGCGGCGACGCCCCGGCCGGCGGCGGCGAGGTCGCGCCGGCGGCGACGACCGCGGTCGTCCTCGACGCGCCCAAGCGGATCGTCGGGGCGCGGCGGGTGCGGGCCGGCGGGCGCGTCGTCCCCGCCCGCGGCGGCGTGCCCGTCCAGATCACCACGAAGGCGCGCGGATCCGCGAAGCCGGCGATCGTGCGGTCGGCCACCACGCTCGCGGACGGCAGCTTCAGCGTCGTGGTCCCGGTCTCGGAGAGCTCGACGATGACCGCCGTCGCCGAGCAGATCAACGCCCAGACGCTGACGGTCGTCGTGCAGTCGACGGTCCGGTTGACGCTGCGCCGCCTCGCGAACGGCAAGACCGTCGCAAGCGGCCGGGTGGCGCCGAGCCTCCCCGGGCGGGTGCTGCTGCTGCGCACCAACGCGGCCGTCCCCTCCGCCCGCACGGTGGCGCGCCGCGGGCTGTTCCGCTTCCCCGCCCGGCGCCTTGCCCGCGGCCGCTACCAGGCCGTCTTCATCCCGTCCGGCAACCGCGCCGAGCGGTCCACCTCGCGGTCGGGGGTCGTTCGATGAGGCGTCGCCACAGGTCCCGCATCGCCGGGGCGGCCGTTGCCGCTCGCGGCGCTCTGCCTCCCCGCCGCCGCCGGGGCGCACTCCAGCGTCTACGCATCGACGGCGCCTGTCGGCTGTACCGCGCCGGCGGCGCCGTACACCGCCGCGCAGCTCCTCGCGACGTGCACGACGGAGACGCGCTACGTGTTCACGAACCACGGCAACACGTACCTCCTGCGCGAGTCCAACGGCAAGACGACCGGCGGAGCGATCAGCTACGCGCACCGGCCGGCAGGGCTCGCCGCCGCGTCGGACTTCGACATCTTCGCGCTGGCCCCGCAGGGCGCGACCACCGGCGCGCAGCCGCATGCGACGTGCGACGTGGCGGCGCTCGACAGCCCGGCCGTCATCCGCAGCTGGCAGGGCACCGACCCGTTCTACGCCTACGTCCCGTTCCAGCGGACGGCCGTCGGGGTCGACGACAACGCCGCGGCGTGGCTGCCGGTCGTCCGGGCGGCGACGGGCGTGAACCTCGACGAGGTCGCCGACACCGACGCCGCCCGCCAGACGGCATGCCAGGGGATCGGCGGCACGTACTACCCCGCCGACGCCACGCAGAGCTCGCTCGTATCGTGGTCTGCGGGCCAGGTCCATCTCGCCACGGCGGCGCTCGAGGCGCAGATCGCCGACCAGGCCGCGCAGATCGGCTCGCTGCTCGCGGGACAGGGGGCCGGGACCGGGGACGGCGGCGCCGCGCAGATCGGCGCCCTGAGATCCGAGATCGCGGCGCTCAAGCTCGACCTGCGGACCCTGAAGCTCTCGCTGCCGGCGACGCTTCCCTCGCGCAGCGCGCTCGCCAGGGACGGGATCGCGCTGACCCTCGCAGGACCGGCCAGGCGGACGGTCACCGTGCGGGCGCTGATCAGCGCCGCGAAGGCGAAGAAGCTCGGCCTGGGCTCGCGCGTCCTCGCGCACCCGGAGCGTCGCGCTCGGTGCCGACGGCAGCGCGACGTTCACGCTCAAGCCCCGAAGGCCGCCGCGGCGGTCCTCAAGAGGGCCAGGGGCACGCTCGTGCTCGCCGTCGATGCGACGACAGGCGACCGCCACAACCTCGTCAGCGCGTCCCTCGGCGCCTGACGCGGACGCGCGCCGGTCCGCTCCCGCGGGCCGGCGCGCCCACTTCCAACCGAAAGGCCCAACGCAGAATGCGATCACATCGTTTGCGCTCCATCTCGATCCTCGCGACCGCGCTCGTTCTCGGCGGCGCGACGATCGCGTCCGCACACACCGAGGTCAAGTCGACGAGCCCCGCGAGCGGGGCGGCCGCGAAGACGTCGCTCACGAAGGTCACCGTGACGTTCACCGGACCCATGCGGCGCGGGACGCTGCGCGTCACCGGACCCGGCGGCAAGGTCGTGTCGATCGGCAGCGGCGGCCGCGACCCGCGCAACGTCAACCGCCTGCTCGTGGGCCTGAAGGGGTCGCTGAAGGCAGGGTCCTACAAGGCCAGCTGGACGATCGTCGCGGCCGACGGGCACACCCAGAAGGGCTCGTTCCAGTTCAAGCTCAAGCGATGACCGCAGGTCGCCTGCCGCGGCGCGCGCTGCGCGTCCTCGTGCTCGCCGCGGCGGCGACGGCGCTCGCGGCCGCCCCGGCGGCCGCGCACATCCAGGTGCGCCCGGCGCGGGCCGCGCCCGGCGATCCCGTGCTCTGGACCGTGCTCGCCCCCTCCGAGGAGGAGACGGGAACCAGCGAGGTCGAGCTCGCCGTGCCGAAGGACGTCCTGCCGTTCTCCTACGAGCACGCGCCGGGCTGGACGCGGCGGCTGCGGATGAACACGGACGGCTCGGTGCGCTCGATCGTCTGGCGCGGCCGCACGAGCACGGACGGCCTGGCGACGTTCCGCTTCCTCGCCTCGACCCCGGAGCGCGAGGGCACGATCGCGTGGAAGGCGATCCAGCGCTATCGCGACGGGGCGGTCGTGCGCTGGATCGGCTCCGCCGCGAGCGAGTACCCCGCCTCGATCACGGCCGTCTCGCCGTCCGTGCCGCGTGAGAACGCCGGCGGGGAGATCGGCGCCGCCGGGGCACGGACGCCCACCGCCTGGACGACGCCGGCGCCCGGCGAGGCGCAGGCCGGCGCGACCGGACCGGACTGGATCGCCCGCGGGCTCGCGCTCGCGGCGTTGCTGGCCGTCGCCGCCGCCACGATCGCCCCCCGACGCCCGCCGCCGTCGCCGCCGTTGACGTGATCGGCGACCGCGCGACAGCCGCCCGCCCGCAGCGCGCTCGCGATCGCGGTGCTCGCCGCGGTCGCCTGCGCCGCGGCGGGGTGGCTGCTCGCCCCCGCGGCCATGCTGATGGCTGCGCCGACGCTCGCGCTGACGCTGGCGCTGATCGCCGGCTGGATGCCCGGCGAGGCCACGATCGCCCGGTGGCGCACGCGCGGCACGCGCTCGCGCCGGCGCCGTGCGAACGGACCCGCGCCCGTCGCGGCCGCGCATGCGAGCGCGCGCAGGCCGGGCGGGCGGATCGTCATCTGCTTCTCGCTCGCCAACCGCCCGCCGCCGCTGCCCGCCCCTCCTGCCTGACGCCCGCGGCGTCACGCAGGCCAACCGTCGCGGTGACCCACACCGCGCATTCGTCGCCGGCCCACGCCGGCTGACGGCCGGCGGCGAAGGAGCGCGACCGGGGCCCCGATCCCCGGTCGATGACCGCGCCGCCCGGCACGGGAGCGCGCGCCTGACCCGCGCGCCGCTCCGACCACCCCGGTCCCGCGGATCGCCCCCACGATCCGCGGGAACCGGGGTTCCCTCGAGCAAGGAGCACCCGATGGCCGACGCGCCGCATCCACACCGCCCGAACCGACCGACATCGCAGATGCCGCGCGCGGCGCCGAGCTGCGCGCGGAGCCCAAGCCGAGGCTCTTTCGCGCCGTCTGGCGCTGGCACTTCTACGCCGGGCTGCTCGTCATCCCGATCGTCGTGATCCTCTCGCTGTCGGGGATCGTCTACCTGTTCAAGCCGCAGATCGACAGCGTCTTCTACGGCAACGTCCGCAACGTCGACGGTGGTGGCGGCGCGCCGCGCAGCTACGCGGCGCAGCTCGCGGCGGTCAAGGCGGCGCTGCCCGGGGCGAGCGTCACGAGCGTCGCGCCGCCGCCGAACGCCAAGCGCTCGACGCAGTTCGGCGTGACGACGAAGGCCGGCGGGGACTGGACGGTGTTCGTCGACCCCTACACCGCCAAGGTGCTCGGGCACCGCGACAACCGGCGCTACCTGCCGTCCATCGCGCTGGATCTCCACGGATCCCTGCTGACGTCGCGCTTCATGGACGAGGAGGGCACATGGGGCGACCGGGTGATCGAGCTCGCCGCGTCGTGGGCGGTCGTGCTCGTCATCACCGGCATGTACCTGTGGTGGCCGCGCGGGCGGCGGCGCTCGCTGCGCCAGGCGCTGACACCGCGGCTGCGCGCACGCTCGCGGCGGGTGCGCTGGCGCGACGTGCACGCCGTCACGGGCGTGGCGTTCTCGCTCGTGTTCCTGTTCTTCCTCGTCACCGGGCTGGCGTGGAGCGGCGTGTGGGGGCAGAAGTACAACGACGTCGCGACGAAGCTCGGCTCGACGTATCCGCCCGGCACGTTCGACGGCGTCCCGTCGAGGACCGTCGAGGACGTCGTCAAGGGCGGAAAGCCGGCGTGGGCGGCGAGCAGCCTGCCCGTGCCGCCGTCGGCGAACGCGAACGCGGGCGGCGGGCGGCCGGGGCACACCGGCCACAACGACCATGCGGCGCTGCGGACGATCCGCTGGAACCCGAGGGACGGCGCGCCGCTGGACGCCATCGTCGCGCGCGCCCAGCGGATGGGCATGCCGCCGGGGACGACGATCGCGTTTCCCGCCGACAGGACGTCGAGCTACGCCGTCAGCTTCTTCCCGGACAACGACGTCGAGCCCAACCAGAGCGCGCTGCGGGAGCGCTTCGCGTTCGTCGACCAGTACACCGCGCGCCCGGTCGGCGACTTCGCTACGGGCAGTTCGGCGCGATGGCGCAGGCGACCGACTTCGGGATCGCGCTGCACGAAGGGCGCCAGTTCGGCATCTGGAGCCAGCTGTTCGCGCTGCTCGGAACGCTCGCGCTGCTGCTGTCGTGCGCGACGGCGATCGTCATGTGGCGCAAGCGCCGTCCGAAGGGCATCGGCGCGCCGCGGCGGGCGCCCGACCGCAGGCTCGGCGCCGGCGTCGTCGCGATCACCCTCGGCCTCGGGCTCCTGTTCCCGCTGCTGGGGATCTCGATCGTCGTGCTGCTCGTGCTCGACCTCGTCGTGGTCAGGCGCATCGCGCCCCTGCGCCGAGCGCTCGGAGCGACGCCATGACCGACCGCCCCCTTACGCCGGCCGCCGGCGCTGGTGGCGTCCCCGCGGCGCAGGCGACCTACGATCTCAACTGGCGCACACCCGCGCCCAGAAGGAGCCCCGATGAGCAGTCGTGAGAAGCAGAAGGAGCAGGCGCGCGCCGAGCGCGAGGCACGCGAGCGCGCGGCGGCCAGCGCCGAGCGGCGGCGCCGGTTGCTGGCGCAGCTCGGCGCGGTCGTCGCCGTGGCGGCGGTCGTGATCGGCGGGTTCATCTTCCTCGGCCAGAAGAAGGACGAGCCGAACGCCAGCAGCGGCGCCGCCGTCGCGGGCGCCGCCGACGCGCGCGCGATGCTGCGCGGCATTCCGCAGGCCGGGACGAGCCTGGGCGATCCGAAGGCGCCGGTCGTGCTGACGGAGTTCGCCGACCTGCAATGCCCCTTCTGTCGCGACTACGCGCTCAACGTGCTGCCGCAGATCATCGAGCGCTACGTGCGCACCGGCAGGCTGCGCCTCGATCTGCGCCTGCGGCGCTTCATCGGCCCGGACTCCGACGTCGCCGGCCGCGCGGCGCAGGCGGCGGCGACGCGCAACCGGATGTGGAACTTCATCGACCTCTTCTACCGCAACCAGGGCGAGGAGAACAGCGGCTATGTCACCGACGCGTTCCTCTCGCGGATCGCGACCGCGGCGGGCGTGCCGGCGAGCCTCGTCGTCAAGGGCAACACGACGGCCGGCGCGCTGGAGAAGCCGATGGAGATGGCGGAGTCCGAGGCGCAGGCGGCCGGCCTGGATTCGACGCCGTCGTTCCTCATCGGGCCGACCGCGGGAGCGGGCAAGGCGCTCGACGTCCAGAGCCTCGACATCGACGCGTTCGCCAAGGCGATCGAGCCGGAGCTCAAGCGATGAGCGGACCGCCGGCTGCGCGCCGGCGCCCTCGCGATCGCGGGCCTCGGCATCTGCGTCGCCGGCTATCTGACGTACGTGCACTACGCCGGCCTGCAGCCGTTCTGCGCCGGCGGCTCGCACGGCTGCGAACGCGTGCAGTCCTCGTCGTACGCGAAGCTCGCCGGGATCCCGGTCGCCGTCCTCGGGCTGGCCGGCTACGTCGCGATCGCCGCCGCGCTGCTCGCCCCCGGCGAGCGGGCGCGGCTGGCGGCCGCGGCGCTCGCGGTCAGCGGGTTCGGCTTCAGCGCGTACCTGACGTACCTCGAGCTGTTCGTCATCGACGCGATCTGCCAGTGGTGCGTGACGAGCGCGGTGCTGCTGACCGCGCTCATGGTGCTGACCGTCTGGCGCCTGCTGCTGCTGGCCGGCGCGGACGAGCCGCTCGACCGCGGCGCGACGTAGTCGCCTCAGCCCGGCGCTCCGGACTCCTCGACGTTCGCCGCCCGGCGCTCGGCGGCGCCCTCGGGGTCGCGGCGGTCGCCGATCAGCGACGCCCCGATCCCGATCGAGAACGCCAGCCCGACGAGGGCGAGGTTCGTGACGGGGCCGATCTTCACCCACTCCTCGATGAGCAGCTTGATGCCGATGATTCCCAGCACGCAGGCGATCGTCTCGTCGAGGTAGCGGAAGCGGCGGATCAGCCCCTCGACGAGGACGAACAGCGCGCGCAGGCCGAGCAGCGCGAAGACGTTGCCGGCCCAGATGATCAGCGGATCGCGCGTGATCGCAAACGCCGCCGGGATCGAGTCGACCGCGAAGGCGATGTCCGCCGCGACGATCGCCGTGAGGCAGAGGAACGCCGGGGTGACGTACGCGTGGCCGTCCTGGCGCACGAACCAGTGTCCGCCGCGAAAGCCGTCCGTGACCGGAAAGACCTTGCGCACGCCGCGCACGACGATGTTGCGATCCGGGTCGACGTTCTCGCCCACGCCGCGATAGATCCGGTAGGCGAGCACGAGCAGCAGCACGCCGAGGACGTACAGGACGAAGTGGAACTGCGCGATCAGCGCCGTGCCGCCGAGGATCGCCAGGCCGCGCAGGGCGAGAGCGGCGATGATGCCCCAGAACAGCAGCCGCGGCCGGTGCTCCTGCGGCACGCCGAAGTACGCGAACAGCAGGATGAAGACGAAGAGGTTGTCGAGCGACAGCGAGCGCTCGATGAGGTAGACCGTGACGTAGTTCACGGCGTCCTCGCTGCCGTTGACCATGAGCACGATCGGCGTCACGGCGAGGCCGAGCACGAGCCAGCCGATCGACCACGCAGGCGCTCTCGCGGAACGTCGCCTCGCGCCCCGGCGCGAAGAACCGCAGGTCGACGAGCAGCAGCGCGACGAGGACGACGACCAGCCCGCCGAGTTCGTAGAGCTCCATCGGCGTCCCGGCGCCTACGCGTAGAAGAACACGACGCCGAGCACGGCATAGACGGCGAGCAGCTGCAGGCCCTCGTACCAGGTCGACTCGCCGTCGTGGGTGACGTGGTTGGCGATGAGGATCGCGAGGAAGACGGCGCCGAGCTCGAAGCCGTTGAAGACGAGCGCCATCGGGTTCGGCCCCACGAAGAACGGACACCAGGACGAGCACGGGCGCGGCGAAGAGCGCGATCTGGGCGCTCGAGCCGATCGCGATGTTCACGGCGAGGTCCATCTTGTCGCGCGAGGCGAAGTAGATCGCGACCCAATGCTCGGCGGCGTTGCCGACGATCGCGACGACGATCAGCCCGACGAAGAACTGACTCAGGCCGATGGCCTCCGAGGCCTCGGCGATCGAGCCGACGAGGATCTCGGACATGATCCCGACGGCCACGCCGGCAACCGCGAGGACGATGACCGACGTGCGGACCGACCAGCGCCCGTCCATGTGCCCCTCCGCCTCGGAGGTCGGGTTGAACAGGGCCTTGTGCGAGCGCAGCGAGAAGAACAGCCCGGCGATGTAGGAGCCGAGCAGGATGAAGGCGACGATGAGCGACATCCGCTCGAGGTCCGAGCCGAAGTTCACGCGCTCCTCGCCGACCTGCGGCAGGCCGCCGCCCGCGACGAGCTGGAAGATCGTCGGCATCACGAGCGCGACGGCGGCGAGCAGGAGCATCGAGGACTGCACCGCGGCGGCCGTCGGGTTGAACGTCTGAAACGGGCGCTTGAGCCCGCCGACGAGCATCGCGGCGACCCATGACGAGCAGGATGTTGCCGAGGATCGAGCCGATGATCGACGCCTTGACGACCTCCTGCAGGCCGGCGTTCAGGGCGAAGAACGCGATGATCAGCTCCGGCGCGTTGCCGAACGTCACGTTCAGCAGGCCGCCGATGCCCGGGCCCGAGCGATGCGCGAGCTCCTCCGTCGCGCGGCCCATGAGCGCCGCGGTCGGCACGACGCCCGCCGCGGCCGCGCCGAAGATGATCGCCGCCTCGGCGTGGCTGAGCTCGAGCAGGATCGCGATCGGGATGAACGGGACGAGCAGGTACGGCCAGCCCGAGCCGGAGAAGAGGAAGCGGCGAGCGTCAGCCACGGGTTGCCGACAGGTGGCTGAGATCGCGCTCGGGCTCGATGCCCCAGCGCCGCGCGACGGCGTCGAGCTGCGGGCTGAGCGGCCAGCGGTCGGGACGGGGCTCGCCTTCGTGCTGCGGATCGGCGCCCTTGAGGGACATGCTGCCGGTGTTGTCGCCGATGCTGCGGATGGTCGCGACCTCCTGCTCGTCGAGCAGGACCTCGCGCGGGGTGGCGAGCAACTCGGCGCGCTTGTCCTCGATCGGCCGGGCGCCGTCGCCGGGCTCCTGGATGAGCGTCGGGACGACACAGGCGACGGGGTCGTGCGCGAGGCACCACTGCGCGGCGAGCTGGAGCATCGTCAGGCCGTGGCGCTCGGCGATCGGGCGCAGCTGCTCGAGCTTCTCGCTGCCCGCCTGCACCCAGCCGTCGGGCCGGAACGTGCGGTGGTCGCGGGGCGCGAACGCGTGGCCGGGCCGGACGTCGTCCCAGAACACGCCGCCGTAGTCGACGACGCGCGTGATCACGTCGACGCCGTGCTCGCGCGCCGCGCCGAGGCACAGCTCGCCGGGCCAGGGCTCCAGCGGGTTGAGGATGACCATCGCCCAGTCGATCAGCTCGCCGAAGCGCTCGAGGCAGTCGATGATGTCCAGCGTGAAGCCGTTGGCGGGGCCCGGCGCGACGCCGAGGCGGGCCGTCAGGCCGTCGTCGCGGACGGCGCGCATCGCCTCCCAGACGGTCTCGCTCGTGTAGCCCGTGCGGTCGGGGTTGTGCAGCAGCAGAAGGTCGAAGGCGTCGATGCCGAGGCGCTCGAGGCTGCGCTCGGTCGCCATCCGCACGTAGTCGGCGTAGGCGTCCGGCCCGCGCAGGCGCGGATCGGTGAAGCGCGGGTAGCCCTTCGCGCCCTCGCGCTCGCCCTCGTAGAAGTCGTGCCCGATCGCGCCGACGACGCAGACGCCGTCGCGGTCGGCGCCGCGCAGCGCGCTGCCGAGCACGCGGTCGGCCTCGCCCGCCCCGTAGGCGTCGGCGGTCAGCAGCGTGTCGAGGCCGGCGCCCGGCGTGAGCAGCGCCTCGAGGCGCTCCTCCGCGATCGGGCTCACCGAAATGCAGGTAGCGGCCGCCGCTCCATGTGCCGATGGCGGTGTGCGAGGGCGTGCGCATCCGCCTCAAGGGTACGGGGCCGCCGCGACGGGCAACACCAGCGTGGCAGGCAAGCCTTACGGCGCCAGCTTGGAGATGCAGCGCACGAGCGCGGTCGTCTTGCCGTCCGCACCGGTGATGCAGCGCAGGAACGCCCCGCCCGCGATCCCCGACGAGCTGCTCGTCAGGCCCGCGCCGACGCCGTTGAGGAAGTTGCTCAAGCTGCCGTTCGTGACCCTGGCCAGCGGGCGCGCGCCCGACGGCGCGCGGACGTGCACCGTCGTCTTGTTGACGTCGTCGAGGCGCAGGTGCAGGTCGATCGTACCGCCCTCGAGGCCCTGGATCGGGGCCTCGGCGCCATCCTTGAACGAGAACGTGATCTTCACCGCGAGCTGGCGCAGGAGCTTGTCCGACGCGCCGGTCCAGATGTCGACCGTCGCCTTGTCGACGGCGTCGGAGAGCTGCTTGCGCAGCTTCGGGCTGAACAGGCTGCCGCTGTCGCCGCTCGCCGCGCCGCCGGCCTTCGTCAGGAGCGTGTCGAGATCCTCGAGCAGGCGCGCGACGTCCACCTTGCCGCCGACGCGGATCGTGTCGACGCCGCCGACCTGCTCGTTGCCCTTCTCCTGCGGGTCGCTGACCCAGCGCAGGGGATCGATCCCGAGCGCCTTCAGCCCGGGCTGGGCCTTGCCGTCCGACAGGCCCGCGAGGCCCTTGCGCAGCTTGGCGACGAACGGCGCGTCGACCTTGTACTCGCTGTTGTCGAGCGTGACGTACGCCTGCCTGCCGGTCGACAGGACGCCGCCCTTGAAGCGCTGACGCGCGAGCGTGCCGACGAAGTCGACGTCGAAGCGCGGCAGGTTGCCGTTGCGCGGCGCGGAGAACGGCCCGTCGAGCGTGAGCTTGATCGGCCCGCCGAGCGCGAGCAGGCCCTCGGGATCGAGCTGGAAGTCGACGTTGAGCTTGCCGGTCTTGATCGCCGCCGCGCTCTTGCCGAACGTCTGCTGCAGCGTCTTGCTCGGCGCCCTCGTTGTCGCGTTGCCGCCGCAGGCGGCGAGCAGCGCGCCGCAGAGCACGACGGACACGAGGGCGAGCAGGACGCGACGAAGCGAGCGGGTCACGGTGAGGGTTTCTCCTTGCAAGGGCAACTGCAGCTCCGAAAGGGGGTTCAACCTAGCATCGGATTCGTGCGCCGGACCCCACCTGGGGGGCTCGCGCTGGCGCTCCTGCTCGCGCTGGTGCTCGTCCCCGCCGCCCACGCCTCGCCGCTGCTGACGATGCGCAGCGACGGCAGCACCTTCGCCCGCGAGGATCGGCTCCTGCCGCCCGCGTCGGAGGGGCTGCCGGCCGCGGGCGTGGCGAGCACGTCGCGGTCGTCCGCGGGCAGGTTCGGCGTGCGCGCCGCGGCCCCCAGACCGACCGTGCGCGGCGAGCTCCAGCGGCTGCTCGCGAGCCGGTGCGATCGACCAGGCGACGCACGACGACAAGCGCGCGATCTACGCCGGCGCGGTGAAGCTGCGCGGCAGGCTGACGGGGCGCGCGCAAGGCGGCGCTCGGCGCGGTGCTGCGCAACCTCGAGGACGTCGCCGCGTCCGGCGAGCTCACCGCGAGCCGGCTCCCGGCGCTGTTTGAGACCGTCGCGCGCAACCGCGAGTGGTGGGCGCAGGGGCCGCTGCTGCGAAACGGCGCGCGCGTGAGCTTCCAGGACAGCCGGCTCGTCTGGCAGTACTACGCCGGCGAGGGCCTGCAGATCCAGTGGCTCGGCACGTTCGGCAAGGCCAACGGGCTGTGGCAGGGCGGCTACGACGCGTCGCTGCGCGCGCTCCTCGACGAGGCGATCGGGCTCGCGGCGCAGCGGGCGGGCGGGATCGCCTGGGAGTACCTCTTCCGCTTCGACGGCGGAGGGCCGCCGTGGGTGAGCGGGCTGGCGCAGGGCACCGCCGTCCAGGCGCTCGCGCGGGCCGCCGTCCGGCTCAACGCGCCGGTCTATCTCGACGCCGCGCGCGCGGCGCTCGGCGTCTTCCGCGAGGCGCCGCCGAGCGGCGTGCGCGTCGCGACGCCGGCCGGCGCGCACTACCTCATCTACTCCTTCGCCCCCGGCCTGCGCGTGCTCAACGCCTTCACGCAGGCGCTCAACGGGCTGCACGACTTCGCGCAGCTCGCAAACGATCCCGAGGGCCATGCGCTGTTCGCGGCCGGCGAGGCCCAGCTGCGCACCGAGCTTGCGTCCTATGACACCGGCGCGTGGTCGCGCTATTCGCTCAAGCGCGACGCCGATCTGCACTACCACACGGTCGCGCGCGACTTCCTGCGCAACCTCTGCACGCGGCTGACGCAGGACGCGACGCCCGCGCCGGCGCCCGCGGCCGCGCCGAGCGGCGGGACGCCGCTGCCCGCTCCGACCGGCGGCGCGGTGCCCGTGCCGGCCCCGATCGCCGATCCCGCGCCCTACTGCGCGGCCGCGCAGCGCTGGACGACGTACCTCACCCAGCCCCCGGCGGTCGCCCTCGTCTCCAAACGCGTACGCGGCGGCAAGCCGGTGGCGGTGAAGCTCGCGCTCTCCAAGCCGTCGTACGTCACGGTCCGGGTGCGCCGCGGCGGGCGGACGGTCATCGTGCTCGGCGGGCATCTGGGAAGCGGCGTGCGCACGCTGCGCTGGCCCCAGCCGCCGCGCGCGGCGGGCCGCTACGGCGTCGTGCTGCGCGCCAAGGACCTCGCGGGCAACGCACGGCGCCGGGAAGGGCGCGCTGCGCGTGCTGAAGTCGGTCGGGGCCAGGCGCTGAGCCCGCCGCGGGCGCGCATGCCCCGGGCACCCACCGGCTGCGGGCGTACAATCCGCGTGATGGCCGCTGACGGCGCCCGCACGTGGATCCTCACCGGCTCGCCCGAGAACTACGCGGCGACGCGGGATCACGGCTTCACCGTCATCGGGTGCAAGGAGCGCCGCCGCAACCAGGCGCTGCTGATGGAGCCCGGTGACCGGATCGTGCTGTACCTCACGCGCGTCATGCGCTTCGCGGCCGCCGTGCGCATCACCGGCGAGCTCTTCGAGGACCGCACGAAGCTCTGGCCGGGCAAGCCCGGCAAGGCCGATGCGTATCCGTGGCGCTTCGACACGGAGCCCGAGCTCGTCCTCGAGGAGGCCGAGTGGGTGCCGGCCGAGTCGCTCAAGGACGACCTCGAGCACATCCGCAAGTGGCCGGCCGAGCACTGGAAGCTCGCCTTCCAGGGGCAGCTGCGCACCGTCTCCGACGCCGATGCCGCGCTGCTGATGGAGCGCATGCACGCGGCGGCCCGCGTCTCCGCGTGAGCCAGGGCGCGCAGCGATTGCGCGCGGCCTACGTCGCGCTGGATCACGACCAGCGCTTCGCCGGCGGCGCAGCGATCGGCCTGCTGCTGGCGATGTTCCTGCCCTGGTATGAGAAGAACGTCCTCGTCACCGGGACGCGCAGCTTCGCGAGCGACTCGATCAGCGCGTTCGGCGCGGTCTCGTTCGTCGAGGCCGCGATCTTCCTCGTCGCCGCGGGCGTCATCGTGCTCCTGCTCGCGCGGGCGGAGAAGCGCGCGTTTCACCTGCCGGGCGGCGACGGGACGGTCATCTTCGCCGCCGGCCTGTGGGCGACCGCGCTGATCTTCTATCGCGTCTTCGACCGCCCGGACGTCAGCGGCCAGGGCGGCTCGGTCGGCATCCAGTGGGGCTTCTTCGTCGCGTTCCTCGCCGCCGGCGCATTGGCGGTCGCGGGCCAGCGCATCCGCGCCGCCGACCGGCCCGAGCCGCGGCTGCCCGCCGCCGAGCCCAACCCGGACCACCCGCCCGGGCCCGACGAGCCGACGGGCGCGACGGAGGTCGTGCCGCGCGCGGCGCGCGCGAGCTCCTCGTCCGAGGCCGGCGCCCGGCGCCAGCCGCGCAGCCGCGCCGTGACGCGCGAGGACGCGCGCCAGCTGACGTTCGACGATCCCGGCGACGAGCCGCCGCTGCGACCCGGGGAGATCCCGCGGGCGCGCGACGGCGGGCGCTGACCGGCCGGCCCGCGCGCGGCGCTCAGTCGCGCAGGCTCGCGAAGGCGCGGCGCACGTTAGCGGTCCGACGCCGTGCGCGATCAGCGACGTGCCGCCGGCCGCGCCGGGCTCGATCTCGACGATGATCTCGTCGTGGTTCTCGTAGAGGAGCGCAAGCAGGCCGATCGGGAACGTGAACACGGCCAGCAGGATCGTCCACGCGGGCCGCACGCCGCGGCGGAACATGAGCGCGCCGCCGACGATCCTCAGCTCGTAGCCGTTGCGGGAGAGCGCCGGCGCGATGTGCTCGAACGCCTGGTCGCGCGCGAGCTTGGGGTCGACCTCGAGCGCCACGCGCTCGACGAACGCGAAGCGGCCGGGAATCCGCGGCGCGCGCCGGCTGCGGGCGACGACCTTGCCGCGCCGCGGCTCGAGCTCGGGCAGGTCGTCGCGCAGCTCGGCGAGCTCCAGCAGCGTGACGGCGCCATGCGCGAGCCCGACGCGATCCTCGAACTCCTCGACGGTGAGCCGGCCCTCGAGGTGGTGGGCGCGCAGGAGGTCGACGACCGCGGAGCGGTCGCGATCGCCGGCCCGCAGCGGGCGTGATGCGCCGAGCTCGCCTGACACTGGTCGCAGGCTAACGGCGTGAGCCGCGCCTCACTGTGATGCGCGCCGGCCCGCCCGCGACCCGGTCAGCAGCTACCGGGCGCGTCGCACGGGCGCGGGTCGGCGGGATCGTCGCGGTAGGCCAGGTAGCCGCCGACGAGCAGCAGCGCGGTGGCGGCGAAGAGGATCGCGATGCCGACGGCGACGGTGCGCCGCGAGCCGGCCAGATGGCCGGCGATCCCGACGATCACGCCGAAGCCGATGAGGAGCGCAACGGGCGTCGCCGAGAGGTCCGACGCGCCGAGGATCCGGACTGGCACGGGTGAGTTCCTATCATCCGGCGATGGCCGTCGACCTACCCGACTCCGTCGCCGCCGTCGCCGCGGGCCTGCGCGAGGTCGGCTACCTGCCCGGCGAGTCGACGGCGCTCGTCTCGTTCCTGGCGACGAAGCTCGGCAAGCCGATCCTCGTCGAGGGCCCCGCCGGCGTCGGCAAGACCGAGCTCGCCAAGGCGCTCGCGAAGGTCCTCGACCGCCGGCTCGTGCGCCTGCAGTGCTACGAGGGGCTCGACGAGGCCAAGGCGCTGTACGAGTGGAACTACCGCAAGCAGCTGCTGCGCATCCAGGCCGAGCGCCAGGACACGGCCTGGGACGAGGTCCACGACGACATCTTCGGCGAGGAGTTCCTGCTCTCGCGCCCGCTGATGGACGCGATCACCTCCGAGCAGCCGATCGTCCTGCTCATCGACGAGATCGACAAGACCGACCAGGAGTTCGAGGCGATGCTGCTCGAGGTCCTCTCGGACTTCCAGATCTCGATCCCCGAGCTCGGCCTCGTCGAGGCGCGCACGCATCCCGTCGTGCTGCTGACGTCGAACAACTCGCGCGAGCTGACCGAGGCGCTCAAGCGCCGCTGCCTGTACCTCTGGCTCGACTACCCGCAGCTCGAGCACGAGCTCGAGATCGTGCGCCTGCACGTCCCCGACCTGCAGGAGACGATCGCGCGCAAGCTCGTCGAGATCGTCGGCCTCGTGCGCGACCTGGACCTGAAGAAGCCGCCCTCGATCGCCGAGTCGATCGACTGGGCGCGCGCGCTGCTGCTGCTCGGCGCGCAGGACATCGACACGACGACCTTCCGCGAGACGCTGTCGGTCATCGTCAAGCACCGCACGGACCTCGACATCGTCGCCGAGCGCGTCGGCGTCAAGCTCGGGCCGTCGGCGGGCATCAGCGCGCCGGCCCCGGGCTGAGCGGCGGCCGCGCGGGTCCGCCCCATGGCCGCACCCGACGAGGCGGAGGCGCGCCCCGTCGCCCCCGGCCTCGCCGCGCGGCTCGTGGAGTTCGGCGAGGAGCTGCGCGCCGAGGGCGTCAACAGCGGCACCTCGCAGCTGCTCGACGCGTTCGCCGTGCTCGCCGAGATCCCGTGGACGGACCCCGAGGACTTCCGCGAAGCGCTCGCGGCGACGCTCGCGAAGTCCCAGGACGACCGGCGCATCTTCGAGCTCGTCTTCGAGCGCTTCTTCTTCCGCGCCACCGAGGCCGCGGCGATCCGCGAGGGCGTGCGCGAGCACGCCAGACGACGAGGGCGCGGGCGACGCCGCCGAGGGCGGGGGCGAGATCGACCTCGACGAGCTGCGCCGCCAGATCGCCGCGGCGCTGCTGGAGGGCGAGGAGTCGCTCATGCGCGATCTCGCGCGGCTGGCGATCGCGGCGTTCGGCCGCCAGGGCGAGGGCTCGGGCGTCATCGGCGTCGACGTCCAGCGCATCCGCCGCGCGCTCGGCCTGCGCGCCGAGCCGCAGCACGAGCTGCCGGAGGACGACCCGCGCCGCGACGGCGTGCCGCGCGAGGCGCTGCGGCGCTTCGAGTCGCTCCTGCGCCGCGAGCTCGAGCGCGGGCAGATCGAGCGCACCGAGAAGCTGCCCCCGTCGCGGCCGCTCAACGAGCTCGATCGCGCGCTGCCGAGCGGCCCGCTGCAGGATCTCGCGGCCGTGCATCGCGTCGTCGCCCAGCTCAAGCGGCGGCTGAAGACGCAGGGCCAGGAGACGCGCGGCCACGCGCGCCACGCGCACGTCGACGTGCGCCGCACGATGCGCGCCTCGCTGCAGACCGGCGGCGTGCCGGTCGACCTGCGCTACAAGCCGGTGCGCCCGCGGCGGCCGGAGATCTACGTGCTCTGCGACGTGTCGACGTCGGTCACGAGCGCCTCGGTGTTCTTCCTCAGCGTCCTGCACGCGCTGCACGACTCGTTTCGCAAGATGCGCTCGTTCGTGTTCATCGAGCGCATCAGCGAGGTGACCGGCGTCTTCGACCGCGAGCGCGACTTCCGCGCGGTGTCCGAGGCGATCGCCCGCGACGCGGGCGTCGCCGACGTCAGCGGCTACACGGACTACGGTCGCGTCTGGTCGGAGTTCCGCACGCTCGTCGAGGACGACCTGCACCCGCGCGCGACCGTCATCGTGCTCGGCGACGCGCGCACGAACGGGCGCGACCCGCGCGCCGACATCTTCGGCCAGATCGCCGCCCGCGCCGGCCGCACGTTCTGGCTGAACCCCGAGCCGCGGCTGTACTGGAACTACGGCGACTCCGTGATCGCGTCGT
Organism: uncultured Solirubrobacteraceae bacterium; assembly: GCA_963727785.1. Lineage (GTDB taxonomy): Bacteria > Actinomycetota > Thermoleophilia > Solirubrobacterales > Solirubrobacteraceae > CADCVQ01. The sequence goes on from CAVSHS010000018.1 coordinate 97,418, forward strand.
ACGAGCAGCACTGCGAGGCCTTCGAGTGCTGGACGACGAGCCAGCTCGAGGACTTCGTCAAGGCGCTGACGACGCCGGTGCGGGCGGGCTGAGGACGCGCCGCGTGCCGTTTCGCGTCTCAGCCCTGACGCAGGCGAGTGAGACGAGTACGACCGTATGAGCTGGGTGAGCCCGCGCGCCACGTCGCCGAGCTCAGCGAGACGGGCCGGCATTCGCCCACACGCGGGCCAACGTCTGGCGCTACGAGCACGCGGTGCGGCGGGGCGCCGTCACCGGCATCCGCATCAGGAGGAGACGTGTCGTCGTCCTCGCCGGAACGCTGTCCAGGGTGTACCTCGGGGAGGCCGCCGAGAAGCGTCACGACGTGCCCACGGCCGCGTGGCGATTGACGTCGAGCCCGGAACGCCGCTGCAGACCGTCAACCACGGCGACGAGGACCTTGTCGTCTACGCATACGGGACCCCGCCCGAGAGCGAGCATCGCTGAGCTGCTCGACTCTGCCGTTCCGTGATGGGCATTCACCGGATGACGCGCACCGGGCGACTGGGCGGCGGTGCGGGTAAATAGCCTCACGGTCGTGTCGGATTGACCTGCTATAGCGCGAGGAAAGGCCGACAGGACCGCCCGATACCGCCCCGGCCCGATCGCGTCCCGGCACGCCGGTGGACCGCTCGCAAGGCGTCCGCGCTCCCGCCTCGCTTCATCGATGCCGTTTTTCGAGGAAGAACTCCGCCCGCCATCGCGCTGGCATTCCCGGCCGGCGAACGTCTTCGATCCGAACCGTCTTGAGTCCCTCGCCGGCGAAGGCCTCCACCTCGGCACGCGTGAGCGGCCACGGCGGCCCGTCGACGGGACCGCCGGCCTCGTCGCGTGCCTTGGCGATCACCAGCAACGTGCCGCCCGGCGCCACCATGCGCGAGACGTTCGCGATCGCCTGCGCGTGAAACGCCACGGGCAGCGACTGCACCGTGAGGCTCTCGACGACGAGGTCGAACGCGTGGCTCCAGTCCGCTGGCGGGTCGAGCAGGTTCGCAACCCGGTAGTCGACGTCTGACTGCGCAAATCGCTCGCGCGCGGACGCGATCGCCGTCGGCGACACGTCGAATGCGACGACATCGAAGCCGCGTTCGGCGAAGAGCTCCGCATCCGGGCCGAACCCGCTGCCGACGACGAGAGCCCGGCGGCCCGAACCGGTGACGTCACGCGCCCACTCGTCGATCAGCGGGTGCGGCCCGCCCCGGTCCCATCGCAACACCTCGCGCCCTTCGGCGGCGGCGACATAGAGCGGCTCGAAGATCGCCGTCGGGTCGACATCGCTCATCGTCGCCGCAAGAGCCTACGCACGACCAGCGTCACGCATGCGGCCCGGCATCGCTCGCAGCCCGGCGCCGTCGGCGGCTGTGGCGATTGCCCAACCGACGTCAGCGGGGCTCGACGGTGTTTCGCTGCTGGAGCGATAGCCCGTAGGGTCCGCACAGAGTAGGGGAGCCGACGTGCAGACCAAGACCGAGAGCGACATCGCAGGGGCCGTCGCTGCGCGCCTGGAAGACGACGAGGACCAGCAGTCGCGCCGGTTGGGGGGCCTGGTCGGGTACGCCGTCACCGCGCTGTGCTGCGCGCTCGCGCTCCTCGCCGTCAAGCAGGTCTTCTGGCCGGCCGGCGATGGGATCCAGCACTACCTGAGCCTGTTCCTGGCCGGTGTCCTGCCGCTCACCTTCCTGCTCTTCCCCGCGCGACGGCGTCGCTTCGCAGCGGGATCGCGGGATCGCTCGCGGCGCGAGCGGCCGGGCCGCTCGACTGGATCCTCGGGGGCGCCGGTGCCGTCGCGGCGCTGTACCGATCGCCACCGGCTTCGACGCGTTCCTCAACCGGCAGGCGCTGCCCAACTCCACCGATGTGGCGATGGGGATCGTCCTGCTCGTCCTCATCCTCGAAGCGACCCGGCGGACGACCGGTTGGACGCTGCCCGCGATCTGCCTCGCCTTCCTGGCCTACGGCTACTACGGCTCCGAGCTGCCGCAGGACTGGTCGATCGCGCACGCGGGCTTTGACATCGGCGAGATCGTCAACGCGCTCTACATGGGCACATCGGGATTCTTCGGGACGCCGCTCGACGTGGCCGCCAGCTACATCGTGCTCTTCACGATCTACGGCGCGGTGCTGAACGCGTCGGGCGCCGGCCGCTTCTTCGTCGACCTGAGCTTCGCTGCGTTCCGGGGGTCGGGCGCCGCCCCGGGTCGGACGGTCACGATGGCCGGCTTCCTGCTCGGCACCGTGTCGGGCTCGGGCACGGCGACGGCGGTCAGCCTCGGTTCGGTGAGCTGGCCGATCCTGCGCCGCGCGGGCTACACGCGCGAGCAGGGCGGCGGCGTGCTCGCCGCCGCGGGGATCGGGGCGATCCTCTCGCCGCCGACGCTCGGCGCCGCCGCGTTCATCATCGCCGAATACCTGCAGACGTCCTACCTGACGGTGCTCGTCTACGCGACGATCCCGACGCTCCTCTACTACCTCGGGATCCTGCTGGCGATCGAGATGGACGCCCGGCGCCACGGGATGGCGCCCGTGGACGTGCAGACGCCGCCCGCGGGACGGCTGCTGCTGCGCTACGGCTACCACTTCCTCTCGCTCGTGGGCATCGTCGTGTTCATGGCGCTTGGCCTGAGCGCGCTGCGCGCCGTCGTCTACGCGACCGCCCTGGCGCTCGCGCTGTCGTTCCTGGACCCCGCGCACCGCATCGGTCCGCGCCGCCTGGTCGAGGCGCTGGCGGCCGGCGCGCGCGGGGCGCTGACCGTGGCCGCCACCTGCGCGGCGGCCGGGATCATCGTCGCGATGGTCACGCTGACCGGCCTCGGGCTGAACCTCGCCGGCATCATCGTCGACACCGCCGGTGCGCTGACCGACGACCGCACGCTCGTGCTGCTCATGACCGCGGTGCTCGCCGGGGGCGCCATCACGCTGCTCGGGCTGGCCGTGCCCGTCACCGCCTCGTTCATCATCGCCGCGGTGATCGTCGGCCCCGCGCTGAAGAGCCTCGGCGTGGCCGACCCCGCCGTCTACATGTTCATCTTCTACTACGCGGTGCTCTCCGAGGTGAGCCCTCCGACCGCGCTCGCCGCGGTCGCGGCTGCCGCCGTCACCGGCGGCAACGCGCTGGGGACGATGATGCAGACGCTCAAGATACGCGCTGCCGGCCTTCCTGGTGCCGCTCGCCTTCGTCCTCACCGACAACGGCGAGGCGCTGCTGGCGCGGGGCTCCGTCGCCGAGGTTCTCGCCGCGAGCGCGTCGGGCGCGCTCGCCGTCGTCGCGCTGGCGATCGTCACGGGCGGCTGGCTGCGCGGCCCGGCCGGCTGGCTCGAGCGGGCCCTGTGCGTCCCCGCCGCGCTGCTGTTGCTGTACCTCGAGCCGGCGACGGTGGCCGCCGGCGCCGGCTGTCTACCGTCGCCGTCGCCATCAACCTGCTGCGACGCCGCGCGCCCGCTCCGCGCGGCACCAGCCGCCACGTTCGTTCCCAATCCGAGGAGGATCGATGACCACCACCTGGAGGATCCGCGCCATACGCCCGGCCCTGGCCGCACTCACGTTCGCCGTCGCGCTTGTCGTGTCCGCCTGCGGCGGCAAGCAGGACGAGCGGCGCCGGCGCGTCGAGACGGCTGTCGATCGCCACCGGCAACACCACCGGCGTCTACTACCAGCTCGGCGGCGCGTACGCCCGCGCCATCTCGAGCAACACCGATCACAAGACGACCGCGAGCGAGACCGGCGCCTCGGTGCAGAACATCCAGCTGCTCACCGCCGGCAAGCAGGACATCGCCTTCTCGCTGCTGGACACGGCAGCCGACGCCGTCGACGGCAATGGCGCCTTCGAGGGCAGGCGCCAACCGATCGAGGCGCTGACAGCCCTGTACCCGAACTTCACGCAGGTCGTCGTGCGAGACGGCTCGGGCATCGACACGATCGCCGAGATGAAGGGCAAGCGCGTGTCGACCGGCTCGCCTCAGTCGGGCACGGAAGTGATCGCCAACCGCCTGCTACAGGCGGCCGGGCTCGATCCCGAGAAGGACGTCAAGCGCCAGCGGCTGGCCCTGGACAAGACCGTCGAATCGATGAAGGACGGGGCGATCGATGCGCTGTTCTGGTCCGGCGGCCTCCCGACGCCGGGCATCAAGGATCTCTTCACGGCCAGGAAGGGGAAGGTCCGGCTCCTCGACCTCTCGCAGCAGCGCCGCGAGCTCAACCGGCGCTACGGCAACTTCTACGAGGCCGGCACGATCCCCGCCGGCACCTACGGCGCCGACGAGATCCGCACCATCAAGGTGACCAACGTGCTGCTCGTCAAGAAGGGCTTTGACCCCGCGCTGGCCGAGCGGCTCGTGCGCGTGCTCTTCGACCACCGGTCCGACCTGGAGGCGGCGAGCCCGGCCGCGAAGGACATCAGGATCGAGACCGCGACGAAGACCCAGCCGGTCCCGCTCAACCCCGGCGCGGAGAAGGCGCTGAAGGCATTGGCGGGCTGAGCGAGCCTTGTCTTCGGCGTTTGCGACCCACCCGCCCGCGGGCACACCACCCGCGCGATGGACGAGACCCGCATCACGAGCTACCGCGACGGGCCCCTGCTCGTGCGCGGCCCGTTCCGCCTCGAGGATCAGGACGGCAACCCGATCGAAGGCGGCCGCGGCACGATCGCGCTGTGCCGCTGCGGCAAGTCGCGCCTGCGCCCGTTCTGCGACGGGTCGCACAAGGTCGTGCGCTTCCGCGCCCCGAGCGGCGCGGAGTCAGGACGCGGCGGCTGAGGGCTCGCCGGCCGCCGCGGCCGGCAGCGCGATCCGCAGCGAGCTGAGCCCGTCGTCCCAGGCGCCGAGCAGGTGCCGCGCGAAGCGGCCCTCGAGCTCCACGAGCGCCGCCGCGCCCCACAGGATGTCGCGCGCCAGCGCCGGCTGCTGGCGCGCCAGGCCGCCCGCCAGATCGACGGCGGCGATGTTCTCGTGGATCGCGTCGGCGGTGACGTGCTCGTCGAAGAACGCCGTCGCCCGCGCGCCGTAGCCCAGCCGCCGCAGCCCGCCCGCGTAGCGGCGGGCGGGAACGGAGGACTCCATCTCGAAGAGCGCGAGGTGGCCGACGATCGCGCCGCGCCAGCGCCGGTGCAGCCCGAAGAGCGACATGAGGTTGACCGTCGCGAGCGTCACGCCCGGCAGGTGGTCGACGTAGGCGCCGTAGCGCGCGTCGAGCCCGAGCTCCTGCATCGCGTCGGCGAACAGCTGCGCGTGGATCCGCGCCGGGTCGCCGTTGCCGTACTCGTCGGCCTGGATCTGCACGAGCGCCGCCTTCGGCGCGCCGTACAGCCGCGGCAGCGCCCACGAGTGCGGATCGGCCTCCTTGAGCTGGTAGGCCGAGCGGTGCGCGACGAACTCCAGCAGCTGCTCGGCCGTCGCGTGGCGCTCGAGGTGGCGCGACAGCGAGGGCGCGTCGTCGGCCTCGGCGATCGCCCGCAGCGCGAGGTCCATCTCCTCCGGCGCCGCGGGCGCGGGCGGCCTCGGGACGGCGGCGGAGAGCGCGGCCTCGAAGCAGGCCTCGAGGTCACGCCGCAGCGCGAGCAGCGACGGCTCCCACTCCCACTCGTCCGCGACGCCGGGCAGCCCGCGGTAGTGCAGCTCGTAGCAGCAGTACAGCGCGAGCTGCAGGTCCTCGTCGCTGAGCGGATCGGCGGGCGTCGCCAGCCGCGGCGCCACGAGCGGGTGCACCGGGAGCGCGAGCGCCGCCAGCAGCGCCTCGCTGATCTCGCCGCGTGGCTGAGGAAGTGCGAGCACGGCAGCGACGTACCCCCAGGCGCCCCGCCGCGAACGGCCAACACGTCCACCCGGGACAGCCGCAACCGCATGCGCGAACAGCGGCCGTAGCGGGTAACAGCGCTTGGCATCACCCGACGAGAGGAGCCACCATGCCGCCAGCAGGCGTGAAGAAGGGCACGAAGCGCGCACGCCAGTACGAGCACATCAAGGAGAGCGAGCTCGAGCAGGGCGCGTCGGAGGATCGCGCCGAGGAGATCGCCGCCCGCACCGTCAACAAGGAGCGCGCGCGGGCCGGCGAGTCGCGCCAGCGCTCGCGCACGTCGACGGACGACATCTCCTCGGGCCGCCGCGGCGGCCTGCGCTCGGGCACGAACCGCGCGAAGGGCCGCACGCGCGACCAGCTCTACAACGAGGCGAAGGAGATGGGCATCGAGGGCCGCTCGAAGATGAACAAGGATCAGCTCCAGCGGGCGGTCGACCGCAAGAAGTAGGCTTTCCGCCAACAGAGGAGCCTTTGTCCGTAGTGATTCGTTCGCCTCCGGCGTGACCAAATCGTGGCCGTATCTCAGACAGAGATGCAGTTGGGCAATGAGAGCTGCTTATCGTGCCCGCGGGACTGGCCGCGAGTGTGAGGTGACTGCCGGCCTCGCGGGTTAGGATTGAATTCGATCCTGACGTGAACGATGCGATTGCGACGCTGCTCCGAAATCTCTGCAACCGCTTGCGTCGTGGGGCCGCAGCACTCCATCGGAAAATTCACGTCCTGATTTAGGCTCGCGCCCGTGCCGCGCGGTAGACCTCCCAAGAAAGTCGATGCCAGCGTGTCGTGCGCTGCTCGGCTGGGTGCTGAGATACGCACCTGCCGCGCGGCACACAACCTGACGCTTCATGGACTCGCGAGCAAGATCGGCTACGCGCATCAGCACATCAGTGAAGTCGAGCTAGCGCATGCCAGCGCTAGCGAAGAGTTCGTTGCGGCTTGCGATCGGGCTCTGGACGCTCAGGGACGGCTCTTGGCGTTGTATCTGGCTGTCCGTGTTGAGCAACTCGTAGAGCGCGAAAGATCGAGCGACTTCGCGACGGGGTGCGTTACGCTCCTGTCAGGAGGTCGATGCCGTGAGACGACGAGCTTTTCTTGGGTTGGGTCTGTCGGTCGTGCTGCTCGGTCCAGAGGCTGCGGCACGAGCCACGAAAGACGATTGGGACCGGATCGCGCATGCGTGGTCCTACGAGATCTCGACTGCCCCGGACAGGAGCGCGCTGCTGCCGGGACTGGCAGCCGACTTGAAGCGCCTGCACGAGAGCGGTGGTCCGCAACGGGTCGTCGCTCAGCTATCAAGCTACGTTGCTGCCATCGCAGTGACCAATGGCGATACGGCGCTAGCGCGTCGATGGTGGCGGCGAGCGCGCAGCGCAGCCGTAGCTTCGGGCGACCCGCATTTGGTCAGCTACGTCACGGGCCGACAGGCCCTCCAAGGACTGTATGGCGCGTACTCGCCCCAACACGTTGTCGTGTTGGCCGATGAGGCGCTAAGCGCTACCCAAGCGCCCTGCACGGGCCGAGCTACTGCTCTTGGAGCCAAGGCGCAGGCGCTTGCTGTGCTCGGCCGTCAACGAGCCGTTAGCGACACGCTGGCGACCCTGGAGCGGACTTTCGAGAAGCTGCCCCGCGACATCACGCGAGAGAGGTTGTCTGCGCTTGGCTGGTCTGAGGAGACGCTTCATCACACGCGGAGCTATTGCGGCATGTTCGTTGGTGGCGGCGAGGCTGCACGGGATGACGCTCTCAGCTTGTACGCGGAAGCTGAATGGCGAGGTCCTGCTCAGGTCAAACTTCATCGGGCAGCATCCGAGGCCGATGCTCAGGATGCGGTAGCGACCCTCTCAGCGCTCAGCGAAGCTCAGCGAAGCGACAGGTTCGTTCGGATCATCGCGAAGCGAGCGCTTGAGTCGTGCGAGTCGCGCAAGGTTGCCGGGACGGCGGACCTTCGCGAAGCTCTGGCGTAGTCGTCGCGATCTTCTACGTCGATACACAGTCGATGGCCAACGTCGGATACGTCCGTTGACCGGGCGTCACCACGCGGCAGAGGCGCCGTCTATCCGATGAGCGTCGAGCTCAGGCTCGAGCACCTCGACGCGGCCGGCGCACGTCGCATCTCGACGGACGTGATCGTGCCCGTGTACGAGGCCAGCCACGCGAATGACCTCGACGACCCGTTTCACTCGACCGAACGCTTCCTCGAACGGCTCGACGCCTACACGCAGCGCGACGGCTTCGAGATGGTCGTCGCCTACGCCGACGACGGCGAGCCCGTGGGACTTGCCTTCGGGTTCGCGCTGCCAGAGACGACGCGCTGGTGGCGAGGTCTCATCACGCCCGTCCCGGATGGGTTCACCGACGAGGACGGGCACCGCACGTTCGCCCTCAACGAGATCATGGTCCGTCCGCAGTGGCAGCGACGGGGGGTCGCGCGCACCGTGCATGCGGAGTTGCTCTCGCGTCGGCCCGAGCAACGCGCGACGCTGCTCGCCGAGCCCGACAACGCGCCCGCCCAGGCCGCATACGCCCGGTGGGGGTGGCGCAAGGTCGCCAAGCTCAAGCCCTTCCCCGACGCGCCTGTCTACGACGCCCTGATCCTCCCGCTGACGCCCGAATAGCTCGCCGGTGGTCACCATGAACGTGGACCGACGCGAGTTTCTGACCGGCACGGCGGGCTTCCTCGTCACAGCCGCGCTGCCGTCTGGGCCGACGCGCCGCTTGGGCAACGCCGACGTCGTCGAGCTTCGGGAGTCCGTGATCCATCTCTACAAGCTGGGCGACGAGCACGGCGCGGGCTCCGTGTACCCGCTGACCGTGCGCACCTTGCACAAGCTGCGCCAGCTCATCGAGCATGCAAGCGAAGACCAGGCGACCGGGCTGGCACGCAGGAACTCGGCGGGCAGATAGCTCAGCACGCGGGCGGCTGTCGTTCGACGCCAACCAAGACGACAACGCGCACCATTGGTGGCTTGAGGCCATGAAGTGGTCCCGGCTGACGCAAGCCGATTCGGTCAGCCCGTTGGCAATGGCGTCGATCGCCTTGCAAGCATCCGATCAACACCGGCCACGCGAGACGATCGACCTCGCCCAAGCCGCGCAGCGCATCGCCGGGCGCTCGGCGACGCCGCGCCTGAAGTCGTTGCTGCTGGCCCGCGAGGCATTGGGGCACGCCGGGACCGGTGACGCTGACGGTGCCGTCGCCGCGCTCCGTCGCGCCCGCCACCTCGCCGAGCGTCCCCGCCACGACGACGACCCGATCTGGCTCGCCTCTACGGCCCGGCGGATTTCGCCAGCCACGAGCGCCGCGTTGCGGTAGCCCTCAACGACCTCGCTACGGCGGAGGACAGGGCGCGCACCGCGCTGGCGCTGACCGACCCGATCGGCTACCCCCGCAACCACGCCCAGTATCTGGTCCGACTCGCCGACGACCTCGTACAACGCCGCCAGATCGACGAAGCCGTCGCCATCGCCAAGCGGGCCACCGACGCTGTATCCGCGATCGAATCCCCACGCATCACGCACGCCCTTCACGCTGTCACGCAGCGCCTCGCCTCGTTCAAGGGCGAGTCGCTTTAGCGTTGGGTCGCAGGGCCGGCGCGCCTGCTGCCCGGCACCGATCGCTGCGATGATGGCGCCACGCTGTGCTGCGTTGCCCCGCTGAGCATCGCTCGTCGGACGGTTTCATAGATCCGAATGCGAAGATCGCCCGGATCGTGAGTTCATGTCCAGCGCGTCGAGAACCCTCAGTCGCCGAGATCGCCGCCACCCGAACGGCGCCTGCCAGCGCCAGCGCCGATCCTGGCACGCCGATTCACCCAGGCCGACGCAGCGCCGATTCACGGCAGCCGCTCAATGGGCTGGTCGGGGTGCTCACGGGCGGCTGCAGCCGGGAGCGCGTCGGGTCCCTGCTGTCTGGGGATACCGTCACCGAGTCGCTGACGAACACGGGTCGTGCGGTTTTGGTGATCGACATCGCGACGCCCTCGTTCACTGACGACGTTCGCAGGATCGACGTCGCCTTTTTGGCGATCCACGGTTGCCACGGCGAGGACGGCAAGCTTCAAGGGTTCCTCGAAACTGTCGGCATCGCCTACACCGGCTCGGGTGTGCTCGCCAGCGCCCTGGCGATGCACAAACCGACCGCCAAGACTGTCGTCCAAGCCGCGGGCGTGCTCGTTCTGCCCGGCATCAGCATCGAGCGCTCACGTGGTCCCGACAGAGACGCCCGCGCGATCCTTGCTGAGATCGCGCTCCCGGTGATGGTCAAGCCCGCCAGCGAGGGCGGCTCGGTCGGGATGGCCGTCGCGCACAGCGTCGGTGAGCTGGAAGCTCTGCTCGCCGCTGCTGCCGCTTCTGATGTCGAGGTGTTGGCCGAGCCGTTCATCGCTGGCGCGCGCTCGGTGACGGTCGGCCTGCTGGAGATCGGCGGCGAGCTGACGGCGCTGCCGGTCCTGGAGACGGTCGCTACGGAGGGCGAGTTCTACGACAGCGCCGCCAAGCGCGATCCGGCGCTGCGCACCTATCACTGCCCGGCAGATCTGCCTGCGCAGGTCACGGCGTTGCTGGCCAACGCCGCGATCACGGCTCACCGGGCGCTTGGATGCGACGGGTACTCGCGCAGCGACTTCGTCGTCACTCCCGCAGGCGTCGCCTACTGGCTTGAGGTCAACGCGCTGCCCGGTCTATCGCGCGCCGGTAATCTCGCCACGATGGCCGCCGCCGCGGGCATCCGCTACGACGAGCTGGTCACTCACATCCTCGCCACCGCCAAGCGCCGGCGCCGCTATACGCCATGACCGCCTTTCGGCACCAGAACGTCCCCTACTTCGCGCAGTGGGCATCGGCGCGCGGCGTCCGCGCGATCGTCGAAGACGGGGCCGATCCCTGCGACGACCCGCTGTGGAGTGAGGCCGGGTTTGCCAGCGAGGACGAGTACCGCTTCTGGTCGCGCAGGATCTGCGGCCTGGCGTGCCTGCAGTCGGTGCTCGCCTACTGGGGGCTCGACGTCCCGTCGCGCGCCGAGCTGCTGTGCGCAGCGCTCAACTGGGGCGCTTACCGCCGCGTCTCGCCGGACAAGGTCGAAGGACTCACCTACGCGCCGTTCGCCGCGTGGGTCACCTGTGAGCTGGGCCTGCATGCCGAGGTCCACGGCCGCCTGCCGCTGGCGGACCTCGCGCGTCACGTCGCTGACGGCGCGTTCGTCATCGCGTCTGTCAGCGCAGAGATCCGCTACCCCGACCGCGCGAACAGCCGCCGGGGCGGGCATCTCGTGCTCGTCCACGGCTGCGACGAGGACGGCTTGTCCTTTCACAACCCTTCCGGTATCCCGCCCTACCAGGCCAACGCCTACATCGACCACGCAACCTTCGAGCGCTTCTACGCGTGCCGGGGCGTCGCGATCAGCCGCAACGGACAGGAGCCAATGGCCTAGGCGAATGTAGACCCGGATCGGGCACGTTGTGTGTCGACCAGCGCGTTCAAGACGCCCCGCCTTGCGGCCGATTACCACCACATGGCCGTCGCGCCCCAGCGTCCCGTCGGTGACGCTCGTCGTCGCCTGGGCGCGTTGGCGCTGTTCGTCGCCGTCGCCGTCGCCGCGCTCGTCGCCTCCCATCAGGCCGCCTGGCCATTCGCCGCGGACCGTGGCGACCACTACCACTACCGCCCAGCCTCCCGAGCACAGGCCGACCGCTGCCTGACCGCCCGCGGCCTTCGCGTCATCCCGGCCGGCGCCCGAAGCCTGCGCGTCTCCGGCGCCCCGCATCTCGACGTCATCCTGACGTTCCATGCCACGGTGGAGCAGGCGCAGGCCATCGCCGCCCACTGGCAGAGCACCCCGTACGCCGCGCAGCGGACGCTCCAACGCAACGCGTTCGACAACGTCACCGTCCGCGCGTCCTCTCCGCTGGACGACGACAAGGCGCGACTGCTTGGTGGCTGCCTGACGCTCGGCGCCTGAGCGCCGCGAAAGTTGCCCGTAGGATGGGCGAAGCCCCGTGTTTGCGGGGTTCGGGCCAAACCTGAAGTAGCTGTGGGGTAATGCCCGCGGAGGGAGCGATGCTGACGCGGATCCAGGCGCCCGAGGAGGTGCCGCCAGAGGTGGAGGCCGAACTCGGTGCGGTCTCGCTGCGGGACGTCTCCAAGACGTTCCCGGCGCGCCGCCGCGGCGCCGCGCCGGTCGCGGCGCTGGACGGCCTGTCGCTCGCCGCCCGGCCGGGCGAGATCGTCGCCGTCGTCGGCCCGAGCGGCTGCGGCAAGACGACGCTGCTCGAGCTCGTCTGCAAGCTCGAGACGCCGGATGCCGGCACGGTCGACGCGGCGCCCGCGGCGCTCATGGCCCAGCGCGACCTGCTGCTGCCGTGGCTCGGCGCCGTCGACAACGCGGCGCTCGCGCTGCGCGTCGCCGGCGTGCGGCGCGAGGAGGCACGCGCGCAGGCCGCGGCGCTGCTGCGCGACTTCGGCCTGGAGGGCTTCGAGCGCGCGCGCCCGTACGAGCTGTCGGGCGGGATGCGCCAGCGCGTCGCGTTCGCGCGCACGCTGCTGTCGGGCCGCACGGTGCTCTGCCTCGACGAGCCGTTCGCCGCCCTCGATGCGCTCACGCGCCAGGAGATGCAGGACTGGCTGGCGGGCGCGCTGGCCCTCGCGCCGCGCACGGTCGTGCTCGTCACGCACGACGTCGAGGAGGCGATCGTGCTCGCCGACCGCGTGCTCGTCCTCTCGCCGCGGCCGGGCCGCGTGACCGCCGCCCTCGACGTCGACGTGCCGCGCCCGCGCGGGCGCACCGACGCGCGCCTCGTCGCGCTGCGCGAGCGCGCCCTGCAGGAGCTGCGCGCATGACGGCCGCCCTGCTCCTGCTCGCGCTGCTGGGCGGCTGGGAGGCCTACGCCGACCTGAGCGGGGTCGAGAAGTTCGTCCTGCCCGCGCCGAGCGCGATCGCCACCGCGCTGTTTCGACGACCGCGCGCTGCTGTGGAGCAACTTCACCGTCACGGCGGGCGAGATCGCGCTGGGCATGCTCGTCGCGATCGCGCTGGGGCTCGCCTGCGCGGTGGCGATGTACTTCAGCCCCGCGCTGCGGCGCGCGCTGTACCCGCTGCTGATCGGCTCGCAGACGATCCCGATCGTGCTCGTCGCGCCGCTGCTCGTCGCATGGTGGGGCTTCGGCCTCGCTCCGAAGCTCGCGATCGTCGCGCTCGTCTGCTTCTTCCCGATCGTCGTGCCGACGCTCGACGCGCTGGACCGCGTCGACGCCGACCTGCGCAAGCTCATGCGCACGTTCGGCGCGTCGCGCTGGCAGACGTTCCGGATGGTCGAGGCGCCCGCGGCGCTGCCCGGCGTGCTGACGGGCGCGAAGCTCAGCGTCGCGATCGCGGCGATCGCCGCCACGCTCGCCGAGCTGTCGGGCTCCGAGTCGGGCCTCGGCAACCTCCTGCTCAAGGCGATCCCGAACTTCGAGACGCCGCGCGCGTTCGCCGCGGTGATCATCCTGTCCGCCTTCGCCGCCGCGCTGTTCGGCCTGCTCGCGTTCGCCGAGCGCCGGCTGCTGCCCTGGGCCAACCAACCGAGAGGAACCGCTCCGTGATCCGTCGCCGCCTCGTCGTGCTCGTCCTGACCGCCGCGCTGCTCGCGCTCGGCCTCGCCGCCTGCGGCGAGAAGAAGGAGACGGCCGGCGCCGGCACCATCGAGCGCGTCAACCTCATGCTCGACTACCTGCCCAACGCCGACCATGCCGGCATCTACGCGGCGATCGGCAGCGGCGAGTTCAAGGCCGCGAAGCTCGACGTCAGGCCGCGCACGCCGTCGGACCCGTCGGCGCCGCTGAAGCTGCTCGCGGCCGGCAAGGCCGACCTCGCGATCTCCTACGAGCCCGAGCTGCTGCTCGCCCGGGCGCAGGGCGCGGACCTCGTCTCGATCGGCGCGCTCGTCCAGAAGCCGCTGACGTCGATCGTCTCCATCGGCCGCAAGGCGATCCGCCGTCCGGCCGAGCTCGAGGGCAGGACGATCGGCACCGCCGGCATCCCCTACCAGGACGCGTACCTCAAGACGATCCTCCAGCAGGCGGGCGCCGATCCCGCGCGCGTGAAGTCGATCAACGTCGGCTTCAACCTCGTCCCGGCGCTGCTGACCAAGCGCGTCGACGCCGTCCTGGGGATGTTCTGGAACGTCGAGGGCGTCGAGCTGCAGCGGCGCCGCAAGAAGCCCGTGATCCTGCGGATGGACGCGCTCGGCGTGCCGACGTACGACGAGCTCGTCGTCGTCGCCCGCGCGCAGGACGTGCGCTCGCGCGGGCCGCTGCTGCGGCGCTTCATGCGCGCGCTCGCGCGCGGCCACGAGCGGGTGCGCAGGAACGTCGGCACCGGCGTCGCCGCGCTCGTGAAGGCCAACCCGGACCTCGACCCAGCCCTGCAGCGCGCGCAGGTGCAGGCGACGCTGCCGGTCTTCTTCCCCGCCGACCGCACGCGACCGTTCGGCTACCAGGACCCGGTCGCGTGGCAGCGCTACGCGAAGTGGATGACCGACAACGGCCTGCTGACGACGCCGCAGACCGCGCAGCGCGCGTTCACGAACGAGTTCCTGCCGGGCGAGGGAATCTGACCGCGGCGCGCCGCACGGTCTCGCTCGCGCACGCGCGCCGGCTGGCGCTGCACGCGCAGGGACTCGCCGCCGCGCCGCCGCGCGGCGGGCGCGGCCCCGATGCCGTCGCGGCCGTGACGCAGCGGATCGGCTGCCTGCAGCTCGATCCCGTCAGCGCCGTCGCGCGCAGCCCGCTGCTCGTCCTGTTCGCGCGCCTGGGACCGGTCCGCGAGCAGGCGCTGGAGCGCGCCGCCTACGAGCGGCGGACGCTGTTTGACGCCTGGGCGCACGAGGCCTCCCTCGTCGCGACCGCCGACCTGCCGCTGCACCGCTGGGCGATGCGCACGTGGCTGGACGCGCCGACGATGCGGGCCGGGCGCGCGCGGGCGTTCCTGCAGGCCAACGCGGGGTTCTGCGAGGAGCTGCTCGACGAGATGCGGGCGCGCGGGCCGGTGCGCGCCCGCGAGCTCGAGGACCGCTCGGCCGAGCCGTGGCTGCACGGCTGGTGGACCGACGAGGTGTCGGGACGCCAGACGCTCGGACGGCTGCTGGACCTGCTGTGGATCACGGGCCGCATCGGGGTCTCGCGGCGGATCGGCGGCGAACGCGTGTGGGACGTCTTCGACCGCTGCCTGCCCGCAGGCGCTGCGGCGCCGCGGCGGCAGCGGACCTCGACCGACGAGGAGGCCGAGCGCGCGGCCGCGCTGCGGGCGGTGCGCATGCTCGGCGTCGGGCGGATCGGACACGTGCGCGCCCACTTCCTGCGCCGCCGCTACCGGCGATTGCCCGCGACGCTCGCCGGGCTCGTCGCGGCCGGCCGGCTGGAGGTCGTCGGCGTCGAGGGCCTGCGCGGCGAGTGGTTCGCCGCGCCCGCGGACCTCGACGGCGTGTCGCAGCTCGCGCCCGGCGCGCGGACGACCGCGCTGTCGCCGTTCGACAACCTCCTCTGCGACCGCGCCCGCACCGCCGAGCTGTTCGGCTTCGACCATCGCCTGGAGATCTACGTCCCGCCCGCGCAGCGGCGCTGGGGCTACTACGTGCTGCCGATCCTGCACCGCGAGCGGCTCGTCGCGCGCGCCGACATGGCGCTCGACCGCGACGCCGGCGTGCTGCGCGTGCACGCGCTCTACCGCGAGCCGGACGTACGCCGCACGCCCGCGCTGGACCGCGCGGTCGGGGCCGCGCTGGAGCGCCTGGCGGCCTGGCGCGGAGCGGGCGGCGTGGACGTCGCGCGGCACGTCAGCGCCGGCGCCACGCTGCCGTGCGAACTGCATCGATGAAGGAGGGATGGGACCAGGCGGTCGTGGCGGGGACGATGGGCGGCCGCGTTTCTTGGTCGGCCGACGGTGACGAGGGGGTGGGTCGAATAACCGTCGCCGGGCGACGACGATTCGACCCACCCCCTCCGACACACGCCCCACCGACCAAAGACCGCGCCCGCGCCGAGCGCCACGAGGCCGAGACAGCCATCCCTTCATCGATGCCGTGCACAAACGTGTCGCGCCCGCCACCACGCCGACATCGCGCACGAACACGCCCGCGCCCGCCGCTCGCGCCACCACTTCACATGAGCTCCGCGCCGACGTGCTTGACTGGAGGGCACGCGCGTTGAACTGCACTTCCATCTCCTGCCCGGTGTCGACGACGGTCCGAGGACGCTTGACGAGGCCATCGCGCTCGCGCGCCTGGCCGTGGCGGACGGCACCGGATTCGTCGTGTGCACGCCGCACGTCCATCTCGTCGACGTCTCCTCGCTGCCCGACCGGGTCGCCGAGCTCGGCGCCGCGCTGCGCGAGGCTCGAGTCCCTCTGCGCGTCGCCGCCGGCGGCGAGATCAGGCCGAGCACGCGCCTGAAGCCCGCTGAGCTGGAGATCCTCGCCCAGGGGCCGCCCGGCCGCCGCTGGCTGCTGTACGAGACGCCCTTCGATCCGCGCTACCTCGACACGTTCCACGCCGATGCCCGCGCGCTCGAGGAACGGGGCTACGGCCTGCTCATCGCCCATCCGGAGCGCTGCGCGGAGCTCCTGGCGCCGGGCGGCGGGCTCGAGGAGCGGCTGCGCCGAGGCGCGCTGCTGCAGGTCAACGCGTCATCGCTGACGGGCGCCCACGGCCAGCTGGCGCTCGAGGCCGGCTTCGATCTCCTCGACCGAGGTCTCGTCGCCGCGCTGCGCCTCCGACGCGCACGGCGCGCACCGGCCGCCGTCGCTCGAGGCCGCGAAGCGCCTGCTCGCCGCGCGCGGCCTGGACGCCACGCCCTTGATGGTCGACGCCCCCCGGCGCCTCCTGCGCGACGGCATCGCCGCCATGCGCGACCGCCCCGCGGCCTGACCGGGTTCAGCGCACGAACAGCGCACCCAAGGTGCTAGCCCGAGGATGTCGGCGTGCACGCGCTTCTGCACGCGCGTCAGCGGCACGGCGACATCGATGCCCGGGGCGCAGTGGCGTGCGCGCAGCGGCAGCGAAACGACGTTCTTGGCCGCCAGATATGGCGCGAGGTACTCGCCGCTGACCTTCGCCGGGGCCCACAAGCGGCGGTTCGTCGGTCGCAACGCCTTCGGCGTCTCCGGCATCCCGGCGCAGGAAGCGATCGCGGGTCCCGGTCAACAGCCGGCCGTGCAGTACCTGCTGCAGCGACGGGACCTCGATGTCGGCGCCGGCTCCGGCCGCGATGTGCGCGGCGGTGACATCGGCCTGCTGGCACGCGAGGCCGCCCTGCTTGATGGGACGGTCGGTTGCGTCGCCGACGGCATACACGCCGTCGAGCCCCTCGACGAGGCCGGCGTCGTCGACCGGGATGAACCCGTGCGCGTCGCACGGGATGCCGCGCAGCCTGGGGCCTTCGAGAACGGGCAGCGCGATCGACGCAGTCCACGACGAGCTCCGGCCCGAAGCCGGTGTCGATGCGGCCGTTGTGCGAGATTCGCGCGTGGACGCCCGGATGCATGGTGATGTGGGCGGCGTCGAGCACCTCGGCGACGGCGGCGCTTGCCGCCGTGCCGAAGATCTCCAGCGGCTCGAGCTCCGGGGTCACCAGATGCAGCTCGGCGCGATCGATGTTCATCGACCACGCCGCCTCGGCCGTCATGAGCGCGAGCTCGTAGATCGGCAGCGGCCAGCTGCAGCCGCGCGGGAACCACGAACGCGATCGATCGCGACCAGCCCTCCTCGAGGTCGGCGAGGATGCCGTTCAGCGCCGTCGGGTGCGCTCCGAAGGTCAGCGCGTGCGTGAACGCGGGGACCGCGCTCGCGCCGGGCGCCAGCACGAGCACGTCGTACGCGACGTCTTCGCCCGTCGTGAGCGTGACGGTCCGGGCGCCGGCGTCGACGCGCGTCACGGCACCGCGGATGAATCGACCGCCGTGCTCGTCCATCACCTGCGCCAGCGGCAGGCGAGCCGTATGACCTCGGCTGAACGGCGCCGCGACAGCCATGGGCCGCAGGACGAAGTCCGGCTCCGGCGCGATGAGCGTCACGTGGACGCGGGCAGCGCCCAGGTGGTGCAATGCGAGCACCGCCTCGAGCGCGGCGATGCCTCCACCGACGATGACGACGGTCTGCGGTACGGCGAGAGTCGATTGGGTCATGTGACGATCTTCGCCGCCGGCGGGCGTGGCGCCATCGGGGCGACCTCCCTGTTCGCGTCCGTGCCAGCTACGGAGAGCGCGACCGGCGGTCGCCTGGCGTCAGCGCAGCGAGATCGGCATCGCACGACAGACCCAGCGGGTGCTCACCTCGGCGCGGCCGGGGCGCATACCGCGGGGGTGGACCCCGCCGTCCGGGCGTCGACCCGCTCGATGACTGCGGCTTTCCGCGCCTGGCGTAGGCGTTTGCCCCCGATGTACGCCGCATGAGTCGCCGCCAGGCTGCATGGGTGACCGCCACGCCCACAGATCTGCACGCCGCCACCGACCTCGATCCGGAGGAGGCTGTGGCGCGCCTGCTCGACGACCTGCACAGCCAGGTCGACGGCCTGGACGAGGCCGAAGCCGCCCGCCGCCTGCAGCAGCTGGGCCCGAACGCGATCCACCGCGACACGGGCCCGCGCTGGTGGCGCAGCCTGCTCGATCAGTTCATCCATCCGCTCGCGCTGTTGCTCTGGGTCGCCGCCGCGCTGTCGCTCGCAACCGGCGTGCTCGCGCTCGCCGTCGCGATCGTCGTCGTGATCGTGCTCAACGCCGCGTTCGCGTTCGCGCAGGAGCGCCAGGCCGAGCACGCCACCGAGGCCCTCCGCGACCTGCTGCCGGCGCGCGCCCGCGTGCGCCGCGGCGGCGTGCTGGCCGAGATCGACGCGACCGCGCTGGTCCCCGGCGACCTGCTGCTGCTGGCCGAGGGCGACCGCCTGTCGGCCGACGCGAGGCTGATCGCCGGCGCCGTCGAGGTCGACATGTCGCCGCTGACCGGCGAGTCCCAGCCGGTGACGCGCAGCGCCGAGCGCTCCCACCCCGCGGCCGCGCCGCTGGAAGCGGAGGATCTCGTCTTCGCCGGCACGCTGTGCACCGGCGGTGATGCGCATGCCCTCGTCTACGGCACCGGCATGCACACGCAGCTGGGCCGGATCGCGGCGCTTTCGCAGACCGTGGTCGACGAGATCTCGCCGCTGCAGCGCCAGGTCAACCGCGCCGCCCAGCTCATCGCGCTGGTCGCCGTCGGGCTCGGCGTCACGTTCTTCGCGATCGGCCACGTCATCGCCGGCCTGAGCCTCTCCGACGCCGGGGTCTTCGCGATCGGCCTGCTCGTCGCCAACGTGCCGGAGGGCCTGCTGCCGACGATCACGCTCGCGCTCGCGGTCGGCGTGCGCCGGATGGCCAAGCGCCGCGCGCTCGTCAAGCGGCTGACGGCGGTCGAGACGCTCGGCTCGACCGACGTCATCTGCACCGACAAGACCGGCACGCTGACCGAGGGCCGGATGACCGCGACGTCGCTGTGGCAGGACGGCACGACGGTCGAGATCGCCGGCGGGGGGCCGCCCGCGACCGGGGCGACGGCCGAGCTGCTGCGCACCGCGGTGCATTGCAACAACGCGACGCTGACCCGCACCGACGACGGCGCGTGGTCGCGCAGCGGCGATCCGAGCGAGAGCGCGCTGCTGCTGGCGGCCGCCCAGCTCGGCGTCGACGTCGAGGCGATCCAGTCCGGGCGCGACGCCCGGCGCCTGCGCCTGTTCGCCTTCAACGCGCGGCTGAAGCGCATGGCGACGCTCGACATCGAGCCCGCCAGCGCACCGCGCATCCACGCCAAGGGCGCACCGCTGGAGCTGCTGGAGCGGTGCACGTCGCTGCGGGCCGCCGACGGCAGCGAGCGTCCGCTCGACGCCGCCGGCGCGGCCGGGGTGCGCGCCGCGTTCGAGCGCTACGCCGCCGGCGGTCTGCGCGTGCTCGGGTTCGCGACGCGCATCGCCCCCGACGTCTGCGAGCAGCGTGCCGACGACCGCGACAGCGTCGAGTCGGGGCTCTGCTTCCTCGGGCTGATCGCGATGCGCGACCCGCTGCGCGCGCAGGTGCCGGCCGCCGTCGCCGACTGCCACCGCGCCGGCATCCGGATCATCGTGATCACCGGCGACGACGGGCTCACCGCCGGCGCGGTCGCGCGGGAGGCCGGGATCGTCGGCGAGCAGGCGCAGATCGTGACCGGCCCCGAGCTCGACGCGCTGAGCGACAGCGGCCTGGACGAGGTTCTTCGCAGCTCACCGCAGCTGATCGTCGCCCGCAGCTCTCCCGAGGCGAAGCTGCGCATCGTCGACGCGCTGCGCCGCGGCGGGCACACGGTCGCGATGACCGGCGACGGCGTCAACGATGCGCCGGCGCTGCGCCGCGCGGACATCGGCATCGCCATGGGCGCGTCCGGCACCGACGTGGCGCGCGAGGCGGCAGCGATGGTGCTGCAGGACGACGACTTCGCCTCGATCGTGGCGGCCGTCAAGGAAGGCCGCACCGTCTACGACAACATCCGCAAGTTCGTCACGTACATCTTCGCCCACGCCACGCCGGAGATGGTGCCGTTCCTGCTCTACGCGCTGTCGGGCGGCAGCATCCCGCTGCCGCTGACGGCGCTGCAGATCCTCGCGATCGACCTCGGCACCGAGACCCTGCCCGCGCTGGCGCTCGGTCGCGAGCCCGCCGAGCCGGGCCTGATGGACCAGCCGCCGCGCTCCCGCACGACCGGCATCCTGACGAAGGCCATGCTGATCCGCGCGTGGCTGTGGCTGGGGCTGCTGGAGGCCGCGCTCGTGACCGGCGGCTTCTTCTTCGTGCTGCTGCGCGCCGGCTGGTCGCCCGGCGACGCGACCGGCGCGGGAGCACCGCTGCACCACGCCTACCTGACGGCCACCACGATGACCTTCGCCGGCATCACCGCCTGCCAGGTCGGCACCGCGTTCGCGGCGCGTACGAGCCGCGCATCGCTGCGGGAGATCGGCGTCTTCTCCAACCCGCTGCTGCTCGGCGGCATCGCCTTCGAGCTCGTCTTCGCGGCGGCGCTGATCTATCTCGCCGCCGCTGCAGGGCATCTTCCACACCGCCGCGCTCGGCCTCCCCGAGATCGCGCTGCTCGCCAGCTTCCCGGTGATCGTCTGGGGCAGCGACGAGCTGCGCCGCGCCTGGCGGCGACGGCGCGATCCGGCGTCGTAACGCCGCAGCGTGTCGATCCGAGGGCGCGTACGTGCCACGGTGTACGAGCATGTCCCACGTCATCTGCAGCGGCCTGGCGTACGCGCATCCCGGCGGCGACCTGCTGTTCTCCGACGTCTCGTTCCGCGTCTCCCCCGGGCAGAAGGTCGGCGTGGTCGGCACCAACGGCGTCGGCAAGAGCACGCTGTTCGGTGTCCTCGCCGGCAGGCTGGCGCCCGAGGAGGGCGAGGTGTCGGTGGGCGGCCGGTTCGCGCACATGACGCAGGACGTCGGCGTCGCGGGCGACGTGCGGACGGTCGGCGAGCTGCTGCTGTCGCTGGCGCCGCGCGCGCTGCGCTCGGCCGGCGAGCGGATGGCCGTCGCGGAGCGCCGGCTGGGCGAGGGCGCACGAGGACGCCGGCATGGACTTCGCCACCGCGATCGGCGACTGGTCGGAGCTCGGGGGCTACGAGCTGCAGGGCCAGTGGGACGCCGCCTGCCGGCGCATCGTTCGCAGCGGCTTCGCGGAGGTGTCCGACCGGCTCGCGGTCACGCTGTCGGGCGGGGAGCGCAAGCGCCTCGTGCTCGACCTGCTGTTCGCCTCGGACGCCGACGTGCTGCTGCTCGACGAGCCCGACAACTTCCTCGACGTTCCCGCCAAGCGCGCGCTCGAGCAGCAGATCGCCGGCTCCAAGAAGACCGTCGTCGTGATCTCCCACGATCGGGAGCTGCTCGCCGCCGCCGTGTCCTGGATCCTCACCGTCGAAGGCGACGGCGCCTGGATGCACGCCGGCTCCTACGCGACGTACCCCCAGGCGCGCGCAGCGCGCCAGCGCAAGCTGGGTGACGCGGTGAAGCGCTGGAAGCAGGAGGAGCGGCGGCTGTTCGCGCTCATGAAGACCTTCAAGGAGCGCGCTCGCTACTCCAGCGACTGGGCGAAGAAGGCCGACGCGGCCGAGACCCGCTGGCGGCGCTTCGCCGACGAGGGCCCGCCGCCCGCGCCGGTCGTCGACCAGCAGATCCGCGTGCGCATGCGCGGCGGCGACTCGGCGCGCAAGGCGCTCGTGCTCGACGAGGTCGGCATCGAGGACCTCGTGCTGCCGTTCTCCGAGGAGGTCCATCTCGGCGAGCGCGTCGGCCTCGTCGGCCCCAACGGCGGCGGCAAGACCCGGCTCATGCGCGCGCTGGCGGGCGAGCGCGCGGCGGATGCCGGCGAGGTCCGCATCGGCAACCGCGTCTCGATCGGCAGCTTCACCCAGCTCAACGCCCGCGACGACTTCGCCGGCCGGCGCGCCATCGACATCGTCACCGAGCGGGTCGGAGCGCTGCAGCCGGCGATGAGCGCCCTTGCCCGCTACGGGCTCGCCGATGCCGCGCAGCGCCCCTACGACGTCCTGAGCGCGGGCCAGAAGGCGCGCCTGGAGATCCTGTGCCTCGAGCTCGAGGGCCACAACCTGCTGCTGCTCGACGAGCCGACCGACAACCTCGACATCGACTCCTGCGAGGCGCTCGAGGCCGCGCTGGACGGCTTCGAGGGCACGCTCGTCGCGGTCTCGCATGACCGCGCGTTCCTGCGGCGGATGGACCGCTTCCTCATGGTGCTGCACGACGGCACCGTGCTCGCGTTCCCGGACTACGACAGCGCCGCGACGGCGCTTCTGGACCCCGATCGCGCGACCACGGTCAGGCTCGCCAAGGCGCTCACGCGCCGGCGGTAGCTCCAGGCTCGCGGCCTCACCGCGCGGGCGTCACGCCGCGGCCCCCGCCAGCGCTCCCGCCGGCGCGCTCAGCGCATGCGCGCCCGCCAGCCCCCGCCACTCGCCGAAGCGCGCGAACAGCGCGCGCACCTCGGCCTCCTCCGCGCGCGCCGCCGGGTTGCCGCCCGAGCGGGCGCGGCCGATCAGCTTCAGGAAGCCGAGGTCGCCGGCGGGGATGACGTCATAGCGACCCTGGCCGTGCAGCGCGAGCATCTCGACGGTCCAGCGGCCGATCGTCGGGATCGCGAGCAGGCGCCGCCAGGCGCGCTCGTGGTCGGGGCCGTCGAGGTCGATCCGCCCGCGCTGCACCTCGCGCGCCACGCGCACGAGCGCGATCGCGCGGCGTCCGGCGAGGTCGAAGCTCTCCAGCCGCGCGGGCGCGCAGGCCGCGAGCACCGCCGCCGGCGCGCGCGGAGGAAGATCCGTTTGGTAATGCCGTGCTCGTCACGGCGCGCTCGATCCTTCGAGAGCTCGAACGCGGCGAGATTTCGGAAGCCGACGTCAATCAGGTCATCGCCGAGCTGCGGGACGAGGCGTTCCACGACCGCGGCCAGAGAATAGCCCTTTATGTCGGCGGCACCGATCCGGCCGCGTCCGAGGCGAGTTACGTCCGGATCGCCGAAAAGCTGGCGAACCCCTTTGCCCCGGGCACGTTCGAGTTCAATCGCGACGAGTTCGAGCGCACGCGCTTCGTCGCGGTCTTCACCGCTCACCCCACCTTTTCCTGCCCCCGCCAAAGTGTTCGAGGCCCTGGCGGGTATCGCCTGCGGCCGGGAGCCCACGGAACATTTCGCCTCGCACCGTCCCTCGGCCCCGACTTTGGAGGACGAGTTCACCCAGGCC
>CAVSHS010000019.1:0-26630 GCA_963727785.1 uncultured Solirubrobacteraceae bacterium
AGGTACCCGCCCATCCGCGTGAAGTGCTCGCCCGCGGTCGAGGTCACGGTCGTCGTCGGTCCGCACGCGCGTCAGGACGACGCCGTGATTGGCGCCGCGATGCGACTGCGGGCCGCAGACGATGATGACGCCGTCGCCCTCGCGGGCGAAGATCCGCCCGGCGGTGCCGCCGCAGCGCGCGCGCGACACCGTGGCCGACTGGATGCGCAGGCGCTCGCCGTCGTGGAACGCGTACGCGTTGGGATACGGGATCGGCCTGGGCGCGGACGAGGTTGACGATGTCCTGCGCGGGCCAGGTCCAGTCGATCCGGCTGTCCTCGGCGCAGCGCTTGTGGAAGAAGCTCGCCTGCGAGCGGTCCTGCGGGATGCGCTCGCCGGTGCCGTGCTCCATGTGCTCCAGCGCGGCGAGCGTGACCGGCCCGAACAGCGACGATCGTCTTGTGGAAGAGGTCGGCGGTCGTGTCGGTCGGCGCCACGGCGACGCGCTCCTGGAGGATGATGTCGCCGCGATCGAGCTCGTCGTCCATGACGTGAGCGGTGATCCCGACCTCCGTCTCGCCGTTGATGAGCGCCCAGACGAGCGGGGCGAAGCCGGCGTACTTGGGCAGCAGCGAGTCGTGCACGTTGAGCGTCCCGAGGCGCGGGGCTTTGAAGATCTCGGGCGGGATCCACGTGCGCCAGCTGCACGCGACGAGGACGTCGGCGTCCGCCTCGCGCACCCGCCGCACGGCCTCCTCGTCGGGCTGGTTCTTGACGAGCACCGGGACCGCGTGCTGCTCGGCGAGCTCCTGCACGGAGTCCGACCAGATCGTCGTGTAGGCGTCGTCCCCCGGCGGGTGGGTGACGACGAGCACGACCTCGTGGCGCGAGTCCAGCAGCGCCTCGAGCAGCCGGTGCCCCCACGTCTGGTAGCCGAACAGCACGAGCTTCATCCAGGCTCCTCCACGATTCGATCCGGCGTTGGCGGTCCTCCGGCGTCGGCGACGACGAACGCGAGTGCGCCGGGCGTGCGCCGCGCCTGCTCGTCGAGCAGGTCGGTGAGCGTCGCCGTGGCCGCCGGCGGCGGGTCGCCGGCGAACGCGCCCAGCACCGAGCCGGCGCTCCTCCTCGAGCAGGACGTCGATCGCGCCGACGGGGCGCTGCGGCTCGGCCACGACCTGGGCCAGCAGCCGCTCGAGGCGCTCGGTCAGCGCCTGCGCGGTCTCCACGTCGAAGCGATCGGTCGTGTACTGCAGCTCGATCGTCAGCGCGTCTGACTCGACGACGATGAAGTCCAGGTCGAACATCGCGGCGCCGTTGGGCGCCAGGCGCATCTCGCCCTCGAGACCGAGCAGCGCGGCGGGCTCCTCGCTGCGGTCCTGGTAGCTCAGCATGACCTGAAAGAGCGGGTTGCGACCGCGCACGCGCGGCGGGTTGAGCGCCTCGACGAGACGGTCGAACGGCAGCGCGTCGTGCTCGAAGGCGACGAGGTCGGCCTCGCGCACGCGCGCCAGCAGCTGCGCGAACGAGGGGTCGCCGCGCAGGTCGGTGCGCAGCACGAGCGTGTTGACGAAGAAGCCGACGAGGGCTTCGAGCGCGGAGTTGGCCCGGCCCGCGATCGGCGTGCCGAGCGGGATGTCCGACACCGGAGCCTGCCGGTGAAGGTGCGCCCCGCCGCGGCGTGGAGGACCATGAACGGTGGTCTAGCTGTCGCGGGCCAGCGCCGGCAGCGCGGCGTGCAGCGCGGCCGGCAGCGTCGAACGTGCGTCTCGAGCGCCCCCGCGAAAAGTCGGCGCCGGCGGCCGGCGGCGATCGGCCGGCAGCGCCAGCTCGTCGGGGAGGTCCTCGAGCGTGGCGCGGCCAGTGCTCGACGAGGGCGTGCAGTGCGGCTGGCCGGATCGCCGCGCTCGCCGAGCAGCTCGCGCTGCCAGAGGGTGTAGTCGGCGTACTGCAGCGCCAGCGGGGTCCCAGCCGGGCGGGCGTCCCTCGAGGGGCGCACCACGTAGGCCGTCGGCGAGGTCGGCGGAGCAGCGGGCGGTCAGACCACTCGTCGGTCGCGATGTGGTGCAGCGCGAGGACGACGACGTGCTCGCCGGGGGCCACCGTGGCGATCGTGACGCGCAGCGGCAGCTCACCGGGCCAGGTCGAACGGCCGGCGTCGCGACGGCGTCGAGCGAGCGCGTCGACCCCGTCGGGGCGGGGGCGGCTTTCACCACGTCGATCTCCAGCCGCGCCTCCTCCGCGGGCCGGATCTCCTGAAACGGCTCGCCGTCGTGCAGGCCGACGACGGTGCGCAGCGAGCTCGTGGCGCGCGACGACGTCGTGCGAGCGCGGCGCGCAGCGCGTCCGTGTCCAGCGCGCCGCGCAGCCGCGAGGGACGAGCGGGACGTTGTAGGCGATCGAGCCCTCGACCTCGGCGATGGAGCCACAGCCGCCGCTGCGCGAACGACAGCGGCACGCGCTCGGGCCGGGTCGGCCGGCGCGGGCGGCGGCGCGGCGGTGGCGGCAGCGTCCGCGCGGAGCGCCAGCGCGGCCGGCGTCGGCGCCTCGAACACGTCGCGCAGCGACAGGTCGGCGCAGAGCTCGGAGCGGATCCGCAGCGCGAGGCGGGTGGCAAGCAGCGAATGGCCCCCGAGCGCGAAGAAGTCGTCCTCGACACCGGCCTGCGGCAGGCCGAGCACGTCGGCGAACAGATCGCACAGCACCCGCTCGGGGCTCGGTCTGCGGCGCGCGCTGCCGGTGGCGGGGGCCACCGTGACGGGCGGCGGCAGCGCCGCGACGTCGAGCTTGCCGCTCGGCGGCGACGGGGAGCCGTTCGAGCACGACGACCGCGGGCCGGCACCATGTGCGGCGGGAAGGTGCTCGGCGGCGTGGGCGCGCAGCGCGGGCACGAGGCTGTTCATCGCGCGTGTCGCCGCGGGGTGGTGGCGAGGGGGTTCGTCGTCCGGCTCGTCGCCGGCCGGCGAGCGGTGCAACCCGTGCAGCATGCCGGGCGCGGCGGCGCCGCGAGCGACGAAGACGGCGTCGTAGGACCCGTCGGCGGCGGCGCGACGGGGTGCACGCCACGCGGTAGCCGAGCCGTTCGCCGAAGGCGCAGATCGTCGTCGGCTCGATGCCCGGGGTGCAGCCCGTGGTTCGCACAGGGCGGCCCGCGCGGCGTCGGGCTGCGCGCCGTTGTCGAGCGCGCGCATCGCGGCGAGCTCGGGCTCGGTGCGCGGGTTGGGGATCTCGGTCACGCGCAGCAGCCGTGGCCGGCGGCGGTCGAGCTCCTCGACGAGCGCCGCCGCACCGCAGGCGTCGTCGTCCCACGGCACCGACGGCGCCGCGCTCACGTCGACGACGTCCGGTGCCGGGCCGGCGGGCGCAGCGCGACGTCGTAGCGATAGCTGCGTCAGCTCGTCGTGCGAGCGGCCGTCCTTGATGCGGATGTCGACGGCGCCCACGCCGGGCAGGCACGTCCGGTAGCGCGGCGGAAGTACGCCGGCGCGACGAGCAGCTCCTTCTCCAGGCGCACGGCGCGGCGCACGGCCTCGCGCAGCTCGTCGGTGCTCGCCTGCCACGCGCGCGGTGCAGCGCGATCGCCGTCTGAAAGCAGCGCAGGAGGCGCAGCTCGCGCACGTCGCCGACGAACAGCGTGCCGCCCGGCGCGAGCAGCTCGACGGCGCCGGGCGATCACCGTCGTCAGGTAGTCGATGCTCGGGAAGTACTGCGCCACCGAGTTGAGCACGACGACGTCGAAGCGCTCGCGCGGCAGGCCGTCGAGCTCGTCGGCGGCCGCGCAGCGCAGCTCGACGCGGCCCTCGAGCTCGGGCACGCGGGCGGACGTCCGCGCGCAGCTTCGCGATCACGGGAGCGGCGAAGTCCGTGCCCCAGTAGGTCTCGCAGTGCGGCGCCAGGCGCGCCAGCAGCAGGCCGGTACCGACGCCGAGCTCGAGGATCCGGGGAGCGCGCGTCTCGTCGCGGTGGCAGGCGCGGATCCGCGCGACCGTGTTGTCGCGCCCGTCGAGGCATGTTCTCCAGCGCGATCGGCCCGCCGTCGTAGCTGCTCGCCGGGCGGAGAAGTCGTCCTCGACGTGCACGGCGGTCGGGATCGCGTGTACTCGTGGTCGGTAGATCTGGCGCCACTCGTCGACATGGCGGCGCTGGTCCTCGCCACCCGCTGCCGTCGCCGGCCGGGGTGACGTAGGCGACGAGGCGCCGGTCGCCGGGCCGGTCCTCGCGGGCGACGACGGCCGCGCGCCCGACGGCCGGATGGCGGGCCAGCACGGACTCGATCTCGGCCGGCTCGATCCGGACGCCGCGGATCTTCACCTGCTGGTCGGCGCGGCCGACGAACTCGAGCGTCCCGTCGGGGTGCCAGCGGACGAGGTCGCCGGTCCGGTACAGCCGCCCGCCCGGCGGCCCCGAACGGGTCGGCCACGAAGCGCTCCGCGGTGAGGTCGGGCCGTCCGAGGTAGCCCGCGCGAGACCGTCGCCGCCGACGTACAGCTCGCCCAGCTCGCCCGGCGGCAGCGGCGGCGAGCGGCGTCGTCGAGCACGTAGGTCGCGGTGTTGGGGTCCGGCCGCCCGATCGGGACGGTGTCGCCGCGCCAGCCCGGCTTCGGCGAGCCAGAGCGTCGAGTTGACCGTCTGTCTCGGTCAGGCCGTAGGCGCCGACGACGTGCAGGTGCGACGACCAGCGCTCGACGATCTCCGGCGGCACGCGCTCGGCGCCGACGACGAGCCGTGCGCCGGCCGGCAGCTCGGCGTCCTCGGGCAGGACCGCGACGAGCGACGGCGGCAGGATCATGTGGCTGATGCGCTGCTCGTGCAGGTAATCCAGCAGCGGCGGGCCGGGCACGCGCCGCTGGGCGGGCACGACGACGAGGCACGCGCCGGTCAGCAGCGACATGCACATGTCCCAGACGGAGACGTCGAAGCTCATCGAGGCGAACTGCGCGACGCGGCTGCCCTCCCCCACGCCGAGCCGGTCGACCGCGGTCGCCATCAGGCTCGCGAGCCCGCTGTGGGTGACGACGACGCCCTTCGGGCGGCCGGTCGAGCCCGAGGTGTAGATGACGTAGGCCGGTGCGCGAGCGCGCAGCGCGGCGGCGAGCGGGGCGCCGTGGTGCTGGGCCGCGGCAGCTCGCGCACGGTCCGCGGGTCGTCGAGCACGAGCACCTCGGCGTCGCCGCAGCGGCCGGCAGGTCGCCCACGAGCGCGCTGGTCGTCAGCACGACGGGTGGCGCGGCGTCGGCGAGCATGAACTCCAGCCGGGCGGCCGGGTAGTCGAGGTCCAGCAGCAGGGGGGTGCCGCCGGCCTTGAGCACCGCGACGGGTGGCGACGACGAGCTCGACGGAGCGCGGCAGCGCGAGCGCGACGGTCCGCTCGGGGCCGACGGCCGCGGCGGACGAGCGCGCGCGCCAGCCGGTCCGGCGCCGTCGTCGAGCTCACGGTAGGTCGAGCGACGCACCCTCGGCAGGCGACCGCGGGCGCGCCCGGCGTGCGCCGCGCCTGCGCCCGGAGCAGCGCCGGGAACGTCGCGGGCGGGACCTCGCGCTCGGTGTCGTTGAACGCCACGAGCACGCGATGACGATCTTCGGCGGTCAGCGCGGGTACGGCGTTGGACCGTGCGGCTCGCGGGTCGGGACGGTGTCGCGCGCACGGGTCGTCATCTGGCTCGGTGCCTCCCGGTTCCCAGTCTGAGTTAGGGTACCCTAACAGATGATGTGAAGGACCCTCCGCGGGGGAAGGGACGGATGGCCCAGGGAGATCTCGCGCCGGCGGCGCAGCCCGCCGGCTGGACGTACGGCGACCTCGATCGCGCGGCCTGCCGGCTGGCACGAGCGCTCGTCGCGCGCGGCGCGGGACCCGAGGACGTCGTCGCGATCGCGCTCGAGCGCGGCGCCGACCTCATGGTGGCGCTGCTCGGCGTGCTGAAGAGCGGCGCCGCGTACCTGCCGCTCGACGCCGCGCTGCCCGACGCACGGCTCGCCGCGATGGTGCAGGACGCGCGCGCGCGGATCGTCGTGACGGCGAGCGCCCTCGCCGAGCGCCTGCCGGACCTCGGCGAGGCCACGATCGTGCTCGACGACCCCGCGACGGCGAGCGTGCTGGCCGCGCTGGCCGGCGAGCCCGTGACCGACGCGGAACGTCGCACGCCGCTGCGTCCAGAGCACCCCGCCTACGTCATCTACACCTCGGGCTCGACCGGTCGCCCCAAGGGCGTGGTGATCTCCCACGAGGCGATCGTCAACCGGCTCGCCTGGATGCAGGACGCTTCGCGCTCGGCGCCGACGACGCGTCCTGCAGAAGACCCCGTTCAGCTTCGACGTCTCGGTCTGGGAGCTTTCTGGCCGCTGTGCACGGCGCCGCGTCGTCCTCGCCGAGCCCGGCCGCCACCGCGACCCCGACACCTCGCGCCCTGATCGACCCGAGCGAGGTCACGACGATGGACTTCGTCCCCTCGATGCTCGCGCCTTCCTCGACCTCGTCGAGCTCGCCGCGACCGCGCGCGGGCCCTCACCTGCATCGTTCGTCAGCGGCGAGGGCCTGCCGCCCGCGGCGCCCGCTGCCCGCCCGCTGCCCGGCCCCGGCTCCACAACCTCTACGGCCCGACCGAGGCCGCCGTCGACGTCACTGGCACGCGATCACGCGGCCGACGAGGCGACCGTCCCGATCGGCGCGCCGGTCCGCAACACCGGCGCCCACGTCCTCGACGCCGCCTGCGTCCGGTGCCCGCGGCGTCGCCGGCGAGCTCTACCTCGCCGGCGTCGCAGCTCGCCCGCGGCTACCTCGGCCGCCCGGCGCTGACCGCCGAGCGTTCGTCGCCGACCCGTTCGGGCCGCGCCGGGGCGCGCCTGTACCGCACCGGCGACCTCGCGCGCTGGCGGCCCGACGGCGAGCTCGAGTACCTCGGCCGCATCGACGACCAGGTCAAGATGCGCGGCTTCCGCATCGAGCTCGGCGAGGTCGAGCCCGCGCTCGGCGCAGCCCGGCGTCGCGCAAGCCGCCGTCGTCGCGCGCGGCGACACGCCCGGGCGGTGCGGCTCGTCGCCCACGTCGTCGCCGCGCCGGCGGCGGCGCGCTCGATCGCGGCGGCGCTGCGCGAGCACCTCGCGCGGCGGCTGCCCGAGCACATGGTGCCGGCCGCGTTCGTCGTGCTCGCCGCGCTGCCGCTGACCCCCAGCGGCAAGCTCGACCGCGGCGTGCCGGCGCCCGAGCCGCGACGCAGACCCACGAGCCGGGCCGCGGCCCGGCCGGACCGCCGAGGAGCGCTCGCTGTGCGAGCGTTCGCGGGGGTGCTGCGGCTCGACGCGGTCGGGCCGACGACAACTTCTTCGCGCTCGGCGGCGACAGCATCCTCGCGATCACGCTGGTCGCGCGGGCGCGCGACGCGGGGCTGGCCATCCGCCCGCGCCATGTCTTCGAGCAGCCGACGCCCGCGCTGCTGGCTGCGGTCGCCGAGCCGCTGCGCCACGCCGAACGCGAGACGCCGAGCCGCGGGCCGCTCGTGCAGCTCGACGACGACGCGCGCGCGGTCGTCGAGCGCGCCGTCCCCGACGCCGAGCACGTCTGGCCGCTGTCGCCCTTGCAGGAGGGGCTGCACTTCGAGTCGACCTACGACACCTCGGTGCGCGATCCGTACACCGCGACGACGGTGATCGAGCTCGAGCGCCCGCTCGACAGCGCCATCCTGCGGCATGCGCTGGCGGCCGTCTTCGCCCGCCACGCGGCGCTGCGCGCCGGCTTCGTGCACGAGGGACTGCCGCGTACGTTGCAGGTCGTCGCACGCCGCGTCGACGTCCCGCTCGACGAGGTGCAGCTCCCGGCCGGCGACGAGGACGGGGCCCTGGAGCGGCTCGTCGAGGACCACGGGCGGCGGCGCTTCGATCTCACGCGCGCGCCGCTCATGCGCTGCACGGTCGCCCGCGCCGGCGACGGGCGCCAGTGGATCGTGCTGACGAACCACACGCTGCTGCTGGACGGCTGGTCGGCGACGCTGTTCTTCGACGACCTGCTGGCGCTGTGCGCCTTCCCGGACGAGCCGCTCGCGCCGGCGCCGTCGTTCGGACGCTACCTCGACTGGCTCGGCGGCCAGGATCGCGCCGCCGCGGTCGAGGCCTGGCGGCGCGCGCTCGGCGGCCTCGACGAGGCCGGGCTCGTCGCGCCCACCGCGAGCGGCCGTGACTTCGAGCCCGAGCGCCTGTGGACGGGCATCGACGCCCAGCTGACGGCCTCCGTCGAGGCTGCCGCTCGGGAGCACGGGCTGACGCTGAACAGCGTCCTCGCCGGCGCCTGGGGGATCGTCGTCGGCCGGCTGACCGGCCGCGACGACGTCGTCTTCGGCTCCACCGTGTCGGGACGGCCGCCGGAGATCGCCGGCGTCGAGCGGATCGTCGGGCAGTTCCTCAACACCGTCGCCGTGCGCGTCAGCCTGCGGCCGGCCGAGCCGCTGGCGGCGTTCCTGCACCGGCTCCAGCGCGAGCAGGCGGCGCTGATCGGCGTGCACCACGCGAGCCTCGGCGACGTGCAGCGCGCGGCCGGGCTCGGGCCGCTCTTCGACACCCTCCAGGTGCTGCGCAACACGCCGGTCGACGAGGAGGGCCGCGCGCGGGCGGCAGCCGCGCTCGGCGTGCGCGGCATCTCCGGCGCCGACAGCACGCACCTGCCGCTGACGTTCACGACCGACCGCGGCGAGGCGCTTGCCTTCGAGTGGACCTACCGTCCAGACGTCTTCGACCGTGCCCGGGTGGAGGCGATCTCGGCCCACGTCGTCGCGGTGCTCGAGCAGTTCGCCGGCGGCGCCGGGCTGCCCGTCGGGCGGATCGAGCCGCCGGCCGCGGCGGACGAGCGGCGGCGCATCCGCGCGCAGTCCGCGGGGCGGGCGCAGCCGTTGCCGTACACGACGATCGCCGACATGCTCGACGAGCGCGCCGCCATGGTGCCCGACGAGCTCGCGCTCGTCTGCGGCGACGAGCGGCTGACGTACGCCGAGCTCGACGCGCGCATCAACCGCCTTGCCCGCCTGCTGCTCGCGCACGGCGCGGGACCCGAGCGCGTCGTCGCGCTCGCCCTGCCGCGCAACGCCGACATCGTCGCCGCGCTCTTCGCGGTCCTGCAGACGGGCGCCGCCTACCTGCCGCTCGATCCCGGCTATCCCGCCGATCGCCTCGAGCTCATGCTCGCCGATGCGGCGCCGGTCTGCCTGCTCACGACGGCGGCCGCGCGCCTTGCCTGCGACGCCATCGCCCGCGTCGATCTCGACGACGGCGCGACCGTCGCGCGGCTCGCCGCCTTCTCGGGCGGCCCGCTGAGCGACGCCGAGCGCCCGCGCTTCGCATCCGACGATCCGCGCCGGCTGGAGCACCCCGCCTACGTCATCTACACGTCGGGCTCGACCGGGATGCCGAAGGGCGTCGTCACCCCGCATCGCGGCCTGACGAACATGCAGCTCAACCACCGCGCGCAGATCTTCGATCCCGTCGTCGCGGCGGCCGGGGGCGGCGGCTGCGGATCGCCCATACCGTCTCGTTCGCGTTCGACATGTCGTGGGAGGAGCTGCTGTGGCTCGTCGAGGGTCACGAGGTCCACGTCGCCGACGAGGAGCTTCGGCGCGACGCGGAAGGGCTCGTGGCGTACGCGGCGCGCGAGCGCATCGACGTGCTCAACGTCACGCCGACGTACGCGCAGGAGCTCTTCGAGCAGGGCCTGCTCGACGGCGAGCAGCGCCCGGCGCTCGTGCTGCTCGGCGGCGAGGCGGTCACCGACAGCGTCTGGGAGCGGCTGCGCCAGGCCGACGGCGTGCTCGGCTACAACCTCTACGGCCCGACGGAGTACACGATCAACACGCTCGGCGGAGGGACGCACGACAGCGCGACGCCGACCGTCGGGCGGCCGATCTTCAACACGCGCGCGCACGTGCTCGACGCCGCGCTGCGCCCGCTGCCGGCCGGTGTCGCGGGCGAGCTGTACATCGCCGGGGTCGGCCTGGCGCGCGGCTATCTCAAGCGTCCGGGCCTGACCGCCGAGCGCTTCGTCGCCGACCCGTTCGGCGCGCCGGGCGAGCGGATGTACCGCACCGGCGACCTCGTCCGGCGCCGCGACGACGGGCTGCTCGACTTCCTCGGCCGCACGGACGACCAGGTGAAGATCCGCGGCCACCGCGTCGAGCCGGGCGAGGTCGCGAGCGCGCTGATGGCGCACCCCGACGTCGCGCACGCGGCGGTCGCGGCCAGCGGCGGGCGGCTCGTGGCCTACCTCGTGGCGGCCGGCGCGCGACGAGGACGACGCGCTCGTGGCACGCCTGCGCGAGGACCTGGCGTCGCGACTGCCGGCCCACATGATCCCTGCCGCCTGGGTCGTCGTGGAGCGCATCGCGCTGACGGTCAACGGCAAGCTCGACGTCGCCGGGATGCCCGCGCCCGCGGTCGTCGCGGCGCCGCCCAGCCGTCCTCCGCGCTCGCGCGAGGAGGAGGTCCTCTGCGAGCTGTACGCCGAGCTGCTCGGGCTCGAGCGTGCCGGGGTGGACGACGACTTCTTCGCGCTCGGCGGCCACTCGCTGATCGCGACGCGGCTCGTCAGCCAGGCGCGCACGCGCCTGGACGCGCAGCTGTCGATCCGCGACCTGTTCGAGGCGCCGGTCGTCGCCGACCTCGCCGCGCGGGCCGCCGCCGGCCGCGCCGCGGCACGGCCGGCGCTCGTGCCGCGCGAGCGCCCGCAGCGAATCCCGCTGTCGTTCGCGCAGCAGCGGCTGTGGCTCGTCGCGCAGCTCGAGGGGCGAGCGCCGCCTACAACTTCCCGCTCGTCCTGCGCGTGCGCGGCGCGCTCGACATCGACGCGCTGGCAGCCGCCGCCGGCGACGTGATCGCGCGCCACGAGGCGCTGCGGACGCTCGTCGGCGAGCACGCCGGCGAGCCGTATCAAGACATCGTCATGGCGCCCGATGCCCCTGTCGCCCTGGCGCTCGTCGAGGACGATGACGGCGGCGCGCTGCGCGCCGCGATCGAGCGACCGTTCGACCTGCGGGCCGAGCTGCCGTTGCGGATCGCGGTCCGGCGCGTCGCCGCCGACGAGCACGTCGTCGCGATCGTCCTGCATCACATCACGACCGACGAGTGGTCCGACGCGCCGTTCCTCGCCGACCTCGCCGCCGCGTACGCGGCGCGGCGCGCAGGAGCAGCGCCGCAGTGGGCGCCGCTCCCGGTCCAGTACGCCGACTACACACTGTGGCAGCGCGAGCTGCTCGGCGACCCGGACGACCCCGACGCCCTCGGCGCCCGCCAGCTCGCGTACTGGGTCGACGCGCTGCGCGACCTGCCGGATGAGCTCGCGCTGCCGGCCGACCGCCCGCGCCCGGCGCTGGCGACCCATCGCGGCGGCGCGATCGAGGTCGAGCTGCCCGAGACGCTGTGCGCCGCCCTGCGCGCGCTTGCGCGCGACACGGGGACGAGCATGTTCATGGTCGCCCAGGCCGCCGTCGCCGCGCTGCTGCACCGCCTCGGGGCAGGCGACGACATCCCGCTCGGCGCGCCGATCGCGGGGCGCACCGACGCCGCGCTCGACGACCTCGTCGGCTTCTTCGTCAACACGCTCGTCCTGCGCGCCGATGTGTCCGGCGACCCGAGCTTCTCGCGAGCTGCTGGCGCGCGTGCGCGAGCGCAACCTCGCGGCGTTCGACCATCAGGACGTGCCGTTCGAGCATGTCGTGCGCGCCGTCAACCCGAGCCGGTCGATGGCCCGCAACCCGCTCTTCCAGGTCATGGTCGTCCACCGCGCGCCGACCGCGGACGAGCTGAGCTTCGACGGCCTGCACGTCGAGGGCGAGCCGATCGCGACGCGGTCGGCGAAGTTCGACCTCGCGTTCAGCTTCGTCGAGGGCCCCGCCGCGGACCGGCTCGCATGCGTCGTGGAGTACAGCAGCGACCTGTTCGAGCACGGCACCGTGCAGCACCTGACGGATCGGCTCGTACGGCTGCTCGAGGGAGCGGTCGCCGATCCCGGCCGCCCGCTGCGGTCGATCGAGCTGCTCTCCGGCGAGGAGCGCGACCACGTGCTCACGCAGCTCGGCGGTAGCCCGCATGCGGTCGAGCGCGCGACGCTGCCCGAGCTGTTCGCCGCCGCCGCCGCGCGCGACCCGGGCGCGACAGCCGTGGTGTGCGAGGACGAGCGCCTGACGTACGCCGAGCTCGACGCACGCGCCGAGCGGCTCGCCGGGCTGCTGGCCGCGCGCGGCTGCGGGCCCGAGGACGTCGTCGCGGTCGCGCTGCCGCGCTCGCCGCAGCTCGTCGTCGCGCTGCTCGCGGTGTCGAAGGCCGGCGCCGCGTTCCTCCCGCTCGACCTCGACTACCCGGCCGACCGGCTGGCCTTCATGCTCGCCGACAGCGCGGCCGCGCTGCGTGCTGACGACGCGCGCCGAAGCCGGGCGCTTCGACGGCCTCGACGTGCTGGCGCTCGACGACCCGGCGCTCGCGTCGCGGCTCGACGCGGCCGTCAGCGGCAACGGCCGCACGGACGCGACCGCGCGCCTGCACAACCCCGCGTACGTCATCTACACCTCGGGCTCGACGGGCCGTCCGAAGGGCGTCGCCGTCACGCACGAGGGCATCGCGAGCCTCGTCGCGACGGCCGCCGAGCGGATGGGCGTCGACGCGTCGAGCCGCGTCCTGCAGTTCGCCTCGCGTGAGCTTCGACGTCGGCCGTCGTTCGACCTCTGCATGGCGCTCTGCAGCGGCGCCCGGCTCGTCCTCGTCCCCTCCGAGCGGCGGGTCGCCGGCGCGCCGCTGACCGACTACGCGAACGAGCACGCGATCACGCATGCGATCCTGCCGCCCTCGCTCCTGGCGACGCTCCCCGACGACTGCCGGCTGCCGCTCGGGGCGACCGTGCTCGCCGGCACCGAGACAGTCGCGCCCGATCTCGTCGCCCGCCTCGCGGCCCACCTGCGCGTCTTCGTCGCCTACGGGCTGACCGAGGCGACCGTCAACTCGACGCTCTGGCGTGCCGAGCCCGGCTGGGACGGCGCGCCCGTCCCGATCGGCCGCCGGATCCGAACACCCGCGCGTACGTCCTGGACCGGCCCTGCGCCCGCTGCCGCCCGGCGCGCGCGGGGAGCTCTACATCGCCGGCGACGGGCTCGCGCGCGGCTACCTCGGCCGGCCCGACCTGACCGCCGAGCGCTTCGTCGCCGACCCGTTCGCGGGCCGGGGAGCGGATGTACCGCACCGGCGACCTCGCGCGCTGGCGCGCCGACGGCGCGCTGGACTTCCTCGGGCGCGCCGACGACCAGGTCAAGCTGCGCGGCTTTCGCATCGAGCCGGCGGAGATCGAGGCGGTGCTCGCGCGCCATCCCGCCGTCGCGCGCGCCGTCGCGCTGCTGCGCGAGGACGAGCCGGGCCTGCGCGGCTCGTCGCGTACGCCGTCCCGGCGAACGGCGCCGAGCTCGACCCGGCCGCGCTGCGCCGCCACGCCGCCGCGTCGCTGCCGGATCACATGGTGCCGGCGGCGATCGTCGCGCTCGCCGAGCTGCCGCTCCACGCCAAGCGGCAAGCTCGACCGTGCCGCACTGCCCGCCCCCGATCTCGGCGCGCTCGCCGCCGGCTCGCGTGCGCCGCGACGCCGCAGGAGCACATCCTCGCCGAGCTCTTCGCCGAGCTGCTCCGGCTGCCGGAGGTCGGTGCGGAGGACGACTTCTTCGCCCTCGGCGGCCACTCGCTGCTCGGCATGCGCCTGCTCGGCCGCGTCCGCGCGCGGCTCGGCGCCGAGCTGACGATCCGCGACCTGTTCGAGGCGCCGACCGTCGCCGCGCTCGCCGGCCGCCTCGACGGCGGCGGCGCCGGCCGCCCGCCGCTGCGGCCGCTGGAGCACCCGGACGCGCTGCCGCCGTCCTTCACCCAGCGGCGGCTGTGGTCGCTGGAGCGCGAGGACGAGCCCAGCCCGCGGCACAACATCGCGCTCGCGCTGCGCCTGCCCGCCGGCAGCGACAGGGCCGCGCTCGACGCCGCGCTGGGCGACGTCGTCGAGCGCCACGAGAGCCTGCGCACCTCGCTCGCCGAGGCCGGCGGGGCGGCGCCGACCCTCGCGCTCGGTGACGCGAAGGGGCGGCGATCCGCTGCAGGTGCTGGCCAGCAGCGAGGCGACGCTGGCCACCGATCTCGCCGCGGCCGCGCGCCACGTCTTCGACCTCGCCGCCGAGCCGCCGCTGCGCGCAACGCTGCTGGACTGCGAGGGCGGACGTCGCGTGCTCCTGCTGCTGCGCCACGAGATCGCGGGCGACGAGTGGTCGACCGTGCCGCTCGTGCGCGACCTTGCGACCGCCTACGAGGCGCGCCGCGCAGGACGCGTGCCCGCCTGGCCGCCGCTGCCGGTCGGCTACGCCGACTACATCCTGTGGCAGCGCGAGCTGCTCGGCGACCCGGCCGATCCCGACGCCGTGGCCGCCCACCAGCTCGCCTTCTGGCGTGAGCAGCTGCACGACCTGCCGGCGGCAGACGCGCTCCCCGCCGACCATCCGCGCCCGGCCGTCCGCAGCCACGACGGCGGGGTCGTCGAGATCTTCCTCCAGCCGGCGCTTCATCGCGGCCTGCGCGGGGATCGCACGAGCGGCCGGCGCGAGCCTCTTCATGGTGCTGCAAGCGGCGATCGCCGCGCTGCTGACGGGAACCGGGGCCGGCACCGACCTGCCGATCGCGAGCGTCGCGTCCGGTCGCGGCGACGAGGCGCTCGACGACCTCGTCGGCGCATTCGTCAACACGCTCGTACTGCGCACCGACACCTCCGGCGACCCGAGCTTCGCGGAGCTGGTCGAGCGCGTCCGTGCGGCGGACCTCGCCGCGTTCGAGCACCAGGACGTGCCGTTCGATCAGGTCGCTGACGCGCTCGGCATGGACCGGCGCATCCAGGTCCTCATCGTCCACCACGAGTCCGCTGCGCTCGCCCCGCTCGGCGACGAGGAGGAGACCGAGCTCGAGCCGGTCCACACCGCGACCGCGCGCGCCGACCTCGTGTTCAGCTTCTACCAACCGCCCGCGGGCGAGCGCGTCGAGTGCCTGCTCGAGTACGCGCGCGACCTGTTCGAGCCGGTGACGGCGCAGCGGCTCGCGGCACAGCTCGTCGCGCTCCTCGAGGCGGCCGTCGCCGACCCCGGCCGGCCGATCGCGCAGCTCTACGTGAGCGGCGCGCGCGGCCTCGGACAGCGTCCGTGCCAGCACGTTCGCTCGTCGTCGGGCACACTCCCGAATTGGCTGCCCTTACCGTCCCGATTAGGGTAACCTAATTATTGGTGCACAGCGCGCCTCCTACGCGAAGGGACTCATGGTAAGGGGAGAACAGGCGACGACCGCAGAGGCAGGCGCCGTCCGCTGGACATACGCACCCACGCGTCGCGCCGCGATTCTGGCCATTGCACTCGTCGCCCTGTCGTTCGTGGCACTGCTGAGCCTCGCGGTCGGCTCGCGCTCGATCGGGCTGAGCACGACCGTCCACGCGCTCACGAGCTACGACCCCGCCAACCAGGACCAGCTGATCGTCCACGACGTGCGCGTCCCGCGCACCATCATCGGCCTCATGGTCGGCGTGGCGCTCGGCCTCGCGGGCGGGCTCATGCAGGGCGTGACGCGCAACCCGCTCGCCGACCCGGGACTGCTCGGCGTCGACGGCCGGGGCGGCGACGGCAATCGCCGTCGGGGTGCTCGTCCTCGGCGTCGGGGCGCTCACCGGCTACGTCTGGTTCGCATTCGCCGGCGCGGCGATCGGCGTCGTCCTCGTCTACGGGATCGGCGTCGTTCGGGCGCGACGGGCCGACGCCCGTCAAGCTCGCGCTCGCCGGCGCGGCCGTCTCCGCCCTGTTCACGTCGATCACGACGCTGCTCGTGCTGCGCGACCTCGAGACGCTCAACGCGCTGCGCTTCTGGCTCGTCGGGTCGATCGCCGAGCGCGGCGGCGACATCGCACGCGAGATGTGGCCGTTCATCCTCGTCGGGACCGTGCTGGCGCTGGCCTGCGGGCGCCTGCTCAACGGCCTTGCGCTCGGGGAGGACGTGGCCCGCTCGCTCGGCCAGCGCATCGTCCGGACGCGGGTGCTCGTCGGCGTCTGCATCGTCCTGCTCGCAGGAACGGCGACCGCCGCCGCCGGCCCGATCGTCTTCGTCGGCCTCGTCGTGCCGCACGTCGCACGCGCGATCACGGGCCCCGACTACCGCTGGATCCTCGCGTTCTCGCGCGGTGCTGGCCCCGATGATGCTGCTCGCCGCAGACATCGCCGGGCGCGTGATCGCCCCGCCGCGCGAGCTCGGGGTGAGCGTCGTGACGGTGCTCGTCGGCGGGCCGCTGTTCATCGCGCTCGTGCGGCGCCGCAAGCCGGTGGAGCTCTGACGCCGATGGCGGTCGCCGACACCACCGCCCTGCCCGCCCGCTCGGCGCTCGAGACCGTCGCCCGCGCGCACGCGGCGTCACGCGCACGCCCGCGGCGCGTCTGCCTCGTCCTCGCCGCCGCGACGTTCGTCGTGTTCTGCGTGAGCGTCAGCGTCGGCGACTACCCGATCGCGCTCACGGACGTCGTCCCCGCGATGCTCGGCTTGGGCGACCAGGCGACCGTGGTGGTCGCGCAGGACCTGCGCCTGCCGCGCGCCATCAACGGACTGCTCGTCGGCATCGTCCTCGGCATGTCGGGAGCGATCTTCCAGGCTGTCGCACGCAACCCGCTGGCCAGCCCCGACATCCTCGGCGTGCTCTACGGCTCGGCGGTCGTCGCCGTCTTCGTCATCACGACCTGGGCGCGTCCTTCGCGCTGCTGTACACCGGCGCGCTCGCCGGCGCGCTGGGGATGGGCGTGCTCATCTACGTGCTCGCCTACCGCCACGGCGTGTCGCCGTACCGCTTCGTGCTCGTCGGCATGAGCCTCGGCCTGATGGCGTCGTCGGTCACGTTCGTGTTGATCACGCGCGGCGACCTCTACAGCGCCGCGCAGGCCACCGTCTGGCTGACGGGCAGCCTGAACTCGGTCGGGCTGGGAGACGGTCCTGCCGACCGGCGTGATCGCGCTCGTACTCGTGCCGGCGACGCTCGTCCTCAGCGCCCGGCTGCGCGCGCTGCAGCTCGGCGACGACCTCGGCCGCGGGCTCGGCGTCGAGGTGGAGCGCTCGCGGCTGGCGCTGCTGATGGCGCGGTCGGCCTCGCCGGCGCCGGCACCGCCGCGGCCGGGCCGGTCGCCTTCGTCGCGTTCATGGCGGCGCCGATCGCCCGCCGGCTGACGCGCGCGCCGCTGACGCTCGTGCCGTCGGCGCTGACCGGCGCGCTGCTCGTGCTCGCTGGCCGACCTCCTGGGCCGGCGGCTGTTCGCGCCCGCGGAGATCCCCGTCGGCGTCATCACGGGCATCGCGGGCGCGCCGTACCTGCTGTGGCTGCTGGCCCGGACCAACCGCATCGGAAGGGGTGGATGAACGGATGAGCAAACGCCTCACGCTGCGCGCGGAGCACCTGCGCCTGGCCTACGAGCGCCTCGAGGTCGTCGCCGACCTGTCGGTGACGATCCCACCGGCCCGGATCACGACGATCGTCGGCGCCAACGCGTGCGGCAAGTCGACGCTGCTGCGCGGCCTCGCGCGGCTGCTCAAGCCGATCGGCGGCACGGTGCAGCTCGACGGGCGCAGCATCCACGAGCTGCCGACGAAGGAGCTCGCGGTGCGCCTCGGGATCCTGCCCCAGACACCGATCGCGCCCGAGGGGATCACCGTTGCCGACCTCGTCGCGCGCGGGCGCTACCCGCACCAGACGTGGGTCCGGCAGTGGTCGGCGGCCGACCAGGAGGCGGTCGCCGACGCGCTCGAGTCGACCGACACGCTCGCCCTCGCGGAGCGCCCGGTCGACGAGCTGTCGGGTGGCCAGCGCCAGCGCGTCTGGATCGCGATGGCGCTCGCGCAGGGCACCGAGATCATGCTGCTCGACGAGCCGACGACGTTCCTCGACCTCACCCATCAGGTCGAGGTGCTCGACCTGCTCGTCGACCTCAACCGGCGTGACGGCCGCACGATCGTGCTCGTCCTGCACGACCTCAACCACGCCTGCCGGTACGCCCATCACCTCATCGCGATGCGCGGCGGCGCGATCGTGGCCGAGGGCCGGCCGGCCGAGATCGTCACCCGCGAGCTCGTGCAGCAGGTCTTCGAGCTGCGCGTGCCAGATCGCCCCGGACCCCGTGTCCGGGACGCCGATGGTCATCCCGATCGGGCGCCACACCAGCGTCTTTGCAGGCGAATCCGACGCGATCGCGCCGCACGCTGCGCGATCGCAAACCCCCACAGCAGGAGGATCACCATGACCGTGCCCAACCAGGACGATCCGCCCGGCACGACCCGGCGGCGGTTCGTCGCGCGCGGCCTCGGCGCGCTCGTCTCAGCCCCGCTGCTGCTCGCCGCGTGCGGCGACGACGACGGCGGCGACGGATCGGGCTCGTCGGGCGCCAAGGCGGCGGCCGGCCCGTGGTCGTTCACCGACGACCGCGGCACGAAGATCTCGCTGGACAAGCGCCCCGAGCGGATCATCGCCTACGACACCGCCGCCTCCGCCCTGTGGTACCAGGGAATCGTGCCGACAGCCGTCTTCGGCGGCGCGCCGCTGAAGGACAACACCTCGCTGGAGGGGCTCGACATCAGCCAGACGCAATCGGTGGGCGACGTCTACGGTGAGATCAACCTCGAGAAGCTCGCGGCGCTGAAGCCCGACCTCATCGTCACCGCCTACGATCCCGAGCAGGCGGTCCTGTTCGGCTTCAAGGACGACAAGCAGCAGAAGAAGGTGCAGGCGTTCGCCCCCATCGCGGCGATCGACGCGCATCCCGCTGCCGACGAAGGTCATCGACCGCTTCGGAGCGCTGGCCCTGTCGCTCGGCGCCGACGCCGATGCGGGCGGGCGGGCCGCGGAGCGCGAGCGCTTCGACGCCGCTGTCACGAAGCTGCGCGAGACCGCCGCGCGCAAGCGCGATGTCGCCGTCGTCGCGGTCGCGGGCTTCGAGGACGGCCTGTACTACGCTCGCCCGGCCCGCTTCCCCGCACTGAAGGAATACGAGGGCTGGGGCGTGAACTTCGTCAACACCGGGATCAAGCCGCGCAACAGCTCCAAGAAGTTCGATCCGGCCGACTTCTGGACGGTCGTCAGCTACGAGCGCGCCGACGCCTTCCCGGCCGACCTGATCATGCACGACATACAGGAGGGCTCGCTGCTGCTCGCGGGGCTCGCGAAGAAGCCGACCTGGCGGGCTCTGCCGGCGGTGAAGGCGAAGCAGCTCGTCCCCTGGCAGAAGCTGCAGGCCTGGAGCTATCCGCTCTACCGCAAGGAGATCGAGCTGCTGACCGCGGGCATCGAGCAGGCGAACGCCGGGCTCGTCTCCTGAGCTCGAAGCCTGTCAGCGCGCCGTCGCGGGCGGCAGTCCTGCGGCGGGCGATCGGCGGACAGCGCCGCGACGTCACGCTGGGCTCGCTGCTGCTCATGGCCCACCAGGCGGCGGAGGCGCTCGTGCCGGTCGTTGTCGGCGTCGTCATCGACGAGGCGATCGCGACCGGCGACAGCGGCGCGCTGGCGTGGTCGCTGGCGGCGCTG
Source organism: uncultured Solirubrobacteraceae bacterium (assembly GCA_963727785.1). Lineage (GTDB taxonomy): Bacteria > Actinomycetota > Thermoleophilia > Solirubrobacterales > Solirubrobacteraceae > CADCVQ01. The sequence goes on from CAVSHS010000019.1 coordinate 19,553, forward strand.
GCGGGGCTCTTCGCCGTGCTGTCGACAGCGTTCCGGCTGGGGTTTCGCAAGGCCGTGCGCGCGCGAGGAGCGCGCGGCGCACGAGCTGCGCGTCGAGCTCGCGCGGCGCGTGCTGCATCCCGCCGGCGGCGCCGACAGCGATCGGCTGCCGGGCGAGCTGCTGAGCATCGCCACCTCCGATGCGCAGCGCGTGGGCACCGTCAACCTCGCTGTCGCGATGGGCACCGGCGTGCTGGCCGCGCTCGCAATCGCCGCGATCGTCCTGCTGCAGATCTCGCTTCCGCTCGGGCTGCTCGTCGTGCTCGGCCTCCCGCCGGTGCTGCTCTTCGTCCAGCTCGCCGGACGGCCGCTGTCGCGGCGCGCCGCTGCCGAGCAGGGGCAGGCGGCGGCAGCCGCGGGCCTGGCGACCGATCTCGTGCGCGGGCTGCGCGTGCTGAAGGGCATCGGCGCGGAGGCCGCCGCGATCGATCGCTATCGCAGGGCCAGCCGCGAGTCGCTCGGCGCGACGCTCCGCGCGGCGCGCGCGGAGGCGGCCTACGACGCTTCGACGATCGTCCTCACCGGCGCCTTCCTGGTGCTCGTCGCCCTCGTCGCCGCGCGGCTCGCCGTCTCGGGCGACATCACGATCGGCGAGCTGATCGCGGCGATCGGCCTGACGCAGTTCCTGATCGGGCCGCTCGGGCGCGTCTCCTACGTCGGCGGCGAGCTGGCCCGCGCGCGCGCCTCGGCCGAGCGCGTCGCCGCCGTGCTCGCGTTGCCTCCCGCCGTCAGCGGCGGGACGCGCGCGCCGGCATCGCCGGCCCGCGGCGAGCTGCGCCTCACAGGCGTGACGCACGACGCGCTGCGCGGCCTGACCGCCGAGCTGCCCGCCGGGGCGTTCGTCGGCGTCGTCGCGGCGGATCCCGAGTCGGCCCACGCGCTGCTGCAGTGCCTTGCCCGTGACGCCGACCCCGCGAGCGGTGAGATCCAGCTCGACGGGATGGCGCTCACCGAGCTCGATCCCGTGCAGCTGCATCGCGCGGTGCTCGTCGCGCCGCACGACGCGGATCTCTTCGAGCAGACGCTCGCCGAGAACGTCGCCGCGGCGGCGAGACGAGCGCGGGGACCTCGACCGCGCGCTCGCTGCCGCGGTCGCCGACGAGGTGGCCGCGGCGCTGCCCGACGGGCTGCAGACACGGCTTGCCGAGCGCGGCAGCTCGCTGTCGGGCGGGCAGCGCCAGCGCGTCGCGCTTGCCCGCGCGCTGGCGGCCGATCCGATCGTGCTCGTGCTGCACGAGCCGACCACCGCCGTCGACGCCGCCACGGAGGCGAAGATCGCGACCGGCCTGCGCGAGATCCGCCGCGGCCGCAGCACGCTCGTCCTGACGAGCAGCCCGGCGCTGCTCGCGGCGTGCGATCGCGTGATCGTCATCGAGGACGGGACCGTCGCCGACAGCGGCGGGCACGGCGAGCTGCTGCGGCGCAACGCGGCGTACCGCGCGGCGGTGCTCGGATGACGCCCGCCGAGCTGCTGCCGACCGCCGGCGCGGCCGAGACCCGGCGCACCGTCTGGGAGCTCATGCGGCCCCATCGTCCGCTGGCGGCGCTCACGGTCGTCGTGCTGCTGGCGGGGACGGTCGCCGGCCTCGCGGTCCCGCCCGTCCTCGGTCACATCGTCGACCTCGTCGTCGACGACAAGCCGGCCAGCGCGCTGACGACCCCCGTCGTCGTGCTGCTCGCGCTGACGCTCGCCCAGGGCATCCTCACCGGGCTCGGCACCGCGCTCGTGGCGGGCGTCGGCGAGCCGGTGCTCGCGGTGCTGCGCGAGCGCGTCGTGCGAGCGCGCGCTGTGGCTGCCGCTGGGGCAGATCGAGCGCGCGGGCAGCGGCGACCTGCTCGCCCGCGTCGGCGACGACGTGGCCGCGACGGCGCAGGCGGTGCGCAACGCGCTGCCCGCGTTCGTGATCTCCGGGCTGACCGTCGGATTGACCGTCGTCGGTCTCGCCGCGCTGGACTGGCGGCTCGCACTCGCCGGCCTGTGCGCGATGCCGATCCAGGTCTGGACGCTGCGCTGGTACCTCGCGCGGGCGGCGCCGCTGTATGCCGCCGAGCGCGCCGCCGGTCGGGTCGGGCGCAGCAGCTGCTGGACTCGATCGGCGGCGCGACGACCGTGCGCGCGTTCGGGCTCGCCAAGCCGCAAACCGCGCGGATCGCCGATCGCTCGCAGGCGGCGCTGGACCTGTCGCTGCGCGCCGTACACCTGCAGACGCGCTTCTACGGGCGCCTGAACGTCGCCGAGCTCGCCGGCACCGGCGCGATCCTGCTCGCCGGCTTCCTGCTCGTCCGTGACGGCGCGGTGACGGTCGGCGAGGCGACCGCGGCGGCGCTGTACTTCGTGCGGCTCTTCGACCCGCTGAACATGCTGCTCGGGCTGATCGACGACATCCAGTCGGCGGGCGCGAGCCTCGCGCGGCTCGTCGGCGTGGCGCAGCTCCTGTGCCGGACGAGCCCGAGGTGCCGGCCCAGCCGCGCGACGCCTCCGTGCGGGTGACCGGGGTCAGCTTCGCCTACGGCGCCGGGCACGACGTGCTGCACGGCGTCGACATCGAGCTCGGCCCGGCGAGCAGGTCGCCCTCGTCGGCGTCAGCGGCGCCGGCAAGACGACGCTCGCCAAGCTCATCGCGGGCATCCACAACCCGGCCGCCGGCGAGATCGCTGCTCGGCGGCGCGTCCATCGCACAGCTCGGCGGGACGTCCGCGCGCCGGACGGTCGGGCTCATCACGCAGGAGGTCCACGCGTTCGCCGGGCCGCTCGCCGACGACCTGCGCCTGGCCCGTCCGCAGGCCGGCGACGACGAGCTCGAGGCGGCGCTCGAGCGCGTCGGCGCGCTGGGCTGGGTGCGCGCGCTGCCCGACGGCCTGAGCACGGTCATCGGCCGCGGCGGCCACCGGATCGGCACGGCGCAGGCCCAGCAGCTGGCGCTCGCGCGGCTCGTGCTCGCCGACCCGCCGATCGCGGTGCTCGACGAGGCCACCGCGGAGGCGGGGAGTGCCGGCGCGCGCACGCTCGAGAAGGCGGCCGCACGGGCGCTCGAGGGACGCACCGCGCTCATCGTCGCCCACCGGCTCACGCAGGCCGTCGAGGCCGACCGCATCGTCGTCCTCGACGGCGGGCGGGTGCGCGAGAGCGGCACCCACGCCGAGCTCGTCGCCGCGGGTGGCGCCTATGCAGAGCTGTGGGGCGCGTGGACGAGCTCGCGCGCCGAGTCGCCGACCTGAGCGGGCGCGGATCGCACGACGGGCACGGTCCCGCGAGCGTTGGCGAACGCGGCTTGCCGAAGCGTGTTAGGGTTCCCTAACCTTATGTGTTAGGGCTCCCTAATGGCCCTTCATCCTTCCCACGTACGAAGGAGCACCGGCATGATCAGCAGCCTACGCGCCTACGCAGCGCATGTCGCCTCCCGCCGCGCCGCGGGCCGCGATCGAACGCCGGTGCCGGGAGCGGTGCGCTCATGACGGTCAAGGTGATCTTTCGCTGCGAGCACTGCGACGCCCAGCCCGATGCCGTCACGCAGCGCACGCTCGAGGGCCAGCTGCGCGACCGCACGTTCGGCGCCTACCGCGACGCGATGCCCGGTGGCTGGCTGATCTGGACGGCGGGCGGGCGGCTCGGGTCCAAGCGCTACGCCTGCCCGGCGCATCGCGAGGAGATGACCGAGAACCTGCAGCGTCACTACGGCGCGATTCGCTGCGGGGTGTGGGACGCCGAGCCGTACCCGGCCCTCTGGCCCACCGGCGTCCACGGCTTCGACGAGGCCGGGCTCAGCGCGCTGCTCGCCGGCGACGGTCGCGCCTCCGGCTCGCGCACGGCGGACGTCTGACCGGGCGGCGGTCACCGTGCGGCCGGCAAGCCCGTTCCTCAGCGTCGCGAGGCAGCGCCGCCCGGCGCTTGACGAACTGCTGCTCGCGCTCGCCGCGCACTTCCGGCCGGTCGATCACCAGCACGCGCTCGAATGCCTGGACGACTACAGCCGGCATCTGTTCGGTCTCGGCGTGCTGCACGCCGACGCCCAGGCCGCCTGCGTCCTGCATGCGCTGCGCCACGACATCGGCATGCAGGCGACCGACTGCGACGAGCCCGACCACCTCATGCTCGACCGCGTGCTCGACCGGCGCCGCGGCCATCCGCTGCTGCTGACGGCGATCGCCGTCGAGCTGGCGCGCCGTGCCGGCGTGGGCGCCGGCGTGTGCTCGTCCCCGGAGCACTGGTTCGCCGCCTTCGGTGAGGAGGACATCGTGCTCGTCGAGCTCAGCGGCGCCGGCGGCCCGCCGCCAACCGTCGTGCAGCGCCATTGCACGCACGAGGTGGGCTACAGGGTGCTCAGCCGGCTGTGCCACGCCTACAACGCCCGTGCGCTGCGGCGCGACGCCAGCCGCGCGGCCCGGCTGCTGCGCACGCTGCACTCCTGTCCTGAGCCGTGATCTCGCGCAGGCCGACGGGCCGGCGACGCCGCGTAACCTCCTGTGCTGCGGGCGGTTAGCTCAGCTGGTCAGAGCGCCTGCCTTACAAGCAGGAGGCCGCAGGTTCGAACCCTGCACCGCCCATCGCTGCAAATGAGCCATTTTTGGCTCACGTCGTCTCCTCTGCTCGCTCCACAAGAGAGCTAGGCGGCCGCATGTGGCTATGATGTTGCGGCCCGGGATCAGGCCGTCGCGGTAGTAGCGCAAGATCGTGTCCGGTGACAGCCCGAGACGACCCGCGACCTCACGCGCCGTGATGCGCCGTCGTGCGTGCGCGCAGGGGGTCGGCATTGATCGATGGTGCCCGAGATTTCCTTTACGTCATCCTGCCTGAGCACGCATCACCCGAGCGATAGCTCAAAGCTGCCCGTGGGCGATTTCGACGGATTGCTCGCCTCCTCCGGCGCGCGATCCGCCTGAATGCGCGCTCGCTGTTCGCGAAGTATTGGCTCTGCGACGTAGTAGCGACCCCGAGTCCCCCAATCGGCTGGCTACCTTGTTCGCCACCACCATCGCCTTGAGATCGCGGCTCACCGTCAGCGGCGACACAGTTTCGCCGGCCGTTACTTCCACGATCTTTCGGTAGGACGCATTCGTCAGGCGAAAGCCGTACGCCGCTTCTACCAGTGCCCCCGTCGCCCTCTCCGGCAGACCATGCTGTTCAGCGGTAGCGCCCGCGCACGCAGCATAAAGCTGCTCCGTTTCCCGGATTCGACTCGGCTGCGTCCGCGCTTGGTAATAATGCGCTGTTAGGCAATACCGAATCCACGGACGGGCGTCATGGTCGGGATTTCAACGACCCTGCCTGACTTCGCCTGAAATATCGTAATACGCGTCGGTGTTCCGTCCGAGGTACTCCTCGATGCTCGAGAAGACCGGCGCCTATGAAATGCGCGCGCGCCAAAACCAGCGTCTGAAGTGCCCGAACCATTCGGCCATTTCCATCTCGGAACGGATGGACCATCACGAGGTTTAGGTGCGCCATGGCTGCCCTCACAAGCACTGGCGCCTCGCTCGTTTCCAATTCCTCAATCATTGCGGCAACGAGCGCCGGTACGTCGTCAGCCCGGGCTCCTTCATAAACCTGCTGATTGGTCGGTCTCCCGCACGACAAAACCTCTCCAGGACGCCATCGCCCCGGCCCCTTATCCGGTCGAACTCGGGCGTTCATGAAATGAAGCGACTTGAGCATTCCTTCGTCCACTCGCGCGGACGGGTCCTGCGCGACTTGAAGCACGTACGTCATGGCGTCGCGGTAGCCAGCGAGCGACAGGGCGCGTGTCTTGCGTCTGTGCCCCGAGAGCGTAGGCTCATCATCAACAGCAGCGATCACGTCATCCAAGCTCGCGTCGTAGCCCTCAGTGTTGTTAGACGCCTGGACTGCGCGAGCAGAAGGACATGCGCCGCAGCGTTCCCAGCCAGCGACGCGGCTCGGGATCAACGTAGCGCGTAAGTTCATTGCGCAACGAGGAAATCGAGCGCCAGTACTTCGCGCTCGACTGGTTGCAGCTCTGGTGTCTTATGGACGGCGGCCAGGATAGAAGCGTTGTTCGTTAAATCATGCGACCCTGGGCCGTATCCGGTGGCCCGAAAACCAATGATAAAACTAATGTATCATTAGAGCATTAGCGCCTCGATTTGTTTGCGCCCGATCGCGAATTGCATCGCGCGAGGCCAGCGAACAGGTCATCGCCCGATCATGCGTCGCCATAGACCGCACACGCGCAACGGCGGCACGGACCTGCGCCCGCTGACGATCAGCAGTCACGCATCGGCGTGCAGCGCACATCGGTGTGAACGCTGTTGTTGGCGTCGCCGGCCGATGTGATCCTCACTGCGTGGCGCTGGAGAAAAACCTTGCTCCTCGTGTGCGCCGCGATCGCGGCCGTCGGCCACGTCGTGTTGGTCGCGCTGGGCACCTACACGGTGCTTGAGGGCCTGGGGCTTGTTCGCGATGGTCAGCGTATTCCTCGGGATCATCGCAATCACCGACGCCGATGACTGGTTCGGGCGGCCGGGGCGGCGACGGCGAGAGCGACGGCGGCGGCTGGTTCGGCGGCGACGGCGACGGTGGCGACGCCGGATGGTTGACCCTCCAGCCAACGGACGCGCGTGCAGCTCCCGCGACATACCAGGGCACCCGCTACCTCGAAACGACGCCTGAAGCGCTGGCACAAGACCGGCCAGTTCTGCGCGATCTGTCCCGCGCACGGCGGCGCGCCCCGTTCAGGAACAGATCGGGCTGGCCGGGCATCGGCGGCTGGTGCTCGCGTTCATATCGACGCCAGGCCCGTTCGAGACGGTCGAGGTCACGGATGATCTGATCGACGCGCAGCAGCCGCATCGCGCGGTCGAAGCGCTCGTCGACAACGTCGTAGACCAGGCGGTCCTCGGCCGCATGCTGGTAATCCACGAACGCGCGGGCGAACGGTGTCGGCGAGATCGCGGCCCGCCGCCCCGGCCGTCACAGCCTTGACCTGCTCCGCAGGCGCCCAGCAGCCGGCGCTGCACTACGTTCGTACATCGATTGGCAGGTGGGCCGCAAAGCGCGGGCCGCGCCGCGCCTCACCCGCTGCTC
>CAVSHS010000020.1:0-295220 GCA_963727785.1 uncultured Solirubrobacteraceae bacterium
ACATCGCAGCGGTCGCTGCGGAGCGCGACACCAAGCCCCTGACGCTGCACTACGGCATCCGCGCCCTTGACCAGCTCAGCCGCGCCATGCGCGGATGCGCGACCGCGGCCGACCCCGGACGCCTGCAGCACATGGCCGACCGCGCGCGCCGGCGCCAGCTGCCCGCATCGCAGCCGGCGCTTCGGTTCGCGTGGCGCGCGCCCGCAGCGCCGCGATGGCCGCGCTGGGTCGCGCTCGATGACCACGGCGACCCGCTTCTAGTCGACGGCGAGCTCGTCATCCGCGACGAGTTCGCGCCGCTACCCGGCTATGAGCACCAGCCGTGGGTCGCACCGCAGCGGACCGACCCGTCCTACCACGAGGTGCTGCGCACCGCGTATCTGCTGGCCGGCCTGTGGCCACCCGTGCACACCGACGGACGCGCGATCGTCGCCAGCCGCAGCGACCACGACCTGTCCGACGAGCGCCGCCGCGCCCGACCCGACGGACCGCCGCCGCCGGCCGCCCGGCGCGCGCACGCCGATCCAGCAGACCTGGAGCTCGCGCAGCACACCGGCATGCCGTTGCGCGACGCGCAACGCATCGACGGCGACCTGCGCGACTCCATGCTCGCCGCCCGCAGCGCCGAGCAGCGCGAGCGAGACGCACGGTCCCGCCAGGCGCTCTGGGCACGGCTGGCCGACGGGCCATCGCAGCCTCAACGTGCGACCCTGGGACAGACCAGCGACACAAACCCGCGACACACCGGCACGTAGGAGCGCCGTCGTTCGCGCCGTTCGACGATCTTCGAGGGCGGCACCCGCGCGGGACGGCAAGAGCAAGAAGGGTGACATCGTGGCGACGCTCGAACCCAGCGAGCACCAGCGGCCGGGATCGCCGCCTGGTCATCGAGGCGGAGGAGAAGCGGAGGGAGGAACAGCAGCGCGATGGCGTCCAGCGGACGCGTCTTGCCCACCCCCAGGGCCGATGTTCGCGGTGCGCCGGGCAGACGTCCGCCGCGGCCAGGAGCACACTGATACCCATGGCAAATCCAGGCTGCTACGTCTACGCCCCCGAGGAGGAGCGGCTTCGGGACCGCGTCGACCGGGACGGCAAGGTCACGGACGTGTTTCCGTCGACCGAGGTCAGCGGCCGGCAGGTCGCGCTGGTTTCCTGGGACGGCGAGAACATCGAGGCCGTCGCTGTGATGTCAGCCGGCGGACGTGTCGCTGCCTACAAGGCTCGGGTGCGGTTCAGCAACTTCTTCGAGTGCGACCCCATCCCGCTGACGGAGTTGGCATCTCGCCTGCCTGCCCCCGACCGCGCCCGTTTCAAGCGCGTCATCAATGGTGGCCAAGTCGGCGTCAAGACGACGGAAGCCCTACAGGAAGTCTTCGCGCAGCACTATCCGGCTGCCGCCAAGAGCTGGGACTTGGCCGCAAGAGAAGCGGTACGAGCGCCGCCCGTCCTGTGGCCCGATGAACGAGAGCCGGTCGTTGCCTACGAGCGGGAAGCAGTGGGGCTCGCGCTACAGATTGCAGGTATTGACAGGCAGGAGGTCATGTCCGAATGGGACGGCGACACCGAGGCGCCATTCCTCCAAGGGCTGACCGAGTTCCGCGTGTACGAGGACGCGGCAATCGTCAACGACAGTCAGGTCTTCGGTAACTGGCAGGCGCTCGCTCCCTCCGTCATCGGCGTCGCGCGTTTCGCGTCGTACGGTCGCCGGGTCACGGTCGTCAACGCCAACCGCACGCCCATCGAGAAGTCGTTGGGCTGCGACCTCATCTACTACACCCACGACTACAATGCCCACGTCCTGGTCCAGTACAAGCGGCTGACGAAGGCCGCCGTGGGACCGTGGGAGTTCCGGCCTAGCTCCGACGCGAACTTCGAGGAAGAGCTCAAACGCATGCGCGCAATCGCCGCGCCAGCCAGGGTTAAGGACACGCCCGAGCACCACCGCTTCGGCGAGAACTTCTGCTTCATCAAGTTCTGCAAGGCGGCAACGAACGACCCGTTCAGCGGCGAGCTCGCCGCAGGGATGTATCTGCCGCTCGACTACTTCGACAAGCTGGCTGCAGCAGGCTGGTTGAAGGGGCCCCGAGGTGGCACCGTTGTGACCTACGACAATGTTGGCCGCTGGTTGCACAACAGCGCATTCGTCGGGCTCGTCGAGCGGGCCTGGGTGGGGACTCGGGGGCTCACCTCGACTCAGCTGACGACGGTTATCCGTCGTAGCCTGGCCGCCAGGCACTCCCTCATCTTGGCTGAAGGCGACGTCCTGCCAGTGGGGGCCCGACGGTGAGTGCGCGTTGCAGACCGGCGGGGGCGAGGGCCGAGCCCGATCGACATCTCGACCTAGCTGCAATCCCGGTGGACTCGGGACCCTTGCGAACACCGACCAAACCCTAGGCACCGTGGATGGACCGTCGACACTATCGCGCCGGAGACGACGATTGTTGCGGGCCCGAGCGGCGACACGCCCGGCGGCCCTGTGGACATCACGTTCTCGTCCAGTGAGCCGAGCAGCACGTTTGCATGCAAGATCGATACCGGGCCGTTTGAGGCATGTGGCTCGCCACTCGCGACCCCCGCTCCAAGCACCGGCGCTCACACCGCGTCGTGGGTTACCCCCCGCGCAACCCGACCGCGCACCAGCGGCCACGTCTTCGCGTCGATCAACCCGTCCGGGTACACCACCGAGCAGCTGCGGGGGTATCGGACGCCCGCTCGGGTCCGCTGAGACGCTCGACGAACGGCTGCGCGGACGGGCTTACCTTCGGAGCACCAGCGTGCCCGACGCGCCGTGGCCCCGGCGATGACCTGCTCGGGGGTTCCGCTCAGCGTGCATCGGGATCAAGTACGGTGGTCCATACTCGCTCGACGACTGCGGTTACGACGGGCTGGGATACAAGGCCCTGGGATATAAGGTGCTGCGGCTTTTGGAACGAGGGGTCCACCTCGAGCGCAGATGCGTCTGCGATCATCGCTGACGGCGGCGGGTTTTTCCAGTGCTTGATGCCCTTCTCCCAATCGCGTAGCTCGGCATGGGGCACGCCTAAGTGCTTGTGCCACAGCGTGGTGCGCAGATTCGTAGCAAAGCTCGCTCCGCGTCGCACCGTGGTCTCGTCCGTATCCGCAATTCCCGCGACGAGTTCGCTGTCGAGCGTATAGCCCCTGTTGTCGCAGTTGGCGGAACCGATGATGGCGTATCCGTCGTCGAACACCCACGTCTTGCTGTGCACAAAGCTTCCGCACCACTTCTGACGTTCGGGGTCCGAGGGCTTCGCCAGAGTGTACATCCCCCACCTCTTCTTCTGGGGATCTATCGCCATAAGGTCGTGACGAAACTCGTTGCGTGCGGTGACGAGGAAAGGAAAGTCGGTCACTGCACCGGAGTTGGCGATGAGGATCAGAATATGCTCAAAGGAGGTTTCACGAAGCTTGTCAAGCAGCATCTTGCGAGCCATCCGGCTGACTAAATACTGGTCCTCCACGTAGATCCATCGCCGCGCCTGTTTGATGCCGGCTTCCACCAGAGCCCAGGCTCCGTAGTCACCCCTGGGCGCGAATCCGTAGGTGTTCTTGGCGCAGGTGCGCCCGATCGCGACCCGCAGCCTAAACTGGGACCGCGGAGAGTTCTCGGCCATCGTGACGGACGGCAGATCGCCAGGCGAGAGTCTCGTCGGGCTGGGGAAAGCGATCGCCGCGCGATCAGCACCCGACACACCCAGTTTGCGGTCTAATGCAATGGTTTCAGGATGATCGAGCCACCGGTCCTCGAATAGCTTGCGGCAAGCAAGTGCAGCAGCACCAGCTAGGCGGATCTGGGTGTCATGCCAGGGCCACCCGGCATCGGGCTGGACGACCGTCCGCGACGGTTGGAAGTCCATGCCACCCATGAACGCAAACGCGCCAAACGCGCCTTGGATGACCACGAGCTTCGTGTGATGGATACCGAGCGGCGGGAGTCGGCCGAGCGCCGGGAGCCGGCCGTCGAGGATCGAGGCGCCATGGGGGAGGCCGTTGATCGCCTTGTTCACCCATTCGTTGTGGACATTAGTGTCGAGGCCCAGCGGGAGTTTCCCGTTCCAGAACATCGCTCGCACCTGAGCGCGGGTGCTGGACAGATAGTCCTCGAGGGTAATGCCGGAGCCGGGCGGGAGCTCCATGCCCTTGTCTGTGGACCACCCGAGCAGATAGATGCGGTGCTCGGGGGCGAAGGCGGTCGCGAGCGCAATGGCTATATCAGCGAATGCGCAAGCACCGTATACGTACGGTATGACTTGGTTGTCGGCAGTAGGAGCCGACGATGTCGGATACCAGTTCAGCTGGAGTTTCTTCGAGATGGCCGACTGATCCTTGCTGCCCCGGGATGGGACTCTCATTAGGGCGGCATCGTCGCTCAGGCAGGTCGCGAACGCGGTGCTGGGCACCGCGGGTAGTGCTGGTTTTGTAGGAGTTGCGATCGGTCGGATCGGGGAAATCTGTGGTCGGGGTGGCTGTGGCATGGGTTCCTCAGTCTGCACGCGAGGGCTGGCATAGACCACCGCCGGCAAGCGGTTAAGGGTTGGCTCCCGGAAGCGTGGGGAGAGTCAGACTTCCGATGCTCGCCAGCTTATGCCGGGCATGGCGTCTGAAGACTTCATCGCGTGCTCGGGTGGGTTGGGCATTCGCGCTGGCGTCGTGAGGCGCTAGATTTGGCGGCCGGTTTTGGGGTCGTACTCGACTTCGACGGCGGCGACTTGGTCGGTTGGGAGGATCTCTACCCATTGGTGGCAGGTCTGGAAGTCGTCTGTGACCTCCTCGGGCCTGAAGCCGTTGGGTAGTGGGTCGAAGCCGTGCTCGTAGACGCGGTCGATCGGCGTGGCGGTCACCTTGTTGCCGGGATCGCCGGGGTCGTCCCACTCCTGCGTGGTCTTCCCCTTTGCGTGCTTTGCCTCGACTTGCTCGGCGAGCATCTTGAGCGCGGTGACCATGTTCTTGCCTTTTAGGCCTGGCTCGTCTCCGGCGTACATGTCATTGTCGCCGATGCCGTTCATGCCCTCGACGTGCTTGAGCCAGTTGAGCGCGGTGAGCTCCTTGCCGGGCCGTATCGGGATCACGGCTTTGACCCACGGGGCGTTGAGGAACGCGTTGCGGAGGTTGTCGCCGTCGAGCTGGAGCATCCAGCCCAGCGAGCTGCCGAGCTTGGCGGGCTCGGACTGGTCGGTGATGTAGTAGTTGTCACGGCCGAATTCGTTGATGCCTCCCCAGCCCACGACGTTCTGGTCGAGCAGGCGGTTCGCTTCAGGCACGCCGACGTGGAGCTGGATCCTGGCATGAGGAGTAGGCGGCCCGGTCGACGCTGCGGGAGCAGCCTGATCGATGGGCGCCGCCACTTTCCCTAGCGACTGAATCTCACGGATGCGCGGCTGCCACCAGTCCGGGGCGACGAAGTACAGCATCTTGTCGACGTCGAAGATCGAGTTGACCAGCTCGGACACGACGTGCTTGGTGCGGGCGTCTGGCATGTCGATCCCGTTGGTGAGGAGGTCGTGGATCAGCTTGCGGTAGACGACGATGCGTTCCTCTTCGCGCAGATCCTCGTATTTGCGCGAAGCGATCTTGCTCGCCAGCGTGACGCGTTCCTTCGCGGCGGTAACGAACTCCTTGCGGTACTCCTGCTCAAGCCGGGCCGTGAACTGCTTCAGGTTCTGCTCGTTCTCGTTGTCGATCTTGTCGGCTTCGATGGTTGGCGTCCAGTGCAGCGTCGCTTTGACGTTGACCGGTGATTGGCCCTTGAAGTTGATGTAGTCGAGATGCACCCTGAACGTCGCCACCTGGCTGCCTTCAGCCTGAGTGAGATCATGGACGGACAGCTGAGCGTCGACGCCCGTGGTATCGAGGTCGACCTGAGCGAGGCGATAGCCGGCTTGGTCGCACGTCACCGTCTGCGGGAAGTCCGCCTGGATCGTTTCGATGTAGCCTTCGTGGGTGTCGGTGTCAACCTCGTTGCCGTCGCGATAGCCCTCGTCGAGGTGACCTTGGTCCTCGGAGGTCTGGATGAACTCGATCGGGATCGCGAAGGGCTTCGTGAACGACTTGGGGTATTCGATCTTCTCGGGATGCGGAATGTTGTCGACATCGGGCGTCTTCGCGATGTGCATGAGCTTTGAGACCCCGAGTTGCTTGCCGGGCTCATCGACGTAGGACTGCCAGCACAGGTACGTGCCGACGTCTTGGACTTGGACTCCGATCTGTCGCATCTTGCGCCGCAGCTCGTAGTTGATGAGCTTGTCGGTCTTGTTCTCGAGCACGTAGCGTTTGCTTGAGGTGTCGGTCGTCTCGGTGACGGTCTTGAACGTCGACTTGTAGTTCTTGCGGATCTCGGTTGAGAGCTTCTCGGTCTGCTGGCGCATCTGCTTGTGCGTCTGCTCGCGGGCGGTTTCCTGCGTGGTCGCCATGTCAAAGCTCGCCGACTGGGTCGAGTCGATCCAGATCCCCGACTCGTGGACGCTTGCGTTGGCGCCAAACTTGACGTCATCGCGGTTGGTTTCTTTGATTGCGTCGGAGATGTCGTCCTGCGCGGTCGTTGAGTTCTCGGACTTGACGACGCTCTCGGTGGACGAGCTCGACGGTCTTCTCGGTGAGCGTCCTGCGGGTGCTGATCTCGATCAGCTCGACCGACGATCCCGGGCTCATCCACACGTGCCCCACCGGAGTGCCGAGGAACGTGTCGAACTCGAAGAAGTACTGGCGAAAGAGATGCACGATCCCGACCGGGGACAGCGCGACGCGCCCAAGATCCTTGGTGGGATCGAACGTCTCAAACGGATCGGTGTGACGCAGCTTCATGAGACGGTCCGAGACGCCGACCGCACGGTCGTAGAAGATGCGCTTGAGATCTGCGTGCATCCTGGCGGACGCCAGCGTCGCAAGGGTCCCGGCGACGGTGGACTCATGGTCAAGCGTCACCTGGAGCGCCTCAGGAGACGGCGTCATGCGCGCGACCGTCGCCACGCGCTGGTTGCCGTTCGTGCGTTGCGAGTCGTGAAACGCGGCTAACGCCTGCGGGGCCACCTCGTTTTGCAGCAGCGCTTCGAGTCGTGCTGGCGCGAGGACCTCCTGCCAGACGCCGTCGTGGTAACGCTCGAGCGGCGGAAGCTCCCGTGCGACGGCGTTCAGAACAGCACTCGGAAAGCTGCGGATGGCGCTCCTGGGCTCCCCGGGACCGATCGACGCGACGCCGACCACCTCGCCCGCGTCGTCGATCGACAGCGCCGCCTTGCCGACGAACAAGTCGGCCATCTGCGACAGCAGCTTCGAGCGATCCGATCTCACTCCATCCTGAACGCGTTTGACGCTGCGCTTGGACTTCCAACCCAGCAGCGGCTGATACACGCCGAACAGCTCGCTCGCGTACGGCAGGACCGTCTTGTAGGCCGAGACGTCAATCCGCTTGTTCATGTCCGCGTCCTTCATCGTGCGCGGGGCGACCACTGGGGCACACCACACTGTTATTGGCTAGGACGGGCGAACGTCGCCGATCTCGCTGCTCACCGTATCGACATACGGCGGCTGTGTGTGATCGTGTGCTAGGTGTCACAGAGGCGTCATCTGGGAAGGGCGGTCGCCGTCGCCGCCGGCGCGGGGGGCGGTGTGGGTCGCTACGAACGAGGGGAGCGGCCCGGGTGGTTGTGAGCAAGGACGCGGCCGGGCCATGTCGTCAAGGTGACGCAAGCGACGGTCACCAACGAGAGGAACCTCCGAGGCAAGGTCTGCGATATCGCGGTCGGCTACGGAGCCGTACGGGTCACCACGTCGTCGCCGGCTGCGGCCGTCCGTATTCCCGCACAGGGGGTAGTGCTCACACCACCAAGGTCGGCGGGAAGCCGCATGGAGTGGCGGGCGGCGACGGCGCGGTGTGGGTGACCAGCCACGGGGAACGGTCCGTGACGAGGATCGGCCGCAGGACGTGGCGGCGCAATCCGCGCAGCATCGGTCTCGCTTACGAGCCCGACCGCGTGGCTGTCGGCGGTGGCTCGGTCTGGGTGACCTCGCGAAGCCGAACAAGCTGATCCGAATCGATCCGCGTTATTCAGCGGTGCAAGCCGTGATCGATACCGGGAACGCTCCGTATGCGGTCGGCATCTATCGTGACCGCAAGGTATGGCTGACGCTCTTGGACACCGGGGCCATTCAGCCCGTGCGCCTCCAAAGATGAAGCCCTGAGCTTGGCGGCAGCTCGCGGTGGGTCGCGCTCGACGACCACGGCGACCCGCTCCTGGTCGACGGCGAGCTCGTCATCCGCAATGAGTTCGCGCCGCTACCCGGCTATGAGCACTAACCATGGGCCGCACCGCAAGGGACCGCCCGTCCTACCTCGACGTGCTGCGCACCGCGCACCTGCTGGCTGGCGTATGGCCACCCGTGCACACCGACGGACGCGCGATCGTCGCCAGCCGAAGCGGCCACGACCTGTCCGACGAGCGCCGCCGCGCCCGACCCGAAGGACCGCGGCCGCCGGTCGACCGGCGCGCGCACGCCGATCCAGCAGACCTGGAGCTCGCGCAGCACACCGGCATGCCGTTGCGCGACGCGCAACGCATCGACGGCGACCTGCGCGACTCCATGCTCGCCGCCCGCAGCGCCGAGCAGCGCGAGCGAGACGCCCGATCCCGCCAGGCACTCTGGGCACGCCTGCCCTCCCGGGCGTAGACGCCAAAGGGTGGATCGCGATCGGCGATAGCGGGGGCAGCCGGTGTCCGTGAAGGCCGGCGGGCTGGCGCCGGATCCGCCGAGCCGTTGGATCCACGCGGCAATTTCCACGCTCGCGGTGGTGACGCAGGCCCCTGAACGCTGGCCGTTGCCAGTTGTTGGGTTGGTGGGAAAGGAGTTCAGGACGAGCACGACCGTTGGGAGTGCAGGGAGCTCGCATGGTCTCAAGCAGCAGTTCGCCAGCCGCGGCGGATGTCTTCCGGACCTTGAAGTCGCTCGAGGAAAAACGTCAGCTGCTCGCATCCGATGTCGGTCATCGCTTCGGGGTGCGCGATGAAGCGGTCCAGCTGTCCGCGGCTGATCCCGCTTGCAGCGAGCGCTCCGACGACTCTCTTCTCGTACGCCTCTTTTCCGTTGTTCTCGAGTATACGTTTGAGTCTTGACAGCACGTGCTGTCGCCTTGTCGTGAGCGTGAGCTGCCTGTTGCGGCGGCGTCGTTGGCAGGCGAGGAAGGCTTCGAAGTTCTCGGCGAACCATTCGGCGATGAATGCAGGCAGATCCGACGAGTCGTCTTTCAGGGTTGTCGTGGTGACTCGCATGGAATCGTCGAGCAGAAGCTCTTCCATCGCGCTATGCGGACAGTCTCCCGGCTGCGCAACTGCGATAGGCCCTGCCGATGCCCGAAAGCTCTTGAGCTCGTAGGCGCCTCCAACGCCAAGCGGGACGCTGTTGACTCCGACGTAAAGGTACGCGTGTGCAATCCCTAGACCATCGTTGATCAGTCGGGCGAGGGCGGCAGAATCCCGACGTTCCGTACGTCGCTCGCCGGGGTGAACCAATCGCATCTTGAGGGCCGCCGGCTGTGCATTGAGAACCACCGCGAGCGCGAGACGCACCCCATAGCGAATGCTGTCCAGGGCGACGTGTTCAGGTTCGTCCGTGAGGGTGTGCACGTGCGTGATCGGATGCGCGAGGTAGAGCGCGGGCATCGCTCCTCGCACGGCGTGATCGTTTGCGTCGTCGGGATCGTACGGTCGGTCGTACAGCCAACGGCAGTCGGGCACGCGATCCTCATTGGCTATGAGTGCGGCCCAGTCGATCGGCGTCTCCAAGTACGCCTGTAGCGCCTCTGACGGCTGCAGATGCGGGCGAAGATCGTTGGTGAGTTCCGCTGGATCATCATGGCGTGTCGTGTGACGAGCGATCACGCGTTCCAAGATCTCGGGATCGCACGGAACGTGGGATCGGTGCAGGGTGCGCGCCACGATGTTGCAGACCGCTTCGTGGGGGATATCGAGCGCCGACAGTCGGATGGCGAGTTGCGCCGCGTTGTTCGTGACGCGTTCGAGACCAAGCGGTGCTGGATGGACCGCGAGCGGATCATCGAGCGCTTGCTCAAGCGGATGGACCAGGCCGGGTTCCCTGAGCATCGTCTCCGACTCCGTGCCCGTCACGTTGCTGATCTCCGAGAGTGCCTCGGCGAGAAAGAGGGGACGCCACATTAGGTTGGTGACTCGAGAGATCCTCGGCCGACGTAGCCGTCGAGGGGAGTTGCTGGCGTCGAAATCGTGATCATGACCACCTCCGTGGGTCGATGCGATATTCGTCCGGAATACCACGGGTATATCGCAGCCATACGGGGTATGCCGATGAGACATTGGAAAACCCGTACGAAAGATGGGTAGGAGCGGTATATTTTCCCGTCGGGTATCTATA
Source organism: uncultured Solirubrobacteraceae bacterium (assembly GCA_963727785.1). Classification (GTDB taxonomy): domain Bacteria; phylum Actinomycetota; class Thermoleophilia; order Solirubrobacterales; family Solirubrobacteraceae; genus CADCVQ01. Next base: position 10,399 of record CAVSHS010000020.1, read on the forward strand.
CGCTGCTCCTAGCGCTCTACCGTCTGTACCTAGCGAAAGGAGACGCATGTCCCCCCAACCTTCAACCCGCAAGGCCTCGTTCAATCTGCCGGAGGCAGAACTCGACAAGCTGCGCGCGCTGGCTGAGCGGCGGAACATCACCGTCACCCAGGCTCTACGCGAGGCAATTGCCGATTCCGCCTTCCTTGCGGACCAACAGGACGCCAATAACGAGGTCCTCATCAAGACCGAGGAAGGCGAGATCAGCAAAGTGCATTTCGCCGGTCGATGAGGCCCACCGGAGACCCGGCACTGCATCCGTAGCGCTGGAACTCTTCGCCCAAGCACGACGCTCAGAGGCTTCGATTGATGAACGACGACATCAAGGGACCCGAACGGGACCAGATGGAACCCAACCTGCCGCGCCAGCAAGCCGAGTCGCCGAATGGCTCGCCTCCCGCACCGATCGACGAGCAAGCGGTAGTGCCCGAAGAACCGGTTGGGCAAGTACTCAAGCCAGTTGACTTCGGCCCTGCCGATCCACTGGAGTTGCAGCGCACCGACACCGCTCGCCTCTACGAGCGTACGCTCATCCCACAAGATGCCGCCTGGTGGCATCACTTCACCCGCAACGCGCTCGCGGTGGGCCTCGCGCTGCTTCTCGCGATTCTCACGATCACGATCACGGCAGCCGCCATCGCAGGCACGGATGCCGAGATCCTGTCGCTGGTCGGCCAGCTCACGATCACACCAGTCGTCGCGCTCTGCGGAACCGCGTTCGGCTTCTACTTTGCGCAGCAGGCCGCAGCTCGAGACGATCACTAGCCTCGCGGCAGCGCACCGCCAGCAACCTCGTCTTCATACCTACCTCCACGTCAAGCTGGCCCCGTGCCACGACCATCGCTCACACCCGCCTTCTAAGACAACGGTCTTTCGTCCAGTCCTTTCCGTCACAGCGGAACCGCCATCTCAACGCCGACTCTTCCTTGCAGGCAAAGGTCTGCCATTAGCGGTCCTCGATTTAAGCGAACAACGGTGGGATGGTGCCGGATCGCGCGGGCCAAGACGATCGGCGGCCTTTCACCACGCCAGCGCAACGAGCTCGCCGCGCTGCTCACCGACTGAGTCCGAGCACATGGGTTGGCGCCGCAGGCCACGGCGAATGACGCGCGGTTGCGCTAAGCGCCGATTGCAGCCTCGATAAATGCGCGTGTGGACATCCGGCGCACGCCGATGGGGCCTGGCGGTGGGCTGCTCATGTACCCGTGATAAAGGCGATTATCACGGGTGCGATCCGTCCGGTACGGCCGCGAGACTTTCCCGATGAGCACGATCTACGAGAACGACCAGATGGGGGAGGGGCGGGCGCTGGTCCTCGTCCCGGGCCCGCAGCCGTGGTACGCAACCGCGGTGGCGCCCGCAGTCGATCGTCGCGAGCTCGAGGACGAGCACACGCGGATCCTCGCTCGAGCCGTTGGCGATCACCTGCCCTATGAGCTGGCGCTGCGCGCGGCCGAGCTCGCCGTCCAGCTGCAGCGCACGGCGTGACCGAGCTCGCGCTCCGCGAGCGCGTGGGGGGTGGGGGAGAGCTCGTCGACGCCTTCCAGGCGCGGGCGATGGCGATCGCTGCGTCCGCCGCCGCACCGAACACCCGCCGCGCCTACGCGACTGCGTACCGCGCGTTCGCCGGCTACCTGCGCACGAACTACGGCGAGGCCTCCGTCGACACCTTCACGGTCGCTGCGGTCGCGGCCTGGCGCGATCAGCTGCAGGCGCAGGGCCTTGCAGCGAGCTCGGTCGCGCAGCGCGTGTCGGCGGTGCGCCGGCTCGCCGCCGCGATCGAAGCCGACCCCTTGGTCGCACAGGTGCGCTGCACGCAGGTCCAACAGGAACGTCCCAGCGCGCTGTCAGACCTCGAGCTCTTCGCGCTGCTCGCGCGGCCGGATCTGCGCACGACGATCGGCACGAGGGACCGCGCGATCCTCGAGCTCCTCGCGCGCGCGGGACTGAGACGCTCAGAGCTCGCGCGCCTTACCCTCGCAGACATTCAAGAGCGCGGCCGCCAACCAGATGCCAGGCGACGCGCAGCGATCGCGCCCAGGCGCGGCGACCAGACCCCGCTCGAGGTCGTCGTCCGCGGTTCCAAGCGCGGGCGCACAAGGACCGTTCCGCTGCACGCTGAAGCTCACGATGCGCTCAGGAGGTGGTACACCGCCCGCCCCGCGGCGGCCACGGACGCGGTGTTCGTCAGTCTGCGCGCCCGCCGCTCAGCGATCCCTGATCTGATCTCCCCCGGGGCGGTGGGTGACATCGTCACCAAGCACGCCATCGCTGCCGACGTCAGAGAAGACCGGCGCAGCGCGCATGCCCTGCGGCACACCTTCTGCACGATGCTCGCCGAACGCGGCGTCGCCATGGAGGTCATCCGCGCGCTCGCCGGCCACGTCGACATCCGCACCACCCAGATCTACGTTGACGTCACCGACCAACGCAAAGCCGACGGGATTGCGGCGCTCGAGCTGGGCCGCCATCCGTTGGCGGCGTTACAAGCGCATGCGTCGCGGGATGTGCCGGGTGGTTAGTGGGCGTGGTGTATGGCGCCGCGGCCTGCTGTGCAGCTGAAGATCTCGCCGTACAGCGAGCGCTTTGCTCGGGGTCGAGATGGTGGATCGCCATCGAAGAGACGACGACGTCGAAGGTCCCCGGAGCGCGGGCAGCGGCTCAATGAAGTCGCCCCTGATCACGCCAGAGGCGAAGCAGCTGGGGGGAGGGAGGGCACGGGGCCGCTCGGCCGGCCGTTACGTTTGCGATCCGAGACGAGCACGCGGAGTGCTGCGCGCGTGAGGGAGCGCTATGCGAGGAGCGCCCGGAGAACCTGGCCGGTGGCGCCCGGATTCGGCTGTGCGTCCTGTGTGCGGCCGACCGGTACGCACCCGCCAGCGAATGGTCGGTGTGTCACGCCGTCACCATCCAGCACGCTGCAGCTAAGCCATGCAGACGTGGTTGGTCATGGTGACTGGCTGGCGAACGGGAGCAGCGTCTCGACGCCCGTCAGCTCAAGCACGCGCTGCACCGCGGCGGGACCACGCAAGAGCACCAGCCGGTTGGCATCGGCGCGCGACCGCGCGTTGGCGGCGATCAGCAGCCACACGCCGGTCGAGTCCATGAACGTCAGGCCCGAGAGGTCAAGCACGATCGATTCCGCGTCGGTTGCCTCGACGAGTTCAAGCTCGCCTTGCAGCCGGTCGGCGTTGGCGAGGTCAAGCTCGCCGACGGGGCAGATCGTATGCACGTCGCCCTCGCGATCGGAGCTGATCGTCAGCTCGCCGAGGCCGAGCAGCTGCTCGCCACGCAGGCCGCTGTCGTGTTGATGCGCGCGCATGGATCCCCCAGCTCCTCAGTGGCGTTCCAGGGTCCCGTGGGTCCGCGCCGAGTGCCCGATCAGCGAGCATGTCCGTCCCCTCGGTCGACAGCATCACCACGCCAATTTCAACGCGCTGACGCCTAGAATTCTACGTGATCATGCCTTGGTCACAAAGCCGTGAGAGCGCCAGCGATTAGCCGATCGCGAAGACCATCTGCACCTGCAGACCAGGCAGCGGTTGCCGGGACGCCAGCTCATAGCGCTCGGTGACGCGGTCTATCAAGGCCAGTCCCAGGCCCGCGGACGGTCCACCGACGTTGCATGCCATCGCGTCGCCCTCGTCGCAGACCAGCACGATCAGCCGGCCGTGATCGATCGACGCTGTAGCTCGACCAGCCCTGGCTGATCCCGGTCGGCATAGGCGTGCCTGACAACGTTGCTGACCACCTCGGACACGGCCAGCGCGACGTCGTTGCATTGGGCCTCCCTCGCGCCGTTGTCACGCGCGAAGCCAGCGGCCACATGACGCAACCGTGGGATGCTCTGCGTCCGCGCCGGCACACGCTCCTGCACCCGATCTTCGAGATCACTGCTCGCCACCACGACGTGTGTACCCGAAGCGGATATCTCGCCCACCCGCAGCCAGTGATCCGGGCTTCGCCACCGGCTGCGGCGCCTCGTTGACTCCAGACGGGCGCCGCTTGGTGATGCACGCCGCATCCACCGCTCGGGTCGCGCTTACACGCGCGGCGCAGTACGCCGTTGACGCCTAACCAGTTCAAGGCACTGCGGCGTTTGGCCGAGCAGGGCGTCAACCCGCTTGGACACCTCTGAAAGCGATCCGGGCGATATCAGCCGCCAGACGCGCTGCGCCTCCCGTCTCGCGGCGTTGCTGGACGGCAGCTACTCCGGCGCTGCGCGCGTACGCGTAGACGGCCCGGCGGCCGGCCGCAGGCGCCGGGACGAGCTCGCGCCTCAGCCTCGAGAAGCGGTGTATTCCAGATGGCGCCTTGATCTACGTCGTCACGGTCGTGCTCAGGGACACGCTGACCAAGGGCGAGCGCAGCCTCGTCTCAGAGGACCTCATCGAGCTGGTGCTGACGATGGGCAACGCCTTCCAGAGCACGATGCGCCACGACCTCATCAACGGCATCGAGAAGATTCTCGGTCGCAAAGCGATCGCGTTCATGAGCGATAACCACGTCGATCCTGACGTCGCCGTCGAGGTGTTCTTGCTCGCGCCCGCCGAGGCCGGGCCCGCAGGGACGGTGCACGTGGCGTCGCCAAGACGCCCAGCGAGGCGATGGCCGGCGCCGAGGTTGGGCCTGGGGACGGCACCGGGTGGCAATGTGATTGCGCGGCCGCGCGCCGCGCTCCCGCTTCTGTCCAGCCAGGACGTCATCGATCGCTATCGGGCAGGGCGCTCAGCGCTTTGCGGCAGCCCGCGACGGGCAACGTGTGTTCATGCTCTGGCGCGCTGTCCAGGAGGTCGTAAGTGATGCTGTTGCGTCGTGAGGAGCGCTTGATGTGGAAGCTCGTCGGTACAGGGTCACGGCATGGCGACGCGTTGCCGAGCCGTGCGGGTGACGTGTTCAAGCAGCCGCTGGTGTGGGCGGCTTTTGCGGTCGCGTTGTCGTTGACGGGGCCGCGTGGGCGACGCGCGGCACTGCGCGGCGCTGCCTGTTCGGCGACAGCGAGCCTGATACATCTACCGATCAAGCACGTCATCGGGCGACCGCGCCCACGGGGCGCGGGCCTGAGGGGGCCGGGTCCGTTGACGACATCGTTTCCTTCGGGACACACCGCAAGCGACCTGGGATTCATGTTCGGTGCCGCACAGGAGTTGCCGCTGCTGGTCGTCCCATTGACCGTCGCGACACTGGGGTCGCACTGGTCGCTGATCCGCGCGCGCAGGCACTATCCCAGCGACGTGATCGGCGGCGGCGCGATCGCGCTCGCTGTGTCGGTCGCGGCGTGGAAGCTTCGTCCGCCGAGCCCGCAGACGAAGAGCGGGTCGGCGCGGGTCAGGCCGCGTGCGGATGGTCTGCGCGCGGCCAAGCGCGGCGCGATGCGGTTTGTGACCAACCGGTTGGTCAATCCGATCAGCAGGCCGCTGCTCGAGCGTGGGCTGTGGCCGCGCACACAGGCGCTGATCGAGACAACCGGCCGAATAAGCGGTCGACCGCGACGGGTGCCCGTCGGCAACGGGCTGCGCGGCGACAGCTTCTGGATCGTCACCGAGCACGGCTACGCCGCCGACTACGTCAAGAACATCCAGGCCGAGCCGCGGATGCGCGTCAAGGCCGGCCGGCAGTGGCGAGACGGCACGGCGCAGATTTTGCCCGACGACAACCCGCTCGCGCGGCTGCGGTGGCTGCGACGCCCAGTCAACGACGCGTTCTTGCTGCTGATCGGCACACAGCAGCTCACGATCCGCGTCAAACTCGACGCGTAGCACCGATCGCGGCACGGGCCCCGGACGAACCCCACTGTCGTGGCGATCACCCAGATTCCCGCACCACAAGACGCCCACGGCCGCTGAGCCATGCCGGCCTACCACACACACGAGCACCGCAAACCGCTCCTTGCGCGCGGCACGTCGTTGAGACTCACGCTTCTTTCGTAGGAGGACTGACGAGGCGCGTCTCGCCTCCGCGCCAGCGATGCCCGCCCGGGCAACTGGCCGTGTGCCCCAGCGCGAGATGAGTGTCGGCGCGGCGGCGGGGCCCTCTCACGCCTCGGCAGGCATGAAGCGCGGCGTTCCCGGGAAATGCTGGCGGCATCGACACGCGTTGGGCAGCGGGTGTCGTAGCGAGTTCCCCAACGAGCGGTGCGCGTCCTCGATGCGGCGCAGCCGACGGCGGGTCGATCATCCGGCTTTGTGGAGAACCCGTGGATCGCATGTCAACGCTGCAGGACGTTAGGTATGAGCTCTTCGACTGTTCCGCCGCCGCGCTGCTCGATGGCGAGCCGCGCGGTGAGCGTCGCGATCAGCCACGCGATCGGCTCACGACGATGCACGTCGACGATCCAGGCAGGCGCGACGCTGGATCGATGTCAGCCGCCCCGGCTGCGCAGCGTGTGTGCCCGCTGTGCGGTTGTCGGCTTCGTGGCGGCCAGCGGATCGCCCGGATTCGCGGAAGCTCGGTTCATGTCGCGTGCAGGAGGACGTGCTGATGCTCTATCGCCATTGCCCGCGTTGTCGCCTCGCGATCTGCTGTCGCGCCGGCTACTTGCTTGTCGAGCATTGTCCACGCTGCTTGGCGCGCGCGGGCATCACCACATCGATGTTCTCATCTCCGCTTGACGCGACCGCGCTGCGCGCCGCCGGCGCTGACAAGAACGCGGGCGCGCCTACGCGGGACGGCAATGGGCCGCTTGCGCGAGAGCATCCAGACGCGCGCACCCCGGCCGGGTAGCAGGCTTCCCGAACGGTTCGCCGCGCGGATTAGGCAGCGGCCGCTGCGCGGTCACGCCGATGCGTGACCGAACCTCGGCGCGCCCGGTACCGCAGGGCACCGGGCGCGCGATCCGAAAGAGGTGGCCCGGGGGGAGTTCGGGTCGACGGTCCTTCGGTGAGGTTCGCGTGCGGCGTGCCCGCGCGGCCTGTTGACCAAACGACAGCGTGGACGGTGCGATCTAGGGATCGGGAGGCTCTGCGCTGAGGGTGTACCGTCGTTGGCTCGCGGATCTTTGTCGTCTTCCTCGCTCGTGAGCGGCACCCGATCTTCGCGGGGGGGGGGCGAGAGCGGAGGGGCCTGATGCCCGACACGCCCGACGCACCCCTCGTCTGCGGCACTGTCGTGGGACACCTGTCGGCGGCGATCTCCAACGCCGTCGTCAGATTGCTACATGACTACACGGGCCGCGGCCCGACGCATGCGCGCACGACGATCGGTCCCGACACGATCGTCGTGACGCTGCGCGACAGCCTGACGAAGGCCGAGCGCACGCTTGCCCAGAGCGGCCAGGAGGTCGAGGTGCTGGCGATGCGCCGCGCCTTTCAGAACACGATGCGCGACGACATGATCGCGGCCGTCGAGCAGCTGACCGAACGTAGTGTCGAGGCGTTTCTCAGCGACAACCTCTATGAGCCCGACGTCGCTGTCGAGATCTTCCTCATGCACCCAAGCGACACCAACACCGATGCCACCACGGCTGTCTCGGCCGGCCAGCGGCCGCAGATCGTGTAGCTGCGGCTCGCGGGGGTCGATCGGTGGGCGCAGTGCGAGTGTCAACGAAGTTTGGTCGTGTTCGAGGTCTGGGTAACGCAACAGCAGTCGGCGGGCGGGCCGCCCATGGACCGTCTCTGATCGTGTTGACCCAGTGGAACGCGTATCGCTGTGCCCCGGTGATACGCCGGCCGCGGCAGCAAACCGCGATCCACGCAAAGGGGACGGCACGATGCTCGAACTCGACGATCGGCCAACGAACGCCGTCTGCGCGCCGACGATCGCCGAACATCGCTACAGACGTCCAGGGGCACGGATCGAACGCCGGCTGTTTGCTCGCAGCGCGGCCGGGGACCGCCACGCCCGCGACGAGCTGATCGAGCGCTGGCTGCCGCTTGCGCGATCGGTCGCGCGGCGCTATGAACGCGCCGGCGAGTCGCTTGACGACCTCGTGCAGGTCGCATCCTTTGCGCTGGTCAAAGCGATCGATCGCTACGACCCCGCGCTGGGCAACGCGTTCTCAAGCTACGCGGTCCCGTCGATCGTCGGTGAGCTCAAGCGCCACTTTCGTGATCGCGGCTGGGCGGTTCGCCCGCCGCGTGGCCTGCAGGAACTCACGCTGCGCGTCCAGCGCGCCGCGACAGAACTGACGACACAACTCGACCGGGCGCCGACCGTCCCCGAACTGGCCGCCGCGACCCAGAGCACCGACGAGGAGGTGCTCGAGGCGCTGCAGGCACGAAGCGGTCGCGACAGCATGTCGCTGCAGGCGCCCCGAGGCGGCGACGATGAGCAATCAGCGTTACAGGACACCCTCGGCAGCGCCGAGGATGGCTATACCCAGGCCGAGACCCGCGTGTTCCTCGCCGAGCTGATGACGGGGCTGCCGAAGCGCACCCGCATGATCCTGCGCCTGCGCTTCGAAGAAGACCTCACTCAACGCGAGATCGGCGACCTGTTCGGCGTCAGCCAGATGCAAATCTCGCGCGTCATCCGACAGGCGATCAGCCGCCTGCGCCAGGTCGCAGACCAACACGAGCACAGGCTCAAGCAGCGCACCGACACCGCGCACGCCCCGACCTAGATGGCGTCGCGTGCGACCGTCTCCTCGCGCCTGTCCTTCGTGGCTGCATGTAGAGCCCGCTTTCGGGACTACTGTGCACAGATGAGCAGCGCAAGTGGCGAGGGTGGTGACGGGACGCCGATCGCGGCGGCGCTGCTCATTACCATCGTGAGGGCTCGCTGTGAACGAGATCAGCGAGGCGCTTGAGGCACTGGAAGCCGGCCGGCTCGCCCATCCCGATGGCCGCCACTGGCAGCTAAGCGGCGCCGGCCTATCGCACGCATCGCGAGGCCGCCAGGCTGGGATGAGCGCGGCGTGGCAGCCGTCGGCGCCGATCGCTCCTCAACAGCAAAAGCTGTTTGGATCTGCGATCGCGCGCCCTTGGTGGCGGACACCGCCGATCGCGTCGGCGCCGCGATGCCTGCGTGACGGCGACGTCTTCACGTGCCTGCTCGATAAGGTTGACTATGGCGTCCTAGCGTTCGGCTCGGCGCCGGGGACGGACGCGCGATGATCACGGAGTGAGCGCGGGCGGCGTGGAGTTCTTTGTCAGTTACACGAGTGCGGATCGGCCGTGGGCTGAGTGGATCGCGTGGGAGCTCGAGGGGGCGGGCCACAGCACGTGCGTTCAGGCGTGGGACATCCTGCCGGGCGCGAACTTCGTGCTGGCGATGGATGAGGCGGCGCGGGTCGCTCGACGCACGATCGCGGTGCTGTCGCCGGCGTTTTTGGAGTCGCGGTATTGCCCGCCGGAGTGGGCGGCGGCGTTTCGTGTAGATCCGACCGGTGCGCAACGAAAGCTCGTGCCTGTCCGCGTTAGGGAGTGCAATCCGGATGGGCTGCTGGGCTCGGTCGTCTCCGTCGACGTCGTCGGGCTGTCGGAGGCGGCGTCGCGGGCCGCGCTGCTGGCCGGCGTCACCGACGCTCGTGCGAAGCCCGCCGGGGCGCCGGTGTTTCCCGGTGTGGACCGGGAAGCGAGGACCGCGCGGGTGCGGCGCCCTGAGGCGGGGGCGGCGATTTTCAACGTGCCGGTCGCGACGCGCACGTTTGTTGGACGCCGGCGGCAGCTGCGGGAGTTGGGGGAGGGGTTGTCGGATGAGGGGGTCGTGGCGATCACGCAGGTGCGCGCGATCCATGGGATGGGCGGGGTTGGTAAGACCCAGCTCGCGGCCCGCTACGCACGCGACCATCGCGGCGACTACGACGTGATTTGGTGGCTGCGGGCCGAAGAGCGTGAGACGCTTCGCACCGACCTCGCTGGGCTCGCGGCTGCGCTTGGTCTCGCCGACGCGGAGGCTGATGAGCAGGACGCCATCGCGGCCGTCGAGCAGTGGCTTGAGTGCAACGGCCGGTGGCTGCTGGTGTTTGACAACGCGACGGGTCCGCACGCGATCGCCGACCTGCTGCCCGAGGGCATCGGTGGGCATGTGCTGCTGACGTCCCGCGCGCACGCCGACTGGCGCGCCCTAGGGGCGCTACCGCTCGCACTTGATGTGTGGCCGCGCGAGGAGTCCCGCGAGTTTCTGCGTACACGCACCGGCAAGCAGGACGTCAGCGCCGCGGATGCGGTCGCGGAGGCGATGGGGGATCTGCCGCTGGCGCTTGAGCAGGCCGCCGCCTACACGGCCACCATGGGGATCACGCTGACTGGCTATCTGCAGCGGCTGCGCGGCCGCGCCCCCGAGCTTTTGGGTGTCGCCGAGGAATTGGGCTATGAGCACACCGTCGCGACGGTCTGGCAGCTGGCGTTTGAGCAGATCGCTCAGCAGCCGATCGCTGAGCTGCTGCTGGGGGTGTGCTCACAGCTGGCGCCGGAGCGGATCCCGCGCGAGCTGCTTGAGGCCGCTGCGCGCCCCGATGACCGCGATGTCAGCGAACAGGCTGTGGATGAGGCAATCGGAGCACTGTTGCGCTACGCGTTGCTGATGCCCACTGGTGGACAGACCTTCGATATGCATCGTCTGATCGGCCAGCTCACGCGCGACCGCGCGGATGCCCCTACGCAAGCTCGCGCGGCGGCCGGTGCCGTGACCGCGTTAGACGCGTTATGGCCAGATCACCCGTGGGATCACGAACAGTGGCCCACCTGCCAGCAGCTGCTGTCCCACGCCCTGGCGGCCACCGAACACAGCGAGCGACACGCCGCCGCGCCCAAGCACACCGCCAGCGTGCTGGCAGGGGTTGGGCAGTACCAGCTGGCGCGGGCGCAGCTGACAAGCGCCCACCAGCTCACCCAACGTGCGCTGACGATCAAGGAGGCGGTCTATGGGCCAGAGCATCCCGAGGTCGCGCGCACGCTTGGCAGTCTCGGCAACGTGCAACGTGAGCTTGGGGACCTTGAGCCGGCACGCCGGACGCTGCAGCGTGCACTGGAAATCAACGAGGCCGCCTTTGGGCCCGAGGATCCCCACGTCGCGGGCACGCTCACCAACCTCGGCATCGCGCAGCTCAAGCTTGGAAAGCTTGAGCAGGCAGGCGTGACGCTGCAGCGCGCGCTGGAGATCTATGAGGCCGTCCACGGGCCCGAGCACGCCGACGTTGCGCGCACGCTCGGAAACCTCGGCATCGTGCAGTTCCGGCGTGGGAAGTTGAAGGACGCGCGCACCAGCCAGCAGCGGACGCTGGCGATCGAGGAGGCCGTCCACGGGCCCGAGCACCCCGAGGTCGCGCGCACGCTCACCAACCTCGGCCTCCTGCAGATCGAGCTTGGGGAGTTTGAGTCGGCACGCTTGACGCTGCAGCGCGCGCTGACGATCAACGAGACGATCCACGGGCCCGAGCACCCCGAGGTCGCACGCACGCTCAACAACCTCGGCATCGCGCAACTCGAGCTCGGAGAACCTGAGGCAGCACACGCTAGCCAGCAGCGTGCGCTGACGATCAGAGAGGCGGTCTACGGACTCGAGCACCCTGAGGTCGCGACGACGCTCGGTGACCTCGGCCTCGTGCAAATCGAGCTCGGGGAACCTGAGCTGGCCCGCCTGACGCTGCAGCGAGCGCTCGCGATCTTCGAGAGCTTCCACGGACCCAGCCACCCACACACCACGCAGACAAGAGCGATCCTTCAGAACATAAGTTCCACGTCCGGCGATGAGACCAAGTAGCGCCTGTCGCACCTGTTCAAACGACGCGCTCGATAATGCTGGCTACGACGTCTTGCCTGCAAAATCGGCAGACTTAGCGGCTCTACAGCTACAGGCGGTGGCTGTGAGACAACAGCAACGTGCCGCTCTGCTTGCTCGCATTGGCGTGCGTGACGGCGGCGCTTCGTGCCATTGCTTCTTCGGTTGACTTGCCTCGTGCGCGCGCCATGATGACCTTGATGCCTCGCGTCGCCGCAGTCGCTGGATGCCTCATCGCCCTCGGCGTCTCAGGTGCAGGTGCATCCGGCGCGCTCTCGGCTGGCGCATCCAGTCTTCCGTTCAGCACCGCCAGCAGCACTGTCGTGCAGCCCCAGCCACCCGCGGGCTCGTGTCACGCAACCGGCAGCGACGGCTTCTCGGGCCCCGACCTGCGCTGCACGCCGGGTGCCCGCGACCCCGCGGTCAAGCAGTCAACGATCGATACGACCATCTGCGTCAAGGGCTACAGCGCGACGGTCCGTCCGCCGAGCAGCATCACCCACACCGAGAAGCTCGCCAGCATGGCCGCCTACGGCGACAGCTCCGCGTCCTCGCATTACGAATACGACCATCTCGTCAGCCTTGAGCTGGGCGGAGCTCCCAACGACCCGCGCAACCTGTGGCCCGAGCCGGGCAAGATCCCCAACCCCAAAGACCGCGTCGAGAACCGCCTGCACCGCGACGTCTGCAACCCCAAGATCACGCTGATCGCCGCGCAACGCGAAATCGCCAAGCACTGGGTCACGACCTACCACCAACTCTTCGGCTAACCCTCACCAGCACCTCCGTCGACAACCCGGTCTCGAAGCTGCCCCGCGGGTCGCATCCATCTCGCGGTCTGTCGCTGTCGAGCGCTCGATCTGAGCCGTTGACCCACCTCACTATCTCGATGAACCTGCGGCCGGCGTAGTCCCCCCGCCGTCGCGGAGTCAGCGGGGTCACAGCAAAGCCGGGCTACCCATCGTCTGCGTCGTCGGCATGGTCGTCAGGAAAGTCGGGCCAGGCGGGATCGATGCCCTCGCTGCGAAGCAGCTCGGCTTCGACGGCGAGGATCGTCTCCACGCTCTGGCGATCGCGCACGACATAGGCGCTGGCAGGTTCTACTCGTTCCATCCGCAAACCCTCCTCACGAGCGCGTAGAGCTCGTCATCAAGCCACGCTGGCTGGCCGGTCTCGCCGCGCCGTCGGCGCGCCATGAGCAAAGCGTAGATCTCAGCAATGACCTCATGGGTGTACTGCCGTTGACGGTAGCCCCCACCGCGGATGTACTCGCCAACGCCCGCGGGCGTCAGCTCGAGGAAGTGCGCGCCCGCGACAACATCGGCCGCGGTTGCTCGCGCGAGGCTCAGCGCGTGCCCCCACTCATGCCAGAAGGTCCGCACGATCATCGCCTCGTAGCTCTGCTCATCCAGACCGACAAGCGCGGGATGCCCGGCGTCGATGACGACGACCCGTAAGCGTTCGATCCACGCCCCGAGCGCGTGATCAAGACCCGCACGCGAACGCGCCGCCAGACGCTGATGCCCAGCCGAGACGAGCAGCTCGTTGACGTAGTCGCCCAGCGCGCGATCGACGACACCGCGCTGCGCTGCGCCGATGCTCACGAGCAGCCGCCGATGATCGTCCGGCAGATCGCGCCATGCGAGTTCGCCAAGCCGCACCGCGCGCTGCAACCGTCGCCGGTCAAGCGGCCAGCGGTCGGGCGCATCTTTCGCCCCAGTCATGAGGCGGCGCAAGCTACCTGGCAACGCAGTCAGGAGCCTTCCCCGAATCGTCGAGATATCGAACGCGACCGGAGAACACCGACAGCCGTTCGGCGACACCGGCGACGCGGGTCGCGCCAAGGCCAAGCGGCCGACGCATCGGGCACGCCTATGCGCCAGCCACGCGCCAGCTGAAATTGACCGCGCGGATTCCGCGGCCTGCCTGTCCCCCACGCTGCCCTGCATCCCCGAGCCGTTCCTTGGGTTGGCGGGAAAGGAGTTCTCCCGACCGTGTTCCGTCCGCTATCGCCCGCGCCCGCGAGAACGCGCTCACCGCCGACGACCTCGTCGGCGCCAACCTCACGTCGTCGATCTCGTCGGGCTGGCGCACGTTCTCATCGCGCATCGGGCACTCGATCCGCGAGTCAGCCTGCGGTTGTGCAACGGCAAGGAGGGCATCGAGCTTGCCGACTGGGCGCTGGCGGCCGACGCCTATCTGAGATCCTCGAGCAGCCGGCGGTGCTGCTGGAGGTTCTCGTACTGCTCCTTGAGGGCGAACTCGTCGCCGACGATCTTGCTGGTCAGATAGGTGATCGCCGGTGCGAAGGGAGTCGTCGAACAGCACGCGGCGCAGGATCCAGTCGTGGGCGCCGATATAGTGACCACATGGTCACGTCCCATTCATGGGGCAACGTCGGCGCCGCGACCGTCGCGATGTCTCGTGCGCCAAGGTGGCGACTCAGGCTCTGCAATGTGCCCTGCAACGGTCGCGAACGAAACCACGAGGCAGTAACCACGCGGCTATGTCTGCCCGCGGCTGCTCTCTTGGCGTCGTTCTGCCCACGGGCCAGCAATGCCCATAGAAGCCGTCCATCCCGTGGCGTTGACCCGGGATGAGTCGCATCTCCCGGCGGTGCGCATGTCAATGTCGACGCACCATGCTGCGGCCCTCGCTGACCATCTCCTCGACGTCCGTGGGACCCCTCGAGGGGATGCCTTGTGCGAGCAACTGTGGTTACGTGCGGTGCTTGTCGAACAGCGACGCCGGACGGTGATGGCCGAACGCGAGTCGTTCGACATGACAGCCGACCGCCTTCTGGCTGCGCTCGATCCGCCATGGCGATTCGATCGACCATAAGTGCGGAAGCGCCAACGGCCGTAGTTACGACCCGTGCACCAGAAGCTGCGGGTCGCGGTTGCACGACGGCAGCGACGCGTATTCGGCGGGTCCCTTGATCGGCCAGTGGAGCCCCGGCGAAACCTGACCGCGCTGGTACGCCGGTTGCTACCCGGCGACCCGGAGGACAGCGGTCGCTGTCGGGTCCCTGGGCGGAACGCGATGCCGAGTCGCATGATCGCTACGGTAAATCTGGAGAAGGAAGTCGGTGAGTTCGGCGATGTCTCTTGGCGTTACCTGCAACGCGTTCCAGGTGCGGCGCTCGCGGAGTCCGAAGTCCCAGAACCCACTTGTCCATGCGCATGCGTCTACGAGGCACTTGAGTTCTGCCTCGTACGTCTGTGCTGTGGGCACGTCCCTACGCACGCTCAGCCGATCGGTGATGTCGTCCATGATGAAGCCAAGCGCCACGACGCCGACGCCATGGACGAGGCGCGACTTGCGCGGCGGCAGTTCCCACGCCTCGGGCCATGTGCGCCGAACCGCCCACCAGAAGTTCCAGAGCGTCTCCAGCATCTTCGAAGAGTCGCCTTCCCCAGTGACGGGGTCACGAAAGCGGTATAGCGCGCCGTCGGTGATGGAGTTCTCGAGCATCTTGAGGACGGAGTTGTCCTTGATGCGCCCGGTGGGCATGGTGGTCGTGCGAATAGCGCCTTCCATCGGCGAGCCGGGAACGTAGTTCAGGGCTTCGACCAAGGTGGCCGGATAGCGCTTGCGCGCCAGGACGGCCGGAAGCGCGCCCTCAGTTGAGGGCAGGAGCTTCGTGAATCAGGCCCTTGGGCAGTGGCCGTGTCGTGTTGACGAGGATGAACTGCGCTCGCTGCTCGCGCAGATCATCGGTGATGAAGCCGACGACAGGAATCGGGAAGCGCTCAACGTCGGCGTCGCGGATAGCGGCCGAGCGCTGCTGCCCGTCGACGACCCAGCCGGGCTTGTCGGGCTCGGCCAAGGAGTGGTCAATCGGGATGATCAGCGTGCCGACCCGGCTATCAATATCGCCGGGTCCGTCGGCGATCGGCTCGAAGCGCACTCGGGTGTCGAAGGCGACCACGAGCGCGTTGGGCATCAGCGCGCCAGGGCTCTCCAAGTAGCTCCGGATGGACTTGACGTGTCGTAGAACCTCTGGACGCTGGTAGCCGCCTACGCGGCCTTCGCCATCGCGGTGGATCCGCGAGACGGTGGTGACTTCGGGCAGCCGCTTTCCGTCGATCGCGAACTGGTACAGCCGTCGCTCACCCTGTCGGATTTCAAGCGCCGGCAGACGGAGTTCAAGCGGCGGACTCACGGTCTCTCCCCTGGTGATTTGGGCCGGCAGTCGTGCCGGCGAGTTGTGCTTGCAGCGTCTGATTGAAAACCCAGATGTTGTGAAAGCCTCGGCGCTTGTTGCGCTCGGTGCCTCGGAAGATCGCGACCTCGATGCCCCAGCGCTGACAGACAGCGCATCCACACTGCTTCCATGGCGCAAGCTCAAGCATTTCGCGATAGCGCTGAGTGCGCCGGCCAGCACGCAACGGATCGTGTAGCCGCTCGTAGGCCTCTAGCGCCTCGAGCGCCGGACCGTAGGGCGCCTTGCCGGCGTCGTATTGTCGCAACGCGCGCAGCGCTTCGCGCTCAGCGGTTCGCACCTCGCGCTGGTCGAGTTGTCCGGCCTGGATGCGTGCTTGGAGCCGCGAGTTGCCGTCCGACGGCGGTACCCGCAGCGCTACCAACTTGACCTCGTCGTCGACGTAGTAGTTGTCCTTGTCATCCTTAAAGGCCTGCCGAAACGGCGAGGTTGAGTCAAAGCTGGTCACGCCGAAGCTGCCGAAGACACCCACGTGGTCGGTCCGGGTGATTCCGAGCAGGTGGAACACCACGCCTCGCCCGCGGATCTTGTGGATCGCTTTCAGGCAGTCGACGATCTGCATCGTCCGCAACGGAACCATGCCGCCAAGTGCGATCCGCGTGAAGCCCAAGTCCTGCAGGCGCTCGACGGCGTATGCGTAGGATTTGGGGCTCCAGCCCTGCGCCACCCCGTAAGGGGCGAAGCGGTAACCGCTACGCTGGCGCACGTCGAGAAACTGCTTGGCTAGCTCAAGCGTGAGCTGCTGACGCACATGCCACTCGTCCTTGACCTCAGCGCCGCCCGTGTCGGCGTCAGCGGCGTAGTCGAGAATGACGTGGTCGACAGAGACGCCGGCGTCAAACCCGCACGTTCCGTAAAACTCGACTACCTCCTCGACCGTAATCGGCGGTTCGTGCTCATCGACGTACGAGAAGGCGCCGCAGTCGCCGAACGCCTCGAGCTCGTCGGGCAGGCGGAAGAAACGGCGGACGCCCAATCGGTAGAGCCTATGGCGCTGGGCCGAGGTGTAACGGCCCCCCTTGCCGTACCCATCCACCATGGTCTTGGAGACGAGGATGCCGCTGTACGGTGGCGCGTGGTGGACCTCGTGGGCATATCGGTCATCGCGTTGGCGAACGTGGAACAGCGAGTGCTCTTCGGCCAAGAAGTCGTAGGTCGGGTTGATCTGGTCCTGGCTGTCTGGGAAGTAGAACTTCATCAGGCGGCCACTCGATCACCGGTAGTCGTCGGATGCTCGTCCAACCATCCGAGAAGGTCGACATCGCGGCGGATAACGGCGTTGAGGCTGGCTGGGTTTGCGGCGAGGCCGCTGAGCAGTCGCCCGCCGAGTTCGCCCTTGAGCGCGATGAGCCCGCACGAGAATCGCTGGGCTTCACGATTGTGCAGCAACACGATCCGCAGGCCCTCGAGTGACGGCAGACGCTTGGCGACATTCGGCGCACAGAACGCAATGGTCGGACCCCCGAGGCGGACGTCTGCATCCAAGGCGCATGCTTCCAAGTAGTCGTCGCCGAGCAGCAACAGGCCCAATCCATAGCGGGGCTTGAGCAGCGCCCGGATGCGGGCGGGCACACCGAGTTGTCGGGCGTGTTCGCGTACGACGCGGCGCGGCTGTCCGGCGAACGTGTGGTCATAGGTGGCCACCCGGCGGGCGGCTGGCACCAGGCCGTGGTACGCCGAGAGGATGTGCAGCCGCAGCGGACCGACAGGTCGTTGCGCCGCGCGATAGGCGCGCACACCGCGCATTAGCCGAACGTGCTGCTGGCCCGCATACAAGGATTCGGCGGTGCTGTCCCGTTGGGTGGCGCCGTTGGCCGGTACGACCACCTTCCGCGCCGTGCAGGAAGTGACGACGATCAGCCCTTCACCGAGACTCACGGGCGCCTCCAGCGCACACGGGCGACGGCCTGATGGTCGTGGATGCTCTCGGCGTTGGAGACGGCGATGTCGAAGGCTGCTACGCGTCTGTCGCCGCGTAGCGCTACCGCGACGTCGCGGGCGAGGTCTTCGACGAACGCCGGCTTGTCGTAGGCAGCCATGGTCAGGTACCGCTCGTCGGCTCGCTTGAGCAACGGGATGATCGGCGCCGAGGACGCGTCGTCTGCCACGGCGAGGAGTTCGTGCGGCGACATGCCCTCGCTGCTGCCGGGCGACTCGACAACGATCTCGATCCGACCGCGCTGTGAGTGAGCACCGTAATCCGAGATCTCCTTCGAGCATGGGCACAGGCTGGTCACCGGCACCGTCACGCCGACTCGGACGGCGTCGCCGTTGGCGTTGCTCTCAGCCTCAAACCGGCAGTCGAGACGAAGCATTGAGCGCTTGCCGCTGGCCGGCGCCTCGCGCTCGACGAAGAGCGGAAAGCTGAGGCTGATCCGTGCCTGGTCGGCGCTCAAGTACCGCCGGAGTTCTTCCGCCATCTCGACCGCGGTGGCCGGGGAGACCCGCTCCCGCGCGTCGTGCAGCACCTCGACGAACCGACTCATGTGGGTGCCCCGGATCGTGGCGGCCAAGGACGCGGTCATCTCGATGTCCGCCACAGTGTCCTGGCTGTCGCCAGCCGGACCGAAGACTCGCACGGGATAGCTGAGGCCTGAGATGCCCACCTCGTCGAGCGCGACGTCGCGCGCGTCGGCTTGCTCTTGGACGTCAGGCAACGTCTGCGTGGCGGGATTCATGTCTGCTCCGGGCCGCGGTAGATGCATCCAGACGTGCAGGTCTCACGAACCTCGATGGCGCTCAGGAGGGGCAAGGCGGAGTCGAGTTTCTGCCAGACCCACCGGGCAAGGTTCTCCGACGTTGGGTTCTCCAGGCCGGGAACCTCGTTGAGGTAGTAGTGGTCGAGTTGCTCGTGGATGATCGGCTTGAACGCCGCCTTGATGTCTGCGAAGTCGATCACCATCCCCGAGTCGGGATCGACCGGGCCATGCACGTGCACGACGATCCGATAGGAATGGCCGTGCAGTCGTGCGCACTTGTGGTCGGCGGCCACGTGCGGCAACCGGTGCGCTGCCTCAAACGTGAACTCCTTGAACAGTTCCATGGTCAAACACCCCTTGCTGTTCCCCAGGCCACAACGTGCAACTGCGGCAGCACCCGTGTATCTGACAGTTGCCGGCGGACGGATGCGGCCTCGCATAGCCAGCGGTACCGCTCGCGCAACCCCGCCACCGCCCGGTCCTCGTCGATCCCTACATCGGTCCCCGCCGACAGGTAGAGCGGCAGCTGCGGGTAGGCGCTGTGCAGGTCTTGCGCCCAATCGAGGTCGGCCTCATCGAACACCACGACCTTCAGGACGGCATCGGCGCCCCCGCTTACGAGGTGCTCGGAGAAGCGGGCGAACTGCGCGGCGTTCTCTGTGGTGGCCATGCCCGACGAGGGAGGCTTTGGCGAGATGACGAGGCGGTCGACCTGTCCCAGCCAGTCGCGCCACACGCTGCCCTGCGTTTCTGCTGCTACCCGCCGTCCTGCTGCCTGGAGCAGCCCGACGAGCTCGCCGAGTTGCAGGAGCGCCGGGTTGCCGCCCGAGAGCACCACCAACTGCGGTCCTTCGCGGAGAGCGCTCAACCGCTCCAGGATCGCCTCCGTGCTGAGGCGTTCGGCGTGCTGGCGCACGATCGCCGGGTCAACCGCGTGCATCGAGTCGCACCAGTTGCAGCGCCAGTCGCAGCCACCGAAGCGCACGAAGTAGGCCGGCTGGCCGGCGTCTGGCCCCTCGCCCTGCACCGTCGGACCGAAGACCTCGACGACAGGAAATGTCGTCGAGCGCATGGCGGTCGGTCGGTTCTCGGTGTGGGCCGAGGCGGTCATGCGGGGTCAGGCCGCCGCTGACTGCGCGAGGTACGGCGCTGGATCAGTCAAGCCGTTCTCCTCGAAGCCGCGCAGCCGCAGCAAGCACGAGTCGCAGTGGCCGCAAGAGTCGCCGGCCGAACTGGGGTCGTAGCAGGAGCGCGTCAGCCCGTAGTCCACGCCCAGGTCGACGCCTCGGCGGATGATCTCGCCCTTCGTCAGGTTGATCAGCGGCGTGTGAATATGCAAGCGGTAGCCCTCGACTCCCCGCACGGTCGCCAGGTTGGCCATGGCCTGGTAGGCGTGGATGTAGTCCGGCCGACAGTCTGGGTAGCCGGAGAAGTCGAGCGCATTGACGCCAATGAACAAGTCGTCGGCCTTCAGAGTCTCGGCCCACGCAAGTGCAAACGACAAGAACACTGTGTTGCGCGCCGGGACATACGTGATCGGTACGGCGTCATCAAGGTCATCAGCCGAGTCGTGCTTTGGCACCTCGATGTCGGCGGTCAGTGCTGAGCCGCCGAAGAGTCGCAGGTCGATCTCGGCCTCAACGTGGGTCTTGACGCCCATGGCCTCCCCGACGGCGCGGGCTGCCTCGAGTTCGATGACGTGGCGCTGGCCGTAGCGGAATGAGATGGCGTAGCAGCTGAAGCCCTGATCCTTGGCGATCGCCAACGCCGTGGCGGAATCAAGACCACCGGATAGCAGGACCACGGCGCGCTTGGGCGTGCCGTCAGCGCCGATGCCGGTGGCGCGAGGCGCTGCAGCGGCTTCCGCGCGCTGCGCCTGGATGTAGCGTTCAATCTCGGCACGCTCGAACACGGTGCGATTGCGCACCTTGAGCTTGCGCAACGTCCCTTCATCAACCATGCGATACAGCGTGGACACGGAGATGCCCAGTGCCGTTGCGGCTTGTCTGACCGAGAGCATCGGTTCCATCGGCGTGGCCCCCTTCTCAGGCTGTGTCATGCGGTTGCATGCTGGTGCACGCGCCGGACGGATCGTGATCCAATCCGGGTCGGAGATCCCCGCGCTCGGGGCGCTGGTCGTCAACGCATTGCATTCGTGCACAGCTCCCCACCCAAACGCAGGGCTGTGACCATATGGTCATAACGAACGCTAGCGGATTGGCGTCTCTGCCCCGTCGTGGCACGGCGTTTTGCCCGAGGCCATGCGATGTCGGGTCGCGATCAGAGTTGATCGCGACTGACCTGAAGCCGGTCGCACGGCGTCCTCCACGGTCACGCGCGACAATCGCGGCCGTGGTTCGCAAGCCGACCCAGACGGATGCGTCGTTTCTTGAGGAGCTTCCGGCGCTGCTACAAGAGAGGGCGATGAGTGCTCACGCTCTCGCCAAGAAAGCGGGCGTCAACCATTCCCATCTCTCGCGAGCCAAGCGGGGGAAGGACTACAAATCGCTCTCGGGCGAGTTGGTTGCCCGTCTTGGCCGCGCGCTGGAACTTCCCCCCGGGTACTTTCCCGAAGAGCGTGAGGCGCTGGTTGTCGAATGCATCCGGGAGGATGCGGAACTGCGAGATCAGCTATATCGCCGCCTCACGCGCTCGGCCCTCCCGAAATCCTGAGATCTGCGGATCCGACTCGATGCTACGCACCAAGCAATCGCGCTACCGACGGCCTGAGCATGGCGGTTCGGCTCACCTCGCCGGCGCGGTGCGTGGCCCGCTTCCACGATGCGGGGCATGAAATCACTCCCGGTTCGATGACTGGCGATATGGCTGTTGGGGATCTCGTCCGGTGGGACAACGGGGAGATCTCCGGCGTTGGACGCTTGCTGAGGCTGGGATCGACGTGCGATGTTGGCTTTCAGATTTCGGTCGACGAGATAGTCCAGCTTGAACTGCGCCGCCGTGACCTAAGGCGGGCGGACCTCGATCCGGGAAGCCGCGTCTACTGGCAGGATGCCAACAGCCAGACGCATGTAGGCACCGTCGTCGTGGGGATGGGGTGCAATGTCCGGGTCCGCGACGACCAAGGCGCGACGCACGAAGTCTCCAAGAGGCAAGCCATGGTGCGGACGCCACGGCCTATCGCGGATGCCACAGGTCTTCTCGCGGAAGGCGTTGTGAGCGACATCCAGGACGTTTTGAGACGCCGCGCCTTCTGGCAAGGAGCCGCGACACAGCATGCGGCGTGTGCTGGTTTCGCCGCGCTGCTGTGCAACAACATCGATCTGTACGACCATCAGCTGCGGACGGTCGTTCGCGTGCTTCAGGACACGCAGCGGCGCTATCTCATCGCCGACGAGGTCGGGTTGGGTAAGACAATCGAGGCTGGTCTGGTGATCCGCCAATCGCAGCTCGAGCAACCCGATGCGAATGTCGCGGTGGCTGTGCCAGCCGCACTGATTGACCAGTGGTGCTGCGAACTCGTCGACAAGTTCGACGTTCATGCTGCGGGTGGCATCGTCAACGTGCTCGACTGGGCCGATGATGCCTGGGAGTCCCTTGGCGCGATCGACTTGCTGGTCGTCGACGAGGCGCATCAACTCGCGGCGAATCCGGGGGGCGACTCATATCGGCGCATCGCTACCCGTGCGCACCGCGCCCGCGGGGTACTGCTGCTGACGGCGACGCCGACTCTACGGCGCGATACCGATCTGCTGGCTCTCCTGCATCTACTCGACGCTGAGGCGTATCCGCTCGACGATCCCGAGGGCTTTATCGGGCGCATTGAGGGGCGTGTTCCGATCGCGACGTGGCTCGCGGGGTTTCGCCCGGAGTTCAGCGGCTTCGCGTTGCGCCGTCGGATTGGTGCTGGTCGAAGGCTTTTCGCCGACGATCCTCACACGGTCGATCTGTTGACTGACGCTGAACGGGCAATGGACGGGCACGACGAGCGTGTCCGCGCAGACGCCATTCGTGCGGTTCGGGCCCGTATCGGCGAGCGCCACCGCCTGCACCGCCGGATTTTGCGCACGCGACGTGAATCGGATCCAGCGGCGGCGGCCGCGGTGCGGGGCCGCCGAGACCCCGAGATTGCCACCGCCCTGCCACAACGTGGGCCCGCGCTCCTGGCGCTCGAGGATTGGCGGCTACATCTGGCTGCTCGCGCCGCTATCGTGCCGGACGCCGAACACGGAAGGCTTGTGAGTCTGCTGGTGCTGTTCCTCGCACGAGCAGGCTCAGACGTCACCCTTCTAGAGCACCTCGCCCGTGCGCGGGCAACCGGTGATCGCTCGGAAGCGCGACGCGCCGGGATACAAGAATCGCTGACGCCCATTCTGCTGGACACACCGCTCGACGATGACGAGCGCGGGATGCTGCTCGAATTGGCGGACTCCGCCGGGGAGCCGAGCACACGAGCCCATGCGATGCACCTGGCGCAGACGATCGCCGCTTATGCCGAACGCGAGCGCATCGTGGTGTTCTCGGATTTCCCACACGCGCGAGCCTCTATCGCAGCCGCGCTTGCGGAGGCCCTCGGCGACGACCGCGTCGGGTTGCATGACATGCGAACGTCTGAGGGCCGGCAGTCACTGCGCGACTTCCAGCGCGGCGCTGGCGTCGACGTGCTCGTGTGCGGTCGCGCAGCCGAGCAGGGAGTTGACCTCGCCGCGGCGGACCGGATCGTGCATGCCGACATGCCGTGGTTGCCAGTGCGCCTAGAACAGCGGATCGGGCGTGCCGACCGTCTCGGAGCTGGCGATCCCGTGCGTTCACTGGTTTTTGTCGACGACCTGGCCAACCCGTCCCTGCCCGATGCGTGGTTCCTGTGTCTTCGGGACGGCTTCGGTGTGTTTCGAGCATCGATCGCCGATATCCAGCACGCCATCGTCGGAGAAACCACGCGTGCACGCGCCACGCTGCTAGGCGCCGGCACGGATGGGCTGCAAGAGCTGACCGACGCGCTACCGGCGACCCTGGCGACCGAGCGCCAAAGCAGTAACGAACTTGAGCTCTTGGACGCGGTATCAGGCGACGAAGTCGGTCAGGACCTCGTGGCCGGAATCCGCGCAGAGGACAAGGCCGCCGACGCGCTCGAGGAGCCGATCAGGCGGCTGCTCAACGCGCGGGGGGGTATATTCTCAAGCCCTGGCGAGGGTCTGCTTGCGCTCAACTGGCGCTCGCGTGGCGTCCGACAGCCCGGGATAGAACTGCGCCGCCATTTCGACGAGTTCCTCACCTTCGATCGCGCCGCGGCCCGACGCGTCGGCGCGCGTCTGATGCGGATCGGCGACGACGCCTTCGAGGCGATTGCCGGATGGCTGATGTGCGAGGACGTCGGTCGCGCCGCAGTCCTCCGCCGAACGTGCGGGGTCATCGATGATGACCAACTGTTCTTTGGCTTCGGAATGCTGGACGCCACCGACAAGGATTCGATATTCGCGACCAAGCCACGCGCACCATCAGCCTGGGTGCACGCTGACAGTGGGGTAGTCGAAGACGTTGAGCTCATCGCGGAACTGGCTGCGCCACTTGGCTGCGCGGGTGACAAGGCTCTCCCGCTGTTCCCGTGGCCGTTAGACGCGTTCCTCACCGAGGCTGATTGGCCTGCGCGATGCGCCTCCGCGGCTCATGCGGCACTCAAGCACATTTTCCCGGGACGCAACATCAGTGCGGTCGGCGATACGTCGGGGGTGCGGATCGACACGGCTATCGCGATCCTGTTGGAGCCGACGCGGTGACAGTGTCTATGGCGGACGCCTGGGAATGGGTCGTGCGCGCGCTTGACGCGTGGCCGAGTGAGGAGCCGGCGCCGGCCATCCTTCCCGAGGCATACCGTCGGTTAGCCGACGCCATGCGCGATGCCGTGCCGCAGTCGCCGCACGTGGGCGCGGGGGATCTCGCGGGACTTGTTCGAACCGTGCTGCGTGGCCGGGATGACGACTCCGGACTGGCCGTGCCCTCGGTCGCGCCCTGGCCGTCGGGCGATGCATGGCACGCGGTCGGTGTGACGGCGGTCCAATTGGCGCCCCGTCGTTTGCTCGTGCGCGCTCACCCGTGGCGCCCGATATGGCTGTCGGGCGCCGACGCGGTTGCGCCTGCCGCCGGGGCCGAGCGTGCGGGGCACCCTGAGGGGGAGCGTCGCCACTACCGGACGAGTCCGGCCGATCCGATGTTCCTCGAAGCGCACGACACCTACCGCGGCGACGGCCAGCGCCAAGCCGTGCGCGCGATGTTCAGCGCACGTGACGGCGCCACAATCGTTGTGACTCTGCCGACAGGAACTGGCAAGAGCGCGGTCGCGACGGTGCCCGCGCTGCAATGGTCACGTCGCGGCGGTGTCAGCGTCGTCATCGTGCCGACGATCGCCCTCGCCCTGGATCAAGAGCGGGCGGCGCGGCGCACGCTGGCCCGAATGGGCGAGGCGGTGCCTGGCCGGTTGGCGTACTACTCCGGCACGAGCGAGGACGCCCGCGACGAGATCCGCGCCCGCATCCGCGACGGCACACAGCGGATCGTCTTCGTGGGTCCCGAAATGGCCACCCGGGCGCTGACGCACGCGCTCCACGTTGCAGCCGCAGCGGGCTACCTAAGGTTGTTCGTCGTCGATGAGGCGCATCTGATTGACGAGTGGGGTACGGAATTCCGGCCCGAATTCCAGTTGCTCGCAGGACTTCGTACCTCGCTTGCGCGAGAGTGCGAGCGCAACGGCTATCCCGTGTTTCGCACACTGCTGATGACGGCCACACTCAACGACCACGGATTGGCCACGTTGCGCGCGTTGTTCGGGACTGCGGACTTTCATGTCGTTGCCGCACCGATCCTGCGGCCCGAGCCGTCGTGGTGGGCTGCGCAATGCGAAGACCAGGAGCAGCGCGCAGACCGGGTCCTGGAGACCGTCGCCAATGCACCGCTGCCCACTCTCGTTTACTGCAGTACCAAGGAAACGGTCGCGGACCTCGTGGAGGAGCTTCGGCTATCGGGGCGGTTGCGGATCGCCTCCTTCACGGGCGACGACCATGACGTACGGCGACTGGAAGTCATCGAGGGCTTCACGGGCAGCGGCCCGGAAACGTCGGTTGAGACGAAGTTCGACGTTGTCGTGGCGACCTCCGCGTTCGGTCTTGGCGTTGACCATCCCGGGGTCCGGACTGTCGTTCACGCATGTGTTCCCGAGACCATCGATCGGTACTACCAAGAGGTCGGGCGAGCAGGGCGGGACGGCGACGCCTCGGTCGCAATCGCGCTCTACGTTGACGCCGACTTCAAAATTGCCAAACGGCTGAACCGGCAACTCGTGCTCACCCCTGATCTAGCGCGCCGCCGCTGGGCGGGACTCGAGACCACAGAGCTATCCATCGGAGACGGGCGCGTGCGTGTGTCTCTCGCGGCGGAGCGCCCGGGACTACCCCGCACGTCGAAGGCGAACATGGCTTGGAACGCGCGCACGCTGACTCTGTTGACGCGCGCTGGTCTACTGGCCCTCGACGCCGAGCCTCCTCCGGAGCGCGCCGTCGACGAGAACGCAGCACTATGGGAACGTCGGCGCGACGAGGAGTACGCACGGCGCGCAGACACCGTCGTGATCAGACGCCTGGCCGATGTGACGGGCGCACTCGTCGACGGTTCGGCGGCAATAGATGCCGACCGAGAGCTCGTCCGATCCGCGACACGTGACAGCTTGGACCGCGTGTTGGAACTCCTGCGGACCCCGCTGTCACGTGATGTCGCGGATATCCTCGCCGAGGCGTACAGCGTCGACATTGATGGCCAGAGTGTGCGTCCGGCGCGCGCCTGTGGCGGGTGCGCATTTTGTCGGCCGGCCAAACCCTGGGTGGAATCCGAGCCGCACCCCCGACCGCTTGGTCGTGTCCGGGAGACTCTGAGGCCGTGGCTTGCCCGGCGGCTGGACCTGAGCGGTGGCCGAGCGCTCGTGGTGCTGTATGACTCCGATGCAGTGGGAGCGTGGCCGGAGGACGTCTTCGATGCCGTCAGGCGCCTGGTGGGCGTGGGCGTGCGGACTATCGCCGCGCCCGAGCCCGAACTCGAGCAATGGCGAAAGCAAGGACTTCATCGGCGCAGCGGCAGCGACCGGTTCGTATTCATGGAGCCGGTCGGCTCCGTATCTGGGCGAACGCTGTCCCATTGGCTTCCCCATGTACCGACGGTGCTCGTCCATGCGCCTACGGCGACGCCTGTGATCTCACGCGCCCACTTCGGTGCGGGCGAGCAGTGGCCAGCGCGCGTTCTCATCGCCCCCAGCACCGCGAGCGATCAGTCACAGCGGCCGCGGCCCATTCGTGACCTGGTACCAACGCACTTGACCCTCGATCGACTTCTGGAGCTGATCTGAGGTGACCCTGCTCAACAACCTCCAGAGCATGCCCGTGGCCGTCCGCTACATCCACGGCTACCTGACGATGGACGGCCCAGTCGACCGGGCACGATTCACCGCGGCGCTCGCCCCCGCGACGCTCTCGCCGGACGGCAATGCGGGCAGCACGATCCTCGACGCCTCGCTAACCACCTGCGAGGAAATTGGTCTGGTGCAAAGCCTCGATGGCAAACTCGGTCTACATCCCAATCTGCCGGAGGAGGTACGGAATCCCGGCGACGCCGCCGGCTTCCAGGCCGCCATCCGTCATCTCGTACTCGGCCAGGGGGTCAACGACGATCTCTGGGCCAGCAGCGAGGGCATGCGTGACTTCACGCGTGCGATCTGCTGGTACCTCGCACTCGATGTCGAACGCGCACCCGGGCAGTACGACGATGCTGAGGATCTGCTCGGCGCGAACCGGGTTCAAAGCACGACGCTCGCGGATGACGATCGCGTATTCGTCAACAGCCAACGGTGGCCCCAATTCGAACGGTGGGCACCGTTTCTTGGCCTTGCCTCCCTTGGCGCACGCCGCGGAAAGCGTTGGGTGCAACCCGATCCCACCGTCGCGGTCCGCGACGCGATCCGCGCGCTCGCCGTGCAGCGGCGGGAGTGGCCAATCCGTGCGGCGCTAACTGCGCTCGCGGCCGAGTTGCCAGTGCTGGACACTGGCCGGTACCGGGTCGCGGTCGAGGAACGGATGACCACGAATGAGCGGGGGCCGGACATGATCGCGCCGAGCCTCGCGCTGGCGCTTACTCGCCTGCGACTCGAACGCATCATCGCGCTCCCCGCCCGTCCGGACGTCGACACGATGGTCTGGAAGACGGCCGACGGTCATGAGATGCGAGTCAGTCATCTGGAGATCGTCCAATGACGGTGGAACGCCCCGTGCAACTGACCGAGCATGGCGTCGCTCGGGGATATCTCTGTTGGAACCCGGCTGATGTAAACGACGTCGTTACGTACGAGGCCGGTGACCAGCATGGGAATCTTTTCCTTGCCACCCATCACCCGCCACACGTTTTCAAACGCGATATCGGTGCCACCGTGCAAGGCGAGGCGATCATCGCCGAGAAAATGCTCGACGAACTGCGCAACGTCGCGGACTCCACAGGCTTGTTGGTGATGCCGATCATCGGCGAGCCTGGGACCGGCAAGTCGCGACTCGTGAAGTGGTTGCGAGGCCGATTGCCAGACGCCAACAACCGTCACATCGTCTACATCGGCCGCGAGGGCACGACGTTGCGCAACGTCGTCGCGTCGATTCTCAAGGATCTCGAGGGCGCAGAGTTCGATGCGTTGAGGGACGAGCTCAAGCGCGCCGCAGAGGATCTCGATGAGCGACGCGCACGTACTCAGTTGGTGTTTGAGCTGGCCACTCTGATCGAGCACGACCTAAAGCTCGACGTCGGCGACCGCGCTACCCGCGAGTGGATGACTTCACACCTCAGCGCGTACCTGTCGGACCACCGCATCAGAAAGCATCTGGTGCGAGACGGCGGCGCGATCGATCGCCTCGTGCGAGAGTCGGTCCACGGCGAACGCGATGCGGACAAGGTCAAGGCATTCGAGCTTGAGCCTGACGACCTGCTGCCCGACCTTACGGAATTCCGCCTGTCGAATCGGGCCACCGCCGGGCTTGTGGAGGAGGCGGCACTGCTCCTGCGCGACGACGAAGGACTGCGCCAGGAATGCGCCCTTGTCCTCAATGAGCATCTTGAGGGAGCGATCTGGAAGCTGTTCGAGGTCGACGAGACGAGGATCTCGGACGTGATGCGGTTGGTACGGCGACAATTGCTCGTCGCGCGTAAACAGCTGTTCATCTTCATTGAGGACTTCGCGATCTTGCAGGGCATCCGGCGCACGCTCCTGGAAAGCATGATCGCGCCACTCACTGATCCGGACACTCATGAGCGCGTGTTGTGCCCAATCCGCGTGATCATGGCGGTGACGTCGGGCTACTTCCGAGGCCTGGACACCGTGGCCAGCCGTGCAAGTTTCGCGAATTACGAGTACACGCTCGACGTCCGTGTGGGCGACTCTCCCGACGCAATGTCCCAGGCCGACACAGAGGCGTTCGTCGCCCGCTACCTCAACGCGATCCGTCTCGGTCGCGGTCACATCGACGGAGCGACGCGAGCTGATGTTGACCCGCCGACGGATGACTGGCTCGACAACTGGTGTGAAGAATGTCCGTGCCGTGAGGCGTGCCACGAAGCCTTCGGGGTCAGCCGTGATGGCTTCGGGCTGTACCCGTTCAGTCGCGAGGCGCTAGCGCGCATGCGGAGAGCACGAACCGGTGATCGCTTCGATCCACGCGCGATCCTTGGCCAGATCGTCGTCTACACACTGTTCAACCACGCTGAGGATCTGCCCGCAGGCAAGTTCCCAAGTCCCACGTACGCGCGCCGGTTCAGGGCGGGCTATAAGGCGCTCAAGCCTGAGGTCCAAGTGCTGTTAGGCGACCAGGAAGATGCAGAGCGACGGATCACGCTTCTCGGTCTCTACGGGGAGAGCGTGGATCGTCCCACCAACCTTGCCCCCGCCATTCATGACGCCTTCATGCTCAAGCCCCTCGAGGGGGACACGTTCACGGCGATCGCTCCGCCGCCGCTTGTTGATCGTCCGCTCACGGGTGGGACGCCGGCACCTGCCGACAAGGAGGTGTCGATCACGGAGGATCTCGCGCGCCTCGACGCGTGGAGCGCAGATGATTCACAGGAGCGACTTGGAGACGCGCTTGCCGCGAAGCTACGAGGTTTGGTGCATGCGGCGGTCGTCGCGCGGGCGGACTGGGAGCTGCACTTCGGTCGCGAGCAGACGCCCGACAGCGAGAAGAGTTGGGCGCATCGCAATCACGGCCGCTTCAGGGCACTCAGCGTCCGCATCCGTCGTGCTCCCGGCGAAAACCGCCCGATCGGCACTGATGGGGTGGCGATCACCGTAGAGCCCAATCCGGGCAACGCCGTTGTTCTACGAGCCATGCTCCGCTACGAGCTCTACGGCGACTGGGGATTCACTGGCGGCACGCAGGCAATGGCGGCTGTCGCGACGCGCATCGAACGGTGGGCCGATGAGGTGATCGTGGCCTTCAAGCCCACCCGGGAGGGGGGCGGGAGCTGGGATCCCGCGCCCACGCTGCTCGACCTACTGCTGGCGGGCGCACGAATCACCGGAGTGTCTGGAGCCGCCAGCACGAGTGACCCTCTTGCGCTACTCGGCGCGGCGCTTGCTGACGTTCGGCCAGCCGGCGCCCGCGACAGCGCCTGGGATCGACTCACGGACGTGTGCGCAGGCACGACACCGAAGAACACCGCTAGCCGCGTCGACCTGCGCGAGCGGCTGCTCGAACACGCCGGTGGGTCGCAGGGCCGCCGCGGCGCGATCCAAGTCGTTGACGCGGCGCGGCTGCTGCCGATCGTGCGGGAGTGGCGCTTGCGCACACGGCCGGAAGTCGCGCTGCTTCGAGACACGCTGGACGCTAGCGCCCCGGAAGAGATCCATCGTTATCACCGCGCACTTGTCACGCAGTTGCCGGCCGCGGTTCGCGAAGAAGTGGCGAATCTGCGCGCGTGGCGTGACGGGCTTCTCGACTTGCTGGGGGAGGACGCTTGGGAGACTCTGCAACCGCAGTTGCGCGAAACCTTGGCCGCCCTGCGTACGGAAGGCAAGGTAGGACTGCTAGGCGACGCCGAAGAGCGATTGCGGAACTACCGCGGCGACCCGGATGCGGTCAAGGTCGACGTGTACCGCACCGCGACGGAGGTCGATCGGCTGCTGCGAGACGCCGCACCCGAGGTGGTGCCGAGCGGCGTTGTTGCGCTGCTCGCCGGAGAGCGTCGGCGCCGGGTGACGCCGTTGCTGACGATGTTGACGACGGTGTCCGGGGCACTCACGCAAGCCGGAACTCAGATCGACCAGCAGCTCGCGGGCGTTGGCGGCAGCGAAACGGCGGGACAGGCCCGTGTCGAAGTCCATCAGCAGTTGGGGCGTGTGCTGTCGCTGCTCGGAGAAGTTGGGAGCGGCGATGCTCAGTGAGCAGGCCGCCAAGGTCCGGACGGGGCTGGTTCGACTCAAGAGCGGCCGGGCCGACGAAACCAGAACCGAGCAACTCGCGGATCGTGCCAGGCTCGTCGCGGCAACGGCGAAGGAGCTCGAACCCCCGACGCGCTATCTCGCCGCCGCGACCGCGCGTTGCATTGCAACCGACGCCGATGCACGAGCGTGGGGCGATGCTGACGCCGAGCGTGCTGCAGCCGCCGTCCAAGCGCTGTTGAAGGATGAAACCGGCGAAGCGGTGCTCGGCGCCTCGCTCAAGGATGCATTGGCACTGGTTAAGAAGGCGGTTTTCGCCCGCGACCAACTGGCGAGCGACAGTTGGATGGTGTACGCAAATCCCGCCAAATGGACCGCGCACCAAGGCGTCATGGGAACCCTTGCTCGCATCGACGTGACAGACAGCAAACTGGTCCTGACGGCTCGCCGGCTGCACCAAATCGCGTCCGACCTGGCCGACGCCGGTCAACGCGCCTATCCAACGACACCCGAACAGATCGACGCGTTCGACTCAGCGGCAGACGAGTTCACGCGACTCTTCGCTTCGATCGGCGGGGACGATGCCGTTCCGCCCGAGGTCCTATCGTTCATTCACGCCGCAAGTGGTGCAGGTGCGGACCTGGACGCAGCGTGCGCCGTCAGCGCATGGCTTGAGGAACACGACCTGCAGCGCCGGTTTGTCGTGCGCCTCGCCCAATGATCGACGCCATCGGCGTCGCAACGATGGACCGACTCGAGGCCCTCGAGAGCCGTCTACTGGTATGGGGCTCGATCGAGGGCAGCTTTACCAGCGACGAATTCCGCTCGACGATCGAGGAGACGATCGACGATCTCGATCCCGGTGGCGCGACCGTGAGCGACGTGGCCACCTGGATGCAGGTGCACGGCTTGGTGGTGCGCGTCGCGAGCAGCGACGGCGCGCGCCGCTACCGCACGCGGATGGGCGAAGCGGTGCGCCTCATGGCACAACTCCGGCAACTGTTTCCGCGGCACGTGCGCGACCTCGCCTGGATGACGGCACCCACACTGGTAGCTGACTACCGATTCGCGCTACGTCCGCGCCGCTACCCGCGCCGCAGCATCACCGCCGCTGACACTGTTGCCGCGTTGCGGGACGCGTTGCAGCCGGGAGATCCCCGTCCGAACGCGGCCGCTCATTTGCTGGCGGCGATCGAAGCTGAGACCCCAGGGCAGTTGCGGCTAGCTCGCTTCCAGGTGGATGCCGCGGAGCGCGTGCTGCGGGCGCTGGAAGGCAACCGGAGTGCGGGCACCATCGTCTCGGCCGGGACCGGCAGCGGCAAGACACTCGCGTTCTACCTTCCGGCGTTCGCCCACTTGTGTCAGCTGATCGAGCAGGACGCGCAACCCTGGACCAAAGCGGTCGCGATCTACCCACGCCAGGAACTGCTGGCCGACCAGTTCAGCGAGGCGTATGCCCAAGCGCGCCGCCTCGATGCGTCGTTACGCGCACGTGGTGTTCGCGCACTCGTGCTCGGCGCCTACTTCGGGAAGGTCCCCATGAAGGCAAACGACGTTCTGGCCAGCGTCAAGAAGGGTGGATGGAGGCGCCACGGCGACGAGAGGGAGTGCCCTTTCCTGCGCTGTCCAGGCTGCCGCTCGTTGATGGTCTGGCGGGGTGTAGATATCGACGTCGGGCGCGAGGTGCTGCACTGCCCGAGTCCCGGCTGCGGTCACCGGACACCAGATGGCGCACTGATGCTCACGCGCAACAGCCAGCAGAGCAGCCCGCCCGACATCCTGTTCACGATCACCGAGTCACTCAACAACCAGCTTGGCAACCGGTTTCAGCAAGCCATTTTTGGTGTCCACGCCAGGCGTTCACCCCAGTTGGTGCTGCTCGACGAGGTTCACACGTACGAGGGAACACATGGCGCGCATGTCGCGATGCTCCTGCGCCGCTGGCGACACGCGGTCCGAGGTCCGATGCATTTCGTCGGACTGTCAGCGACACTCCGGGATGCGACACGGTTCATGAGCGAGTTGACCGGGCTCCGGCTGGGAGACATCGTCGGGATCGAATCACCGGCTGCTGACATGGTGGCCGAGGGGCGTGAGTACCTGCTGGCCCTGCGCGGCGACCCAGTCTCAAGCGCGAGCCTGCTATCGACATCGCTCCAGACCTTGATGTTGCTGGGACGTGTGCTGGATCCGCAGGAGCATGCAACCAGCGGAGGCCTGTTCGGCCAGCGTTTGTTCGCGTTCACAGATGACCTTGATGTCACCAATCGCATGTTCGACCAGTTGTGCGACGCCGAGGCCGTAGCTCGCAACGGCCAGCCGTTCCGGCGCCAGGGGGGATCACTCGCCAACCTGCGTGCCGGCACCCGCGACTGGCTCGCCGATGATCCTGAGGATCAGCCGGAACGCCGCGCACGGGGCCAGTTGTGGGAACTCTGCGAGAACATCGGACACGTGCTCGCGCCCGGCCACCCGCTGGTTATCGGGCGCACCTCGTCGCAAGACCCCGGCGTCCACGATCTTGCCAGCGTGATTGTGTCTACCGCCTCCCTCGAGGTGGGGTTCGACGATCCGCGCGTCGGCGCCGTGCTGCAGCACAAGGCTCCTCACGATGCCGCGCGCTTCCTGCAGCGCAAGGGCCGCGCGGGGCGCACCCGCCGGATGCGCCCATGGACAGTGGTGGTGCTATCCGACTACGGGCGCGACCGGCTCGCCTACCAAGGCTATGACCTGCTGTTTGACCCCGAACTCGCCCCGCGGCACCTGGCTATCCGCAACCGCCACGTACTGCGCATGCAAGCAACGTTCGCGACGATGGACTGGCTCAGCGAACGGCTCGCGCGCGTGCTGCCCCGCAACAAGGGTCGGATCATGGACGACCTCGGCGGACCACCGCACAACGATTACGCGCGAGCCCGTCATCAAGCATTGGTGGTAGTGATCCGCGAGGTGCTCACGGACGGCGCTCGCCGGGAGGGCCTCGCGACACACCTGCGAAAGGCGCTGGCCATCACCGATACCGAGGTCGAAGCGGTTCTGTGGGAACCGCCGCGCGCGGTGATGACAGCTGTGCTTCCGACGCTCCTCCGCCGCCTTGAGTCCGAGTTTCGCAGCAGCGCGCGCGGTGGCGCGAGCGGCGAGGACGCGGTGGACAAGCGTCAGCCGGCGCCAGAGTTCGTGCCCCGAGCGCTATTTTCCGATCTGAACTTGCCCGAGGTTCGCGTCGACCTTCCACCCAACCAATTCGGCGACGAGGTCGATCCGGAGTATCTGCCGATCTCCCAGGCTCTGGGGGAGTTGGCGCCAGGCCGCGTGACGCGACGGTTCGGAGTGGAGCATTCCAAGGATCGCCATTGGCTATCGCCCAGTGGTCTCGATGAGGATGAGTGCTACCTCGCGATCGATGCGCTCTTTCCCGAGGCGGATCCGCTGGATCCGGTGCACGCAGTCGTCGCCGGACGTGAGCGTGTACTGCCGTGCATACGGCCCCGCGCGATCATCGCTGAACAGCCGCCGGACGATGTTCGGTCTTCGTCGTATGCGCGGATGGACTGGCGCAGCGAACTACTTGCTCCGAACGGAGCGGACGAGCTCGCGTTGGTCGTCCCGCCATCGTGGCGGTTCGCGCGCCCGCGTTTGAGCTTTCACACAGCGAGCGGCGGGACGGCTCTGGAGGTGCGACGCTTCTCGCTTGGCTCACGGGCGGAAGTGGCAATCGAACGTGGCCAAGACCTCAGTCTTGTGCGGCACTTTGTACGCACTGGTTCGGCCGACGAGCTGGAGCCGGTCGCGGTTGGCTTCGTGCTCGATGCAGATGGTCTGGCGCTCACGCTGGAACTTCCCGACCCGCTCGAGGCTCCGGGCGGCGTGCACGTGGACCTCCCAGCAGCGCGGCGTGCCTATCTGATCCACCGCATCGCCATTCACTCCGGACTCGACGGTGTGGCGAATGACTTCCAACGACAGTGGCTCGCTGAGATCTATCTTGCTGCGGTGCTTGAGCATGCGATCAGCCGATCGCTGCCCTTGGAACAGGCGCACGATGACCTGCTCTCCGGTGACCTGGCGGCGCGACTCGCCGCCGTGATGGACACAATCTTTCAGACCCTGCCCGCCAGCGAAGAGGAACCCGGAGGGGAGGCGCAGGCGGGATCGACACGCCAGTTGCTGCACGACACACTGATCGACCTGTTCTCCGTCGACGAGGTGCGCGTAGCCCTCGCCGATGTCGCCCAGGTGTTGTGGGCGCCCCCGGACGAGGCATGGCGACCGTGGGCGCTCGAGCGCTGCCAGGCGACGCTCGCGGGTGCCGCTCTGGAAGCGTGTCAGATCCTTTGCCCTGAGTTCGATGTTGAGGGACTCATCGTTGATCTGGACGCCGGTCCACGCGTGACGGATCCCGATCGGATCTACATCACCGAGACCACGATTGGAGGTGGCGGGGTCGTCGAGGAGATCGGCCGTCGAATCAGCGAAGATCCACGTCGATTCTTCGACCTCATGCGTAGCCGACTCGGTCCCTCAGATTTCGAGGTCGTCGACGCTGAACTGGGCCGACTGCTTGCGGAGTTGCCCCGCATTCCGGCGCTGGCCGCCGCGCTTGATGGCGTTCGAGGCGGGGTCGATCACGTCTCGACGGCGGCCGCGCAGGACGCACTGATGCGGACGCTCAGCGAACACGACTACTTCGTCTGTCATCCGGTAATGGCTGCGCTCAACGCTCGGCTACTACGGCCAGGGGCCACTGCGAGCACCGACGACCTGCTCCGCGAGGCGCGTAACCGGTGGATCGCATGGGAGCGCGATCTGGAAGTCGAGATCGATGGCCGTGTAGCCGCCTACCTGCTCGCTTGCGACGAGTCGCTGACATTGCCCGTGGAGCCGCCGGCGGATCCAGCCCGCCGGCGACAGTGGCGCAGCAACGTGATGTCGGGTCTCCTATGGCCGCGCGGTGGTCAGCTGCGAGCGTCAGCAATGACGCTGCGCAGCCCCTACGCACTCCTCCCGGCCGGCGACCGCATGCTGGTCTCGTCATGGTTGGGTGATCAGGGCGAGATGGTTGAACTGGCACCGGGCTGGGAAGCGGCGGCGCGTGACGTGCTCACGCGCGACGGCGTCGTCATTGTTCAGGCGGACGGCGCTCACCGTGCAACTCTCGCTACAGAAGGCGCGGCGTTCGTCGCAGAGCCGGTGGAGATCGAACACCTGCATCTGTATCCGCGCATCGCGGGGCTGCGCCGTTGGCGCGGCCGATACGAACTGCGGTTGCAGTTGCGCCACGCACCAGCATGAATGCTCGCACCATCCACAAGGCGCCGGGCGAGCAGCACGACATCGCCGACCTCCTGCAAACCGTCTTCGCGCTCGAACTCGCTGCACCAAGCGGCGGATTGTGGCTCGTCTCCCCGTGGATCAGTGACATCCCGGTGATCGACAACCGTGCCGGTGACTTCGCGACGATGCTCGACCCAGCGTGGGGCGACCGATGGATCACTCTAAGCGAGGTGCTTGCCCGGTTGGTAACGCTCGGGACGCACGTCGTCCTCGGTGTTCGCCGCGAGCACGAATACACGGATGCGTTCGTCCGTCGCACGCGGGAGCTTGCCGGACTAGGGGCTGCGGAACGGCTGACCGTCAGCCGCAGCGATGACCTGCACCACAAGGGCCTGCTTACGGATCGTTGCCATCTCGGGGGCTCGATGAACTTCACGTACAACGGGATCGCGCTGCTCCAGGAGACCGTTCGCTACACCACCCACCAGGCGGAGTTGGCGGGCCTGAGGCTCGAGTATCACGCGACTTGGGGCGGAACCTTGCCGCCACTGGTATGAGTGCGGACGCCGAAGCCCTGCTCCTCGGCGTTTTCGCCAGTCCGAGCAGCCTGAGGCTGAGCGACATCGACCAACAGCGCACGCGGGAGGCATGCGCAGCGGCTCCCCTGATCGCACGCTTCCGTCGTGACGTGGAGGCTCCCGTGCTACTTCCGAGTTGCCGATGCGATGGCCAGGTCCGCTGGTACGGGATCGCGCGCAGCGCGGCGACCGCACGGCTGTTCGCTGAGCAACTTCTCGCATTCATCGGTCCCACCTACACGAACTTTCTCGGTGCAGCGGCCGACTTGGACCTCAACGATTCGGTGGAGCGGACGATCGCCGACTTCGTTCAAGGCCTCGCGTTCGCCCTCGACGTCGAAGCTGGCCACGAGGCGGATGTGTGCCAACAGATCAGCCTTCTGGCGCAGGTGATCACCGAGCGGCCGCTCGGCAATACGACAATGCGCCGCACCGTTGAGGCCGCTCTGCGCGACCTTGATGTAGCGCTTCAGGTACGCGACGCCGACGGCTCGGAAGCGTTGCTGGGTGAGCTGACGTCGCTCGGAGCGCACAACGTGCTGTTCCTGCGGGTCCGGCGCCTGGCGGCACTCGACCGTTGGCACGAGCTACTCGCGCTACCACACCTGGCTACGGTGCTCGCCACCCGCCGTCCTCAGGCGGTCACCCGCGACCTGATACGCGCGATCTACGCGGTGCATCTTGTGCATTTCGAGGATCCCGCCCAACCCACGGCGGCGCTCCGTCACTTCCAAGAGAACGTCCGTGAGTCATTCGCCCCGCTGCTGACTGCCTGGGGCGGGATGCGGGACCCGGCGGTGCTCAAAACGTTCATGCTGCTCGCGGCTACCGATCGCGATACAGCATTTCGCGACGCGCTGCTGGCGGCGGCACCGGAAGGGATGGAGCTCGCCCCGCTGCTCAGGCTCGCGGGCCTGGTCGATGGCGCACCGGTGGCCATCACAGACCCAATCCGCGAGGCACGCGAATTGATCGACGCGTTCCGCTTCGACGCCGCTTGGCAGATCCTTCAGTCGACGGAGGTCAGTCGTGCGGTGGTCGCCCTGATGATCAGTTGTGCGCTTGAGTTCCGGAACGTCGCGACGGCCGCGGCGACGCTCGCAGCGCTCGACGCTCTCACCGACGCGGACCGCGACTTGCTCTTGCGCTCGCGGGTGATCGCCCTGCAGGTTGACGCTCTTCGCGAGCAGCACGGCGACAGTGGCTCGGCTGACTCTGCGACGGCGGTCATACCAAGTCCGGAGTCGATGGCCGGCGGCGCTGAAGCCATCGTTGACGCATCAGGTGGCTCGACGTCGGTGACCAAACCTGCGGTGACGCCTCGGCTCTCGGGGTGGCTGGAGTGGCTGGTGCGCGTGGATGGCGGGTGGTCACGCCAGAGCGCCCTCAAGGTCGCGCGGGCGGGCGCCACGGAATGGCCTCTGGGCACTCTGGCCGGCGACCGGGACGCGCTCGGGGCTTTCATCGAGGCCCTCAGCGCAGAGCGATCATCGGCGGCGACGGTGACGCTCCGTATGGCAGCCCCGTCGCTGATTGAAGCGCTGGGCTTGTTGGACCATCCCGAGTTCGTGCCCCTCTACCTGGATCTCGCGCTGCTGCTACGCCTCAGCGAGGGCTTCACGGCCAATGACATGGTGCTTGTGGACGATCTCGCCCAGCGCGCGCTTCGCGCCGGCGTGGACGCGTCCACGTACAAGTCGATCGTCGACGACTACCTCGATGTGTGGGAGGAGCACGGGAGCCCGCACCGATTTGACTGGCTCCTCGACGCGATTGACACGCTACTGGCGGTCTCCTCAGCTACGCAAGACGGCGCCGAGCGGTTATTTGTCGCCGTCCTCGGCTGGTGTGGCCACCCGCGCCACCGGTCACGCGTCGAGTCCCACCAATGGGCTGCGCTGAGGTCATTAGCCACGGACCTCGAGCGCGTTGCGGATATCGAGGCTCTCGTAAGCGGCGATGCCGCCACCGACGACAACGACGTCGCGCCCGCAGCGGCGATAGGACCGCTCACGGTCGGCGTTTACACGCTGCAAGTGCGAGCGGGCGCGGCTGCGCAAGCTTTGATCGAAGCGCGCTATCCCCGAGTGTCGGTAACGGTCCGTCACGATAAGACGAACTCGACGGCGCTCGAACAGTTGGCCAACGGCGCCGACGTCTTCATCCTCACATGGCAAGCCGCCAAGCATGCTGCGACGGACGCGATCACGGCTGCTCGTCCCAAAGACCGCCCCGTCGTCTATGCCGCTGGTACCGGCCGCAGCAGCATCATCCGAGCCTTTGAGATCGCCGTTGGCGTTCGCTGAACATGATCGCTGTCGCCGAGCGGCGACCAGTCCAAGAAGGCTGCGACCTGGCGCAGGACTCCACGCGTCGCCCGGCGTCGGCAACGCGCTGGTGGCCAACCTCATGGAAGCTCTCGCATCAGACGCACGTCCGACGCGTGCCGTCTGGAGCGCCTGGCGATCACTGGACACGAGGTCAAGCTGTGTTCGGCGGCGGCGCTCAGGCGGCTGCACGCTCTCGGGTAGGATGCGGCCGCCGGGCAGGTGACGCCACTCCGGACGACGGAGTAGCGCGTGTGGGCCAGGTCCGTACACTGGCGGGACTTCTCGCCGCGTCAGAAGATGCCGGTCCTCACGCCGACAGAGATCCCGATGAGGTCCGGGTTGAC
The DNA here is from genome assembly GCA_963727785.1 of uncultured Solirubrobacteraceae bacterium. Taxonomy (GTDB): domain Bacteria; phylum Actinomycetota; class Thermoleophilia; order Solirubrobacterales; family Solirubrobacteraceae; genus CADCVQ01. The sequence goes on from CAVSHS010000020.1 coordinate 49,958, forward strand.
CGCGCCCGCAGGCTCCTGCTCGTCGTTACCCCTGGCGAGTACACGCGATGCCGCCCGACGCGCTGCGCGCGAGCGAGACGCCCAGTCCCGCCAGCGCGTAATCAGTGACAGATCTGTGCCAAACCGGCACGTAGGAGCGCCGTCCGACGGTTGACCGCCCGTAGGGCGGTCGCCCATCGGCGGCGCCTATTGGGTCGCCCGTCGGCTCAGGCGCTCGGGCTACAGGCTCGACTTGTGAACAGGCTCGACTTGTGAACAAGTCGAGCCAGTAGCCCGCCTCGGGCGGTGTGACGGTCAGATCGCGCTTGGCGTCTGTGAACAAGTCGAGCAGGGCGCGTTGGTGCCCCTACGGTCACGTTCGTGGCCCGTCGTCCGTCGTCATCGCAGCCGTCGTCGGTGAGGATCGTGAATCTGAGGCGGTACGCCGTGGGGTGCTGGCTCGAGCTTGTCGCTGAGGTCACCGCGCTCGTTGTCGTGGCCGCGGTGGTGGCGTTGGGTGCGCGGTGGTCGTCGGTCGGGTTCGTGCCGGTGCCGGCGACGCTCGTGGGGTACCTCGCGGTGCTTGTGACGACGGTCCCGGTCGTGTGGTTGCTGGCGACGGAGCGTGGCTGGCGGTTCATGGGCCGGCTGGCGCGCCAGCGGTGCTGGCGGGTGCGTTGGCGCGAGGCGGTCGGTGTCGCGTCGCAGGACAAGCTCGCGCCGGGCCGGGTCGTCGTGGCGTGGCGGACACGGTATGGCGCGGCGCTCGTGGTGGCGATGCCGCGTGGCCGCTGGCTCGGCGATTACCGAGCGCTCGAGCCGAGACTCACGACCGCGCTGGGCGCGCAGGCTGGTGTTCGCGTCCGTCAGCATCATCAGCAGCCTCGGCTCGCGCAGGTCCGCGTCCGCCGGCGCGATCCGCTCGCGGATGTCAGCCCGATCGAGCGGCTGGCGGATCGCACGAGCTGGCGGCGGCCGATCGACATCGGCGTCGACGAGGGCGGCCGGCCGGTCAAAATTGACCTCATTCGAGCCGTGCACGTGCTGGTGGGCGGAACGCCGGGATCGGGGAAGTCGACGCTGGCGCACGTTCTCATCGCGCATCTGGCGCTCGATCCAAGAGTCAGCCTGCGGTTGTGCGACGGCAAGGAGGGCATCGAGCTTGCCGGTTGGGCGCCGGCGGCTGACGCCTACGCGCACGAGGAGCTGCTCATGCTGGCGGTGCTCGAGCAGACCTACCGCGACATGCAGCGCCGCGCGGCGTGGCTGCGAGAGCACGGTCTGAAGAGCTACGCCGACTCCAAGGAGCTGGCGCCGGTGGTCCTGGTCGCCGACGAGTTCACGACGCTGACGGACTCGCGCGAGGCGTGGCGTGGGCAGGATGGTCGCAAGAGCACGATCGGCGCTGAGGCCACGCGGCTGTTGCGGTTGATCGCCCGCCTCGGTCGCGCGCCCGGCTTTCACTTGTTCCTGCTGACACAGCGCCCCGACGCGAAGACCGTCGACGGCACGGTCCGCGACAACCTGCCGTGCCGGATCGCAATGCGCGTCCTCACGCCCGACGCGTCGGACGTCATCCTCGGGCGTGGAAACGCGAGCTGCGGCCACGACGCCTCGCTGATTACGACCCGCGGGGTCGGCATCGTGCACCTCGACGGGCAGCTCGAGCCGCGCCTGTTTCGATCGCACTACCTGCCGGCGACCATCCTGCGTGACGCCCAGCACCGCGCCGCCCAGCGTCGGCATGGCACGGCGCTCGACGACGAGGACCTCGATGACGCTGTCTGACCTGGATCCCGAGGCGTTCTGGGCGCTCGTCGACCGCAGCGCCGGCGCGGGCAGATGCTGGCTCTGGACGGGCCCGACGAACTGCGACGGGTATGGGCTGGTCTCCGTTTGCGGTCGCGCAGAGCGCGCGCACCGGGTCGCGTGGCTGCTGGCCGGCCACGACCTGTCTGAGCAGATCACGCTCGACCATGTGTGCGTCACCTACCGCTGCTGCAACCCGTGGCACCTCACGCCACTCAGCCGAGCCATGCACGCTCGTCGTGGCCGCGAGCGCGGCCGCTTCGACGTGCTGCGGCCAGCACCGATCCTCGACGAGCATGCCAAGCGCGTCGCGGCTCACCTCCAGCAGCACGGTCCAACCGAGCTGGTCGTCCTCGCCGACACGCTCGAGATCCCTGTGCGCACGCTGCGCAAGCAGCACATGGCCGAACGCATCCAGGCCAGATACGGCATCCGACGCCACCGTCACGGCGGCCGCATCGTCTTCCACCCGCCCGCTGCCGACAGAAGAGTTGCAGCGTGACCGACGAGCCACAGCCGCAAAGCCTGAGCAAGGCCGAGGCCGCAGACCGCCTGAACGTCAGCCTCCGCACGCTTCATCGCCTGCTCCAGTCCGGCGACCTCGAGGGCGTGCGCGACGGTCCGAAGGGCGGCCTGCGGCCGACCCGCGCGAGTGTGCAACGCCGCCTGGAGCAGCTCGAAGTCGCGACGCGCGCGCCCGACGCGACGGCTGCGCCGGTGGACGCGGAGACGCCGGTGCCAGCGACGAACCGCGATCGGACCGCACCGCCGCCGCTCAAGCAGCCATCTCCCGCCGTGGAGGCCTCCATCGCCCGGCCGCCGCTCGGCAGAGGCCACTGGCTTGTCCGCCGCGCCCGCCGCGTTGGCGCCGCACTGCTGCGCCGCGGAGGCGGCCACGCGATGCGGGTGCTTCGACACGTCGCCAAGCGCCCAGCACGAGCAGCGCGCTGCCTGATCGCTGCAACCCTGATCGCCGGGCTCGTCGCGCTCGGCGCCACTCGCGAACGCTCGGGCGCGGCCGCATCGCGCGACGGCGTGACCGTGCTTGTGATCACCTCACACGACGGCGCGGCTCGGTACCGGACTCGTCTGCACTGTCGCGCGAGCGACGAGCCGGTCAAGGTCTACGTGCGACGAGGACGCCGAGCACGCTGCATACCGCCGCACGGCGGACCACAGCGAGCCTCCGAGGGCACGCGGGCGCGGCTACGGTCGGGCGACCGTGGACGCTGAGATCGCACGGCAATGAGCGAGTGCAAGCGCATCCGCCTGGACCTCGGCGAGCGCCGCGCCCGCGCGGTCCACGCCGCGATTCGCGAAACGCTCAATGCGCAAGCTGCTCGCGGGCGACCAGCGCGACGCCGCACGCGATGTGCTCGAGGAGCTTGACAACCGCGTCCCCGGCTGGCTGGAGGCCGGGCCGATCGGCGGCGAAGCCGGCTACCTCGCCGCCGCCGAGACCGTCCTGCGAGCGCTCATCAACGCCGAGGAGCGCGGGCGCAGTGCCCTGTTGGAGAGCAGGTTGCTGCGCGCCGTCGGCGACGCCAAGCCGCTCGGCACGACCGCCAACGACGTGCTCGAGCGCATGCGCCGCGAGAAGTTTCTCACGATCAACCGTCGTCGCGACGAGCCATGGATCACGGCCGCGCCCACGGGCCGGCGATCGCTCTCACCGCGGTGGTAGTCGACCTCGGCGGTGTGCGTGCGGCGCGCCTCGTCGAGGCGCTGCGCGGTCGGGGAGCACGCCGAGCTCTTCGGCCGGCACGCACGAGTGGGGCCGGTGTGGTCGCCATGTAGTGCGATGGGTAGGTGCCATTGCCGACGGCGCACCGGTCGCTGTAGGCGAACGCGATGTAGGAGCTGACGAGGATGCGGCGACAGCCTCCGGGGTGTCGGCGCGATCGACGTCGCTGTCGAACAGGGTGTGCAGGTCCTCGGAGCAGGTGACGAAGCGGTGTGCTCGGGTCGGCGGGCGGTGACATAGGACGGAAGCGCGGCTGGCGTGTCCGTAGGCTTGGGAGGGTGGCTGGGATCGGCTCTTCGCTCTGGGGGGCGGGGCCGGGATGTGCATCCTGCACGCAGGGCGACGTACTTCGTCGATCGACGCAGGGTTGCGCTGTTAGGCACGGTGTGACCGCTGTGCACGTTTTGTTCCCGACGTGCAGGATGTGCTCGTGCGCGACGCTGCACCGGACCGGTATCTCTCCAGCCTTTCCGAGACTTGGCGGAAGAAGTTGACGCGTATCAACGCGATCGGCCTGACCGTGCTCCGTGATGTGCTGGAAAATGGCGAGGCTGTCGCGTTCCTCGGCGCGGGAGTCTCCGCGCCGTTGTATCCCCTATGGGATGGTGTGGTCTCGGAGCTGATTGGCTGCGCTGCCGACCTCCTCACCCAGGAAGAGGCATCGACGTGTCGGGCGATGGCCGCCACTAGCCCCGATGCCGTGGTGGAGATCGTCCGGCAGCGGTTGGGAAGGGCGCAGTATGAAGAGGTGCTGCGGCAGGTGTTCCAGGAGCGTCGCGACCCGGTTACCGGGCGGACGTGGACGCCGACCCAGGAGCTCGTGGCGCGGTGCAACTTTGCGGGCGTCGTGACAACCAATTACGACTCGGGTGTGGTGAACGCACGGATGGCAGTGCGGCCTAATGCCAGCGGGACGGGCTTCGCGTCATGGAATGAAGACGGCAGGCTGGACCGGTGGCGGAGAGGGGAGGTGTTTGGTGATGACGAGTTGCCCGTGCTCTACGCGCATGGCCACCACCGCCAGCCGGAGGCGATCGTGCTGGCCACGACCGAGTATCGCCGCGCCTACGCCGGAAAGCTCGCCAAAGTCCTAGGCGCCCTCGTAGACACGGGTCGGCTGGTGTGGATCGGTTTCAGCTTCGCCGACCAGCGGATCGGCGCAATCCTAGACGAGATTGCGGAGGGCTCGGGAACACGCATCGAGCCGGGGCAGGCACCTCGACACGTCGCGCTGATGCCTTGGGACCCCGCCGAGGCGGGCGGCGCGCTCGAGGCACACGATCCAGGCGTGCTCCGCAGGCTAAGCGAGATCCAGCACGCTGCACACGTGGTGCTCTACCCCGCGCTGGCTGGCGATCACTCGTCGTTGCAGATGCTGCTCGAGGACCACGCCGACCCCCGGTTTCCGGCGCCACGGCCAATAGCTTTGCCAAGGCCGGCCACGAAGCCGCAGACCGCAGGGGCATCGGCCGAGGTACCTCGGGGGTTGTCTGATGACGGGTTGTCGGGCGGTGAAATGAGCCGCGAGCACAGGTGGATGGAGCGATGGGTGCACGGTGGTGCTCCTGTCGAGCATTTCACCGGGCGCGAGGACGAGCTTGCGCGGCTGGAGCGGTGGGCGACGACGAGGTCCGGCTGGTCGGGGTGACGGCATGGGGCGGGGCAGGCAAGACGGCGCTAGTCACGGAGTGGCTGACCCGTTTCGGCGGCGCTAGACGCCAGCGCGCGCTTCGTGGCCTGTTCGCGTGGAACTTTTACGAAGAGCCCTCCGCGGAGGCGTGGGCAGCGGCGGTAGCCGACTGGGTTGAGCAGACTTTCGAACAGCCGGTCATCGGCGATCCGAACACTAAGCGGGTAGTGGCGGCGGCGCGTTCGTTGCCGCTGCTGCTCGTGCTCGATGGGCTGGAAGTGGTGCAGGAAGGCCACGCGGGGTCGCAGTTCGGCCGGCTGCTGGACGGGACGCTGCGCAACGCGCTTACGCAGCTGTGCACTGGGCCCGGTGGTGGTCTTGTCGTACTCACCAGCCGATTTCCTTTCGCCGATCTTGAGCAGTTCGACGGCGGTGCAGCACGGATGCTCGACGTGCCGCCGCTGACCGCGGGGGAGGGGGCGGTCCTATTGGCGCGCAGCGGCGGCGGTTGGCTCAGCGAGGTCGATCGGCTGGAACTCGTGCGTGGGGTCGACGGCCATGCGCTGGCCGTCACGGCGTTGGCGGGCGCGCTCGCCGATCACCCGGCGACAGGCGACATCCGAGACCTGATGGCGGACCTCAAGCGGGCCGGACGGACCGACGCGCGCGTTGCGCGCGTCCTTGCGTTCTACGCGGAGCGGCTCAGCGACGCCGATCAGGATCTCGTTGCGCTGGTCTCGCTGTTCCAGCGGCCTGTGGCGACCGAGGTGATCTTGGCGCTTGGCAAGAACCAGACGCTTGGCGCCCCGCTCGGCGAGTGGACCTCAGCCAACGTGGAGGCAGCCGTGCGCCAACGTCTCACCGGTCTGCTCAGCTGGCACCCCTATCAGGCCGTGTCTGCGCACCCCCTCGTACGCGATGCGTTCCGACACCGGTTGCTCAGCGCAGCCAGCGCACAACTCGTCGTCGACACGGCACTCTCGGATCTGCCGGATACCACGGTGCACTCCCGCGAGGAAGCGCTGCGCGTAGTGGAGATGATCGAACTCCTACTCGATGCCAACCAATGGCGCGCAGCCGACGAGCTCTACCGCGCACGCACGAACAATGGCATCCTGTGGAGGCACTTGCCGGCGGCGCGTCTCGGGGAACGATGCGCGAGCGCCTTTGCAGGCAGCCCCGCTCGCGAGCAGCAGTGCCGCGAACAGCTCTCCGTACGACGCCTGAGCTTCTATGTCGACGCGATCGGCCTGTTCGCAAAGCACGCTGGCGACATGATCAGCGCCGAGCGGTTTCTGCGCGCCGCTTGCGATATCGATCGCGCGCAAGACGACAGACGCAACCTTTCGATCAGTTTAGGGAACCTGTCCGAAACCCTCTGGAGCCTCGGGGATGCTGATTCCAGTCGGAAAGCGGCGGAGGAGTCGGTCGCCCTCGCCAACGGTGAGGGAAACTGGCCCAGAGACTCAAGATCGTACGTCCTCTTGGCGGCAGCGTCGGATCTCGCCGGCGATACGGAGGCGGCCGAACGCAACTTTCTCATCGCAGACCTCCTTACGGCGCCGCGCAATCCGGACTGGATTCATCTGTTTTCGTTTGCAGGTTGCCTAGGGGCTGAATTCCTCGTGCGGACTGGCCGTGCGGCGATCGCACGTCGACTCACCGAAGGCAACCGCGAGATCAGCGAGCGGAACGGATCGAATGTCGACGTCGCCCGCTGCGACGCGCTGCTCGGCCAGTGCGATATCGCCGACGGAGAGGTTGCGATCGCCGGACGACGGTTGGATCAGGCGACTGCCATTTTCCGAGACGGGGACTATCTGACCGAGTACGCCGCGTCGCTCGTGGATCTGGCGGAGCAGCGCTGGCTCTGCGGCTGGGCTGACGACGCTGAGTGGCAAGCCACGCAGGCGATCGTGCTAGCGAGTCCGCACGGACTGGTGCCGACCCACGCAGCTGCGCTCGCAGCACGCGCCCGCGCTCGAGGCGACCGGTACGCCGCCGCCGGCGATGCAGACGAGCTCGAGCGCGCACGCGACGACGCCGAGCTCAGCCTGCGCCTGGCGACGAAGACCCGTCGGCTCCCGTGGCAGGAGCTCGATGCCTTGGAAGCCCACGCTCGGCTCGACCGCCAAGAGGAACGCGACCGCGGATGGGCAGACAGAGCCAGCAAGCAACGCGCCGTCATGATCCCGCCCAATCTCGACCCGGACCCCCTCACTACCGTCGAGGCAGCAGCTGCGCAACAGGACAAAGGCCAACCACGCGTCAGCCGGATCAGCCGTATCGGCTTTCGGCCCGACAGGTGCTAGGCGGCGGTCGCTTCACGCGCGATAAAGACGGCGACACCCCATGCGCGAGAGTCTCGATATTGCGGCGTCAACATCGTCGGCGGGACCGTGCTCTTCCACGGACGGGCCTTCGCAAAGATCATCAAAGTCCTTCCGAGCGCCGCGCTGTTGAGCGATACGAGCCGCAGCAACGCGGACTTGCTCTCCGTGCTCGTGAAACGGCTGGGCGTTTCGCGCCCGGGGCGCGCTTGTCAGGCTGGCCGCTCTTGGTGCCGGCGCCAGGCCGCGGGCGGCGCGCCATCGGCAAGGGTCGTAAGTAAGCGCGGTGCAACACCCCAAGTCGGGAGATCGATGACGATCGCCGAGTTCGCGCTGAACTTCTCGTGTCGCGAGCTACTCATTGCGGCGGCTGAACACCAGGGGGCGTGGGTCGACGTCATGTCTCGCTTGCCTCCTCCTGATCGTCGCGTGCTTCGGCCCGGCGCAGCCACGCGAGCGCCCTGCGGGCTTCGGCGGCGTCGCGCGGCGCGTGCTGAGCGAGCACGGCGTTCACGAGCGCCGTGAGCGCGCCGCGGCGGCGCTCGCGCGGTAGCGCGTCGACGATTTGCTCGTAATGACGCCAGATCCCGCGGTAGATGCGCGGGTTGACCTGGACTTTCGGCTCGCCGGCGCGCGGGACGAGTGCCGGCAGGGCCTCTGACGCTGCCGCACGGTCTGCGCGCTTGCGTTCCTTATCGGCGTGCGTTGGGGGTGTGTTGCGGTCCTTGGTGGCGCTGCTGCGGCGCTGCTTGGGTTGGGGCGCGGGCGCGTGTTCGCTCTTCGGCGGTGCGTGCTCGCCAACGAGGCAGTCGTGCGGCGCGCGCGGCGCGACGGGCGGATCTGCAGCAGCGGGCGCGCCCATGCCGGGCAGTCGCGCGCCGCGCCCTGAGCGCATCGAGCTCATGCAGGCCCCGCTGCCGTGGCGTGCTCGATCGCGCGTGCGAGGTCGCGGTAGGCCCGTGCTGCGCTGCCGTCGGGTTCGAGCCAGAGGATCGGGCGGCCGTGGCGTAGGGCGCGGGCGACCTGTTCTTGCTTGGGGATGCGGCCGAGCTCGCGCAGGCCGTCGGCCTGGAACTGCGCGGTCGTGTCCTTCATGAGCCGCCAGCGAGCCGGCTTGGCCTGGGTGAGGACGACGCCGAGCAACTGCAATGAGGAGTTTGCGGTCGCGACGACGCGCTCGATGAAGTCGGGCGATCTTGCCGGAGCTCAGCACGGCGAGGTCCTCGGCGAGCGTCGGGACAATCGCCCACTGGGCCGAGACGAGCGCCATGCCGCTCCAAAACCCGATCCCCGGCGGGCTGTCGAGCACGACGTAGTCGTAGTCGCCCTGCAGGGGCTCGAGGATCTCCAGCAGGCGATGGTGGCCGTCCTCGGCGGCGGCGACGGCGAACTGCGCCTCAGCGAGCCCTTCGGAGCACGGCAGCACGTCCAGCCGGCCGCCGACGGTCACGATCGCGTCGCGCACGGGAGCCTGGCGCAGCATGACGTGCTCCAGTCGCGGGCGGCAGGGATGCTGCTCGACGGCGAAGAGCTCGCCGAGGTGGCCCTGTGGGTCGAGGTCGACGGCGAGGACGCGAGCGCCCGACTCGGCGTGCGCCGCGCTCGTGTTCGCGGCGCCGGTCGTCTTGCCGACCCCGCCCTTGTGATTTGCCCACACGATCGTCTTCGCCATCGGTCCTGTCCTTTCACCTCGGGGTGTGACGCAGCGTGGCTACCAACCGGCGTTGGTGCGTACGTGCGTGCGTTGGATGGTGTGAGCGCGCGTTACAGCGTTGCAACGTTGTTACCAACGTAGGTAACACGCTCTGGGTGCGGTCTGCTAGTAGCCAACTGTGAATAACTGGCTCCCGCGGGCCGCTGTCGACCAATGTCGAGGCGTTTGCTGTGAATAAGGCGGGTGGGCGTTCTTGTGGCCCGTACGGTTGCAGACCTTATGACCCCGGTCTCTTGCAGCATCCACGCAGAAGCAGCAGCGACACATCTTCCGTCACCGGGGTGGTGGTGCCGGTCAGGCGCACGCTCGCGGACGAGCCATGGTGTCGCGCAACCTGGACCCCGGCGAGATCCTCGCGTTCGGCGACCGTCGCGCCCAGCAGGTCGTCAGCCTTGCACGACCGCTAAAAGGTCCGGGCGTTCGGCCGTCCGGGAGAGTGGTGGGTCAGTTCGCGAGAGAGCGAATGAGCCCGGCGAGGAGTCGCAGCAGCACGAGCAGGATGAGGATGGCGAGGACCGTGCTGACCATAACGCCACGCACCGTAGCGCACCGTGCCACGTTCGCGAAGGGGTGATCCGGTGAGTCGCCTGTCGACGTTCGCACGCGGGCTGCCCGGCGCCGGGGATGGTCTGCCGCTCACCACCGTCGGTCAGCGCTACAAGCGCGTGGGCCGGTGGGTGCTGTGGACCGTGATCGTAGGCGGCGTCATCAGTGTGCTCACCCTCGCCGCAGTGCGGACCCTCGCTCCACCGAAGGTCGTCGCGCTCGTCGCGATGACGCAAGGCAACCCCGGTCTGGATGCCGCCCGCGCCCGAGCGGAGGTGTTCGCCCGCGCGTACCTGTCCTGGTCCCCCGAGACGCTCGAGCGTCGCCAGCACGACCTCGAGATGATGCTCGCCGACGGTGCTGGCGCCGACGCGATGGCCTCCCCGGCCGGGTCGCAGCGGGTGCTGTCGGCGTGGGCGAGCCAGTCGCGGGTGCGTGGCCAGGCCGCGTGGGTCGTCGTGGCGTGCGTCGTCGCTCGCGGCGGTACAACGAGCACCATCTACCTCGGCGTGCCAGTCGCGTGGACCCTTCACGCTGACGGGGACGTCGCGAGCCTCGTGGTGTACGACACCCCGTCGATCGTCGCGCCGCCCGCGAAGGCCGCCGCTCCCGACAGCGCCGCGGTCCCGATGGACGACCGGGACGGGGATGCGATCGCGTCGCTGCTGACCCGGTTCTTCGACGCCTATCTCGCCGGCGGCAGCGTTCCCCCCGAGTTCCTCACTGCCGTCGCTGCGCGCGACGACCTGATCCGCCCGCTCGGCCTCAGCTACACGCTCGCCGGTGACGTGTCCGCCGATGACCTGCAGCAAATCGGCCCCGGCGACGGCAGTCGGCAGATCGCGGTCGCCGTCCGTGCACGGGACACAGCGGGCTCGGTGCTCGACCTTCGCTACCGGGTGATCGTGCGCCGCGCGACTGCGGACAGCCGGTGGCTCGTGCAAGACCTCACCTAGTCCAAGGAGCAGCCATGACCCACAGCTCATATCGCAACCCGCTCACGCGCGACCTCATCGGCGTACTCGTGTCCATCTCGGCCACCCTGGTGTGCGCCGCGCCCGCCTGCGCCGCCGGCGGCGGGGGAGGCAGCAGCGGCGGGGGAGGGGGCGGCGGCGAGGCGTGGCCGGTGCAGATCCTCCACAACCTTTACCTGATGATCGCCAAGGGCGCGCTGTGGCTTCTGCTCATCGCGCTGGTCGTCGCGGCCGCCATCCACTTCGGTGATCCCCGCCGCCGCGCCGAGCTCGGTGTCGCCGTCGGGGTGCTAGCCGTCCTCGCCGTCGCGATCGCGATCGTCAAGAACACTCCGCAGTTCAGCAACAAGCTCGGGTCTCTCGGCAGCCAGCTCACCAACCTCACTGGGGGTGGGTCAGGCGGCGGCGACAGCGGCGGGCAAGGTTCCTCGGGTTCGTTCGGCACCCCGTGACCGACCGCCGGACCATCCAGGGGTACGGCCTTGTCTGGGAGGTCAAGCAGCGCATCCAGCACATCGGCCGTGGCAAGGACGGCCGGCCGGTCGCGCTGTGGTACCCGATCCCCCTCGACGGCGTCGCGTACTTCGCCACGTTGGCGTTGCTCGTGGCGATCGCGCGGCACCTGCCGCCGGTGTCGCTGCTCGCCGGACGGCTGCCGCAGCTCGTCGCGTACCTCCTGATCCCGATCGGGTTCGCGGTGTACCTGTCCAAGATCGAGCCGCACGGCCGCCCCGCGATCTGGCATCTGTGGGCGCTCATCCGACATCACGTCACCGCGAAGGAGCGCTGCCTCGGCCAGCCCATCCGGCCCGCCGGACAGCCCGCGGTCATCAACCCGCAGTCGGTGCTCACCGGCCCACCGACGGACGGCCGGATATGCCCCAGCATCATCGACGGCCCAGCGGTCGTCCGGTTCCGCGAGCCGGTGCACGCCATCCCGAAAAGCCGCCGTCGCACAATCGCCTCGCCGCCCAGAGACAACCCCGGCTGGCCGCAGGTTGACCGCGTGACTGTCGCCCACGGCGAACAGCTGGTGATCCGGCCATGACGACGTTCGCCCCCATCGCATACGCGCGCCAGCACGTCATCTTCGACCGCGCCGGACGGTCCGCGTCGCTGTACCGGCTCCCGACGGAGACGTCCGACCTGCTGCCAGTCGAAGAGAAGTGGGCGTTGCTCGTCGCTGTCGCCGGCGTCGCGCTCGCCGCCCGCGCGGACCTCACGATCATGCGGGTGCACTGCCAGCACCCCATCGACCGGTACGTCGACCAGGCGGCCAGCCTCGTCGACCCCCGGTTTCAGGACCCACAGGCGTGGCGGCGGTACCTCGAGGCTCAGGTGCCGCGCCTTCGCGAGCTGGACACCTACCAGCCGGAGGCGTACCTGCGGGTCGCGCACGAGAAGCCGCTCGATCACGGCAACGCGTGGCGGATGATCGACCGGGGCATCCGCAAGGTCAACGAAGCGCTCTGCGTCGGCGTTGACGCCCCGCTGTCGCACCGCGACATCGACCAGCGTCTGCGGATCGACGAGCTGCTGCTTGACCGGCTGTGGGGCGCCATGCCTGGTATCCGGCCCGTCACCCGCGACGAGCTGCAATGGCTGTGCAAGCGCTCCGCGACAGCCGGCGTCGCGGAACCACGACTGGACTCGAACTGGGCTCCGGACGCGTACGTGATCCTCGACGAGCACGACGAGGTCGCCTACCAGCCCGTCACGAGCGACTTTCGCGCCCTGTACGCGTGTGTGACGCGCCGCGGCCGCGACGACGATCTCGACTACCTGGAGGTGCGCGGTGACGGGCCGACGACCTACCAGGCGTTCGTCACGCTCGGCAAGCTCCCGACCGACGTCGACTTCCCCGGCCAGACCGCCGAGTACATGAGCGCGCCGGTCTCCGCGCTCGGAAGCCCCGTCGACAGCGTGACGCACTGCGAGTGGGTCGTGAACAAGCGGGCGCTCAGGGAAGTCCGCCGCAAGCTCCGCAACGCCGACATCGCGATCCGCGACGCGATCGAGGCGGCCCGTGACCCGGACGCACGGCACGCGCGCGACTTCGACGGCGTCGGTTGACGTGCGGCGCGTCGACACGTTCCGTCAGGCCCTCGTCGGGCGTGGCCTCTCCGCGCGCTCGGTCAACATGGTGCTCGACCTGCTCGCGCAGGTCCTCGACGACGCCGTCGACTACAAGCTGCTCGACGCGAACCCCGCGCGCGGCCGGCGCCGGCGGATGAAGGTCGCAACGCCATCGCGGTCGTTCCTCGAGCCGGACATGGTCGTCGACCTGCTCGACGCCGCCGGCGAGTGGGAGCGCGCGCTGCCCGAGCATCAGCGCTACGGCCGCCGCGGCCTGCTCGCGCTGCTGTGCCTGTCGGGTGGCCCGCGCATCAGCGAGGCGACGCTGGCCGATCGCGGGGAGCTCGACATCCACGCCGGCCGCTGGCGCATCCCCGACTCAAAGACCGACGCCGGCGAACGCGACGTCGAGCTGACCGCATTCACACTGGACGAGCTGCGCGGTCACCTGGCGGCGCGGCGCCCGCCAGCTCGCGGCCCGCTGTTTCCTACGCGCACCGGCGGGCGTCTGAACGCGTCGAACATCCGCAACCGTCTGCTGCCGCAAGTCGTCGAGCGCGCCAACACCCGCCGCGAGGAGGCCGGCCGGATGCTGCTGCCCGCCAGGGTGACGCCGCACACGCTGCGTCGGACCTGGGCGATGCTCGCGCTGACGGCCGGCCGCGACGCCCGCTGGGTGATGGCGCAGATGGGCCACACCGACGCGCGGCTGACGTTGCAGGTCTACGCGCAGGTCATCCAACGGCAGCGCATCGACTTCGACCTCGTGTGGGGGCTGATGCGGTTTCCGGACGAGTCCGAGCAGTGGTCGGGACCGGGCGCGCGCGCGACGTCTGACCCAACGAATGACCCAATGAACTCGCGAGACCGTGCTGAGCCAGGTACGAGGCGCTTCCCTTGATGCCCGGAAGTGCCTGCATATTCGAGGAATGGGCGCGGCGGGTTTCGAACCTGCGACCTCTCGCGTGTGAAGCGAGCGCTCTCCCACTGAGCTACGCGCCCTCAGGGGCCGCCGATTCTACGAGACGCGGCCTGGCGCGTCGGGCGCCTGCGTGCGACCCTGCCGGGAGCATGTCGCGCACCGTCCCGAAGGAGCGCCGCGTCGACGGCCCGACGAGCCACGGCGAGGAGATCTGCCACATCGTCACGGAGGCGGATCCGGACACCGCCCTGTGTGGCAAGGACGTCACCGGCTGGCCGTGGAACCCACCGTGGCCGTACTGCGTCGTGTGCCTGGATCTCGCCCAGATGCGGCAGAGCGGCGCATAGCCGCAAGCGAGGACCGACTCACTCGACCCGAACGGCAGCCCTCAGCGTGACCTGCGGCCGCGCAGGAACGGCTGGAGGACGAGACGGCGAATCTGCTGGGCCTCAGGGATCCGGAGCAGGAGGACGACCGCCGCGTACGCCGCAAACCCGGCGAGCGCCGAACTGCCCACCGCGAGGATCTGCGCCGCGGTCGAACGGCCGAGCTCATGGTCCACCAGCCACCATGCGGTGTAGCTGACGAGTCCGAGCAGCACGCTGGCGTTGACGATCCGGACAAGCGCACGCGCCATGGCCGTGCCTTCGAGGCTTCCGTCCAGCAGCCGCCGCAGGTAGACGGCCTGCACGACCGTCATTCCCACGCTCGCGACGGCGGTCCCGATGACCAGGCCCGCGACGCCCAGCGTACGGTAGAGCAGCAGGCTGACGATGAGATTGATCACCAGGTTGCCGGCCGCGAGGCCCGCGGGGATCCAGGGGCGCTGCAGGCTGAAGAACGTCCTCGTCAAGAGGAGGTTGACGCCGGCGAAGGGAAGGCTGAACGCGAACCAGAAGAGGGCTGTCGACACGAGGTCCGTCGACTGCGCGGTGAACGCTCCACCCTGGTAGACGAGGCGGATGATCGGGCTCGCCAGAACGGCGCAGAACGTCGCTGCGGGAATGAGCAGCAGGAACACCTGCCGGGCTCCGGTGCTGAGGGTGGCTCGCAGTCCGTCGAAGTCGCGCGCGGCGGCATAGCGGCTGAGCGTCGGGAACAGCACGGTGGCCAGCGCGACGGAGAACATTCCCTGCGGCAGCATGTAGACGCGAAAGGCGGCGTCGATGGCGCGCGGCGCCTGCTCGGACACGAGCGTGCCGAGACTCGAGTTGATGTACAGATCGAAGTTGATGACCCCGAGGCTGATCGTGACGGGCAGCATCAGGACGAGCACGCGCTTGATGCGCGCATTGCGCAGATCCACGGTCGCGGAGAAGCGGAAGCCGAGCCGTCCCAGCGCCGGGAGCGCCATGAGGAGCTGCACGACGGTGCCGATCAGCACGCCGATGGCATATCCGTAGAGCTGCTCGTCACCGTGAAACAGCGGCCTGATCGCGACGAGGCAGCCGATGATCACCATGTTCCACACCAGTGGCGCGATCGCCGGTATCGCGAAATGCCCGTAGGCGTTGAGGATCCCGACGACGAGGCCGTTGACGCCGAGCAGCAGCACGATCGGGAAGAGCACGCGGCTCAGGCCGACCGTCAGATCCACGAGGGGCGCGCTGAACTGCGGGCCGAGGAAGATCGGCATGATCATGCTCGCCGTGAGGATGAACAGCGCGGTGACGGCCCCGAGCGCCGCGACGATGCACAGCAGCAGGGTGCTCGCGAGCTGGAACGCGTCCTTCTTCTGCTCCTTCTGGAGCAACTCGGTGAACACGGGAACGAACGCCGCGCTGATCGCCGCGTCGGCGAACAGGCTGCGGATGAGATTCGGGAACTGGAAGGCGAGCGTGAACGCGGACGCCGGGCCGCCGGTGCCGAAGTAGCGGGAGGCGACGATCTCCCGCACCAGGCCCATGATGCGACTCAGCCCGGTCGCGATCGAGAAGATCACGGTGTTGCGAGCCAGGCCACGGCTCGCCGGAGGTGATGCGGGAACCGGCGCGGTGGGCGACGCTGAGACGGACAAAGCGTCCGGCACGCTACTGGGCGCGTCCGCGTCCGGACGGCGCTAGGAGCGGATCAGCGTGCCCAGTTGCAGGCCATTCGCCGCAGCCGCTACCGCCCGCCCTTGGCCCGCCGAGCCTCGCGCTGCGTGAGGTTGTGGGCGCGGCCACTGCGCTCGCGCGCCAGCGCCGCCGTCCGCCGGTCCTCGATCCACGCCTGCTCGCGCTCGAGCTTCTGCCACGCCGCGACGCGCTCCGGGTCGCCGTCCGCCCGCACCGCGCAGCCGGGCTCGCCGTTGTGCTGGCAGTCCGAGAAGCGACAGCGCGCGGCGAGCTCCTCGATGTCGGCGAACGAGTGGCTGACGCCGCCGTCCCACAGGCCGGCCTCGCGGATGCCGGGCGTGTCGATGAGCAGCGCGCCGCCGGGCAGGGTCAGCAGGTCGCGCGTCACCGTCGTGTGCCGCCCGCGGCCGCCGTTGTGATCGCTGACCTCGCCGGTCGCCTGGCGCTCGTAGCCGATGAGCGCGTTGACGAGGGTCGACTTGCCCGCGCCGGACGGCCCGAGCAGGACGCTTGTCGTCTGCGGCTCCAGCAGCGACCACAGCGGCGTCATCGACTCCGGGTCGTGGACGCTGACCGCGACGCCGTCGGCGAGCCCGAGGCCGCGCGCCATCGCCCGCGCCACGGCCCCGCCGTCCTCGGCGAGGTCGGCCTTCGTCAGGACGAGCGCCGCCGGCACGCCGCCGGACGCCGCCAGCGCGATGATCCGCTCCGCCCGGCGCTCGTTGGGCTCGGGCAGCGGCTCGACGACGAGCACGAGCTCGACGTTGGCCGCCAGCACCTGCCCGGCGACCGGCGCGCCGGCCGCGCGGCGCACGACGGTGCCGCGGCGCTCGAGCACCGCCGCGATCACGCCGTCGGCGTCGAGCGCGACCCAGTCGCCGGTCGTGGGGGCACGCTCACCGGCGGCGCGCAGGCGCCCGCGCGCGGCGACGAGCTGCGGCGGCTCGCCACCACCGCTGGAGACGAGCCAGCGTCCGCGGTGCTGAGCGAGCACGCGGGCGCCGGTGTATGGACCGTCGCCGAGCTGCGCGAGCTCGGCGTCGAGATCGGGGCGCCGGCCGATGCCGGCGGATGGGGCATGCAAGGTGAGATCCTCCACGGGTTCGTCAGTGGCACGAGAGCGGCGTCGGTGCCCGGGCGCTGCGCCGGGCGCCTGGTCAGGCGTCCGCGGCGTGGGTGACGAGGGTGTGGAGGTGCGTGTTCATCCACCCTCAATCGTAGAGCCCCCGTCCAGGGCGCGGCCCGGACGCTCAACGATCGCCGCGCCGCACCCGACACGAGGGGCATGGACTACGCGGGCGCGTCCCGAACCCTGCGCGCCGTGCGCCGCCTGCTCGCCGTGACCGGCCTCGTCGCGCTGCTCGCGCTGGCCTTCGCGACCGTCGCTGCGCAGGCGCAGATCCAGGCACCGCCCGAGGTGCCCGGCCAGACCTTCGATACGCCCCACCCGACCGGCGGCGACGCTCCGTGGGATCACGACTGGGGCGATGGCGACAACCCCGGCCGGCCTGGCGACAGCGGCGGCACGCGGCCGCAGCCACAGCCTCAGCCACAATCACCGGTGCAGCTCCCCGACGACGATCCCGCCGGCGACACCCCCGACGACGGCTGGGACATTCCCGTCGAAGAGGTGCTTGCGCCCGTCACGAGCACGTACGTCGCGGGCACGGTCGCCCGCATGCGCATGGACGGCAGGGCGGCGATCCCGCGTGGCGCGCCGAAGCGCGTGCGCTCGCTCATGGCGCAGTACAACCGCATCGTGGGCATGCGCTACAAGTGGGGCGGCGGGCACGCGAAGCTCGTCGACAACGGCTACGACTGCTCGGGCGCGGTCGGCTACGGCCTGATCAAGGGCGGCCTGCTGAGCACGACGATGGTAAGTGGCAGCTTCGCCCGCTGGGCCGCGGCCGGCGCCGGGCGCTGGGTCACGGTCTACGCGCAGAAGACGCACGTCTACGCCGAGATCGCGGGGCTGCGCCTGGACACGAGCCCGGCGGGCGACCGCAGCGGGCTCAGCGGCGTGCGCTGGCGCCCGCTCATCGGGCAGCGCCGCGGCTTCAAGATCCGCCACCCCGTCGGACTCTGATCGACCGCGCATGAGCCGTCGCGGCTCGAACCTCCCCGGCCTCTGACCAACCGCGTCGCAGCCGCCGGACGATGCGTTAGCGTCGCTTCGCGGTGCTGATCTCCGCCCTATTCGCCGCGCTCGTCGGCGCGGCGCTCCTCGGGGCTGCCGCGCTGAAGGTCGCCGACCGCACCGGCACGGCGGTCGCCGCCGAGACCTACGGGCTGCGCGGGCGGGCGGCGCGCTGGGCCTGGCTGCCACTCGCCGGGCTCGAGGTCGCCCTCGCCGCCGGGCTGCTCGCGGGCCCGCCCGCCGCCGCCTGGGGGGCCGCCGCCGTCCTCGCCGTCTTCGCGGCGGTGCAGGCAGGCGCGATCGCGGCGGGCCGCGCCGGCGCGCCGTGCGGTTGCTTCGGCACGCGCGGCCACCTGTCCTGGGCCTCCGTGACGCGCACCGCGCTGCTCGCCGCCGCGGCGGCGCTGCTCGCGCTGCGCCTCGCCTCCGCCTCCGCCGCGCCGCCGCTCGTGCCCGCGCTCGCTGCGCTTGCGCTCGCGGCAGCGATCGTCCTGCGTGCCCGCCGCCCCCGCGGCGCGCTCGAGGTCGAGGGCGAAGGGCCGCCGCTCGGCACGCGGCTGGACCTCGGAGGCGACGGCGTCCGCCTCGCGCTGTTCGTCGCCGGCGGCTGCCGCCTGTGCCGTGCGCTGATCCCGTACGCGCGGCGCCACGGCGCCGTCGTGCTCGACGAGGTCGCCGACGCGGCCGCATGGTCGGCGGCGAACGTTCCGGGCGCGCCGTTCGCCGTCGCGCTCGCCGCCGACGGAACCGTGCTCGCGAAGGGCACGGTCAACACGCGCGGGCAGCTCGCGTCGGTCGTGCAGGCGGCCCAGGCGCGGCGCGAGCAGAGCGAGCATCCGGCGCGCAGCTCGCGGCGCGGCTTTCTCACGACGGCGAGCGCCGCCGTCGCCGCGCTGACCGCGGGGCGGATGGTCGGCGCGCTCGTCGCGCCCGGCGACGCGGACGCGTTTCACTTCTGCGGCCACATCTACACGACCGACGGCTGCCCGCACCCGACCGGCCTGCCGCGGATCGACAGCCACGGCTACCCGCTGCGCGCGCAGGACGGAAAGCCCGTCGACGACCTCGGCCGCCTCGTCGACGCCACCGGTGCGCCGACCGACGACGCGGGCGCGCCGCTGCTCGATCCCGACGGCCGCCCGCAGCCGCCCGCGACGCGCACGCGCGTCTGCATCGCCGCGGGCAGGCGCTACGGGATCAGCGTCCGCACCGACGGCGCCTGGTATCGCTGCTGCAACGGGCACGTGCGCAAGCTCATGGACTGCTGCACGGCCTCCTCGCGGCGGATCAACGGCGATCGTGCGCTGCGCGGCTACTGCTACGCCAAGCGGCACGTGTTCTGCGTCATGTTCTTCCAGACGAAGGTCCCGTGCTGACCGCGCTCGCCGCCGCCGCGCTCGTCGCCGGCCTCGCCGGGGCGTGGTCGCCATGCGGGTTCTCGATGGTCGACACGCTCGCGCCGCACGGCTACGCGCGCCGGATGGCGGTCACCGCGGTCGCGTGCATGACGTTCGCCGCGGGCGCGCTCGCGGGCGGCGTCGCGACGTTCGGCGGCCTCGCGCTGCTCGGCGGCGCGCTCGGCGCCGGCCACGGCGCGGCCGTCGCGATCGCGACGGCGCTGCTGCTGGTGGCCGCCGCGGGCGACGCGGCCGGCCGCAGGATCGTGCCCCAGGTGCGCCGCCAGGTGCCGGAGTCCTGGCGCCGCGTGCTGCCGGTGGCGCTTGCGGCGGCGCTATACGGCGTCCTGCTCGGCCTCGGCTTCACGACGTTCGTGCTCTCGTTCGCCGTCTATGCGCTCGCGGCGGCGTGCCTCGCGCTCGGCGATCCCGGCGTCGGCCTCGCGGTCGGCCTTGCGTTCGCGGCCGGGCGGATCCTCCCGGTCGTCGTGCTCGCGCCGCTGCAGGAGACCGACCGCGGGATCGACCTCGCCGCCGCGATGGCCGAGCGACCCGGCGTGCTGCGCGCGATCCGCGCGGCCGGCGCCGTCGCGTTGGGCGTGGCGGCGCTCGCGCTGGCGCTCGGCGGCGCGTCCGCGAGCGCGGCGACGGAGAGCCTGCTCACCGACAACGGAACCGACCCCAGCACCGCGCCGGCAGCGGTCGCCTGGCAGCTGCCGGGCGGAGGAGGCGGCGTCATCGCGCGCGCCGGCGGCGCGCCCGAGGCGCTGCCCGGGACGGATCCGGCGCTCGCTCCCGACACCGTCGTGTGGCGCGAGGGCGAGACGCTCGTCGTCGCCGACCAGGCGACGCTGCGCGAGCGGCTGCGCGTCGCCGCGCCGGGCGCCGAGGAGCCGGCGCTCTCGGCGCGCTGGCTCGTCTGGCGGGCGCGCGAGCCGGGCGGCGACGTCCTGCGGATGCTCGACCTCGAGGCGCCCGACCAGCCGCCGGCCGACATCCGCCGCACGGTCGCGCCCGACCGCATCGGCCGGCCGTCGATCGGCGCCGACCGCGTCGTGTTCGACATCGCGCAGCGCAGCCAGAGCCGGATCGAGGAGATCTACCTGCCGACGCTCCGGCGCACGACGCTGCGCACGGGCCGCAACGGCGCGCAGCTGCTCAACCCCTCCGAGGACGGCGACGAGCTGCTGTTCGTCAGCGCGTCCTTCGAGCGCCAGCAGGTGCTCATCGGCCCGCGCCGCGCGCGCCGCGGCGACCGCGACCGCCCGCTCCTCACGATGCATCCGACCGTGCGCCGCGACGCCGTCCACGAGCCCGGCCGCAAGCGCCACGACCAGGGCTATCCCGGCCACCGCGCGCCGCGGCTGCCCGCGCGGGCGCCGAAGGGCGCCGCGGTGACGCTGTGGAGCACCGCGCTCGCGCCCGGCGCCGCGTACGTCAGCCGGATGCGCCGCACGGCAGCCGGCACGGCGACCGTGATCCTGCGCCTGGCGCGCGGGTAGCGGCGCGGAACGCCGGACGGCGTCCGCACCGGAGTCGTCCTCTCCGGTGCGAACGCCGCGGCCCCGGCGAATCGCGCGCTGCGTCAGCTGACGGCCTCGGCGACCGCGATCGCGCCGGCGCCCAGCGTCGCGTGCGGGGCGGCCGCGACGGCCGGTGCCTGACGGCGCGCCCGCAGCCCGGGCACGAGCAGCGCGACGACCGCGCCGAGGGCGAGCACGGAGGCGCCGATCGGCAGCGCCGCCACGACGCCGTCGCTGAACGCCTGCGGCGACACGTACGAGCCGTGCGCGCTGAACACCGTCGCCAGCACCGCCACGCCCATGACGCCGCCGAGCTCGCGGATCGCGTTCGTCGCGCCCGACGCCTGGCCGGCCTCCTCCGGGCGCACGGCGCTGAGGATCGCGTTCGCCGACGGCGCGAACACGAGCGCCATGCCGGTTCCGGCGATGACGAACGGGGCGATCAGGCTCGCGTACGCGGTGTCCGGGGCGGAGATCCCCGCCAGCCAGAACAGCGCGATCGACTGCAGCGCGAGGCCGGCGACCATGAGCGGCCGCGAGCCGATCCGGTCGCTGAGGATCCCGGCGATCGGCGCGACGATCATCGGCATGCCCGTCCACGGCAGCGTCCGCAGCCCGGCCTCGAAGGGCGAGTAGCCCTGCGCGGTCTGGAAGAACTGCGAGAGCAGGAAGATCGAGCCGAACACGCCGAAGAACATCGCGAACGAGACGCCGTTGGAGGCGGCGAAGCCGCGCGAGCGGAAGAACCGCAGCGGCAGCATCGGGGCGGCGGCGCGCGTCTCCCACCACAGGAACGCGGCGATGAGGACGACGCCCGCGCCGATCGAGGTCGTCACGGTCGCCGACGTCCAGCCGAGCGCCGTGGCCCGCACGATCCCGAACGTCAGGCCGAAGAGACCGGCGCCGGCGAGCGCGAGCCCGGGCAGGTCCATGCGCTTGGCGGGGCCGTGCGACTCGGTCAGCCGGCGCGCGGCGAGCGGGACGAGGACGAGCCCGATCGGGACGTTGAGCCAGAAGATCCACTGCCAGGCGATTCCCTCGACGACCGCGCCGCCGACGAACGGCCCGAGCGCGACGCCGAGCCCGCTCACGCCGGCCCAGATCCCGAGCGCCATGCCGCGCCGTTCGGACGGCACGGCTTCCGACAGCAGCGTCAGCGTCAGCGGCAGGACGATCGCGGCGCCGAGGCCCTGCAGCGCGCGGGCGGCGATGAGCGCCTCGATGCTCGGGGCGATCGCCGCGAGCGCGCTGGCCGTCGTGAAGATCCCGAGGCCGAGCACGAACATCCGCTTGCGCCCGAAGCGGTCGCCGAGCGCGGCGCCCGTGATGAGCAGGACGGCGAACGTCAGCGTGTAGGCGTTGACGGTCCATTCCAGCGACTCGATCGATCCACCGAGGTCGACGCGGATCGACGGCAGCGCGACGCCGACGACGAGGTTGTCCAGCGCGGTCATGAAGAGCGCGATCGACACGATCGCGAGCGTCCAGCCGGGGCGGGGCGCGGAGGTCCTGGCGGCGGGCATCTGGTGCGTCCTTTCGTGTGGTCATGGGTGTGATCAATCACTCACTACGCAGGGAAAAAAGAGAGGCGCTCAGGCTTCGCAGTCGTCGCCGGCCGGCGGCTTGAGCAGGACGTGGGCCCAGTGCGCGTCGACGTCCTGCGCCTGCATCGCGGCGAGGACGTTGAGCAGCATCCCGTGGGCGAAGAACTCGCGCACCTCTGCCGGGTCGGCGTCCGTCTCGCGCTCGACGATCTCGACGAGGCGCTGGAAGCCGGTGCGCATCTGCTCGCGGATCGCGGGGTCGTCGCAGGCGGCGTGCGCGTGCAGCTGGTTGAGCAGGAGGTGGCGGTCGCCGAGCAGCCCGACGTACGCCTGGCCCATCGCGGGCATCACGGGCTCGCCGGCCGCCCGTGCGGCGGCGGCCGCGTCGGTGAACGTGCGCTCGATGCGGTCGTTGCAGCGCTGGATGAGCGCGCTGAAGAGCTCGGCCTTCGTCGGGAAGAGGCGAAACAGGTAGGCCTGCGAGATGCCGGCGGCCTTGGCGATCTCCATCGTCGGCGTGCCGTGCAGCCCGCGCGCGGCGAAGACGCGCTCGGCGGCCACGAGGATCTCCTCGCGGCGCTCCTCGGCGGTGGACAGTGTGCGGGGGGCGGCCATGAGTGTGAGTATGCACTCACTCACACGTCCTGTCAAGCGGCTATTTGCGCTTGCGGACGATGAGGACGACGGCGACGATCATGACGAGCAGCGCGACCGATTGGAGCCCGAGCGAGACGCCCTGCGAGCTGTCGTCGGTGGCCGACTTGATCGCCTGAAACGTGATCGATGCGCCGAAGAAGACGGTGATGCACCAGAGGATGGTCTTGCGGTCCACGCTCGCGCACCCTACGCGAGTTACACTCGACGGCGGACCGTGCTAGGCGGGGAGTCAGCGGTGCCCTGTCGCTCGTAATCCGCTATAGCGAGGCCGAATCCCCTCTCGAGGGGCGCGGCCTTCGGGGTCAGCCCGCATGTGATGGTGCTGATGGCCCGGGTCCCGCGCGGTGTCGGCCCGTGAATCAGGTCAGGTCCGGAAGGAAGCAGCCTTAAGCGGTCACCGACATGCGCAGCGGGAGTGCCCGGGCCGGAGCCATCACAGGCGCAAGCGCCCGGGGACTGCGCCTCGGAGGAGGGTGCACGGTCCACTTCTTGCACCGCCCGCCGCGACGGCGCCGCGCTCAGCGGCCCGTCGTGGCGACGCGGCGGGTCAGCGGACGTAGGCGATCGTGCGCGAGTGCGACTCGCTGCGGGTCCCGCCGCGGGCGCTGAGGCGCAGCCGCAGCGTGCCGCGCGACAGGCGTCGCAGGCCCTGCACCCACGCCGCGTCAGGACGATCTTCAGCGTGAAGCTCGTCGCCGACGTGCGCAGGTCGCTGGCCCGGCCGATGCTCACCGGAGTGCCGGCGCGCGTCGCGAGCCCCGCCCGCCGGGCGCTGTGCCCGTCGAGCAGCAGCCGCCCCGACACCGCGCAGGGCCCCGTGCAGCGGATCCGCACCGAGACGCGGCGGTCGCGCACGCTGCGCAGGCGCACGCGGGCGGGCACGAACACGAACGAGGCGAGCTGCGGCTGCGCGACGCTGCTGCCAGTGGCCGGCGCGGGCGCCGCCGCGCCCGGTTCCGGCTGCGGCGCCGGCGGTGGCGTCGGCGGTGGTGCACGGGCGGGGACGTGGTCCCGGGCGACGGCGGTGGCGGCGGCGGGGTCGGGCGGCGAGCTGCCGCGCGTCGTCACGACCTCGCGCGCGACCGCTCGATCGCCGTCGGGGTAGCTCTCCTGCACGCGCACGACGTGCGAGCCGGCCGTGATCGCCGGCAGCGACGCCGTCGTCCCGGTCGCGTCGTCGTACTGGCCGTCGGCGTCGAGGTCCCAGGCGTACGTGCGTGCGCCCGTCTGGCCGGAGGGCTGCGTGCCGGTCGCCGTCAGCGCGACGTTGGCCCCCGGGTTCGGGGACGACGGCGAGACGGCGATCGCGGCGGTCGGGATGCGGTCGCGCACCCAGGAGTTCAGCGCCGCCGCGCCGAGCCGCACGTAGACGCCCGGGTAGCGCGAATCGGCGCAGCCCTGGCCCCACGACGTGACGCCTGCGAGCACGAACGCGTCGAGCCGCGGCACCATGAGCGGCCCGCCCGAGTCGCCCTGGCAGGTGTCGGTCGCGCCGGTGCCGGCGCAGAACATCGTCGTCTGGTTGAAGCTGCCGACGAACGTGGGCGGCAGGAGGTAGTCGACCGAGCACGACGCGTCATCGACGATCGGGACGCCGGCCTGCCGCAGCTGGGTGACGGACGAGCACGTCTGCGCGCAGGTGGTGCCCCAGCCGAGCACGGTCGCGATCGATGCCGGGCGCCCACAGCGCCGCCTCGGACGTCGCGACGAGGCGCAGGGGCTCGAGCGACGTCGGGCGATCCAGTCGCAGCAGCGCGAGATCGTTCGTCAGCCCGATGTTCGTGACCGCGAAGCTCGCATGACGGGTCACGCTCGCGTCCACGACGCCGTACATGTCGGCGGCGGTGGCGGTGGCGATGTCCGTCCTGCCGAGGATCACCGAGAGGCCGGACGCGCTCATCACCGTGCCGTTGGAGTTCGTGACGCAGTGCGCCGCGGTCAGCAGCCAGCGGCCGCTGACGAGCGTGGCGCCGCAGCTCCCCAGCGGCGTCTGGAGATGGGCCTGCGCGGGCCATGGCGAGGTCGCCGGCGTGCCGCCGACGATCTGCGCGGTCGGGGGCTCTCGCTGCGCCGTCGCGAGCCGCCGGTACGACGAGCAGCAGCCCGAGCGAGGCCACGATCAGGAAAGGGGTGCGGCGCGTCACCGCTGCGCATGGTGACCGACCTCAGCCTGAATTGCACGTTTAGGGCTCGCGTACCACCGCCAGGCGTCGTTCTGCTCCGCCAGCATCCAGCCCGCGGGCGGCGGTGGGATCCGCCTGTCGCGGTCGCGGCGGTCGAGGATGTAGTCGCTGCGCGACCTGCGCCGTCGCCGGCACGAGATAGCTCCCGCTCGCGCGGCACGCCGTCCTGCGCGTCGGCGATCGCGCGCGGGTCGATGTCCGAGCCACAGCGCCAGCAGCGGGATCGGCCGCCGGTTGGGGACGGCGACCGGCTGCTGTGGCCGCTCGTCGTCGACGAGGTCGCCGAGCCTGCCCTGGATCGCCTCCTGCCGTGCGAGCGCGGCGTCGAGGCGGTCGATCCGATGCACCTGGCTGGGCACGAACGCCAGCAGCGCGACGAGCGCGACGGCGGCGAAGCGCGCCCACCAGGTGCGCTCGCGGCCGCTGCGCAGGTCAAGCCAGCCGAAGGCGCCCGCGCCGGCGAAGATCGCCAGCAGCGTCGCGGTCAGCAGCAGGTAGCGCGTGATGATCGGCAGCCCCGCGGCCGCGAGCACGCAGAACGCGGCGAGCGCCAGCAGGCCCGCGGCGGCGCCCAGGCGCACGCCCCGGCCGCGGCGCCAGGCGAGCGCGAGCAGGCCGCCGCCGGCGGCCGCCAGCAGCACGGGCTCGCGCAGGATCTCGCCGAGCCGTCGCGGGACCCCGGCCGGGAGGTGCTGCACGCCGGTCACGCGTCCGAGCAGCTCGGCGTTGTCGCGCGTGCCGGTGAGCGAGTGCAGCGGGTCGCCGGTCAGCAGCAGGTCGTGCAGCGCCCACAGCAGCGGCGCGCTCGCCACGAGCACGATGAGCGGCGCGGCGTCGCGCCAGGCCGCGCTGCGCCGCGGGCCGGCGCGGCGCGCCGCCGAGCGCAGCCCCGGCCACAGCAGCCAGAGCAGGTACACGGCGCTGAACAGCCACGCCTCGGGCCGCAGCAGGCCGGCGAGCGCGAGCAGCCCGAGCACCGGGCCGCCGGCGCGCGGCCGGCGCGTCTCGACGAGCAGCGCGGTGAGCACGAGCACGAGGAACGGGATGTCGACGTACGCGCGGGCGCCGAAGTCGAGCACCGGCACGCGCGTGAGCACGATCGCGGCGGCGAGCGCGCCCGCCGCCGCGTTGAACCACTCGCGCCCGAGCGCGAAGACGACCCAGCCGAGCAGCGCGAGCGCGACGTAGGCGACGACGACGACCACGGTCGCGGCCGGCTCGCCGTGCAGCCCGCCGGCCTGCCACGAGCTCAGCGGCGACAGCAGCGCGGCGAGGACGTTCGCCAGCGGGTGCGGCGTCGGCGCGATCGCGACCTCGAGGTCGGGCGCCGTGCCGTGCGCGAGCTGGCGTCCCCACACGAGCGCGTAGAGCGTGTCGTAGTTGATCAGGCCGGGACCGGCCATCAGCCGCAGGACGGCGGCGCCGGCGAGGACGCCGGCCGCGAAGCGAATCCGAGCCATCGGGCGCAGAACCGTATCGCCGCGTGCCCGCCTGCCGCGCGCCCCTCACCGGGCCCCCGCCCGGCCGCGAAGCTATCCTCGAAGTCCCGTGTCCGACGCCCCCTCGCTCTACCGTCGCCATCGCCCGCGGACGTTCTCCGATGTCGTCGGTCAGGAGCACGTCGTGCGCACGCTGCGCAACGCCGTCACGCAGGGCAAGGTCCACCACGCCTACCTCTTCGTCGGCTCGCGCGGCACCGGCAAGACGTCGATGGCGAAGATCCTCGCGGCCTGCCTGAACTGCGAGAACGGCCCGACGACGGAGCCCTGCGGCCGCTGCGATTCGTGCGTCGCGATCGCCTCGGCGACGTCGCTGGACGTCATCGAGATGGACGCCGCCTCGAACAACTCCGTCGACGACATCCGCGACCTGCGCGAGAGCGTCGTCTACGCGCCGGTCTCCGGCCGCCACAAGGTCTACATCCTCGACGAGGCGCACATGCTCTCCACGCAGGCGTGGAACGCGTTCCTCAAGACGCTCGAGGAGCCGCCGCCGAACACGGTCTTCGTGCTCGCCACGACCGAGGCCACGAAGGTGCTGCCGACCGTCGTGGACCGCTGCCATCGCTTCGACTTCGCGCGCCCGACGGTCGAGCAGCTCGCCGCGGTCGTGCGGCGCGTCTCCGAGGCCGAGCAGATCGCGATCGCGCCCGACGCGGTCGCGCTGCTGGCGCGCCATGCGACGGGCTCGTTTCGCGACGCGCTCGGCACGCTGGAGCAGCTCGTCACGTACGCGAGCGCGGACGCCGCGGGCGACAGCTCGGCGCTGCGGATCGCGACCGACGACGTGCTCGCCGTGCTCGGCGTCGCCGACGCCGACCTGCTCTTCGACGCGCTGGATGCGATCGCCGCCGGCGATCCGCGGGCGGCGCTGCTGGCGGCGGCGCGCCTGACGCAGTCGGGCCGCGACGCGCTCGGCTTCGTCCGCGACCTCGAGGCGCACGCGCGCGACCTCATGATCGTCCAGACGCTCGGCGGCGTGCCCGCCGAGCTGCGGATCACGCCCGACCGCGACGCGCGCCTGGAGGAGCAGGCGGGCCGCGTCGGCACGGGTGCCGTCGCGCGGCTGCTCGACCTGCTCGCCGCGGCGCTCGAGGCCACGAAGAACGGCTCCGACGCGCGCACGCAGCTCGAGCTCGCGCTCGTGAAGGCCGCCGCGCCCGCGGTCGACCCGTCGACGCAGGCGCTGCTGCAGCGCATCGAGCGCCTCGAGGCGGCGCTGCGCGGCAAGTCGCCGGTGCCGCCGAGCCGGCCCGAGCCCGGGCCCGCTCCCGCGCCGGAGTCGCCGGCCCCGCCGGCGGCGCCCGCACCCGAGGCGCCGCAGCCGCCGTCGACCCCGGCGCCTGAGTCCGCGCCGCCGCCGTCGACCGCGCCGGCCGAGCCCGTCTCGCCCGCCGGTGCCGGCGCGCCTGCGGGTGCCGTCGCGGTGGCCGAGCCCGTCGCGCTCGAGCTCGAGAGCCTGCGCGCCGTCTGGCCGGCGGTGCTCGAGAACGTCAAGTCATCCCACGCGCTCTGCGCGGCCGTGCTCAGCGAGACGCGGCCGGTCGCCGTCGAGGGCAGCCGGATCACCGTCGCGTTCGCCCACGACGCCGCCTACCTCATGCGCAAGGCCGACGACGACGAATACCGCGCCTGCGTCACCGAAGCGATCCGCGCGCTCACCGGCGGCATCGCGCAGGTCGACTACGTCCTCGACGAGCCCGGCGGCACCGTCGAGGAGCCCGGCGCCGCGCCGACCGACCACGAGTGGGTCCAGCGCTTCGTGGCAGAGTTCGACGCAGAAGAGATCCACCCCGAGAGCGAGGCCAGCTGAATGCCGCAGCCGAACATGAACCAGATGCTCAAGCAGGTCCAGAAGATGCAGGCGGACATGATGAAGGCCCAGGAGGCGCTCGCCAGCGAGACGGTCCAGGCATCGGCCGGCGGCGGGATGGTCACCGTGACGATCACCGGCGACCTCGTCCTGAAGGACATCGCCATCGAACCCGACGCGGTCGATCCCGAGGACGTCGAGCTGCTGCAGGACATGGTGCTCGCCGCCGTCAACGAGGCGATCCGCCAGGCGCAGGAGCTCGCCGCCAAGCGGATGGGCGGCCTCACCGGGGGCCTGGACCTCGGCGGGCTCGGGCTGCCGCCGGGCATGGGTCTGTAGTCCGCGCTTGTACGCACCGCCGATCCAGCGCCTCATCACCGAGCTCGGCAAGCTGCCCGGGATCGGCAACCGCACGGCGCAGCGGCTGGCGTTCTACATCCTGCGCGCCTCGCCGGAGGACGCCGCCGCGCTCGGCGACGCGATCCGCGAGGTCAAGGAGCGCATCGGCCTGTGCGAGGTCTGCTTCAACCTCGCCGAGGGCCCGCGCTGTCGGATCTGCGAGGACTCGCGCCGCGACCCGGGGCTCATCTGCGTCGTCGAGGAGGCGCCCGACGTCATGTCGGTCGAGCGCACGCACGAATACAGCGGGCGCTACCACGTGCTCGGCGGCGCGCTGTCGCCGATCGACGGCGTCGATCCCGATGACCTGAAGATCGCCGAGCTGTTCGCGCGGGTGACCGATCCTGCCAATGCGATCCGCGAGGTCGTCCTCGCGACGAATCCGACGACGACCGGCGAGGCGACGGCGCTGCACATCGCCGACGTGCTGCGCGAGCGCGCCGCGGACGTCGTCGTCACGCGGCTGGCGAGCGGGCTGCCGGTCGGCGGCGACCTCGAGTACGCCGACGAGGTGACGCTCGGCAAGGCGTTCGCGGGGCGCCGGCGGCTGTAGCTGGCTTCCGGCTCGCCTCTCGCCGGCTCGCCTCGGCGCGGCGCGGCGCGGCGCGGCGCGGCGCGGGGTGGCTCTCGCCGGCCGGGTGCGGTGCGGGGCGCTTGCGAACAGCATCGATGAAGGAGTGGGAGTGCTGGCCTCGTGGCGCTCGGCGCGGGCGCGGCGGTTGGTCGGTGAGGCGTTTGTGGGAGGGGTGGGTCGAATCGTGCTCGCCTGGCGACGCTTATTCGACCCACCCCCTGGTCATCCGGCCGGTCGTGTCGGATCGACCTCTATATCCGAGGAAAGCGACCGACCGCAGCGCTCCGCAGCGCGCGCCACGAACGCCCGGCCCGCCCCTCCTTCATCGATGCTGTTCCCAAGCGATCCGCGCCCGCACGGACCCCACGGGTCAGCACCGTCCCAAGCGATCCGCGCCCGCACGACCTCAGGGGTCAGCACCGTCCCAAGCGATCCGCGCCCGCACGACCTCACGGGGTCAGCACCATCCCCAAGCGATCCGCGGCCGCACGACCCCGCGCCACCGGGGCGTCCCGTCGCCCCGAACCCGGCGCTACTCCGGCCGGACCGGCTCGCGCGCCGCGCGCGTCAGGGCGCGCAGCTTCGCGATGTGCTTGAGCGCGTCGACGATCCGTCCGGCCGGGATCGCGCCGCTGCGTACGGCGGCCACGACGGCGCGGTAGGCCTCGTCCTGCTGCGCGCTGCCGCCCGGGACGACGAGCAGGTCGACGCCCGCCTTCAGCGCCTCGACGGCCGCCTCGCCGACCGAGCCGCCGGTCGTCGCCGTCGTCGCGACGAGGTCGGCGGAGATGATCGCGCCGCCGAAGTCCAGGCGGTCGCGCAGCTCCTTGACGGCGTCGGGGAGGATCGTCGCGGGCGTCACGCCGTCGAAGGCGACGTAGATCGCGTTCGACATCTGCACGGCCGGCGCCGCGTTGGCGCCGCTCGCGACGGCGGCGAACGGGACCATGTCGCCGTCGCGCAGGTCGTCGAGCCCGAGGCCGACCGGGCCGGGCCCGGCGTTCGGGTCCTGCGACGCCGCGCCGTCGCCCGGGAAGGGCCCGACCGCGGCGACGACGCCGGCCCGGTTGTACGCGGCCACCGAGGTCTTCACTGCGCTGGCGACCTTCGCCGGCGAGTCGGCGAACGCGCGCCCCTGGGCGGGGCCGCCCGAGACCGCGATGTCGGCGTTCGGGCCGAGGTTCACGCTGACGCCGAGCGCCCGCAGCTGCTCGGCGGCGTGGCGCGCGCTGGCGGAGATCTGGTCGCGGTTGCCCCGGCCGACGTCGACCTGCGCCAGCGGATCGAGGTTCGGGAACGCGCTGAACTCCCCGCCCTCCTGCTGGGCGGCGACGACCGGCGCCGCGTGGCCGGCATCGCGCGCGACCTCCTGGATCTTCGCGGTCAGCCCCGAGAGCTGCTGGGGCATCACGTAGTTGGAGCGCGTGAGCAGCACGCCGCCGTACGGGCGCGCCTCGAGGCGGCCGAAGAACGATGCGTCGCGCAGCGTGCCGCGGAAGCCGACGAGGAACAGGCCGGCGACGGCGTCGCCGGGCGCGCTGCTGATCGCGTCCTCGCTCGGCGGCGCGGGATCCGAGCCGGTGCGGCGCGACGGCACGCGCGCGGAGAGGACCGGCGCGAGCGTGTCGAGAAGCGTCCCGCCGCCGCCGCCCGCGTCCTCGCTGCCGAAGCGCGAGCCGGCCTCGACGACCGGCTCGTCGTCCCCGCCGCGCAGGAACAGCACGTAGATCGCGCCGCCGAGCACGAGCAGCACGGCGGCGGCGACGGTGGCAAGGCGGGCGCGCGAGGACAGTCGGTTCACCCGCTAGCCTCCGAACCGTTTATGTCCGGCACGGTCGTCATGAAATTCGGGGGAACGTCGGTCGCCGACGCCGAGCGGCTCAGGCGCGCCGCCGCGCGCATCGTCGCCAAGCGCGAGGCCGGCAACCGCGTCGTCGTCGTGCTCAGCGCGCGCGGCAAGACGACGGACTTCCTCATCGCGGAGGCGCAGGAGATCTCGCCCCATCCGGATCCGCGCGAGATGGACATGCTGCTCTCGACCGGCGAGCGGCAGTCCTGCGCGTTGTGCGCGATGGCGATCAACGACCTCGGGCACCGAGCGATCTCCCTGACCGGGTCACAAGCCGGCATCGTCACAGATACGTCGCACACGAAGGCGCGGATCCTAGACGTGCGCGCCGATCGGATACGCCAGGGTCTCGACGAGGACGCGATCGTGCTCGTCGCGGGCTTCCAGGGCGTGTCGACGACGAAGGACGTCACGACGCTCGGGCGCGGCGGCTCGGACACCACCGCGGTGGCGCTGGCGGCGGCGATCGGCGCCGACGTGTGCGAGATCTACACCGACGTCGCGGGCGTCTTCAGCGCCGATCCGCGGATCGTCCCGGACGCGCGCAAGCTGCCGGTCGTGTCCTTCGAGGAGATGCTCGAGATGTCGGCCTCGGGCGCCGGCGTCCTGCAGCTGCGCTCCGTCGAGTACGCCCGCAACCACGGGGTTCGAATCCACGTGCGGTCGAGCTTCATCGATGATGGAGTGGGCGTGACCGGTACCTTGGTGGTCGGAGAAGAGGAGACCGTGGAACAGCCGCTCATCACCGCCGTCACGCATTCGACCGAGGAGGCCCGGGTCACGCTGAAGGGCGTCCCGGACACGCCCGGCATCGCCGGACAGATCGCCACCGCGCTCGCTGTGGCGAACGTCAACATCGACATGATCATCCAGAACGAGCCGGTCACCGAGGGCGCCGTGGCGGACATGTCGTTCACCGTCCCGCGCTCGGATCTGCCCGACGCGCGCGCCGCGCTCGCGCCGCTCTCCGCCGCGCTCGGCCTCGTCGTCCAGACCGACGAGGCGATGGGCAAGGTGTCGGTCATCGGCGCGGGGATGAAGTCCCATCCGGGCGTGGCGGCGAAGGTCTTCACGACGCTCGGCGACGAGGGCGTGAACATCGAGATGATCTCGACGTCGCCGATCAAGATCTCGTGCGTCATCGCGGGTGACGCCGTGCCGGGCGCGGTACGCGCGCTGCACGCGGCGTTCGAGCTGTCGGGCACGGACACGATCCGGCCCGAGCGGCCGTTCGGGGAGTTCGTATGAGCGCTTCGGGCCTGCGTGTCGCCGTCGTCGGCGCAACCGGCGCGGTCGGGACCGTGATGCTGGCGCTGCTGCGCTCGCGCGGCTTCCCGGCGTCGGAGATCGTGCCGTTCGCCTCGTCGCGTTCGGTCGGGCGGGAGCTCGAGGGCGGGCTGGTCGTGCAGCCGCTCTCCGAGGAGACGATCCAGGGCTTCGACGTCGCGCTGTTCTCGGCCGGCGCGACGCGCTCGCGCGAATGGGCGCCGCGCTTCGTCGCCGCGGGCGCGGTCGTCGTCGACAACTCGAGCGCGTTCCGGATGGTCGACGACGTGCCGCTGGTGGTCTCCGAGGTCAACCCCGAGGCGCTCGACGGGCACGGCGGGATCGTCGCCAACCCGAACTGCACGACGATGGTCGCGATGCTGCCGCTGAAGGCGCTGCACGACGAGTTCGAGCTCGTCTCGATGGTCGCGACGAGCTACCAGGCGGCGGGCGGGGCGGGCCAGTCGGGCATCGACGAGCTGGCGGCGCAGGTGGCGCCGCTGGCGTCCGATGTCGCGCAGCTCTGCGACGACGGCGCCGCCGCCGCCGGCAAGGTGTCGCACGCCGTGCACCATGCGACGCTCGCCTTCAACGTCGTCCCGCTGCTCGGGACGCTCGGCGACGACGGCCACACCGACGAGGAGCGCAAGCTGCGCGACGAGTCGCGCAAGATCCTGGGGATTCCCGAGCTGGCGGTGTCGCCGCTGTGCGTGCGCGTGCCGGTGATGGTCGGCCACGGGGTCGCCGTGCGCGCGACGTTCGCCCGTGAGGTCGACCTCGATCGCGCGCTCGAGGTCCTGGAGGCGTTCCCGAACATGGTCCTCGACGACCTCCCGACGCCGCTCGAATACGCCGGCCGCGACGAGGTCGCCGTCGGACGCGTGCGCCTGGACCTCGCCGACCCGCGCTCGCTGAACTTCTTCGTCGTCGGCGACAACCTGCTCAAGGGCGCGGCGCTGAACACGGTCCAGCTCGCCGAGGCGCTGCTGGAGCGCGGGCTGGTCGGCGGTCAGGCGCGCGCCTCCGCGGCGTAGGCCGCGAGGCGCGTTTCAGATCAGCCACGGAGGTGTGCGGCCGGGCGCCGGCGCCGCTGGACGATCGGGTGGGTGCGAACTGCATCGATGAAGGCGTGGTGAGCGAGGCGCTTGAGGCGTGCCCTCGTGACCGTCCCGCGCCGCGAGGGCCCAGGCCTGGAACCGGTCGGGGGGGTTGCCCAGGAACGTCGATCCGTTGGACGCAACCGTCGAACCCCCCCCAGACGCCGACGCGACTCGGTCTCGCGCCCCGAAGCGATCCGTCAGCTGCATACGCCCACAGCGAGCGCCTCGCCGCCCCGCTCCCTCCGTCAATGACGCCGTTCGCCAGCGCTCAGCCCACCACGACCCAACCAGCACAGGCGTCGCACGCGCTGATCGGGCGCACCGCGGAGGCGCTCGCGCTCAGCGCCGGTGCGCCGATAGGGTCGCCAGCTCGCGCCGGCCCTTGACGCCGAGCTTTCGAAAGACGCTGCGGGCGTGCGTGCGGACGGTCTCGACGCTCACCGACAGGGCGACGGCGATCTCGCCGTTGGAGCGGCCGAGCTGGAGCTGATCGAGGACGTCGGCCTCGCGCGGCGTCAGGATGTCGGGCAGCAGCGGCGTGCTCGCGCTCGCAGGGGTCGAGTGGGGCAGGACGTGCAGCCCGCGCGAGGCGAGATGGATCGCGGTCAGCACGTCGCGGCCCTCGATCTCCTTGCCGAGACAGGCCGTTGCGCCGAGCGCGAGCAGCTGCGCGCACTCGCCCGGCGTCGGGTGGTTGGCGAGCACGATCAGTCGCGTGGCGGGATGGGCGGCGTTCAGGCGCCGCAGCTCGGCGGGGGAGCGCAGGGAGCCGAAGTTCAGGATCGCGACGCGCGGGGCGTGCTCGGCGATGAGCCCGTCGAGCTTCTCCAGGCGCACGTCGAACGCGACGATCCGCAGGTTGGGATCCGTGGCGATGAGGCTCTGCAGGCCCGCGCTGACGAGGTCCTCGAACAGCGCGAGGAGGACCGTGACCGGACCGCTGTTGTCCATACGCATCGTTATCGGCAGCTCGGGGTGGGGGGTGAGGCGTTTCTCCCCCGAAGATCACCCGGTACGGGGGAGGATCGGCGGAAGGCGATCGGTCATCATGGGCGTCGCCGCAAAGGCAACCATTGTTTTATCAGGGTGGTTTCAGGGGGGTACGACGGAGAAGGGGCCTACGGGCCTCTTTTTCGTGGGCGGCGCTCAGCCTTTGTCGTCGGGTGGGTCGATCGTCGCGCGCAGCCGCGCGCGCGCCGCGTCGATGCGCGCGGCCGCATCCTCCGGTGAGGACGAGGTCCCCATCTCCGCCGGCTCGGGTTGCGCCGACGCACCGCCCAACCCCGGCACCCGCATCGGCAGCACCCGCTCGATCGGCGCCAGCAACCGCCGGATGTCGCCGGTGAGTCGCCGTGCCATGCCGCGTCGCGCCTACCCGCCGGCGGAGACCGCGTCGACCTCGCCTACGACCGCCGTCGTCCAGTCGATCACCGCCGTCGGCTTGACGACGTGACGCTGCAGGCCGAGCTGGCCGGGCGGAACGCCCAGCGCGAGGCCGACGAGCTGGGGCAGGTGCAGCACGGGCATCCCGAGGTCGCGGCCCACGACGCGCTCGGCGAGCGGCTGCTGCAGGTCGAGGTTCAGGTGGCACAGCGGGCACGGCGTCACGAGGCAGTCCGCCCCGGCGTCGACCGCATCGCCGAGATGCCGGCCGGCCTGCTTCAGCGACGCCTCCTTGTTCATCGTGATGATCGGGAAGCCGCAGCACTTGCGCGACCCGGCGTAGTCGGTGACGGTGCCGCCGAGCGCCTCGATGACCTGGCCGAGGTACGAGTCGCGCGGGTGCGCGTCGTCGATCCCGAGGCGGGCCGTCGGACGCACGATGTAGCAGCCGTAGAACGGGCCCACGCGCAGATCCGTCAGCGGCCGGCGCACCCGCTCGGCCAGCACGTCCAGGCCGAGCTCCTCGACGAGCAGCCAGAGGAAGTTCTTGTTCGTCAGGCCCTTCTCGTAAGAGAGGTCCTCGGCGGCGAGGGTCTCGTTGATCCGCGCGCGGTACTCGGCGCTGGCGTCCAGGCGCTCCTGGCATTCGGACTGCGCGCCCTGGCAGGTCGAGCAGATGTTCATCATCAGCGCCGTGCCCTCGGCCTGCTGCGCCAGCGCGAACGTGCGCGCGTTCAGCGTGTCGGCGAGCTCGGGGTTGTGCTCGGCGATGACGCCTGCTCCGCAGCACGAGGCGCGGTCCAGCGGGACGAGCTCGATGTCCAGCAGCGGCGCGACCCGCGCCATCGAGCCGTGCAGCTCGGGGGTGAAGCCGCGCGAGACGCAGCCGGGCCAGTAGGCGACCTTCATCGCGAGCTCCTCCGTCGGGGGACGCCGCCGGCCATGTCAGCGGTCCTCGTCGCGGCCGGAGATGTAGATGTTGAACTCGTCGCGCTCCTCGCGCCCCTCGACCTCCTTGTAGATCCGCTTCACGGCCACGAGGTCCTTCCGGGCGAGCTTGTGCGGCTTGAGCACCGCGGCGGGCGTCACCTTGCGGCGCAGCAGCGCCTTGGCGATCGCCGGCAGCGAGCTTGCGAGCTCGGCCGCCGCTGCGGGCTTGAACTTCGCCAGCGGCGAGTCGCCGGCATAGGAGCGCGGCAGCAGCTCGGCCTCGTTGAGCAGCCCGTACTGCTTCACCAGGGAGACGAACGCGCGCTCGTGGCGCTCGCCGTTGTTGCGGTCGGTGATCTTGAAGTCGTTGCCGGCACGGCGGCGCAGGCGCATGATCTGGCTCATCGGCGCGACGTCCTTCGGGCAGGCGTCGATGCACTGAAAGCAGTGCGTGCAGTCATAGATGCCGTGGCGGTCCTCGGCGAGATCCGTCAGGCGCTCGAAGTGCTGGTCGTCGCGCGGGTCGCCGACGAAGCGGTAGGCCTTCGCGAGCGCGGCGGGCCCGATGAACTCGGGGTCGACCTCCATCGACATGCAGTCCGAGACGCAGGCGCCGCACTGGATGCACGCCATCGACTGCGTGACGTCGACCATCGCCTCGCGCGGCACGATGTACTCGCGCTCGGGCACCGGCAGCTTGGGGATGAGCCACGGCGTGACGCGCCGGATCTTCTTCCAGTGCACGGCCTCCATGTCGACGATGAGGTCCTTGATGACGGGCATGTTGCCCATCGGCTCGACCTCGATGACGCCGTCCGCCGAGTGCTTCTTGGCGCGGTCGAGGTGGGTGTGGCAGGCGAGGTCGGGGTGACCGTTGATGCGCACGCCGCAGGAGCCGCAGATCGCCGCGCGGCACGAGCAGCGGATCCCGATGGAGCCGTCGAAGCGGGCCTTCGCCTGGAGGATCGCCTCCAGCACGGAGCGGTGCGGCTCGAGGTCGATCGTGTGCTCTTCCCAGTACGGCGCGTCGCCCGCCTCTGGGTCGTAGCGGCGCAGTCTCAGCGTGAATTCGGCCATCAGTGGTTCCTTCCCACTCGTCCCACTAGTGCATGCGGCCGGAAGTTCTGCGCGTTTTCCGGGCGCCCGATCCGTGCCTGACGGCCGCCGGCGCGCGCCCCCGTGCCACCAGCACGAAGGCGAGCACCGTCGACCGCCAGATCACGGCCGGGCATCCCGGAAATCCACGCAGAACTTCCGGCCGCATGCACTAGTACTTCCTCACTTCGGGCTGCCACTTCGTGATGGTCACGGGCGAGTAGGAGATCTCCGGCTCCCCGTCGGCGCCGCGCGTGACGTTGATGTGCTTCAGCCACTCCTCGTCGCGACGCTCGGGGTAGTCGAGCCGGAACTGCGCGCCGCGCGACTCCTTGCGGTGGATCGCCGACACGATCGTCGCCTCCGCGCAGGTGAGCATGTAGCGCAGCTCGATCGCTGCCAGCACGTCCTGGTTGAAGACGGTGCCGAGGTCGTCGACGTAGGCCGTCTCGGCCTCCTCCTTCAGGCGGTGGACGATCTCGTGCGCCTTCGTCAGGCCGTCCTCGTCGCGGTAGACGGCGACGTACTCGTTCATCGTCGTGCCGAGCTCGTCCTTGATCTCGGAGAGCCGGCGCCCCACGTGCGGGCGAGCCATGATCTCGGAGAGCGTGGCGGCGTCCTCGTGCAGCCGGCTGACGGGCGCATCGGGCATCGCCATGTCCTGGCCGCGCTTTGCGGCGTCCTCGCCCGAGCGGCGGCCGAAGATCAGCGTGTCGAGCAGCGAGTTCGCGCCGAGGCGGTTGCCGCCGTGGACCGAGACGCACGCGACCTCGCCCGCGGCGTAGAGACCCTCGATCGGCGTGCGGCCGTCGACGTCGGTCTTCACGCCGCCCATGATGTAGTGCTGGCCGGGGCGGATCATGATCGGCTCGCGCGTGATGTCCGTGCCGGCGAAGTCGCGGCCGATGTTGACGATCTCCCGCAGCGCCTCCAGAACGCGCTTCTTCGGGACGACGGTGATGTCGAGGTAGATGCCCTGGCCGCCCGGACCGACGCCGCGGCCCTCGTTGATCTCCGTCTGCTCGGCGCGCGAGACGACGTCGCGCGAGGCGAGCTCCATCTTGTTGGGCGCGTAGTCCTCCATGAAGCGCCGGCCCTCGGCGTTGAGCAGGTGCGCGCCCTCGCCGCGGGCGCCCTCGGTGATGAGAAAGCCGTTCTCGGCGAGCGTCGTCGGGTGGTACTGGACCATCTCCATGTCCATCAGCGGGCAGCCGATCGCATAGGCCTGGGCGATCCCGTCGCCGGTGCAGATGAGGGCGTTCGTCGTCGGCTTGTAGCACTGGCCGTTGCCGCCGCTGGCGAGGATCACCGACTTCGCGTTGAAGATCTCCATCGCGCCGGAGCGGATGTCACGGGCGACGGCGCCGGCGCAGGCGCCCTCGTCGTCGAGGATGAGCGACGTCGCGAACCACTCCTCGAAGCGCTCGACCGTGTCGTGGTGGCGCATGAGCTGCTCGTAGAGGACGTGCAGGATCGCCTGGCCAGTGATGTCCGCGACGTACGCGGTGCGCTTCTTCGACGCTCCGCCGAAGGCGCGCAGGTCCAGCTCGCCCTTCTCGTTGCGGTGAAACGTCACGCCGATGTGCTCGAGGTGCATCGCCTCGCCGGGCGCCTCGCTGCACATGATCTCGATCGCGTCCTGATCGCCGAGGAAATCGGAGCCCTTGACGGTGTCGTAGGCGTGCTCGGTCCAGTCGTCGTCGATCGCGATCGCGGCGTTGATCCCGCCCGCGGCCGCGACGGAATGCGACCGCACGGGGTGGACCTTGCTCATGATCGCGACGCTTGCGCCGGACTGTGCTGCGGCGAGGGCGGCGCGCTGACCGGCGAGACCGGCGCCGATGATGAGGACGTCGTGGGCAGGCAAGGATGGCGAGTATATGTAGGGCTGATGCCGGGCCGTGGCCCGCTCTGGATGTGCGGCGTTAAGCCAATCGCTGGGGCAGCGCGGCCGTGAGCGCGCGCCGCACCTGGTCGATCGTCACGACGCCGCGCAGGACACCGTCGGCGTCGACGGCCATGAGCGCGCCGCGGGCGCGCAGCTGCTCGTCGCCGAGCAGCGACTCCAGCGGGCTGTCGGACTGCACCCGCCAGTCGTCGGCCTCGGCGAGCTCGACGAGCTCGCCGACCGCGAGCGCCGGCCGGCCCGCGGCGATCTCCTCGTCGACGCGCCGCTCGCGCACGACGCCGAGGAAGCGCCCGTGCTCGTCGACGACGGGAAACCAGTCCCAGCGATAGCGCAGGAAGTACTCGTCCTGGGCCTGCGTGAGCGGCGTTCCGGCGGGCATCGACACGGGCTGGGCGTCCATGATGTCGGCCACCGTGATGCCGTCGATGCGCTCCGTGAACGCCGTCGACGCGACCGCCGCGCGGGCGGACTGCGCGATGAACCACCCGAGCACCGCGAGCCAGATGCCGTTGATGTAGTCGCCGCGGGCGGCGAGGAAGATCCCGATCCCGATGAGGATGTACGCGAAGCCCTCGCCGATCCGCCCCGCGATGCGCGTCGCGGTGTTGCGGTTGCCGGTGATCCGCCAGACGATCGCGCGCGCGATCCGCCCGCCGTCGAGGGGGAACGCCGGAACGAGGTTGAAGACGAACAGCATCGTGTTGATCCACCCGAGGAAGATGAGCAGCGCGACGGTCGGCGATGCCTCGGCATCACCCGCCAGGCGAAGGACGTCCAGCGCGGCTCCCTCCCGGATGATCGCGAGGAGGCCGAGGCACAGGCCGACGATGATGAGCGTGACGAGCGGGCCGGCCGCCGCGATCCTGAACTCCGCGCCCGGCGACTGCGAGTCGCGCGACATCTTCGCGACGCCACCGAAGAACCACAGGTCGATGCCGCTGATCTCGATCCCCTCGCGGCGCGCGACGAGCGCGTGGCCGAGCTCGTGCAGGATGAGCGAGGCGAAGAACATGAAGACTCCGGCGACCGCGACGACGTAGGCCTGGGTCACCGAGCCGTTGAGCTCGGCGCGGAAGTGGTCGGCCCCCACGTAGATGAAGATGAAGAGGACGAAGAACCAGCTCTTGCTCGCACCGATCCGGATGCCGAACAGGCGAAAGAGCTGGATCGACGGGCCGGTGCCGAGCATGCGGGAGATCTTGTCAGGCGCGTCAGCCGGTGAGCCACAGCGCCGCTTGGACGCTAGCTCGGTTGGGGCGTGTGGCGCGCGACGATCGCCTGCACGTCGACCCCGGCCGGCAGCGTGCCGTACTGCAGGCCCGCGTCGGCGGTCAGTCGCGAGGCGCAGAACGCGTCGGCGACCGCGACCGGCGCGTGACGCACGAGCAGTGAGCCCTGCAGCGCGAGCGCCATCCGCTCGACGACGCGGCGCGCGCGCAGCTCGATCGACTCCGCGTCGGCGAGCTCCGCGCGCAGCGACGCGGTGAACGCGTCCAGGCGCGGATCGGCGCCGGCCGCCTCGTCGACCTCGTCGAGATAGGCCTGCAGCGCCTCCGGCGTCCGGCTCAGCGCGCGCAGGACGTCGAGCGCCATGACGTTGCCCGAGCCCTCCCAGATCGACGCCAGCGGCATCTCGCGGTACAGCCGCGGCATACCGGACTCCTCGACGTAGCCGTTGCCGCCGAGGCACTCGAGCGCCTCGAACGCGTGGCCCGGGCCGCGCTTGCAGACCCAGTACTTGCCGACCGCCGTCGCGAGGCGCTTGAGGTGCCGCGCGTGGTCACTTGCGCCAGTGGCGGACTCGTCGTAGGCGCGCGCGAGCCGCATCGCGAGCGCGGTGGCCGCCTCGGACTCGATGCAGAGGTCGGCGAGCACGTTGCGCATGAGCGGCTGGTCGGCGAGGCGCTTGCCGAAGGCGCTGCGATGCGCGGCATGCCAGGTCGCGTTGGCGACGCCCCAGCGCATGCCCGCGGCGGTGCCGATGACGCAGTCCAAGCGCGTGTGGCCGACCATCTCGATGATCGTCGGCACGCCGCGGCCCGGCTCGCCGACGAGCTGCGCCCAGGCGCCGTGCAGCTCGATCTCGCTCGACGCGTTGGAGCGGTTGCCGAGCTTGTCCTTCAGGCGCTGGAGGTGGAAGGCGTTGCGTGTGCCGTCGGGCAGGATCCGCGGCAGCGCGAAGCAGGTGATGCCCTCGGGCGCCTGCGCGAGGACGAGGAACAGGTCGCACATCGGCGCCGAGCAGAACCACTTGTGGCCGGTCAGGGCGTACTCGCCGCCCGGGCCCCCGCCGCCGAGCGGTCGCGCGACGGTCGTGTTCGCGCGGACGTCCGAGCCGCCCTGCTTCTCGGTCATCGCCATGCCGCACAGCGCGCTGCG
Source organism: uncultured Solirubrobacteraceae bacterium (assembly GCA_963727785.1). Taxonomy (GTDB): domain Bacteria; phylum Actinomycetota; class Thermoleophilia; order Solirubrobacterales; family Solirubrobacteraceae; genus CADCVQ01. The sequence continues at coordinate 91,376 of CAVSHS010000020.1, forward strand.
CTTCGCGCCCGGCGGGCCCAGGACGGGGTCGTAGTGGGGCTGGGTGAGTCGCGGCTCCCAGTGCGCGGCGACGTCGGGCTGGGCGCGCAGCGCCGGGACCGCCGCGAACGTCATCGTGATCGGGCAGGCGAAGCCGCCCTCGGCCTGGGACGCGGTGAGGTACAGCGCGGTGCGGGCGACGTGGGCGCCGCGGCGGGTCGAGGTCCACGGCAGGCTGTGCAGCTCGGACTGCACCGCGAGCGCCATGAGGTCGTGCCACGCGCGGTGAAACTCGACCTCGTCGATGCGGTGGCCGTAGCGGTCGAACGTCTTCAGCCTGGGCGGGTTCTCGTTGGCCTCGAAGCCCCAGCGGATCGGGTCGCCGCCCCAGGTGGCGCCCACCTCGCGCGCGCGCTCGTGCGCCCAGCCGCCGCCCTCGCGGGCGAGCGCCTCGACGAGCGGCTCGTTGTCCTCGAAGAGGTTGCGTCCCTCCAGCGGCGGGACCTGGTTGGCGACCTCGTGGGTCGCGAACGGCGCCTGGTCAGGCATCGGCGCGGGTTCCCACGGCACGCAGGCAGAACGCGGTGAGCTCGCCGGGAAGCCCGGCGGCGGCGCCGTCCGCCGTCGGCGATGTCGGCCCGACGAGCGCCTCGCCGATCGCCCCGACGAGCGCGGTCGCGCTCAGCTCGCAGTCCTGCGCGGGGAGCTCGCCGGCGGCGACGCCGTCGCGCAGGAGGGCGGAGAAGACATCGCGATACGCGCGCCGAAAGTGCAGCCGCTCGGCCTCGACGGCCGGGTCGACGGGCTCGGCGAGCAGTGCCCACGCGAGGCGGCGGCCGGCGAGCGCGCGCGCGGCGAAGGTCTCCACAACCGCCGCGATCCGTGCGGGCGCCGGGCCGGCGGTGTCGGCTGCGGCCGCCGCGACGGCGTCGACCTCACGCTGCGAGGCGTTGCGAAAGACCTCGGCGAAGAGCTCGGCCTTCGACGGGAAATGGCGGTAGACGCTGCCGGTCGCAAGGCCCGCGCGGCGCGCGACGGCCGCCACCGACGCCTCGCGGTAGCCGCCGCGCGCGATGAGCTCGTGCGCGGCACGGGTGATCTGCGCTCGTGCGTGGGTGCGGCGGGCCTCGGTGCGCTCGGTCGGGCGGTAGGGCATGGGCGTTCTGAAGAAGTGAACTACTGTTCAGACCTTGACGCAAGGGCGCCGCGGTGGATGGGGTGTGGGGCTTTGCGCAGCCCCAGCCTTCGTAACGCCCCACGCCCCCTGCCCACGCACTCCCGGACGGGCTCAGTCCTCGAGCAGGCGGGCGCGCAGCTTCGCCACCACGCGCGGGGAGGGCTCCAGTCCGGCGCGCCGCAACGCCCCGGCGGGGTCTTCGAGGAGCCACGCGTGCAGCGCCTCGTCACCGTGGGCGAGCGTCACGAGGCGATCGATCTCGCGGTTGGACCGTGGCAGCTCCCGTGCCGCGCGGATCCACGCCGCCGGTGCGGGCGTCAGCTCGGCGAGCAGTTCCACGATGCGTTCCTCGATCACTGTGCGGCGGACGGCGACGGCGACGGCCCCCGCGACCGTGCCTCCAGCTTCCTGCGCAGCCGGCCGAGGCAGTGGGCGATACGGCGGGCGATCGTCCCGGCGGGCACACCGAGCGCCGCGCCGATCGTCGCGTAGTTCTCGTCGCGCGCGAAGCAGCGGTCCAGCACGTCGCCGCAGAGCGACGGCAGCTCGGCCATCGCGACGCGCACCGTCAGCGCCTGCTCGAGCTCGGCGATCATGTCGTCGGCCGCGATGTCGAGGTCCTCGATCAGCTCGCTGTCGGCCGGCCGCTCGTGCGCACCCGCCCGCAGGGCGTCGACCGCCACGCGCCGCGTGAGCTGCGCGAGCCAGGGACGAAACGCGGCGTCGTCGCGCAGCTTCGGGAGCTGCTCGTATACGCGGGCGAACACCTCGTGGAACGTCTCCTCGGCGACACGCGGGCAGAGCCGGTAGGCGCGCACGAGGATCGCATGGACATAGCGCGCGAAGCGCTCGACCAGCAGCGCCCATGCGTCGTCGTCTCCTTGTCGGCAGCGCGCGACAAGCTCGGCGTCGGTCGCGACCAGCTCGGCGTCGGTCGGTACACCTACCATGCGCCCGGAAAACTGTACGCCGGAATGCGTCGGGCGTGAACCATTGTCGGTGGGAAGGCGCTCTGTAGCATCGCCCCCGCCCTTTGATCTGACCCGACTCCACAAAGGAATCCATGGCGTACGACGTGACCTTCATCCCCGGAGACGGCACCGGACCCGAGCTCGCCGAGGCCACGCGGCGCGTGCTCGAGGCGACGGGCGTCGAGTTCAACTGGGACCGCCACGAGGCGGGCATCGACGAATTCGAGAAGCACGGCAACCCGTTCCCGGACGCGACGCTCGCGTCGCTCAAGCGCACGGGCGTCGGCATCAAGGGCCCGACGACGACCCCGGTCGGCTCGGGCTTTCGCTCGGTGAACGTGCTCCTGCGCAAGGAGCTGGACCTCTACGCCTGCATCCGTCCCTGCAAGGCCTACGAGGGCGTTCGCACGCGCTTTCCGGAGACGGACCTCATCATCGTGCGCGAGAACACCGAGGATCTCTACGCGGGCATCGAGTTCGAGCAGGGCACGCCCGCCAACGCCGAGCTGCGCGAGAAGCTCGCCGAGCTCGGCGCGACGGTGCGCGAGGACGCCGGCATCTCCATCAAGCCGATCAGCGTGTTCGGCTCCGAGCGGATCGTGCGCGCCGCCTTCGACTATGCGATCGCGCACGGCCGCGGCAAGGTGACCGCGGCGCACAAAGCGAACATCATGAAGTTCTCCGACGGCCTCTTTCTCTCGGTCGCGCGCCGCGTCGCCGAGGACTACCCGCAGATCGAGTTCGAGGACCGGATCATCGACAACCTCTGCAACCAGATCGTGTCGCGGCCCGAGGAGTACGAGGTCATCGTCCTGCCGAACCTCTACGGCGACATCGTCAGCGACCTCTGCGCCGGCATGATCGGCGGGCTCGGCCTTGCGGGCGGGGCGAACATCGGCACCGAGGCGGCGGTGTTCGAGGCCACGCACGGCTCGGCGCCGAAGTACGCGGGCAAGAACCGCATGAACCCCACCGCGCTGATGCTGTCGGGCGTCTACATGCTCGACCACCTCGGCGAGACCGCTGCGGCGCAGCGCATGGAGCAGGCGCTCGCGGCCGTGATACGCGCAGGCGACAAGGTCACATACGATCTGAAGCCGTCCCGCAACTGACCCAAGCGCGGTCGGCACCAGCGAGTTCGCCGACGCCGTTATCGAGGAGATGAACGCATGACCAACGGTGCCCCAGTGAAGGTCGCCGTCACCGGCGCCGCCGGCCAGATCGGCTACGCCTTGCTGTTCCGGATCGCGTCCGGCCAGCTGCTGGGGCCCGACACGCCTGTCGCGCTCAAGCTGCTGGAGATCCCGCAGGCCGTCAAGGCCGCCGAGGGCACGACGCTGGAGCTGACGGACTGCGCGTTTCCGCTGCTGGCATCCGTCGACATCTACGACGATCCCGCGCAGGCGTTCGACGGGGTGAACGTCGCGCTGCTCGTCGGCGCGCGGCCGCGCTCGAAGGGCATGGAGCGCGCCGACCTGCTGGAGGCCAACGGCGCGATCTTCAAGCCCCAGGGCGAGGCGCTCAACGCGGGCGCGGCGGACGACGTCAGGGTGCTCGTCGTCGGCAACCCGGCGAACACGAACGCGCTCATCCTCGCCTCCAACGCGCCGGACATCCCGGCCGATCGAATAACAGCGATGACGCGCCTGGACCAGAATCGCGCCGTCGCGCTGCTCGCCCAGAAGCTCGGGGTCGGCGTCGACGAGGTCGCGGACCTCGTCGTGTGGGGCAATCACTCCCCGTCGATGTTCCCCGACCTGTTCAACGCAAAGGTGAACGGCGAGCGCGCCGTCGACCAGGTCGACATGGAGTGGTACGAGAACGAGTACATCCCGCGCGTCGGCAAGCGCGGTGCCGAGGTGATCGAGGCGCGCGGTGCGTCGTCGGCGGCGTCGGCGGCGAACGCGGCGATCGATCACATGCGCGACTGGGTCAGCGGCGCCGACGGGCTGCGCTCGATGGCCGTCGCGTCGGACGGCTCCTACGGCGTCGCGGAGGGGATCATCTCGAGCTTCCCGGTCCGCGTCGCCGGCGGCGAGTACGAGATCGTGCAGGGCCTCGAGGTCGGTGAGTTCGCGCAGGCCAAGCTCGATGCGACGGTCAAGGAGCTGACCGACGAGCGCGCGGCGGTCAGCGAGCTCGGTCTGGTCTGACGCGCGAACGATTGCGTCCCGCGGGGTCAGGCTCCTACCAGGTCCTGACCCCGGGGGAGCCGGTGCTACGCGGTGGTGGTCTCCTTCGGATGCCAGCCGCGCCCGTCCTTGCGCACGACGCCGTCCTCGGCGAGTCCGGGGAGGACCCGATAGAGGTAGTTCTGCTTGATCCCCATCTGCTCGGCGATCTCGGGGATCGTGATGCCGGGCTTCTCGCGGACGAGTGCGAGCGCTTCCGCGCCGCGCGTTCCACTGCCCTTGGGACGGCCACGGCGGCCGGTGCCCTTGCCGCGGCGATGGTTGGCTGAGGACGCGCGGGCGGACGTCTTCCGTGCGGCGGGTGCGGAGCTCGTCGGCGCCACGCCATCCAGCGCCGCCGCCGCGGCTTCCAGCCGCTGATACTCCTCGACGAGCGGCTTGAGCTCCTTCAGCCGCGCGCCGATCTCGCTTCGCTTCTCATCCAGGAAATCTGCCATGTACTTCTCCCCGTTCGGCAATGATAATTACCGTCACAGAGACTAGAGCATCCACCGGCGAATGGCCGTCGCCGGGCGTTCTCAGCCTCGGACTTCCAGAATCTCTCTCAAACGCCGCAGCGACGCGTTGGCCTCCTTTTCGGGAATGCCGCCGACGATGACCCGCGACGCGGCCGCGCCGAGTGGACCGAACGGCGTGCGGAACTCGTTGCGATAGTCGAAGTGCGTGCGCCCGTCGCGTTCGGTGAGACGGTTCTCCGTGACGGCCGTCGAACGCGCCGGGCCGACGCCCTCCCAGCGCGCGAAGTGCGGAGCGTCGAGTTCCTCGAGCGTCCAGTGCACCTTGAAGTTCACGCCGCGCAGGTGCAATGTCTGGCTCATCCGAAATCCGGGCCGGATCGGACCTGGATCGACGCGGTCGATGCGCTCGACGATCGTCACCCATTCGCGCATCTTCGACGGGTCCATGATGTGGTCCCACACGTCCTGCATCGGGGCGGCGATGTCGATGCTGGCGATCACGACGGACACGGGGCGCAGAACCTAGCGATTCGTCGCCCGCGGGCCGGTGCCGGCGACGTCACCGTGCCGCCAGTCGCTCGCGTGACTCCCACTCGCGCAGTGCACGCTCGACCGCGCGGTCGAAGCGGTGAAGGCGTACGCCGAGCAGCGCCGGGCGCGCGCTCGTCGCGCGGCAGCAGGTCACTGCACAGGCTCTCCATCAGCGGACCGATGAAGCCGGCCTCCTCGCCGGCGAGCGCGGCCGCGATCGGCGCGACGACGGGCGTCACGTTGGCGCCGAACCGAAACGAGCGGCGGCGCACGAGCATGAGATCGGCGATCCGCTCGATCATCTGGCCGTAGCTCAGGACGTCGGGGCCGGCGATATCGAGTGACAGCCCGCCGCGCGCATGCGGCGTCGTCGCCGCCGCGAGGAGAAACGCGCCGACGTCGCGCACGTCGATCGGCTGCGTGCGGTACTCGCGCCACGGCGGCAGTGCGAGCACCTTCATCCGCTCGACGAGGTGAACGAGGAAGCGAAACGAGCGCGAGCGCGCGCCGATGACGATCGACGCGCGCAGGGCGACGGCCTCGGGCAGCCCCGCGAGCAGGATCCGCTCGACCTCCAGCCGGCTGCGCAGGTGGCGCGAGAGCGTGCGCTCCTGCGGCACGAGCCCGCCGAGATAGACGACCCGCCGCACGCCCGCGCGCTGCGCCGCCGCGACGAAGTTCTCCGCCGCGGCACGCTCGTTGTCCTCGAAGCCGGCGCGGCCGTTGCCCTCCATCGAGTGGATGAGGTAGTAGGCGACCTCGATGCCGTCCAGCGCCTCGGCGAGGCCCGCGCCGCTGACCGCGTCGCCGCGCACGAAGGGCAGCGTGGCCGGCACGCGCGCCGGGTCGCGGCCGAAGCCGCGCAGCTCGTGGCCCGCGCGGGTGAGCGCGGGCGCGAGCGCGGCGCCGATCGAGCCGCTGGCACCGGTGAGCAGGATGCGCATGGACGTACCATCGTGGCCCATCGCGCGGGCGGGCAAACGGGGTTGGCGCGGACGGAGTGGGTTTCGCCGTCCGATCGCCGCAAGCGGCGACCTACCGGCGACGTCACACGCGATCGCCGCAAGCCGCGAGCAACCGGCCAGGCAAGCGATCGCCGCAGGTCGCGGCTCGCGTCGATCTACCGGCGACGTCACACGAGCTCGTCGGCGGCGTCCGCGATCCGCCCGGCGAGCGCCAGCGAGGACGTCGCCGCGGGCGACGGCGCGTTGCGCACGTGGATCGCGCGCGGCGTCGCCGACAGGAGGAAATCGTCGACGAGGCGCCCGTCGCGGGCGACGGCCTGCGCGCGCACGCCGCCGAACGCCGGCAGGAGGTCCTCGCCGCGCACGCCGGGCACGTAGCGGCTGGCCTCGGCGGCGAACGCGTCGCGGCTCCCGGCGAGGCGCAGCTCGCTGACGCCGGTGCGCCACCAGCGGCGCATCATCCGCCAGGTGCCCGGCCAGGTCAGGGTGTCGCGGACGTCGGCGGCGCGCAGCGTGCTCAGGCGGTAGCCGTCGCGCGCGCCGACGAGCAGCGCCGACGGGCCGAGCAGCACCTCGCCGTCGATGCGCGGCGTGAGGTGGACGCCGAGGAACGGCAGGCTCGGGTCGGGCACGGGGTAGATGAGGCCGCGCACGAGCTCGCGCCGCTGCGCCGTCAGGCGCAGGTAGCCGCCGCGGAAGGGGACGATGCGCGGGTCCGGGTCGGCGCCCGCGAGGACCGCGAGACGGTCGGACCACAGGCCCGCGCAGAAGACGGCGCGGGCGCCCTGCGACCTCGCCGCCGCCGTCGGCCTCGCGCAGCCGGATCGAGCGCGCCGTGGTCGTGACGCCCGCGACCTGCCAGCCGAAGCGCAGCTCGCCGCCGGCCGCGCGCACGTCGTCGGCCAGCTGCGCGCAGACGGCCCCGAAGTCGACGATCCCGGTGTTCGGCGAGTGCAGCGCCGCGACGCCCGTCGCGTGCGGCTCGACCTCGCGCAGGCCGTCGGCGTCCAGCCGCCGCATGCCCGCCACGCCGTTGGCGTTCGCGCGCCGCTCGATCTCGGCGAGCGCCGCCAGCTCGCCGTCGCCGAGGGCGATGATGAGCTTGCCGATGCGGTTGACCGCGATGCCGTGGCGCTCGCAGTACGCGTACATCCGCGCGGCGCCGTCGACGCACAGCTGGGCCTTCAGCGAGCCGGGCGCGTAGTAGACGCCGGCATGGATCACGCCGCTGTTGTGACCGGTCTGATGCGCCGCGGGCGCGGCCTCGCGCTCGACGACGAGCACGCGCGATCCCTGCCCGCCGCCCGGCCGCGAGAGGATCTCGCGCGCCACTGCGAGCCCGATGATGCCCGCCCCAACGATGATGGTGTCGTAGCTGTCGCCGGGCATCCGTACGACGAAGTGTCCCCAAAGAGCGGCAACGACGCCGACGCGAGGGGGCGAAGTTTGCTTGTTGGCAACCTTCTCCGGGAAGGCCATCGGTTTCGTTCGGCATTTGCGGGCAGGGCACGCCCAAAAACCCGATACGTGCGGGAACCGCCGTTCCCGGCCCCTTGCAGCGGGCCGTCGCCGCGTGCTCTGATTCCGCAGCGATTCTGAGTTCTACGAAGGAGTGTTGGAGCGGCATGGCCAAGACGCGAGCGATGAAGAAGGTGGCGTGCGAGGACTGCTTCTTTCACCGCAACCTGCTCTGCGCCCTGGACCTCGACGACCCCTGTCCGACGTTCCGGCCCGACAGCCCCGAGGGGCTGCGGCCGCCGCAGCAGCTGCGCTTCGCGTTTCGCCAGGAACGTCGCACGCAGGCCGCCTGGGCCTTTCCGAGCGCCCAGGAGCAGGCCACGCTGCACGCGCACTGAGCGCGCGCGCGCATAAAGTCAGCGTCGTGCGGATCACGGTGTTGGGCAAGTCGCCCGCATGGCAAGACGCCGACGGCGCATGCAGCGGCTATCTCGTCGAGGACGGCGACTCCTGCCTGCTCGTCGACTGCGGCAGCGGGGTCTTCTCCAAGCTGCGCCGGTTCCGCGAGTACGCCGAGGTCGACGCGGTCGTCATCACGCACATGCATGCCGACCACTTCCTGGACCTGATCCCGTTCGCGTGCGCCCTGACCTACGCGCCGGGCCGGGAGGCGCGCGTCGACTGCGCCGCCGGGGACGCCGCCCGCGACTGCCCGCAGCTGTTCGTCCCGGCGGGCGCGACGGAGATCCTGCGCACGATCGCCCGCGCCGGCGGCCAGCCCGGCCTGCTCGAACGGGCGTTCGCGCTGTCGGAGTACGACCCCTCGCAGACCGTCGTCGTCGGCTCGCTGCGAGTGCGCTTCCAGCCCGTCCCGCACTACCTGCCGGCGAACGCGATCCAGGTGCGCTGCGACGCCGGCGGGCGCTTCATCTACGGCGCCGACCACGGGCCGACCGACGCGCTGGACGGCTTCGCCGACGACAGCGACCTCATGATCCTCGAGGCGACGCTCCCGCGTCCCGAGCGCGATGGCCCGCGCGGTCACCTGACGCCGGGCGAGGCCGGCGAGCACGCGGCGCGCTGCAACGCGGCCCGGCTCGTCCTGACGCACATCTCCGACGAGCTCGACTGGGAGTGGGCGCTGGCCGAGGCGCGGCAGGCGTTCGCGGGCCCGGTCGAGGTGGCGCGGGAGGGCGCCGTCTACGAGGTCTGAGACGAGACGTGGGGATCCTGCGGGTCGCAGTGGGTACGCTGCCTGGCCATGCCCCCCGAGCGCGATCTGTTCGCGAACTTCGAGCGCATGCGGCGCGAGATGGACGAGCTGTTCGGCGACGTGTTCGGCAGCGTCGGGCTCACGTCGCGGCGCACCGGATTCAGTCCCGCGGTCGACGTCTTCTACGCCGACGATCCGCCGCGCGCGATCGTCCACGCCGAGCTGGCGGGGATCGACGCCGGCGACCTCGGCCTGGAGATCCAGGGCCGCGCGCTGACGCTCACCGGCCATCGCCGCGAGGCCGACGCCGAGGGCCGCGTCTACCAGCAGCTCGAGATCGAGCACGGCCCGTTCCGGCGCACGATCGAGCTCGGCGCCGAGGTCCTCGCCGAGCAGGCGCGGGCCAGCTACCAGGACGGGATCCTGCGCGTCGAGCTGCCGCTCGCCGACCCCGAGTCGCGCACCCGCAACGTGCCGATCGAGCGCAGCGGCCCGGCGGAGATCGAGGAGCGATGATCGACGTCGTCACCGACGGCAACGTCGCGCACGAGGTCGAGGTCGGCATGCGCCAGGACCTGCCGGACACGCTGCCCGTCCTGCCGCTGCGCGAGACGGTCCCGTTCCCCGAGACGCTGACGCCGCTGGCGATCGGCCAGGAGCGCTCGGTGCAGCTCGTCAACGACGTGCTGGCCGGCAACCGGATGCTCGTCATGGTCGCCAGCCGCGAGCCCGAGGTCGAGGAGCCGGCGCCCGACCAGCTCTACGACGTCGGCGTCGTCGGCGTCATCGCGCGGATGCTCAAGGTGCCCGACGGTACGCTGCGGGTGCTCGTCCAGGGCGCGCAGCGCGTGAAGATCGAGCGCTGGGAGAGCGAGCGGCCCTACCTCGTCGCGGAGATCTCCGAGCAGGCCGACATCGTCGAGGAGTCGCCCGAGCTGACGGCGCTCATGCGCAACGTCCAGCAGACGTTCTCGCAGATCGTCGAGGCCGTTCCGTACCTGCCCGAGGAGCTGCAGATCGCGGTCGCCAACGTCGAGGACCCGCGCGCGCTGAGCCACCTCATCTCCGGCTCGCTGCGGCTGGGCACCGAGGAGAAGCAGACGCTGCTGGAGGAGGTCAACGTCGCGCGCCGCCTGCGCCGCCTGACCGAGGCGCTCGCGCGCGAGCTCGAGGTCATCTCGATCGGCTCGGAGATCCAGAACCAGGTCCAGTCCGACATGGACCGCACGCAGCGCGAGTTCATCCTGCGCCAGCAGCTCAAGGCGATCCAGGAGGAGCTCGGCGAGTTCGACGAGTCCGCCGCCGAGGCCAACGAGCTGCGCGAGCAGCTCGCCGCGATCGACCTGCCCGAGGACGTCCGCAAGCAGGCCGACCGCGAGCTCAGCCGCCTGGAGAACCTGCCGCCCGCCGCCGCCGAGCACGGCGTGATCCGCACGTACCTGGAGTGGATCGCCTCGCTGCCGTGGGACAAGTCGACCGCCGACGACCTCGAGCTCGACCACGCGCGCGCGGTGCTCGACGAGGACCACTACGGCCTCGAGCAGGTCAAGGAGCGCATCCTCGAGTTCCTCGCCGTGCGCAAGCTCAACCCGCATGCGCGTGGCTCGATCCTGAGCTTCGTCGGCCCGCCCGGCGTCGGCAAGACGTCGCTGGGCAAGTCGATCGCGCGCGCCCTCGGCCGCGAGTTCGAGCGCATCAGCGCCGGCGGCGTCCGCGACGAGGCCGAGATCCGCGGTCACCGCCGCACGTACATCGGCGCGATGCCCGGCACGATCCTCCGCGCGCTGCGCGACGCGGGCTCCAACAACCCGCTGTTCATGATCGACGAGATCGACAAGATGGGCTCGGACTTCCGCGGCGACCCGGCCAGCGCGATGCTCGAGGTGCTCGACCCCGAGCAGAACGAGAACTTCCGCGACCACTACCTCGACCTGCCGTTCGACCTCTCGCGCGTGATGTTCATCACGACGGCGAACGCGCTCGACACCGTGCCCGGGCCGCTGCGCGATCGCATGGAGACGATCGAGATCGCCGGCTACACGGCCGACGAGAAGCTGCAGATCGCCAAGCGCTACCTCCTGCCCCGGCAGGCCGATCGCAACGGCCTCAAGCGCGGCCAGCTGCGGATCACCGACGCCGCCCTGCGCGCCGTCATCGGCGACTACACGCGCGAGGCCGGCGTGCGCGAGCTCGAACGCCAGATCGGCGCGATCGCGCGCAAGATCGCGCGCGAGGTCGCCGAGGGCCGGACGCCGAAGGGCTCGATCGGCGAGGCGCGGGCGCGCGAGCTGCTGGGCCGCCAGCGCTACCACTCCGACGCCAAGCGCCGCACGCGCCTGCCCGGCGTCGCGACCGGGCTGGCCTGGACGCCGGTCGGCGGCGACGTGCTGTTCATCGAGGCGCAGGCGTTCGACGGCGAGGGCAAGCTGCAGATCACCGGCCAGCTCGGCGACGTCATGAAGGAGTCCGCCGCGGCCGCGCTCTCCTACGTGCGCGGGCATCTCGCCGAGGTCGCGCCGAACCTCCCGTCGGACTGGTTCAAGCACCACGACATCCACATCCACGTGCCCGCCGGCGCGATCCCGAAGGACGGACCGAGCGCGGGCATCACGATGGCGACGGCGCTCGTCTCGCTGCTGAGCGGCCGCCACGTGCGCGACGACGTCGCGATGACGGGCGAGATGACGCTGACCGGCCAGGTCCTGCCGATCGGCGGGCTGAAGGACAAGGCGCTCGCCGCGCAGCGCAACGGCATCACGACGATCATCGCGCCGGAGCTCAACGAGCCCGACACCGACGAGATTCCCGAGCATCTGCGCAAGAAGCTGCAGTTCCGCTTCGTCAGCCAGATCGGCGACGTGCTCGATGCCGCGCTGGAGCCGGCGAACGGCGTCTGGCGGGCGACGGAAGTCGGGTATATGCTGGCTCAACGCCCCAAGCAAGCAACCCGAGGTGAAACGAATGGCAGCGAAGGACAAGGCCGCGAAGGCCGCCGCAGCCGCCCAGACCGCGAAGGAGAATCCGTACCTGCAGCGGATCATCCACGACGAGGATCTGCGCGACAACATGGTCGTGGCCTTTGAGGCCGCGCGCAATGCCTACGGACGGCTGAACAAGGGCAAGGCGCCGGCGAAGAACCTCGTCGAGGACAAGAAGCTGCACGCCGACGTCAAGCGCTCCGCCGACGCGCTGCGCGACGCGACCGCTGCCCTGCGCGACGCGCCGAAGCACAGCTCGCCGGCCAAGCAGAAGCGCAAGGGCGGCTTCGGGCGGCTCCTGCTCGTCGCGATCATCGGCGGCGCGGTCGCCGTGGCCGTCAGCGAGAGCCTGCGCAACAAGGTGCTCGACGCGCTGTTCGGCGCCGAGGAGGAGTTCGACTACACGTCCAACACGACGCCGGCCGCACCGGCCGAGGCGGCGCCCGCGAGCTGATCGCGCGCCGGAATGCGCGACCAATCGCTGAAGGCGCCCCACATGGGGCGCCTTCTTCGTTGCTGGCCGGCCAGCCAGGCAGCAGCTACCCTCGCTTCGTGAGGTGATGGTGCATGGAAGCTGCGACCACTAGCGGGCGCCAGCTCGCCGGCGACAAGGCGGCGAGGATCGTCGACGCGATGCGTGCGTCGGTCGCCGAGCGCGGCACGGCGGGATCGACGTTCGACCAGGTCGCGCGCGCGGCCGGCGTCTCACGCGGGCTGCTGCACTACTACTTCGGCACGAAGGAGCGCCTGCTCGTCGAGGTCGTGCGGCGCGACTGCGACGTGCGCATGGCGGCGCTCGACGCCGCGCTCGCGCAGGCGCAGACCGCCGACGACTTCATCGCGGTGCTCGTCGCGAGCCTCGAGGACGTCGTGCGCAACGACCCCGGGTTCGTGACGCTGCTCTTCGAGCTGTTCGTCCTGTCGCGCCGCCACGAGGAGGTCGCCGCCGAGTTCACCGAGCTGCTCAGCCGCCCGCGCGAGCAGGTCGCGGCGCTGCTGCGCGCGAAGGTGGCCGACGGCGTGCTGCGCCTCAGCGCCGATCCCGACGCCGTCGTCGACGTGCTCTTCTCGCTCGCCGACGGGATCTGGCTGCGGATGCTCGCCGAGGAGCGCGACTTCACGCCGACGATCGCGGCCGCGGTGCATTGCGTGCGGGCGCTGCTCGACGACGCGGCATAACGCACGATCGGCGGGTCACGATTGCGCTCGGCGAGCGCGGGTACGCCAAGTAGTGAGGGAAATCCGCAACACGAAGGGAGCCTCACATGGCAACCCAATTGCAGGAGAAGTTCAGCGTCTCGAACCCCGATCATGCATGGGGGATCGTTTCCGACGTGAGCAAGCTCGTGCCGTGCGTTCCAGGCGCGAAGGTCATCTCGGCAGAGGGTCCGACGAAGGCCAAGGCCGAGATCAAGGTCGACATGGGCTCGATGGCGATGACGTTCAGCGGCCCGGTCGAGATCGTCGAGTCCGATGACGGCTCCAAGCGCGCGGTCATCAAGGCGCAGGCCAAGGAGGCCGGCGGTCAGAGCAACGCCGACGGCACCGTCACGATCACGATCGGCGGCGACGGCGGCACGGTCGACGCGACCGCCAACGTCAGCGGCAAGGCCGCGTCGATGGGCGAGGGCACGGTCCAGGCCGTCCTGCAGCAGCTCGTCAAGCAGTTCACCGGCAACCTCGCCAAGGCGTAGGGATCGCCGCAGGTCCGGCAGGGCCGGACCCCGCGAGCTTGCCTTGAGGTGGAATGCAGGCTCGCGGGAGCGGGTACGGGACGCTCCCCAACGAGTTAAGGAGAACTCGTGCTGCTCATCCTCGCCATCGTCCTGCTGATCATCGCCATCGCCGGTGGCGCCATCGTCCACCCGCTGCTGTTCGCCCTGGCGATCGTGGCGCTCGTGGTGTTCTTCGCCAGGCGCTGAGCAGCCGCCGCTGTGTGACGGATCGCACACTGGCTGGCTAGCCAGCCAACTGGCATGATCCTGCGCCATGCAGGCGCTCATGCTCGCGTTCGACCGACGGCTTCGCCGCCACCGCCGCCTCGTGCTCGTCACGTGGGCGGTCCTCTTCCTCGCCGCGCTGCCGTTCGCCGCGCGCCAGTCGGAGAACCTCACCGGTGGCGGCTTCGCTGTGCCCGGATCGCAGTCCGAGGCCGTCCAGGCGTCGCTCGAGCGCGACTTCGACGCGGCGCAGCGCGCGAAGCTCGGCGTCGTCCTCATCGCTCGCGAGGGCGCGACGGCGGCTGACCAGCGCGCGGCGCTCGGCCGCGTGCGTGCGGCCGCCGCACGCGTCGCCCACGTCGGCGTCTCCGCTCGGGCGCTCACCGCCGCCGGCCGCGGCGGCGCCCGCACGGTCATCCTCCCGCTGCGCGTCGACGTCAACGAATGGAAGGCGATCGACGCCGCCGCCGACATGCGCACGGCGCTCGGGATCGGCACGCCGCGCGGCTCGGAGGGCGCGGTGACGACGCATCTCATCGGACAGGGCGCGCTGTGGGCCGGCCTGCAGGAGGTCTCCAAGAAGGACCTCGCGACGGCCGAGAGCGTCGGCTTCCCGATCGTCGCGCTCATCCTGCTGACGGTCTTCGGCTCGCTCGCCGCCGCGGCGCTCCCGCTCGCGCTCGGCGCCGTCTCGGTGCTCGTCACGGGCGCGCTCATCTACTTCCTGTCGCGCTCGATGGAGATGTCGGTCTTCACGACGAACATGGCCTCGATGATCGGCATCGGCGTGGCGGTCGACTACTCGCTGTTCGTGCTCGCCCGCTTCCGCGAGGAGATCGCCGCCGGGCGCGGGCTCGACGAGGCGCGCGCGATCGCGCTCGCCACCTCCGGCATCGCGGTCCTGTTCAGCGGCCTGACGGTGATCGCCTCGCTCGCCGGCCTGCTGCTCGTCGACACGACCGCGCTGCGCTCGATGGCGCTGGGATCGATCCTCGTCGTCGCGGTCTCCGTGCTGACCGCCTCGACGCTGCTGCCCGCGCTCATCTCGCTGCTCGGCCACCGCGCCTCCGAGCCGGGGCGGCTGCTCGGGCGCCTGGCGGCCCGGCGCAGGAGCCGCACGCCCCGCCGAGCCCGCGCGCCGCGCGCGCCGTTCTGGGAGCGCTGGACCGCGCGCGTCATGCGCCGCCCCGCCGTCGCGATCGTCGCCGCCGGCAGCCTGCTGCTCGCGCTCGGCGTGCCCGCCCTGAGCATGAAGACGGCCGACGGGGCGCTGGACCAGTTCCCCGCCGGCCACGAGATCCGCGCCGGGTTCGCGGCCGCCGCCGCGCAGGCCGGCCCGGGCGCGACATCGCCGGTCGTCGTCGTCGCCCGCACGCGCGACGGCCGGGTCGGCGATCCCGCCAACGCCGCGGCGGTGCGCTCGCTGCGCGCCGCGATCGCCCGCGACCACGAGGTCGTGTCGGTCGCCGCGCCAGTGGCGTCCAGCCGCGACGACGCCGTCCTGCTCGCGGCCACGCCGCGCGGCACCGGCGAGGCGGCGCAGACGAAGGCGCTCGTCGAGCGCCTGCGCGGCGGTCTCCCGGCGACGACGCAGCGGCTGAGCGTCGACGTCGGCGGCTCGACCGCCGGCCTCGTCGACTTCAACCACAAGGTCTCGGGCTCGATGTGGAAGATCGTGCTGTTCGTGCTCGCGCTGAGCTACGTCGTGCTGCTCGTGCTCCTGCGCTCGGCGGTCCTGCCGCTGAAGGCCGTCGTCATGAACCTGCTGTCGGTCGGCGCGGCCTACGGCGTGATCGTCGCGGTCTTCCAGTTCGGCTGGGTCGACGGGCTGCTGGGCTTCCAGTCGCTCGGGCACGTCGACACGGTCACGCCGCCGCTCGTGCTGGCGGTCGTCTTCGGGCTGTCGATGGACTACGAGGTGTTCCTGCTCAGCCGCATCCGCGAGCGCTATGCGGCGAGCGGCGACACGCGCGACGCGGTCGCCGGCGGGCTCGCGAGCAGCGCGCGGACGATCACGAGCGCGGCGCTCATCATGGTCGCGGTGTTCGCGACGTTCGTCGCGACCGGCGTTCCCTCGATCCAGCAGATCGGGCTCGGCACGGCGGTCGCGATCGCCGTCGACGCGACGATCGTGCGGCTCGTGCTCGTGCCCGCCACGATGGCGGTCCTCGGTCGCTGGAACTGGTGGCTGCCGCGCTCCCTGGAGCGCGTGCTGCCGCAGGCCGACTTCGACCGCCTGCCCGCGCCCGCGAAGGCGTAGCCGGCTTAGCCCGACCCGGGCTGTGGGTTCGGCGTGCCGATCTTCTTGCGCGGCTCGCGCGCACGCCGGCGCGGGTCGATCCGCGGCGGCTCGGCGTGGGGGTCCTCGACCTCGCCGGCCAGCAGCTCGTCGCTGAACAGCCCGAGGTTGATCGCGACGCGATCGAACCGGCCCGGATCGACGTGCAGCTCGGCCTGGGCGGTCCAGCGCGGAACGACGCCGCCGGAGAGCGTCACGTACAGCCTGATCGCGTTGATCTGGTCGTGGTCGGCGCGGATCTTCAGGTCGCCGCCGAGCGACTCCCAATGCTTGTCGAAGTCAAAGCCCCGGTGGTTGTCAGCGAGCTCGCGGAAGAACTCGATCAGCGTCTGCGGCGCGTCGTCGTCCTCGATCGCGACGACCGACACGTCGAGGTTCGGGGCGGTCAGCTGGGCGTCGAACGCCGGCCGCGTGGCCGCGGTGTCCCACGGATGCGGCACCGGCGTCACGCGCAGCGTGACGTCGCCGAATCGCGACGCGATGTCGAGGTATTTCATCGCGCGCAATGTAGTCGATGCCGGGGGCGGCGCCGGCGAGCGGGCGCCCCGGCGCGCACCTGCGTTCCTCGACAATTTCAGCGTCGATGTCCGGTTGCTTGACAGAACGGCGAAATCTGTCCAGAGTTGGCGCGCATGGAGGCAGCGACGCTCACCTGGCGCGACGGCAAGCGCTACGTCTGGCCGCTCGGGCTGCTCGTCCCGACGCTCCCGCTCATCGCGCTCGGTCTTGTCGAGGCGACCGGCAGTGGCGCGTTCTGGTTCATCGGCCCGGTACTGCTGTTCGGCGTCTTCCCGTTCATCGACCTGTGGGTCGGCAAGGATGCGCGCAACCCGCCCGACGACCTCATCGCCTGGCTCGAGGAGGATCGCTACTACCGCTGGTGCACGTACGCGTTCCTGCCGATCCAGTACGCGACGCTCGTGCTCGCCTGCTGGCTGTGGGCGCGCGGCGACCTCTCCGTCGTCGAGTCGTTCGGCCTCGCGCTGACGGTCGGCATGGTCAGCGGCGTGGCGATCAACACCGCGCACGAGCTCGGTCACAAGCGCGTGGCGCTCGAGCGCTGGCTGTCGAAGATCGCGCTCGCGCAGACCGTCTATGGGCACTTCTTCATCGAGCACAACCGCGGCCACCACGTGCGGGTCGCGACGCCCGAGGATCCCGCCAGCTCGCGCATGGGCGAGTCCTTCTACGCGTTCCTGCCGCGCACCGTGCTCGGCAGCCTGCGCTCGGGCTGGGCGCTGGAGACCGAGCGCCTGCGCCGGCTCGGCAGCGGCCCGTGGACGATCCGCAACAACGTCCTCAACGCCTGGGCCATGAGCGTCGTGCTCTTCGGCGGCCTGGCGGTCGCGTTCGGCCCCGTCGTGCTGCCCTACCTGCTCGTCCAGGCGGTCGTCGGCTTCTGCCTGCTGGAGGTCGTCAACTACCTCGAGCACTACGGCCTGCTGCGCCAGCGGCGCGAGGACGGGCGCTACGAGCGCACTCGCCCCGAGCACAGCTGGAACTCCAACAACGTCGCGTCCAACGTCATGCTCTACCACCTGCAGCGCCACTCCGATCACCACGCCAACCCGCTGCGCCGCTACCAGGCGCTGCGCCACGACGACGAGGCGCCGCAGCTGCCGACGGGCTACGCGGGGATGATCGTGGTCGCGGCGATCCCGCCGCTCTGGCGGCACATCATGGACCCGCTGCTGCTCGAGCACTACGGCGGTGACGTGCAGCGCGTGAACATCAGCCCGCGCTCGCGCAGGAAGATCCTCGCGCGCCACGGCGGATGAACTACCGCGCCGCCGCGCGCGAGCTGCTGCGCAACGCCCTGCTCGACGCGGCGCTCGATCTGCTGCGCGACCGCGCCTGGAGCGACATCACGATGGCCGAGATCGCCGCGGCGGCGGACGTCAGCCGCCAGACGCTCTACAGCGAGTTCGGCTCGCGCGCGGAGTTCGCGCAGGCCGCGATCGCGCGCGAGGGCGGGCGCTTCATCGCCGACGCGCAACGGACGATCGTCGCCCATCGCGACGATCCGGCGGTCGCGCTGTCACGCGCGTTCGGCGAGTTCCTGGCGACGGCGTCGTCCAACCCCCTCGTGCAGGCGATCGTCGCGCCGGACGGGGACGCAACGCTGCTGGCGCTCGTCACGACACAGGGCGGTCCGCTCGTGGAGGGCGTCAGCGCCCATCTGACGGAGATGCTCGTCATGTCCTGGCCGCAGTTCACGCGCCGTGAGGCGCGGCCGCTGGCGGAGTGCCTGGTGCGCCTGGCGATCAGCCACGCCGCGCTACCGCTCCATGCACCCCGGCGCACGGCGTCGTGGGTGACGGCCCTGCTCGCGCCGTATCTCGAGCAGGCGCTGGGTGCGGGCCAGGAGCGGCCGGCGGCGTAGAGCGGGGACGGGGTCGGCAGTCCGCCCGGGCCGGCGGGCGCGCCACGGTCGAGGTTCTCCTCGACCGTACCGCGCTCGCTGCCTGTGTTCGCCCGTGATGGCGTCGCGCTGGCGATCGCGGTGACCCGTTGGTCGGCGTGGGCGCCGGCGCTGGGGAACGGTGTCGCTGAAAGAGGGGTGCCCGGTCGTGCGGGCGCTCCTTCCGGCGGACGCGTTGATTTCCGTCAGCGCCGTGGGAGCGTGGCGCGAATGTGTTCACATGCAGCAGAAAAGCGCCATGCTTCGGTTCTGCCGACGCCGTCACGCGAAGCGTGGCGGCGATGTGTTCGCATAGAGCAGATACGCGCCACGCTAAAGGCTCGCCCGCGCGCAGGCGCCTGGCGGCGCCTGCTAAGCACCTCGCGGAAGCACACCCGCGGCGCTCAGCGTGCCGGCGTGGCGCCCCGCTCGCCGGGCGGCTTGAAGCGCGTCCCGATCGTCACGAGCAGGTGCGCGACGCCGAGGATGATGAAGAACGCCGTCGGCGTGCTCTCGTTGCTGAACGCGAACAGGAACGGCGCAGCGATCAGCACCGCGGCGAGCGCGAAGTCGAGCAGCAGATGGACGGCGATCGGGATCGAGTCGATGAGCGAGCTCGAGCCCTCGGTGCTCGCCGCGACGCCGAGCACGATCACGCCGGCGATGATCGCCACGGCGACCGCGGCGCTGGACTTGAAGTCGAACAGAAACGGCGCTGCGATCAGCAGAACACCGGCGGCGTACTCGATCACGCCGTGCATGAAGCGGGAGATTGGGCCTTGGCGCAGCATCGTGCGCCGGACCTTACCCGTGGCGTCAGTGAAACAGCCGCTGGAGCTTGAGCAGGATGCGCGGGTCGCCCCACGGGCGCATGCGCCCGCGCATGACGAGGTGATGCGGCTGGGCGCGCTCCGAGACCAGCTCGCCGAAGTCGTCGTAGCGCATCCGCACGCGCACGGTCGGCTTCGCGACGCGCCCCTGGATTGCCGTCTTCGTGCGCCCCTCGAGCAGCAGGTACCACGGGTCCATGTCCGGGAAGTCCCACTGGATCGTCGTGCCGTCCGGCACCTCCTCGCCGCGCGCGTTGCGCGCCAGCAGCTCGAAGAAGATCTGCACGGTCTCCGGGTCGCGGCCGATCGCGCCGTTGCCCTCGCCGAGCAGCCCGGCCCGCAGCAGCACAAGCGCGCGGCGGCCGCGCTCGCGCGGAGGGACGTCCATCGGGAAGGGGAAGTGCGCGATCTCGTCCAGCGGCAGCCCGATCGCCCGCAGCCGCGCCTCGTTGGCGCGCGCGCCCTCCTCGTAGAGGTCCTCCATCGTGTAGCCGAGGCTCTCGGTGTACGACGTGTCCCAGCCCGGCGGGATCGCCACGCTCAGCGTGTACTGCAGGACCTCGCGGGTGAGGTCGACGATCACGGCCTGCGTTCCCGCCGGATCGTCGCGATGCAGGTCGGCGAGCAGCTTGACGCCGAAGGCGATGTGGCGCTGCTCGTCGATCGCGACGTTGCGCAGGCCCTCGCGAAATCCCGGCAGGAGGTCTAGGCGCTCCAGCGAGGTCTCGATCATGTGCTGGCCGGGCTGCGCGAGCGTGCCCTCGACGATGATGTGGTACATCGTGATCGCCTTGGCGAGCATGCGCGGCGAGTGGTCCTTGCGCAGCTCGGCGGCCATCCCGTCCAGCCGCTCGAAGGTCTTGCGGTGACCCCAGTTGAGCTCCTGCAGCGTGGCGCGCAGCCCGCCGCCGAGCGTCCCGTCGCCGACGCCGACGACCTCGTGCATGAAGCGGTGAAAGAAGACCGCGTGGCGCGCCTCGTCGACCTGCTGCGTGGCGAGGAAGTACTTCTGCTCCTCCAGCGGTGCGGCGTCGATGTACGGCGAGAGGTTGTCCGCGACGGAGTCCTCGCCATGGAAGAAGAGCGTGTACAGCCACAGCGCGCCGCGGCGCTGCTCGGGCGTGAAGCGCTCGTGCCAGTCGATCCGGTCCTGCGTGAAGTCGATGCCCGTCGCCGACCAGTTGCCACGCTCCCAGCGGGCGTACAGGTCGGCGTAGTCGATCTGCTCCGTCGCGGCGGGAACGGTCACGGCCATGGATGACCTCCTGTCTTCAAAGACGTGAAACTGGCTGGCTGGCCAGGAAGGTACCGCAGCCGCTCACGCGGCGCGAACCTCGCGGCTACAGGCGTAGCGGTACGCCGATCCCTTCATCGGTCCCGTGTCCGTCAGCTGCCGGATCTCGTCGTTCTCGATGAGCCGGAACTGGGCCTCGAACCGCTCGCTCTTGGGGTAGCCGACCCAGATCGGGACGAACGACGTCTGGGTGTCCTCGTCCGCGACGCGAAGGCCGACCTTCACGTCGGTGCCCGGCAGGAGCGCGCCCGTCACGTTGCGGTCAAGGCTGTAGGTCGCGTACTGCAGCGCGAGCCGTTTGCCGCGGTAGCCGGTGAGCCGGATCTCGAGCAGCACGACGTTGCCGACCTCGCGCCGGTCGAGCTTGGAGATGCCGCTCACGTCGATCCCGGTGCGTTGTGCGTACTCGTCGCGGGTGACCCGGGGCAGCACGTCGCGAACGGTCATCGTCGCCTGCGGTGGTGGCGGCGAGGAGATGAAGTGGTCGGCGATCCCGAGGAGGGTGCCGGCGATCGCCACGACGATGCTGATCGTCTCCAGGCGCCCGCGCGCCGCCGGCGGCGCGTCGCTCGCGCGGTCGGTCCTGCGGCGGACGAGGAACGCGCCGAGACCGATCACGGCAAAGCAGGCGGCGACGAAAAGCGCGATGCGCCCCCACGGCGATCCCTCGTCGGCCGCGACCAGCCCGCCGATCGCGAGCATCTGGTTGATCGGCGGACGCTGGGCGGTGCAGTCCGCCCTGGCCTCCTTGCGCTTGCTCGTGAGCGACTGCGCCGCTGCGCTGCGCGAGCCCGGATCGGTGCGCAGGAGCTCCGCCGACAGCGGGGGCGGTGCGGGCGGGTGCGCGGGCGTCGTCTCGGTTCGCGGTTCGGGCGTGGTCGTCGTGAGCGTGTCGGGCACCGGCGTCGTCGTGGTGGTCGTCGGCGTTGTCGCGGTGGTCCTCGGGGGCGTCGTCGCCGTGCCCCGTGGCGCGGGCGGCGCCGGGCGGCTCGTCTCGACGACCGCGTTCGGATCGAGCAGCGGCGAGGTGTCCGCGCCCGCCGCCGGCGGCGGGCCGATGCACAGCAGCACGCCCGCCACGAGGGCGATCGACAGCGTGCGCCGGCTGCGCCACGGACGCGGCGCGTCGACGAGAGCGGCTTCCCCCACCACGGTGACGCGATGCTAGTTCGCCGGCGTAGTGAGGTGTGTGGCATCGCTCCATGAGCGCGATCGGGCGGCGGGTCTTGCCGCGCCTACGACTTCGATGAGCAGGTGCCGGTCGATCCCGCGAGGAGCCCTGCCGGCGCCGGTGGGGGAGCTGTTGGGTCGTGCTGGCTCCTGGCGCCGGCGAACGGCGTCATTGAGGAGGGGTGGACGGGGCGGGCTTGGTGCTCCGTCGGGCGGGTGCGGCTGACGGATCGCTTCGTGGCGTGTGCGGCGAGCCGCGTCGGCGCCTGGGGCGGGGGTTCGACGGTTGCGTCCCGCGGATGGACGGTTCAGGGCAACCCCCCGGTCGCTCTCCGGCTCTGAGCCCTCCCGGCGCGGGACGGTGGCGCGGATGTGTTGTATGCGAACACAAGCGCGCCACGCTCCCCGCCCCGAGCCCAGGAGGGGTTCGAAGGCACGCCTCAAGCGCCCCGCTCACCACACCCGTCATCGATGCTGTTCGCAAGCGCCCGCGCCCAACTAACGCGAAGCCCTTGCCTAGACGCGCCTTACACGACGTCGAGCTTCGGCGACCGCCACGGCGCCGCCAGCCGCGCCGCCAGCTCGTCCCCCAGCGCGTCGATTGCGACGCGGTCCTGGGCGAGAGAGTCGCGCTCGCGCACCGTGACCGTCCGGTCCTCGAGCGTCTGGTGGTCGATCGTCACGCAGTACGGCGTGCCGATCTCGTCCTGGCGGCGATAGCGCTTGCCGATCGCGCCGCCCTCGTCGTACTCGCTCTGCATCCGCCCGCGCACCGCCGCGTAGACCTCCTGCGCGACCTCCTGCAGGCCGTCCTTGCGCATGTGCGGCAGCACGGCGACCTTGACCGGCGCCAGGCGCGGATGGATCCGCAGCACCGTTCGCTTCTCGCCGCCGATCTCGTCCTCGTCGTAGGCGTCGACGAGGAACGCGAGCGTCGTGCGGTCCGCCCCGGCGGCGGGCTCGATGACGTGCGGGACGTAGCGCTCGCCGGTCTGCCCGTCGAAGTACTCGAGCTTCTGGCCGGAGAACTCGGCGTGCTGTGTGAGGTCGAAGTCGCCGCGGTTGGCGATGCCCTCCAGCTCGGACCAGCCGATCGGAAACAGGTACTCGACGTCGGCCGTGGCGCTGGAGTAGTGCGACAGCTCGTCGGGGTCGTGCTCGCGCAGGCGCAGATGGTCCTCGCGCAGGCCCAGCGCGACGTACCAGGCTCGCCGCGCGTCCTTCCAGTACTCGTACCAGCGCGGCGCCTCGTCGGGCGGGACGAAGAACTCCATCTCCATCTGCTCGAACTCGCGCGTGCGGAAGATGAAGTTGCCGGGCGTGATCTCGTTGCGAAACGACTTGCCGACCTGGGCGATCCCGAACGGCGGCTTCTTGCGGCTGAACTGCAGGACGCTCTTGAAGTTCACGAAGATCCCCTGCGCGGTCTCCGGGCGCAGGTAGACGATCGCGCCGGAGTCCTTCACCGGGCCCATCGTCGTCTCGAACATGAGGTTGAAGTCGCGCGCCTCCGTGAGGTCGCAGTCCGGTCCCTCGCCGGGCGGCTTGGAGGGCTTGCGCGGGCACTGCAGCTCGGGCAGGTGGTCGGCGCGAAAGCGCTGGCCGCAGGTGCGGCAGTCGACCATCGGATCGGTGAAGCCGGCGAGGTGCCCGGACGCCTCCCACGTGCGCGGGTGCTGCAGGATCGCGCTGTCGAGGGCGACGATGTCGTCGCGCTCCTGGACCATCGCGCGCCACCATTCGTTCTTGACGTTCGTCTTCAGCAGGACGCCGTAATGGCCGTAGTCGTACGTCGACCCGAGGCCGCCGTAGATCTCCGATGAGGCGAAGACGAACCCGCGCCGCTTGCACAGCGCGACGATCTTCTCCATGGTGGCCACGTCGGGCATCGCGGGGGGATGCTAGATAATGGGTCGTACGTTGCCCTTCTACGAGTACCGCAGACCCGACGGAACGGTCCTCGAGGTCATGCAGAAGATGACCGATCCGCCGCTCACCGAGGATCCCGAGACCGGGGTCCCGCTGCAGCGGATCTTTCATCCGATCGCGGTGCACTTCAAGGGCAAGGGCTTCTACAACACCGACTACGGGACGAAGAAGCGCGCTCGCGAGAACGCCGAGACGAAGGCGTCGGAGACCAAGAGCGAGGACAAGAAGAGCGACGCGCCGGCGTCGGACTCCAAGGCCGCGCCGAAGACCGAGACGGCCAAGGCGGAGTCCACGAGTTCGTCGTCGTCGAGCTCGCCCAAGGAGAGTTCGAAGAAGCCCGGGCAGAGCTGAGGCTCAGCCTGCCAGGAAGCGCCGGACCTTCGCCTGCCTGAGGCTGTCGGGGACCTGCCCCGAGAGCGTGCCGAGGATCTCGGTGTGCGGCGAGCCGGCGAACGCCAGGGCGCCGAAGAGGCCGAGCAGCGTCGGCCCGCTCATGTCCGAGCGCAGCGCCTTGGGCACGTTCCAGGAGATGAGCGGCAGGCGGGCGAACGCCATCGGCGACAGCAGCCGGCGCTTCATCGCGCTGACGATCTTCTGCTGACGGCGGGCGCGCGTCAGGTCGTCCTCGCGGTGGTTGCATGCGTTCTTGCGCGTGCGGGCGAGCGCCAGCGCCTGCTTTCCATCGATGTGCGTCTTGCCGGCGGGCAGGCGCAGCGTGTAGCCGCCGTTCTTGAAGCCGCCGTTGATGCGCGAGACGACGCAGCCGCCCCGGTACGTGATGCCGCCCATCGCGTCGATGAGGTTCGGGAAGTCCTCGAAGCTCACGATCATCACGTGGTTGATGTCGACGTGCGTGTACTGCTCGATCGTGCGCACCGCGAGTGCCGTGCCCGCCGATCGCGTAGGCGGCGTTGATCTTCTGGCGCCCGGCGCCGGGGATGTCGACGATCGTGTCGCGGGCGATCGAGAGGCGGCTGTTCGCGCCACCGCCGACGCGCATGAGCATGATCGAGTCCGAGCGCCCGTTGCCGGTCTTCTGCGCGCCGGGCTCGAGGCTGGAGGCGGGGCGCACGTCGGAGCCGAGCACGAGGATGTTGTTGGGTGACGTCAGCGGATAGCCCGCGCCGCCGAGGTACTGGTTGGCGTCGGAGACCTTGCCCTGCTGGATCTGCGCGCTGACGAGGAAGACGAGGACCGACAGCACGATCCAGGCGAGCGCCGCGAGCACGATCCAGCCGACGATCCGCCCGCCGCTGAGCGGCTTGCGCCGGCGCTTGCCGAGGTCCTATCCGCCGCGCTTGGGTCGTTCGCCGGGCGTGGACGGCTGCGGGCCGTCGCCGCGCAGGCGGCTGAGGTCGTCGCGATCGTCGCCGCCGCGCCGCCGCGCAAACAACGCCCTGCGCGAGCGGTAGACGCGGTAATCGGGCCGGCCCTCGGGCTCCTCGGGGTCCTCGGGTGGCGTCATGAAGCCCTGTATGGTGGCCGATCGTGGCGACCGGCTGTGTGATCGGGGTCGACCTCGGTGGCACGAAGCTCCTGGCCGGGGCGGTTGATCCGGAGTTGAACGTCCACCATCGTGCGACGCGGCCGGCCCGCGCCCGCGACCACCACGAGGTGATCGACAAGGTCGTCTCGGCGGTGAGCGAGGTGCGCGACGCGATCGAGGGCGCGTCCCGCTCGGTCGAGGCGGTCGGCATCGGGATCCCCTGCCTGATCGACCAGCGGCGCGGCATCGCCGTGATGTCGACGCACCTGCCGATCGCCGACGTGCCGTTTCGCGACCTCGTCGCCGAGCGGATCGGGCTGCCCGTCTTCGTCGACAACGACGCGAACGCCGCGATGCTCGCCGAATGGCGCTTCGGCGCGGCGCTCGGGGTGCGCGAGGCGGCGCTGCTGACGATCGGCACCGGCATCGGCGGCGGGCTCGTCGTCGGCGGCGCGCTGCAGCGCGGCAGCCAGGGCGCGGGCGCCGAGCTCGGCCACATGGTCGTGCAGGCCGACGGTCCGCCCTGCAACGGCAACTGCCCCAACCGCGGCTGCCTGGAGGCGCTCGCGTCGGGCACCGCGCTGGCGCGCGAGGCGCGGCGGATCGCGCGCGAGCGCCCGCGCTCGGGGCTCGGCCGGGCGCTTGCCGCCGGGCGTGAGATCAGCGGGCCGCTCGTGACCGAGCTCGCGCATGACGGCGACACCGCCGCCGTCGACGCGCTGGCTGTCATCGGCGGCTGGCTCGGCATCGGCGTCGCGAACGTCGTGAACATCTTCAACCCGGAGGTCGTCGTGATCGGCGGCGGCGTGATCGCGGCGGGCGAGCTGCTGCTCGAGCCGGTGCGCGCCGTCGTCGCCGAGCGGGCGCTGTCGCCGTCCAAGGAGCACGCGCGGATCGTGCCCGCGCGGTTCGGCGCGGAGTCAGGGATGCTCGGCGCCGCGACGCTCGCGCTGGACGGCATCGGGACCCTCGCGTAGGGCTTCTGCTGTGATGGGGCCGTGACCACCGCCGGCCGCCTGATCGTCTGCCCGACCCCGATCGGCAACCTCGAGGACGTCACGCTGCGCGTCCTGAGCGCGCTGCGCGAGGCCGACGTCGTCGCCTGCGAGGACACGCGCCGCACGCGCGTGCTGCTCGAGCGCTACGGCGTGTCGGCGAAGCTCGTCAGCTATCACGAGCACAACGAGCGCGCGCGGGCGACGCAGCTCATCGAGCGGATGCAGCACGGCGACGTCGTCGCGCTGGTCTCCGACGCGGGGACGCCGCTCGTGAGCGACCCGGGCTTCGTGCTCGTGCGCGCGTGCGTCGGGGCCGGGCTGGCGGTCGAGGTGCTGCCGGGGCCGAGCGCGGCGCTGTCGGCGCTCGTCGCCAGCGCGCTGCCCGCGGACACGTGGACCTTCGTCGGCTACCTGCCGCGCAAGCGCGGCGACTTCGTGACGCTGCTGCGCGCGCCGGAGACGATCGTCGGCTTCGAATCGCCGAACCGCGTCGCCGCGTCGCTCGGGGTGCTGGCGTCGATCGATCCGTCACGGCCGGTGGCGGTCTGCCGCGAGCTGACGAAGATCCACGAGGAGGTCGTGCGCGGGAACGCGGGCGAGCTCGCGGAGCGCTACGCCGCCGAGCCGCCGCGCGGCGAGGTCGTGCTCGTGATCGGCGGCGCGCCGGCGACCGAGCCCGAGCTGGCGCCGGCGCTGGCCGCGCTGCGCAAGCTCGTCGAGGCGGGCGCGCGGCCGCGCCCGGCGAGCTCGGTCGTGGCGTCGCTGACGGGGGTGAAGGCGAACACGCTGTACCGCGCGCTGATGGAGACCCCGGCGGAGTGATCCGCCTCTACCGCGCGCCGTTCTCCACGAACGTCGAGCGCGTGGCGCTCGCGCTGGCGCACAAGGGGCTGGAGGTCGAGTCGGTGTGGATCGACTACGCCGACCGCTCGCCGGTCGAGCGCGTGAGCGGGCAGGCGCTCGTGCCCGTCCTGGAGTTCGATGACGGCTCGGTCGTCCACGACTCGATGCAGATCGTCCGCGTGCTCGAGGAGCGCTTTCGCGACCGGCCGCTGTATCCCGCCGACGCCGCGGGCCGCGCGCGCCTGATCCACTTCATCGGCTGGTTCGACGAGGTGTGGAAGGTGGCGCCGAACGCGATCGAGGCCGAGATCGGGCGCGACCTGCCGGACGTCGGCGCGGATCGAAGCGCTGGCGCAGGAGATGGCGGCCGCGCTCGATCGCTTCGAGGCGATGCTCGACGGCCGCGAGTACCTGTTCGGCGACGCGTTCTCGGCCGCGGACTGCGCGGCCTACCCGTTCCTGAAGTACGCGCTGTGGCGCGACCCCGCCGACGACGAGCTGTTTCACCGCGTCCTGGACGGCTATCAGCAGCTCGGCGACGACCACCCGCGGCTGGAGGCGTGGATCCGGCGGGTCGACGCGCGGCCGCGGGCCTAGCCGAGTTAGGCTTTGGGTCGTGGACGCCTACCTGGCCGTCGTGAGCAAGCGCGAGGTGCGCTCGTATGCGCCTCAGTCCCTGGAGGCGGGCGCCGAGCGGCGCATCCTCGAGGCCGGCCGGGTCGCGGGATCGTCGAAGAACCGCCAGGCCCGGCGGTTTTTCGTGGTCCGTGACGAGGGGGCTCGCGAGGAGGTCGCGTCAAGCGTGTACGCCGGCGACAACGTGCGCGGCGCGGCGCTCGTCGTCGCGGTGGTCGTCGGCGCCAAGGGGCCGACGTCGTTCGACGCGGGGCGTGCCGCGCAGAACATGATGCTCGCCGCGTCCAACGACGGGGTCGGGTCGTGCCCGAACGGGATCGCCGACGCCGACCGCCTGCGGGCGGCGCTGGGTCACGGCGAGGACGAGTCCGTCGCGACCGTCCTGACGTTCGGCTATCCGGCGAAGCCGCGCCGCGACCCGGAGTCGCTGTCGGCCGCGGAGTGGATCGAGCGGGCGGACCGGCGGCCGTGGGAGGAGATCGTCCGGGAGGTGTAGAGGTTCGCGCGGGCGTCGCTCGCTCGCGCGTTTGCCGCGCGCTGCTGCTGCGAGGCGTTTGCGAAGAATCACGCGCGGCTTCGTGCCGACATGCGCGCGGCGGACGGCCGGGGCGCTGTGTCGGCGTAGCGTCGCGGGCATGCGCTCGCTCGTACTCACCTTCGTAGTCGCCGCCGCGCTCATGGTGCTGCCGGATGCTGTGGCGGCTCCCGCGTCGTCCGTCGCGGCGGCTCGAGCCGCTTCGCGCACGGCGGCGCGCGGCTGGCTGGCGCCTGTCGACGGGCCGGTGCTGCGCGCGTTCTCCGTCGGTCCCGATCGCTTCGCCGCCGGGCAGCATCGCGGCGTCGATCTCGGCGCGCCGCCCGGCACGCGCGTGCTGGCGGCCTGTGGCGGGCGCGTCGGTTTCGCCGGGCGCGTGCCGCGCGGCGGGCGCACCGTGAGCGTGCGCTGCGGGCCGCTCGTCGCGACGTACCAGCATCTCGGCGACATCGCGGTCCGTCGCGGCCAGGTCCGTGGCGCCGGGTGGCCGGATCGGGACCGCCGGGCGCGCGCGCCCTCGTCCACACGTGCATCTCGGCGCGCGCGACGCTGCGACGGGCGCATACGTCGACCCGCTGGCGCTCTTGCGCGCTGCGCCGCGCATGTCGCCGCCGCCGCTGCCCGCCGCGCGCCGTCCGCTGCCGCTCGGCCCGGCGCCGGCT
The DNA here is from genome assembly GCA_963727785.1 of uncultured Solirubrobacteraceae bacterium. GTDB lineage: Bacteria > Actinomycetota > Thermoleophilia > Solirubrobacterales > Solirubrobacteraceae > CADCVQ01. The sequence continues at coordinate 120,321 of CAVSHS010000020.1, forward strand.
GCGCGCCTCCGTTGCCGCTGCGCCCGGCGCCCGCGGCGCTGCGTGCGTCCGCCGGGGCTCCCGCGCACGTCCGGCCGCTCCGCGCCCGCGCACGGCGGTGGATCGCCTTCCATGGCCGGTCTGGCTCGGCTTCGCGCTCGTCGCGCTCGGCCTGCCGCTCGGCGGCTTCGTCACCGCGCGCAGGCGCCGGCGGCGTATCCACGCGCCCGTACCGCAGACGGCGGCATGACCGTGGGCTCGAACCGCGCCGATTCACGCGCGCGCACCACCCGGCTGCCACAGCGGGTGACCCACTAGCCTGCGGATCGATGTCCTTCTACGTGACGACGCCGATCTATTACGTCAACGCGGCCCCGCACCTGGGCCACGCATACTCGACGATCGCGGCCGACGTCATGGCGCGGCACATGCGCCAGCGCGGGGAGGACGTCTTCTTCCTGACCGGGACCGACGAGCACGGCGAGCCGGTCGCGCTCGCGGCCGAGCGCGAGGGGCTGACGCCGCAGGAGCTCGTCGACCGCAACGCGCCGCGCTTCATCGACCTCATGCCGCGGCTGAACGTCTCAAACGACTTCTTCATCCGCACGACGGACCCCGAGCACAAGGCCAAGGTGCAGGAGATCCTGACCCGCATCCGCGAGAACGGCCACGTCTACGAGGGCGTCTACGAGGGCTGGTACTGCCCGCGCTGCGCGGACTTCAAGACCGACGCCGAGGCGGGCGACGACAACCTCTGCCCGATCCACAGGACGCCGCTGACCCGCGAGAAGGAGGACAACTACTTCTTCCGCCTGTCCGCCTTCCAGGACGATCTGCTCGCGCTGCTGGACGAGCAGCCGGACTTCGTCATGCCGCGCCATCGCTACAACGAGGCGCGCTCGTTCATCGAATCGGGCCTCCAAGACGTGTCCTTGAGTCGCTCGACGTTCACCTGGGGCGTCCCGGTCCCGTGGGACGACAAGCACGTCTTCTACGTCTGGTTCGACGCGCTGCTGAACTACTACACGGCACTCTCGTACGCGAAGGGGGGCGAGGACCTCACCGACCGCTTCTGGCCCGCGACGTACCACCTCATCGGCAAGGACATCCTGAAGTTCCACACCGTGTTCTGGCCGGCGATGCTGATGGCCGCCGGGATCCCCCTGCCCGAGCACGTCTTCGTCCACGGCTTCCTGCTCATCGGCAAGGACAAGATGGGCAAGTCGGCGGGCAACGCGATCGACCCCTTCGCGATCATGGACGAGTACGGCACCGACGCGCTGCGCTACTACCTCATGCGCGAGGTCTCCTTCGGCCACGACGGCTCGGTCTCGCTCGAGGGCTTCCGCGCGCGGTACGAGTCAGAGCTGGCCAACGAGCTGGGCAACCTCGCCAGCCGCACCATCGCGATGGTCCACCGCTACCGCGACGGCGTCGTGCCCGATGCGGCGCTCGACGCCGAGCTCGCCGCGGAGATCGACGGCGTGACCGGCGAGGTGAGCGAGCTGCTGGACCGCGCCGACCTCACAGGCGCGGGCGATGCGATCTGGCTGCGCGTGCGGCGGCTGAACCGCTACGTCGAGGAGCGCGCGCCGTGGACGCTCGCCAAGGACCCGGACCGCGCCGGCGAGCTCGACACGGTGCTCGCGTCGCTCGCCGAGGGGCTGCGCGTGCTCGCGGTCGTCCTGCACCCCTGGATGCCGGAGAGCACGGGCAAGCTGCTCGCCGCGCTCGGGTCGGAGCAGGTGCAGCTCGACTGCGCCCGGATGCAGGCGGGCCGGCTCGGCGCGATCGACAGCCTCGACCAGCTGTTCCCCAAGCCGGAGGCCAGCCTCCGCGGCGCCCGGTGATCGACAGCCATACGCACCTGCACGTCTGCCAGCCCGACGACGCCGAGCTCGTCGCGGCGGCGGTCGACGCGGGCGTGCAGCGGATGCTCACCGTGGGGACGAACGGCGCGACGTGCCGCAAGGCGCTGCATGCCGCCGAGCGCTTCCCGCAGGTGCTTGCGGCGATCGGGCATCACCCAAACGAGGCCACGGGCTTCGACGACGGCCACCTCGCGGAACTGCAGGCGCTCGCCGAGCACCCGCGCTGCGTCGCGATCGGCGAGACGGGCCTGGACTACTACCGCGACTACGCCCCGCACGCCGACCAGGCGCGCGCGTTCGCGGCCCAGATCGAGCTGGCCCGCGCGACGGGCAAGCCGCTCGTCATCCACACGCGCGCCGCCGAGGACGACACGATCACCACGCTGCGCGACCACGCGGGCGGGCTCGACGTGATCCTGCACTGCTTCTCGATGCCCGAGCGCCTCGACGAGTGCGTCGACGAGGGCTGGTGGATCTCGTTCGCCGGCAACGTGACGTACCCGAAGGCGCAGGATCTCGCGGCCGCCGCCGAACGCGTCCCCGCCGAGCGCCTGCTGGTCGAGACCGACGCGCCCTACCTCACGCCGCAGCCCATGCGCAAGGAGCCAAACCAGCCCGCGTTCGTCGTGCACACCGCGCGCTTCGTCGCCGAGCGCCGGAGGATCGAGTACGCCGAGCTCGAGCAGCTCGTCGAGGACAACGCCGCAACCCTGTTTCAATGGTGAATGCGACGGAGCCCAGCCAGCCGACGTTGCGCCGGATGCGCGCGTTCGGCGTGCGTCCGAAGCGCGATCTTGGCCAGAACTTCCTCATCGACTCGAACATCCTCGGCGTCATCGCGCGTGAGGCGCAGCTGGAGCCGGACGACGTCGTGCTCGAGATCGGGGGCGGCCTCGGCGTGTTGTCGGAGTACCTCGCCGAGCGCGTCGCGCATGTCCACGTCGTCGAGCTGGACCGTGCGCTGGAGCCGGCCCTGCGCGACGCGACCGACCCGTTCGCCAACGTCACCCTGCATTTCGCCGACGCGATGAAGCTCGACCTGCGCACGCTGGACCCGGCGCCGACGAAGGTCGTCGCCAACCTGCCCTACGGCATCGCGGCGGGCGCGATCCTGCGCACGATCGAGGACCTCGGCGGCGTGCGGCGCTGGGTCGGGATGGTCCAGAAGGAGGTCGGCGAGCGCTTCGCGGCGGCGCCTGGCACGAGCGCCTACGGCGTGCCCTCGGTGCTCGCGCAGCTCGCCTGCCACGTGCGCGTCCTGCGGCCGGTGTCGCGCTCGGTGTTCACGCCGGTCCCGAACGTCGACTCGGTGCTCGTCGGGCTCGAGCGCACCGGGCCGGCGCCGGACACGGAGCTGCGCGACCTCGTCAACGCGGCGTTCGCGCACCGGCGCAAGGCGCTCGCCGGCTCGCTCGCGCTCGCGCCCGGCGCGCCGGCGGGGATCCGCGACCGCGCCCGCGCGGCGCTGGCCGCGCTCGGGCACCCGCCCGACGTGCGCGCCGAGCGTCTCTCGCCGCAGGACTTCGGCGCCTTGCACGAAAGCCTGCAGCCATGACCGTCCTGACGACCGAGGCACGGGCGAAGATCAACCTCTGCCTCTTCGTTGGACCGCCGCGCGGCGACGGGCGCCACGAGGTCGTGACGCTGATGGACTCGCTGACGCTGTACGACGACGTCCGCATCGACACCGAGGTGCCCGGGCTCGGCGCCGACGAGGTCGTCTGCCCTGGCGTCGAGGGCCCGAACCTCGCCGCCGACGCGCTGCGGGCGTTCCGCGCGCAGACCGGCTGGGACGGCGCGCCGGTGCGCCTGGAGATCGACAAGCGCATTCCCGTCGCCGGTGGCATGGCCGGCGGCTCGGCCGACGCGGCTGCCGCGCTGCGGCTCGCGAGCGAGGCCTCGGGGCTCGGCGATCGCCGGCAGCTGGAGGACATCGGCGCGACGCTGGGCGCCGATGTCGCAAGCCAGGTCCGCGGTGGGCTCGTCCTGGCGACCGGCGAGGGCAGCCGCCTGCGGCCGCTGAACGAGAGCCTGGAGTACAGCGTCGTCGTGCTGCCCGTGGACATGAGGCTGCCCGCCTCCGAGGTCTACGCGGAGGCCGACCGGCTCGGCCTGCAGCGCGAGACGCTCGACCTCGCTCGGGCGCTCACGCGGATGCAGGCCGCGCTGTCGGGCGAGAGGATCCTCGACCACCTCCACAACGACCTGCAGGACGCCGCGCGCTCGCTGTGCCCGGCGATCGACGAGCGCCTGGAGGCCGTGCTCGCGGCGGGCGCCGATCACGCGCTCGTGTCCGGCTCGGGGCCGACGGTGCTCGGCGTGTTCGCCGGCTCCGGCCACGGCGAGCGGGCGCGGCGCGTCTGCGACTCGATTGCGGCCGAGGGCCGCGTGCCTACGCCCGTCCTTGCGCAGCCCGCAGGGCCGTTCGCGTTCTGACGCGACTAGCATAGGCCGCGGGACCTGTCCTTTTCTCGTCCTCGAATTACGTCACAATTCGGTTGAATGACGAACGCGGAGACCACGATCCTCATCGCCGGTACGTGTGGCGTGCTGGCGCTCGCCGCCTTCGTCTGGTTCATCGCGTGGCCGGCGTGGAACGCCTACAGCAAGACCTGGGAGCGGGCGGCCGCAGCGCTCCTCAGCCTCTACGTTCTGGCCGCCCTCGTACTCGTCGGTGCGGCCGGCGGGGCGGCAATCGCGTACTACTGGGATCGCATAGCTGCGTAGCCTGTAGGAGATGGCGACCTCCGCCGAAGGGTCGATGGGACTCGATCTTGATTCGCTGGATGCGATCACTGAGGCGGTGGAGTCGGGCGCCGGTCTGCCCGATGTCGTCCGCGCTGCTGCTCGTGTGCTCGAGGCCAGCCTCGTGCTGCTGGACCGCGCGGGGTCGGTGCTGGCCGTCGCCGCACGCTCGCCTGCCGACGAGCGCTCGCTGCTCGACGGCGCCGCCGGGGTCGTGACGATCGAGCTGCGCGTCGCCGACACGGCGGTCGGCCAGCTGCGCATGCGCGCCCGCGCGGAGCCCGGCCCGGCGCTCGTGCGGATCGTGACGACGCTCGTCGCGTCCGAGGTCGAGCGCGTCCGCGCGCCGGCGCGGGCCTCGCAGGAGGCGAGCGCCGCGTTCCTGCGGGCGATCGTCGGCCGCGAGCTGACCGACGCCGACGAGATCGTCGAGCGCGGGAGCGAGCTCGGGGTCGATCTGGGCTCTGGCGGCAGCGTCCTCGTGGCGCGCGCCCACGCGCATGTCCCGGCCGAGGAGGGCTGGCGCGCCCGCGTCCTGGCGACCGCCGAGCGCGGTGCCCGCGCGGTCGTGTCGACCGCGATCGCTGCGGCCGCCGACCGCGACTCAAACGGAGCCGAGGTGGTCATGCTCGTGCCCGGCAACGACGACGCGGTCGCCAAGCGCGCCGCGGAGGGCGTGCTGCGCGAGCTGCAGGCCGGCCTGCCGGGACACACGTTCGCGATCGGCCGCAGCCGCGTCGCGCAGGATCCGCTGGACCTCCATCGCGCGGCCAACGAGGCGCTGCTGGCGGTCAACGTCGCCGAGGGCGACGAGGAGCGCCCGCTGCTGGCCTTCGAGCAGACAGGCGCGTACCGCCTGCTGCTGTCGGCGATGAGCGAGGATCCTGCCGAATTGCAGCGCTTCTATGCAGAGACCGTCGAGCCGCTCGTCGCCTACGACGATCAGTACGAGACCGAGCTCGTGCGCACTGTCGAGGCCTTCCTCGACAACGACGGAAACGTCGCCGGCACCGCGCAGAAGCTCTTCACGCACCGCCACACGATCCGCTACCGGCTCGAGCGCGTGCGCGAGCTGTCGGGGCTCGACGTCGGGTCGACCGACGGGCGCGAGAAGCTCTCGCTCGGCCTCAAGGCGATGCGCGTCCTCGGCGTGGCCGCGCCCGGCGGCCCCGCGACGGAGCCCGGGACGGGCGCCGGCCGCGTCCCGAGCCGCTGACGCGCTCGGGCCGCGACGGAGCCCGCGGCGGCGGGCCGGGGTGATTACCGAGCCGCTGGCGCGCTCGCAAACGAACTACGATCCCGCGCCGAGATGCGGATCGGGATCCTCACCGGGTCGGGTACCTACGCGCTGCCGGGCATCGAGTCCGACGGCGAGCCGGAGCTCGTCGAGACGCGCTACGGCGCGGCGCCGGTCACGAGCGGGCGCTTCGCCGGCGTCGACGTGCTGCACGTCTCGCGCCACCGGCCCGGTCACGAGCTGCTGTCCAGCCAGGTCACCCACCAGGCGAACATCGCGGCGCTCAAGGAGCTCGGGGCGCAGGCGATCCTGTCGGTCACCGTCTGCGGCGCGCTCGAGGCGAGCCTGTCGCTCGGCAGCCTCGTCGTGTTCGACGACCTGCACTTCCTCACCAACCGCCTGCCGGACGGCTCGATCTGCACGCTCTTCACCGAGCCGGGGGAGAAGGGCCGCGGGCACTGGATCTACGAGCGCCCGTTCTCCCAGCATCTGCGCGAGGCGTTGATCGCGGGCGCCGAGGAGGCCGGCCACTACGCGGTCGACGGCGGCTGCTACGGCCACGTCGACGGGCCGCGCTTCAACACGAAGACCGAGATCAGGATGCTGCAGAACTGCGGCGTCACGGTCGTGAGCCAGACCGCAGGCCCGGAGACGGTCCTCGCAGGGGAGGCCGAGATCCCGTACGCGCTGGTCGGCTATGCGACCGACTACGCCAACGGCGTCAAGGCGGAGGCCACGCCCGTCGAGGAGCTGATCCGGCTGATCGGCGCCAGCGGAAGGACGTTCGCCGACACGCTCGCCGCCGCCGTCCCGAGGATCGAGGCCGACAAGCTCGAGCCCGTCGGGACGTTCTTCCGCTTCGACTGAGCGTGCGGGGCGGCTGGGGCGTAGCTAGGTCCCGGCGGCACGCTTCGCGAGCGTGCGGACGATGGCGTCGGCGACGGCCTCCACGCCGTCGCTGGACTTCGCAGCCACGAGATCGGCCAGCAGCAGCGAGTGCGAGCGGATCTCGTCGAGCCCGAGCTCGTGCCAGACCGGAAGGATGACGTTCTGCTCTCCTGCCATCTGGCGGGCGGTGAGAGCGTCGAGCTCCGATTGCGGCCACGGCTTTGCGAAGAAGCTGGGGCTGAGGATCACCACGCCGGCTCCGGAATGCTGCAGGCCTTCTGCGACCTTTCTGCGCAGTGAGTCACCCAGCACGAGCTCGTCCTCGTCAAACCACACGCTGCAGCCGCGTGCCCACAGCTGCTCCGTAAGGGGACGCGCGATCGCGTCCTTGTCCTCGCTGGCATGGGACATGAAGACATCGCGGCGAGCACCGGTTCGGGGCGGGAGACCAGGAGACGCGACGGGTCGGCTCATGAGGTGTTCAGCGAGCGCCCGCGGGCCGGAGTGACCAGCGAGGGTCTGCGCAGCGCCGAGCCGATGCTCGCGATGGCGATCGTGCGCGCCAGGGCGACGAGCGACGTGGCTGCTCAGCGATCCCGACTACGCGGTTGAGAGCCGCCGCGGCTCGCGCGCGCTCGTGGCCGGAACTGCCGACTGGGGAGCCAGGATTCGAACCTGGACGAGCACTTCCAAAGAGTGCCGTGCTGCCATTACACCACTCCCCAGTAAATAGGGCACCCGGCCCAGGGGAAGACTAGCCCTAGGATGCCCCCATGCCCGCCCTCACCGCCGTCATCCTCGCCGCCGGGCAGGGCACGCGCATGCGTTCCCAGCTTCCGAAGATGCTGCACCCGCTGTGCGGGCGGCCGCTCGTGGGCTGGCCGATCGCCGCCGCGCTCGCGGCGGGGGCGGACTCGGTCGTCGTCGTCGACTCGCCCGCGGACACGCTCGCAGGACAATTGCCCGGAAACGTGACCACCGTCGTCCAGCCCGCGCCGAACGGCACCGGCGGCGCCGTTCAGGCCGCCGCCGCGCAGATCGACGCGGACGCCACGGTCGTCGTCCTGCCCGGCGACGTGCCGCTCGTCACCGCCGAGGCGATCGCGGACCTCGTCGCCGCGCACCGAGCGTCGGGCGCCGCCGCAACGATGGCCACGATGGTCCTTGCCGACCCGACCGGCTACGGCCGCGTCGTGCGCGCCGCCGACGGCAGCGTCGAGCGCGTCGTCGAGACGAAGACCGCCGGCGACGCGACGGCCGAGCAGCTCGCGATCGACGAGGTCAACAGCTCGATCTTCGCGTTCGACGGCGGCGCGCTGCTCGAGGCGCTCGAGCAGCTGCGCCCCGACAACGCCCAGGGCGAGCTGTACCTCCCCGACGTCCTGCCGGCCATGCGCGCGAGCGGCCTCGCGGTCGGCGCGCACCGCCTCCCGGACCCCGACCTCGCCCTCGGCATCAACGACCGCGTCCAGCTTGGCCAGGTGCGCGCGATCGCCCAGCGCCGCATCCACGACGCCCACGGCCGCGCCGGCGTGACGATCGTCGACCCCGCCTCGACGCTCATCGACGTCACCGTGCGGATCGGCGAGGACACCGTCATCGAGCCCAGCTCATTCCTGCGCGGCGACACGACGATCGGCCGTGGCTGCAGCGTTGGCCCGCTGACGACGCTCATCGACGCCACGCTGCACGACGAGGTCGCGATCCCGCACTCCTACGTCGTCTCGGCCGAGATCGAGACGAAGGCCACCGTCGGCCCGTTCGCCTACCTGCGCCCGGGCACGGTGCTCCGGGAGCGCTCCAAGGCCGGCACCTTCGTCGAGATCAAGAACTCCGACGTCGGCATGGGCAGCAAGGTCCCGCACCTGTCCTACATCGGCGACGCCGACATCGGCGAGGGCACGAACCTCGGCGCCGCGACGATCACCGCCAACTACGACGGCGTCAACAAGCACCGCACGACGATCGGAAACCGCGTCCACACCAGCGTCGACACGACGCTCGTCGCTCCCGTGACGCTGGGCGACGACTGCTACACGGGAGCGAACTCCGCGATCACGAAGAACGTGCCGCCCGGCGCGCTCGGGATCGCCCGCGAGCGGCAGGTCAACCACGAGGGCTACGCCGATCGCAAGCGCCGGGGCAAGCCCTAGACTCGCGATGGGATGAGCACGGTGCAGACGCAGCCCGCGCCCTCGACGCGCCTCGAGCTCGGCTACGACAAGAACCTCATGTTGTTCTCCGGGCGGGCGAACCCGGGTCTCGCCGCCAAGATCGCCGGCAAGCTCGGCATCAAGCCCGGTCCGGTGACGCTGAAGACGTTCACGAACGGCGAGGTGTACTGCCGCTACGGCGAGTCGATCCGCGGCGCCGACGTCTTCATCGTGCAGCCGACGTGCGCCAACCCCGCCACCGGGCTGACCCCGAACGACGCGCTGATGGAGCTGCTGATCATGATCGACGCCGCCGTCGGCGCCAGCGCCCACCGCGTCATCGCCGTCGTGCCGTGGTTCGGCTACAGCCGCCAGGACAAGAAGTCCGCGCCACGCGAGCCGATCTCCGCCCGCCTCGTCTCGCGCATGCTCGAGCGCGCGGGCGCCGACCGCGTCCTAACGATGGACCTCCACGCGGGCCAGATCCAGGGCTTCTTCTCCAAGCCGGTCGACCACATGACCGCGCTGTTCATCCTCACGCAGTACTTCCGCGATCTCGGCCTGCAGGACCTCGTCGTCGTCGCGCCGGACGCCGGCCGCGTCAAGCTCAACAAGAAGTTCGCCTCCAAGCTCGGCGCCGACCTCGCGATCCTCGACAAGGAGCGCCCGGCCCAGCAGGTCGCCGAGATCGGCTACGTCATCGGCGACGTCAAGGGCAAGACGGCGGTCATCGTCGACGACATCATCGACACCGCGAGCACGCTGAAGGTCGCAAGCCAGACGGTCCTCGATGCGGGCGCGCGCGCCGTCTACGCCGCGGCGACCCACCCCGTGCTGAGCGGCAACGCCTTCGAGAACCTCGATGCCGCGGGCTTCGAGCAGATCGTCGTGACCGACACGATCCCGCTGCGCGCCGGCGCGCCGGACACCATCAAGGTCCTCTCCTGTGCCGACCTGCTGACCGACTCGATCCGCAGCATCTTCAGCGACAGCTCGGTCAGCGACGTCTTCGGCGGCGAGAACCAGCTGTTCTGAATACCGTGGACGCGCCTGCCGTCGTGCTCATGCAGCGGCTCGGGCTCTCCGACGACGAGCTGTGCGGGGTGCTCGCCGTCGACCCGCTCGCGGTCATCGCCGGCGAGCTCGGCCACCGGCCCGAGCTCGCCATCCTGCTCGCGCTGACCGCCGAGGCCGCCGAGCGCGTCGGTGCGGGGACGCTGCGCAGCTGGCTGCGCCGCCGCGGGCCGAACGGGACCCCGTTCGAGCACCTCAGCGCACGCGACTTCGCGGCCTTCGAGGACGACCTCGCGATCCTCGCCGAGCGCGGCTACGTCCTGCGCAGCGCGAACGGCACCTGAGCCCTCGAACCTTCGTCCAGCCGCTCGGCGAGCATCCGGCAGCCTGCCTTCCGCGGCCGTCGGTGCCCGCGCCGCCCGAGCGCGAGGATCGGCGGCCGCTACTCCTTCTCGGGCCGCTTCTCGCCCGGCCAGATGCCGGTCAGCCACTGAAAGCCCTTGGCGCCGCTGCGATTGACGGCCGCCTTGGTGACCGCGAACGTCGCGCCCTGGACCGCCGCCGCGCCGAGCACCTTGCCCCAGGAGGACTCCTCGGTCGTCGGCTTCGGGGGCTCGCGATCGTCGAGATGGCCCCAGATCTGGCTGAAGACCTGCCGCGCGAGGATGCCGGCGATGACGCCGACAACGATGCCGAAAGGCTTATAAAGGATCTTCATGGTTGCGGAGGGTACCCCCAGCGCGTCACCATGAGACAGAAATCAAGGAAGGCCTGACCATGTCCGACGCCGACGATCTGCTCCAGCGCGCGCTCACCGACGCCGAAGCCTGCGCGTCCGTCGCCCTCAAGGTCGCCGACCTGCCCCTGTCCGAGGCGCTGACCGTCATCTTCCACGGCCGCCGCGACCTCGGCACGCTGCAGACCTACGTCGCCCACGGCGGCCGCGCCGCCGGATCTGCCGTCGGCGCGTCGGAGCTGCTGCGCGTCCCCTGCGACCTCGACCTCGCGGACGCCGCCACGCGCGACGAGGCCGAGGAGCTCTACGCCGCCCAGGCGCGCGCGCTGCGCGACGCGATCGTCGCCGCCGACAACGTGCTCGCCGTCTGGGCCGGCCCGCTCGCGGCCGCGACCGGCGGCGACGTCGCCGTCGACCGCTCGATCGAGCTCGACGTCAAGCTGCCCGCCCATCGCCTCATGCCGGTCGCGCTGTCCGCGCCCGAGCGGCGCCTGCTCGTCGCCGCCGTCTGCGGCGTCCGCACGCTCGCCCACGGCCGCCCGCCGCTCGGCATCGTCTGCGCCCAGCAGGACCTGGCGCACGTCTACCAGCTGTCCGACGACCCCGAGCACTGCCTCGAGGACTTCGAGGAGCGCGCCGCCGCGCACGCCCGCCGCACCGCCCAGTGGCTCGACCATCAGGACGCCTCGGTCATGCGCTTCCTCGAGCTCAACGGCGACGACTTCCACCGCGCCGGCTGACGGCGGCCGCAGGCATCCCCACCCGCTGACGCAGGCAACGTCCGCGCGGGCCAGAATGGGCGCGTGAAGCGCCCAGTGCTCATCGCCGTCGCCGTCATCGCGTTCCTCGGCATCTGCGTGCTCGTCGCCCGCTGGCTCAACAACGACACCGTCGAGCGCGGCGAGGTCACGAACCTGCTGCAGGAGCAGGCGCGCGGCGACGCGAGCGCGATGCTGCGCCGGCTGGAGGACTGCGACGACCCGGCCTGCACCGCGATCGTGCGCCGCAACGCCGAGCGGCTGCGCGGCCCCGGCAAGCTGAAGATCGCCTACTACGTATCGGGCACGGCGCACGCCGTCTCCTCCAAGACGAGGTTCACGCGCGTCGTGTGGTTCACCCCGGGACGGCTGACGACCGTGCAGTGCGTGCTCGTGCGCCGCAAGGGCAACGTGTTCGCCGGAACGACCGTTAGCCTCCTGCGCGTCACAGCCCCGATCGGCCGCGAGGCGAGCTGCCCGTCCTGACGGGCGGGGAAGCACAACTCGCGACGGTAGGCGGTGTTGTGCCCCGACGAAGCATGCGCCGCCTGCTCGCACCCGCGCTCGCCCTGCTCGCCGCCCTGGCGTGCGCTGCGCCCGCGCTCGCGGCCGACGGCATCACGCACGGCACGATCTACAAGGACGGACCCGACAACCGCTACCTGCTCGGCGGCGACTGGCTGTTCCGGCTCAACGCGGGCGAGGGCTCCAAGCAGCGCCTCCAGCACCAGGCCTCGACCGACGGCTGGAAGACGGTGAGCGTTCCCAACGCCTGGAACGCCGGCGACGACTCCGTCGCGTCGATGACCGGCACCGTCGCCTGGTATCGCAAGGACTTCCACCTCCCCGACCGGCGCGCGCGGATGGACTGGCTCGTGCGCTTCGAGTCGGTCAACTACCGCGCGAAGGTCTGGCTCAACGGCAGGCCGATCGGCCGCAACACGGGCGCGTACCTGCCGTGGGACGTGCGCCTGCCGCGCAGCGTGCTCAAGCGCCAGGGCACCAACCGGCTCGTCGTGCGCGTCGACAACCGCCGCCTGCGGACCGACTTCCCGCCCTCCGGCCTGACCGGCTCCGGCGACCCCGCGGGGGGCTGGTGGAACTACGGCGGCCTGCTGCGCGAGGTCTACCTGCAGCGCGTCGACCGCGTCGACATCACGAGCGTCGTCGTGCGGCCCGACCTGCCGTGCGCGACCTGCGCCGCGAGCGTGCTCGCGCGCGTCGTCGTGCGCAACTACGGCGACAGCACCGCGAGCGTGCGGGTCGCCGGCAGCTTCGGCGGCCGCGCGCTGAACCTCGGCACGCGCCGCGTCGGCGCGCACGACTTCAAGCGCTTCGAGACCCGCCTGCGCGTCGCGCACCCGTCGCTGTGGTCGCCGGCGAGCCCGCACCTGTACTCCGCGCGCTTCACCGTGCGGGCCAACGGCCGGCGGGTCGTCGGCTACAAGCTCATGAGCGGCATCCGCTCGATCAAGATCTCCGGCGGGCACCTCATGCTCAACGGGCGGGCGGTGAACCTGCGCGGCGTCGGCATCCACGAGGACGACCCGAAGGCCGGCTTTGCGATCGACAGCGCGCGCCGCGCGCAGATCATCGCGCAGGCCAAGGAGCTCGGCGGCGACCGTGATCCGCTCGCACTACCCGCTGCACCCCGAGATGTTCGAGCTCGCCGATCGCGAGGGGCTGCTGGTCTGGTCGGAGATCCCGGTCTACGCCGTCAAGACGCAGTACCTCAAGCGCCTGATGGTGCGCAAGCTCGCCGCGCGCGAGCTGGAGGACAACATCATCGCCAACCAGAACCACCCGTCGATCATGCTCTGGTCGATCGGCAACGAGCTGTCCGCGCGGCCGGGTCCCGTGCAGAGCTTCTACATCAACAGCGCGGTGCGCCAGGCGAAGGCGCTGGACCCCTCGCGCCCGGTCGCGCTCGCCGTCGCCGGCTACCCGTCGGCCGGCTGCCGGCCGCAGTACGCGGCGCTCGACGTCATCGGCATCAACGACTACTTCGGCTGGTATCCGGGTCCCAACGGCCAGATCGCCGACCGCGACTCGCTGTCGGACTACCTGGACTCCGTGCGCGCCTGCTATCCGAACAAGGCGATCTTCATCTCGGAGTTCGGCGCCGAGGCCAACCGCGACGGACCCGTCGAGGAGAAGGGCACCTACCGCTACCAGCAGGACTTCATCGACTACCACCTCGCGGTGCACAGCTCCAAGCCCTGGCTGAGCGGCTCGATCTACTGGGCGCTGCAGGAGTTTCGCGTGCGCCCGAACTGGGACGGCGGCAACCCGCATCCCAACCCGCCGATCCACGAGAAGGGCCTGCTGCGCTACGACGGATCCAAGAAGCCGGCCTGGTTCGACGTGCAGCGGCTGTTCGCCGCGACGGCGCAGCTCGGCGCGCAGTAGCTCGCGCGGGCGCGCAGCGCGCGTCCGCTACCCTTCCCCGTCGCCATGTCCTCGCAGACGACGAAGCTCTCCATCTCTGTACGCGAGCCCGAGGGCTCGCGCGCCACGCGCCGCCTGCGTCGCAGCGGCCGCGTCCCCGGCGTCCTCTACGGCGGCGACGCCGAGCCGCTGCCGTTCAGCGTCGACGCGCGCGAGCTGCGCCACGCGCTCGCGGCGCAGGGCGCCGTGCTCGAGGTCTCCGACGGCGGCTCCCCGAGCCCCGCGATCCTCAAGAGCGCCCACTACCACCCGGTGCGCGGCGACACGTTGCACGTCGACCTGCTGCGCGTGAACCTCAACGTCGCGATCCACGCCGTCGTGCCGCTCGAGCTCACCGGCGGCGACGACTCGCCCGGCGTCAAGGAGGGCGGCGTGCTCGAGCAGATCACGCGCGAGCTGAACATCGAGGCGCTGCCGACGGCGATTCCCGAGTCGATCTCCCATGACGTGTCCAGGATGGAGATCAACGACACGATCACGCTTGCCGAGATCACGATGCCGGCCGGGATCGACGCTGCTCGACGAGCTCGAGGAGACGACGTCGCGACGCTCAGCCCGCCGCGCGTCGAGAGCGAGGACGACGAGATCGAGGAAGAGACCGGCATCGTCGGCGAGGCAGCGCCACAGGCAGCGGCCGACGACGCCGCCTCCGACGAGTAGGGCACGCGCATGCGGCTGCCCGGCCGCGGAGGTGCAGGCGCACCGGTCGACTGGCTCGTCGTCGGACTCGGCAATCCCGGCTCCCGTTACGCGGGCTCGCCGCACAACGTCGGCTTCGAGGTCGCCAACCTGCTGGCCCAGCGCTGGGAGCTCCCGCGCGCGAAGACGAAGTTCGGCGGGCTGCTGACCGAGGGGCGCACGGGCCCGGGCGGGCCGCGCGTCGCGGTCCTGCTGCCGCAGACGTACATGAACGAGGCCGGCCGCTCGGTCGGCCCGGCGCGCGGCACGTACAAGCTGCCGCTGGAGCGCGTGCTCGTCGTGCACGACGAGATCGACCTGCCGTTCGGTGACGTGCGCACCCGCATCGGCGGCGGCCTCGCGGGCCACAACGGCCTGAAGTCGCTGAAGGCCGAGCTCGGCGGGGCCGACTTCGCCCGCGTGCGGGTCGGCGTCGGGCGCCCCGACACGACCGATCCCGAGATCGTCTCCGCGCACGTGCTCGGCGCATTTCGCCAGTCCAAGGCCGAGGTGGCCGGGCTCGTCGAAGAGGCGGCGCGGGCGGCGGAGGCGATCGTGCTCGGCGAGCGCGAGCTGTAATCGGCTCGACCTACACTGGGAGTTGCCACGCCGCGCCGCTGTGCGCGGTCGCTTCGCCTGCCATGTCACTGCGCCCGCTGCTCTCCCATCTCACCGACGACGCCGACGGCGCGACGCTCGCGCACGCCGGTGGCGCGGCCTTCGTCTCATCGGCGCTGCGGCCCTACGTGCTGGCCGCCGTCGCCGACGAGGATCGCGAGCGGGCGGCGCTCGTCGTCGCCGGCGACGACCGCCAGGCACGCGACCTCGCGGCCGACCTGCGCGCGTGGCTGCATCCGCGGCCGGTGCGCTTCTACCCGAGCCGCGGCGTCGCCTACGAGTCGCATCTCACGCCGCCGCCGCACCTCGTCGGCCTGCGCGTCGCCGCGCTCGACGCCCTGCTCGACGAAGGGCACGGGGCCGAGGGAGCGCCGGTCGTCGTCGTCTCCGCCGTCGCGCTCAGCGAGAAGGTCCCCGACCCGGCGCTGCGCCCGCGCTCGTTCCGGCTGCGCGTCGGCGACCTGCTCGATCTCGACGAGTGCATGGCCGAGCTCGTCGCCGCCGGCTACGAGCGCGTCGACCAGGTCTCCGAGCGCGGCGAGTTCGCCGCCCGCGGCGGCCTGCTCGACATCTACCCGGCGACCGAGGACCGCGCCGTGCGCGTCGACCTGTTCGACGTCGAGATCGAGTCGCTGCGCTGGTTCTCGACGTTCACGCAGCGCTCGCTCGGCGATACCGACGAGGTCGAGATCGCGCCCGCCGCCGAGCTCGCGGCCGAGTTTCGCGAGCTGGCGGAGATCGCCGCGCTGGAGTCCGAGGAGGACCGCCCGGACATCGCCGAGCTGCTGCCCGTCGAGCGCTTCGGCGCGTTCCTTGACCTGGCTCCGGACGCCGCCGTCCTGCTCGCCGCCGAGGAGGAGATCGGCCCCGCGCTCGCCGACCACTGGCAGGACGTCTGCGCCGCCTTCCACGACGACGACGCGCACCACCTCTACGTCGCGCCCGAGCAGGTCAGCGCGGCGCTCGACGCCCGCGCGCGCGTGCGCCTGTCCTCCTACGACACCGACCAGCCGCTGCAGTTCCGCGCGCAGGCGCCGGACCTCGCCGCGCGATCCCTGAAGGAGGCCGAGCCCGAGCTCGAGAAGCTCGTGCGCTCGGGCTACCGCACCGTCGTCACGTGGCCGCAGCGCGGCGAGGGCGAGCGGGCCGCGTACAACCTCGCGCGCCTGAAGTCGTCGTGGCTGGGGGAGGGCGATCCGGCGGCCGTCGAGAACCCGCTGCGCTTCGCGCACGTCAACCTGCGCGACGGCTTCATCGCCGCCGGCCTGAAGCTCGCCGTCCTGCCCGAGCACCGGCTGTTCAGGCGCCGCCGCCAGGAGCGGACCGGGGGGCGCGACCTCGCCGCGCGCCGGCGCGGCGCGCTGCGCTCGTTCGCCGACCTGCGCACCGGCGACATCGTCGTCCACGAGGACCACGGGATCGCGCGCTTCGCCGGCTTCGAGACGAAGACCGTCGCCGGCGTCACGCGCGACTACCTGTACCTCGAGTACCACGGCGACGATCGCGTCTTCGTGCCCTCCGACCAGCTCGCGAAGATCAGCCGCTACGTCGGCGCGAGCGGGGCGGGCACGACGCCGACCCTGTCCAGGCTCGGCGGCAAGACCTGGGACCGCCTGAAGGCGCGCGCCCGCCGCGCCGCGCAGGAGCTGGCCGGCGAGCTGCTGAACCTCTACGCCGAGCGGCGCCGGCGCACCGGCCTGTCCTATCCGCCCGACAGCGACTGGCTGCGCCAGTTCGAAGCCGCCTTCCCGTACACCGAGACCGCCGACCAGGCCGAGGCGATCGAGCTCGTCAAGACCGACATGGAGTCCGAGCGCCCGATGGACCGGCTCATCTGCGGCGACGTCGGCTTCGGCAAGACCGAGGTCGCGCTGCGGGCGGCGTTCAAGGCCGCCGACGACGGCAAGCAGGTGCTCATGCTCGTGCCGACGACGATCCTCGCCCAGCAGCACTTCGGCACGTTCTCCGAGCGGTTGAAGGACTACCCGTTCACGATCGAGCACGTCAGCCGCTTCCGCAGCGCCGCCGCGCAGAAGGCGGCGATCGCCGGCTTCCAGTCGGGCAAGGTCGACATCCTCATCGGGACGCATCGCCTGCTCTCGCGCGACGTCCGCGCGAAGGACCTCGGGCTCATCATCGTCGACGAGGAGCAGCGCTTCGGCGTCAAGCAGAAGGAGCTCCTGCGCCAGCTCAAGCTGCGCGTCGACGTCATCTCGATGAGCGCGACGCCGATCCCGCGCACGCTGCAGATGTCGCTCGCCGGCCTGCGCGACATCTCGGTCATCAACACGCCGCCGGAGGGCCGCCGGCCGGTCAAGACGTACGTCGGCGAGTACGACGAGGAGCTCGTCAAGCAGGCGCTGCTGCGCGAGCACGCGCGCGGCGGGCAGGCGTTCTTCCTGCACAACCGCGTCGAGACGATCGACGAGACCGCCGAGCGGCTGCGCGGCCTGTGCCCGGGGATGCGCTTCGACGTCGCCCACGGGCAGATGGACGAGCACGACCTCGAGGACCGGATGATGGCCTTCCTGCGCGGCGAGTCCGACGTGCTCGTCTGCACGAGCATCATCGAGTCGGGGATCGACATACCGCAGGCGAACACGCTCATCGTCGACCGCGCCGACATGTTCGGCCTGTCGCAGCTCTACCAGATCCGCGGGCGCGTCGGCCGGTCGCGCGAGCGCGCGTATGCGTACCTGCTGTACGCGAGCGCCGCGACGCTGACCGTCGAGGCCGCGCACCGGCTCGCCGCGCTGAGCGACTACACCGAGCTCGGCGCCGGCTTCAAGATCGCGATGCGCGACCTCGAGCTGCGCGGCGCGGGCAACCTGCTCGGCGACGAGCAGTCCGGCCACGTCGCCGCGCTCGGCTTCGAGCTGTACATGCAGATGCTCGACGAGGCCGTCGCCGAGGCCGAGCGCGCCGACGGCGGCGAGGGTTTCGAGGCGCCCGAGCCGGTCCGCCTGGACGTCAACGTCGACGCCTACGTGCCGGCCGACTACATCCCCTACGAGCAGGCGAAGATCGACGTCCACCGGCGCATCGCGGGCGCGGTCGACGTCGCCGACCTCGAGCTGCTGCGCGAGGAGCTCGCCGACCGCTTCGGCGACTTGCCGCAGCCGATGTCGAACCTCATCGACCTGCAGCGCGCGCGGATCAAGCTCGGCCAGGCGGGCGCGACGGCGGTCACGTTCCGCGGCGGGCGCCTCGCCGTGACGCCGATCGAGCTCGACTCCGTGCGCGCGAAGCGGCTGCGCGCGGAGATCCCCGGCGCGCTGTACGAGTCGGGCAAGAGCCAGCTCTCGCTGCGCGTGCCAGACGACCCGCAGCAGCGCTTCCCGGCGGTCGTCCGTGCCGCCGACGTGCTGCTCGCGGTGACCCGCGAAGCGGCGTAGTCCGCGTGCGGGTTTGTGAAGCTCGCATGAAGAGCGTGCCAGTGACGCGGTGTTGCGCGCGCGTTCGCTAGCATCGGCGCCGTTGTGAGTCGTCTTCGTTTGCTTCCGGCGCTTGGCGCCTTTTTTATGGTCATGATCGCCCTCGCGGCGTGTGGCGATTCCGTGCCCGGCAACTCCGTCGCAAGCGTCGACGGGGATTCGATCACTCGCACCGATTTCGGTCACTGGCTCGGCATCGCCGCCTCGACGAGCCAGCCGCAGGGCGCGGCCAAGGTCGCCTACGCGCCGCCCGACTACGCCGCCTGCGTCGCGAGCAAGAAGAAGACCGCGCCGAAGCCGGCCAAGGGCCAGCCGCAGCAGACCGACGCGCAGTTCAAGACGCAGTGCAAGGCCGAGTACGACGGCCTGCGCGACCAGGTCATGCAGTTCCTGATTCTGGAGAAGTGGGTCACCGGCGAGGCGTCGGATCAGGGCGTCAAGGTGTCCGCCGCCGAGGCCGACAAGCAGTTTGCGGACGCCAAGAAGCAGTCGTTCCCGAAGGAGAAGGACTTCCAGAGCTTCCTCAAGCAGTCGGGCATGACGGTCGCCGACGCGAAGTTCCAGGTCCGTTTCAACACGATCTACACGAAGCTGCGCGAGAAGGCGGTCAAGAACGCCGCGAAGGTCACCGACAAGGCCGTCGTCGCCTTCTACGAGAAGAACAAGGCGCGCTTCGCGACCCCCGCCACGCGCGACCTGCGCGTCGTCCTCACGAAGACCTCGGCGAAGGCCGCCCAGGCGAGGAAGGCTCTGCAGTCCGGTCAGAGCTGGAACAAGGTCGCCAAGAAGTACTCGATCGACCAGGCCTCCAAGAACCAGGGCGGATCGCTGCTCGGGATCGCCAAGGGCACGCAGGAGAAGTCGTTCGACGACGCGATCTTCAGCGCGAAGAAGGGCGTGCTCACGGGCCCCGTCAAGACGCAGTTCGGCTACTACGTCTTCGAGGTCCAGAAGAGCACCGAGGCCAAGCAGCAGTCGCTGAAGGACGCGACGCCCGCGATCAGGCAGCAGCTCGACGCGCAGAACAAGCAGAAGGCCGACGACGACTTCAACACCTCGCTGCGCAAGAAGTGGAAGGCCCGCACGAACTGCGCCGACGCGTACGTCATGACGCAGTGCAAGAACGCGCCGAAGCCGAAGACGAGCACCACCGCTCCGGCGGGCGCGGTCCAGCCGGCGCCCCAGACGCAGCAGCCCCCGGGCTGAGCCCCGGCCACGGATCATGTCCGCGGCCGAGATCAGCGAGGCCCTCGGCCACCTCGACGCGCTCACCCGCCGCCTGCGCGCCGAGTGCCCGTGGGACCGCGAGCAGGACGAGCGCTCGATCGTCCCGCACACCATCGAGGAGGCCTACGAGCTCGCCGACGCCGCCAACGCCGGCGACGACGCCAAGCTGCTCGACGAGCTCGGCGACGTCCTCTTCCAGGTCTACTTCCTCGCGCTGCTGCTCGAGGAGCGGGGTGCGGGCGACCTCGCCGCCGTCGCCGAGCACTGCCGCCAGAAGCTCATCCGCCGCCACCCGCACGTGTTCGGCGACGTGGAGCCCCAAGGGCAGCAGGATGATGCGCCTCGCTTCGCTCGCGCTCCGTCACCGGACGTGGGGCCGGATGCCCCGCGGGGCATCACTTCCCGTGAGGTCCTGCGCAACTGGGATCGGATCAAGTCGACCGAGGCGGGCCGCGAGCCGGGGATCTTCGGCGAGGTGCCGGAGAACCTGCCCGCGCTGCTCTACGCGCGCAAGGTCCAGCGCCGGGCCGCGACCGCCGGGCTGATCGAGCCCGCGCCCGCCCCCGGCGCGCTCGACCGCGAGGCCGCCTTCGAGGAGATCGGCGAGCGCCTGTTCGCCGCCGTCGACGAGGCGCGCCGCCTGCGCGTCGACCCCGAGCTTGCCCTGCGCGCGGCTGCGCAGCGCTTCCGCGACCGCCTGAGCCCCCAAGGAGACCCATGAGCCAGATCCAACGCGTCCACGCCCGCCAGATCCTCGACAGCCGCGGCAACCCGACGGTCGAGGTCGACGTCGCGCTGAGCTCCGGCGCGAGCGGGCGCGCCGCGGTGCCGTCGGGCGCCTCGACCGGCGAGTTCGAGGCGACCGAGCTGCGCGACGGCGGCGACGCCTACGGCGGCAAGGGCGTGACGACCGCGGTCGCGAACGTCAACGGCGAGATCGCCGACGCCGTCGCGGGCCTCTCCGCCGGCGACCAGGCGGACCTGGACCGCACGCTCATCGACCTCGACGGGACGCCGAACAAGTCGCGCCTGGGCGCAAACGCGATCCTCGGGGTGTCGCTTGCGGTGGCGCACGCGGCCGCCGCCGACGCCGGCCTGCCGCTGTGGCGTCATCTCGGCGGGGCGGAGGCCTGCGTCCTGCCGGTGCCGATGATGAACGTGCTCAACGGCGGCGCGCACGCCGACAACAAGGTCGACTTCCAGGAGTTCATGATCGTGCCGGCGGGCGCGGCGTCGTTCTCGGCGTGCCTGCGCACGGGCGCCGAGGTCTTCCATGCGCTGAAGCGCACGCTGCACGACGCCGGCCTGGGGACGGCAGGCGGCGACGAGGGCGGCTTCGCGCCGGACCTCGGCTCCAACGAGGAGGCGCTGCAGATGCTCGTCCGCGGCATCGAGGCGGCCGGCTACGCGCCCGGCGAGGACGTCTTCATCGCGCTCGACCCGGCGACGAGCGAGATCTTCGACGACGGCGCGTACGTGCTCGAGCACGAGGGCCGCTCGCTGGCCGCCGCCGAGCTCGCCGACTACTGGTCCGACCTCTGCGCCCGCTACCCGATCGTCTCGATCGAGGACGGCATGGACGAGGAGGACTGGGACGGCTGGAAGCTGCTGACCGACGCCGTCGGCGATCGCGTCCAGCTCGTCGGCGACGACCTGTTCGTCACGAACACCGAGCGCCTTCAGCGTGGAATCGACGCGGGTGTCGGCAACTCGATCCTCGTGAAGGTCAACCAGATCGGCACGCTCACCGAGACGCTCGACGCCATCGCGACCGCGCGCGCGGCGGGCTACACGGCGGTGATGTCGCACCGCTCCGGCGAGACCGAGGACACGACGATCGCCGACCTCGCCGTCGCGACCGGCTGCGGCCAGATCAAGACCGGCGCGCCGTCGCGCTCCGATCGCGTGGCGAAGTACAACCAGCTGCTGCGGATCGAGGAGGCGCTGGGGGAGGCGGCGCAGTTCCCGGGCCGGTCGGTGCTGCGGGGCTGAGCCGGGCGCTCGTGCCCAGCGGCAGGAGTCGGTCGCGGCGGACCGAACCCCGGGGCATGACCGACTTCGCACCGCACGTGCGCTGGGATCGGATCGGTCGGCTCGCACTGCTGTTCGTCGGCCTGCTGCTGATCTACCTCTACATCAACCCGCTGCGGACGTACATGTCGACGTGGCAGGAGGCGCGCACGAAGCGCACCGAGGTCACGCAGATGCAGCGCGAGCACGCCGCGCTCGTCAAGCGTGCGCGCGAGCTGCGCGCCGCCGGCAGCATCGAGACCGAGGCGCGCCGGATCGGGATGGTCAAGCCGGACGAGCGCGCGTACGTGATCCGCGGGCTTCCGCGCGACAAGTAATGGCGCCGCGGACTGGCGGGTAGCCTGCCCGCCGGGGTGGCGACGAGCTTTGAGATAGCACTGGGGCAGTGGCGCGAGGGCGAGCGCCGGATGGCCGGCGCGCCGCTGGAGCATCGCCCGGCGCTCGACCTCGTCGTGACGCGCATCGAGGCCGAGCTGCGCAGGCGGCTCGGCGGCACGTTCACGACCGACGAGCTCGCCGAGCTCTACGCTCGCGGGACGGACTGGTGCACCGACCTCGCCGCCGCCGTCGCACCCGACGCGCCCTGGGCCTGGGACGCGCGCACCGTCGCCGACACCGCGTTCCTGCGCTACCTGCGCGACGCGCGCGACTTCGCCGGGGGGCGCCGCACCGAGCCGTGAGCAGCTCAGGCGGGCGGCAGGCGGTGGTATGCCCGCGTGCGCCCCACCGGCTCGAAGCCGAGCCGCGCGTAGAGCTGCTTGGGCCAGTCGTTGTCGTCGGCGACGATGAACAGCAGCTCCGGGTGCAGCGCCATGCCCGCGACGAGCGCGGCGGTGGTGACGAGGCGGCCGAGCCCGTTGCCGCGATGCTCGGCCAGGACGACGACGTCCTCGACCTGCGCGACCCCGTCGAGGTGGCGCAGCTTCGCGTACGCGCAGACGTCGTCGCCCGCGTACGCGGCGAAGCAGCGCTCGTCGAGCACCGCGCCGAACCGGCGGTGATGCTCGACGACCTGCCGTCCGGCGTCGCCCGTGGACCACGGCTGGGTCTGCGTGAAACGCTGTTGGGCGGCGAGGATGTCGTCCGGACCGACCTCGCGCACCCCGTCGAGCTGCGCCGGCCGGTCGGCGACGCGGCGGTGCGCCATGTAGACGTGTGTCTCCGAGCCCCACCCGGCGGCGGAGAAGCCCTCGTCGAGCGTTTGCCACAGCGCCTCGTGCTCGACGACGACCCAGCGGTGGTCAAAGCCCGCCAGCGCGCGGTCGGCGTCGGCGACGAGCTGGGCGATCGAGACGGCGCGCGCCGACGTCGCCGTCACCCAGAGCAGGTTCGCGAAGAAGACGAGCGGCAGGCGCTCGTCGCGCAACGCAAGGCCGTAGCGCAGCCGCTCGACGTTCCGCGCAAGCTGCTCGTGCGCGCGCCGCTCGAACGCGAGCGCGCGTACGAAGTCGCGTTCGTCAGTCGTCGCTGTCTCCGCCGGCACGGCGGATCACGATCTGGTCTTCCTCCACGGTGACCTCGACCGGCCGGTGGCCGGCCCAGTGCTCGGCGTAGATCGGATTGTCCGTGACGGCGGGATCGAGCCACAGGCCGTAGCCCTCCTCGCCGTGGTCGAAGGTCCCCTCGAGCGCGCCGGGCGCGGTGCGCGAGCGTCCCCGCCCGCCGCGGCGCCCGCGGCGCCGGGGTGCGGGCTTGGCGTCGTCGGCCTCGGGCTCGTCCTCCTCGCCCGCGGCGGCCTTGCGGGCCGCCTCCGCCTCCTCCTCGGCGAGGCGCGCGGCCTCCTCCTCGGCTCGCCTCGCCTCGGCCGCCTCGAGCTCGGCGGCGACGAGCGCATCGTCCTCCGCGCGCAGGTCGATCTCGTCGTCGAAGTCCGCGCCGACGGCCTCCCCGTTCTCCGGGTCGGCGGGCGCAAGGTCGTTGTCCTTCTTGAATGTCTCGATCTGCTGAACCGTCGCCTCGAGTTGATGCGCGATCCAGGCATCGGTGCGGCCCTGTCGGACCCAACCACGAATCTGGTTCAGGTGCGGGCGCAATGAGCGTCGTGCCATTGGCGCGGACCTTACAAGAACCGGCCGCACAGCCGAACTGGCACCGTGGCACTCAACAAAGTCTGCCCGGTCCACCGTTGCCTTTGGCCAGCCAACCTGCTTGAGTTGAAGCGGCGACTAGGAGGGGTGGCCAATTCAATGCTGGTCCTGACACGCAAGTCCAACCAGAGCATCATGATCGGTGACGAGATCGAGATTTCGGTCCTGTCAATTATGGGTGAGAAAGTCCGGATCGGCATCCAGGCGCCCCGGGATATCCCGGTGTTCCGCAAGGAGGTCTATCTGGAGATCCAGGCCGAACGCGGGCAAGTCACCGCGGGCGGAGACGTCGACGCGGCACTGCGAAAGCTGAGTTCGTAACGGGGGCGCCGGGTGGGACGCCCGGCTAACCCATCATGTAGGCCAGCGTCTGGAACATCGCGATCGTCACGATGACGGCGGTCGCGATGATCATCAGCACGAGCAGGATGAAGCGCGCCGTGCCGCGCTTGTGGACCTTCTCGAGGCTGCGCTGGCGGGAGCGCAGGACCGCCTTGCGCCGCAGCGATTCCCGCCGCACGCGGTCCACATGGGTTTCTTCGACGAATGCCCGCTCGAACTCGTCGAGGGACTGGCGCATCTTGGTTGCCATGCTTTATGGAAGATTAGCCCAGATCGGGGGATCTCAGCATGCCGACCACAGCCCACGGCCCTGTCGGCGGGCGTCACGAGCAAGGTTGGCGAAGCGGCCGGCGTGGCGCACGTCGGGCGCGATCGGCAGCGGTTGGGCGTAGCCGCGGCGCGCGAGCTCGGCGTTGACGAACAGCCCGTCGCGGATGCGGTAGACGTAGGCGAGCAGCCTGCCGTAGCGGTCGCGCTGCTCGACGTCGCGCACGAGCCGGACCCGCTCGCCGGCGACGAGCCGCGCGTTGAAGTCCGACGCCTGCCGGCCGTAGCACTCGACCCCCTTCGCCGGGTGCTTCGTCTCGGGCGTGTCCACTCCGATGTAGCGCACCTTCTCGCGCGTCGCGCCAAGCTGCACCTCGATCGTGTCGCCGTCGACGACCCGCGTGACCCGGGCGACACGGCCGGCGCCTGCGTCCTTCCCTGCGCCGTGCTCGCTCGGCCCGCCGCCGCGCAGTCCGCAGGCGCTCACGCCGCAGGCCGCGGCGACGACCGCCGGCAGGACGAGGATGAGCGGGCGCGCGGGCATCGCCGGGCCCACCGTAGGACGCGCAGGGCCTGATCTGGCGCGACGTCGCAGAATCGGCGCAAAGTTGCGCGTATGTCGTGCCTGCGGCTGCTCAGGTCGCTGGGGCTGCTCCGGGCGGATCGCGGCACTGGCGCTGGGCGTCACGCGCGCTTGTAGCGCTCGACGGGTTCGGGCGCTGCGAACGCGTGTGAAAAGCATCGACGAGGAGTGCGGAGGGCCGGGCGCGCTGGGGGCGTGTGGGGCCTTACGGAGCCTCAGCCTTCTCAAAGCCCCACACCCCCCAACCGCGATCACGACCTGCCCGCGCGCTTGGCAGGAACGCCCGCGCGTTCGGGACACCCACCTCTTCATCGATGGCGGTTGACCAGCGCCGGCGCCACCTCACGCCGCAAACGGCCGCGCTACGCGATCGTGACCTCGTCGGACAGGTAGACGTCCTGCACCGCCTGCAGCAGCTCCACGCCCTCGTCCAGCGGCCGCTGGAACGCCTTGCGGCCGGTGATCAGCCCCATGCCGCCCGCGCGCTTGTTGACGACCGCCGTGCGCACCGCCTCGGCGAGGTCGCTCTCGCCCGCCGACGCGCCGCCGGAGTTGATGAGCGGGGCGCGGCCCATGAAGCAGTTGACGACCTGCCAGCGCGTGAGGTCGATCGGGTGATCGGTCGTCAGGCGCTCGTAGACGCGCGCGTCCGTCTTGCCGTAGGAGCCGTTCAGCGCGCTGACCGCCGCGTAGCCGCGGTTGGTCTCGGGCAGCTTCTGCTTGATGATGTCGGCCTCGAGCGTCACGCCGATGTGGTTGGCCTGCCCGGTCAGGTCGGCCGCGACGTGGTAGTCGGTGCCGTCGATGGCGAACGCGGGGTTGCGCAGGTAGCACCACAGGACGGTGAACATCCCCAGCCGGTGTGCCTCCTCGAAGGCCTGCCAGACCTCGATGATCTGGTGGTGGGACTCCTCCGAGCCGAAGTAGATCGTCGCGCCGACGCCCGCCGCGCCGAGCTCGTGCGCGCGCTGCACGGAGGCGAACATGATCTGGTCGTACTGGTTGGGATACGTCAGCAGCTCGTTGTGGTTGAGCTTGACGATGAAGGGAAAGCGGTGGGCGTACTTGCGTGAGACCGCGCCGAGCGCGCCGATCGTCGAGGCGATCGCGTTGCAGCCGCCCTCCATCGCCAGCCGCACGAGGTTGTCCGGGTCGAAGTAGATCGGGTTGGGCGCGAAGCTCGCCGCGCCCGAGTGCTCGATCCCCTGGTCGATCGGCAGGATGCTCACGTAGCCCGTGCCCGACAGGCGGCCCGAGTGACGCAGCCACTCGAGGTTGCGCAGCACGTTCGTCGAGCGGTCGGAGTCGAGCATGACGCGGTCGACGAAGTCCGGGCCCGGGAGGTGCAGGTCGTCCGCGGCGATCGTCTCGCAGCGGTGCGTGAGCAGGTCCTCGGCGTCGTCGCCGAGGAGCTCTTCCAAGCGCGTCGTGGTCATGCCTGCTGTCGCCAACGTTCAGTCCTCCGGTCGTCTCACCCTGGCAACCCAGGGTAATAGCTCGGGGTGCCTGCGTACGCCATAGAGGCTATGGGTACGCTGCGCCGCGATGCGCGCGAACTTCACCGGGCCGAGCTACACGGTCGGCATCGAGGAGGAGCTCATGATCGTCGACGCAGAGAGCTACTCGCTCGTCAACGCGATCGAGTCGTTGCTCGAGGACGCCGGCGCCGACAACATCGAGCGCCAGCACGGCGACATCAAGCCCGAGCTGATGGAGTCCGTGCTGGAGATCGCGACGAAGCCGTGCGCCGACGTCGTCGCGGCCGGCGAGCAGCTGCGCTCGCTGCGGCGCAACGTGCGCGAGACGGCGGGCGCCCGCGGCCTCAGCATCGGCTCGGCGGGCACGCACCCGTTCGCGATGTGGGAGGACCAGCGGATCGTCGCCCGGCCGCGCTACCGCGACCTCATCTCGGCGCTGCGCTTCGTCGCGCGCCAGGAGCTGATCTTCGGCATGCACGTCCACGTCGGCATCGACGACCCCGACAAGGCGATCCATGTCGCCAACGGGATGCGCGTGCACATCCCGGTCCTGCTCGCGCTGAGCGCCAACTCGCCGTTCTGGCGCGGCGACCGGACCGGCCTGCTGTCGACGCGCACGCCGATCTTCCGTGCCTTCCCGCGGGTCGGCATGCCACCCGCGTACAAGCACTGGAAGGACTGGGAGCGCCAGGTCGCGTTCATGGTCTCCAGCGGCGTCATGGAGGACTACACGTACCTCTGGTACGACGTGCGCCCGCACCCGAACCTCGGCACGGTCGAGATCCGCGTCTGCGACTCGCAGACGCGGCTGGAGCACACCATCGCGCTGGCGGCGCTCATCCAGGCGATGGTCCACGAGCTCGCCGAGCACTTCGACGCGGGCACGAAGCTCGCCGAGTACCCGTGGCAGATGCTCGACGAGAACAAGTGGCTCGCGGCCCGCCACGGCCTCGAGGGCGAGATCGTCGACCTGCCGTCCAGCGAGCGCGTCTCGACGAAGGCGCTGACCAAGCGCCTGCTCCAGCGCCTCGAGCCGCACGCCCAGCAGCTCGGCGGGGCCGACGCCTTCGACGGCATCCGCGACCTGCTCGAGCGCGGCAACGGCGCCTCGCGGCAGATCGTCGTCTACGAGGCCAACACCGACCTCAACGAGGTCATGGCCGAGATCATCGCCGCGACTTCCATGTAGCGCCGGCGGGCGGTCGCCGCGCCCAGTTCACCGATACCGAAAGTTCTCGACGAGATCGGCACAGCCGGTCCGTAGAATCGATGCATGTCGTCCCCCGACCTCTTCGTCGTATGCAAGAACTGTCAGGCGGAGGTCAGTCCCTACATCACCGAATGCCCGTATTGCGGCACCCGGCTGCGCAAGCGGGCGCCGCGGATCGAGCGCCCCGACGCCGCCCGTCAAGCCGCCCAAGCGAGGACCGCGGATCGGCGGACGCGGCGGCGCCCGCCCCAGGCAGCAGAGCGCCGCACAGCGGCTCGGACGGCTGCGCAGCGGCGAGATCCCGGGCATCCGCGGCGACGAGCACGGGCGCCCGTACGCGACGATGGTGCTCGTCGCGATGTCGTTCGGGCTGTGGCTGTCGCTCGCGTTCTACGTGCGTGCCGACTTCGCGATCAGCGCGATCGGCGGCGATCCGTGGCGCTTCTTCACGGCGGCGTTCCTCAACGACGGCACGGCGGCGCAGTTCGCCGCCGTGCTCGGGATCGGGCTCTTCGGCTGGCTCATCGAGCGCCGCCACGGGCCGATCGCCGTCGTCGTGCTCTTCCTGCTGTGTGGCCCGGGCGCGCTGGCGGCGGCGTCCGCGATCGATCCGGGCACGCTCGTCTTCGGCTCCCACGGCGCGGCGCTCGGGCTGCTGTGCGCGTGGCTCGTGCCGGCCCTGCTCGAGCGCAGCCGCGGTGACGGCGACGACGACGCCGACCTGCTCGGCGTGCTCGTCATCGCCGCCGTGCTGCTGCTCGTGCCGCTGCTGTCGCAGGGCAGCGCGCTCGCCGGGCTCTTCGGCGCCGCGTTCGGCGCCATCGCCGGGCTCGGCTTCGGGGTCGCCGGGCGGTCGCGCGCGTGACGCGGGACCGCTACAGCGCCGAGGAGGTCGACGCGGCCGTCGCCGCGCTGGAGGATCCCGAGCGCTTCGGGCACGCCCAGGAGATCGTGACCCACGCCGCGCCCGGCCTGCAGCGCGTGCTCGGCGCGGCGCTGCAGCAGGGCGGCTGGTTCGATCAGGCGCACGACGCCCAGCTCCAGGCGGCCGCCGGCACGGAGGATCCGTCCGCTCGCATGGCCGCGGTCCAGGCGCTCGTCGAGGAGGAGACCCGGCTGGGGATGCTCGTCGGCGTGTCGGTCGGCTTCGAGCTCGCGCGGGAGCTCGCCGCGCAGCGCAACGACAACGAACAAAGGGGCGAGGGATGACGCATGCGATCGTGCTCGTCGAGGCCGAGCGAGATGTGATGTCGACGCTCGGCGGCACGCTGGCCGACGTCGAAGGGGTGCGCGAGGCCTACTCGGTGACCGGCGAATGGGACTTCGTCTGCGTCGTGCACGTCAAGCGTCACGAGGATCTCGCGAGCGTCGTGACGAGCCAGATCTCGTCGATGCACGGCGTCGCGCGGACGCACACGATGGTCGCGTTCGAGGCGTTCTCCAAGCACGACCTGGAGACGATGTTCTCGATCGGCGAGTGACGTCAGGAGCGTGCCCGGCGTGCCGTGATGGCAGCGCCGGCCGAGGATCCGCAGGCGATGGCGAACGCCGATCGTCATGAAGCGGATCGCGGTTGTATGGAGGAGTCGTCGTAGGCGTCGAGGCATCGGTGATCGTGGTATCGGCGCGTTCGTGACACGGCCCGGCGCCGCAGGGCGTCGGGGGTCGATCTCCGTCCAGCCGTCAGAATGGGCCGGGTGCCCGTGATCAAGGCCGAATACGGCCCGACGCTCCCGCAGCTGCTCGCGCCCCGCTCGCTCGCCGTGCGGATCGCCGCGGCGGCGCTCGCGCTTGCGATCGTCGTGACCGCGGTCGTCGTGGCGATCGCGACCCGGCCCGACGAGACGGCCCTGCTCGTCCGCAGGCCGGTGACGTTCAACTTCGTCTACGGCTCGCAGTGGGCGCGGATCGACGAGCCCGGCGCGCTCGTCGCCCTGCGCCACGCCGAGGGCGGGCTGTTCCTGGACTCCTTCGTCATCCGCTCCCTCACGCTGCCCGCCTACCGCGGCGCGGTCGGCGGGATGCTGCCCGTCTACGCCGACGGCTACCTGCGCACCGTGCGCAGGCGCTACCGGGGCTTCGAGTTCGTCGGCGAGGGCCGCGCCCGCATCAACAACGCGATCGGCTACGAGGTGACGTTCCGCGCCCGCAGCGGCGCGCGGCGCCTCTACGGCCGCCACTACCTGCTCGTCGAGGAGGAGCCCGACGGCCGGCGCCACGGCGTCGTCCTCGAGCTCGAGTCGACGCCGAAGGCCGGCACGCCGACCGCCGACGACATCGGCAACCACGGAGCGCTGAAGACGCCGCTGCGGTCGTTCCGCTTCGGCGAGGACCGCACGGGAGGGACGTCGTGATCGAGTGGGCGGACTTCGAGAAGGTCGACATGCGCGTCGGCCGGATCGTCGAGGTCGAGGACTTCCCCGAGGCGCGCAAGCCCGCCTGGAAGCTGCGGATCGACTTCGGGCCCGAGCTCGGCGAGAAGCGCTCGTCGGCGCAGATCACGAACTACACGCGCGAGCAGCTCGAGGGCCGGCTCGTCGTCGGCGTCGTGAACTTCCCGCCGCGTCAGATCGGGCCGGTGCGCTCGGAGGTGCTCGTGCTCGGCGCGGTCGCCGGCGATCATCCGGTGCTCCTGCTCGAGCCCGACGCGGGCTCGCAGCCGGGCGACCGGATCGCCTGAGCGCGCAGCGCCGCCGGCGCTACGGGCGCTACGGGTGCGCCGGGGCGCCGCCCGTGCCCGGGGCGGCCGCGGCCGTGTCCGGGTTGGGCTCGACCGGCGCAGGCGGCGTCATGGCGGGCGCCGCGGGCGTCTCCTCCGGGGCGGCGATCGGCGGCGTGACGGGCTCGACGGGCGCTGCGACGCCGCCGGTCTGCGCGGGCGGCCCGGGATGGCTGAGCGTCGTCGTCTCGGTCACGCTCTGGATCGGCGCGGTGCCGCCGGCGGTCCCGGCCGGCACGGCGTTCACGTTCGCGAGGGCGGTCGGATCGGCGCCGCCCGTGGCGTCGGGCGCGGGCTTGGACGCGGCCCGCTTCGTCGCGGGCGCGGCGACGGCGGTCTTCGCGCGCACCCGGGTCGCGGGCTGCTGTGCCGCTGCGACGACCTCGGGCGCGGTCCGTGCGGCCGGGGCGGGAGCCGGCTTCGCCTTGGCCGCGGCGACGGCCGGGGTGGCCGCCTTCATCTGCACGTGCTTGACCTCGACGGCGCCCGCCGTGACGATCGCCGCGGCCGCGAGCGTCGCCGCGGTCTTCGTCGCGATCGTGCTGATCCCGGCCGACATCGCCGACGTGCCGCTCGTCGCCGCGACGGTCGCGGCCGCGGCGCCCGCGGCGCCGCCGGCGCCCGCCGAGGCGGTCATCCCGAACTGCGTGAGCAGCGCCTTCTTGAAGAGCAGCAGCGGCGCGACCGGGAACACGGCGGCGAGCGCCTTGTTCGTGCTGCGCAGCTGGACCTTGAAGCCCTGGCAGCGCTCGCAGCCGCGCACGTGGCGGCGGACCGGCGCGGTCGAGCGGCGCAGGCCCTCGGCGACCTCGCCGAGCTCCTCGCGGACCTGCTCGCAGGTCAGCGTGCGCGCCTCGGCCGCCTCGGCGAGCGACACGCGGGCGCGAACGAGCAGGGACTTCACCGACGGGATCGTCGTCTCCATCGCCTCGGCGATCTGCTCGTAGGACAGCGCGTCGATCTCGCGCAGCAGCAGCGCGGTCTTCTGCGTCTCGGGGAGGTCCTGGACGTCGCCGACGAGCAGCCGGAAGTCCTCGCGCTTGTGGACCTTGTCGGCCGTCGTCGCGCCGCCCTCGGAGAGGTGGATGTCCATCGAGTCGACGCCGATCGGCTGCACGCGGCGCAGGTGGTTGAGCGAGCGGTTGCGCGCGATGCGGTACAGCCACGGGCGCACGTTGATGGCGCGGTCGTCGGCGAGGATCGCGTTGAAGGAGGCGGCGAAGACCTCCTGCAGGACGTCCTCGGCGTCCTCGCGCGAGCCGAGCATGTGCCGGCAGAAGGCCAGCAGGCGCGACTGGTAGCGCGCCACGAGCATCTCGAAGGCGGCATGGTTGCCGCGCCGCACGAGCGCGATCAGGCGCTCGTCGGACTGCAGCCGCAGCAGCGGGGTGGGACCGCGCATGCCGACGGCAATGGAGTTGAGGGCTGTGGCTTCCACGGGGTGGGGGGAGGCGTTCGTGCCGCTGATCTCTTGGAACCCCGCAGGACGGGCGAAGTTCCGAGGTTTCTCCGGCTATGACCAGCGTACAGGCCGTCCAGCAGCCGTTGCATGAGGATCCCGTGAGGATGCCCGGGGCGGGATTCGAACCCGCACGCTCTTGCGAGCAGCGGTTTTTAAGACCGCTTGCCTATGCCATTCGGCTACCCGGGCGCGCGCTTATCCTATGCGCGCGCCCAGGCGCCGAAAGGCGGATCTACTTCGTTGCGGTCTTGCTCTTGCTCTTGAAGACCTTGTACGCGGCGCGCGGCGTGCCGTTGGCCTCCACGAGCCCCGCGTCGAAGCCGTTGCAGCCCCCGCTGCCGGTGCCGAACCAGTTGTAGCTGTAGAGGCGCTCGACGTCCTTGTCGTAGGTCTTGATCATGTCGAACATGAACGTCGTGCGGCTCGCCTGGCGCTTGCGGTCACACGGGAACGCGGAGCCGAAGCTCGCGAGTCCGCCGGTCTCCGTGTACCAGAACTTCGCCTTCTTGTTCTTCTTGCGCACGGCCTTGATGATGCGCGCCGTGCCGGGGTAGTTCTTGCTCGCCTTCTTCTCGGTGATGCGGCGGTTGACCTGGGAGTAGTTGTGGATCCCGATGACCTTCGCGCTCTTGCCCGCCGAGCCCGCGGCCTTCAGCCAGCGCGCGATGTACTTCTCGACGCCGGCCTGGTCGAGCACGTCGAGCGCGACGATCTTGCAGCCCGAGCACATGCCCTTGATCGCCTTGTAGTAGTCCGCCGCGCGCTTGGGGTTCTTCGCGGTCGGCTGCGACTTGTGGTTGGCCTCGTTCCAGACGCCCCACTCGTTGACGCCGACGGCCTTGTAGCGCTTGATGAGCTGGCCGACCTTCGACTTGTACTGGCTGACGCTCGGCGCAGGCTTCGCCGGCACGCTGTTGATGTCGTCGGTGGAGATGTGCATGAGGACCCTGACGCCGGCCTGCCGGGCAGCACCCACGAACTCGTCGGCGGCCGCCAGCTCGTCCGGCTGGTCGATCGCGTTCCATTCGACGAAGTAGCGGGTCTTCTTGAGCCCGAGCGCCTTCCAGTTGGGATCTGAGAACATCTTCGGGCTCTGGTCGCCGACCCCAACGGCGACGTTGATCTTCTTCGCTGCCGGGGCCGAGGCCGGCACGGCGAGCAGGCCGAGGGCGACGAGCAGCATGGGGAGCAGGCGGCGGTTCACGAGGAGATCGCTTCCTTTCAGCAGGGAGGGTTCAGATACCCCATCGGCAGCGACGGGCGCGTTCTGGAGCCTAACCCCGCTACCGGGGACGCGGTTGCGGTCCGAGCTGTGAACTTCGTGGACGCTACGCGGCGCGGACGCCGCGCTCGGCGTTCGCGCAAACGCCGTCGAGCACGACCTTAGCGAGGCGCTCGTCGCCGTTGATGTCGAGCGTGCCGTGGTCTGCTGCGGGGCCCAGTGCGTCGATCCAGTCGGCTTCGCTGCCGGAGACGTGGGCGCTGGCGTCCGGTGCCTCGTGCTCGGCGATCGTCGCCTCGCCGCGCGAGACGGTGATCGCGTAGTGGCGGCTCGTGCCGTCGGGGCGCTCGACGCGCAGCTCGGCGGTGCCGTTCACGCTGGCGGGCGGCTCGACGAGGCCGGGGGCGACGCGCAGGATCGCGCCGATGTCGATCGCCTCGCCCTCGCGCGGTGCCGTCCAGGCCCACTCGTAGCCCCAGCGCGCAAGCGCGCCGAGCACCGGCAGCAGTTGCTGCGAGCGCTGGGTGAGCTCGTAGTCCACGCGTGGCGGTACCTCGCGGTAGCGCTGGCGGGTCAGCAGGCCGTCGGCGACCATGCGGTTCAGACGCGACCGCAACTGCTCGGTCGAGATGCCCGGCAGGACGCGCTGCAACTCGACAAAGCGTCGCGGGCCGGCGGCGAGGTCACGCACGATGAGCAACGTCCACTTGTCCCCGACGAGGTCGAGGGCGCGGGCGTCTGGTGCCCATTGATCGTACGGATGGCGTTTCGGGGGTGGGGTGGCGGGCATAAGTTCTTGAACGGTCGGCGAAGGCGATCGCGGGACCGGAATTGGCCCGCACGTTAGTCGCCTATCGACGCACCGGAAGGGGGTGCCCCTGATGATGGACCCTTTCGGTGCTAAATGGTGCGCGAAGGTTCCCGAATGTTTCGTCCGTCCCGTGCGTTATGTACTTCGTGGGCACTATTTCATCGCTCGAGGAGCACCGCCAGGCTCGTCGAAACCGCTTGCCTGGTGTCGCTCGTCAAGGGCCTGCGCGCACCACGCTGTACTTCGACCTGGGTTCGCCGTACACCTATCTCGCCGCCGAGCGCGCGGAGCGGCTGTTCGCGCGGCTGGAGTGGATGCCGGCGTCGGCCGACATCCTGCAGGGCGTCCGGTTGAGTGACGAGCGCGTGCACGCCGCGTCCGAGCGCGCGGCGCTGCTCGGCCTGCCGCTCGTCTGGCCCGAGGAGCCCTCCCACAACGTGCGCGGGGCGATGCGCGTCGCGTCGCTGGCGGCCGAGCGCGGCTGCGGCGGGGCGTTCGTGCTGGCGGCATCACGGCTGGCGTTCTGTGGCGGCTTCGACATCGACGATCCGGAGATCCTGGCCGAGGCGGCCGCGGCCGCCGGAATCGGGCTGGCCGAGACGCTCGCCGCCGCCGGCGACGTCGGGCGCGACGGGCCGATCGAGGACGCCGGGCGCGGGCTGCTCGCCGCGGGTGCGACCTGCCTGCCGGCGCTGCGCGTGGGGCGGATGCTGTTCTGCGGCGAGGATCGACTGCTGGAGGCCGCCGCCGCGCGATCGGCTGCCGCGCAGGCCGCCGTCTGAGTCGTCATCCGCGGGGCCGCTGTGTGCGCTCCGTCATATGAACGCCGCTGTTCAGCTGGTAGTGTCGCCGCGCGATGGCGACCGAATCGTCCAGCGCGCGCCAGCACGTCGGCGGGCATCTCGTCGCCCGTCGCCTGAAGGCGCACGGCGTCACGAAGCTCTTCACGCTCTCGGGCGGGCATCTGTTCTCGATCTACGACGGCTGCCGGGCGGAGGGGATCGACATCGTCGACGTCCGCCACGAGCAGACGGCGGCGTTCGCGGCTGAGGGCTGGGCGAAGGTCACGCGCCGTCCCGGCGTTGCGGCGCTGACGGCCGGCCCGGGCGTGACGAACGGGATCAGCGCGATCGCCTCCGCCCAGCAGAACCACTCGCCGATGCTCGTGCTCGGCGGGCGCGCGCCCGCGGTGCGCTGGGGCCAGGGCTCGCTGCAGGAGATCGACCACCTGCCGTTCGTCGCTCCGCTGACGACGCTCGCGGCCACGCCATCCCAGACCTCGGACATCCCGGCGCTCATCGACGCCGCACTGGCGGCGGCGGTGTCGCCGCCCGGCGGCCCGGCGTTCCTGGACTTCTCGCTGGACGTCGTGTTCTCGGAGGGCGTCGAGGAGGACGACCACGTGCCGATGCCCGACCCCCGGACGGCCGGGCCGGAGGCCGACGGCGAGGCGCTTGCGGCGGCCATCGAGCTGCTGCGCGGTGCGCGGCGGCCGGTGATCATGGCTGGGACGGACCTGTACTGGGCGCATGGGGAGCAGGCGCTGCGCGCGCTCGCCGAGGAGCTGCAGATCCCGGTGTTCCTCAACGGGCTCGCGCGCGGGTGCCTGCCGGCTGACCACGAGCTCTTCTTCTCGCGCGCGCGATCCGTCGGCCTGCGCGATGCCGACGTGGCGCTGGTGATCGGCGCGCCGATCGACTTCCGGCTCGGGTTCGGCGCCGCGTTCGGCGAGGACACGGCGATCGTCGCGATCGACCGGGTCGCGCCCGCGCGCGCCTATCCGCGGGCGGTGGCGGCCGAGCTGTACGGCGTCGTGAGCGACGTGCTGGACGTGCTGCGGACGTCGGTGTCGTGTGCGACGGACCCCGGCTGGATCGCCGCGCTGCACGCCGCCGAGGACAGCGCGCGTGCGGCCGAGCAGGAGCTGCTGCTCGACGAGCGCGCGCCGCTTCACCCGATGCGCATCTACGGCGAGCTCGCCGGATTGCTCGACAGGAACGCGATCGTGATCGGCGACGGCGGCGACTTCGTCTCCTACGCGGGGCGCGTGATCGATTCCTACGAGCCCGGCTGCTGGCTCGATCCGGGGCCGTTCGGCTGCCTTGGGTCCGGGCCCGGCTACGCGCTGGCGGCCAAGCTCGCACATCCGCAGCGCCAGGTCGTGCTGCTGCTGGGCGATGGCGCGTTCGGCTTCTCGGGAATGGAGTTCGACTCGCTGGCGCGCCACGGCGTGGCGGTCGTCGGCGTGATGGGCAACAACGGCATCTGGGGCCTGGAGAAGCACCCGATGGAGTTCATCTACGGGTACTCGGTGGCGGCGGAGCTGCGGCCGGAGACGCGGTACGACCTGGTGGTCGAGGCGCTGGGCGCGCATGGGGAGCTCGTGCGTACGCCTGCGCAGCTGCGACCGGCGCTGGAGCGGGCGTTCTCGGCCGGTGGGCCGGCGCTCGTCAACGTGCTGACGGATCCGTCGGTGGCGTACCCGCGGCGCTCCAATCTCGGCTAGTCGGCCTTCTCGCTGCGCGGCCGTTAAAGAGGAAACCGCCCCCAGGGGAAAGGGCGGCTTCCTTACTCATGGCCCCGACAGGTCGGGCAGGGGTACGTGCCTAGCGTGGGCCTTTATGTGCGGTCCGAGCGCGGGAGGCGCCGATCACAAAACGGCTTGCTCGAACCTATGACCGGCTTGGTTCCCCCTTGAATGGGTTCCTCTGCCGGCAGGAGGAGTATCGGGCCTAGCGTAGCGAAACCTGAATCGGACATGTGTCCGTCTTCTATGCGTCTGTGGTGTACTAGACGCCGGGTCGCGCAACGGGCGCGGCGAGCCGCAGCGCGGTGCCGCGGAGGATGTCGTGCTCGGAGACCTCGAGCTCCCGCAGCCCGAAGATCGCGTAGACCTCGAGCAGCATCGCGACGGCGGCGACGATCGTCGGGGCGCGGTCGGGATGCAGTCCGGTGACGGCTCGCCGCTCGGTCTCCGTGAGGCGGGCGAGGCGGGCGAGGATGCGCTCGCACGTGGCGCGCGTGAGGATGTGCCCGTGGACCCGCCTCGGGTCGTAGGGATCGAGCTCGAGCTCGATTGCCGCGCAGGAGGTGGCGGTGCCCGCGACGGCGATCGCCTGGACGACGCGCTCCCGCGTGGCGTGTGGCACGTGCTCTTCGAAGATGCGCGCGACCTCCTCGCGCAGCCGCTCGACGTCGTCCGGCTTCGGCGGGTCGTCATGGATGTGGCGCTCGGTCTGGCGGACGACCCCGGCCTGCGTGGAGACGTGGAAGCCGACCTCGCGGTCGCGGCCGATCACGAACTCCGTCGAGCCGCCGCCGATGTCCACGACGACGAGCTCCTTGCCGTCGTGCGCTCGCTCGGACGTCGCGCCGGCGAACGTCAGGGCGGCCTCCTCGTCGCCGGCGATCGTGCGGGCGTCCAGGCCGAAGCGGTCGCGGACGCGGGCTGTGAACTCCGCGCCGTTGGAGGCGTCTCGCACCGCGCTCGTGAGGACCGCGGTCGTGGCCGTCGCCTCGTGCTCGTCGATCAGGGCGCGGTAGTGCGCGAGCGTCGCGAACACGCGCTCGATGGCGTTAGCGCAGAGGCGCCCGGTGGCGTCCACCCTGTCCCCGAGTCGCGTGACGATCGACTCGCGATGGAGTTCGGTCAACGCGCCGCCGGCCGCCACGTCGGCGATCAGCAGCCGCGTCGAGTTCGTCCCGATGTCGACGACGGCCACGCGCACGCCGGAACGAGGCTATCCGCCTGCTTGGGCGTTGAGCAGAGCGGTGGCACGTTGCTAAACTGGTCGGTCCACGCCGCGGGGTGGAGCAGTCTGGTAGCTCGTCGGGCTCATAACCCGAAGGTCGCGGGTTCGAATCCCGCCCCCGCTATGGAAGATATCCCCGACCGGGTGTTGCTCGGTCGGGGTTTTCGTCTTCTGGGACGAGGTCGGGGGTGACGGTGGCGCGGAGCATGAGCGTCTGGTTGGCCTTGTCGTAGAGGGGCTGACCGCGCGCTCGCGGTACCGTGGGAAGCCGTGCGGATCGCGACCTGGAACGTCAACTCGCTGAAGCAGCGCGTGCCGCGCTTTCTCCCCTGGCTGGAGGAGCGGCGCCCCGACGTCGTCTGCCTCCAGGAGACGAAGCTCGCCGACGACGCGCTCGCCGAGCTGCTCGGGGACGAGCTGGTCGAGCGTGGCTACGAGATCGCGGTGCACGGGGAGGCGGCGTGGAACGGCGTCGCGATCCTCTCGCGCGTGGGACTCGAGGACGTGGTCCGCGGGCTTGCGGGCGCGCCGGGATTCCCGCACCCGGAAGCGCGGGCGATCGCGGCGACCTGCGGCGGCATCCGCGTCGTGTCGGTCTACGTGCCGAACGGGCGCCAGCCGGGCTCGGACCATTACGAGTACAAGCTCGGGTGGCTGCGCGCGCTGCGCGACGTGGTGGCGCAGGGGCCGAAGGAGACCGTGGTCTGCGGCGACATGAACATCGCCCCCACCGACGACGACGTCTTCGATCCGGACGCGTACATCGGCCAGACGCATGTGACCGAGCCCGAGCGGGCCGCGCTCGCGGAGCTGCAGTCGCTCGGCCTCCACGACGTCGTGCGCGACCGTTGGCCGCACGAGCGCATCTTCACCTACTGGGACTATCGTGCGGGCATGTTCCATCAGGACTGCGGAATGAGGATCGACCTGCTCCTCGCAAGCGACCCGGTGGCGGAGCGCGTGCGGGCTGCCTGGGTCGACCGGCAGGCGCGCAAGGGCAGCCGGCCGAGCGACCACGCGCCGGTGATCGTGGACCTCGACGAGGCGCCCGACGGCGACATCGGCCCGGTCGTGCCGCCGCCGTCCGCGCCGGTCATGAAGCGCGGGGCGAAGAAGCTGCCGCAGGCGTAGCTCGTCAGTCGCGCTTGCGGTCGCGGTCGCGCGACGGCTGCACGCGCTTGGGCTCGCCCGGCATCTTGGGGTAGTCCGGGGGGTACGGCATGTCGCCCCTGCCGTCGGCCTCGTCGCGCGCGTACATCTCCAGCAGCGGCTCGAGCGAGTGGGCGACGTCGTCGATCGCCGCGTGACGGTCGCCCACCTCGGCGAAGCGCGCGGGCATCGTCTCGACGGTGAAGTCCTCCGGCTGGACCCCATCGAGCTCGTCCCACGTGACCGGCGCCGAGACCGGCGCGCCGGACTTCGGCCGCACGCTGTAGGCCGAGGCGATCGTGCGGTCGCGCGCGTTCTGGTTGTAGTCGACGAAGATGCGCTCGCCGCGCTCCTCCTTCCACCACTTGGTGGTCACCTCGCCGGGGAGCCGCCGCTCGAGCTCGCGCCCGAACGCGATCGCGGCGTGGCGGGCGTCCGTGAACGTCCAGCGCGGCTCGATGCGGACGTAGATGTGGATTCCGCGGCCGCCCGAGGTCTTCGGGAAGCCGGCGAAGCCGAGCTCGTCCAGCAGCACACGCGCCTCGCCGGCCACGCGCACGGCGTCGTCGAAGTCGGTGCCGGGCTGCGGATCGAGGTCGAGCCGCAGCTCGTCGGGATGGTCCACGTCCTCGCGGCGAACCGGCCAGGGATGGAAGGTGATCGTGCCCATCTGGGCGCACCAGGCGACGACGGCGATCTCCGTGGGACAGACCTCGTCGGCGCGGCGGCCGGACGGGAACTCGATGCGCGCGGTCTCCACGTACTCCGGGGCGCCCTGTGGGACGCGCTTCTGGAAGAACGCGTCGCCGCCGCCCCTCTCACGCGTCGACAGCACGATCCCGGGGTGAACCCCCTTGGGCCAGCGCTCGAGCGTCGTGGGCCGCTGGCTGAGGGCGCGCATGATCCCCTCGTCGACGGCGAGGTAGTACCTCACGACGTCCAGCTTCGTCACCGGCCGCGTGCGCTCCGTCGCCGGAAAGATCACCCGATCGGGGCTGGAGACGCGAACCTCACGCCCGCCCGCCTCGACAGTCGTGGCCTCGGCCTTCGCCATCCCGGTAGTTCTACAGGGGCGGTGCTGTCGACAGGCAGATCATCGGGCCGCGTGGCAGGAAGCTCATCACCCGGCGAGGTGTGATGGAGGTCGCGGGGCACGGCTGCCTTGACCGGCGACCGACCGAGGAGCATGATCGCTCGCGGGACAGTTTCACCGGAAACTGGGGGTATCCGTGAGGGGCGGGTCTTGTCGTTCGTGGCAGCGGTGGCTGGCGGCGACTCGCCGGTGCGACGCTGGCTCGTCGGGCGCCGGCGGCGTGGCGGTCGCGGCGGAGCAGATCGCCGCCGACGCACCCGTGCCGACCGATCCGCGAGCGTTTGGCGGCTACTACGTGACGTCGCCGTACGTGACCTCCGAGCTCGGCATGGAGCGGCAGTCTCCGGGACAGACGACGCTGTCGAACGTGGTGCCCACGGTCGGCGGTCGCGTGACGCGCGTCGACGTCTTCTTCGCGAACTACGCCGGCCATGCGGGCGGGACCCCGGTGGCACAGAACTTCTTCGTGGACGTGCGCGCGTCGATGGCGAGGGTCGTCCCACCGACGTCCTGGCGAGCGCGAGCGTGCCGGTCGCCAGCCTGCCGCAGCCGGCCGGCAGCGGCGTGCAGGGCACGCCGACCGCGGTCCTGTTCGGCGACGGGCCGCGGGTCGTCGCGGGCGAGCGCTACGCGCTCGTCTACCGCGCCGACGGCTGCTGCGTCGGCGAGCAGGACGCGCAGGAGACGCCGTCGGTGCCGGACGCATGGATCGGCCAGATCCCGTTCGGGTCGACCACAGCCACCTGGCAGACGCGCTACAGCACCTATCCCTCCTATTACCAGGGAACCGTCGCCGTGCGCATGTGGGTCGACACGGCGGCCCCGAGTCCGCCGCCGCCTCCGCCGACCGCGCCGCCGAGCCCGCCGCCGGCGCCGCAGCGGGCGTCCGATGCGCCGCCGCTCTGCGGCAGGACGGTCGTCCTGACCGACGTCACGCTGCGCGGCAGCCGGGTGCGCCTGGCCGGCGTGACGCGCGCCCAGCTCGGCGGCCGGCCGCTCGCGATCACCGCCGGCGGACGCCTCGTCGCGGTGACGACCGTCGCCCTCGACGGGACGTTTCACGCGACGGCCAAGCGCACGAGGGACGCGGCGAGGCTGCGCTACCAGGCCCGTGTCGCGGACGAGCAGTCCCCGGCGCTGCGGGCGACGCGACTGCTGATCGTCGACAGCCAGACCGCGACCGGCGGGGGCGTCCGGGTTCGCGGGCATCTCGTCAGCCGCCGCCGCGCCCATCGCGTCCTCGCGGTTGCCCGCCAGCTGGGTTGCTCGGCGACCGCGACGCGAAACGTCAAGACCCTGCGAACGGACGGGCGCGGGCGCTTCAGCGTCGTCCTTCCCAAGCCGCCCGCGGGCCAGCTGATCGCCGTCTACCGCCTGCGCACCACCAGCGGCGGCAGGTCCTACACCCTCCCGCTGGTGCTGCGCGCGCCGTAGCGCCGACCTGCCTTGACGGTGCGCGGGAGGGCGACCGACCGCGATCGACCAAGAGACCTTGACTCTCACGCGTGGCGGCGTCATGGTTGTGACGCCCGTGAGTTCATGGCAGCCACGCGGCGAAGGGGTCGGCACACGTACGCGCGTCGCGGTGTCCATGTTGGCGACGCGCCAGTGCGCGTGCTCAACAATGACGAGGAGGGTGAGCTTCCGTGCCCGACGATGGTGTGATGGTTAATGAGATCGCCATGCAGCACGAAAGCGCGGATGTGCCGCGACTCGGTGAGCTGAACCCCGTGCTGGAACGAGTTGTCCGGGAGCATCTCGAGCACCCGCAGGATCCTCGGCTCGTACGGAATTACAGCAGGCCACACGCCGAGGGAAGCTGGGATCACAGGAGCTAGCTGACGTGCCCAGGGACGTTGCGAACGGTGTGAGGTTGTAGGTCCGGGCCTGCCGAGAGGGTGTGGGTGTCGAAGCTCACTCCCTCAAGGAGGCCCGGAGTGCCGCACCATAGAGCCCGTCATACGCCGCTGGGACGGTGGATCGTCGTTCGTCGTGTCGTTGAGGAAGGCGACACGTTCGCCCAGGCCGCGGCCTGGGCGAACGTGTCGAAGTCGACCGTTTGGGAGTGGGTGCATCGTTGGCGCCAGGCAACATCAGCCCAGCGGGAATCGCTGGCGTGCCTGGCCGAGCGCTCCAGCCGGCCGCATCGGTCGCCGGCGCAGGTGCCCGCCGAGGAGGCCTCGCGGATCTGTGAGCTGCGTCAGCGCACGGGCTGGAGCCCGCGCAGGCTCGCCGACGAGCCCGAGGTCAGACGGCCGCACTCGACCGTCCACCAGGTGTTGCGGCGCGGCGGGTACTCGCGACTGCCTTGCCCTGAGCGTCCGGCGATCGTTCGCTACGAGTGGCCGTGCCCGGGCCAGCTGCTGCACATGGACGTCAAGAAGTTCGCCAAGTTCGCCAAGCCCGGCCACAAGGTCACCGGCGACCGCACCAGGCGCTCACGCCGGGTCGGCTGGGAGTACTGCCACTCGATCGTCGATGACTGCTCCAGGCTGGCCTACAGCGAGCTGCACGACGACGAACGCGCCGACACCGTCACCGCCTTCACCACGCGTGCCTTGGACTTCTTTCTCGACCACGGCGTGGTCGCCGAAAGGTTGATGACCGACAACGCGTTCGCCTACGTCAACAGCCGCTCGCTGCGCGAACTGCTGCATCGCCGCGCGATCGGTCACATGCGCACCAGGCCCTACACGCCCCGCACCAACGGCAAGGTCGAGCGCTACCAGCAGACGCTGCAACGCGAATGGGCCTACGCCCTCGAATACGCCTCAAGCCAGGCACGTCGGGCATCGCTGCCACACTGGGTCGACCACGACAACGAGCGACGCACCCACAGCGCCCTCGGCAACCAAACCCCCCTTGATCGCGTTCGAAAGGTCACCGGGCTCAACAGCTAGCGTCCGGCACACGTGGTCGAGGAGACCATGAGCGGCCAGACGACGCCGAGGCTTGCCCCCCAGGGCGACGCCACGACGAGCTTCGTCCTGAAGATCGCAGCGCTGTGCAACATCAATTGCACATACTGCTACATGTACAACAAGGGCGACACCAGCTTCCGTGGTAAGCCGAAGGTCATGCGTGCCGATGTCGTCCAGGCGACGCTTGAGGCGATTGTTACCTACGCACGTGCACATGAGCTGCCTGCGGTGACGCTCGTCCTGCACGGTGGAGAGCCGTTGCTGGTGGGGATCCCTTGGATGTCAGACTTTCTGCGGCGCGTAGCGGCGACGTTCGTCGACGTCCGCGCGGTGGTGTCGTTGCAGACGAATGCCACGCTCGTCACGCCCGAGTGGGTTTCGCTGCTCGTGGCGTCCGACGTGCGGGTCGGGGTCAGCCTCGACGGTCCGCCTGAGGTGCACGACCGCCACCGCGTCAGTCACGCCGGCCTGGGCACGTACGAGCAGACGCGGCACGGGCTCGATCTGCTCATGGGTGCCGCTGAGGAGCACGGCCTGCGCGTGGGCGCGTTATGCGTCGCGGACGCCGGTGTCGATGGAAGCGCGGTGTTCGAGCACTTCGTGGAACTCGGATTGCGTCGATTGGACTTCCTGTGGCCCGACTACAACCACGATGTCCCGCCTCCCTGGGGTCCTGGTGACCTTGCGCAGTACTACCTCGGCGTGTTCGACGCCTGGTACGGAGGCCGCCACGGGGACGTCACGGTGCGGTGGTTTCACAGCGCGATGCATCTGATGCTGGGCGGCCTAAGCCTGTGCGAGAACAGCGGAGGCGGCCCGGTCGCCTCGGTGGTCGTGGAGACGGACGGAAGCCTGCAGCCGCTCGACACGCTTCAGGTCTCCTATGACGGCTTCACCCACACCGGCCTCAACGTCTTCCAGGACATGATCGACGATCTGCGTCAGACGCCGGTCTTCGTCGCGTGCCTGGCGGCGGACGCCGCGCTGCCCGACGTCTGCCGGGCCTGTGAACTTGTCGACATCTGCGGTGGCGGCTACCTGCCGCATCGGTTCGGTCGAGGCCGGCAATTCCACAACGAAAGCGTGCACTGCCCTGATCTCAAGATCGTCCTGCGCCACGTCCGGGCGGTGATCCGACAGGACCTGCAGCCGCTCGTCGCCGCGGTCAGCCCGGCTTTCGGGCTGCGAAGCGAACTGAGGACTTGACGGCGTGCACGCTGGGCTCGACGAATCCCGCTGCCTCGAGGCGATCGGGAAGCTCGTCGGGCTCCAGGCGTACGAAGGTGTCTGTGATGTGAAAGAGCCAGAAGACGAGGCTGCCGCCGAGGCTGTCGCTTCCCGCGAACACTCCGCCGGGCGCAAGCACGCGGCAGGCCTCCGTGAACAGCCGGTCCTGAGACTGCGGCGTCGGGAGG
This sequence comes from uncultured Solirubrobacteraceae bacterium, assembly GCA_963727785.1. Taxonomy (GTDB): domain Bacteria; phylum Actinomycetota; class Thermoleophilia; order Solirubrobacterales; family Solirubrobacteraceae; genus CADCVQ01. The sequence continues at coordinate 164,649 of CAVSHS010000020.1, forward strand.
TGGTGGAGCATGGTGAAGCAGGCAACCCCGCTGAAGCGGCTGTCGGGCAGCGGCATCTGCGTCGCGTCGCCCTGAAGCACGTCGACGCTGGGAGCGAACTCAGCTCTCAGCCGCTGGACTGAGCTGCTCTCCAGCTCGATGACGCTCAGCCGGCCCGGCCGGCGCGCGAGGACGCGCGTCGTCGCTCCCAGGCCGGGACCGACCTCGAGCACGTCCTCGCCGAGGTCGACGCCATCCAGCGCCCAGGGCATGAGCTTCTGCTCGGCCGCACGCGCCCAGTGGCGCGACGCGCAGTAGAGATGGTGCGCGCGGTTCATCCCGCTGAGGCTAACGCGGCACCGCGCGCAGCTCGCCGATGCATGAGGTCAGCGGGCGTCGTGGAAGATGACGCCCAGCGCCGTGCGCGTGCCGCGGGTCACGGTGCTGATGCCGTGGCGCAGGGCGACCTTGTGGTGGCCGGTCTTGCCGGGGTTGGGCCGGTGGCGGGTGGGGAAGATCACGAACGCGCCGCGCGGTGGCTGCAGGACGTGGGCGCGGCTTTGGGCGCGCGGGCGCTGCTCGACGAGCACGAACTCCCCGCCCTCGTAGTCCGTGCCGGACTGCGACAGGACGGTGACGATCTGAAGCGGGAAGAACACGTCGCCGTAGAGGTCTTGGTGCAGCGCGTTCCAGTCGCCCTCGCCGTAGCGCAGGATCAGCGGCGTGGGGCGCTGCTGGCCGGCCTGGCGGCAGCGTTCCAGCAGCGCCTCGTGTTCGAGCGGGAAGGTCTGCTCGTGGCCGCGCAGCCGCTCGGACCAGTCGTTGGCGATCGGGGCGAGATGCGCGTAGAACGCGCTGCGCAGCGACGCGATCGTGTCGGGCAGGGGGTGGTCGAAGTAGCGGTAGCGGCCATCGCCGAAGCGGTGGCGGGCCATGTCGATCGTCGCGCGGAAGCGGCCGCCGTCGAACAGGTCTGCGAGCTCGCCGCACTCCTCGCCCGTGAGCAGCGGCGCGGTGATCGCAAAGCCCCGGCTGTCGAGCTGATCGCCGAGGTCGTCCCAGGCGAGCGCGTCGACGCGCTCGTGCATGGTCACGGCGCGTGGGCCGGTAATCGTCATCATGTCGAATGTCCTTTCCGGAATCGCCGGAGGCCTTCGAGCCAGGTCGGTTCGCGAGCGCATATGGTCTTCAACGCGCACGACGGCCGCTTCGTGAGGTTTCGATCGTGCGCGGCGCTGATATGCCGGCGATGTTCGCGCCGGCGCTCGTGGGCGTGTTAGGTTCACCTTACGCATGACGCTGCACGCCGCATCAGTCTCCTTCTCCTACGGCGCGCACGAGGTGCTTCGCGATCTGGACTGCGAGCTCGCGGAGGGCCGCATCACGGCGATCGTCGGCGCGAACGCGAGCGGCAAGTCGACGCTGCTACGGGCGATGGCACGGCTGATCGAGCCGCAGTCGGGCAGCGTGCTGCTCGACGGCAAGGCGATCGCGAAGCTCCCGACCCGCGAGGTCGCGCGCCGCGTCGGCTTCCTGCCGCAGTCGCCGGTCGCGCCCGAGGGGCTGACCGTCGGCGACCTCGTCGCGCGCGGGCGCTACCCGCACCAGCGCCTCGGCCGCCCGCAATCCACGCTCGATCGGGAGCGCATCGCGTGGGCGCTCGCCTCGACCGACACGACCGAGCTGCGCGAGCGCCCGCTCGACCAGCTGTCGGGCGGCCAGCGCCAGCGGGTCTGGATCGCGATGGTGCTCGCGCAGGACACGGGCGTGCTGCTGCTCGACGAGCCGACGACGTATCTCGACCTCGCCCATCAGCTCGAGGTGCTCGACCTGCTGGCCGAGCTCAACGAGCGCGACGGCCGGACGATCGCGCTCGTCCTGCACGACCTCAACCAGGCCTGCCGCTACGCGCACGAGCTCGTCGCGATGCGCGACGGCGAGATCTACGCCGCCGGTCCGCCGCGCGAGATCGTCGATGCCACGCTCGTGCTCGAGGTGCTCAACCTGCGCGCCGAGGTCATCGCCGATCCGGTCAGCGGCGCGCCGCTGTGCATCCCGCTGGAGCGCGCGGCACGCGCCGTCAGGCGGCCGCCAGCCGTCCGCGCCACATCATCCAGCTGAGGTACGGCGCGCCGATCAGCGCGACGACGAGCCCCGAGGGAACCTCGGTCGGGGCGAAGAGGATGCGCCCGAGCGCGTCGGCCGTCGCCAGCAGCGTGGCGCCCATCAGCATCGCGACGGGCAGCAGCCGGCGGTGGTTGCCGCCCGCGACGAGCCGCGCGGCGTGCGGGGCGAGCAGCCCGACGAACGCGATCGCGCCGGTCACCGCGACGGCCGACGCGGCGAGCGCGGCGCCGACGGCCAGCATCGCGGCGCGCGCGGCGCCGACGCGCAGCCCGAGGGCGGTGCCCAGCTCGTCGTCGAGCATGAGGATGTCCAGGCGGCGGATCGCGAGCGCGGCGAGCGGCAGCAGCACGAGCGCCGGGATCGCGAGCAGCCGCAGCTCGCTCCAGCTCTGCGCGTACGTCGAGCCGGCCAGCCACGTGACGGCGACCGATGCGGCCGGAGTGGCGTTGAGGACCAGCAGCGTCGTGACGGCGAGGCACGCGGCGCTGACGGCGAGGCCGACGAGCGCGAGGCGCTGCGGCGAGCCGCGCCCCGAGCCGGCCAGCAGGAGCACGAGCGCCATCGCCGCGATGCCGCCGGCAAACGCCGCGAACGGCAGCACGGCGTGCGGCGCCGCAGGCAGCACGAGCAGCACGACGAACGCCGCCACGGAAGCCCCGCTCGTGACGCCGACGAGCTCGGGGCCGGCGAACGCGTTGCGCACGCCGGCCTGCAGGACGACACCGGACGCGGCCAGGCACGCGCCGGCCAGCAGCGCGACGCACAGGCGCGGCGCACGCAGCTCGAGCACGAGGTCGCCGAGACCCTCGCCGGTGCCGAAGATCGAGCGCACGATCTCGCGCGGGCCGGCCGACAGCTCGCCGATGCAGAGGCTGGCGAACGCCGCCGCGAGCGCGACGACGATCGCCACGCCGACGGCGCGCGGCCGCCAGCGCGCGGCGCTGGCGGCCGCGTCCACGACGGGCGAGCCGCCGTCGCGCAGGCGCCGCGCGGCGGCGATCAGCACCGGCGCGCCGATCAGCGCGCAGATGACGCCGGCCGGCGTCTCGCTGTCGAGGCCGAAGATGAGCCGTCCGACGACGTCGGCACCGACGACGATCGCCGCGCCCCACGGGACGGCGACGACCAGCTGCGCGGCGTGACCGCGCGGTCGCGCCGCGCGCGCGATCGCCGCCGACAGGATGCCGACGAACGCGATCGGCCCGGCGACGCCGACGGCGACCGCGGTCAGCAGCACCGCAGCGCCGACCGCCAGCAGCCGCGTCGTGCCGTTGCGCAGCCCCAGCGCCCGCGCCGTGCTCTCGCCGAGCACGGCGACGTCGAGCTGGCGCGCGAGCCCGAAGCAGCCGGCCAGCACGACGCCTCCGATCAGCGCGCCGGCGCGGACCTGGTCCCAGCCGGCCTGCAGCAGGCTGCCCGCGCCCCACAGGAACATGCCGCTCGTCTCCGTCTCGCGCAGGAGCTGGATCGCCGCGCTGACCGCCGCCAGCGCGAGGCTGATCGCCATTCCGGCGAGCACGATCCGCACCGGCGCCGCGCCGGCGACGGCGGCGATCGCGCCGATCAGCAGGGCGCCGAAGAGGACGCCGACGAACGCGACGGCGATCGTCGGCGCGCCTGGGGCGATCGACCCGTAGGCGGTCGTGAGCGTGACGGCGAGCGTCCCGCCGGCGGTCAGCCCGAGCGTCGCCGGCTCGGCGAGCGGGTTGCGCGTCACGGCGATCAGCAGGACGGCGGCCGCAGCCGAGCGCGCCGCCCGCGACGATCCCCGCGACCGCGCGCGGCAGCCGCACGTCGCGCACGAGCGCGCCCTCGAGCGTCGAGCGGTCGTGCAGCAGCGCGTCGATGACGCTGTGCAGCGACAGCCCGCCCTGTCCCTGCGCGACGTCGGCGACGACCGCGACGAGCAGCAGGGCGAGCCCCGCGAGCGCGAACAGGAGGGCGCGCCGGGTCATCGCGCTCCGGTGCTAGGTGAGTGCGTCGGTCAGGCGCTGGGCGAAGACCTTCGACGACAGCGGGCCGCCGAACAGCCACGTGTTCCCGCGCAGGTTGCGCACGCGCTTCTTGCGCACCATGTCCAGGCGCTTGTAGGAGTTCTGGCCGGTGAAGCGCTTGATCTGGCCCGCGAGCTCGCCGGGGTAGACGAACGTCAGCCAGCCGCGCTGGACCTTGCGCAGCGCCTCGACGCCGACCGTCGAGAAGCCGTAGCGCCCGGCGGACGCGGTCCAGGCGTTGCGCAGCCCGAGGCGGCGGACGATCTCGGCGGCGGCGGAGTTGTCCGTGAACAGCCGCGCGGCCGGCGAGCCCGACGTGCCGCCCGGCGTGGCGATGGTCACGCGAGCACGGTCGCGGCCGGCGCGCGCGAGGCGCTTGCGCAGGCGCTCGAAACGACGAGCTCATGTCGCGCAGGACGGACTCGGCGCGGGCGCGCCGTCCGACCGCCGTGCCGATCGCGCGGAAGTCCTTGACCATCGCGTCGAACTGGGCCCCGTCGGAGGTGTCGCCGGGGTACGGGTTCGTCACGAGGACCTTGGAGATCTTGCGCAGCGTCTTGAGGCTGGCGCCCGTGCGGTAGCCGGGCACGACGATGAGGTCGGGCCTGAGCTTCGCGATCCGCTCGATGCTCGGCTCCTGGCGCCGGCCGACATCCGTGATCTCGCCGGGCAGCCCGACCGACACGTACGTCCGGTAGCCACGCGAGGTCGGCGGCGCCGACGGGCTTGACGCCGAGCGCGACGAGGTTCTCGACGGCGTCCCATTCGAGCGCGACGATGCGCTTCGGGGCGGCGTCCGCCGTGGGCGCCAGCAGCGCCGCGGCGGCGAGCGTCGCCAGCAGGCTCGCGGCGAGCACGTGCCGGGTCGTCGCTGTCCTTCGTCCCCGGAGGCTCATCGCTGTCCTTCGTTCCCGGGCGCTCATCGCTGCAGGGTGAGGTCGCGGGTGATCGCCGCACCCGACGCGGGCGTCAGCGTGACCCGCACGCGCAGCGTGCGGCGCTTTCGCATCACCGTTCGCGCGGCCCGGCCGAGCTTGAGCGCCACCGTCCTGCGCGCGCCGGCGGCGACGTCATAGCTCGCGATCGGCGCGAGGGTGAGGATCCGGCTGCGCGTGCCGATGCGGACCGGCGCCCGGGAGCGCAGCGCGATCCGTCCCTTGCACGCTCCGCTGCCCGCCGGGCAGGCGACCACGACGGCCGCGCGCGACCCGGCCAGCCTGAGCTTCGTCGAGACGATGCGCGGCTGAGCCGACGTCGACGCCGACGCCGGAGCGACCGGTCTGTCGGCCTCGAGCGCTGCGAACGGTGCGGCGATCGCGGGGGTGAACGCCTTGAACGGCGCCGCCGTGCTGCCGGGTTGGCAGTCCATGAGGAAGCGCAGGTTGCCGAGCGTCGGCTTGACGACGATGCTGCCGGCGACGGGGACGACCGTGTCGTTGACGCCGACCGGCAGGCTCGGCAGCGCCCCCGGCCCGGCTTGCGAGAAGGCGACCGGGGCGGATCCGTCGACCGTCCAGGTCGTGTCTGGGAGCGGGATCTTCACGACGATCGGCGTCCCCGAGACGAAGTTCCCCTGAGCGCCGACCTTGATCGTCGTCGACGCGGTCACGCTGAGCTCGTGCACCTGCGTGGCGGGTGTGGCGCCGGCCGCCGCGATCGCGAGCCAGACCTTCGAGGGGATCAGGTTCTTGCCGGCCTTGAAGATCCCGAGGTCGTAGCCGGTCTTCGGCAGCGAGGGCGGCAACGCAGCGGACACCGACGCGCCCGAGAGCGTCGCGGTCGCGCCCGCCGCGGCGCCGGACGGCGATCCGACGCCCGTGAGCGTGACGAGCTGGTCGCGGTACTCGCCGTTGACGCTGTACAGGCAGGCGTTGGTCGTCGTGCGCGTGCCGGCTCCGGCGGGCGCGCAGACCGCCAGCGCCAGCAGCCCCGAGGCGATTGTCGCCTGCGCGCAGACCCGTGGTCTCGGAAGTCGCGTCACATCCGTCTCCTTCCGTGGCTGGATTGGTAGGCGGTCTTCAAGGCCACAGGTAGCTCGCCCCTCGGCGTCTCTGTAAGGAGACCCTAACAGGGTGGAACTGCTCAATGGGCTTGATTTACAACGATTCCGGGTCTTGGACCGCGGCACGGGGAGCCCGGGCGGCGGGCGAAAGTATGAGAGAAGTCGGAGGTCGCTGTCGCCGATCGAGTCCCCTGTTAGGCTCGCCTAAGGTGCACGGCTGCAACCTTCGTCATAAAGCATTCCTTGCTCTGTCTTTCAGGTACGCTTGCCGATCGTGACGATGCCGGCGCACTCTGCTGAGCTGGCCGCGGACGAGCTGCTGTCGGCTCGCCGGCACCGCCGCGAGTCGTCGGCCCGGACGTACTCGCGCCGGTTGCCGATCGTGCTCGCCGACGGCGAGGGCGTGCACGTGCGCGACACCGCCGGCCGCACGTACATCGACTGTCTCGCCGGCGCCGGCGCGCTCGCGCTCGGGCATGCCCATCCCGCGGTCGTCGCGGCGTTGCGGTCCGCGCTCGACAGCGGCGTCCCGCTGACGACGCTCGATCTCGACACGCCGCTGCGCGACGCCTTCGTCGAGACGCTCTTCGCGGTGCTGCCGCCATCGCTGCGCGGCGGCCGCATCCAGTTCTGCGGACCGACCGGCGCCGACGCCGTCGAGGCTGCCGTCAAGCTCGCCAGGACGGCGACGGGCCGCAGCGGCACGATCGCGTTCGGCGGGGCCTACCACGGGATGACGCAGGGTGCGCTTGCGCTCTCCGGCGCGCACGCTCCCAAGGCAGCGCTCGGCGCGCTCGGCGCGGACGTCCAGCACCTGCCCTTCCCGACCTCCTACCGCTGCCCGTTCGGCGAGGGCGGCGAGCGCGGCGCCGAGCTCTGCGCCCGGGCGCTGCGCTGGGCGCTCGGCGACACGCACAGCGGCATCCTGCCGCCGGCGGCGATCGCCGTCGAGCCCGTCCAGGGCGAAGGCGGCGTGCATCCCATGCCGGCGTCCTTCGCGCACGCCGTGCGCGCCGCCGCGACCGCCGCAGGCGCGGTGCTCGTCGCCGACGAGGTCCAGACCGGGCTCGGCCGTACCGGCGCGTTGTGGGGCTCCGACGGGCTCGGGCTCGACCCCGACGTGCTCGTCCTGTCCAAGGCGATCGGCGGCGGCCAGCCGCTGGCCGTGATCGTCTATCGCGCCGAGCTCGACGCGTGGAAGCCCGGCGCCCACGCCGGGACGTTTCGCGGCAACCAGCTCGGCCTCGCCGCGGGCGCGGCGACGATCCGCCATGTCGTCGAGCACGGGCTCGCCGAGCACGCGGCCGCGATGGGCGCGCGCCTGTGCGACCGCCTGCGCGAGCAGACCGCGGACCTGCCGGTCGTCGCGGAGGTGCGGGGCCGGGGTCTCATGGTCGGCGTCGAGCTCGTCGACCCTGAGCGCAGCGACGCCGACGGGCTGGCGCTGCCCGACGGCGTGCTCGCCGGCGCCGTGCAGCGGGCGATGCTCGATCTCGGCGTGCTCGTCGAGATCGGCGGCCGCGAGGGCGCGGTCGTGCGCTTCCTGCCGCCGCTGATCGTGCAGGCCGAGCATGTCGACCGCGTCGCCGACGCCTTCGGCAAGGCCGTCTGGAGCGCATGGAGGGCGATGTGACGGCGGTCGCGGTCGATGCCGCGCCGGCCTTCCTGAGCGCCGATCCGCAATCGCACGCGCAGCTGCGCGCGCACGCCCTCGCGGTCGCCGATGCCGTCGCGGGCGCACGCCTGCAGGACCGTCCCTTCTCCGGCGCCGACCCGCTCACGCTCGCGGCGACGATCGCCGCGATCGATCCATGCCCGCAGGAGGGCGAGGCGTTCGAGGTGCTGCTCGCGCAACTGCGCGACGACGTGCTCGCGCACGGCGCCAACGTCTCGGACCCGCGCTGCGCGGCGCACCTGCAGTGCCCGACGCTGCTGACCGCGGCGGCGGCCGAGCTGGCGATCGGGGCGACGAACCAGTCGCTTGACTCGTTCGAGCAGGCGCCGGCCGCGACGCTCGTCGAGGATCACCTCGTGCGCTGGCTCGCCGCGCTGCTCGGCTACGCCGACGGCTCCGGCGTGTTGACGAGCGGCGGCACCGCGTCGAACCTGCTGGGGCTGCTGCTCGCCCGCGAGCGCGCGTGCGCCCGTCTCGACGGACGCGACCGCGCCGCCGGGCTGCCGCCACAGCACGCGCGCTGGCGGATCGTCGCGTCGGCCGCCGCGCACGACAGCGTGCGTCGCAGCGCGGCCGTGCTCGGACTCGGAACGGGCTCGGTCGTCGGCGTCGCGACCGACGCCGCAGGACGGATGGACCTCGCGGCGCTCGACGGCGAGCTGGCCGCGCTCGCCCGCGCCGGCCTGGAGCCGATCGCGATCGTCGCGACCGCGGGCACGACCGACCTCGGCGCGATCGACCCGCTGTCGCAGATCGCCGAGCGTGCGCGCGCGTGCGACGCGTGGCTGCACGTCGATGCCGCGGTCGGGTCGGGGCTCGCGCTGTCGCCGCGGCTCGCGCCGCTGCTGGCGGGCATCGAGCAGGCGGACTCGATCACCGCCGACCTGCACAAGCTCTGGTTCATGCCGATCGGCGCGAGCGCGCTGCTCGTGCGCGACCTCGCGCTGCTGCGCGCCGTGCACCACCACAGCGACTACCTCAACCGCGCCGAGGACGAGGCCGACGGCATGCTCAACCTCGTCGGGCGCTCGCTGGACACGTCGCGGCGCTTCGATGCGCTGAAGATCCTCGTGGGGCTGCGCAGCACCGGCCGGCGGCGCCTCGCGGCGATGGTCGAGCAGCTCGTCGACCTCGCGCGCGACGGCGCCCGCGCGGTGGACGCGCACGCCGACCTCGAGCTGCTCGCCGAGCCGTCGACCGTGACCGTCGTCTTTCGCTGGCGCCCGGCGGACGCGTCGCCCGGCGAGGACGCGCTCGACGCCGTCAACGTCGCGGCGCAGCGCGCGCTGCTGCGCTCGGGCCGCGCGATCGTCGGACGCACGCGCCTGAACGGGCGCGTCGCGCTGAAGCTCACGCTCGTCAACCCGCTCGCGCGCGAGGCCGACGTGCGCGAGCTGCTGGAGCTCGTCGCGGGCGCCGCCCGCACTGCGTGGGCCGGCCGATGACCGACTCGACGGCACCGCACCGCGCCGCGTCGCGCGCGCGCCGCGCGGCCGTCCGCGCCGCCACCGAGACGCTGCTGAACTGCTACATGCGCGAAGGCGGAACGTGGGAGGCGGTGCCCGCATCCGACGCGCCCGGCCTCGCGCAGCCCGGCGACACGCACGTCGCGGTGCTCGCGTTCCGCGATCCGGCGACGAAGCTGCTCGTCGGCATCCGCCACCGCTCGGCGACGCAGCGCCACCGCCTCCGCTTGCCGGCGATGGTCGCGGTCGACGGCGGCGAGCCGGTCGTCGCCTCGCTCGACGCCGTCGCCCGCATGCTCGTCCACGAGCTCGCAGGCGTCGCCCGCCCCGGCGTGAGCGAGCCGGATCCGGGCGGGCTGCTCGCGAGGATGCGCGCGAGCATCGATGCCGTCAGCGCGTTCCTCCAGCTGCGCGACGGCGAGATCGACGCGTTGTGGAACGCGGACCGCACGAGCTTCATCGCCGGCGAGCAGGCGCTGCTGCTCGGCCACATGCTGCACCCGACGCCGAAGAGCCGCAGCGAGATGAGCGACGACGAGCTGCGCGCCTACTCGCCCGAGGCCGCCGCGCGCTTCGTGTTGCACTGGCTGGCGGTCGACCCGGGCCTCGTCGAGCACGACAGCGCCACGGGCACGCCGGCGCCCGCGCTCGCCGAGCGCCTGCTGCGCGACGACCCCGCCGTCGACGAGGCGGCGCTCGACGCGGCGCTCGCGGGCCTCGGCGAGCGCGTCCTGCTCCCCGTCCATCCATGGGAGCTCGCGCACCTGCGCGAGCACGACGCGGTCGTCGCAGCGCTGCTGCAGGACCGCGTGCTCGTCGATCTCGGACCGCTCGGCAGCGCGGTCGCGCCGACGACCTCGGTGCGCACGGTCTACAACCCCGACTGGCGCTGGCAGCTGAAGTTCTCCCTGCACGTGCGCGTCACGAACTCGCAGCGCGTGACGCTTCCGAAGGAGCTGCGCCGCGCGGTCGAGGCCGCGCGCCTGCTGCAGACGCAGATCGGCGCGCGGGCCGCGACGATCGCGCCCGGCTTCGTGATGCTGCAGGACCCGGCCTACCTCGCCGTGCGCCATGGCGGCGAGCTGATCGACGGCCTCTCGGTGCTGCTGCGCGACAACCGCTGGCGCAGCGGGTCGCCGGTGGACGTCAGCGCGCTGACGACGCTCTGCCAGGACCATCCCTACGGCGCGCGCAGCCGGCTCGGGCAGATCGTCGCCGGGCTCGCCCGGCGCACGGGGCGCAGCGAGCCGGACGTCGCGCGCGACTGGTTCGCGCGCTACTGCGAGGTGGTGCTCGTCCCGCTCGTGCGGCTCTTCCTCGAGCTCGGCCTGTGCATGGAGCCCCACCAGCAGAACGTCCTGCTCGAGCTCGAGGGCGGCTGGCCGGCGCGCGGCGTCTACCGCGACAGCCAGGGCTACTTTCACCGCGAGGCCGCGCACGAGGACATCGCGGCGATCGTTCCCGGGATCGGTGAGCGCAGCGAGTCGATCTTCCCCGAGGCGCTCGCCGACGAGCGGCTCGTCTACTACCCCTTTCTCAACAACGCGCTCGGCGTCGTCAACGCGCTCGGCATCGCCGGCTGCATCGACGAGCAGGTCCTGCTCGGCGACCTGCGAGCGCTGCTCGAGCGCGAGCGCGCGCGCGGCGGCCGCTACCCGGCGACGCTGCTGGACCGGCTGCTCGACGACGTGACCTGGCCGTGCAAGGCGAACCTCATGACGCGCCTGCACGACATGGACGAGCTCACCGGCGACATCGCGACGCAGTCGGTCTACGTGCGGATCGCCAACCCGCTGCACGGGGCACCGGCGTGACGGCGATCGCGCTGCGCCCGCTCGATCTCGCGTCCGACGTCGAGCTCGTGCACGGCTGGATGCAGGAGCCGCACGTCGCGCCGTGGTGGGAGCTCGCGGGCCCGCGCGAGCGCGTGCAGGCCTACCTGTGCGCGCAGGCGGCGCTGGCGCACCTCGACTGCTGGATCGCCAGCGATGACGGGCGCCCGTTCGCCTACGTCGAGACCTACGAGGCGATCGCCGACCCGCTCGGCGCGCACTACGCCGCGCTCCCGGGCGACCACGGCTTTCACCTGCTCGTCGGCCCGCCCGAGCTGCTCGGCGGAGGGGCCGCGCGGCGCCTCGTGCGCGACCTGCTGACGTCGCTGCTCGCACAGCCGCGGGTCACGCGCGTCGTGTGCGAGCCCGACGTTCGCAACGGGCGGATGCTCGCGTTCTGCCGGGCGCTGGGAGGCGCGCAGATCGCGACGTTCGGCTTCGACGGGCGGCGCGTCGCCCTCATCGCCTGGACCGAGCAGGCGCAGGTGGCGGCGGCATGACTGCGCGCCATTGCTCGACGGTCGCCGGCGTCGAGCCGTCAGGCAGGTCCTCGCGATGACAGCGCGCCATTGCTCGACGGTCGCCGGCGTCGAGCCGTCAGGCAGGTCCTCGCGATGACCTCCGAGCACGACGTCATCGGCGTCGGCATCGGCCCGTTCAACCTCGGCCTCGCCGCGCTGCTCGACGGCGTCCGCGACGTCGACGCGCTCTTCCTCGACGCCAAGCCGCGGTTCGCCTGGCATCCCGGCCTCATGCTCGACGACGCGGCGGTCCAGGTCCCGTTCCTCGCCGACCTCGTGACGCTCGCCGATCCGACGAGCCCGTACTCCTTCCTGAGCTACCTGCACGCGCGCGGGCGCCTGTATCGCTTCTACTTCCACGAGCGCCTGCACGTGCTGCGGCGCGAGTTCGACGCCTACTACCGCTGGGTCTCCGAGCAGCTCGCCGCCTGCCGCTTCGGGGCGCGCGTCGAGGCGGTGCGCGCGGCGCCGGCAGGCGGCTGGTCGGTCCACGTCGCGGGCGGCGCGGAGCATCGCGCGCGTGCCGTCGTGCTCGGCGTCGGCGGCGTCCCGGTCGTGCCCGGCTGCGCGCGGGCGCTGCTCGGCGACGACGTCGTGCACACGGCGGACTACGCGGCTGCGCGGCCGCGCGCGCTCGGCGCCGCGCGGGTCACCGTCGTCGGCTCGGGACAGAGCGCGGCCGAGGTCGTCGCCGACCTGCTCGACCACGCCGGCGGCGGGCGCGTGGACTGGTTCACGCGCAGCGCGGGCTTCCTGCCGATGGAGTACTCCAAGCTCGGCCTCGAGCACTTCTCGCCGGAGTACGCCGCCCATTTCCACGGCCTGTCCGAGGAGCGCCGCGACGCGCTGCGCGCCGGGCAGGACCTGCTCTACAAGGGCATCTCGGCGGCGACGAGCGCGCGCATCTTCGACACGCTCTACGAGCGCAGCATCGACGGCGCCGAGCCCGGCGTCGGGTATGCCGCGCGCTGCGAGCTGCGCGAGCTCGGGCGGACGGCCGGACGGCGCGCTGGCGCTCGTGCTGCACCATCTCGACGAGGACGTGACGTTCACGCACGAGACGGACGTGCTCGTGCTCGGCACCGGCTATCGCGACGCGCCGCTGCCCGTGCCGGGGCTGGCCGACCTCGCGGTGCTCGACGAGCACGGCCGGCCGGTCGTCGAGTCCGACTTCCGCGTGCGTCTGCGCGACGGCGTCGGCGGCCGCGACCGCGTCCTGTTCGTGCAGAACGCCGAGCTGCACGCGCACGGCGTCGGCGCCCCCGACCTCGGCCTCGGCGCGCATCGCAACGCCGTCATCGTCAACGCCCTCTGCGAGCGCGAGGTGTACGCGCTGCGCGCGCGCAACGTGTTTCAGTCCTTCGGGGCGCCTGCGGGCGCGCGCCGGCGTCCGGGCGCGTGGGCGGCGTGACCGCCGCGCTCGTCGACGCGCTGACGCGGGAGCGCTGGGAGCACGTCAACCGCGAGCTGATCGCCAAGCTGCTGACCGAGCTCGCGTTCGAGGACGTCCTCGCGCCGAGCTGCGAGGATCTGCCCGACGGGCGGCGGGCGTTCGAGCTGGCGCTCGGCGAGCGGCTCGTGCTGCGCTACGCGGGCCATCGCCGCCCGCTCGGCGACTGGCGCGTGGAGTCCGACTCGCTGCGCGCCCGGCTCGACGGCGCCGACGTCGCGCTGCCCGACGCGGCCGACATCGTCGCGCTCGGCGCGCCGGCCGTCGGCGCCGACCCGTCGACCGCCGCCGGGCTCGTGCACGAGATCGCGATGACCGCGCTCGCCGACGTGCTCGGCGCCGCGCGCGGGCGGCCCGCGGCCGAGCTGCTGGACCTCGACGCGCGCGGCGCTGGAGTGCGAGATGCGCGGCCACCCGTGGATCGTCGCGAGCAAGGGGCGGCTCGGCTTCGGCGCCGGCGACCTGCTCGCGTATGCGCCCGAGGCCGCCGCGCCGCTGCAGCTCGGCTGGCTCGCCGCGGACGCGGCGATCGCGCGAGAGGCGCAGCGTCGCCGGCCTGGAGCACGCGACCGTCGTGCGCGAGCAGGTCGGCGAGGAGGGCTGGTCGCTGCTGCGAGCGCGCACGGCGGCCGCGGGCCTGGACCCCGACGCGGCGACGTACCTGCCGGTCCACCCGTGGCAGTGGGAGCACCGCGTGCTCGCGCTGCACGCGGGCGCGATCGCGCGCCGCGAGCTCGTCTGGCTCGGCACGCTCGAGCCGCGCTACCTGCCGGGCCAGTCGGTGCGCACCCTCGCCGACGCCGACCACCCCGAGCGCCGTCACCTCAAGCTCGCGCTGTCGATCCTCAACACCTCCGTCTACCGCGGCCTGCCGCGCGCCCGGACGCTCGCCGCACCCGCGCTCACGGAGTGGTTTCGGAGCGCGCTGCGCGGCCGACCCGTTCCTGCGCGAGCAGGGGCTCGTGCTGCTCGGCGAGGTCGCCAGCGTGAGCGTCGCGCACTCGGCGTTCGAGGCGATCGCCGGCGTGCCCTACCAGCACACCGAGATGCTCGGCGCGATCTGGCGCGAGTCGGTCGAGGGGTATCTGCGGATGTGGGCGAGCGCGCGATCACGATGGCCGCGCTGATCCATCGCGACGGCGACGGCGTGTCGTTCGCCGAGCTGCTGATCGAGCGCAGCGGCCTCGACGCCGGCGCCTGGGTGCGGCGACTGCACGAGGTCACGCTGCCGCCGCTGCTGCACGTGCTCTACCGCTTCGGCGCGACGTTCTCGCCGCACGCGCAGAACTGCCTCGTCGTCCTGCGCGACGACGTGCCGGTGCGGCTCGTCGTCAAGGACTTCGTCGACGACGCGATGATCAGCTCCGATCCGCTGCCCGAGCTCGACGGGATGCCGGCCGAGGTGCGCGCCGCGCTCGGCGACGGCATCGAGGCGGCGCTGCTCGCGCAGTGGATCCAGTCGGGCCTGCTCGTCTGCGTGCACCGCTATCTCGCCGAGATCCTCGAGCAGCGGCTGGGCTACCCGGAGCGCGCGTTCTGGGCCGCGGCCGAGGGCGCCGTGGCCGCCTACCACGAGCGCTTCGAGGACGAGCTCGGCCTGCGCTTCGGCCTCTTCGACGTCGAGGCGCCCGCCTTCGTCAAGCTCTGCCTGAACCGCGTCCGGATCCTCGGCCGCGGCTACGCCGACGACGCGCAGCGCCCGGTCGCCTCCGCGTCGGGCTGGATCGACAACCCGCTCGCGCCGGCGCACGAGGCCGCGCGATGACCGCGCGCCGTTGCTCGCCCGGCGTCTGTGCGCAGATCGGCGCGAGGTCCTCGCGATGATCGGCACGCCGCCGCCGACGCCGGCCGTGCCGCTGCTGACCGAGCTCACCGCATACGCCGAGCACGAGCCGGCGCTCCAGCGCCGCCTGTGGGCGCGGCCGGTCGTCCCCGAGCACGACACGGAGCTCGTGTGGGCGTGGATGCAGCGCCCCCACGTCGCCGAGTTCTGGGAGATGGCCTGGCCGCGCGACTGGATCGGCGACTACCTCCGCGGCCAGGTCGCGGACCCCGCCCGCAGCCCGTTCCTCGGCTTCGTGGACGAGCGCGCGGTCGGCTACCTCGAGGTCTACGACCCGCATCGCGACGTGCTCGGCGCGCACGCGCCGGTGCTGCCCGGCGACCTCGGCGCGCACGTCCTCATCGGCGACGAGGAGGATCTCGGGCGCCACAGCGTCGCGCTCGGCCGCGCGGTCGTGCGGATGCTCTTCAGGCGGCCGGGGGTGCTGCGGATCGTCGGCGAGCCCGACGTGCGCAACGAGAACTTCCTCTCCCTGCTCGCGTTTCTCGGCTTTCGCAAGCACTCCGAGGTCGACCTGCCCGACAAGCGCGCGGCGTTCATGGTCTGCGAGCGCGCGGACTTCGAGCGCCTCGCGAGCCGCCGCCGGCGGGTGACGCGATGAGCGCCGCACTGGCGCTGACGGGCGTCGTGAAGTCCTACGGCGCGACGCGGGCGCTCGACGGCGTCGACCTCGATGCGGTCGCCGGTCGCGTGCTCGCGCTGCTCGGCCCCAACGGGGCGGGCAAGAGCACGCTCGTCTCGCTCGCCGCCGGGCTCACGCGGCCGGACGCGGGCAGCGTGCGCGTGCTCGGCGAGGACCCGGCGACGGGCGGCGCGCGCGTGCGCCGCCAGATCGGCCTCGCGCCCCAGGAGATCGGCGTCTACCCGCAGCTGACGGTCACGACGAACCTGCGCGCGTTCGCCGAGCTGCACGGCTGCCGCCCGCGCGCGGCGCGCGAGCGCGCCGCGGAGCTGCTCGAGCCGTTCGCGCTGACCGCGCTCGCCGACCGGCCCGCCGGGCGCCTGTCCGGCGGCGAGCAGCGCCGCCTGCACGCGGCGATCGCGCTCGTCAACAGACCGCAGCTCGTGATCCTCGACGAGCCGACGGCGGGCGCCGACCCGTCGACGCGCGAGCACATCCTGCAGGCCGTGCGCGATCTCGCGGCCGGTGGCACGGCCGTCGTCTACACGACCCACTACCTGCCCGAGGTCGAGCGGCTGGACGCCGACGTCGCGCTGCTCGAGCACGGCCGCGTGATCGCGCGCGGGTCCGTCGACGAGCTCGTCGCGCGCCACCCGCCGCCGGAGCACCCGGTCGCCGGGGCGCCGGTCGTGCGGCCGTCGCTGGAGACGGTCTACCTCGCGCTGACGGGGCGCAGCACCGTCGAGCCCGGCGCGGTGCCCGCGCCGTGAGCGAGGACCCGCGATGACCGTCGCCATCCACGCCCCTTCGAGCAACGGCGCGCAGTCGTGAGCCCGCTGCGCGCGATCGTCCGCAACGAGCTGCGGATCCTGCGCCACGACCCCGTGCCGCTCGTGCTGCTCATCGGGATGCCGATCGTGCTGATGGTGCTGCTGAGCCAGTCGCTCGGCCACGTGCTGCTCTTCGAGGGCTACGACGACACGCCGGGCTCGATGCACACGGCGCCGGGGATGGCCTGCCTGTTCGGCTTCTTCTCGATCGCGATCATCGGCTTTGCGATCTTCCGCGAGCACGGCTGGCGCACGTGGCCGCGGCTGCGCGCGGCCGGCGTCGGCGGCCCGGCGCTGTTCGCCGGCAAGCTGGCCGTCCCGGCCGGCATGCTCGTCCTGCAGCACGCCGTCCTGTTCGGCTTCGGGGTCGGCTTCCTCGGACTTCAAGGTCAACGGCGCCTGGCTCGCCGTCGCCCTGCTGGCGCTCGCGTTCGCGCTCATGATCCTCTGCGCGGGGCTCGCCGCGGCGGCGCTGCTGGGCACCGTCCAGCAGCTCAACGCCGTGACGAACCTCGGCACGATGGTGCTCGGCGGCCTCGGCGGCGCGCTCGTGCCGGTCCGCGAGCTGCCGAAGTGGGTCCAGCCGATCGCGCCCGCCTCGCCGGTCAACTGGGCGATGGAGGGCTACCGCGACGTCATCCTCGACGGCGCCGGCGTCGCGGACGTCCTGCCCTCGCTGGCGGCGATGAGCGGGCTGGCGATGCTGCTCGCCGCGGTCGCGCTGTGCGCGCCTGCGACACGACGCGCCGAAGCGGACGTGGGGATGACGCCCGCTGAGCGACATGCTCAGGCCGGTGCGCGTGCCGCTGACCGTCAGCGCGCTGCTGCAGGCCGTCTCCGCGGCCGCCTCGATCGTGCCGTTCATCTGCGTCGTGGAGATCGCTCGCCGGCTGCTCGCGCCGCCCGCCGACGAGGACGCGATCCGCGCGCTCGTGGCGGTGGCGGTCGCCGCGTTCGGCGTGCGGTTGGTGGCGCAGGGACTCAGCGGGCAGATCACCCATCTCGCCGACAACACGTTCCAGCTCGCGGTCCGGCGGCGCGTCGCCGCGCAGCTCGGCCGGCTGCCGCTCGGCTGGTTCGGCGCGCGCCACTCGGGCGAGGTCAAGCGCGCCGTGCAGGACGACGTGTCCGCGATGCACTACATGGTCGCCCACTCGCTGCCCGATCTCGTCGCCGGGGTCGTCGCGCCGTCGGTCGCGCTCGTCTACCTCGTGACGATCGACTGGCGGCTGACGCTGATCACCCTCGCGCCCGTGGCGGTCTTCGCCGTGCTGTACGTGACGATCGTGCGCGGCTACTCGTCGCGGATGGCCGGGCACGCCGCCGCGCTCGGGCGCGTCAACGCCGCCGTCGTCGAGCTCGTGCAGGGGATCGCGGTCGTCAAGGCGTTCGGCGCGGCCGGCCGGCCGCACGAGCGCTACATGCGCGCGACGGAGGAGTTCGGCGACTTCCACGAGGAGTGGGTGCGCCCGATCGCGCGGCGCTCGGCGCTGGCGGAGCTCGCCTGCTCGCCACCGGTGATGCTGCTGACGGTCCTGGTGGGCGGGTGGGCGCTCGTGCGCTGGGGCGGCATGGAGCCCGTCGACGTCGTCCCGTTCGTGCTGCTCGGGCTGGGCCTGACCGCGCCGCTCGTGACGCTCGGCTACAGCGCGCAGGGCTTTCGCCTGGCGGCCGACGCCGCGGGCCGCGTGGCGGCGCTGCTCGCGCTGCCCGAGCTCCCGCAGCCCGTCGCCGGCGGACGCACGCCGGGCGGCGAGCGCGTCGAGCTGCGCGACGTCGCGTTCGCCTACGACGAGCGCGGCGACGTGCTCACGGACGTCAGCCTCGCGCTCCGGCCCGGCACGGTGACCGCGCTCGTCGGCGCCTCGGGTGCCGGCAAGTCGACGCTCGCGGCGCTCATCCCGCGCTTCTGGGACGTGAGCGCGGGCGCCGTGACCGTCGGCGGCGTCGACGTGCGCGACGTGCCGTCGGCCGATCTCTACGCGCACGTGGCGTTCGTCTTCCAGGACCCCGGGCTGCTGCGCGCGAGCGTGCGCGACAACATCCGGCTCGCGCGTCCCGACGCGGACGACGGCGCGGTGCAGGCGGCGGCGCGGGCGGCGCAGATCCACGCGCGCGTCATGGAGCTTCCGCGCGGCTATGACTCCGTCGTCGGCGACGACGCGCGGCTGTCCGGCGGCGAGGCGCAGCGCGTCGCGATCGCCCGCGCGCTGCTCGCCGACCGCCCGATCCTCGTGCTCGACGAGGCGACCGCGTTCGCGGACCCCGAGTCCGAGGCGGCGATCCAGGACGCGCTCTCGCGCCTGGCGGCGGGCCGCACGCTCGTCGTCATCGCGCACCGGCTGTCGACCGTCGCGGGCGCCGACCAGATCCTCGTCCTGTCCGGGGGGCGGATCGTCGAGCGCGGTCGCCATGCCGAGCTGCTGGCCGCAGACGGGGAGTACGCCCGCCTCTGGACCGCACACGAGCGGGCGGCATGATCGGCTCGCTGCACGCGCTGCTGGACCCGCCGGGCCGGCGGCTCCTGCGCGCCCAGGTCGCCTGCATCGCGATCTACTCCGTGCTGCAGGGCGTCGCCTTCGTGCTGCTCGTCCCGATCCTCGGCGCGCTGCTGGAGGACGGCGCGGTCGGCGCGTGGATCGGCGTGCTCGCGGCCGTCGTCGGACTCGCGGCGATCGCGTTCGTCGCGCAGGCGATGCTCGCCCACCGGCTCGGGACCGCGGTGGCGCGCACGATCCACCGGCGCCTGGGCGACCACGTCGCCGCGCTGCCGCTGGGCTGGTTCGGCGCGGAGCGCGTCGGCGAGCTGGGGCGGCTGACGAGCCAGGGCGTGACCGACGTGATGGGCGCCGCCTCGCACCTGCTGCGCCCGATGGTCGCCGCGCTGCTCACGCCGGCGACCGTCGTGGCCGCGATGTACCTGATCGACTGGCGCCTCGCGCTTGCGACGACGCTGACGATCCCGCTGATCTACGGGGCGCACCGGCTGGCGAGCTGGCTGGCGCACCGCGCCGCGGGCGCGGTGCAGGCCACGGCGGCGGAGGCGAGCGGCCGGATCGTGGAGTTCGCGCGCACGCAGCCGATCCTGCGCGCCTACGGTCGCGCGGACGGGACCTACCGGCAGCTCGACGACGCCCTGCTCGCGCAGCATGCGGCCCGCCGCCACCAGCTGTGGACGATGAGCGGCGGCATTCTCGCCGCCGCGGTCGCCGTCCAGCTCGCCTTTCTCGTCGTCACGGTCTACGGCGTCGATCGCGCGCTCGGCGGGTCGATCGACGTGCCGGAGCTGATCGCGGTCCTCGTCCTCGTGGCGCGCTTCGGGCAGCCGATCGTCGAGGCCGCGGACATCGTCGGCGCGCTGCGCGTCGCGCGCAGGAGCCTGGAGGGCGTCGAGCGCGTGCTCGCGGCCGCGCCGCTGCCCGAACCGGCCGCGCCGCGCCAGCCGGAGGGGGCCGCGATCCGCCTCGCGGGCGTGCGCTTCTCCTACGGCGACCACACCGTGCTCGACGGCATCGACCTCGAGGTGCCGGCGGGGACGATGCTCGCGATCGTCGGCCCCTCCGGCGCGGGCAAGACGACGATCGCCCGGCTCGTCGCGCGCTTCTGGGACGTCGACGACGGCGCAGTTTTGGTGGGCGGCGTCGACGTCCGCGACATGTCGACCGCGACGCTGATGGCGCACGTCGCGCTCGTCTTCCAGGACGTCTACCTGTTCGACGACACGATCGAGGCGAACGTCCGCGCCGGCCGTCCCGGCGCGACCGGCGAGGAGGTGCGCGCCGCCGCGCGGCGGGCGCGGGTGGACGAGATCGTGGAGCGGCTGCCCGACGGCTGGGCGACCTGCGTGGGGGAGGGCGGCACCGCGCTGTCAGGCGGCGAGCGCCAGCGCGTGTCGATCGCTCGCGCGCTGCTCAAGGACGCGCCGATCGTCCTGCTCGACGAGGCCACCGCCGCGCTGGACCCGCTGAACGAGTCGGCCGTCGAGGAGGCGCTCGCGGAGCTCAAGGCCGACCGGACGACGATCGTCATCGCCCACCGCCTGTCGACCGTCGTCGCCGCCGACGAGATCGTCGTCCTCGAGCGCGGCCGGATCGCCGAGCGCGGCACGCACGCGACCCTGCTCGCGCAGGGCGGTCGCTACGCCGACTTCTGGCACGAGCGCACGCGCGCGCGGGGGTGGCGGCTCGCCGCGGCCGCGCCGTCGCCCGCGCCGGCCGCGCACGCGTCGTCCGATCCCGGGCCGGCCTGAGCGCTCATGTCCGACTCGATCGGCCTGCTCGTGTCCGTCTTCCTCGCGTCCGCCGTCGAGTTCGTCGAGGCGCTGACGATCGTGCTCGCGATGGGGATGACGCGCGGCTGGCGCTCGGCGCTCGCGGGCGTCGCGGCGGCGCTCGCGGCGCTGACCGTGACCGCCGCCGTCGCGGGCTACGCGATCGCTCAGTGGCTGCCCGAGTCGCTGCTGCAGCTCATCGTGGGGACGCTGCTGCTGATCTTCGGATTGCAATGGCTGCGCAAGGCGGTGTTGCGCGCGGCCGGGCTGAAGGCGCACAACGACGAGGAGGAGACGTTTCGCGCGGAGCTCGAGGCGGGTCGCGCGGCGGGATCCGAGCGACGGGCGGGCCTGGACTGGTTCGGCTTCGTCGTGTCGTTCAAGGGCGTCTTCCTCGAAGGGCTCGAGATCGTCTTCATCGTCATCACGTTCGGCCTGAACGCCGACAACGTCCCTGGTGCCGCCGCCGGCGCCGCGGTCGCCGGGGTGATCGTCCTGACCGCCGGCGTCGCCGCGCACCGTCCGCTGTCACGCGTCCCGCAGAACACGATCAAGTTCGGCGTCGGACTGCTGCTCTCGACGTTCGGCACGTTCTGGGCGATCGAGGGCCTCGGCGTGTTCGCGAGCGGCGGCGAGAGCCTGGACTGGCCCGGCGGCGACGTCGCGCTGCTCGTGATGCTCGGCGTCTGGAGCGCCTTCGCCTGGTCGGCGGTGCGCGTGCTGCGCCGGTCCGATGACGAGGACCGCGACGAGGACCGCGTCGCCCTGGCCGCGGAGGGCGGGTGAGCATGCGGTTCCTGCGCGGCTTCGGTCGCTTCTGGTTTGACTTCATCGTCGGCGACGACTGGCGGATCGCGCTCGGCGTCGTGCTCGTCCTCGGCCTCGGGGCGCTCCTCGTGGCGATCGACGTGGTCGGCACGAACGTGCTCATGCCGCTGCTCGCCGCCGCGATCGTCGCCGTCGTCGGCGCGAGCATCGTGCTCGGCGCTCGCCGCTGATCCCGAACTGTCAGGAGCCTGCAGGCGGACCAGCATCGTCGCTGTGCTGCTGCCGCTCCGTGCCGGTGTCGAAATGGCGAGTCAGGTACTCCTCGGAGGGAGCGCGCTCTCGCGTAAAAGTGAAAGACCTCCATGCGCATCATCATCGCTCAGGTGCGCGATCAACTGCGCAGCGCTGCACTCCGCACGGATCACGGCGGCATGGCGGCGAGCGCCCACGCCGATGTGAAGGCGCGGGGATTTTCCGACAAGAGTCAGAAATTTCGCCCATCTGACGAGTTCCGGAATAGGCTCCGACCGGACCCGATGGCCCCCAGCTCAGGCCGCCCACCGACGCAACTCGAACCCGACGCCAGCAGCGCGGCCTATCTCGGTGCCGAGGTCCGCAGGCGACGCCAGGCGCGGGGATGGACACTGAAGGAGTTTGCGCCGCGGATCGGCTACAGCCTCCAGCACATCTCCGAGGTCGAGCGGGCGAAGAGCACGCCGACCGCACCGTTCGTCGAGGCGTGCGACCGGGCGCTGGGGGCTCGCGGGCGGCTTCTGGACCTCCTGCCCGCCGTCGAGAACGAACGGGCCGCGCAGCGTCGCGAACGCGCGGTTGCACAGGCGAGCCGGCGGGTCGACACCGCTACGCTGTCAGGCGACAGACAGCGAAGCAGGAGACGTCGAAGACGTGGAACCGACCAATCGCCGGGGCCTGCTCGGCGCAGGTGCTGCCGCCGCGTTCGGTGGCCTGGGCGTCGCTGCTGCGACGCCTGCCGCCGCGCGCGACGTCGACCCCGAGCTGCCCGAGCACTGCATGCAGCTCATGCGACTGCTCGAACAGCACGACGGCGTCTTCGGCCCGCGCGCGGTGATCGACACGGTCCGCCACCAGCAGCACCAGATCGCGCGGCATCGCGAGGTCGCGCGGGGCGGCCTTCGCACGACCCTCCTGCGCGTCGAGGCGCGGTGGTCGAACTTCGCGTCCTGGCTCTACGGCGACATCGGGGATCGCGAGGCACGCGAGGCTGCGACGCGCAGGACGCTTGATCTCGCCCGCGAAACCGACTACGCGGACGTCGTCGCCTACGCGCTTCAGAAGCAGGCACGCTGGGCCATCATGGACGGCGACCGACGGCGTGCCGTCGCCCTCGCCCACCAGGCCCTGGACGTCCACGACGCGACACCGCAGACGCGCGTGCAGAGCGCGCTTGGCGGCCGGCCAGGCGCTGGCGCTCGCGGGCAACGGTCCGCAGAGCGCAGACCGGCTACGAGAGGCGGAGGCGCTGCTGGACGCCCCCAAGAGCAGGCGCGATCCGCTCGGCCCCGTGGTCACGGCCGATGGTGCGCCGCACTACATTGCCGGCGACATGGCTCGCTGCCGGCTGTGGCTGGAGCCTGCCGCGGCCGTGACGGCGTACGAGGACGTCCTGCGCGACTGGCCACGCGAGCACGTACGCGACGGCGGCCTCGAGCAGGCCCGCCTTGCGCTCGCCTGCGCCGCCGCCGGCGAGCACGACCGCGCCAGAGCCGAGGGGCGCAAGGCGCTTGCTGTCGCGCGGATGACGAAGTCCAGCCTCGCGGCACGCGAGCTGAGGCGGCTTCGCGAAGTGCTGGCCGCTGCCTGACGCCGCGGACCGGGCCGGGTTGTCGCGGCAGATCCTGTCTCCCCGACCTGCCTGCAGCTAGGCCACGCGGGTGCGTTCCGCCAGGATCATCTGCGGGGTCGCGCCCGCGAGTGTGCGGATGTCGTTGATCATGTGCGACTCGTCGTAGTAGCCGAACTCCACGGCCGTACGCGCCCAGCTCTCGCCGCGTCCGGCGGCGAGCAGAGCCTGCATGCGGCCGATGCGCGCGAGCTTGCGCGGGCTGTGGCCGGTGGAGGCCACGAGCCGCCTCCGCAGGTGGCGCTCGCTGTACCCGGACTCGCGCGCGAGGCGCTTCAGGTCGGGCTGCTGCATGGCCGCGGCGGCGAGCGGATCGGGACGGTCGGCGTCGCGCACCGCGTCGAGGAGTCCGCGCGGGCGGACGACGTCGGCCAGCGGGACGCGCACGTCCGTCAGCTCGTCTGCCGGAACGCCGTACAGCGTCGTGAAGGCACCCGGACGCAGGCGCACGCCGACGGCCTCGTCGCCGGGCTCGAGCCGCGCGATCAGCATCGAGCTCAGCGAGCCGACGATCTCGCCGTCGATGATGTCCATGCAGCCGTCGGGCGGGACGCGCAGCGTCGTGGCGCGCACGCAGCGTAGATGCCAGAAGGCCTGGACCCAGGGAGCGAGGTCCGGACCGGGGGCGCGCTCGGTGTACTCCACGTCGGCGCCGCCGAGGAAGATCACCCGTGGCCTGGGAGGCAATGCGACTGACACGTCCGGATTCTACGGGCGACGTGTCCGTTTTTTCCAGGGCAAACGGGCGCGCCGTCCGTAGCTTGGCGGCATGAACCAACGAGTCAACATCATCACCCTCGGCGTCGACGACGTCCCGCGCGCCCGCGCCTTCTACGAGCAGCTCGGCTGGGAGCTGACCTTCACCGACGGCGACATCGTGATGTTCCAGGCCGGGCCGATGGTCGTCTCGCTGTGGGGTCGCACGCAGTTCGCCGGCGACAGTGGCGTCACCAACAACGAGGGCTGGGGCGGGTTTACCCTCGGCCACGCGGTCGAGGGCCCCGAGCAGGTCGATGCACTGTGTGCGCAGGCCGCCGAGGCCGGCGCATCGGTTACCCGCCCGCCCGTCGAGAAGCCGTTCGGCTACTCGGGCGTCTTCGCCGACCCTGACGGCCATACATGGGAGGTCGCTTACATCAAGGGCCTCGCGCTGCACGAGGACGGCACGGTGGCGCTGGGAGCAGCGGCATGACCTGGGAAGAACTTCGCGAGCACTGCCTCTCACTGCCCGGCGCGATCGAGACCTTCCCTTTCGAGCCGACCGTCTCCGTCTTCAAGGCGGCCAACGGAAAGATCTTCGGGATCACCACCGAGAAGAACGAGCCGATCGACATCAGCGTGAAGTGCGAGCCGGCGATCGGCGAGGCGCTGCGCGCGCAGTCCGCGTCGATCGCGCCCGGCTACCACCTCAACAAGCGCCACTGGATCACCATCACGCTCAATGGCGACGTGCCGGACGAGCGAGTGCGCGAGCTCGTGCTCGACAGCTACGAGCTCGTGGCGCCGAAGGCACCCACCTCGGTGAGATGAGCAGGCCGGCGTCCCGGCGCGCCTGCAGCTGAGCGACCGCCTCGGCCCGGGCGGCCTGCTGCAACGCGCGCACGTCGGTGCCGGACACGATGATCGCCTCGACCGACGCTACGCCCGGCCCGCACGCCGAGACACGTGAAATGTCGGTCTTCGTCGGGGCTTCGTCTCGCGACAAGCGACCGGCGACCTCGCTGTCCAGGGCCTACGCGCTACGAAACGACGTTCTGACAAACTACCTGGAAATCTCGCTATTTACGCCTTGTGGCCCGGTCAGGATCGCAGCGCGGAACGTCTCGACTTGAGTTCCTCGTAACTCGAGGGCGTCCGCGCGTCACCCCGGCGCGCTGAGCACGACGACGGCGGCCGCCGTCGGCGGGTCATGGCTCAGCGACAGATGCGCACGCAGCGGGGCGCCGGCTCCGACCTCGCCGGCGAGCTGCTCCAGCGCCGTCGCGACCGCGCCGTGCAGCCGCAGCGCCGGGCGCCCATGGCCGTCGTCGACGACCTCGATCTCGCGTAGGTCGAGCGCCGCCAGCACCGGCGCGCGGCCGGCGCGCGCGCCCGACCAGGCCTTCACGAACGCCTCCTTCGCGGCGAAGCGGGCTGCGAGTCGCTGCACGCGGATCGCGTCGGCGGCGCGCGCGTCGCGCTGCTCGCGCGCGGTGAACGTCGCGTCGACGAACGCCGACGCGGGGTCCGCGAGCTGGTCGGCGAACGTCGTCGTCGTGACGATGTCGAGCCCGACCGCCAGCGTCGTCATGGTCCCCGCCGCCCGGCCCGTACGACCCGTCGGGGCCCAGCCGCGACGACGGATCCGTCAGCAGCGCCGCCTCGGCCTCGCGCGCTTCCGCCGGGTCGTCGGTGCCCAGCCGGCGGTCGCGGCGGCGCACGGCGGCCGGCCGGCCGAGCCGCGTGCGCAGCCGCTGCTGCACGCCCTCGGCGCGGCGGCGCCCCGCGCGGCGCAGGTAGTCCTCGCGCTGCTCGGCGGGCACGGCGGCGAGGAACGTGTCGGGGTGCGCGAGCGCCAGCAGCGCGGAGACATGGCCGAAGCCGAGGCTCGTGACGAGCCCCGCGCGCAGCGGCTGCGCAAGCCGCAGCGGGCGGTCGCCGAGCGTCAGGAACGCGCCGTCGCGCAGCAGCGGGTCGGCGCACTCGAGGTTGCGGTTTCCGGGCACGATGCCGGTCTGCATCATCCGCAGCATCCCGTCGACCTGCCAGGCGGCGGCGCCGCCCTTCGCGTGGCCGGTGACGGTCTTCTGGGAGACGACGAGCAGGGGGTTGCCCGGCGTGCGCCCGAGCGCGGACTGGATGCGCTCGTGCAGGTCGGCCTCGTTGGTGTCGTTCATCTCCGTCGACGTGTCGTGCTTGGAGACGACGGCGATGTCGTCGGCGCTCAGCCCGAGACGCGCGAGCGCGTGCGCCAGCGGGGAGTCCGTGCCGCCCAGCGCGGCCGCCAGGACGCCCATCCCGGGCGCCGGGATCGACGCGTTCAGGCCGTCGGCGAAGCTCGCCGCATACGCGAGCACGCCGCGCACCGGCAGCCCGAGCGCGAGTGCCACGTCGCCGCGGACGACGAGCAGCGCGCCGCCGCCCTGCGCCTCGACGAAGCCGCGACGTCGCACGTCGTTCGCGCGCGAGCTCTCGTGCGGGGCGATCCCGAGCTCGTCGAGCTCGTCGCTGGAGGCGGTCGCGCCCATGTCGCCGAAGCCGACGAGCCCCTCGGTCGTGAGGTCGTCGAAGCCGCCCGCGAGGATCGCCAGCGCCTTGCCGGAGCGGATCTTGTCGTGCGCCTCCTCGAGCGAGACCGCGGCGGTGGCGCAGGCCGCGACGGGATGGACCATCGGCCCGTAGGAGCCGACGAAGGACTGCACGGCGTGCGCCGCCACGACGTTGCCGAGCGACTCCTGCAGGCGGTCGGGCAGGCGCTCGCCGTCGAGCAGGTGGTCGAGCAGCAGGCGCCGCAGGGACGCCATCCCGCCCATCCCGCAGCCCTGCGTGTTGCCGACGAGCGCGGGGTGGACCTCGGCGAGCAGCTCCTCCGGGGTCAGGCCGGCGTCGGCGAACGCCTCGACGGTGCAGGCGAGGTTGACGAGCGCCATCCGGTCGGCCGTCGCGAGCAGGTCGGCGGGGATGCCGAAGCGGGCGAGGTCGAGGCCGTCGGGAAGCTGCCCGGCAACGCGGCGCGAGTGCGCGACGGCGCGCGGGACGCGGATCTGTGCGCCCGTGCGCAGCAGCACGTGCCACGTTCCGGCGACGGGGTCGTGGCGCGCCTGCGCGTGCTCGGGATCGGCGGCGGCGAACGCGTGCGCCCGCTCCTCGCCGTCCACCGCGACAAGCACGTCGGCGGGCAGCGCGACCGGCGCGAGCACGGTCAGCCCGGACGCGTCGACGTCGCCGTCGTCGTGCAAGGCGCGGACGCCGATCCGTCCGGCGACGGCCTCGCCATAGCGGGCGGCGAGCTCGGACTCCGGGACCTCACCGCCGCCGGCCGTGTCGACGTACCGGCCGCGGTAGCCGTCGCGCTCGTAGGCGACGAGCCCGCAGAGCCAGGCGAGCTCGCCGATCGACGCAGGCGATGGAGCACCGTCGACCTCGACGTCGAAGCGCGCCGCCGCGGTGCCGCAGGGGCCGAGCTCGCCGGTGCCCACGATGACCACGAGCTCGGCCGGGTCGATCGCGGGGGCGGACATCGCCGGCGTGGCGGGACCGGTCGCTGCCGTCGCGAGGCCCGACGCCGCCGTGCCCGCGCCCGCGCCGACGCCGCGCCGTGCGGTGTCCGTGTCGACGCATGGCAGCGCGTCGATCGGCGGCTCGCGCTCGGTCACGCCGTCGAGCTCGCTGCGCCGGCGCGCGTGCTCGGCGCGCTCGCGCAGCTCCGCGGCGAGCGGCGCCACCGCCGCATGGAGGTCGTCGATCGCACCCAGGCCGCCGGTCAGGTCGATCTGCACCGGCGCGGCGGCGGCGCGCTCCCGCAGCGGCCCGGCGGTCGCAAGCGCGCACAGCAGCCAGCCGGCCTCGGCGGCGGAGAACGTCCGCACGCCGAGGCGCTCCTCGACGAGCGCTGCGACGGCGTCGCCGGCCGCCATCAGCCCCGTCCCGCGCACCCAGCCGATGCGCGGCGCGACGAGCCGCACGCGCGACCCCCAGGTCGCGCGCTCGCTGTGCCAGCGCGCGAGCAGGACCTCGAGCGCCGCCTTCGTCTCGCCGTAGGCGCCGTCGCCGCCGAACGCCCCGTGGTTCGGGGACAGCGCGAGCAGGATCGTCGGCGCGGGCGCGCCCTCGGGCACGTTCGCGGCGACCGCCCCGACGAGTCGCTGCACGCCGAGCAGCTGCAGGCGCAGCGCGAGCTCCGAGGCGGCGCCGGCGGCACCCGCGTCGCCGGCCGTCGCGACCGCGGCGAACGGCGCGACCAGCGTCGGATGCAGCGGATCCAGGCGCAGATCGGGCCGGTCGCGGGCGCTGGGACCCGATCCCGCCCGGTCCGGACGCGCGAGCCAGCCCGCGAGGGCGTCGATGTCGGCGAAGGAGGCGAGGTTCGCGGGCAGGACGTGCAGCTGCGCGCCGGGTCCGGCCGACAGCCGGTATAGCTCGCGGTACCAGCGCCGTCGCGCCGGCGTGTCGGTCGACGTCGCGACGACCACGGTCGCACCGCCGCGCAGCAGCCTGCGCACGAGCTCCGCCGCGATCGACCCCGGGCTCGCGCCGGTGACGAGCGCCGTCTCGCCGCTCAGGTCGGGCTGGCCGAGCAGCGCGTCATGCAGCTCGGGCTGTAGCCCCGCGAGAAGGTCGTGCGGCCGCGCGGGATCGCCGGCCGTGCCTGCCGTCAGCGTGCCGCTTGCACCGACGTCGACCGTCGGCCGCAGCCCGGGTGGCAGCTGCGGCGTCACGCGCGCGCGCGCGACATCCCGGAGCGCGTCGGCGAGCGCGCCGTCGCAGCGCCCGGCGAGGAAGCGGGCGGTCTGCGCCAGCACGAGGTCGGCGCCATGCGCGGCGATCCGTCGCAGCGCGGTCTCGTCGAGCTCGCCGCGCAGCCCGTCGTGGTAGGCGCCGACGAGGTCCCAGCGCGCGCTCGCCCAGGCCGAGGCGAAGCGCACGTGGCGGCGATGATCGAACCGTGGCGCGATCTCCTGCGCGCGGCCGGGGCCGAACTCGGCGTCGAGCAGCGCCAGCCGCTTGCGCTCGGGGTCGGGCGCAGCGGCGGCGGGAACGCTCGTGTCGTCCGCGGCACGAGGAGCGGTCGCGAGGACCGGCTCCGGCGGTGCGGTGGGCGGCGGTGCATCCTGCGTGGGCCGGGCGAGGACGACACCGAGCGCCTCGCCGGTCAGCGCGGCGGCGCGGTCGACGAGCTCGCGGCCGGCGGCAGGGGTCGTCGCGGCGTCTGCGGCGAGCCGGCCCAGCGTCCCTCCGCGCGCCGACGGCCCCGGCCGCGTCTCCAGCGCCAGCGAGCGCGAGCACGTGATCGGTGAGGCCGGGCCCGAGCCCCCATCCGGTCGCGAGATGCGCAGCGGCGTCTGCGCGCGAGAGGCCGCTGCGCCCCAGCGCGCGCGTCAGCCCGGCCGCGACGGTGTCGCGCAGGTAGGCGCCCGGAAAGCGGTAGCGCGCGCCCTGCTCGCGCAGCGCGCGCGCGAGGTCGCCGACGGGCTGCTGCGCCACACCCTCGCCACCGGAGAGCTCGAACTCGCGCGCGAGATCGAGCAGCACCTGGTTGCGACGCGACGACGCGCCCTCGAAGAGCTCGTCGAGCGGCTCGTCGTCGTCGAGCTGCTCGGGACGTACGCGCGCCTGCGCTGCGAGCACGAGCCGCAGCGCCGTGCCGGCGTCGAGTGCGACGTCGGCGCGCTGGGCGCCGGGCGGTGCAAGCGACGCGCCCGCGGCAGGCGGCGCCTCGGGGCCGGCTCGGGGGGTCGCCGGCTCGTCTGCCGCCGGCTCGCCGGCGACGGCCGCGGGCGGTAGCGCGAGAACGGCGTCGCGGTCGCTCTCGACGTGCAGCAGCTCGGGCGCCGGGCCGGCAAGGTCGAGCCCGGCGAGCGTCGAGCGCATGAGCCCGGTCAGCACAGGCGCGCCGGCCGGGCCGAGCTCGACGATCCGCCGCGCGCCGAGCCCGCCCGCGGCGACCGGCGCAACGAGCGCGCGCTGCGTCTGCACCCAGCGCACCGGCGTGGCGAGCTGCCGCGCGAGGAGGTCGATGACCTGCGCCCGGGCGAGCGCGTCCGGGTCGCCGCCTGCCGCGGGATCCAACACGAACGGCCGTCCGGTGACGTTCGGCACCCAGCGTCCGACGAGGCGGCGGTGGTCGATCGCGCCGACGAGGCGGTCGAGCTCGGCGCGCATGGGGTCGACCGCGGGCGCGAGCAGCGAGGAGTGAAACGGGACGTCGATGCCCGGCAGCACGCGCACGGCGCGGCCTCCGAGCCGCTCGCCGAGCGCGTCCAGCGCTGCCCGCGTTCCGGCCACGCCGTACTGGCGCCCGAGCGCGTTGTGGTTGACGATCTCCAGGTCGCCGGCGGCCGCGACGTGCGCTTGCAATCCGGCGAGGTCGAGCCCGGCGAGCGACGGGTCGACGACGGCCATCCCGTGTGCGCAGACACCGGCCCGGTCGCGCGCGACCTGGCGCTGCATGAGCTCCCCACGCGCGAAGACGATCTCGAGCGCCTCTTCGAGCGCGAGCGCGCCGAGCGCGAGCAGCGCCGAGACCTCGCCGACGCTGTGGCCTGCGGCGCGCACGTCGTCGCCGAGCGCGCCGGCCTCGCGCAGCTCGGCGAGCTGCGCGGCGTGCAGCGTCACGAGCGCCGGCTGCGTGAGCTCCGTGCGATGCAGGACGCCGTCCGGATGGCGCAGCATGCGCCCGCCGGCGAGTCGCAGCTCGGTCGGGTTGCGCTCGACGACGTCCAGCAGCGAGAAGCCGAGCCGCGTGCGGGTGTGTGCGTCGGCGCGCTCCCAGATCTCCCGCGCGGCGCGCGAGCGCGCGCGACCGTCCGCGCCGAGGCCGCGGCGCTGGACGCCCTGCCCGCAGAACGCGAGCACGGTGCGCGGCGCCGCAATGAGCGCCTCGCCGGTTGCCGCGAGCGTGTCGTCGGCGAGCACTGTGACCGCGACGACGTCGAGGCCGTCCTGCAGCGCGACACGGGCGGCGTGCAGCTCGAGCGTCGCGCCCAGCGCGACCGGAGCCACGAAGTCGATCCGCCAGTGCCGCAGCGCCCCGGCGTCGCCGCCGCAGAGGGCGTCGACGACGAACGCCGAGGCGCGGGCCGCCGTCCACGCACCATGCACGATCGGCCGGGGGAGGCCACCGAGTCGCGCGGCGAGGACGCAGCGGTGCAACGGGTTGTGGTCGCCGCCGACGCGTGCGAACGCGTCCATGCTCGGCGGCGCGGCGTCGTGTGCCTCGGCGAGCGGGACGCGCGGGCGCGGATGCCGCGCCGGCGCGGCGGGCGCCAGGCGCGCTACGACGGCGCTGACCGGGTGCTCGGCGGTCGCGCCGCTCGCCGGCGCAAGCCAGTCGATCGTCGCCACGAGCTCGCCGTCGCGCAGCAGCGTGCCGCGCGCGCCCCACGTCGCAACGCCCGCGCGTGGCTCGTCGGTCGTGCAGTCGACCCGCAGGCGCAGCCGCTCACCGCCCGCGAGATCGGCGGGACCGATCCACGGCTGCGAGGCGAGCCAGCCCGCCTCGGCCTCCGTCGCAAGCACGAGCTCGGCGTCGTGCGAGACGTGGCGGTAGCGCAGGCGATCGGTGACGGGCGCCCCGCCGAGCGTCGTGAAGTCGGCGTCGACGGTCGCCAGCACGCCGCGCTCGCCGCGCAGCACGGCGTGGCAGCGCATCCGCGTCGGCCTTGCGTCCGGATCGTCGAGCTCGGCGATGCGCGCCTGCACGTCGCCGCGCTCGCCGGCGTGCGGTGGCCACGCTGGACCGGGGCGCACCGCGTGACCGGCGTGGACGAGCTGCGCGACGCGCGCCGCGAACGGGGCGCTCGACAGCAGCCGGGCCAGCGCGGGCCAGGCGAGCGTGAACGCGACGTCGATCGCGCTGCCGTCATGCGTCGCGCCGGTCGCCGCCCGGTGCGCCGCGGCGAGCGCCGCCGAGCTGCTCCAGCGCGTCTGCACGGCCGCGAGCGGGTGCTCCGGCGGCGTCGCGCGATCGGCGCCGAGGACGCGCCGGGCGACGGCGATCGTGCCGGCGTCGCCTGCGGCGGCGAACGCCCCGGCGCCGGACGGGCGCCAGCGCGTCTCGAGCATGTCCGGCGATCCGTTGATCGCCGGCAGCTGCGCGGTCACGAGCACGTCATCGCCGTCGGCGTGGACCTCCAGCAGCTCGCCCGTCGCGCCGGCGGGCAGCACCTCCAGGCGCGCCAGTCGTCCGTCCGCGTCGAGCACTGCGCGGACCTCGTCGCCCGGGACGACGATCCGCCACAGGGGGTTGGGCCGCGCGCGCTGCCCGCCGGCCTCGGCGATGAGCAGCGAGGGCGCCGCGCAGAATGCCGCGACCGGCCCGCCGTGGCCGGCGATCGCGGTTGCCAGCGGCGCCGGAGCGGGCCCGGGGTCGGCGAGCCGGTCCCGCGCCCGCAGCGCGCCGCCGGCCGCCTGCGTGCGCACGATCGCCTCCGCCTCGAAGCGCGCCAGGAGCGCGCCGACCGGCTCGTCGGCGCGCGTGATACCCGCCACCGACCGCGGTCCGGGGATGACGAAGACGCCGTCCGCCGCGAGGCGCTCGTCCTGGGCCTGCCAGAGCGCGTCGGCCATGAACCAGCGCCGCACCTCCCCGTCGAGCACGGGCACGAACGGCACCGGCTTGCCGGGGCGGTCGCAGACCTCGAGGAAGTACTGCGCGTCGGCGGGGTGCAGCAGCGTCGTCGCGGCCGCCGGGAACGCGGTGCAGAACGCGTCCAGGGCCGCGGCCGGATCGTCGAGCTGCTCGCTGCGCTCGACGGGCAGCGCGACCGGTCCCGACGCGGCGGGATGCAGGCGCGCCCCGAAGCGGCGATACAGCGCGAGCGCCCGCGCGCGCCAGCTCGGGTGCCCCCAGGCGCCGTCGTCGTAGCGCCCGTGCCTGCCGGTCGCGCAACGCTCGCCGACGCGCGCGAGCAGCTCGCGGTAGCCCATCGCCTCGACATCGCCGAGATACGGCTTGGCCGTGCGCGCGAGCGCCGCGACGATCTCGTCGCGCCGGGCGGTCACCGCGGCCGCGTCGCCGGCGACCTGCTCGAGCAGGTGCGCGGCCCGCGCGGCCGCGTTGTCGAGCAGGTGGATGTCGGCGTTGAGGTTGCTGCGCGCCGATGTCACCCCGCCGACGCGGGCGCCGCGGGCGACCCACTCCGCGCTGCCGCCGGCCGCGACGAGCGCGCGCTTGACCGCCGGCGACGCGGCGGCCTCGGCGCACGCCATCGCGGCCGTCCCCACGAGCACCGCGTCGACCGGCATCAGCGGCTCGTCGTAGCTCAGCGACCACGTCCCGCAGAGCAGCTCGGCGGCGCGATCGGGATCCCCGATCCCGCCCCCGACGCAGAGCAGCACGTTCTCGCGCCGGCGCAGCTCGTGGTAGGTCTCCAGCAGGAGCTCGTCGAGCTCCTCCCACGAATGGTGCCCGCCGCCGTGGCCGCCCTCCAGATGGGCGGCGATCGTGTGCTGCGGCGCCGCGTCGGCGATCGCCAGCACGCGCCGGACCTGCTCGACCGTGCCCGGCTTGAACGCGTTGAGGTACAGGCCGGCGGCGGCGAGCTCGTCGAGCAGCGCGAGCGCGTCCTCGACGTCCGGCACGCCCGCGGAGACCGTGAGCCCGGCGAGCGGCGCACCCGCGCGGCGCGCCTCGACGAGCAGCCGCTCGCGACCGATGTGCAGCTCCCACAGGTGGCGGTCGAGCAGGAGCGTGTTGAAGACGACCTCGCGGCCCGGCTCGAGCAGCTCGCGCAGCTCGGCGATGCGCCGCTCGAACGTCCAGCGATCGGGCTGTCCGCCGCCGGCGAGCTCGGCCGTGTAGCCCGCGTTCGCGGCCGCCGCGACGATCGGTGCGTCGGCCGTCGTCGGCGTCATCCCGGCAAGGATCACGGGCGGGCGTCCGGTGAGGCGCGCGTAGCGCCCGTCGAGATGGCGGCGACCATCCGGCAGCTCGACGACCTGCGGCGCGAAGTCCGCGTAGCGGATGTCCGGTCCGGCCGGCGACGCGCCCGCCGAGGTCAGCCGCCGGCGCCCTTCCGGCGACGCGAGCGCGAGCGTGCGCGTCCCACGGCCGCGCAGGTTCTCGGCCGTCAGCCCCGCGACGTCGGTGCCCGGGCCGAAGTCGAGCACCCAGTCGGCGCCGCTGTCGGCGAGGCGGCGCGAGACGAGGTCCCAGCGCACCGGCGCGACGAGCTGGCTCGTCGCGACCGCGGTGGCGAGGTCGCCGCCGCGGCGCAGGTCGCGCCCGTCGCCCGGTGAGAGCACCGGCAGCGTCAGCGCCGCCGGGTCGGGCAGCAGGCCGGGCTCGGCCGCCAGCTGCGCACGCAGCAGCGCGCACGGCTCGCGCAGGCCCGGTGTGTGGAATGCCACGTCGACGGCGAGCGCGTTCCAGCCGAACTGCAGCGGCGAGCCGCCGCGCTGCCCGCGCTGGCGCAGCGCGTCCTCGGCGCGCGCCTGCTCGGCCAGCCGCGCGCGCAGCAGGGCCAGCGTCTGCGGCGGGCCGCCGACGACGATCCGCCGGGCGGTGTTGACGAGCGCGACCGCCGCCGCCGCCGCGCCGCTGCCGACCGCGGCGTTGACGTCGTCCAGCAGCGGCGCGAGCCGTGCCAGCCGGATGCCGGAGACGGTGGCGAGCGGGGAGCCGGCGTCGTGTGCGGCGAGCGACGCGTACGTCCCGACGGTCCATGCCAGGCGCACGTAGCGCGCCAGCAGCGCGTCGTCGATGCCGCCGGCTCCGGCCTCGGACACGAGCAGGGCCGCCAGCAGACCCTGCGAGTGGCCCGCGACGGCGACGATCGCGCCGCCCTGCACGGCCTCGGCGAGCCCGTCTTCCCACACGGCTCGCCACAGCAGCGCCTGCGTCACGAGGATGAGCGGATAGGAGATCGCGGCCGAGCGCAGGTAGGCCGCCGGCGGTGCGCCCTCGGGATCCTCGGCCCAGTCGGCGAGCTGCACCCCGTGGCGGAAGCGGCCGCTGGCCTGGCCCGCGGGTGAGGCGGCGGCGTCGGCCAGGACCGCACCGGCGACCGCCAGCCCGCCGCGCAGGCCGGGCCGCTGCGCGACGAGCGTCGACAGCTCGGCGAGCGCGGCCCCGCCCTGGCCGGCGAACGTCACGCCGGCTCGCCGGCCGCCGGTCTGCAGCCGGCTGAGCAGCGATGTGGCGGACGCGTCCACGAAGCCCTGTTTGACGGTGGACGTCAAGAGTCCCTAACGTTGGTGCGCATGAGCCGCGCGACCATCCCACCGCGTCCGCCCGCCTGGAGGCGACCGGGCCGGATGCTGCCCGCCGCGCTCGCCGTCTCCGTCGTGGCGGCCACGCCGCTTGCGTGGGGGGCGAAGCCGCAGTCGCGCACGCTGAGCGCGTCCGGCGAGCTCAAGCGAACGGCCAAGCCGGGCGCGCTCTCCACCGTGCAGCAGGGGACGATGCGCGGCAGGCCGTTCGGGACCGGCACCATGGTGCTGCGCTCGACGCTCAAGCAGGCCCGCGTGACGTCGACCTTCACGCTCGAGACGAGCGCGGGCATCGTCCGCGGCCGCGCAACCGCGCGGCTGACGCTCGACGGCGACACCGCGACGTACAAGGGCACCGCGACGATCACGAGCGGCACCCGGCGCTACCGCGGGGCAACGGGTTCGAACATCAGGTTCACGGGCGTCGGGCCGGTCAGCGCGAAGAGCACGAAGATCACGCTCAGCGGCTCCGTGCGCTACTAGCCGGCACTGTCGCGGCCCGAGCGCTCCACGCGCCCGGGCCGCAGTCACGATCCATTGCTATCGGCGCAACGTCGCCTGCCTGGTGACGAGGTTGCCCGACGTCGGATCGACGACGACCTTGACGCTCAGCCGCTTGGTGCGCTTGAGCACCGTCCGGCCGTCCTTCGTCAGCGTCAGGCGGACGGGGCGGGTCTGCTTGCCGGACAGGCTGAACCTCACCAGTTGCGTCACGTTGACCAGCTTGCGCGTCTTTCCGATGCGTATCCGGGCAGCCGACCGCACGCGTACGGTGCCCGCGCAGTGCGCGCCGGCGGAGCAGCTCAACGGGACGGTGACGACGGAGCCGCTGAGCTTCGGCGACCCGATCGTCGCCCTGCGGTTGACGAGCGAGGACCCCGAAGCCGGGGGCGCCGTCGTCCCGGAGCCTGAGCTGCCGTTCACCCCGTTCGCGCCGGGGCTGCCCGGAGCGCCGGCCGGACCCGTGTTCTGGAGGTCGAGGTTGACGCGGACGATCGCCGCGTCGTCCCCGGTGCCGCCGGTCACGGCCTTGTAGCCGGCGACCGTCGCGCGGGTGTCGCTCGCGGTGTCGCTGAGCCCGAAGAACGCGTCGCCGTTACCGCCGAGGTCGACCTTCAGTGCGCCACCGACGCCGAAGGACGTCTCAAGACGTCCGTTGGGACGCAGCAGGTAGATGGCGGCGATGAGGTCGCCGGCGCCCTGCGAGCTGCTGCCGGCGATCACGATGCGCCCTTCGGACGTGACGTTGATGTCGCGCCCGCGATCCTCCTGGCCGATCCCGGCGTCGTAACGCGTCACGCCGTTCGTGCCGTAGCTCGGGTCGAGGTCCCCGTTGGCCTTGAAGCGGTAGGTGACCATGTCGACCGAGCCGCCCGGCAGGCCCGTGTTGCCATAGCCGGTGAGGATGTAGCGCTCGCCCTCCTGGATCGCGACGTCGTAGGCCTCCGAGAAGGCCGGCGCCGGGCCGAGCGGCGCGCCCGTTCCGATCCCGTCGCCGCTGTAGCTCGTGTCCAGGGCGCCGTCGGGAAGGAACCGGTACACGGCCGGCGTGTTCGGGACCCCCGTGGCCGAGCCGTAGCTGGCGGCGACGATCCGGTCGCCGCTGGTGAGCTTCGGCCGGCGGGCGTTGTCGTTGAGGATCGTGCCGGCGACCGTGTTGCCGGCGATCGAGATGCCGTCGACGCCGCCTGCGCCGCCGTCGAAGCTCGTATCGAGCGCGCCGTCCGTGGTGAGCTTGATCATCGCGACATCACGGTCGAGCTTCGCCGGCTCGGCGGCGATGTTCGTGCCGCGAGAGGCTTCGATGATGACGGTGTCGTCGGGGTTGATGAGGGAGCCCCAGGCGTTGTCGCTGAGGAGCGTGTTCGCATCGGCGTCGCCGTTGGTCATGTTGATCCGTGCGACGCCCGGGACCGCTGGGTCCGGCGAGTTCGGGCCGCCGTATGTCGTATCGAGCGTGCCGTCGGCGTTGAAGCGCACCGCGTAGACGTCGACGTCGCGTGAGTCCAACGGGGCGGGGGAGGCCGGCGTCTCCGCCTGACCGGATGATGACGATCTTGCCGTCGGACTGCACGACGACGCCGCGGGCGATCTCCTGCGTGCCGGTGGGGGTGGCCGGGAACGTGCCGTCGGGATTGGCCGGCGGCTGCGCGAACGGTGCCGCGCGGAGGTTGATCGACGCGACGCCGTTGACGCCGAACTCGAGGTCCTTCGAGCCGTCGGAGCGCAGCTTCGCGAGCGCGAACGACTGATCCGGCGAGCCGGGCGACGTCGTGAAGCCGACGGCGAAGGTCGTGCCTCCCGGGCCGGCGGTCGAGCCGAGGAAGCGGTCGCCGGACGTCGCGGACAGTGGGACCATCGCGATGCCTCCGACGCCGTATGTGGGGTCAAACCCTGCCTGCGCGCTGCCTGCCGCCGTCAGCGTTGCGCCCAACGTCAACGCCCCCGCGAGCAGCTTGGCGTGTGTGGTGTTCATTCTGCCCAGGCCTTTCGGTAGCCATGCCCAACGATGTCGTCCGACCCGCGCGGGACACGTAAGGTCTCCCTAACACGAGAATCCAGCCGAACGTACCAGACTCGCAAAGCCAGGTGGGAATCTGTGTTAGGGTCGCCAAACAAGGGGTCGCTCGGCGTTCGCCGTTCGACCAGATCTCTCGTCGATCACGGAGCAAGCGCGCATGACCTTTCCACGGACCGGACATCTCGTCATCCGCCGCACCCTGCTCGCTGCGTCGGCGCCGATTGCGGTCGCCGGCGTGTTCGCCGCGTCGGCCGCGGCGGGCGTCGCCGAGGCGCCGAACGCCTGCAAGTTCAGCTATGACGGCGAGTACCGCACGCAGGCCGTCGAGGTGACGGCATCGGCCCCGGCCGAGGCCGCCGCCGGGCAGCAGGTCACGCTGAGCGGGGAGAAGCTCGACGTCAGGCTGCGCCCGGAGCTCGCGCATGACGCGGCCGCGGTCGGGTTGATCCCGTCCGATGGCACCACCGTGACGGTTGTGACGAAGACCTGGATCGCGCTGCAGGGCACGAACACGCGCGAGGGGACCCAGGTGATCGGCCCCCTGAGCGTGACCGCGACCACGAGCGCGCTCTACGACCAGAGCTCGCAGACGATCTCGGCCACCCCGTTCGCGTACACCCCGCCGAAGCTGCCGGACACGACCTGGACCGCGACGGGCGGAGACATCGCCTTCAGCCAGGGCGGGGCGGGCGCGATCACCGCGGCCCTGGGCCAGCTGCCCGTCGGCGGGGGCGGGAGCGCCGTCACCGTCCAGGGCAGCGCGGTCGTCCAGGCCAACCTCCCGGGCGGCGCGAACTTCTTCATGGACTGCCAGCCGGGAGCGACGAACGTGACACGCCCCGAGGCCGGGGCCGGCACGAGCTTCAATCCGCTCGTCGCCGCGCCCTTCGCCGGCGTGGCGATCGCGGGCGCGCCGACGAACCCGTCGGGCACGCCACCACCCCTCCCCCCGAAGCCTGCCGCCGGGCTGGCACCGACGGGCCGGATCGCGTCCACGTCCCTCGTCGCCAAGGGCGCGAGGCTCCCGCTGAGGATCACCTGTCCCGCCGGGAGCCGCGACTGCGCCGGGACGGTCCAGCTGAGAACGCGCACGAACGTCAAGATCGGCAAGCGCGCCGCGCGGCGCGTCAACCTCGCCCGCACCCTGCGCTACACGGTGTCCCAGGGCAAGAGCAAGACGATCACGGTCACGCTCAGCGCGGACGCGCGGACGCTGCTCAAGCGGCGCCGTACGTACAAGGTGACCCTGACGCTCAAGCCGGCCAGCGGTACGGCCGTGGCGCGCAACCTCACGCTCCGCCGCGGCTGACCGGCGCCACCTTCATCTGGCCGGCGCGTACCCGGGCTTCCAGCCGGCCCAGCGCTCAGCGATTTGGAGCAGCGCGATGAGAGCTAGAGCACACGGTCTGCTCTGCCCCTAGGGGTCTTACGCGGCTCGCATTCGCTCGGTCCTGACCTCCTTAGGTCCAGAGATATGGGATCTTCCGGGCTGGGGCGGGCGGTAGCTCCGGCCCGCCACTCTTCCGCCCGACTCCGCAGATCACGCGGTCAAGATTCGGCGGAGCTGGCTCCAGGGACAGCCGTCTGCGGCAGGGCGTACCGTCTGTGCACGAGCCCGCAAACGCTGCCGACATTGTCGATGGCCTTCGTGGCCGAGGGACCTTCGCCGCCGGACCGGGCGCGCTTCATGCACCGTGCGCGACAGGTGGCATGGATGGGACAGCTCATCGCCGCGTCCTTCGTCGCGCTCGCCGCGTACATCTGCGTTGTGGCGACGAGTGACCTCGTCGGTGTGCTCATGACCGTCCCTGGACGCACGTAGGCTCCTGCAACGATGGACGACGCCGATACCCCGAACGACAACATAATTCGGATCGGTGTCGCTGCCCAGGCGCTCGGCGTGAGCATCGACACACTGCGACGCTGGGAACGCGACGGGCGCATCACGTTCGAGCGCCGCGGCAACCAGCGTGTCCTCGCACCAAAGGAACTCGCGCGCGTACTACGCGACCGCGGCACCAACTCGCAGTCAAGTGCCCGCAACCGGATGGCCGGCATCGTCATCGACGTCCAGAGCAACGACAGTCTCGTCGCACAGGTCACGCTCGCCTGCGGACCCTTCCGCGTCGTCTCGCTGATCTCCAGCGAGGCCGTCAAGGAGCTGGGTCTCAAGGCCGGCCAGCCGGCCACGGCCACCGCAAAGTCGACGCTCGTCACGATCGAACGCCCCTAGTAGCCGTCACCGTCTCGGGACGAACCGCAGCGACCTGGCAGCGGGAGGGCGCCAGGTCAATCCACGCCGCGTGCGACGGTCACCGTGACGACGCTGCGTGACTCGATCTGGAACGTCGTGCTGCGCCTGCCGGCGCGGATGCTGCCCGTGCGGCAGAACGCCACGCCGGCCTTCTCCCCGCAGCGCACCCCCGCGACGCGGCGGCGGACGGACTGAACGCTGGACCCGACGCCGACTCCGTCGCGCGTCCGCTCGCCGCGGCTGCGCGTCGCGACGATGACGACCCGCGAGCGCGACAGCGTGACGACGAGCCCGCGCCGGCTGTAGACGAGGTTGCGCGCGCCCTTCTCGACGGTCGACAGCGTCGGCCGGCCGAGCCTGGCGACCACCTCCTTGGCCGTCATGCCGAGCTCGATGCCTGCCACCGAGTGGTTGACGACGATGCGCGCCTCAGCACCCGCGGCCGGCGCCAGCACTGACACGAGCGTTGCGCCACCGGCAAGGATCCACCGCCGGGTCGACACCCGGCGACCGGGGGTGAGAAATGTTACGAACGTGTTTCGGTGTTTCACGTGAGCCACATGTTGATCTGTGCCCGCAGCCGCTACGTAACCCGTCCGTCGAGACGATTGTTCACGGACGCGAAATCGAGGCGTAACGGGTACGCGCTCTCCTTTTCACCTTTATCCGGCAGATCGATTCCAGGAGGTAGGGCTCATGGCTACAGCACGGCAGACGAGAGTACGCCGCGGAGGGCGTGTCGTCGCGATCGCGGCGACGACGGCGATGGCGACGCTCGCGGCCGGCACGTCGCCGGCGGCGGCCGCCGCCGGCGAGTGCGGCGCCGACGCGATCGCGCAGCCGCTGATCGACCACGTCAACAGCGCGCATCTCGAGCGGTCGCCGCTGCAGCAGGTCGACGACCTCCTGCACGTCGACAGCTACGTGCTCGCCCACACCGTCCTCGCCGAGTCGCTGCTCGCCCCGGTCGTGCCGACGGTCGACGCGGTCCTCGACCCGCTCGTGCAGCACGTCGAGACGGCGCATCTCGAGCGCTCCCCGCTGCAGCAGGCCCGCGACCTCGTCGACGTCGACGACTACGTGCTCGCGCACACCGTGCTCGTCGAGTCGCTGCTCAAGCCGGTGCTCGAGGGTTGCGGGGACTCCAGTCAGCCGGCTCCCGCCCCCGCCCAGATGCCGGGTCATGGCGGCATGCCGGCTCCCGCGCCCGCGCCCGCCCCCGCGCCGGCACCGGCGCTGCCTCCCGTGGCACCGGCGGCCGTCATGATCCACGACTACGCGTTCGCGCCCAAGACGCTGACGGTCCCCGTCGGGGCGACCGTGACCTGGACCAACGAGGACACGGACACCCACACGGTCACCGGCTCGGGCCTGAAGTCCAAGTCGTTCGGGAAGAACGGCTCGTACTCGTACGCGTTCACGAAGAGCGGGACGTTCTCGTACGCCTGCTCGCTGCACCCGCAGATGAAGGGCACCGTCGTCGTCCAATAACCGTCGCTGCGGTCAACGGCGCTGCCGGCGCCTGAGCCGTACGCGCCACGTTCCAATGCACCGTAAAAAGGTCGGAACTGTGCGCGGCGGGCGCAAGGCGTGTCCGCGGGCCGACGTTCGTGCATCGTGCATGTGCTATCGGCAGGACGCCTCAAGGCTTCGCGCGCTTCACAACTCGTCGCCGCCCTCGTCCTCGCGGCGGTCGCGCTCGCGGGGCCCGCGGCAGCGGATTCGTCCGCCGCGTGTCCCTGCAACCTGTGGGCTGCGGCGACGGCGCCGGCCAACGCGGCGCAGACGAGCGATGGCAGCGCCGTCGAGCTGGGCGTGAAGTTCCGTCCGACGGTCAACGGGACGATCACGGGGCTGCGCTTCTACAAGGGGGCGACCAACACGGGAGTCCACGTCGGGAACCTGTGGAGCGCGGGCGGGACGCGGCTGGCATCGGTCACGTTCAGCGGCGAGACCGGGTCGGGCTGGCAGCAGGCGAACCTCCCGGCGCCGGTCGCGGTGACGGCGGGCACGACGTACGTCGCCTCCTACCACGCGTCGAACGGCAACTACGCGTTCGATTCGAACTACTTCGCGACGGCGGTCGTCAACGGCCCCCTGCGCGCCCTGTCGACCGGCGAGGCCGGCGGCAACGGCGTCTACAGCTACGGCACGAGCGCGTTTCCGGCCAACACGTACAACGCGACGAACTACTGGGTCGACGTCGTGTTCAGCGAGGCCGCCACGGGCCCGGACACGACGGCGCCCACCGTGACCTCGGTCGCACCCAGCGCCGGGGCGACCGCCGTCAACGCCGGCGTGACGCCGACGGCGACGTTCAGCGAGCCGATGAACGCCGCGACGATCACGACGTCGACGGTGCAGCTCAGCGGCCCCGGCGGTGCGGTCCCGGCGAGCGTCGGCTACGACGCGGCCGCGGGGCGCGCCGTCCTGACGCCGACCGGTGGCCTCGCGGACTCGACGACGTACACGATGACCGTCAAGGGCGGCGCCGCCGGCGTCGCCGACACGGCGGGCAACCGCCTGGCGGCCGATCGCACGTGGAGCTTCACGACGGCCGCGGCCACGCCGCCGCCCGACAGCGGTCCGGGCGGGCCGATCCTCGTCATCACGAAGTCCTCCAACCCCTTCACGCAGTACTACGCCGAGATCCTGCGCGCCGAGGGACTCAACGAGTTCGCCGTGCGGGACATCTCGACCGTGAGCGCGGCCACGCTCGCCGGCTACGACGTGGCGATCCTCGGCGACATGACGCTGACGGCGGCGCAGGTCACGACGATGAGCGACTGGGTCGGCGGCGGCGGCAACCTGATCGCGATGCATCCCGATCCGCAGCTCGCGACGCTGCTGGGCCTGAGCGGCGGTGCGACGACGCTCGCCAACGCCTACGTGAAGGTCGATACGTCCAGGGCGCCCGGCGCGGGCATCGTCGGCGACACGATCCAGTACCACGGCACGGCCGCCCGCTGGTCGCTGAACGGGGCGACGAGCGTGGCCACGCTGTTCTCGGATGCGTCCACGGCGACGGCGAACCCTGCGGTCACGCTGCGCGACGTGGGCACGAACGGGGGCCAGGCGGCGGCGTTCGCGTTCGACCTGGCGCGCTCGGTCGTCCAGACCCGGCAGGGCAACCCGGCATGGGCGGGAGAGGAGCGCGACGGCCAGGCCGGCCCGATCCGCGCCAACGACATGTTCTTCGGCGCCGCCGCGGGCGATCCGCAGCCCGATTGGGTCAACCTCTCGAAGGTCGCGATCCCGCAGGCCGACGAGCAGCAGCGGCTGCTCGCGAACATGATCGGCATCGTTGCGGCCGACCGCAAGCCCCTGCCGCGCTTCTGGTACCTGCCGCGCGACGAGAAGGCGGCCGTCGTGATGACCGGCGACG
This sequence comes from uncultured Solirubrobacteraceae bacterium, assembly GCA_963727785.1. Classification (GTDB taxonomy): domain Bacteria; phylum Actinomycetota; class Thermoleophilia; order Solirubrobacterales; family Solirubrobacteraceae; genus CADCVQ01. The sequence goes on from CAVSHS010000020.1 coordinate 207,980, forward strand.
ACCACGGCAACGGCGGCACGAGCGGCCGCTTCGACGGCTTCGCCGCGGCCAGCCCGGCGGGGTGCAGCGTCGCCGCGTGGGAGTGCATCCGCGGGACCTCGTACATCTATCCGAACACGCCGCTGACGAACACGCGCGCAGCGCAGTACGCGGCCGACGGCTTCGAGATCGCGCTGCACGTCAACACCGACTGCGGCGACTTCACGGCCGCGTCGCTGGACGACTTCATCGGCAGCCAGCTCACGCAGTTCCAGGCGGCGTTCCCGAGCCTGCCGGCGGTGGCGACGAGCCGCACGCACTGCATCGCCTTCAGCGACTGGGCGACCGAGCCCAAGACCGAGCTGGCGTACGGGATCCGGCTCGACGCCAACTACTACTACTGGCCCGGAAGCTGGATCGCCAACCGGCCGGGGTTCTTCACGGGCTCGGGCATGCCGATGCGGTTCGCCGACTCCGACGGGTCGATGATCGACGTCTACCAGGCGGCGACGCAGATGACCGACGAATCCGACCAGACGTATCCGTTCACGATCGACGCGCTGCTCAACGGCGCGACCGGGCCGAGCGGCTACTACGGCGTCTTCACGGCCAACATGCACACCGACTCGGCCACCTCGAGCGGGGCGGACGCGATCGTCGCCTCCGCCAAGGCGCGCAGCGTGCCGGTCGTCTCGGCCAAGCAGATGCTCACCTGGCTGGACGGTCGCAACCGCTCGTCGTTCGGCTCGATCACCTGGTCGGCGAACGCGCTGCGCTTCACCGTCACGGCCGCCGCCGGCGCGAGCGGGCTTCGCGGGATGGTTCCCGCTTCGGCCGGCGGCGCGGCGATCGCCACGATCACGCGCAACGGCAGCTCGATCCCGTTCACGCCCCAGCGGATCAAGGGCGTCGACTACGCGTTCTTCGACGCGACCGACGGCAGCTACGTCGCCACCTACGCCGGAGCCGGGGACACCACCGCGCCCGTGATCTCGGCGGTCGCGGCGACCGCGACGGCGGCGGGAGTCGCGACGGTGTCGTGGTCGACGAACGAGGCCTCGACGTCGCGCGTGGACTACGGCACCACGGCATCGCTGAGCCAGAACGTCAGCGACGCGACGCGGGTCTCCTCGCACAGCATGCAGATCACCGGTCTGTCGCCCGGCACGACCTACCAGTTCCGCGTGTCGTCGACCGACGCCGCGGGCAACAGCGCGACATCGCCGGCGCCGCCGGCGAGCTTCACCGTTCCCGCCGCGCACGGTGATGCGGGCTCCCAGCGCCGTCGTGATCGACACCGGCAGCCTGCGGTCGGGGACGTTCGCCGATCTCGCGGCCGCCGACACCGCCTACTTCCGCACGAACTCCACGACCCCGCTGCTCGGAACGCGGACGTCGTCGTGGTACGGGCGCATCACGAGCGTGCCGACCGCGCTGACGAGCTTGAAGGTGACCTATGCCGGCTTCGACTCGCGATCGACCACGCAGGTGCTGCAGGTCTATCGCTGGACGACGAGCAGCTGGGTGCAGATCGATTCGCGCACGGTCTCGACGACGGAGGTCACGATCAGCGACCTCTCGCCGTCCGGCGCGGCGGCGAGCTACGTCAGCTCCGCCGGAGAGGTGCGCGTGCGGGTGCTCACAACGGCGAGCGCGAGCTTCAACACCGCCGGCAATCTCCTGCGGATCACCTATGGCACCTAGCGTCGGCGTCGCGATGTCTCGCATGGACCTGAAATGTTGCTGTTCGGCCGGAAGCCGAGAATGTTCCGGATCGTTGCGTCTCGGTGAGCAATGACGTCGAGCCTTTGAGAACGAACACGCCGAGGCTGCGCATGGCGCAGCCCGTGGCGCTGGCGCTCGCGTTCGCCCTGGTGCTCGCCTTCGGGCTTGCCGGGCGGACGGCTGCTGCGCCACCGAACAGCGGTCCGGGTGGTCCGATCCTCGTGATCACGGACTCCTCGAACCCCTTCACGCAGTACTACGCGGAGATCCTTCGCGCGGAGGGGCTGAACGAGTTCGCGCTCGCGGACATCGGCAGCGTGAACGCGGGGATGCTGGCGAGCTACGACGTGGCGATCCTCGGCGAGATGACGCCCCCGGCTGCTCAGGTCGCGGCGCTGACCGGCTGGGTCAACGGCGGCGGCAACCTCATCGCGATGCGGCCCTCTGCGCAGCTCGCGTCGCTGCTGGGCCTGAGCGGCGGGGGTGGCACGCTGGCGGACGGCTACCTGAAGGTCGACACCTCCACGTCGCCGGGCGCGGGCATCGTCGGCGACACGATCCAGTACCACGGCGTGGCGGACCGCTGGACGCCGGCCGGGGCGAGAAGCGTCGCCACGCTCTTCTCCAGCGCCACCGCGCCCACGGCGAACCCCGCGGTCACGGTGCGCGACGTCGGCACCAACGGCGGCCACGCCGCGGCATTCACGTACGACCTCGCGCGCTCCGTCGTGACCACGCGCCAGGGCAATCCCGCGTGGGCCGGGCAGGAGCGCGACGGCATCACCCCGATCCGTTCGGATGACATGTTCTTCGGCGGCGCCGGCACCGCCGACTGGGTCGACCTCTCGAAGGTCGCCATCCCGCAGGCCGACGAGCAGCAGCGCCTGCTGGCGAACCTCATCGGCGACGTCACGGAGGATCGCAAGCCGCTGCCGCGCTTCTGGTACCTGCCGCGCGACGCGAAGGCCGCGGTCGTCATGACCGGCGACGATCACGGCAACGGCGGTACGGCCGGGCGCTTCGACAGCTTCAAGGCGGCCAGCCCGCCCGGCTGCAGCGTCGCGGCGTGGCAGTGCATCCGCGCGACGTCGTACATCTATCCGAGCACGCCGTCGTTCACGAATGCGCAGGCGAGCGGGTACCTCGCCGACGGCTTCGAGATCGCGCTGCACCTCAACACGGGCTGCGGCGACTTCGACGCGCCGGGCCTCGAGACGCTCCTCAGCCAGCAGCTAGCGGACTTGAGGACCCAGTACCCGAGCGTTCCGGCGCCGGTGACCAACCGCACGCATTGCATCGTCTTCAGCGATTGGGCGACGGAGCCCAAGGGCGAGGCCGCGCATGGGATCCGCCTCGACACGAACTACTACTACTGGCCCGCGAGCTGGGTCGGCGACCGGCCGGGGTTCTTCACCGGCTCTGGCATGCCGATGCGCTTCGGCGATGTCGACGGGTCGATGATCGACGCCTACCAGGCGGCGACGCAGATGACCGACGAGTCCGGCCAGACGTACCCCTTCACGGTCAACGCGCTGCTCGACCGCGCGACCGGCGCGGAGGGCTACTACGGCGTGTTCACGGCCAACATGCATACCGACGCGGTGGCCTCGCCCGGCGCGGATGCGATCGTCGCCTCGGCGAAGGCCCGCGGCGTGCCGGTCGTGTCGGCCAGGCAGATGCTCTCGTGGCTGGACGGGCGCAACGACTCGTCGTTCGGCTCCGTCGCGTGGACGGGCAGCAGGCTGAGCTTCACGGTCGATCGCGGAGCGGGCGCGAACGGGCTGCGCGGCATGCTCCCGGTCGCGGCGAACGGAGGCTCGATCGCGACGGTCACGCGCAACGGCAGCCCGGTCGCGATCACGCCCCAGCGGATCAAGGGCGTCGACTACGCGTTCTTCGACGCGGACGGCGGCAGCTATGTCGCCACGTACACCGGTACGAGGACGACGGCATCTGCGACCCCGGGCGCCGCGGGCGCATCGAAGCCGCCGGCCAAGAGCGCGTCGAAGGTCGCGTGCCTGAAGGTCACGGCGAACGTCAAGCGCATCATCAGGGGCCGGCGGACGCGGCTGACGGTGACGGCACGCAAGAGCGGTCGCCCGGTCGCCCGCACGCGCGTGGAGGTCCGCGGTGCGGGTCTCAAGCTGCGGACCCGGCGGACGGACCGCAAGGGCCACGCGCGCTTCGTCCTGCGCCTGCGCCGTGTCGGGTCGCTGCGCGTGCGCGCGTACGGTCAGCGCCCGTCGTGTCGCAAGCCGATCGTGAACATCGCGGTCGTCAAGAAGAAGATCGTCAAGAAGAAGGCGAAGAAGAGGAGCTGAGCGGCCACCCCTACGCCCCTTGATCTCGGCCAGGTCGGTCTTCAGGATCTCGGCAACAGATCCCCACCGGAGGAAGAGCCATGGAGCACGTCCACTCCGAGCATGTCGCCGCCGACCCCGATCGCGTCTTCGCGGCGCTTGCCGAGCCGGACAACCTCGTCCGCCTCGTGCCGCAGCTGACGAAGATCGATCCGCAGGAGGGCGATCGCGTCGAGGTCGAGGCTCGCTACGAGGGGCGCACGCAGCAGGGCGAGGCGTATCTGCGCACCGACGAGTCCGCGCGCAAGCTGGAGTGGGGGACGGAGAGCGGCTACAGCGGCTGGATGAGCATCGAGCCCGACGGCGACGGCTCGATGCTGACGCTTGGGTTGCAGACGACGCACGTCGATCACGCCGACCAGGCTGTCGGCGCGACGCTCGATGCGATCCGGCGGCTCGTGGAATCCCAGGTGTGAGGCTCGCGCCGCAGCACCTCGGTGCTGCTGCGGCGTGACATCCGTGGTCTCCGCGATGTTCGATCGGCCATCGGCACGGACCGCTCCCGAAGGCGCCGGCTCGTGAGCGATCCCAAACTCGTTCTCATCTCCGTCTGGACGCAGGACGCGCTGGGCTCGCACTACGCCACGCCTCACTACCGCCGCTATCGCGCGGCGGTGACCCCGCTCCTCGCCCGTCCGAGCGACGTCACCATCCATTACGTCAGCTCGACGGTGCGGCCCGTCGACCCGAATCCGCCGGACCCGGGGCTATTGGGCTAGCTCGACCCGGCGAACGCCGCCGCCGGCGCCTCGACGAACTCGCGCTCGCCGTAGCGGGTCACCGCGCGGCGCGGATCGCCGCCGATCCGCGCGGCGAACGTGCGCGCCAGCGGGGCGTCGGCGAGGCCGGCGACGAGGAGCAGGTGCCCGTCCAGCGTCACGGATCCGCCGAACAGCCGCTCGCGCGCCGTCTGGTCGGCGAGCAGCCCGTCGCGCAGCGCCTGAGCGTTCACACCGGGGACCTCGAGCTCGATCGCGTTGACCTCCTCGTCCGCGGGCGGCAGGTAGTCGAACGTGAGCACCGACTCCTGCCCGAACCGGCTGCGAACCGTGTCGGCGATCGCGTGCAACTCCTCGTCGGTGACGTCGTCGACGTCGAACTCGCGCGAGCGCTCGAACGTCGTCGTCCCCAGGTCGGAGGAGAAGAAGACGCCGTCGAGCAGCTCCGAGCTGCGCGGGGTGCCGCCGCCCCGGCGCACGATGCGCTCGACCTGGCGCGCGAAGCCGGTGAGCGTCATCCGCAGGCGGGGGTCGCCCGGGTCGGTGATCACGGCGGTGTTGTTCGTGGCGAACATCTCGGCATCCGGCAGGCGGTGACCACCGGCCTCGTGGGCGGCTGCGGGCGCGGGGGCGGCGAGTGCGAGCGCGGCGAGCGCGACGATCAGCGGGCGGTGCATGTCTGTCTCCTATCAGCGTGAGCAACGGACCGGGCGGCGCGAGGTACGATCGGCGCCGATGCCGGATCGTCTCTATTTCACCGACTCCGACGAGGCCAACGCGCTCATCGCGACCGACCCGCTGGCGCTGCTGGTCGGCTTCGTGCTCGACCAGCAGGTCACGGTCCAGAAGGCGTTCGCCGGGCCGCTCGCGCTGCAGGAGCGCCTCGGCTCGCTCGATGCGCAGACGCTCGCGGCGGCCGATCTGGAGCCCGTCTTCCGCGCGCGGCCCGCGATCCATCGCTTCCCGGGCGCGATGGCGCAGCGGGTGCACGATCTCGCCGTGCACCTGCTCGAGCACTACGGCGGCGACGCCGCGCGCGTCTGGACCGACGCCGGGGACGCCGCCGCGCTGCGCGCCAACCTCGATGCCCTGCCGGGCTTCGGCGCGATGAAGATCAAGGCGCTCGGCGCCGTTCTCGCCAAGCAGTTCGACGTCGAGGCCGCCCGCGAGCTCGTGCCCTGGCATCCGACGCTCGGCGACGTGGATTCCCCGCAGGCGCTCGCCGAGTACCAGGCGGCCAAGCGCATCCACAAGAAGGAGTGGTCGAAGAACTAGACCATCGGCGTGTTCGGTGGATCCCGGTCGTCCGTACGCTCGCGTTTGTCTGAGTAACTGGAACCGGGGGACTCTCGCCATGGGTGCGCGCCGCGCTTGCATCGTCGTATCCGCTGTCCTGATCGCCCTGCTGGCGCCCGCCGCGGCCGACGCGCACACGACCGCCGAGGGTCATGCGGCGCAGGACGCCTCCGCGCCGAAGACGCCGCAGCAGGAGCGCGCGCTCACACGCGAGACGCAGGTCGCGACGGCCGCCGACGCGCGGGTGGCCGCCGCCGCGGTTCCGGGCACGGAGGGTGAGGTCGGCTCCTGGTCGGCGCCCGTCGACTGGCCCGTCGTCGGCGTGCACGTCGCCCTGCTGCCCAACGGCAAGGTGCTCGCCTACGACTCCGTCGGCGACAACGCCACCGAGACCTACCCCGTCCACAACACGACGCGGGCGACCGTCTGGGACCCGCAGACCGGCACGCAGACCGACGTCCGCGTCAACACCGGCTTCAACATCTTCTGCAGCGGCCTCGCGCACCTGCTCGACGGCTCGGTCTTCATCGCGGGCGGCAACAAGAACGCCCAGCTCAACGGGATCCGCCAGACGCACGTCTTCAACCCGGTGACGAACAGCTGGACGCGCGGCGCCGACATGGCGTTCGAGCGCTGGTACCCGACCGTCACCGGCCTGCGCAACGGCGAGATGCTCATCACCGAAGGCGGGCCGGACACGCCCGAGGTGCGGATGACCAACGGCGCCCTGCGCTCGCTCAGCACGGCGTCGCTGAACCTGCCGCTCTACCCGTGGCTCGACGTCGCGCCCGACGGCCGCGCCTTCTACTCGGGCCCCGACCAGACGATGCGCAAGCTCGACACGACCGGCACCGGCGCGTGGCAGAACTACACCCAGCGCGACACGATCAACCGCGACTACGGCGGCCACGCGATGTACGACATCGGCAGGATCCTCGTCGCCGGCGGCGGTCCGTCGACGAAGGAGGCCCGCACGATCAACCTCAACGGCGCGAGCCCGGCCGTCTCCACGACCGCGCCGATGGCCTTCGGCCGCCGCCAGAACAACCTCACGCTGCTCGCCGACGGCACGGCGCTCGCGACCGGCGGCAACTCGTCCGGCGCATCGCTCGTCGACCTCAACAACGGCGTCTACGCCGCCGAGCTGTGGAACCCGGCGACGGGGCAGTGGAAGACGCTCGCGGCGCAGCAGGTCACGCGCCAGTACCACTCGACCGCGCTGCTGCTGCCCGACGGGCGCGTGCTGTCCTCGGGCGGCGGCATCTGCGGCACGTGCGACCAGGTCCACTACCTCGCCAAGAACGCCGAGATCTTCACGCCGCCCTACCTCTACAAGAAGGACGGGTCGGGCCAGCTCGCGCCGCGGCCGACGGTCACGGCCGCGCCGGCGACGATCGACTACGGCACCGCGTTTGCGGATCCAGACGCCCGACGCGATCTCGAAGGTCGGGCTCATGCGCCTCGGCGCCGTCACCCACTCGGTCGACATGGACCAGCGCTACGTGCCGCTCGCCTTCACCGCGGGCGCCGGCGCGCTGACGGTCACCGGGCCGGCGAACGCGAACGTCGCGCCGCCCGGGCCGTACATGCTCTTCGTCGTCGACGCCGCGGGCGTGCCCTCGGTCGCGAAGATGGTCACCGTGCCGCTGCAGAACTCGCCGCCGGCGGCGAACCTCACGCAGCCCGCCGCCGGTGCCGCGTTCTACGCGCCCGCCACCGTGAACCTCGCGGCGAGCGCGACCGACGACGGGACCGTCACGAAGGTCGAGTTCTTCAACGGCGCGACGAAGCTCGGCGAGGACACGACCGCGCCCTACACGTACGCCTGGACGGGCGTCGCCCAGGGCACCTACTCCGTCACCGCACGGGCGACCGACAACGGCGGCAAGTCGGCGACGAGCGCGCCGGTCAGCGTCACCGTCCGGCCGCCGAACGGCACGCCGGCGGTGAGCATCACCGCGCCGGCCAGCGGCGCCGTGTTCGGGTTCTGGGCGAACGTCACGATCAACGCGTCGGCGAGCGACGCCGACGGGACGGTGAGCAAGGTCGAGTTCTTCCGCGCCGACGGCGCGACGAAGCTCGGCGAGGACACGACGGCGCCGTATTCCTACGCCTGGCGGATGGCCTCGTCGGGGACGCACATCCTGCGCGCCAAGGCGACCGACAACGCCGGTGCGACGACGACGAGCACCGGGGTGTCGATCCGGGTGAGGGGACTGCTGGGCTGATCGCGGCGGGTGGCCTCGGCCGGGGTGGTGGCGGGCTGGGTGCGTGCGAGCCTCGATGTGGTTGGTCTCGGCCGCGTGCCGGTGCGAGGCGCCTGCAGTTCGCAGACGCGAGCGCCCGGCACGACGCCCCAGGGTCACGCGACGCGGACCCCGCGCGTGCGGGTAGTACCGCACGCGATGCGTCGCCTGCTCGAGCCCGCACGGCCCGGACCGGTCGCGCTGGGCCTGCTGGCGCTGGCGGCGGTCTGCGTGCTCGTCGCCGGCGCGCAGCACGCGCGCCTGTTTCACCGCGGCTACGCCGAGGTGGAGATCGTCGGGCTGCTGTTCCTCATGAACGCGATCGGGTCGACGGGGGTCGTGCTGGCGCTGATCTTCGACCGCGCGTGGCTGTTCGTGCTCGGGGCGCTGTCGATCTGCGTGCCGTCGCTCGTGTCGATCGCGATCTCGCACACGTCGGGGTTCTTCGGCTTTCGCGAGGGCGGCTACGACGCCGACGCGCTCGTCATCGTCGTCGCCGAGGTCGCGGCGGTCGTGCTCGCGCTGCTCGGCGCGGCGGCGACGGCGAAGGCGAAGGCGAAGGCGACGCGATGAGGCTCGTGCTGGGCGCACTCGTCGTGCTCGTCATGGGCGGCGCGATCGCCGGAGCCGGCATGGGGGAAGCGCCCGCCGAGCGTGAGGCCGCGCCCGCCGAGGCCGCGGTCCAGGCCGCGAGGCAGCGGATCGCCGCCGGCGGCGCCATGACGGCGCGCGGCAGGCAGCTGTTCGCGGACGAGGGCTGCGACCGCTGCCACGCCATCGCCGCCGTCGGCGCCGGCGGCAGGCTCGGACCGCGCCTGGACCGTCTTGACGACGACGCCGACGACATCGCCGAGAGCATCGCCGACCCGCGCGACGAGACGGTCGACGGCTACCCCGAGAAGCTCATGCCGACCGACTACGCGCGGCGGATGGACGACGAGGAGATCCAGGCGCTCGCCGCCTTCCTGGCCGCCGCGTCAGGCGGCGAGGCGGATGACGGCGGCCGCGGCCGAGGCCGCAGCCACGGCCGGGGGCACGGGCGCGGCGGTCGCGACTGAGCCGCGAAGTTGGCGCAGCGGCAGTGTGCAACGACGCCTGCAGCTAGTCCACCAAAAGCAGGGGTATCGCGCCATGCCGCACAATAGGAGTAGCGCCCGGAGGCGGACGCGCGCGGGGAGTCATCCCGGCTATCACTCACTAAGGGGAATCACATGCTGCGACTGCTTCGGTTGCTCACCATCGCCGTGAGCGTGGGCCTGCTCGCACCTGCCGCAGCGAGCGCCGACAACTACCTCGTGACCTCCTGCCATGACCCGCTCGGTCAACCGAACGCTGCAGTGGGCTGGGTCCCCTTCGCCACGGGCGATGGGCAGACCTCCAACACCTGCGGCACGAACGGAACGCTGGCCGCGGCGCTCGTCGCACCCCAGCCGTCCGGCAACTCGACCGCGCTGTGGCGGTTCGTCGCGCCGCCCAGCACCCGCATCGTCCGCGTCACGGCGCAGCGAAAGACGCTGGGCATCGCGCCGACAGCCGGGACGCGGGACGTGGCCTACCAGTTGACCGCCGACAACCAGCCGCTCGAGAACTGCACCCCGGCCGTTGACTCGGCCTGCATCGCCGACCTCTCCGCACCGCTCGACAAGCCGGGCCTCAACGCGGGCAACGTCGAGTTCCGGGTGCTCTGCACGAACGCGGGACTGAGCTGCAGCCGCCCCGTGAGCGTCGCGTACTCCTCCGTCTGGGTCGCGCTGGAGGACCGGCAGGCCCCGGTCGTCACGAACGCCCGGGTGGTCGACAACGGCGAGGACTCCGGCACGCTCGGCGTCCGCTTCGACGGCGCCGACGTCGGCGGCGGCCTGTACCGCGCGCTGATCAAGGTCGACGGCCAGATCAAGCAGGCGCTCCCGCTGGGTCCCGCGCCGTGCGCCGACGTCAACCCGGGCGACGCTGACCCGTTTCAGTTCAACGTCCCGGTTCCCTGCCCCGCGGCCCTGAAGGACGCCGGTGCCGCGATCGACGCGCGCTCGCTCGTCCCGGGCCCGCACGGCGTCGAGATCGCCGTCGAGGACGCCGCCGGCAACCAGACGGCCGTCATGGGGCCGACAGAGTTCCCCCGCCCGAACGTCGCGTCGGGGTCGGCCGCGGACCGCGCGGCAGCTTTGCACGGGCGGCTGCGGATGTGGTTCGTCAAGGCGAAGGGCAATCGCCGCAGCTACACGAGCCGCTACGGCACGCGCGTCGTCGTGCGCGGGCTGCTGCGCTCACGATCCGATCGCGGCATCGTCGGCGCCCGGATCGACGTCTACCACATCCGCCGCGACGGCAAGCGGCGCCTCGTGAAGACCGGCCTGAAGTCGCGCGGCAAGGGTGCGCTGACGCTGATCCTGCCCAACAACGTCGACACCCGGACCGTCGAGTTCGCCTACCGCGCGCTGCGCCCGGGCCCGATCACGAGCCGTGTGCGGCTGCACCTGAAGGTCCTTCGCAACGGTCGCACGTTCTACCGCCAGGGCAAGTAGCCGCGCGCTGACAGGCAGCGCTGCTCCTTTCGGGGGATGACCGCCCCGGGAGGAGCGCGCCTGCCGGCGCCCGGGGTGCGCTGCGCCGCCGGTCGCAGCCGAGCTGGCGCGACAACGCTCGACACACTGTCCAAGAGTGCGCTGCGCATCTTGCGCATGCGGTCCATACCGGCGGGCGGCTCATCGCCGGACCATGTTGCGGGCATCCCGGGTGGCGCGCCGCGCCGTCCGGCACCCTCGGACCGGAAGGAGCCCGCACATGGCGGTCGAGCCGAAGCTCAGCGATCAGGAGATCGCGAGCCTGATGGAGATCCCCCACCCCTCGAAGGGGCTGGGCGAGTCGATCTATGGGGCGACGAAGGTCTTCCCGGACTACCAGGCCGAGCCCGGCGAGACGTATCTCGGCATGGTGCACGGCATCGCGCACGAGTCGTCGGTGAGCTTCGTCGCCGTCCTGCTCGCGATCCGCGCCCAGCGCAAGGGCTTTGACTCGGCGCTGTACTTCTTCGGCATCGGCGCGCTGAACTGCCTGGCGACGCGCGGCTTCCCGGACATCGGCTCCGAGATCTTCCCGGGCATGCGCAACGAGAACAACCAACTGGCCAAGTTCATCGACGAGGGCGGCAAGGTCTTCGCGTGCCGGCTCGGGCTGTCGCTGCACGGCGCGCGCGAGGAGGACCTCATGGAGGGCGTCATCCCGTGCCACCCGCTCGACATGCAGGACGCGATGATCGAGTACTCGCGCAAGGGCGCGCTCATCAACACCACCTGGATGTTCTGAGCGGCGTGGCCCCGCCGATCGACCTCGCGCTGCGCGCCGAGCTCGCCGTTCTCGGCCTGCGTGCCTCCCCGCCGCTGCGGCGGCGGGCGGGCGCGGGACCGAGCGACGACGGGCACTGGACGCTGGACGGCACGCCCACCACGCTGCCGATGGCGCCCGACTCGCCGTGGTCCTGCGGGCCGGACGGCACGCTCACGCGCGACGGCGTCATCGTCAACGTCGATCTCGCCCCGGTCGCCCGCCCGCGCTTCTATGACCTCGAGACAGCCGACGGGATCCCGTACGAGAAGCTCGCCCGCCTGCACGGTCGCCACGTGCTGGCGACGACCGTCGTGCAGACGTGCGTGCGCTACGGCGCGACGACGCGCTGTCGCTTCTGCACGATCGAGGAGTCGCTGCGCTCCGGCGCGACGACGCAGGTCAAGCGCCCCGCTGAGATCGCCGAGGTCGCCGAGGCCGCGGTGCGCCTCGACGGCGTGCGCCAGCTCGTCATGACGACCGGGACGTCGAACGGCCTCGATCGCGGAGCGCGCCACCTCGCGCGCTGCGTCGCCGCCGTCCGCGCGGTGCTTCCCGAGCTGCCGATCCAGGTGCAGGTCGAGCCGCCGGCCGACCTCGGCTGGATCGGGAAGCTGCGCGCGGCCGGCACGACGGCGATCGGCATCCACGTCGAGTCGCTGGACCAGAAGGTCCGCAGGCGCTGGACGCCCGGCAAAGCGACCGTGCCGCTGAAGCGCTACGACGAGGCCTGGAGCGAGGCGGTGCGCGTCTTCGGGCGCAATCGCGTCTCGACGTATCTCATCGTCGGCCTCGGCGAGGATCCCGACGAGCTCGTCGCGGGCGCCGAGCGGCTGATCCGGATGGGCGTCTACCCGTTCGTCGTCCCGTATCGCCCGCTGGAGGGCGCGCTCGCGCACGCCGACGGCGTCGGCGCCCCGAGCCACGAGATCGTCGCCGACGTCACAGACCGGGTGGGGCGCGCGCTGCGCAGGGCAGGCATGCGCGGCGCCGACCAGAAGGCGGGCTGCGCGGCCTGCGGGGCGTGCTCGGCACTCAACGCGGTCGGTGGCTGACGCCGGTGAGCGCGAGCGTCGTCGACCTCATCCAGCGGCTCGGCGGCCAGGGACCGCGCACGGCTGCCGACCGGGCGGCGTTCCTCATCGTCCGCGCCGACGACCCGTCGCCGCGCCTGGCCGCCTATCGCGCGCTGCGCCGGCGCGTGTTCGTCGAGCAGCAGGGCCTCTTCGCGCGCGACGACGGCGACGAGCACGACGGAGCCGAGCACACCGCCGTCCTCGTCGCGGTCGGCGCGGACGGGGCGGTGCTCGGCGGCGTACGGCTGCACCCCGAGGACGACGATCCCGGCCTCGGCTGGTGGCGCGGCAGCCGTCTCGTCGTCGGCGCTGGTGCCGGCGCGGCGCGCGGCCGGATCGCCTCGGCGCTCGTCGGGTCCGCCTGCGTCGCCGCGATCGACGCGGGCGCGCTGCGCTTCGACGCGCACGTGCAGGCGGCCCGCACGCGCTTCTTCGCACGGCTCGGCTGGGAGCGCGTGCGCCCCATGGCCGACCACGGTGGCGTGGCGCACGAGCTCATGCGCTGGCCGATCGACCGCGTCGAGGCGCTCGTCACGTCGACGAAGGCCCCGCTCGGGCCCCTGCTCGGCGGGCTCGTGGCGAGCGGCGGCGGCTGGCTGGGCGACGACGGCGTGCCGGTTCCCGGCGCGGACGGGCTGATCGCCGCGACCGACGCGATCCTCCCGGCGATGGTCGACCGCGATCCGCAGTGGGCGGGGTGGTGCGGCATGCTCGTCACCGCCCACGACCTCAGCGCGATGGGCGCCGACCCGGTCGGTGCGCTGGACACGATCGGCGCCTCCGGCAGCGCCCACGCCGAGCGCATCGTGCGCGGGCTGCGCGACGGCTCGCAGGTCTTCGGCCTGCCGGTGCTCGGCGGCCACACGACGCTCGGCGTCCCCGGCTCGCTCACCGTCACGGGCCTCGGCCGGACCGACCGGCCGGTGCCGGCGGGCGGCGGGCGCGCCGGCGACAGGCTGACGCTGACGGCCGACCTCGAGGGCCGCTGGCGCCCTGGCTACCGCGCGCGCCAGTGGGACAGCACGTCCTGGCGCTCGCGCGAGGACCTGCGGGCGATGCTCGGCGCGGTCGGCCGCGCGCAGCCGCACGCGGCGAAGGACGTCAGCATGGCCGGGATCATCGGCACAGCGGGGATGCTCGCCGAGGCGAGCGGCTGCGGTGCGGAGATCGACGTCGGACGGGTCCTGCGGCCGAGCGGCGTCGGCGCGGGGGACTGGCTGACGTGCTTTCCCGGCTTCGCGATGCTCACCGCCGACGCGCCCGGCGCACCGCCGCTGGAGGCGGGGCCGGCGGTCGGCGGCGTGGTCGGAGATCTCGTCAGCGGGCCGGGCGTGCGCCTGCGCTGGCCCGACGGCGACGTCACGGTCGCCGTGAACCGCACCGTGACGGGATTGGGCAGGGCGGCATGACAGCGGCCGCCGCCGGCATGCAACCGAAAGGCAGGTCCTCGCGATGACCGAACTGTGCATCGCCGCCGTGGCGGCGCCCTTCTCGCGCGACATCGAGGCCTGCCTGGCCACGATCGCGCGCATCCTCGACGACGCCCGCGCGCGGGGCGCCGGGCTCGTCGTGCTGCCGGAGGCCGCGCTCGGCGGCTACGTCGAGAGCCTGCACGGCGAGGACTGCGACCCGCCGCCGCCGCTGGACGCCGACGGGCCGGAGCTCATGCGCGTCGCGGAGATGGCGGGCGACCTCGTCGTCTGCGTCGGCTTCTGCGAGGACGCCGGCGACGGCATCCGCCACAACGCGGCGGCCTGCGTCAGCGGCGACGGGCTGCTCGGGCTGCACCGCAAGGTCCATCTGCCGCTGCGCGAGGATCGCTTCACGACGCCTGGCGAGCATCTCTGCGCCTTCGACACGCCGGTCGGCCGGATCGGCATGCTGATCTGCTACGACAAGGCCTTCCCCGAGGCCGCGCGCACGCTCGCGCTCGACGGCGCGCAGGTGCTGGCGTTCCTCTCCGCCTGGCCGTGCAGCGCGACGAACGCCGCGCCGTGCCTGCAGGACGACCGCCAGTGGCGCCGCGCGGAGCTGTGGGACCGCTCGCGGGCGGCGGAGAACTCACTCATCGTCGCCTCGGCGAACCAGACCGGCACGTTCGGGTCGCTGCGCTTCGTCGGGGGCGCGCGCGTCGTCGAGCCGGGCGGCGACATCGCCGCGCAGACCGGTACCGAGCCGGGGATCGCGCTGGCGCGCTTCGACGTCGACGCTGCGCTCGAGCGGGCGCGTCGCGCGCTGTCGCCGATCCGCGACCTGCGTCCCGACCTCTACCGGCCCGCCGTGCCGCTGCTCGCGTGAGCTGATGAGGCCCGGCCACCACCCGGTGATCGTCGTCGGCGGCGGGCAGGCGGGGCTGTCGATGAGCTACTGCCTCGGCCGGCGCGGGATCGACCATCTCGTGCTCGAGCGCGACCGGATCGCCAGCGAGTGGCGCGCCGCGCGCTGGGACTCCTTCTGCCTCGTCACGCCGAACTGGCAGTGCCGGCTGCCGGGCTTCCCCTACGACGGCGACGACCCGGACGGGTTCATGGTCCGCGAGCAGATCGTCGAGTACATCGAGGCCTACGTGGCGTGGTTCGATCCCCCCGTCGCCGAGGGCGTGGCGGTGACCGCGCTGGCGCCCGATCGCGACGGCGGCTTCACGCTCGACACGACCGATGGCGAGCTGACGGCCGGCCAGGTCGTGATCGCGACCGGCGGCTACCACGTGCCGAAGATCCCGCGCTTCGCCGAGCGGATGCCGCCGTCCGTCGAGCAGATCAGCTCGGCGCAGTACCTCAACGCCGACGTCCTGCCGCAGGGCGACGTGCTCGTCGTCGGCACCGGCCAGTCGGGCTGCCAGATCGCCGAGGACCTGCACCTCGCCGGCCGCACCGTCCACCTCTGCGTCGGCGGCGCGACGCGGACGGCGCGCTTCTATCGCGGCCGCGACGTCGTCGCCTGGCTGCACGACCTCGGCTACTACGACCTGCCGGTGCACGAGCACAAGCTGGGCGAGAGCGTGCGCGAGAAGGCCAACCAGTACGTCACGGGCCGCGACGGCGGGCGCGACCTCGACCTGCGCCAGTTCGCGCGCGAGGGCATGCGCCTCTACGGGCGCCTGGCCGGGCTGCGCGACGGCGTGCTGACGTTCGCTGCGGACCTCAAGCGCAACCTCGACCGCGCCGACGCGGCTGCCGAGGCGATCAAGGACACGATCGATCAGTACATCGCCGAGCAGCGCATCGACGCGCCCGTCGAGGAGCGCTACACGCCGGTCTGGCAGCCGGGCGTGCAGCCGCGCGAGCTCGACCTCGCCGCGGCCGGCATCGCGGCGGTCATCTGGTGCATCGGCTTCGCGGAGGACTTCACGTGGGTCAACGCGCCGATCTTCGACGGTCGCGGCCGGGCCTGCCACGACCGCGGCGTCACCGGCGTGGCCGGGCTCTACCTCCTCGGCCTGCCGTGGCTGTACACCTGGGGCTCGGGCCGCTTCTCGGGGATCGCCCGCGACGCGGAGTACCTCGCCGAGCGGATCGTGGCCGGCGACGGCACGTCGAACGTCGCCTGGCTCGCGCGGCCGCCGGACCGCGCTGCAGGGAACGCGTGAACCGTTCCCTCGCTGTGAATCGCCGCGCCGCCTCGTGCGGCGCGGCGATCACGCAGCGGTCAACCAGAGCTTCCTGACGTTCCCGATTCGGGGGGATCGACGCGGGTTGGACGGGAAAGCTCGCGAACTGGCCGCGGGGGCGGCCGAAGCCGGCCACGCCGTGCGCTCGCGCGGGATCTACGCGCCTTTGACTTTGCGTGCACAGCTTTCATCGAAACGGCGCACACGTGATCGCGAAGACACGAGCGTGCTCGAACCCGCGACCTGTATGGGTGGCGCGCCTGCGAGGAGGGCGCGGGTTCCCCAGGACGCAGCTCCTGTGTTCGAACCGGTGTGGCTTGCATTCGGCCATGGCACCGATGATCGCCGGGGTCCGCGCGCGGATCTTCCGACCGCAGTAGCAAATCTCCGGCCCCCGACTGGCCGAGATGTCCACGTGAATTGGACACCGTGCCAGTCGCGCGACCGAGAACTCATGGTCGCGGCACCGGCGTCCGATACGGGGACAATGCCACGCTCGCTCCCTCGCTTCGGCGCCCTGCCTCGCTTCGCGACCACCGCGCTCGTGGCGTTGCTCGCCTTCGCCGGCCTGCTCGTCCTGCACGCGCCGCCGGCGGACGCCGCGTTTCCGTTCCGGCTGCCGATCTTCACGCCCAAGCCGCCTCCCGTGCCCGTCATCGCGCCGGTGCAGGCGCCGATCAGCGCCGATCCCGTCGGTCCGGTGCGCGGGACGATGATCCTGGTCCACGCGGGCGGCTGGGCCGGCCACGACGGCCACGCGCAGGATCTGCTGCTCAAGCAGCCCGGCGATCTCTTCCTGGCGCGCGGCTGGCGCGTCGTCTCGATCGACTACAACGAGGGTGTCGCCGGGCTGCAGGACGTCCTCGACGCCGCCGGCGCCGAGCTGGCCCGCAAGTCCGGCGACGGCCCGGTGTGCATCTACGGCGAGTCCTCGGGCGCCCATCTCGCGCTCGTCGCCGCCGCCCGGCTGCGCGCCATCGACTGCGTCATCGGCCTGGGCACGCCGACCGACCTCGTCCTCTACGAGTCCGAGGCCGCCGTCAGCAGCGACGCCCGGGTGCGCCAGGTCGGCGGCCAGATCAGCCGCTTCTTCGGCACCACGCTCGCCGAGACCGCCGCCTGGGATCCGGTGGCGCTCGCGCCGACGATCCATGCCGACGTGCTGCTCGTGCACGAGGCCGATGACCAGATCGTCACGGCAGCCCACGCTCAGCGCTTCCAGGCCGCACGCCCGACGACCCAGGTCGTCGAGCTCGAGCCCGGCGACAGGAACAATCGCGCCACGGACTTCATGCACGGGACGGTCTCCGACATCGGCCGCGTGCACTACATGTCGAGCATCGGGGCGTTCGCCGATCGTGAGATCACCGCGGGCAACGCCGAGCGCGTCGCCGCGCGGATGGGCTGCTCGCAGGTCACCAGGTCGGTCTCGCAGGCCGGTCTCATCGGGCTGCAGAGCGGGCTGCGCTGCCTGGCCCGCAAGGACGTCGACGCCCAGCGGGCCGGCACCGGCAGCTGGCGCCAGACGAGCGTCAACCTGCGCGGTGAGGTCAATGCCGCACGGGTCTGGGTCTATCTGCGCGGGACGCAGAGCGGCCGGCGCGCGCTCGTCGCCGCGGCCAAGCGCCGCGCCAAGGTCAGCGTGCAGGCCGGCGACCGGTCGCGCGTGATCCTCAAGGCGATCCGCACGCTCAAGATCAGCGCCGTCCGCAAGGCCATCCGCACCCGCTAGACGCGCTCATCCGTTCGGATGAGCTGACGACGCGGGTCGGTCCCGCCGGCCGATTGCGCCGCGCGCGGCGCCGTAGGTTGGCTCTCATGACCGAGCTCGCCATCGAGACGCAGGGCCTGGGCAAGCGCTTCGGCGAGCGCATCGCGCTGGAATCGATCGACCTGCGGGTCCCGCGCGGCTGCGCGTTCGGCTTCCTCGGCCCCAACGGGCCGGCAAGACGACGCTGATCCGCCTGCTGCTCGGCCTCGCCGAGCCGACCAGCGGGCGCATGCGCCTGCTCGGCCACGACCTCCCGGGCGGCCGCGCCGCAGCGCTCGCCCGCGTCGGCGCGATCGTCGAGGAGCCGCGCTTCCACGGCCACCTGACCGGGCGCGAGAACCTCCACGTCCACGCCGCCGCGCGCGACCGGGCGGCGCACGGGCGCGTCGACGGCGCGCTCGAGCGCGTCGGCCTCGGCCGCCGCGGCGACGACACGCGTCAAGACGCTACTCGCTCGGCATGCGCCAGCGGCTCGGCGATCGCCCGCTGCCTGCTCTGCGACCCCGAGCTGCTCGTCCTCGACGAGCCCGTCAACGGCCTCGACCCCGCCGGCATCCTCGAGTTCCGCGGGCTGGTCCGCTCGCTGGTCGACGAGGGCCGCACGGTGTGGCTGTCGTCGCACCTGCTCGACGAGGTGCGAGAAGACCTGCGACGTCGCCGCGATCGTCGACGGCGGCCGCGTCGTCGCGCAGGGCACGATCGCGGAGCTGATCGGCGGCGGCGGCGCGCGCGATCGACATCGTCGCCGCGCCGCGGGCCCGCGCGGCCGGGCTGCTCGGCGAGCATGCGCGACGTCGTCCGCGCCGCCGAGCACGACGGCGCCCTGCGCGTCGAGCTCTCGCCCGAGGCGCCGCCGACGCCCGAGATGGTCACGGCGCTGCTGCGCCGGCTGCTCGACGGCGGCATCGAGATCGAGCGCGTCGACGCCCGTCACGTCCTCGCTGGAGGACCGCTTCCTCGACATGACCACCCGACTGGAGGACCGATCCTGATGCTCGACCTGCGACTCATCCGCGCCGAGATCCTCAAGCTGCGCCGCCGGCGCGGCCTGATGGCCTGGACGGCGGTGCTCACGTTCGGCGCCGTCGCGCTGTGCTACGCGGCGTCGGCGCGCTCAGCACGTCGCCGATCCCGGGCGTGGAAGCGCCGTCGGCGGCCGCGAGCGGCTTCGACCTCGCGATCGGCGCTGCTGGCGATGACTCGGCGCCGTCGCCGGCGTGCTGATCGGCGCGACGGCCGGCGGCGCGGACATCGAGGCCGGCGTGTTCCGCGACCTCGCCGC
Organism: uncultured Solirubrobacteraceae bacterium; assembly: GCA_963727785.1. Lineage (GTDB taxonomy): Bacteria > Actinomycetota > Thermoleophilia > Solirubrobacterales > Solirubrobacteraceae > CADCVQ01. The sequence goes on from CAVSHS010000020.1 coordinate 227,365, forward strand.
GACGGGGCGCTCGCGCACCGCGCTGTTCTGCGCCCGCGTGCCCGGGCGCGTGGGCGATCCTCGTGCCGGCGACGCTGCTCGCCGCGATCGCGCTTCGACGCGATCCTCGCGTCCGTGCTCGACGGCGGCGGGAGCCGACGCCGGCGAGCACGTCGTCGCAGGGCGGTGGCGCTGCGCGCTCGTCGCGGCGCGATGCTGCCTCGGCGCGGTGTCGCGTCGGCCTGGCCGGCGCTGGCGGGCTCGCGCGGGCATGGTCATCGGCATGGTGCTCGCCTTCCAGCTCGGCCTGTCGCCGATCCTCGCCCAGATCGAGGGCGCTCGGCGACGTCGCGCTACGCGATCCCGTCAGGTCGCGACCGCGCGGATCGGCGGCGATCGTCGCTCGACGGGGTGCGCGCTCGGCGGTGGCGATCGCTCGTCGATCCTCGGCTGGGTGGCGGTGACGCTCGGCGCCGGGCCTCTGGCGCACCCGCACGCAGGAGATCTAGGTCTCCGCCCATGCTGCGCGGCCAAGGACTTCGTCGTGCGCCGCCACCCGGTCGACGTCCTCGCCGTCCTGCTGACGGCGGGGTCGCGGTGCCCGATCGACGACGCCGCTGCACGCTGCTCGGCGCTCGTGCCGCTGCTACGGGATCGCCGCCCACCGGCTCGTGGCGGGCGGCGGCGGTCGCCGTCGTGGCGCTCGCGGCCACGGCGCTCGCGATGCCGCTGCAGTACGTGCTGTGGCGGACGCGGTCGCGTCCTCGCCGGTGATCGGCGAGTGCCGCGATCGGCCGCGAGGCGTCGCCGCGGCCGGCGTGGTCGCCGGCGAGCGCCGCCGCGCCCGGGAGCGCGAGCGCGAGCTGCTCGCCGAGCGGGCCGCGGCCGACGAGCGGCTGCGGATCGCGCGCGAGCTGCACGACGCCGTCGGCCACGACGTGACGCTGATGATCGTCCAGGCGCAGGCGCTCGGCGCGACCGCCGGCGACGAGGCCGTGCGCGCGGCGACCGACGCGATCGCCGTGCTCGGGCGCCGCACGATGGGGGAGATGCACCGCACGCTGCGCCTGCTGCGCGCGCGACGGCGCCGAGCACCACCCGCAGCCCGGGCTCGCGGCGCTCGACGAGGTGCTCGACGGCGCGCGCCGGGCCGGCGTGCCGGTGACGGTGGCGGTCGAGGGAACGCCGCGGCCGCTGCCGCCGGCGCTCGACGCGTCGGCGTTGCGGATCGTGCAGGAGGCGGTGACGAACGTCGTGCGCCACGCCGGCGGCGCGCCCGCGAACGTCACGCTGCACTACGGCCCCGGCGAGCTCGAGCTCGTCATCGCCGACGAGGGCAGCGGCGCGGGCGATCCCGGCGCGCGGCGCCCGGCGGCCACGGCCTGGCCGGCATGCGCGAGCGCGCCGCGCTGTTCGGCGGCACGCTCGACGCCGGCCGCCGCGACGGCCGCGGCTTCGAGGTCCGCGCGCTGCTGCCCTATCGACCCCGCGATGAGCCGCGATCCGCGTCGTCATCGCCGACGACCAGCCGCTCATGCGGGCGGGCTTCAAGGCCGTGCTCGAGGCGACCGGCGCGATCGAGATCGTCGCCGAGGCCGGCGACGGCGCGGAGGCGATCGCCGCGGCCGAGGCGCACCGGCCCGACGTCGTCCTCATGGACATCCGCATGCCCGGCATCGACGGCATCGAGGCGACGCGCCGCCTGCCGCGCCACCGGATCCTCGTGCTCACGACGTTCGGCCTCGACGAGTACATCGTCGAGGCGCTGCGCGCGGGCGCGAGCGGCTTCATGACGAAGGACGCGCCCGCCGCCGAGCTCGTCGCCGCGGTGCGCGCCGTCGCGGCGGGCGACGCCGTGCTCTCGCCGGCGATCACGCGCCAGCTGCTGCGACCGCGTCGCGCGGCGCCTGCCGCCGCGAGCGGCGCGCGGCGCCGGCGCGACCGCCGCGCTCACCGAGCGCGAGCGCGAGGTCCTGCAGCTCGTCGCCGGCGGGATGTCCAACGCGGAGATCGCGGCGGCGCTCGTCGTCGCCGAGCCGACCGTCAAGTCGCACGTCTCCAACCTGCTCGGCAAGCTCGGCCTGCGCGACCGCGTGCAGGCCGTCATCTACGCCTACGAGCAGGGGCTCGTCTTGCCGCCCCGCTGTTAGCGCGTCAGCGCGCGCGGCGGATGCGGAACTGCACGGTCTGCGCCGCGCCGCCGTCCGCCGGCTGCGCGGTGACGCGGTACAGGCCCGCGCGCCGGCCGAGCAGCCGCGGCCGGCAGCGTGACGGCGTTGGCGCCGGCCGCGGCGTTCACCGTCGCGACGCTGCGGATCGGGGTGTAGCTGCCGTCGCCGCAGCGAGCGCTGCAGCCCGAACGTCACGCTCGCGCCGCGATCCAGCGTGTAGGAGATGCCCAGCGCGCGGCCGGCGGCGATCGTCCGCGCGGAGCGCGTGAGCGCGCTCAGGCCCGGCCCCGGCTGCGGCTGGCCGAGCACGCGCAGGACCGAGCGCGCCATGCTCGCCTCGCCGAGGACGTTGGGGTGCAGCGGGAACGCCGGCATCGTCGGGATGAGGCCCTCGTACCAGCGCCTGCCGGGCGGCGTGCAGACGTCGTGGCCGATGCTCTCGTCGTACGTGTCGACGTACTCGGCGTCGTTGGCGGCCGCCTGCTCGGCGATCATCGCGTTCGTGCGGCGCAGCATCTCGTCGAGGTAGGCGAGGTCGTCGGCGGAGAGCGGCACGAGCGGGTAGCAGCTCGTGCCGTTGCGCGGCGTGACATCCGGATAGCCGACGATCAGCACCCGCGCCTGCGGCGCGCGCGCATGGATGCCCTGCAGCGTCGCGGCGATCTTCGGGGCCGTGGCGGCGATCCGGTCGACGAGCGTGTCGCCACCGCCGGGCTTGGCGTAGTGCGTGCGGCAGGCGGTGCCGGTCGGCGCGAGCAGGCCGAGTTGCACGCACGTGACGGCCACGCCGACGAGCCCGACGTCGTTGCCGCCGATCCCGATCGTGACGAGCCGGTCGGCGGCGCTCAGCGCGTCGAACTGCGGCCCGTGGGTGCCGAGCAGGATCCGCTGCGTGGCGGTCATGTGCTCGGTCGTCGCCCCCGAGCAGCTGTTGTCGCGAAACGCCGTGGCGCCGATCGCCGCCTTCACCACCGAGGGATAGGCGTGGTCGGAGCGCCCGCACCCGCCCGGCGTACCGACCTGGTTGAACACGAGCGGGCCGGCGGTGTAGGAGTCGCCGAGCGCGACGTAGGGCCCGGGGTCGGCGGCGGCGAGGGCCGGCAGCATGAGCGCTGCGGCGAGCGCACAGACGGTCGCGGCGAATGCTCGGCGGCGGGACATGGCCGCGAGTATTACCCAGAACTAGTGCGAGATGCACCATCTTTCGGAGAGGCTTCGGGTCAGCGCTTGCGCAGCGCGGCGGCCACGATCTTCGCGGCGATCGCCGTGCCCGCGATGTTCAGGTGGATGCCGTCCTCCTCGCGGACGCTCACGGTGCGGCCGCGGTAGGGCATCTCCTGGCGAAAGCCGTCCGGCGTGAAGAACTCGTCCATGCGCAGGACCGTGACGCCGTCCAGTCCCGCTCGCCGCCTGCACGACCGAGCGGTTGACGGCGTCGGTGAGCTCGCGCGGCCCGCGCGGGATCGGCAGCGTGAGCCAGAGCACGCGCGCCGCTCCGCCGCGCCGGTAGGTCTTCATCATCGCCCGCACGCGGCGGGTGTACTCCGCGATCCACCCCGCGCCGCAGCACGCCTGCGTCGTCGCGTCGCGGGCGCGCAGCGGGAAGCCGTCGACGACGCCGAGCGAGACGACGGTCGCGGTCTGATGAAAGCGCCTGGTCTGCGTCCGGGCCAGGTCCGCCCACGGCCCCAGCGGCTTCGCGATGCCGGTCCCGGGGCGGACGTCGCTCTCCACGTTCGCCGCGTCGCCGAGCTCGTCGGCGAGGAACGAGTCGATCCCCTGCATCGACGAGTCGCCGGTCGTCAGCACGGTCGGCGGCGGCGCCGTCGAGCCGACGCCCGCGCCGACGGCGATCGACCTGCGCAGGCGGTGGCCGCGGAAGCGCAGCTCGACGTGCCAGCGCCCGGACGTCCCGGCGCGAAAGCGGAGCGTCGCGACCGAGATCGCGCGGCGCAGCCGGACCTTCTCGCACGTGCGCTTCACGTGCGGCGGCGCGATGCACACCTGCGGGGTGGCGCCGCCGTTGCCCCACCGGTCGATCACGCGAATCCGGCCGACCGCCCCGGGCTGCACGCGGCGCGGGACGCCGAGCTCGAAGCGCGTGGCGCAGGACGGCGTGCGCACGCTGTAGGCGCCGAGGGCAAGCGTGCCGCCGGCGAGCGTCGACGTGGCCGAGAACTTCCGGACGCGCCGGTCGCAGCGCCAGTTGACCGCGTCCTTCATCTCCGTCGGGTCGGTCGCCGAAGACGTCGTTCCCAGCGCGACCAGCGTGTCGCCGATGCGCTCGTAGAACTGCACCGGCGCACCCTGCGCGCCGAAGAAGAAGAGGCTGATGACGCCCGCCTGCGTCGTGTCCGCCGCGAAGAAGTGGACCTCCGTCCGCGGGCCGCTCGTAGGACCCCTGTGCGCCGGCGCGGGCAACCGCGGCACACAGGAGGACGACGGCGACCGCGATGACCGCAGACCACCGTGTCTGGAGCCGGCTCACGCGTCGATCGTACTTCGCGGGCTCAGATGATCCCGACGAGCGCCGCGCAGACCCAGTTGCCGGCGCCGCGGCCACCGTTCCACAGCTGCGCCGCGAGCCGGTCCTGCTCGGCCTTCGGCGCGAGGTAGGCCTGCGGCGTCGAGCCGCCGAGCCCCTGCCACGTGTCCGGCAGGAACTGGTAGAAGCCCGACGCGCCGGCCGAGTTGGGGGGCAGGTTCTGGCCGCCGGACTCGCACTGCACGATCGGCCACGGGATCGCCCACGGGCCGCCTGGGCCGACCGCCCGGAGGGCCCGCGCGCGCTGGGCGAGCAGCCTGGTGAGCGAGCGCTCGGCGCGGCGCCGGCTCGCGCGCGTCCCGCGCAGCAGCGCGGCGCGCGTCCGCCGTGCCTGGGCCAGCGCGGCGCGCCGCTCGTGCAGGCCCGGCGGCGATCGTCGCCAGCGCGGCGTGGCGCCGGCGCACGGCCTCGGCGGCGACGCGCCGCTGCGTCGCCAGGCGCGTCAGGACGCGCCGCTGCGAGAGCGCGTCGCGGCGCGCGTCCTTGACGGTATCGAGGATGCGCTGGTCCTGGACCTGGATGCGCTTGAGGAAGTCGACCGTCTCGAGCAGCCGCGCGAAGCCGTCGGCGTTCAGGACGACCGTGACGATGTCCGGCCGCCCGCCGGTGTAGCGCTCGCGCAGCAGCGTCGCCAGCTGCGCGCGCGAGGCGCGCAGATGCGCGCGCAGGCGCAGCGCGCGCTCGCGCTGGTGGTTGCGGCGCTGCACCGTCGAGGCGAGCACCGTCTCGGCCGCGGCGAGCTCGGCCTGGACCGCAGCGACGCGCTTCTCGTAGATCGCGACCTCGCGCGCGGTCGCCCGCTCGAGCCGGCCGAGCCGCGCGACGGCGCTCGCGAGCGAGCGCTCGCGGTTGCGCTGGGCGTCGATCGTGTCGCGCAGGCCGCCCTCGCTCTGCTGGCCGCCCGCGGGCACGGCGGCGATCGCCGCGGCGATGAGGGCGAGGGCGAGGGCGGATGCGCGGAGGCGGCGGCGATGCATGACGGCGCGGCGGGCCAACGTAGTGCGCCGCCGCGCGGGGGCGAAGCGCTGCATGAGGTCGTGCGGCCGCTCAGCGGACATGGCCGGGATGCTGCGCAGTCCTTGCGTTGAGCTGAGCGATCAGCCGGCGCGGACGTTACCGAACCGGCCCCAGAGCGCGACGAGCAGCGCGAAGATGATGGTGATCGTGAGCATGACCAGGGGTCTCCTGGTCCTTATCGGCAGCTCACGCCCCTTCCTGTACCGGCGTTTATCACAGCACCCGGTCGTTACCGGGCGCGGATGGCGCGGCGCTCGCTACGCCGGACGCCGGTGCGACGCGGAGGTCTGGTGGCCTCGCGGCGAAGCGCGCGTCATCATGTGCGCGATGGCCTACACCGTGCCGGATCTGCCGTATCCCTATGAGGCGCTCGAGCCGCACATCAGCGCGGAGACGATGCGCTTCCACCACGACAAGCATCATCAGGCGTACGTCGACAAGGCCAACGCCGCGCTCGACGGGACCGGCCTCGAGGACACGCCGCCGCGGGAGATCCTCACGCGGCTGACCGAGCTCCCGCCGGACAGGCGCGACGCCGTGCGCAACAACGTCGGCGGGCACCACAACCACTCGCTCTTCTGGGAGTCGATGACGCCCGACGGCGGCGGCCAGCCGGCGCGCGACGGCAAGCTCGCGGGGGCGATCAGGGAGACGTTCGGCTCCTTCGCGACCCTCAAGGACACGATCAAGCAGGCCGCGCTGAGCCAGTTCGGCTCCGGCTGGGCGTGGCTCGTGCACGACGGCTACCGCGTCCTCATCGTCACGACGTCCAATCAGGACAGCCCGGTCACCGACGGCCTCGAGCCGCTGCTCGGCATCGACGTCTGGGAGCACGCGTACTACCTCGACTACGAGAACCGCCGTCCCGAGTACGTCGATGCCTGGCTGAACGTCGTCGACTGGGACGTCGTCGAGCGGCGCTACGCCGCGGCGCCCGTGCCCGACGTCAGGGACATCCTGCTGCGGCTCGTGACGGTCTGCAGCGTCGAGCGGCGCTTCGGCGAGGTGACCGCCGACGAGGCGCGCCAGCACTCGACGGAGCTCAAGGCGCTCGCCGGCTGGGGCCCGATGGCGAAGGTCGGCGCGATCGCGCGTGGCTGGGGCGACCTCGCGGTCACGATGCAGAAGCGCAACGCCACGACCGTCGCCGATCTGGACCCGGGGCTCGTCGAGCGCTCGGCGATCGAGCTGTGGATCGTCCCGCCGGACCGCTCGATGGTGTGACGCTCAGGCGCTGTCGGTGGGCTTGGGCTCGCTGAAGGCCGGCGCCTCGTAGACCTTCCCCGGCGTGCCGCCGATGATGAGCATGCGCATGCCCTCGCCGCCGGGGAAGAGCTGGCGCTTGCAGTCGGGCGCGACGCGCACGGCCATGTCGGGCTCCAGCGCGATCCGCTCGCCCTCGATCGCGATCTCGCCACCGCCGCCGAGCACCACGTAGACCTCCTCCTGCCCGTCCTGGAGGTGGTCGTGGTTGGGATAGAACTCGCCGGAGCTCGGCGGCATCTCGATGATCTGCATGCCGAACGACGTCACGCCGAGGCTCGCGCGAGCGAGCTTGAACGCCCCGCCCATCCTCGCAGCCATCTCGTCGAAGCGCTTGACGGTGTAGTCGGCCATTCGTCCCCCTGCGGTCTCGTTGTCGCAGAGGCTACGCCGTCGCTTGGTTCAAGAAGTCCCTGGCGGTGGCCGAGTACAGAGCTGTGCGCCTGCTCCTCTCGCGCCTGGTTGCATCACACCTGGTCAGCCGCTTCGCGATCGGGGGGATGGCGCTGGCGATCCTCGCGCTGGCGGCCCTCGGCCTCTGGGCGCACGTCGCCGGTCAGGGACACGCGCACGCCCTCTCCCGCGCGGGTGCGCAGACGGCGGGCCACCTGCGGGCCGCGCAGGCGCTCGGGCAGATCGACAAGTACTCAAACGACCTCGAGGACGGCGTCGACCCGGCGGTCCTCGTCCACATGCGCCTGGCCCAACGTGTCCTGCGCGACTCCCTGAGGCGGATGCAGCGTGAGAGCGTCGTCGAGTGGGAGCGCCGGCTCGCTCGCGATGCCGAGCCGGACATGCGGCGGCTGATTGCGGCCATCGACGTCTTCGTCGCTTCTCCTGGAGGCAACGGCGCCTTGCGTTCTGGTGACGAGAAGGTCCGGGGCGTCGACGAGGAGAACCTCGAGAACATCCTCAACCCGATGCTGGCGCGCTTCAACGACATCCGCCGCGATCCCTCGCAGCTGCTGCTGGAGCGGACGGCGGAGGTGGCCTCCAATGACCATACGACGGACCGGGCGGCGCTCGTCCTGCTCCCGACCGCGTTCCTGTTCGTCGTGCTCTGCATCTGGCTGCTGACGACGTCGCGCAAGCGGGCCGAGGCCGAGCGCGAGGGGATGGAGGCCGAGCTGCGCCTCTCGCAGCGCCTCGAGGCGGTGGGCCATCTCGCGGCCGGCGTCGCCCATGAGATCAACACGCCGATGCAGTTCGTCGGTGACAGCGTGCGGTTCGTCAGCAGCGCGTTCGACGAGGTCCGCGACCTGGGGGAGGAGTACAAGGCGATCTGCGCCGAGCTCGCCGCGGGCCGCGACGACGAGCCGGCGATCCGCGCCCGGATCCAGGAGGCCGAGGAGCGCGCCGACCTGGAGTACCTCGACGAGCGCGTCCCCGCGGCGTTCGAGCGCACGCTGGACGGCGTCGCGCGCGTCACGACGATCATCGCCGCGATGAAGACCTTCAGCCGGCCCACCCAGGTCGAGCTGGCGCACGCCGACATCAACGAGGCGCTGCGGTCGACCCTCGTCGTGGCGCAGAACGAGTACAAGTACGTCGCGGACATCGAGACCGAGTTCGGCGAGATCCCGCCCGTCATGTGCAACGTGGGCGAGATCAACCAGGTGTTCCTGAACCTCATCGTCAACGCGGCCCATGCCGTCGGCGATGCGGCGGTGCCGGGCGCCGACGAGCGCGGCGCGATCCGGGTCACCACCGCGCGCGAGGACGACGCCGCGGTGATCACGATCAGCGACAGCGGCCCTGGGATCCCGGACGCGATCCGCGAGCGCATCTTCGACCCGTTCTTCACGACGAAGGACCTCGGCAAGGGCACCGGCCAAGGGCTCGCGATCGCCACGGCGATCGTCGGTCGCCACGGTGGCTCGCTGGTGCTCCAGAGTGGTCGCGGCACCTCGTTCGCCATCCGCCTGCCGATCGGTTGACGCGCCCCCCCGCGCGATTCGCTCAGCCGACGGCGGACGAGCGAGCCGCCGCCGCAGCCCGGACCTTCACGCCGTGGCGAGCTCGATCGCGGCGAGCCGCTGCCACTCGTCGATCCTGCCGGCGACGCCGATGCGGTCCAGGTAGTCGCGGTCGATCCGGCTGAGGCCGGCCGGGCCGTCCGGTGCGCCGGGCTCCATGTCTGCGACGAGGGCGTCGGCGATGTGGACCGTGGCGATCGCGTCGAAGCAGGGAGCCGGGGATCGCAGCGGGCGGTGGTGATGTGCGACGGCCTCGACGATCGTGTGGGGCAGGCCCCAGAGCGCGAGCAGGTGGGCCCCGACCTCGGCATGCGTGATGCCGTGCCGGGCAAGCTCGATCTCATGCATCGGCCGGCCTTCGCTCTCGGCCGCCAGCAGGTCGTCGGCGAGGCATCCGGGCTCGTTCATGGCGAGCACGAGCAGGCCGACGTCGAGCAGCAGGCCGGCGGCGAACGCGTCGTCGGCTCCGGGGTTGCCCTCGCTGAGCTTGTGCGCGAGGCGCCCGACCAGCAGCGAGCGATGCTCCAGGGCCTCCAGCGAGAAGCCCGGGATCGATGCCGGGACGTCGAACTTCTGAAACGCCTCGACCGAGACGACGAGCGCCCGCAGGGTGTCGTGGCCCAGCAGCGCGACGGCGTCGCGCAGGCTCGACACCGCCTCCCGCGGGCCGAAGTACGCGGAGTTGGCGAGCTGGAGCACCTTCGCGGCCATCGCGATGTCGTGCTCGAGGATGGCCGCGACCTGCTCGGTGGTCGTCTCGGGTCGGCCGAGCATCTCCGTCAGCTCGACGTAGGTCGTCGACGGGGAGGGAAGCACGCACGCGCCGGCGGCCGCGCGGATCAGCTGCACCTCGCCGGTCACGTCCAGCAGGACGCATGAGCGCTCGATGACGCGTGCGACGACGTCGATCGGGCTCGGCTTGACGAGGATGCGGTGCGCGACTGCGGCGACGCGTCCGATCGTCTCGGGATCGGCGTGGCCGGAGAGCACGATCCGGACGGCGTCGGGCTGTAGCCGCGCGACCTTGGCCAGCAGCGTGGCGCCGTCCATCCCCGGCATCCGCAGGTCGGAGACGACGATGTCGACCGGTCTCGCGCTCGAGCACGCCGATGGCCGCCTCGCCGCCGTCGACGAAGGTCATCCGCCACTCGTGGCGGCGCGGGCGCAGCGCGTCGCGCAGGCCGTCCAGCAGGTCGCGATCGTCGTCGACGAACAGGACGTGTCTCATACCGTGGTCCCTTGGGGTTGGGGTTGCGGGGACGCGAACCTGCGTCGGCAGGACGATGTGGAACGTCGTGCCTTCGCCCTCGATCGTGTCGAAGCTGATCGTGCCGTCGTGGCGCTCGACGATGGTGCGCGTGATCGCGAGGCCCTGCCCGGTGCCGCGGCCGACCGCCTTCGTCGTGAAGAACGGATCGTAGATCCGCGCGCCGATCTCCTCCGGGATGCCCCCGCCCGTGTCGGCGATGCTGATCCGCACGGTCTCCTCCTGGGCGGCGGTGCGGATCGTGATCGTGCCGCGCTCGCCGGAGTCGCCGATCACGTCGCCGATCGCGTGCGCGGCGTTGACGATGAGGTTCAGCACGACCTGGTTGATGTCGCCGCGGTTGCAGACGACGGTCGGCAGCTCTCCGAGCTCGCACGCCACGTCGGCGACGTACTTGTACTCGCTCGTGGCGACGATGAGGGTGTTCTCGATCACCGCGTTCAGGTCGACCGGTGAGAGGTCCGCGGTCGGCGGGTGGCCGAACTCGCGCATCGCGCGGACGATCGTCGCAACCCGCTGCACACCGTCGACGGTGCGCTGGAACGCCGCCGGGACGCGCTCTGTCAGGTACTCGATGTCGGCCTCGATCTCGGCCTCGCCGACGCGCTGGAGCAGCTCGGGCGCAGGCGTGCCGTGCTCGACGCTGTGCTTCAGCTCGTCATAGAGGGCGACGAGCGCCATGAGATCGCCGAAGGCGCTTTGCAGGAAGCCGACGCTGTCGCCGATGAACTGGATCGGCGTGTTGATCTCGTGGGCGATTCCGGCAGCCAGCTGGCCGACGGCCTCGAGCTTCTGCGCGAGACGCAGCTCGAGCTCCATGCGCTCCTGCTCGGAGACGGCGTGCTTGGCCGTCGTGATGTCGAACATCAGCCCGTGCACGTGGCGCTCGGCTCGTCGCAGACGACCGTCGCCGTGTCGCGCAGCCAGATCTCCTCGCCGTCGGGCCGCACGAACCGAAACTCCGTCGCCTCCGGCCGGGCGACGCCGTCACGGCGCGCGAAGGCTGCCCTGACGCATTCGCGATCCTCGCTGTGCACGGGAGCCCACCAGTTCTCGGTGCTCTCGTAGAGCGTGTCGGCGTCGATTCCGAGGATCGTCGTGCACTGGGGGCTCATGTACTGCCAGTACACGACGCCGTCCTCGTCGATGTGCGCGTCGTAGATCACCGCTGGAATCTGCTCCATCAACTCCCGGTAGCGGTCCTCGAACTGCTCGAGCATGCGTCCGCGCTCGGCGAGGTCCTTGTCGAGCGCGCGCTGCTGCTCCTGCGCCCGCCGCAGCAGCATCGAGAAGCGGGTCACGACGAGGACGCTCAGCGTGGCGCCGCCGAGCCACACGACGAGGACGCGGAGGATGTCGTGGTGGTTGCGTGAGGTCGTGCGCGCCGATCAGCAGCGGGCCGACGAGCGCAGCGGCGCCGAGCAGGATCGGGGTGGTGTGCCGCATCTCGCTCGTCGCCGGCAACCACCGCACGCTGGCCGAGCTGTCGCATGGACGGATGCAGCGCCGCGAGGCCGAGCAGCAGCGGCTGCAGGTTCCACCCCGTGTCGGCCCACAGCCCGGGGACGTACGAGCCCGTGATCGTCGCCCAGTTCCAGAGCAGCTCGGACGCGACGAACGCGGCTCCCGCCGCTGCCAGGAGGCGCGTCGCCGGCGGGAAGCGGGCGTGGCCCGACAAGCAGATGGATGACGGCCGACAGCACGACGATGTCGATGACGGCGTGCGCGATCAGGGTGAGCCGGGCTGTGAGCGCGAGCGTGCTCGACGCGAACGCCGGCCCGATCAGCAGGACGCCCGCGACGAGCCCGACCGCGACCACGATCGTGAGCATGTCGAGGCTCACGAGCCGTCGTGGCTCGCGCCCGACGACGACGCGCAGCATCGCGACGGCGAGCAGCAGGCTGCTCAGCAGCAGGGCCGCATCGCCGATGTCCGGCGTCGCAGATCCGCGGCCCTCGCCGACGAGCGACGGCAGCATGGTCGATGCCGCGCCGAGGGCGACGCTCGCCGCGAGCAGCGGCCAGACGATGCCGCCAGGCCGGTCGCGGCGAATGCAGACGACGATCGCCAGCAGGGCGACCCACCCCACGAGAATCCCGTAGGCGGTGTCCCAGGCCTCGGGAACGTGTCCGGAGTTCACAAACGGTGCCAGCGACGCCGAGCGCGACGATCAGGCAGCGCCAGCTTGCGGTAGGTCGAGGTCACGAGGCGGCTACGTCCCGGGGACAGGTTCGAAGATCCGCAGCGGCTCGCGGACGAACCCCTCGGCGAGGTTGCGCAGCCGCTCGATGAGCCCTTCGCTGGCCTCGTGGCCGTGGGCGATCAGCAGCTGTCCGGCGGCGCTGCGCACGTCTCCGGCGAGCGTCATGCCCGACTTCAGCTCGCTGAGGTTGATCTCGCGCACGCACATGTCCGCGCCGTCGGCGCTGACCTCGGCGAAGGACTGGAGCAGGTGGCTGTCGTAGAGGCCCTCGCGCGAGCGCATGGTGTTGAGCGCGACGGCGGGATCGAGGCCCTGCGCCTGGAGGGCGTCGTAGTCGCGGGCGATGCGCAGCATCCGCGCGCCGATCGGGATCAGGTTCGACCCCGCGCCCTCCTCGAAGGGGCGCATGTAGTTGTCGAGGATCTGCATGACGCCCTCGAGGCGCGGGATGTTCTGCAGGATGCGCCGCGTGATCGCCGGAATGCGATTGACCATCTCGACCTCGTCCTCGCTCAGCGGCGCGCCCGCGTAGAGCTTCTCGGCGGTCGACGTCGGCAGCGTCACGGCGCCGATCGGGGAGAGCATCGCGGCGACCTCGACCTCCCACGGCTGGCGCATCCCGGCCGCCTTGGCGAGCCGCTTGACGGAGGACTGAACGGTGACCGCGCGCCCGAACGCCACGGGATTGGCAAGCGCCAGGACGTCCGCGAGCGCCTTCACGCTGCCATGCAGGGTCTGCTCGAGCAGCACGCGCTCGGCCGTCACGAGCCGGTGCTGCACCAGCGCCGCGGTGCATGCGCGCACGAGATCGTTGGGGGCGCAGGGCTTGGTCAGGAAGCGAAACAGCTGCGCGTTGTTGACCGCGCTCACGGCGGCATCCATGTCCGCGAAGCCGGTCAGCAGCATGCGCGTGGCATCGGGCGCCCAGCGGCGCGCCTCGCGCAGGAACGTGGCGCCGTCCATGACCGGCATCCGCATGTCGGAGACGACGACCGCGTACGCGTCGGGCTCCTGCTTGAGCTGCTCCAGCGCCTCGACGCCGCTCGTCGCGACGCGGACGTCGAAGCTGCGCCGCAGCGTGTCGCGCAGGCCGTCGAGCACATACGGCTCGTCGTCCACGCACAGCACGCGCGCCTTGACGGCCTGCGTCGGGTTGGCGACGGAGCCCATACCAGGCGTGATCGACTGGGCCGCATGCAACTTGAACGCGGTACGCGGACGCGTCCGCGCCGCGCCAGCCGGTCCACGGTGACTAGGCCACCGGCCGCAGATGGCGCAGCGGCCGGCCGTCGCGCAGCTCCCGCACGACCGCCTCGACGAGCCCGTCGCCGTCGAGCCTGCGCCCGTCCGTCACCGCCGCGACGATGCCGCGCTTGCGCTGGATCAGCGCGGCCATCGTCTCGTCGATCGTGTCCGCGGCGAGCAGATACCAGGCGGTGACGGCGTCGTGCTGGCCGATGCGGTGACAGCGGTCCTCGGCCTGGTCGTGCAGCGCCGGCGTCCACTCGAGCTCCAGGAACGCGACGTTCGACGCCCGCGTGAGCGTGATCCCCTGGCCCGCGACGCGGGTCGCGCCGACGAGGAGCTGCGGGCCGTCGGGCGCCTGGAACGCCTGCACCGCCGCCTCGCGCGCCGCCGCCGAGTCGCGCCCGAGCAGGTGCACGGCGTCGGGGAACCGCTGCACGAGCGCCTCCTGCACCTCGATGTGCCGGGCGAAGACCACGAGCGGCTCGCCGGACGCGAGGAAGTCGGCGATCCACGTCAGCGCCGCCGCGAGCTTGCCGCGCGCGGCGAGCCGCTGCAGCGTGCCGAGCTGCGCGAGCCGCTGCGCGCGCAGCGCCGCCGCGATCTTCGCGTTGAGCTCGCGCAGGTCCAGCGGCTGCGAGCGCAGCCAGGCGATCACGTCCTCCTCGGCGAGCCGGTACTCCTTGACGTTGGAGAGCGCGACCGGCACGACGACCTGGCGCTTGGCCGGCAGCTGCGGCAGCACCTCGGACTTCAGGCGCCGCACGAAGCAGCGCCGGCGCAGGTGCCAGTGCAGCCGCTCCTCGGACTTGTCGCCGCGGAAGCGGCGGGCGAACTGGGCGCCCGAGCCGAAGTCCTCCAGGCGCCCGATGACGCGCAGCTGCGACACGAGCTCCTCGGCGTGGTTGAGCACCGGCGTCCCGCTCAGCGCCAGCCGCAGCCCATCGGCGGCGACCACGGCCGCCAGCCGCCGCACCGCCTGCGTGCGCTTGGCCTGCGGGTTCTTGACGTAGTGCGACTCGTCGACGACGAGCGCTCGCGGCTGCGCGCGCCCCAGCGCCTCGCGGTGGGCGGCGACGATCTCGTAGTTGACGATCGTGATGTCGGCCCGCGGCGCCACCGCCGCCCCGCGCCCCTCGAGGAGGGCCACGCTGCGATGCGGCAGCCAGTGCTCGCACTCGCGCTGCCAGTTGAGCTTCAGCGACGCGGGGCAGACGACGATCGCCGGAAAGGCGCCGTCGGCCTCGAGCGTCGCGAGCGCCTCGACGGTCTTGCCGAGCCCCTGCTCGTCGGCGAGAAAGCAGCGCCGCGCGTCGAGCGCGTAGCGCACGCCCGCCCACTGAAACGGAGCCAGCTCACCGCCCAGCACGGTCGCGACGGCATCGATCGGCTCGCCGCTCACCGCGCGCGAGCGCTTGATCTCGCCCACGGCCGCTGCGTGCTCGCGACGCAGCGCGTCGAGGACCTCGGCGCCCGCGACGTCGATGGCGACGCCGAACCGCGCGAGGAACGCGTCGAGCGGCTCGACGATCCAGGGATCGATCGGCAGCGTGCCGCTGTGCTCGTCGCCGCCGGGCAGCTTCGTGAACGCCTTGCCCGCGTCGGGATCCCACAGCACGTCGAGCCGCAGCCGCTCGCCGTCGAACGTCCGCGCCGCGGTGAGCCGCGCGGGCGGCGGCTCGGCGACCCCGGACAGCAGCGCCTCGACGCAGCGCCGCGCGCCCGCCTGCAGCCGCACGGCGTCCTGCTCGGCGAGCGCCTCGGCGCCGGCGAGCGTCAGCGGCGCGAGCATCGTCCCGTCGTCGCGCGCGACCGACCCGGCGAGCAGCTGCGCCGGAGGCGAGCCGGCGCGCGTCGACAGCGTCCACCAGCCGCGCCCGTCGTAGCGCACGGCGCCGACGCTGCCGACCCAGCGGCGCTCGATCGCCGCCAGCCAGGCGAGCACCTCCGCGGACGCCGACAGGTCGGGGAAGCGCTCGATGACGTCCGCGACGTGCACGCCGACCCAGTCGTCGACCGGTGCCCACCATTCGCGCCGGTCCCAGTCGAAGCGCCGGCCGGGGATTCCGCGCACGACATGGACGATGCGCGCGTCATAGGGGAACGCGAGCACGACGATCTGCTCGTCGCGCTCGCCGCGCAGCTCGACGTTGGGGGCGTGCGGGGCGAGCTCCATCGGCCCACGCACGGTAGCTACCGCGCCAGCTCGAACCAGAGCTCCGCGTCGCCGGCGCCCTCGACGCCCCAGGCGTCGGCCATCCGCTCGACGATCCGCAGCCCCATGCCGCCGAGCGACGGCGTCTCGTGCGAGTGCAGCAACGCGTCGGGAGAGACCTCCGGCGTGTTGCCGGAGACCTCGATCCGGACGCGCTCGGGCGACACGCGGATCGACAGACGCAGCACGCCGTCCGGCCGCGGCTCGACGTCGGCGACGAACACCGCGATGAGCTCGGAGGCGAGCAGGAGCACCTTGTAGCCGAGCTCCCCGCCGATCCCCGGCGTCGCGGCGAGCTCGCGCCGCGCGATGCCCGCGGCGGCGGCGGTCGCGGGCAGGTCGACGACGCGCTCGGACGGAGGAGAGGCGGATGCGCCCGGACTCATCTTCCGCGGTCTACCACAAATCGCCCGCGTGGTTTGCGCGCCCGCCCGTGTTGGGGCCGCGCTTCTGCTCACCCCGGTTTCTGGATAATCTCGACAAAGAATGATGGTTTTGCCTGGCGGAGGTGCGCCGCCATACGGCGGCTGGGCGGCATGGCGGCGCTCGCCGGGCGCTGCGCGCAGGCGCTCGCGGTCCCACCTGCCCGCTATCGCAACGAGCTCGTGCGCGAGTCCTCGACGATCGTGCGCGCGGTGCTGCCCGCGCTCGCGCTGTCGATCGCCGCGTGGGGCTTCTCCGGACCGGGCCTGCAGGCCGGCAACTTCCTCGTGACGTTCGGATCGATCGATCGCTCGGGCGGCTTCATGGTCGTCGCGATCGTGCGCGAGTTCGGCACGTTCGTGACCGCGACCGTCGTCGCGGGGATCGCGGGCACGATGCTCACCGCCGAGCTCGGCGCGCGCAAGGTGCGCGGCGAGCTCGACGCGCTGCGCGTGCTCGCCGTCGATCCGATCCGCGCGATGGTCGCGCCGCGCGTGCTCGCGCTGACGCTCACGATGATGGGCCTCGACCTGCTGGCGCTCGTCTTCGGCGTCGTCGGGGGCTACCTCGCCTCGGTCGGCGTGCTCGGCGGCACGACGGGCGCGTTCCTCGCCTCGTTCGTCGCGAACACGACGTTCGCCGACCTCGCCGCGAGCGTCCTGAAGTGCGGGCTGTTCGGCGCGCTGATCGGGATCATCTGCAGCTACCACGGGCTCACCGTCGAGGGCGGTGCGGCGGGCGTCGGGCGCGCCGTCAACCGCGCGGTCGTCGGCTGCCTCGTGGCGATCTTCCTCGTCAACCTGCTCTTCACGCAGTGGTTCCTCGCGCTCTTCCCGGAGACGGGGGTGTTTCGCTGATGGCGCTCGGCGTCCGTCCGAGAACCCGCCGCTTCGACCCGCCGCCGGCGCCGCGCGGCATGCTGCAGGAGGCCGGCGACATCGCGCAGTTCGCGGTCCGGCTCGGCCGCTCGCTGCGCCACGTCGGTCCCTACCTCGGCGAGGCGCTGCGCCAGGCGGCGATCGTCGCGACCGGCTCGACGCTCGTCATCGTCGTCATCGCGTTCCTCGCCGGCGGCTCGTGCGGCCTGGAGTCCTCGGTCCTCGCGCGCGCCTTCGGGGCGACGCCGATCGCCGGCGGCTTCTCGTCGTGGTGCACGCTGCGCGAGGTCGTGCCGTTCGTGTTCGGCTACATCGTCGCCGCGAAGGTCGGCTGCGGGATGGTCGCCGAGCTCGGCGCGATGCGCGTCGCCGAGGAGGTCGACGCGCTCGAGGCGATGGGCATGCGCTCGCTGGCCTACCTCGGCGCGACGCGCCTGCTGGGGTGCGCGATCGCGCTGCCGGCGGCGTACCTGCTGGCCGTCGCGGCGTCCTACAGCGCCGCGTACCTCATGTCGGTCGAGCGCTTCGGCGACGTCTCGCCCGGAACCTGGAAGCTCTTCTTCTTCACCTTCCAGGACGGCTGGGACCTCGCCTACTCGATGATCAAGGGGCTCGTCATCTCGCTGTTCGTCATCGTCGTCGCGCTGCATCACGGCTACGGCCTGCGTGGCCGCGGGCCGGTCGACGTCGGCATCGCGACGGCCCGCTCGATGGCGGTCTCGATCGTCGGCGTGACGCTCATCTCGATGGTCGGCACGCTCATCTTCTGGGGCGCCAACCCGCGGATCCCGTTCGGATGAGCCGCGCCCGCCTCATCGTCCCGTTTGCGCTCGCGGCGCTCGCCGTCGCGGTCGTCGCGTTCTCGCGCTCCGGGGCGGGCGAGTACCCGGTCAGCGCCGTGTTCTCCGACGTGCGCGGGCTCGTCCCGGGCGCGGACGTGCGCGCGGGCGGCGTGCGGGTCGGCTCGGTGCGGGCGATCGCGCTCGGCGATGACGGGCTGCCGCGCGTGCGCATGCGCGTGGCGAACGACTACCGCCTGCGCACCGGCGCCCGCGCGACGATCCGGATGGCGTCGCTGAGCGGCGAGTTCAATCGCTACGTCGCGCTCGTGCGCGGCGGCGGCGCGCCGCTGCCCGACGGCGCCACGCTGGACCAGCGCGCCACCGCCGCGCCGGTCGAGGTCGACGACGCGCTGTCGGCGCTCGACGCGCGCACGCGCGCCGACGTCCACGCGTCGCTGCGCGGCCTGCGCGCCGCGCTGGACGGGCGCGGGCCGCAGCTCTCGCTGACGCTGCGCTCGAGCGCAGCGGCGCTCGGCCGGACGGCCGACGTGGCGGACGACGTCGCCGCCGACGGCGCCGCGCTGCGCTCGCTCGTGCACGACAGCGCGACCGTGTCGGGGGCGCTGGCCGAGCGCCCCGAGCGACTCGCCGACACGGTCGGGTCGCTCGCCGCGGTACTCGCGGCGACGGGGCGCCGCGGGCGCGAGCTGGATCGCACGATCGCCGCGCTCCCGGCGGGCCTGCGCGAGCCGCGGCGCGCGCTGGCGGCCGCATCGCAGGCGATCCCCGGCCTGCGCCGGCTGGTGCGCGGCGCGGCGCCCGGGCTGCGCGAGCTCGTGCCGGCGGCGGGCGAGCTGCAGCGGGCGCTCGTCGCGGCGCGCCCGGCGCTGCGCGAGGCGCGCGGGCTGAGCGGCAGCGCTCCGCGCAGCCTGCGCGCGCTCACCCCGCTGCTGCGCGAGGCGCGGCCGGTCGCGCGCCAGCTCGAGCCGATCCTGCGGCGCACCGGGCCGATGCTCGACCAGGCGCGCGTCCGGCTGCCGGACTTCTTCTCGTTCTTCTCCAACTGGGCGGACTTCACCAGCGTCTACGACGCCAACGGTCACGGCGCGCGAGTCGGGATCGTGCTGCCGCCGGCGCCGACGAAGGTGCTCAAGCCCGACGGTCCGGGGCCGGGGCAGCTCAAGGCTCCCTACCTGCGCGTGCCCGGGACGCTCGCGGGCGAGCCGTGGCGCGACTACGCCGGCTCGTTCGTCGCCGGCGGCCAGGGCGGGGAGGAGCAGCCATGAGGCGCACCGGTGCGCTCGCGCTGCTCGTCGCTGCCGCTGCCGCCGCGGTCGCGGGCTGCGGCGGGGGCGAAGCGACCTACAGCGCGCGCTTCGCCAACGCGCGCGGGCTCGTCGCCGGCAACGACGTCCGCGTCGCGGGGGCGATCGCCGGCCGCGTCCGCGACGTGCGGCTCGCCCGCGACGGCAGCGCCGACGTGCGCTTCACGCTCGACGACCGCCGCGCCGCTCCGCGCAGCGATGCGGCCGCCGCGATCAGGCCGGTCGACCTGCTCGGCGACACGTACCTCGCGCTGTCGCCGGGGCGCGCGGCGAGCGTGCTGGCGGGCCCGATCCCGGTGCGGCGCACGAGCAACGCCCCGCGCCTGGACGAGCTGCTGGACACGTTCTCGCCGCGCGTGCGCAGCGGGTTGCAGGCCCTGTTCGTGGAGGGCGGCCTCGCGCTGGACCGCCGCGGCGACGACGTCGCGGCGACCGCGGTGGCGCTGCGGCCCGCGCTCACCGCCGCCGACCGCGTGCTAGCCGAGCTCGGCGGCCAGCGCGCCGCGCTCGCGCGCCTGGTGCCGCAGGCCGAGCGCGCCGCGTCCCAGCTCGCCGGCCGCGACGACGACATCGGCCCGCTGCTGGACGGCCTGGGGCGCACGCTGGACGCGACGGGTGACGCCGCCGTGCCGCTGGACCGCGGCGTCGCCGGTCTCCCGGCGACGCTGCGCCGCGTGCGCAGCACCGCGACGCAGCTCGATCGCGCGGCCCGGGCGGCGACGCCGGTGGCGAGCGAGCTGCGCGACGCGGCGCCGCCGCTGACGGACGCGCTCGCCAGGCTCGCCCCGCTGCTGCAGCGCGTGCGGGGCGCGACCTCCGACCTGCGCCCGCTGCTGCGCTCGACCCGCACGCTGCTCGTCCGTGGCGAGCCGACACTCGCGGGGCTTGCGAGCGGGCTGCAGTCCACGCGCGCCGCAGCGCCCGACACGTCCAGGCTCGCCGACGCGCTCGCGCCCGCGGCGCCGAAGATCGCCGAGGGGTTCCTCGTCGACTTCCCCGACCAGGCGGCGGAGTCCGGCCGGCAGCTCTTCGACCCGTTCGCCGACCCGCGGCGGGCGTACTGGCGCGGCGCGGCGGTGCTCTCCTGCGAGGCGTTCGGCGTGCCGGTCGCGCCCGGCTGCCTCACGCGCGTGCTGTCGAGCACGCGCGCGGGCGCCCAGCAGGCCGACCGCCCGCCTGCGGCCGCGGCGAAGCCGCCGCCCGCGAGCGCGCAGCCGGACCGCCCGAAGCGGCTGCCCGACCTGCCCGCGCTGCCGCAGGTTCCCGGCCTGCCGCCGCTGCCCGACGTCACCGGCCACGCCAAGGACGCGATCGACAACCTCCTGGACTTCCTGCTCGGATGAGCGAGCCGCGCCTGCATCCCGACCGGATCGGCCGCACGCCGCGGCGCGAGCTCGTGCTCGGCCTGCTCGTCGTGTCCGGCGTCGTGCTCGTGGCGGTCCTGTCGACGATGGCGATCAACGGATCGCCGGTCGCCACGCCGTACGAGCTGCGCGTCGCGCTGCCGCAGGACGGCCCGATCCTGCGCCCCGGCGCCGACGTGCGGATCGCCGGCACGCGCGCCGGCACGGTGCGCGCGGTCGCGCTCGACGCGAGCGGTCGCCGCGCCGAGGCGCGCATCGAGCTACCCGGCGTGCGCGCCGGCCGCGGCGCGTCGGCGCGCGTGCGCCTGCGCGGCCTGGCGGGCGTCGTCTACCTCGAGATCGACCCGGGCGATCGCGCCGCGCCGCTTGCCTCCGGCAGCCGGATCGGGCCGGCGGGAACGAGCGCGGGCACGCAGCTCACCGACGTCGTCGCGGGCTTCGACGCCGATGCGCGGCGCGCGCTCGGCCGCACGCTGGAGGTCTCCGGCGCCGGGCTGCGCGCCCGCGGCCTGGCGCTGAACCGCACGCTCGCGACGCTTCCCGCGCTGCTGCCGCGCGCGACCCGCCAGCTCGGCGCGCTGACGCGCCGGCCCGGCGAGCTCGGCGGGCTGCTCGGGGACGTGCGCGACGTTGCCGGCGCGGCCGCCGACGGCGAGCTCGGCGGCGCGCTGGCGGCCGCGAGCGGCACGCTGCGGCGCACGGGCGATCGGGCGGTGCAGCTGCGCGCGTCGATCGCGGCGCTGCCCGGCGTCGAGGACGAGGCGGCGCGGGCGCTCGGCCCCGTCGACGGCCTGCTGGACCGCGCCACGCGAACCGCGACCGCGCTGCGCCCCGCGGTGGCCGCGCTCGCCGACGCGCTGCCCGCGCTGCGCGACGCCGAGCGGCGGCGCGGCGGGATCGGCGAGCTCGCCACGCTCGCACGCGCCGCGCGCCCCGCGGTCGGCGAGACGACGCCGCTCCTGCGCGAGCTCAAGGGCACGGCGGTCAGCCTCGGCCCGGTCGCGCAGCCGCTCGCCTCGCTGGGCCGCGACCTGGTGCCGTACAGCCGCGAGCTCGTCGAGGCCCCCGCCGGGTTCTCGCGCTGGGGTGGCTTCACCTATCCGTTCGGCACCGGCAGCGGGCATCGCGCGGTGCGCTTCTCGCTGATCCTGACCTGCGCAGGCGCCCGCCGCCCGTACCCGCGGCCGGGCGAGGCCGCGACCGACGCCAGGAAGTGCGGTCGCTGATGCGGTCTGTCAAACGCCCGCCCGACCGCCGCGCGCTCGTCGGCCTCGTCGTGCTCGTGGCGGCCGTGCTGCTCGCGCTCGCGCTGTGGCAGCGCCCGAACCCGTTCGCCGGCGGGACGACGGTGCACGCGATCGTCGACGATGCCGCCGGCCTCGCGCCGATCGGCGCCGAGGTGCGGATCGCCGGCACGCCCGTCGGCACGGTCAGCGGGCGCGAACGCAGGGGCGAGGACGCCGAGCTGACGCTCGCGCTGCGCTCCGAGGCCGGCACGATCCACCGCGACGCGCGCGTGCACCTGCGGCCGCGGATCGCGTTCGAGGGCACGGCCTACGTCGACCTCGAGCCCGGCTCCGCGCGCGCTCCCGCGCTCGGCGAAGCGGCGATCCCGCGTGCGCAGTCGACGACGTACGTGCCGCTCGGCGAGGCGCTGACGGTCCTGCGCGCCGGCACGCGGCGCGACGTGCGCGAGGTGTCCGATGCGCTCGCGCGCATCCTGCGAGGCCCGACGACGATGCAGCTCAACGCGGTCCTGCGGCGCGCGCCGCGGCTCACCGCGACGCTCGCCCGCGCCGCCCGCGCCGCGCGTGGCCCGCATGCGGGCGCGCTGCGCGCCGCCCTCGCCGGTCTGTCGCGCACGGCGCACGCGGTCGCGGCCCGCGCCGGCGACCTCAACCCGGTGGCCGACGCGGCCGCGGTCACCGCGCGGGCGGTCGCAACCGACGGCGGCGCGCCGCTCGACGCGACGCTCGCGCGCCTGCCGGCGACGGTCGAGCGCCTGCGCGACGGCGGTCGCACGCTGCAGGGGACGCTCGCCCGGACGGGCACGCTCGCGCGTGCCGCGCTGCCCGCCGCCGGCGACCTCGAGCCGTCGCTGCGCGCCGCGCGGCCGCTGCTGCGCGAGGCCGGGCCGGCGCTCGAGCGCGCCCGCCCGCTGCTGCGCGACCTGCGCCTCGGCGTCGCCGCCGCCGGCCCCTCGGCCCAGCCGGCGCGCGGGCTGCTGCGCGACCTGACGCCGACGCTCGACATCCTCGACACGAGGCTGCTCGACGCGCTCGAGCGCAAGACGGCGCTCGGCACGCCCGCCTACCTCTCGTTCCTCGGCCTGTTCGCCGGCGGCGGCGGCGCCTCGGCGCCGTTCTCGCCCCGCGGCGACGGGCACTTCATGCGCTTCGGGCTGCGCTTCCTGACCGGCGTCGGCCTGCCCCTGCCGGCCTGCTCGTCGCTCGGCAGGCTCGTGCCCGCGCTCGTGCCCGCTCTCGAGAACGCCGGAGCGTGCACGCCATGAGCCGCCTGCCGCGTCCGCGCGGACGCCGCCTCGGCCCGCCGCCGCGCCTCGGCCTGCTCGCGGTCGCGCTGCAGATCGCCGCGGCGCTCGTCTTCGTGGTGCGCTGCTGCGCGCCGACGGCGTGCGCCTGCCGTTCACGGGCGGCGGCGACTGGCAGCTCGTCGCGCAGTTCGACGACGCCGGCGGCCTGCGCGGCGAGACGCACGCGCCGGTGCTCGTGAGCGGCGTGCCGTCGGGCCGCGTCGAGGACGTCCGCTACGCCGGCGGCAGGGCGATCGTCACGATGCGCCTGGACGGCGACGCGCGCGGGATCGTGAAGGCCGACGCGCGCGCGACCGTCGAGCCGCGCTCCGCGCTGGAGGACCTGACGGTCGACATCGACCCCGGATCGCGCCTCGGCTCCCGCCGCGCGCGACGGGGGCCGGATCGGCGCCGATCGCACGCGCGGCGTCGGTGCAGCTCGACCGCGTCGTCGACGTGCTCGACGCCGACACCCGCACGCAGCTCGCGATCCTGCTCGACCAGCTCGGCGCCGGGCCTGAAGGACCGGCCCGGCGCGCTGCGCGACGCCGTCGCGAAGCTCGCGCCGATGGTCGACTCCGCGACGCAGGTCAGCGCCGCGCTGAGCGAGCGGCGCGCGCTGCTCGTGCGGCTCGTCGGCGCCGTCGACAGGATCGCGAGCGCGAGCGGCGACCACGCCGCCGAGCTGGAGCGGGCGATCGCGGGCGCGCGCACGACGCTCGCCGTCACCGCCCGCCGCGACGGCGACGTCCGCGCGACGCTCGCCGAGCTGCCGCCGGCGCTTGCGCGCCTCGACGGCGCGCTGGCGCGCACGCAGGCGCTCGCCGCGCCGCTGAACCCGGCGCTCGAGCGCCTCGTGCCGGCGGCCGGCGAGCTGCCCGGCGCGCTCGCTGCCGTGCGCCGCACGGCGCCCTCGGCGCGCTCGCTGCTCGCCGATCTCGACACCCTCGCGAAGGATGGGGCGCGGCCCGCGCGCCAGCTCGGCCTGACGCTGCGCCGGCTCGGGCCGGCGGTTGCATCGATCCGCGCGCCGGTCCGCCGCCTGGAGCCGATCGTGGCCGCGATCGACGAGCACCGCGACGGCGTCGGCGCGCTCGGCGAGCGCTTCAGCGGCGTCCTCTCGACCGCCGATGCGAACGGCACGATCCTGCGCGGCCTGGGCTTCATCGAGCCGATCGACCCGGCGAACTTCGGGTTGCCCGGCGCGCACGGCGCGCAGCTCGTGAAGCTGCGCAGCGACGTGGCGCGCGCGCTCACGCACACGTGCACGACCGAGAACGCGATCGCCTGCCTCGTGCGCTACCTCGTCCCGGGCCTGCCCGGGGCCGTGCGCAGCCTCGCCCAGGGCGCGGAGGCGCGGCCGCGATGAGGCTCGACCTGCCACGCCGCGCGATCGTCGTGGCGCTCGCCTTCGCCGTCGTCAGCGTCGCGCTGTTCGCGCTGCTCAGCGCGCGCTTCGGCGGTCCCGCGCTGCGGGTGAGCGCGCCGCTGCGCCTGCACGCGTCGTTCGCCGACGCGCAGGGGATCCCCGACGGCGCCGACGTGCTCGTGCGCGGCGTCAGGGTCGGCCGCGTCGCGTCCGTGCGCCGTGGCGCCGCCGAGCTGGAGCTCGACCGCGACGCGGCGCCCGCGCTGCACGGCGGGGCGTTCGCCCGGATCGGCGCCAAGACGGCGCTCGGCGAGGCGTTCGTCGCGCTCGATCCCGGTCGCCCGGGTCAGGCCGCGGCGCGCGCCGCGCGACGGCGGCACGATCCCCACGCGCGGCTCGGTCGAGGTCGACGAGGCGCTCGCGGTGCTCGACCGCGGCGCGCGCGCCGACCTGAACGCCGCCCTCGCGACGCTCGCCCGCGGTGCCCGCTCGCCCGCCGCGAGCGGCAGGATCGGCGCGACGCTGGGCGAGCTGAACCGCGCCGTCGCGTCGCTCGACGAGCTCAGCGCCACGGTGCGCGGCCAGGAGGGCGACATCGCGGCGACGGTGGCGAGCACGCGGGCGCTGCTGCGTCCGCTCGCCGAGCGTCGCGCGGACGTGCGCGCGCTCGTCGCGGGCGCCCGCGCGACGCTCGCGCCCGTCGCCGCGCGCGGGCGCCGGCTCGACGCGGCGCTGCGCGAGCTGCCCGGCCTGCTCGCCCAGGCGCAGCGGACGCTGCGCGAGGTGCGGCCGCTCGCCGCCGAGGCCGCCGCTCCGCTCGACGACCTGCGCCGCGCCGCGCCCGGGCTGAACGCCGCGCTGCAGGCGGCGCCCGCCACGCTCGCCGATCTCGCGGTCGTCCTGCGCCGCGCGCGGCCGCTGCGCCGCTCGGCGCAGCCGGCGCTGCGCGCCGCTGCGCGGCCTGATCCCCGACGCCCGGCCCGCGGCGCGCCGGCTCGCGCCCGCGCTGGCGAACGTCGTCCCGGCGCTCGACTACCTCGCGCCGCGGGCGAACACGATCGCGGCCTGGTTTGCGAACACCGACGACCTCGGATCGAACGGCGACGCCAAGGGGAAGTGGGCGCGCTTCTTCGTCGGCTTCGACGCTGCGTCGACGCTCGGGATCAAGGCCGGCGCGCCGCCGAGCAACCCATATACCGCGCCGAACGACGCTGCCGCCAACCGCGCCTACAGGCCCGGCGACTTCCCGCGCCTGGTGCCGTACGCGCCCGCGCTCAGGCCCAGTACGCGCGGCCGCGCGTACTGAGGGGGACGTCGGCGGCGTGCACCGTGGCGATAGCCTGCGCGCGTCATGCCGGACTTCCTACCGCTGCCAGCACGCTCGCCGAAGCCGCGCGCCGCCGGGCTCACGCACGTCATCGACACCGGCCTGAGCACCGCCGAGGTCGACGGACTCCTGCGCCAGGCGGCGGCGCACATCGACATGGTGCGCCTCGGCTGGGGCTCGGCCTACGTGACCGCCGACCTCGAGGCGAAGCTCGCCGCCTACCGCGAGCACGACGTGCCGGTCATGCTCGGCGGCACGCTGACCGAGCTCGCGTGGCTGCACGACCGCGTCGACGAGCTGTGCGCGTGGCTCGACGAGCTCGGCATCGACGCGCTCGAGGTCTCCAGCGGCGTGGTCGCGATCCCGTCCGCCGACAAGGCCGCGCTCATCGAGCGTCTCGCCGCGCGCTACACGGTCTTCGCCGAGGTCGGGGAGAAGGACCCGGCCGCGCTCATGGCGCCCTACCGCTGGGTGGCGCTCATCCGCGAGGCGCTCGAGGCGGGCGCGCAGCTCGTCATCTGCGAGGGCCGCGCGACCGGCACCGCCGGCCTGTACCGGCCCGACGGCGAGGCGCGCAGCGGGCTGATCGACGAGATCGTCCACGAGATCGACCGCGGCAAGCTCGTCTTCGAGGCGCCGCAGAAGCACCAGCAGGTCTGGCTCATCGAGCGCTACGGGTCCGACGTGAACCTCGGCAACGTGCCGCCCGCCGAGGTGCTGTCGCTCGAGACGCTGCGCCTCGGCCTGCGCGCCGACACGCTCGCGCAGTTCCACGGGCCGGGTGACGGCGATGGCCGCTGAGCGCACAGCCGTCCTGCTGACCGGCGTCGGCAAGCGCTACGACATCGTCAGCGCGTTCGGCGAGCACGCGTTCACGATCGCCGCCGACCCCAGCCCGCTCGCGCCGGCGCGCTACGCCGCCGACCTGCACGTCTTCCCGCCGCGGATCGACAACCCGGAGTACATCCCGTTCCTCGAGCAGGTCTGCGCCGAGCACGGCGTCGGCGCCGTCGTGCCGCTGACCGACCTCGACCTCGAGGTGCTCGCCGCCGCCGGCGACCGGCTGCCGGCGTTCGTCCCCCCGGCCGAGATCGCGCGCGCGACGTACGACAAGTACGCGACGCACGAGCTGCTGCTGTCGCACGGGCTGCCGTCGCCGCCGACCGTGCTGCCCGGTGCAGAGCCGCCGTCGTATCCGGTCATGGTCAAGCCGATCCACGGCTCGGGCGCGCGCTCGATCCACCCCGCCGCCGACCGCGCCGAGATGGAGTTCTTCGTCGGCTACGTCAAGGAGCCGGTGATGATCCAGAAGCTGATGGACGGGCCCGAGTTCTCGATCGACATCCTCTGCGACCTCGACGGGCGCTGCCTCAACGCGATCCCGCGCACGATGATCGAGTCGCGCGGCGGCGAGTCGATCAAGGGCACCGTCATCCACGACGAGGAGCTCATCGAGCTCGGCCGCGCGGTCAGCGAGACGCTCGGCTTCCGCGGCCCGGCGACCGTGCAGGCGTTTCGCGACGCCGAGATCGGCCTCGGCATCACCGACGTCAACACGCGCTTCGGCGGCGCGTTCCCGGCGCCGATGTACGCCGCGCGGCCGGGACGCACCTACCCCGAGCTGATCGTGCGGATGGCGCGCGGCGAGACGATCGAGCCGCACGTCGGCGACTTCGCCCACGGCCACACGTTCACGCGCTACTTCTGGCAGCTCGAGCTCGACGCGGAGCTGCATCCGACCGGACGCGACATCGTCGCCGACGGCCCGCGCCAGCCGCGCTGAGCGCCTCGGCGCCGGCGCCGGCGAAGACGGCGAATCGCGACCGCTGAAGCAGGCCGATCTCGCCATACACCAAGATGTCGACCATGTTTATGTAGTATCCGGCGCATCGGGACATGACGACACGCTCGGCGCGGTCAGCCGGGCGCACACGACTTCAGGGGAGAGGCATGAGGAAACGCGACGCATCACGCGCGCGCCGCGGCGTGCTTGCCGGCCTTCTGGCCGCTGGGCTCATCGCCGTCGGCGCCACCGGCAGTGCGCCTGCCGCATCGCAGGACACGGGCCTCGGCGACCTGCCGATCAACCCGGCATGGCTGGCGAACACGCTCGGCAACGCCGTCAACATCGGCAACGTCAAGAACAACGTCACCGAGGGCGCGATCGCCCGCCGCGACGAGGCCGTCGCGCAGTGGAAGGCCGCCGAGGCGGCGTACAAGGCGGGCAAGGGCGCGCAGCCCGACCCGCGCGCCAAGCCCGAGTACAACGTCGTCTGGGCGTCCAAGCAGAACGTGGCCGACGTCCACGCCGACGTCATCAGCAAGTTCGTCCAGGCGACGACGGTCAACCCGCAGGGCCTGCTGGACCTGCTCAGCCCGCAGTACCTGCCCGGCCTCGACGGCTTCCAGGTCATCGACCTGCGCCAGAAGAACCTCGACGGCAGCGACAACCCCGACTACGGCAAGGTCGTCAACTTCGTCCAGCTCCCGCTGCCCTGGGGCCTGGAGAACGAGGCGCACCACATGCAGTACGAGTGGCATGACGGCGACCCGATCCTCGCCGGCGGCCTGTACACGGGCACGACGCACGTCCTCGATCCATCGGACATCCCGAACCTCAAGCTGCTCGACGAGATCGCGCCGACGTCGTACCCCGGCGGCTCGATCGCCGACGCGTACGAGCGGGGCGACGGACGGCCGCTTCTACCTGACCCTCATGGGCGGCCCGCTGGCGAACTTCGGCGGCTCACCGGGCGAGATCGTCACGTTCAAGCCCGACGCGAAGAAGGGCGTCAGGGTCGTCTCCGAGTCACCGGCCGGGGGCGCATCGCCGGCGGCCTGAAGCTCGGCAAGAATCCCAACAACGTCCCCGAGCCGTGCTCGCTGCGCGAGGCGCGCCCGCTGGGCACGTGCGCCAACCCGCACGGCATCGAGTTCCGCACGGACCTCGGCTACGGCCTGACGACGGACTACGCCGAGCCGCGCGAGATCGTCCTCGACCCGGCCAAGACGATCGACAAGTACGCGTTCCGGCCGACGATCCGGTCCTGGGACATCGCCGGCGCCAACGCCGACAAGCCGCAGCTCGCCGGCGTCGCGAACGTCCCCGACGGACCGCTCGAGCCCGCCCAGCGCGCGCACGAGCAGTACGGGATCATGGAGGACGCGAAGACCTGGCCGGACGCGACGAAGTACAAGGGCGGCCTGGAGTCCAAGGGCATCTTCGCCGGCTCGATGTGCGGCGGCGGGGTCTTCTTCGTCCCCGACATCACGAAGGCCAAGGGCGACTTCTCCGACCAGGTCGTGCAGA
Source organism: uncultured Solirubrobacteraceae bacterium (assembly GCA_963727785.1). GTDB lineage: Bacteria > Actinomycetota > Thermoleophilia > Solirubrobacterales > Solirubrobacteraceae > CADCVQ01. The sequence goes on from CAVSHS010000020.1 coordinate 256,558, forward strand.
TCTGGAACGACGGCCTCTCGATCGTCCAGACGCCGCAGGGCAAGGACGTCGACGAGCCGGGCGGCTGCGCCGGCGGCGCCTGGCATCAGGTGGCCCCGAACAACCGGATCCTCTTCCGGGCCGTCCAGGGCCGCAACTCCGGGTCGGACAACTACTTCGACAAGGGCCAGGCCAAGCTCGTCTACGACCTCGACATCTCGCCGCTCATCCAGAGCGCGCAGGACGGCAAGGTCGACTGCGACCTCTCGCGCGGCATCCACACCGGCGGCCTGAACCTGACCGGCATCCAGCTGTTCAACAAGCTGGCGCAGGGGCAGCACATCGCCGACTGCCCGTTCCTCATCTCGGCGCTGCCGGTCGAGGACATCACGAGCGGCGGCCCGCACTGGGCGGCGCTGGACAACCACACCGTCGACCAGAACGGCGTGCCGTGGCGGCTGACGTTCTCGAACTACTTCGTCTCGAGGACGGGCGTCGACGGCGACCATCGCTTCTACAACGTCGACATCGCGCCTGACGGCAAGTTGAGCTACGACGACAGCTTCCGGGACGAGAAGACCGGATCGCTGGGCGTCAACTTCAACCGCCGCGACTGGCCCGGCAACCCCGACGCGGGCTTCTACAAGCCCCACTCGGAGCTCTGGGTCTGCCCGCCGGGCATCTGCACGCGACGACGCGCCGACCGCCAACCGCGCGGAGCCGCCGGCCCCGTGCCTCACGTCGCTGACGATCCGCCTGGGCGCCGTCAAGGGCCGCAAGGTCACCGGCGCCACCGTGAGCTACAACGGCAGGACCGTCAAGGCCAGGAAGGACAAGGCCGGGCGCTGGAGCGCGGTGCTCGACCTGAGCAAGGTCAAGGCGGCCACGTTCAAGGTCACGCAGAGGATCAGGACGGCCGGCGGCAAGACGGTGACGCGCACGGCGACGCAGGTCCGCTGCCCGAGCCCGGCCGCCAAGAAGAAGGCCGCGCCGAAGAAGAAGGCGACGCCGAAGAAGAAGGCGACGCCGAAGAAGAAGGCGACGCCGAACAAGAAGGCGAGCCCGAACAAGAAGGCGAGCCCGAACAAGAAGGCCAGCCCGGCGTCGACCACGGCCACCGGGAAGACGTAGGCGCAGGCCGTCGTGCAGGCGCGCCGCGTCCTGCTCGGCGCGGCCGTCGCGCTCGGTGCCCTCGCGGGCATCGGGCCGGCGGCCGCCTGGGCTCATCCGCTCCTCATCCAGGCCACGCCCCAGCCGGGGCTCGTCGCGTCCTCCGCGCCGAGCGCGATCAGCCTCGCGCTCACCGAGCCCGCCGTGCCGCGCGGCTCGCGGATCCGCCTCTTCGGCCCCGGCGGGAAGCGGCTTGCGGTCACGCCCGTGCGAGCGGCCGGCGGCAGCCGCACGCTCGCGGTCAGGCCGCGCACGAGGCTGCGCAGCGCCGTCTACACGGTGCGCTGGAGCGTCCTCGGCGACGACGGGCACATCGTCGCCGGGGCGTTTGACTTCGGCGTCGCCGGAGCCAAGGGCGCGCCGCCGCCGGGCGTCGAGACGCTCTCGGGCGGCGGGGGCGGGCGCGGCGGGGAGACCGCCGCGGGGGACGGCGTCGTCAAGGTCGTCGGCCGCTGGCTGGGAATCCTCTCCGCGTCGTTCCTGTTCGGCGGCTTCGTGCTGCTCGAGCTGCTGCGCCGGCGCGGCGTGGCCGGCGATGACGACGTCGCGATCGTGCGCACGGTCGCCCCGATCGCCTGGCTGCTGCTCGCGCTCGCCGCGCTCGAAGGCGTGTTCGCCGGCGCGAGCGCCGGCACCGGCGGCGAGCTCGACCTCGGCCTGCTGACCGCGAGCGCGACCGGCGTCTCCGAGCTCGTCCGCGGGATCCTCGTCGCGGTCCTCTCGCTCGTGCTCGCGCTGACCGTCGAGCGCCGGCGCCTGCGCGACCGGCTCTACCTCGGCGGCGCGGCGAGCGGTCCTGCTCACGTACGCGCTCTCGGGCCACGTCCTCTCCTTCCCGTCGTTCTGGTCGCTGCTCGACCAGGGCGCGCACGTGCTCGCGGCGGGGCTGTGGCTCGGCGGCGTGCTCGCGCTGGCGCTCGTCACGGCGCGCGGCAACGTGCGGCTCGCCGAGGGGGCGCGCGCCTTCGCGCCCGTCGCCGCGGCCGCGCTCGGCGTGGCGATCGTCACCGGCGTCCTGGCGGCCGTGCGGGAGGTCGACCGCTGGTACTTCCTGCGCTGGTCGGACTACGGGCGCATCGTGATCGTCAAGGCGGTGCTCGTCGGCCTCGTCGCGCTGGCCGGCGCCGTGGCCTGGCGGCGCTCGCGCGGCGACGGGGCGCCCGGCCCGCGACCGCTGCTGCTGCGCGGCGAGGTGGTGGGGGTCGTGGGCATCCTCGTGCTCGCGACGACGCTGTCGGGCCTCGCGCAGGGTCGCGGCCAGCCGCTGCCCGCGCAGCGCGGGACGCTGTTCGCCGGCCCGGCGTTCGCGACGGCGCTGCTGCCGGACGCCAACGCTCCGGTCGGGCTCGCCCCGGCGCGGACCGGGGCGAACGTCGTCACGGTCGGCGTCGCGCCCGGCGAGCGCACCCCGAAGGACGTGCGCGTTCGCCTGACCTGCGCGGACTGCCGCGCCGCCCCGCTCAGCGCGCGGCTGCGCCCGCACGGCGGCCGGACGTGGTCGGCGCCGGTGCGGGTGCCGGCGGACGGCACGTGGTACGGGTACGTGACGGTCGACGGCAGCACGGCGCCGCCGGTGCAGCTCGACGTCGGCGTGCCCCGTGCCGCGGGCGCGCCGCCGCTGCACGTGCTCGCGGTCGCGGACCTCTCGGGTCCCGCGGCCGAGCGCTGCCGGGCGCACGTGATCGGCGTCGAGCTCGCGATCGCGCGGCTGAACGCCTCCGGCGGCCTCGACGGCGGGCGCAAGGTGGCGCCGCTCGTGCTCGACAGCGGCGGAAGCGCGGCGGGCGCCGCCGCGGCCGCCCGGCGCGGGCTCGCCGCGGATCCGATCGCCTCCGCCGGTGCCTGCGGGACCGGCGCGGTCGCCTCCGTCGAGGCCGCGTCGCGCGCGGGGATCCCCAGCGTCGTGGGCGATCCTGGCGTCGATCCGACGAGCACGAAGGACGTCTTCCGGCTCGCCGCCGATCCGTATCGCCCAGGGCGTGGCGTTCGGGCAGCTCGTGCGCAACCGCATCCAGGCGGCCGGCGAGCCCGGCGTCCGCACGGTGCGCGCCGACCTCGGCGACGACCTGCAGTCCCGGCGCCTGCTGGCGGGGCTGCGCGCCGGGTTGCGGGCGTCCGCGGCGGTGCGCGGGGCGCCGGTCGCGCCGGGGCCTGCGCCGCGGGTGCAGCGGATCGCGCCGGGAACGCTGGCGAAGCTCTCCGCCGAGAGCCTGACACGGGTGCTCGATCGCCGCCGGACGACGGCGCTGGTCCTCGACGGTCCCGCCGAGGGCGGCGCCGACGCTCGCGCGATCGCGCGCCTGGGGTCGGCGCGTGGCGCGAAGCTCAACCCGGCGCCGCTGCTGCTCTCCGAGCGGGTCCTGTCGGAGAGCTACGTGCTGAGCGCGGGCAGGCCCGGGCGGATCGGGGCCGTCCAGGGCGTCAGCGAGGTCTCGACCAACACGCCGGACGCGCAGCTCTACGAGGCCGCGGTCCCGCTGCTGTTCCGGGGCGACATCGCGTCCGTGGACGGGCTGCGCGGCTACGTCACCGGCCTCGCCCTGCGCGACGCGCTGCGCTCGGGCACGAGCGCGGCCGCGATCGCCGCGCACCTGCGTGCGCCGCGCGTGTTCACGAACGCGCTGCTCGCGCCCTGGAGCGCGCGCGAGCCGGGCGCCGGTTCGCCGAACACGGTCGCGCTGCAGCCGCAGTTCCTCTCTCCGACGCTCGTCCCGACGTCGATCGGCGGCGAGGCGCAGGACACCGAGTACTTCCCGCAGGGCAGCTGGACGGTCACGTCCGCGATCCCGCTCGGCATCACCGCGGGGCTGCGCCAGCCGCCGGTTGGGTGAGCCGGGAGGTCGCCGCAGCACGCCGGCTTCGCTCGTGACAATAGAAACGACCTAAACTCGATCGAATTTATATAGAATGCCTCGGGCCAATCGATCGACCGGAGGTCCGACATGAGTACGACCGATGAGCTGTTGCAGAACGCAGAGGCCTACGCCGCGCGCTTCGACAAGGGCGACCTGCCGCTGCCCCCCGCCCGCAAGGTCGCCGTCCTGGCCTGCATGGACGCGCGCCTGAACCCGTACGGGCTGCTCGGCCTGCAGGAGGGCGACGCGCACGTCATCCGCAACGCCGGCGGCGTCGTCACCGACGACGAGATCCGCTCGCTGGCGATCTCCCAGCGCCTGCTGGGGACCGAGGAGATCATCCTCATCCACCACACCGACTGCGGCATGCTGACCTTCACGGACGACGAGTTCAAGCGCTCGGTGCAGGACGACGTCGGCATCAAGCCCGAGTGGGCGGCCGAGGCGTTCCCCGACCTCGACGAGGACGTCCGCCAGTCGATCGCGCGGATCAAGGCCAGCCCCTTCATCCCCCGCACGGACTCGGTGCGCGGCTTCGTCTACGAGGTCGAGACCGGCAACCTGCGCGAGGTCGAGCCGCCCGCGAACGGGTCGGTCGGCGGCCGCCTGGCGGGCGCGCTCGGCTTCGGCAGCTAGCGCAGACCGCGCGCTCCGCGACCGCCGCCGTCCGGGCGGTCGCGGGGAGCGCCGATCGTCGCGGCGCGCGCTACGCGGTGGCGTCCGCGGCGACCGGCGACGGGATCACCGATGCCGCCGGCGCACGCTCGGGCGCGGCCTGGGCGCGCGCCTGCAGCCGGTCGAAGAGCACGATCCCGAGCACGAGCCCGACCGTCGTCGGGATGCCCCAGGCGATGCCCTGGCCGAGCTGCGTCGCGATCGGGCCGGGGCAGGCGCCCGACACGCCCCAGCCGATGCCGAAGATCAGGCTGCCGGCGATATGGCGCCGCTCGGGCTTGATCGTCTCCCACTGCACGGGCTCGCCGGTCAGCAGCGCGCGCGGCGCGCGGCGGCGCAGGAGCCAGAGGCCGACGAACGCCGTCGACACCGCGCCGGCGAAGAACAGGAACAGGTAGGAGCTCTGGAAGAGCAGCCCCTCGCGGATCACGTCCGGGCTCGTCATGCCCGACCACGAGAGGACGACGCCGAACACGATGCCGATGACGAGGCCTGCCACGCGCGTGCCGGCCATCTAGATCAGCGCCTCGGTGATGAGCGTCACGGCGATCCCGGTGACGAAGAACGTCATCGTCGCGACGAGGCTCGCGGGCGACGCCATCGCGTTGCCGCTCAGGCCGTTGCCCGACGTGCAGCCGCCGGCGATCTTCGTGCCGAGGCCGATGAGCACCCCGCTTGCAAGCAGGATCCCGGCGATGATCAGGGTGCCGTTCGGGCCCGGTGAACGTGTCGGTCAGCCAGCCGTAGCCGTGGAAGTCCGGCCCGCCCGCGACGAGCGCGAAGGCGGCGGCCCCGGCGATCAGGCCGAACAGCATCCAGCCGAACGGGCCGAACGACAGGCGCCGCGCGGCGACGGTGTGGACGACGTCCGACCAGGCGCCCATGACGCCGAGGCGCTCGTTCATGAGCCAGCGCATCGCGACGACGCAGAGCCCGAGGATCGGGCCGCCGATGAACCAGGGCAGTTGCGAATGCAGCATGCGTGCCTCCCGAGCGCCGCAGGAAAGGGAAATACCCGATCAAGAATAGCCGCCGCGCGGCGCCCTGCTAGACGGTCGCTGCGCTGAGCGCGTCGCCGCCGGCGACGAGCGCCGCGTAGCGCCCGCCGGCCGCCAGCAGCTCCTCGTGCGTCCCGCGCTCGGCGATCCGGCCGGCATCGAGGACGACGATCTCGTCGGCGTCGCGGACGGTCGACAGGCGGTGCGCGATCGCGATCGTCGTGCGGCCCTCGGCGAGGCTGTCGAGCGCCTCCTGCACGGCGCGCTCCGTCTCGGAGTCCAGCGCGCTCGTCGCCTCGTCGAGCACGAGCACGGGCGGGTTTCGCAGGATCGTGCGGGCGATCGCGATGCGCTGCTTCTCGCCGCCGGAGAAGCGGTAGCCGCGCTCGCCGACGACGGTGTCGTAGCCGTCCGGCAGCCCGGCGATGAGGTCGTGGATGCGCGCGGCGCGCGCGGCGTCGACGAGCTCGTCGTCGCTCGCGTCCGGGCGCGCGAAGCGCAGGTTGTCGGCGATCGTCGCGTGGAAGAGGTAGGTCTCCTGCGAGACGAGGCCGACCGTCGCGGCGAGCGAATGGAACGACAGGTCGCGCACGTCGACGCCGTCGATCGTGACGCGCCCGCCCGTCACGTCGTACAGCCGCGCGACGAGGTAGCCGAGCGTCGTCTTGCCCGAGCCGGTCTCGCCGACGATCGCGGTCTTCGTGCCGGGCGCGACGTCGAGGCTGACGCCGCGCAGGGTCTGCGGGCCGTCCTCCTCGTAGCGAAACGCGACGTCCTCGAAGCGCACGTCGCCGCGGACGTTCGCCGGATCAAGCTCGACGGGGTGCGCGCGCTCGGTGATGTCGATCTCGAGGTCGAGGTACTCGAAGATCCGGTCGAACAGCGCGCGCGAGGTCTGGATGTCGATGCCGACGTTCAGCAGCGAGCCGATCGGGAACAGCAGCCGCGTCTGCAGCGTCGTGAACGCGACGACGGTGCCGATCGAGATCGCCGACGAGCCGCCGGCGATCGTGATCCCCGCGAAGAGGTAGACGAGCGCGGGCATGATCGAGAAGCTCATCTGCACGGTCGACATCCGCCAGCGGCCGGCCATCCGCGACTGCACCTCGAGCTCGGCGAGCTGCGCGGATTCGGTCGTGAAGCGGTCGGCGAGCTCGTCCGAGCGGCCCATCGTCTTGCCGAGCAGCACCCCGGAGACCGACAGCGACTCCTCGACGAGCGAGCTGATGTCGGCGAGGCGGCCCTGCTTCTTGGACGTGATCCGCTTGCGCTCGTTGCCGACGCGGCGCGTCAGCCAGACGAAGAACGGCAGCAGCGCAAGGCTGAAGACGGCCAGGCGCCAGTCGAGCAGGACCATCGCGACGATCGTCGCGAGCACGGTCGTGAAGCTCGAGACGATCGACGTCGCGGTCGAGGTGACGACGTTCTGCACGCCGCCGATGTCGTTGGCGATGCGCGACTGCACCTCGCCCGTCCGCGTGCGCGTGAAGAACGCGAGCGACAGGCGCTGGAGGTGGCGGTAGACCGCGGTGCGCAGGTCGTGCATGACGCGCTGGCCGACGAGGTTCGACAGCCACGTCTGGCCGACACCGATGACGCCCGTCGCGATCGAGATGGCGATCATCCCGCCGACGAGCCAGGCGAGCAGCGTCGTGTCGCCGTCCGGGATCGCGCGGTCGAGCACCTCGCGCAGCAGGAACGGCGTGATCATCCCGAGGCCGGCGCTGAGCGCGATGAGGCCGAGCACCGCGCCAAGCCGCCCCTTGTAGGGGCGGAAGAGGTGGGCGATTCGGCGTGTCTGCGGGCTCATGTTCTTCCCGTGATTCTAGATGGTTGCGCGTGCAACTACAAGCGGACCGGGCGGCGCCGGGATACTGCCGTCGTGCCCGACGCGGCGGCGCTCTTTCACTTCGAGTCGGTCAGCGTGGGCCCGGCGGGCGCGCGCCGGCTCGACGGGCTGGACGTCGCGCTTCCCGATGGCGGGCTGACGGTGATCGCCGGGCCGTCCGGTGCGGGCAAGTCGACGCTCCTGCGGCTCTGCAACCGGCTCGAGGTCCCATCGGCGGGGATCGTGCGCCTCCGCGGCGTCGACGTGACGCGGCGCGAGCCGCTCGAGCTGCGCCGCGAGGTCGCGATGGTCTTCCAGCGCCCTGTGACGTTCGCCGGCACCGTGCACGACAACCTGCGCGAGGCCGACCGCGACTGTGACGCGGCGCGCGGCGCCGAGCTGCTCGAGCGCGCCGGCCTCGACGCGAGCTTCCTGGAGCGCGACGCCGGCGAGCTGTCCGGCGGCGAGGCGCAGCGCGCGTGCCTCGCGCGGGCGCTCGCGACCGACCCGCGCGTGATGCTCATGGACGAGCCGACGTCGGCGCTGGACGGCAAGGCCGCCGCGGTGCTCGAGCGGCTCGCCGTGGGGCTCGTCGAGGGCGGGACCCCGGTCGTCTGGGTCACGCACGCCGAGGAGCAGATGCGGCGGCTCGCCGACCACGTCGTGGTGCTCGTGGACGGGCGCATGGATCGCAGCGGCTCGGCGGTGGAGGTGATCGGCGATGGAGAGCGGTGACGTCGGCTACGCCGGGCTCGCCGCGTCGCTCGTGCTCGTCGTCGTCGCGCTGGGGATCAGCCTGCGGCTGCGGTTGCGCCTCGAGCGCGAGCTCGTCGTCTCGGTCGTGCGCGGCCTCGCGCAGCTGCTCGTCGTCGGTGCGGCGCTCGCGATCATCGTCGACCCGAAGACCCCGCTCGTGTGGTCGTGGCTGTGGGTCGCCGGGATCGTCGTCTTCGCCGCGGCGACCACGAAGCGCCGCGCACCCGCCGTGCCCGGCCTGTTCGGGATCGCGCTCGTCGCCAACGCCGTGAGCGCCGTCGTCGGCTTCGCCGTCGCGTTCGGGCTCGGGATCTTCCCGGTGCAGGGGCGCACGCTCGTGCCCGTCGCGGGGATGCTCGTCGGCAACGCGATGAAGTCGACGATCGTCGTCGCGGAGCGGCTCGTCGAGGCGCTCGCCGACGGGCGGCCGGAGGTCGAGGCGCGCCTGGCGCTCGGCCAGCCGGGCATCGCCGCGTCGCGCCCGATCCTGCGCTCGGCGCTGCGCGCCGCGCTGTCGCCGCAGATCGAGAACACGAAGGCGCTCGGCATCGTCTTCCTGCCCGGCGCGATGACGGGCCTGATCCTCGCGGGCGTCGATCCGGTCGACGCGGTGCTCGTCCAGCTTGCGCTCATGTACCTCATCCTCGGCGGCGTCGCGACGACGACGGCGGTCGTCGCGCTCGGCACGGTGCGGCGCCTGTTCACCGCCGACCACCGCCTCGTGTCGCTGCCGCGCTCCACGCGCGACACGGGCTGAGCCGGCTAGTGGTGGGCCACTAGAAGACGACGGTCCGCTCGCCGTCGCGCACGACGCGGTCCTCGCAGTGCCACTGCACGGCGCGCGCGAGGACGGTGCGCTCGACGTCGGCGCCGCGGCGCTCGAGCTCCTCGGCGCCGAGGCGGTGCGAGACGCGGATGACGTCCTGCTCGATGATCGGCCCCTCGTCGAGGTTCTCGGTCGCGTAGTGCGCGGTGGCGCCGATGAGCTTGACGCCGCGATCGCGGGCGCGCCGGTAGGGCCCGGCGCCCGCGAACGCGGGCAGGAACGAGTGGTGGATGTTGATGACCGGCGCGCCAACCGCCTCGAGGAACGTCGCGGACAGGATCTGCATGTAGCGCGCGAGGACGACGATGTCGAAGTTGCCGACCAGCAGCTCGAGCTGGCGGCGCTCGGCCTCGGGCTTCGTGTCCGGCGTCACCGGGATGTGGACGAACGGCACCCCGAACGCGCGGACCTCGTCGGCGAGGTCGGCGTGGTTTGAGATCACGAGCCCGACGTCGAGGTCGAGCTCGCCGCGCCGGGCGCGCCAGAGCAGGTCCAGCAGGCAGTGGTCGTAGCGGCTGACCAGGATCGCCGCGCGCTTGGGCAGGCCGGCGTCGCTGAAGGCCCACTCCATCGCGAACGGCTGGCCCACCTCGGCGGCGAAATGGCGCTCGAGCTCGTCGCGCATCGCCGCGAGGCCGGCGCGGTGATAGACGGTCCGCAGGAAGAACGAGCCGCCCTCGGGGTCGGTCGAGTACTGATCGGACTCGGTGATGTTCGCGCCGTGCTCGTACAGGAAGCGCGACACCGCGGCGACGATCCCGGGACGGTCGGGACACGAGATGAGGAGTCGGCCCATGTCCGGCGCGCTGTTGCGTCGTGTCATCGCGCCGAATCTAGTCGGTCTGCCCGCGAGCGGAAGACCGCAGCTGCCAACATCACGCCATGAGCACGGAGGTCGCTGCAGGGCGCACGCGCCGGCTGACGGCGGTGATGCGGGAGGAGGAGACCGTCACGCCGCTGGAGCTCTTCTTCGATCTCGTCTTCGTGCTGGCGCTCACGCAGTGCACGGCGCTGATGGCCGCCGACCCGACCTGGGAGGGGCTCGCAAAGGGACTGCTCGTGCTCGGCGTGCTGTGGTGGTCGTGGGTCGGCTACGCCTGGCTGACGAGCGTCGTCGACCCCGGAGGAGGACGCGGTCCGGCTCGTCATCTTCGTGGCGATGGCGGCGCTGCTCGTCGTCGGGCTCTGCGTGCCGCATGCGTTCGACGACGCTGCGCTCATCTTCGCCGGCGCCTACGCGGTCGTGCGCATCGCCCACATCGCACTGTTCATGCTCGCCAGCCGCGACGACGCGAACCTGCGCTCGTCGGTCATCGGCCTGGCGATCGGCTGCGCGATCGGCTCCGGGCTGCTCGTCGGCGCGGCGTTCGCCGACGGCGCGCTGCAGGGCGGGTTGTGGGCCGTCGCGCTGGCGCTCGACATGGGCGAGCCGTACTTCTTCGGCGCCGAGGGCTGGAAGCTCGTGCCGCACCACTTCGCCGAGCGCCACGGGCTGATCGTCATCATCGCGCTCGGCGAGTCGATCGTCGCGATCGGCGTCGGCGCCGAGGCGAAGGTCGACCTCGGCATCGTCGTCGGCGCGGTCGTCGGCACCGCGGTCGCCGCGGCGTTGTGGTGGCTGTACTTCGACGTCGTCGCGCTCGTCGCCGCGCGGCGGCTCGACAGGGCCGAGGTCGGTCGCGTGCAGAACGAGATGGCGCGCGACTCCTACTCGTACCTGCACTTCCCGATGGTCGCCGGGATCGTGCTCGTCGCGCCGGGATGAAGAAGACGCTCGGTCACGTCGAGGATCCGCTCAAGCTCGTCCCGGCTGTCGCCCTGCTCGGCGGCGCGGCGCTGTACCTGCTCGCGCACGTCGCGTTCCGCTACCGCCACATCCGATCGCTGAACACGCGGCGCCTGGGGCTCTCCGTGCTGCTCGTCGCGTTCATCCCCGCGGCGGTCGAGATCCCGGCGCTCGCGACGATCGGCGTGCTAGCGCTCGCGCTGATCCTGCTGATCGTCGTCGAGACGCGCAGCTACGGGGAGTCGCGCCACCGCACGCGCCAGGAGCTGCGTCACGAGGCAGGTGTCGGGATCGAGGCTCGTGAACAGCATCACTCAGGGAAGGCGGGATCGGGGTCTGCGTAACGGCGGGAGGGGTGTGTCGAATCCGCGTCGCATCGCGACACATATTCGACGCACCCTCCCTCAGCCCCGCTACGCCGGGCTCTGGCCGGGCGTGACGAGCCCGGACTCGTAGGCGAGCACGACGGCCTGGACGCGGTCGCGCAGCCCGAGCTTGCTCGACACGTGGGCGACGTGGGTCTTGACCGTCGTGTCGCCGAGCACGAGCGCGGCGGCGATCTCGGCGTTGGACATGCCGCGCGCGAGCAGGCGCAGGACCTCGAGCTCGCGCGGCGTGAGCTCGTCCAGCGCCGAGGGCGGCGTGCGGCGGGCGGGGCCGATCCGTGCGAACTCCTCGATGAGGCGGCGCGTGACGGTCGGGGCGAGGAGCGCCTCGCCGTCGGCGACGGCGCGGATGCCGTCGGCGAGCTGCGGCGGCGGCGTGTCCTTGAGCAGGAAGCCGCTGGCGCCCGCCTGCAGCGCGTCGTAGACGTACTCGTCGAGGTCGTAGGTCGTCAGCACGAGCACGCGCGTCGGGTGCCGCGCGGTGATCTGGCGGGTGGCGGCGATGCCGTCGAGCTCGGGCATCCGGATGTCCATGAGCACGACGTCGGGCTTCAGGCGCCCGACGCTGTGGACGGCCTGGTTGCCGTTGGCGGCCTCGCCGACGACTTCGAGGTCGTCATGGTTCTCGAGCACGAGGCGAAACCCGGCACGCACGAGCGACTGGTCGTCGGCGATCAGGACGCGGATGCTCATCGCGAGCACCGATCCTGCGGATCGACCGTGACGATCGTCGAGCGCCGATGCGCCGTCATGTCCGTCCGATCGGCAGCCGTGCACGGACGAGGAAGCCGCCTTCGGGCCGGCGCCCGGCGTCGAGCGTGCCGCCGTAGAGCGCGACGCGCTCGCGCATCCCCATCAGGCCGTGCCCAGAGGAGGGCGCCGCCGCCGCCGGCGTGCCGTTGTAATCACGTCCGTCGTCGCCGATCTCGACCTCGACCGCGCGCTCCTCGTAGCGCACGACGACCCATGCGCGCGCTCCGCCCGCGTGCTTGGAGGCGTTGGCGAGCGCCTCCTGGACGATCCGGAACGCGGCGAGATCGACCCCGGCGGGGAGGATCGCCGGCTCGCCCTCGACCGAGAGCTCGACCGGCATGCCGCTGTCGCGCGTGCGGGTGGCAAGCCCGTCGACCCCCGCGAGGCTCGGGTGCGGTGCGGCGGGACCGCCGTCGCCGGCGCCGAGCGGGCCGACGAGGCGGCCGAGCTCGGCGAGCGCCTCGCGCCCGACGTCGTCGATCAGCGCGGCGATCTGTGCTGCGCGCGCCGGATCGCGCTCGACGATGGGACCCGCGCCCGCGGCCTGGATCGCGATGACGCTGATGTTGTGGGCGACGGCGTCGTGCAGCTCGCGCGCGACCCGCGCCCGCTCCGCCGTCATCGCCGCGCGCGCCTGCTGCTCGCGGGCACGCTCGCCGCGCGCGGCGCTCTCGTGCAGCTCGCTCGTCAGCAGGCGCTGGCCGCGGACGGTGCGGCCGATGATCCACGGGACCACCGCGCCGCCGAGGATCGCGGGCACGACGCCGTCGGGGTAGAAGACGGCGGCGTGCAGCGCGTCGCCGAGCGTGAACAGCACGAGCCCGGCGATCGCCGTGCGGCGTCCGGCGTAGGCGCCGACGGCGTAGGAGGCGCAGATGACCGCGACGATGTTCGCAACCGGAAAGTCGTCCAGGCCGACGGCGGCACTCTGGACGGCGGCCGCGCCGAGCACCGCGACGGCGACGAGCGCCGGGCGGCTGCGGCGCCAGAGCAGCGGGGTGACGATCGCGACGGCGATCAGCGCGCCGGGCGCGAGCTTGTCGCCGGGCGCCGTCACGGCGAGCTCGATCTCCGCGGCGGCGAGCAGGACGGCGACGAGCGCGCGGTCCAGCGTCTCGCGGCCGAGCTGACGCGGCGACCAGCGGTGGTGCTGCGCGGCCGCGCGGCCGGTCGTGACCGCCGGTGCCGCTGCCGGGGTCAGAACCCGTGCTGGTGCCGGCGCCGGCACCGCCACCGCGGACACCACCTCGAGCGCCGGGTCCGCGCTCGGCGGCGCGAGACGCGGCGCCTCGCCGTCGTGGCGCAGGACGCCGAGCACGCGCCGCACGTCGGCGAGCGCCTCGCGCGAGTCGGCGGCGATCTTGGCGAACAGCCCACCCGCGGCCGCGTGCTCGCGGGCGCTCAGCAGGCGCTGCAGCTCCTGCGCCTGGCGGACGATCAGGCCCAGGCCGTCGGCGACCGCCGCGTGCAGGTCGGCGGCGATCCGCATCCGCTCCTCCTCCGCGGCGTGGCGTGCGTCGCGCTCGCGTTCGCGCTCCAGGCGCTGCGCCTTGTCCCCGAGTTCGCGTTGCAGCAGCACCTGGCCGCGGACCCAGCGCCCGACGAGCAGCGGCACCGAGACACCGATCGCCGTCAGGATGACGTCCGCGGCGCGCTGCACTGCCGGGTCGAACGCGGCGCGGGTGGCGACGAGGACCGCCGTGGCGAACGCGACCCCGGCGAGGCCCGTCGCGCCGGCGACATAGCGGCCGGCGGAGTACAGCGCGATCACGAAGGTCGCAGGCGGCGTCACCGTGTGGGTGATGAGAAAGCCGTCCAGCAGGCCCTGGACCAGCAGCGCGGCCGCGATCGCCGCGAGCGCGGCGAGCGCCGCTCTGCGCCGCCAGGCCAGCGGCAGCGTGGCGACGGGCAGCGCGAGCGCGCTCACGAGCTGGCTTCCTTCGCCGGGCGCGAGCAGAATCTCGAGCTCGCCCGCAACGGTCAGTGCGACCGCCACGAGGAGGTCACGCCGAAACCGCTCGTCGGCGCGCGTGACGCTGCCGAGGAGATCTCCCATGACGTCACGGTAACGCCCGCTGACCGCGCCGCCCTCGTGCGACATGACGATCACGGCCTCCTCCTTGCGGACGAGACGGAGCCACGGCTCCAGCCGGCGGGGGAGACGAGGATCGCCGCTGCGGCCGACGACGGCCGCGCCCTCTGCCGGGAGGCTGCCACGGCAACTTCGATCAGGAGGCCGTCATGTCAGCCCTCACCCGCTGGGTCCTCGCGCACAAGCGCACCGTCGTGCTGTTCTGGCTCGTGGTCACCGTCGCGGGAGCGGCCGCCGCGGGCCCCGCCTCGCGCGCGCTCGATCCTGAGTTCTCGGTTCCGAACGGGGAGGGCTGGGAGACGAACGTCGCGATCGCCGAGCGCTACCGCGGAACCGGTGGTACGGGCGTGCCGCTGCTTCCCGTGATCGCGCTCCCGCGCGGCGCGACGGTGGACTCGCCCGGCGTGCGGGCCGAACTGACACGCCTCGACGTGCGCCTGCGCAAGGCGATGCCGGGCGCGCGGATCGCGTCCTACGCCTCGACCGGCGACGACGCCTTCGTCTCCAAGGACCGGCGCACGATCTTCGCGCTCATCTACCCGACGCCCGACCCCGACTCCACGTTCGGCGAGAACCCCGCGGCCGAGCGCGCCGCGCGCTCGGCGATCGCCGGCGTGACGGTCGGCGGCGAGCGCGTGCACCTCACGGGCATGGACGCGCTGGCCGGGGAGAGCGGCGGCGGCGAGGGCCCGGGCGTGCTCGTCGAGGCCGTGCTCGGCGGGACCGGCGCGCTCCTCGTGCTGGGCTTCGTGTTCGCGTCGTTCCTCGCGGTCGTCCCGCTGCTGATGGCGATCGTCTCGATCCTCACGACGTTCCTGCTGCTGCTCGGGCTGACCGAGCTGACCTCGGTCTCGCCGATCGTGCAGTTCCTCATCGCGCTGATCGGCCTCGGCGTGGCGATCGACTACTCGCTGATCGTCGTGTCGCGCTGGCGCGAGGAGCGCGCGCACGGTCGCAGCGGCGACGAGGCGGTGCAGTACGCGATGCAGACCGCCGGGCGCGCGGTGCTCTTCAGCGGCGTCACGGTCGCGATCGGCCTGTTCGCGCTGATCGCGCTGCCACTGCCGTTCCTGCGCTCGATGGGCTACGGCGGGATGCTGATCCCGCTCGTGTCGACGCTCGTCGCGATCACGCTGCTGCCGGTCGTGCTCGCCAAGGCCGGCGCGCGGCTGGACTGGCCGCACCGCCGCACCGACGACAAGGCCAGCCGCGCCTGGACGCGCTGGGCGACGGCGGTCGCACGGCGCCGCTGGCTCGCCGCCGGCGCCGGCATGGCGGTCATCGTCGCTCTCGCGCTCGCGGCGACGGACCTGCAGCTCGGCAACTCCGACGCGGACACGATCGCCCGCTCGGGCGACGCCAAGCAGGGTCTCGTGGCGCTCGAGCAGGCGGGCATCGGCGAGGGTGCGCTGCAGCCGCACGAGGTCCTGGTCGCGGGTGACACGAGCCCCGAGCGTGTCGCCGCCGCACTGCGCGAGGTCGACGGAATCCACGGTGCCGCGGCGCCGGCCGGCCGCGACTGGCGCAGCCGCGGCAGCGCGCTCGTCGAGGCGATCCCGGTCCCCGACCCCGGCTCGGACGCGGGCGGGCGGACGCTCACCGACGTTCGCGACGTCGCGCATGCGGCCGGTGCGGACGTCCGCGTGGGCGGCGCCCCGGCGTCGAACGCCGACTTCATCGACGCCGTCTACGGCAGCTTCCCGCTGATGATCGCGCTCATCACGATCACGACGTTCGTCCTGCTGGCGCGGGCGTTCCGCTCGCTGCTGCTGCCGGCCAAGGCGATCCTGCTGAACATCCTCAGCGTCGCCGCGGCGTGGGGCGTGCTCGTGCTCGTCTGGCAGCACGGCTACGGGTCGGAGGCGATCTGGGGGATCCAGGCGACGGGCTCGATCCCGTCCTGGATGCCGCTCATGATCTTCGCCTTCCTGTTCGGCCTGTCGATGGACTACGAGGTCTTCATCCTCAGCCGGATGCGCGAGGAGTACGACCGCACGGGCTCGACGGAGACGGCCGTCATCCAGGGCATCGGCCGCACAGGTCGGCTCGTCACGAGCGCGGCGCTCATCCTGTTCCTGTCGTTCACGTCGATGGCCTCCGGGCCGGACACCGACGTGAAGATGATGGCCACCGGCCTGGCCGCCGGGATCCTGCTCGACGCCACCGTGATCCGGGCGCTGATCGTCCCCGCGGTGATCTCGCTCATGGGTCGCTGGAACTGGTGGCTGCCGTCCTGGCCGGCGCGGGTGCTGCGCGTCGAGCCGTCGGTCCTGACGCCCGCGCGCCGGACGTCGTGACGGCTCGCACCGCGCCGAGGGCGACCACCTCGGCGCGGTGCGACACTGAGCACACGATGAGCGACGAGTCGCCGCAGGACGGACATCCACCGGGCAGCGCCGGCTCCTGGTTTCCGGTTCCCGACGAGGAGACGCTGCCCGACGGGCTGCGCAAGCTCTTCGCAAAGGCGCGCGAGCGCGTCGGCTTCGTGCCCAACGTGTTCCGTGTCTGGGCCTTCCGGCCCGAGCGTCTGAGCGCATGGTTTGCGTACTTCCGCGGGCTGCACGAGCCGACCGAGACCCTCAGCGCGGCCGACCGCGAGATGATCGCCGTCGTCGTCAGCCAGGCCAACGGCTGCCTGTACTGCCTCGTCGCGCACGGCGCCGCGCTGCGCGAGGCGCTCGGAGATCCGGTGCTCGGCGAGCGGATCGCGTTCGACTGGCGCCGCGCCGGCCTGGACCCGCGCCGCGCCGCGATCTGCGCCTACGCCGAGAAGCTCACGCGCACGCCGCGCGACATGACGCGCGCGGACATCAACACGCTGATCATCGCCGGCCTCACACTCGAGGAGGCATGGGACGTCGCCGAGATCGCCTCGATGTACAACCTCACCAACCGCATGGCGATGGCGACGAACATGCTGCCCAACGAGGAGTACGCGCGGCTGGGGCGGTAGGGCTGCGTCAGCGCAGCAGCTGCGATGGAGTCGTCGCTCCGTTTAACTGCGCGTGAAGTGCGAGGGCTGCGGGCGCGCTCTACGGGGTGCCGCCGGTCCACGCCGCCGCGGCCGTCCTCGTCTACCACGGGGTGGCGTTCTGGGTCCCGGGCGCGGGCGGCCTCGTGGCGCTGGTCGCCGGGCAGCACCGGCTGGGACACGAGCAGGGTTTGCGATCTGGACGCTGGGTGGAGAGGCTGCGCCCGCCGCTGTGACCGATATAAGGAGCATCGTGGCATCGCCGATCTCAAGCCGTCGTGCGCTCGGACAGGTCGCGCACGGCCAGGTCCTGACCCGGCCGCTGCGGCGCGAGATCGCCCGCGTGCTGCCGGAGCGCCCGTTCGCGCTGCGCTTCTGGGACGGCTCCGTCGTGCCCGCCACCGTCGAGGGCTCCCCGGAGTTCCATGCGCGAACGCCCGCCGCGCTCACCCACTTCCTGCGCGCTCCGGGCGAGCTCGGCCTCGGGCGGGCGTACGTGCAGGGCGATCTCGTCGCCGACGACCTCGACGCGGCGTTCGAGGTCGTCGACGGCTGGGAGCCGCCCGCCGTGGCGGCCTCCGATCGGGTTCGCCTGACCCTGGCGGCGGTCGCGGCCGCGGGCTGGGCGGGGATCCCGCGCATGCCGGCGATCGAGCTCGTCCTGAAGGGCGAGCGTCATTCCGCGGCCCGGGACGCCGCCGCGGTCCGCTACCACTACGACGTCGGCAACGAGTTCTTCGCCCTCTTCCTCGACGCTTCGATGACCTACAGCTGCGCGATCTTCTCGCGCGGCGCGCAGACGCTCGAGGAGGCCCAGCGCACGAAGCTCGATCTCGTCGCCACGAAGCTCCGCCTTGCGCCCGGTGGGCGCGTCCTCGACGTGGGCTGCGGCTGGGGCAGCTTCGCGATCCATGCCGCGACCGAGTACGGCGCGCGCGTGGTCGGCATCACGCTGTCGCGCTCACAGGCCGAGCTCGCGCGCCGACGGGTCGCGGAGGCGGGCGTCGCCGACCGCGTCGAGATCCGCTTCGCCGACTACCGCGAGCTCGACGACGGCCCGTACGACGCGATCGCCAGCATCGGCATGGTCGAGCACGTCGGCGACGCTCAGATCGACCGCTACGCCCGCACGCTCGCCCGGTTGCTGACGCCCGGCGGGCGCCTGCTCAACCACGGGATCGCCGCGCTGGATCCCGATGCGGACCCGGCGGACGACATCGTCTCGGACCGCTACGTCTTTCCCGACGGCGAGGCGCTGCCGCTCTCGCGCGTCCAGTCCGCGCTCGAGCGCGCGGGCCTGCGGACCACCCACGTCGAGGGCTTCGCCGGGGACTACTCGCGCACGCTCGCCGAGTGGACGCGGCGCCTGGATGAGCGCGTCGACGAGGCCGAGCGGCTCGCGGGCCCGGAGCGAACGCGGATCTGGCGGCTGTACCTGCGCGCGGCGCGCCGCGGCTTCGACGTCGGCTTCACCTCCGTGTACCAGGTGCTGGCGCACAAGCCGGGCGCCGGCTGATCGCGTACGCGCGGCACGCCGCCGGGAGGCGGCGCGGTGTGGCCGCTCACGGCAGCAGCTGCGTCACGCGGACTCCCGGCGGGTCGCTGCGGTTGAGCGCCTCCACGGGTCCGCCGGCGACGATCGCCCGGCCGCCGGGTGCGATGGCGCCGGCCGCCGTGCCGCTTGTGTCTGCGCCGGTCAGCACGAGCTGCGGCGCGCCGAACGCCGTCGCGCCCGCGGGGCGGATCACGGCCGCGACCCCTGGAGCGGTCGTCGTGCCGGGGACCGACGCCCAGACGGCGATCGCGTCGCCCGCGCTGTCGCCCGCGAGGTCCATGAGCTGCGCGTCGGCGGCCGGCGGTGAGATCGTCTCGACCCGTCCGACGTCGCGATCGATCCGCTCGGCGCGCACGACGTAGTGCCCGCCCGCAAAGCCGGTCCATGCGAAGGTCGTGACGCCGTCGGCGCCGAGCAGCGCGCTCAGGCGGGCGCCCCTCACTGCGTCCGACTCGCCGTGGCCGGACGGCGTCCCGGTGTCGAGCACGCGGCGTGTGCCGATCGCTCCGCGGGAGTCCATCTGCACCCACGAGACCGTCAGCGGTCCGCCGACCGAGCCCTCCCCGACCCGCTGGCTGAACCACGAGACGACGCCGCGGCGTCCCCGCGAGAGCGTGACGGCGATCGTCGGCGCGGGCGCGGTCGGTCCGGCGAGCCGCACCTTCGTGAGCGCGCCGTCCGCTCGCCGCATCCGCGCGCGCACGTCGTTGCCGCGGCCCCGCGCCCGGTGCTGGATCCAGGCGACGATCGCGTCGCCGCGCGCGTTGACCGCGACCGCGGCCGCCGGGTAGCCGGTGCGGCCGGCGAGCACGACCGGCGTGGCGAAGCCGCGCCCGCGGCGGCGGAACGTCGCAAGGACCGAGCGGGTCGAGCAGCCCGAGTTCACGCAGCGTGAGTAGACGACCGCCGCGTCGCCGGTGTCGTTGACGGCCGCCGCCAGCGTCCGCGTCCCGGCGATGCCGCGCGTCGGAATCCGTCGCAGGCGATCGCCGCCCGGGCCGATGCCGACGCGCAGCCGCGAGCGCGGACCCTCGATGCCGACGTAGTCCAGCGGGCTGCGGGGTCCACCGACGGCGAGCAGCGTCCCACCGGGCGAGACTGCGAGCGGCGCGCCGAGCCCGTCCGGCAGCGCAGCCGGCGCCTCAAAGGTGCTGCCGGCGCCCATGCTCGAGATCGCAACGGGCGCCTGCGGCGTGCCGGGCATCAGCGCAAGCGGCCCGTACATCCCGATGCTCGGCGCGCCGGTGGCGCCGTAGGCCGCGAGCAGCGGATGGCGGCCGGCGGTGCTCGGCAGCTCCTGCGGCGATGTCCAAGCTGCACTGGCGGGGCCGGCGACGGCGGCCAGCGCCGTCGCGCACAACCCGATGACGACGGTGCTGCGGGAGAGGTTGCTCATGACCCGCCAACGGTGACGTGCCACGAAGGTTGCGTCGCCGCACGAGGGCTCGACGAATGGACGGCCTTGACACGATATGAAACCGTACAGTACGGTACCGTTATGTCATCTTCCGTACCCGCCACGAAGCGCCGCCCGGGACGCCCGACCGAGGAACGCCCCCGCCGCGCAGCGCTCGACGCCGTCGTCGACCTGATCGTCGAGCGAGGGATCAACGGCGTGACGACCAACGCGGTCGCCGACCGGGCGCACATCAGCAAGGCGACGATGTACCGCCGCTGGCGATCGAAGGACGCCCTCGTCGCCGAGGCCATCGGCACGCTCGTCGACCGGGAGATCGTGATCCCCGACACCGGGACGCTGCAAGGCGACGTCCACGAGCTGCTCGCCGAGGCCGTGACGCTGTACTCGACGCCGCGCGCCGCCGCCCTCATCCCCGAGCTCGTCGCGGGCATGGCCCGTGACGGCGAGCTCGCCGAGGCGGTGCGCAGCGGCTTTCTCGCCGCCCGCCGCGACGCGCTCGACCGCACGCTGCAGCGTGCCGCCGCTCGCCGGGAGCTCCGCGAGGGCATCGACCACGACCTGTGCCTCGACCTCTTCGGCGGCGTCGTCTTCTACCGCCTGCTGGTCACCGGCGGCCCGCTCGACGAGCGGCTCGTCGAAGACCTCACCGCCGTGATCCTCCGCGCCATCGCCGCCGATCCCCGCTGACAGGAGAGAACCCAATGCGTATCCACGCCATCCAGACCGGAACCGTCGCCGTCAAGGCGCGGCAGCGCGAGGGCAGCGGCGCCGGTCCGCTGCGCCTCGTCAACACGCTCCGCGACGACCGCTGGACCGAGCCGCTGCCGATCCTCGCATGGGTCATCGAGCACCCCGAGGGGCTCGTCGTCGTCGACACCGGCGAGACCGCCCGCACCGCCGAGAAGGGCTACTTCCCGTCCTGGCATCCGTACTTCCGGCTCGGCGTGCGCGAGTGGGTAGCTCCCGACGAGGAGATCGGACCCCAGCTCCAGCGCCTCGGGCTCTCGCCCGCCGACGTGCGCTGGGTCGTCCTGACGCACCTCCACACCGACCACGCCGGCGGCCTCGCGCACTTCCCCGACAGCGAGATCCTCGTCTCCCGCACCGAGCTGCGCCAGGCCTCCGGCGCGCTCGGCCGCGCTCGCGGCTACCTCCCGAACCGCTGGCCGCACTGGTTCTCTCCTACGCCGGTGGACCTCGACGACGGCGCATTCGGGCCGATCCGCGGCACGCGACGCCTCACCGCGGCCGGCGACGTGACGCTCCTGGCGACGCCGGGCCACACCCCTGGGCACATGTCCGTCGCCGTCGACCTCCACGACCGGCTCGTCCTGCTGGCCGGCGATGCGTCCTACACACAGGACCTCATGCTCGCCGGCATCGCGGACGGCGTGACGAACGATGCGAGGACCGCCCGCAGCACGCTCGCCGCGGTTCGCGCGCTGGCGCAGTCGCGCCCGACGATCTACCTGCCATCCCACGACCCCGACAGCCCGCGCCGCCTCGCCGACAGGGAGCCGGCTGCCGGCCCCGAAGGCGGGAGCGCACCGGCGGCGGTGCGCTGACCCGCGTCAGGCGGCCCGGGGGGTGGGTGGCGTCACGAACGCACCGTTCGGCACGCGTAGTCGAGCTGGGATCCCTTCAGCCGACCGTCGTCCAGGCGCCCGACGAGCACGCTGCCACGACACACGATCGGCCACCAGTTGGCGCCGCGATGCGCGGCGTCGGGCACCAATCGCGCCACGATGCGGCAGCTGACCTGCACCGCCGAGCGTCGCCGGCAGCGCTCCGCCCGCTGGACCCGGTCGGACCGCGGCCAATCAACGTCGGCCGTGGAGCTTCGCGCCGCGGGCTATCCCACGGGCTCGCGCTTGGCCGCTCGGGCCGCCTTCACGCGGCTCATCTGGTCCAGCGCGACCTTGCGCAGGCGCACGACGTTCGGCGTGACCTCGATGCACTCGTCCTCGCGTAGGAACTCGAGCGCCTGGTCGAGCGACAGCTTGCGCGGGGGGACGAGCCGGACCAGCTCGTCGGCCGTCGACGAGCGGTGGTTCGTCAGGTGCTTCTCCTTGACGGCGTTGACGTCGAGGTCGTCCGCGCGCGCGTTCTCGCCGACGATCATGCCCT
This sequence comes from uncultured Solirubrobacteraceae bacterium, assembly GCA_963727785.1. GTDB lineage: Bacteria > Actinomycetota > Thermoleophilia > Solirubrobacterales > Solirubrobacteraceae > CADCVQ01. The sequence continues at coordinate 278,735 of CAVSHS010000020.1, forward strand.
CGTAGACCTCCTCGCCGGGACCGACGAACATCGTCCCGCGCTCCTGCAGGTTGAAGAGCGCGAACGACGCGACCTTGCCGCGGCGGTCGGCCACGAGCGCGCCGGTCGGACGCGTGCGCAGCTCGCCGAACCACGGCTCCCAGCCCTCGAAGACGTGGTGCAGCAGGCCGGTGCCGCGGGTCTCGGTGAGGAACTCGGTGCGAAAGCCGATCAGCCCGCGTGCGGGGACGATCTGCTCCATGCGCACCCAGCCGGTGCCGTGGTTGACGAGCGACTCCATCCGGCCCTTGCGCAGCGCGAGCAGCTGCGTCACGACGCCGACGTAGTCCTCCGGCACGTCGATCGCGACGCGCTCGACGGGCTCGTGGAGCTTGCCGTCGATCTCGCGCGTGAGCACCTGCGGCTTGCCGACCGTCAGCTCGAAGCCCTCGCGGCGCATGATCTCGACGAGCACCGCGAGCTGCAGCTCACCGCGCCCCTGGATCTCCCACGTGTCGGGCCGCTCGGTCTCGAAGATCCGCAGCGACACGTTGCCGATCGAGCTCGGCGTCGAGCCGGTTGCGCAGCTGGCGGGCGGTGAGCTTGGAGCCGTCCTGGCCGCTCAGCGGCGACGTGTTGATTCCGATCGTCACCGACAGCGACGGCTCGTCGACGGTGATGACCGGCAGCGGGCGCGGGTCGTCGGGGTCGGCGAGCGTCTCGCCGATCGTGATCTCCGCCATCCCGGCGACGGCGATGATCTCGCCCGGCCCGGCTTCCGCGGCGTCGACGCGGTCGAGGTTGTCGGTGACGTAGAGCTCGGAGATCTTCGCCTGCTCGATCGTGCCGTCGGCCCGGCACCACGCGACCTGCTGGCCCTTGCGGATCGTCCCGTGGCGCACGCGGCACAGCGCGAGGCGGCCGACGTAGGGCGAGGCGTCGAGGTTCGTCACCTGCGCCTGGAGCGGATGCTCGGGGTCGTAGGACGGGGCGGGGATGTGCTCGACGAGCAGGTCCATGAGCGGCTTGAGGCTGTCGCTGAGGTCCTCGGGGTCCGACGTCGACGCGTGGCCGGCCTTCGCGTTGCAGTAGACGATCGGGAAGTCGATCTGCTCCTCGTCGGCGTCGAGGTCGAGGAACAGCTCGTAGACCTCGTCGACGACCTCGTCGATGCGCGCGTCGGGCCGGTCGACCTTGTTGACGATGAGGATGACCGGCAGCCGCGCCTCGAGCGCCTTGCGCAGGACGAAGCGCGTCTGCGGCAGCGGCCCCTCGCTCGCGTCGACGAGCAGGAGGATCCCGTCGACCATGAACAGCCCGCGCTCGACCTCGCCGCCGAAGTCCGCGTGGCCTGGCGTGTCGATGATGTTGAGCTTCACCCCGTCGTGCAGCACCGACGTGTTCTTGGCGAGGATCGTGATGCCCTTCTCGCGCTCGAGATCCATCGAATCCATGACGCGCTCGTTGACGTCTTGGCCGGCTCGAAACGCGCCCGACTGCCAGAGCATGGCGTCGACGAGCGTCGTCTTGCCATGGTCGACATGGGCGACGATTGCGACGTTGCGCAGGTCTTGTCTGGTAACGGGCATGGCGCTTCAGGGTAGTGACCCGCTACGGTTCCGATTTGAAAGGTCGGATCGGCAGTCGATCCGGCGAAGCAGTGCCAGCGCCCAGTGTCGTTGCCTGAACAGCATCCTCGGGGTATGCAGCACGACATCCGAGGAGAACCGGCATGCCTACCGGCACCGTGAAGTGGTTCAGCGATGACAAGGGCTTTGGCTTCATCAGCCCTGACGACGGTCAGAAGGACCTGTTCGTCCATCACAGCGGCATCATCGGCGAGGGCTACCGCTCGCTCGCCGAGGGCGCCAAGGTCAGCTATGACGCCGAGGCGGGCGACAAGGGCCCGAAGGCGGTCAACGTCCAGACGATCTAGTCGTCTCGACAGACCATCTGAACTGCGGAGGGCGGTCGCGCAAGCGGCCGCCCTTTCTTTTGCCCCGCCGCGGGCGGGCTCACACGGCGGCGAGCTTCGCCGCCTGGCGCTCCTCGCTGATCTTCACGACGTCCCAGACGAGCCCGAGCCGCTCCAGCCCCGAGATGACGATCGCGCTCGGGTCGAGCAGGCGCTCATACCAGGCCATCCCGTGCGCCGCCGACGTCGGGAACGCGTGGTGGTTGTTGTGCCACGCCTCGCCGAAGGACAGCGGCGCGAGCCACAGCAGGTTGCGCGACTCGTCGCCGGTCTCGAAGCGCTTGCGCCCGAAGAAGTGACACAGCGAGTTGATCGAGTACGTCACGTGGTGCAGCAGCACGATCCGCACGGCGCCGCCCCACAGCAGGCCGGTGAACGCCGCCGACAGCGTGCCGCCGAGCGCGTAGCCGAGCCCGAACGGCGCGGCGAGCCCGAGCACGATCCACAGCAGCGTCGTGCGGTCGATGAAGCGGATCAGCGGATCGGCGATGAGGTCGGGCGCGTAGCGCTCCTTGTTGCCGCGCTGCGTGTGCAGGAACAGCCAGCCCATGTGCGCGTGGCCGAGGCCGCGCAGCGCGCCGCGCAGGCCGTGGCCGCGATCGACGTGCGGGCTGTGCGGGTCGCCGACCTGGTCGGAGAACGCGTGGTGCTTGCGGTGATCGGCGACCCAGGCCGTGATCGGCCCTTCGATCGCGGCGGTCCCGAGGATCGCGAGCGCGCCGCGGACGACGCGGTTGGTCTTGAACGCCCGGTGGGTGAAGTGGCGATGGAAGCCGACCGTGATGCCGAGGCCGGTCAGCACGTAGATGACGCCGAACACGACGAAGTCATGCCAGTGCAGCAGGCTCTGCCACGCCTGCCACACCACGACGCCGAGTGCGAGGAAGGGCACCACGGTCACGATTCCCGTGGCGACCCGGTCAGCCGTCTCGTTCGCGCATGGCTCGATGTCCTGCGCGCTCAGAGCAGTCTGCATGTCTCCCCGTCGTCCTTTCTGATGGCGAGCGGCCGGGCCGCGTCTCGGCCGCGGCGCCCGTGCTCGGCAACGCTACTCCTCCGCTTGGCCGCGTGTGGACACCTGGACGATCGCGGTCGCCGCTACCCGATGCCGCCACTCGTGCGGGTCTTCAGCTCGGCGATCTCGAGCGCCATCGCGTCGATCACCTCGTTGAGATCGCCGACCGCCGAGACGTCGCCCTCGCGCAGCAGCTCGGCCGCCGCGCGGGCCTCCGACAGGCCGTCCTCGAGGCGCCCGAGCGCATCTTCGATCTGTGTCACGTCCACGGTGCGGCGAGCCTACCCGCTGACGCGTCGCGCACGCTCGCGCGTGCGCGACCGGTCACGCCGCGTGCACCGCCGCGCCGAGGTTCGAGCGCGCGCGGATGATGAGCGACTTCGTCGCCGGCACGGTCGTCTGCAGCCGGCGGGCCGTCTCGACGTGCGAGCAGCCGTCGAACTCGCGCATGACGAGCGCCATGCGCTGGCGCTCGGGCAGGCGCGCGATCTCGGCGACGAGCCGGCGCATCTCGTCGCGCTCCTGCACGCACTGCGCGGCGTCGGCCGTCGGCACCGCGTTGAGCGCGAACTCGTCGTCGTAGGCGCCGGCGCGGGGCGGCGAGCGCAGCTCGTCGAGCGCGCGGTTGCGGACGATCATGTACAGCCACGGGCGCAGCGCCATCGGGCGGTCGGTCACGCGCAGCCCGCGGTAGGCGCGGATGAAGGCGTCCTGGACGACGTCGTCGGCGTCGTGCCCGGTGCCGTTGAGGATGCGCCGCGCGAAGGCGATGAGCTGGCGGCGGTAGCGGCGGTGGATCTCGTCGAAGGGGGCGTCGTCGCCGCTGCGAAAGCGGGCGACGAGCTCGTCGTCGGTCAGGTCGGTGTGGGGGCGGGCGATCATGTGCGGTGGCTCCTTGCCATGGGCGTTGTGAGCACGATCACGCCGCGCGTCCATGCTGCGCGAACCCCCGGGGTCACACCCTCCACCCTCAGGTGTGAGCTTGCTCCACCCAGGGTGGCCTGCCGTGTCGGATCTGCGAAGCTCAACGGGCCATGCAGCAGGCCGATCCGTCGCCACTCGCCGCCCACGCGGCCACGCCCGCCGAGCTGCGCGAGCGCATCGAGGCCGAGCGCGAGGGCACGCCGTTCCTCGTCCTGCGCGACGGCCACGGCGCTCAGCGGCTGTTCGTGCTCGACCCGGCGAGCACGCGCGTCACCGTCGGGCGCAGCGCCGGCAACGACGTCGCGCTGGAGTGGGACACCGAGGTCTCGCGCCTGCACGCCGAGCTCGAGCGCCTCGGCGACGAGTGGACCGCCGCCGACGACGGCCTGTCGCGCAACGGGTCCTTCGTCAACGGCCAGCGCATCTCCGGCCGCCACCGCCTGCGCGACGGCGACGTCCTGCGCGTCGGGCGCACGCACATCGCCTTCCGCGTGCCCGAGTCGGCGGAGTCCAACCCGACCGTCGCCGCCGGCAGCCGCGCCGAGCTGCCCGCGCTGAGCCCGACGCAGCGGGCCGTGCTCGCCGCGCTGTGCCGCCCGTACAAGGACACCGAGCTCGCGACGCCCGCGACGAACCAGCAGATCGCCGCGGAGCTGTTTCTCTCCGTCGACGCGGTCAAGGCCCACCTGCGCACGCTGTTCGGCTACTTCGGCGTGCAGCACCTGCCGCAGAACCAGAAGCGCTCGTACCTCGCGATGCGCGCGCTGCAGGACGGCGTCGTGTCGCGGCGCGACCTCTAGATGGTTGATTCCACGACCCGCACCGTGGAATCAACCATCTAGCGCTGGTAGAACCGCACCCGCTGCACGGCGTCCTGGTCGAGCAGCGTCAGCCACACCGCCCGGCCGCGGGTGACGTCGAGCGCGAAGGGGCGCAGGCCGGTCTCGATCCGCTCGAGGACCTTGCGCGTGTGCGCATCGATGCGGATCAGGCGCCCGGCCTCCTTCGCGGTGGCCCAGACCGAGCCGCCGCCGACCGTGACGCGCTCGGGGATCGCCTGCAGCGGGATCGATCGCGTCTGGAGGCTGCGCGGGTTGATCCGCGTGATCTCGTCGTCGCCCGACGAGGCGACCCAGACCGCGCCCTCGCCCACGGCGACTCCCTTCGGCTCGCGCCCGACGTTCACGACGTCCTGGCGGCCATCGCTCGTGCGGATCCGCGTGACCGTCGAGCTGAAGCGGTTGGTGACCCACACCGCGCCGGCGCCGACCGCGAGATCCTGCACGCCGCGCTGGACCGAGAAGAACCGCTGCTCGCCGGTGCTCGGGTCGATCCGCACGACCGACTCGGGGCTCGTGTCGGTGAGCGGGCGGTTGCGCACGCCGACCCAGACGGCGCGCGCGCCGGTCGCGACCACCGCGTTGCTGCCGGGCACCGCGACCTCGATCGCTCCGCCGGCCACGCGACGGTGGCTGCGCGCGTTGTAGCGCAGCACCGTGCTCGTGCTCTCCTTCGTCACCCAGACGGAGTTGAAGCCGGCTGCGAGCGAGCTCGCGCCCTTGCCGACCGGCAGGCGCCGGCCGACCTTGCCGGTGGCGGCGTTGACGAGCACGATCGCGCCCTCGCGGTTGCTGAGCGCCCAGACGTCGCCGGCGGCGATCGTCAGCGCGTTGGGGCGGGCGAGGATGCCCGCCTCGGTCATGTCGACGGCCGCGCGGCGATCGGTCGCGGGCGGAGCGGTCGCGCGCTCGGGCGGCTTCGGCGTATCGCCGTCGCCGCCGGTCAGCAACGCCAGGGCGGCGGCGCCCGCGACGAGCAGCGCGGCGCCGGCGCCGAGGATCGCGCGGCGCTGCCCCTGCGAGGGCCGCAGGCCCCGGCGCGGCGAGTCGGCGCGCTCCAGCGCCGGCGAGAGGCGCGTCTCGCCGTCCGGGTCGGCGGCGGCCCCCTGCAGCGCGGTCGCCTCGGTCGCGCCGTCGATCGGCGCCGCGAGCCCGCGACCGACGTTGCGCTCGGGGATCGCCGTCGCGCTGCGACCGGCGGCGCTCAGCGCGGCGCGGCCGAGATCGCCCGCCGACGGGTAGCGGTCCGACGGGTCCTTCGCGAGCGCCCGTGCGACGACGCCCTCGAACTCGGGCGGCACGCTCTCGGTCGGCGGCGGCGCGTTGAGGTGCGCCCACAGCGTCGCCTCGTCGGTCTCGCGCATGTACGGAGCGCTTCCGGTCAGCGCGTGGACGAGCACGCACCCGAGCGCGTAGACGTCCGTGCGCGCGTCGATCCGCTCGCCGCGGATCTGCTCCGGCGCGACGTAGCCGAGCGTCCCGACCCAGCCGCCGGCGCGGCTCAGCGCACCGCCGTCGGTCGTCGCGGAGCGCTTCGTCAGGCCGAAGTCCGTGAGGTAGGCGTGGTCGTCCTCGCCGAGCAGGACGTTGGCGGGCTTGACGTCGCGGTGCACGAGGCCGTGGCGATGGGCGGCGTCCAGCGCGCCGCCGACCTGGGCCACGATGTGCGCCGCGCGCTCGGCGTCCAGCCGGCCCTCGGCGCGCACGAGCGCGCGCAGGTCGGGCCCGTCGATGTAGCGCATGACGATGAACAGCACGCCGTCGCGCTCGCCCGCGTAGTAGACGGGGATGACGTTCGGGTGCTCGATCGAGGCGGCGGCCTTGGATTCCGCGACGAAGCGCCGGCGGAAGTCCTCCTCCTCGGCGAGCACCGGCGTGATGACCTTCAGCGCGACCGTCCGCTCCAGGCCGAGCTGCGTCGCGCGGTAGACGACGCCCATCCCGCCACGCCCGGCGAGGCCCTCGATGCGGTGATCGACGAAGACGTCGCCTGGCGCGAACTCCGGCATGGACCCTCACTTCTAGCGGTTCGCGACGCAACCTTGTGCTGGCGGCGACCGTTCACGGCTACATGCGCACCCCCACCTCCCTCATCCTCCCGCTCGCCGCAGCCGCCGCGCTGCTCACCTTCGCGCCCGCCGCGGGCGCGGCCTCCGGATCGTGGTCGAAGGCCCAGGGCTTCGACGCCAAGGGCCACAGTGGCCGTGAGCCCGTCCCGCGCGCGGCGATCGCCGCCGACGGGTCGAGCGCGCTCGCCTTCTCCTCGAAGTCCAGCGCGCTCGTGCTCGCGACCGGCTCGGCGAACGGCCGCTTCGGCGTCCCGCGCGTCATCGAGCGGCGCGGCGCGCGCGACTGGTCGATCGCCGCGGCGCCCGGCGGCGCGTTCCTGCTCGCCTGGGAGGACAGCGACGGGCTGCATGCCGCCGTGCGGACCAAGGCCGGCCGCGCGATCGTCCGGCGCCGCTACACCACGGGCCCGCCGTCGGACATCAACGGCGTGCAGGTCGCAGCCGACCCGCAGGGCGGGTGGGTGATCGCCGAGCGCGTGTTCCCGCAGGGGCCGAGGAAGGACCGCCTCTACGGCGTGCGGGCGCTCTCGCTCGATCCCGCCGGGCGCCAGATCGGCGCCGTCCAGGACCTCGGGCCGGGCGAGTTCGGCGTCGATGCGCGCCCGACGCAGGCACTCGCCGTCGCGCCCGACGGGCGCGCCGTCCTGACGTTCACGCGCGAGTCGCCGCTCACCGTGTCCGGGCAGACGGATCCCGTCCTCGTCGCGACGCGGCCGCACGGCGGCACGTTCGGCGTCCCGGTCGCGCTCGGCGGCGACCCCGCCGCGGACCCGCGCGTCGCGATCGGCGCCGACGGCCGCACGCTCATCGCGGCGACGCAGATCCGCAGCCATGGCGACGCCGGCTCGTTCGGCAACCCGATCGTCGCGGCGGTCAGCCCCGCGGGAGCGCTCGGCGCGCCGTTCGGTCCCGTGCTGACCCATCCGGCGCGCGCGTTCGCGCCGACCGCGGCTCCGACGAGCGAGGGCCGCGGCGTGCTCGTCTTCCAGCTCAAGACGAAGTCCGAGCCGTTCTCGACGGAGGCGCCGGTGCGCGCGGTCGCGATCGCCGCGGACGGCAGCGTCGGCGCGCTGCAGACGCTGACCGCCGGCCGCGCGAAGGAGCCGGTCGTCATGCCGCTCAGCGGCGGCCGCGCGCTGGCGGTCTGGTCGGGCCGCCGCGGGGTCGACGCCCGGCTCGCAGGGCCGGACGGGATCTTCGCGAGGACCGCCGCGCCGAAGGGCCCGCCGCCGTCGCCGTATCACTCCAACTCCACCAACCGCGATCTGCGCACGGCCGGGCGCTACGCGATCTTCACGTGGGCGCGCGACGGGCGCGTGCGCGTGACGGTGCGGCGGTTCTGAGGAGATAGAGGCCGTTCGGGCCGAAGCGGTGGACGAGGATCGCGAGAAACGACTCGCCGTGGGACTGCTCGTGCAGCGAGCGTCCGCCGTAGGACCGCAGCGGGTCGAAGGGCAGGTTCTCGAGATCCACTGCAGCGGACCCTATGCGCGCCCGCACGACTGCGTTCGCGCCACGAACCGCGGCGCCCGCCCCTATCCCGACCCCGCTGGTAGGATTACCGGCCGTGTTCTTCACGACCAAAGCCGAGTACGGCGTACGCCTGCTCATCGAGCTCGGACGCCAGGGGCAGGACCATCCGGTGTCGCTGAAGGCGATCGCCGATTCGGAGAATCTTCCGCTCGCCTACCTCGAGCGGATCGTCGCGCTGCTCAAGCGCGCGGAGCTCGTCGAGTCGACCCGCGGCGCGCACGGCGGCTACCGGCTCGCCCGCGATCCGGAGGACATCGCGATGGACGAGGTCGTGCTCGCGCTCGAGGGCTCGCTCGCGCCGATGGAGTGCTTCGTCGACGACCGCAGCGACGACGGCCGCGTGCTCTGCTCGCACCACGACGACTCCGGCCGCGGCTGCGCCACGAAGCTCCTGTGGACGCGCGTGCAGGTCGGCGTCCTCAAGACGCTCGCGCACACGACGCTCGCCGAGCTGATCGAGTTTCAGACCCGCCAGCTGCCGCGTATCGGCGTGCCGGCGGCGAACGAACATCAGACCCCAGCTCCCGCCTGATCCGTTCAGGCGAACCCGCACGAAGGAGACCCAGAGGACATATGCCAGACCTTGAGATTCGCAACCTTCATGTCCAGGCCGAGGACAAGCAGATCCTCAAGGGCGTGAACCTGACCGTTGCGCCCGGCGAGATCCACGCGCTCATGGGCCCCAACGGCTCCGGCAAGTCCACGCTTGCCAACGCGATCATGGGCCATCCGAGCCTCGAGGTCACCGAGGGGCAGATCCTCTTCGGCGGCGAGGACATCACGGAGGCCGACCCCAACGAGCGCGCGCTCATGGGTCTCTTCATGGCCTTCCAGTACCCCGTTGCGATCCCCGGCGTGACGATCACGAAGTACCTGCGGATGGTCATGAACGCCCACCGCGAGGCACGCGGCGAGGGCGACATCTCGCTGAAGGACTTCCGCAAGACCGTCGAGGCCGCGATGGAGCTCGTCGACATCCCGCGCGAGTTCAGCGCCCGCTACCTCAACGAGGGCTTCTCCGGCGGCGAGAAGAAGCGCTTGGAGATCCTCCAGCTCGCGCTGCAGCACCCGAAGCTCGCCGTCCTCGACGAGACCGACTCGGGCCTGGACATCGACGCGCTCAACGTCGTCGCGCACGGCGTCAACACCGTCGCGACCGGCGCCGACATGGGCGTGCTGATCATCACCCACTACCAGCGCATCCTGCACATGGTCACGCCGACGCGCGTCTCGATCATGTTCGACGGCCGGATCGCCACCGAGGGCGGGCCCGAGCTCGTCGACCGCCTCGAGGCCGAGGGCTACGCGAAGATCCGCGAAGAGTTCGCCGTCGCGACGTGACATCGCGCCATTGCTCGACCGCAGTAGTCGCCGACCCGGTTCGGAGGTCCTCGCGATGAGCACCCTGGCCGACACGCCGCTGGCGACGGACTTCCCCAGTCTCCAGCGCGAGGGGATCGTCTACCTCGACTCGGCTGCGACCTCGCAGACGCCGCAGCAGGTCATCGCCGCGATGGACGACTACTACGAGCACCATCGCGGCACCGTGCATCGCAGCGTCTACGCGCTCGCCGCCGAGGCGACCGAGCTGTTCGAGGGCGCGCGCGACCGGATCGCGGCGTTCGTCAACTGGCCGGCGAACTGCACGATCTTCACGAAGAACGCGACCGAGGCGCTCAACCTCGTCGCCTACACGTGGGGGCGGGCCAACGTCGGCCCGGGCGACCGCGTCGTCACGACCCAGCTCGAGCACCACTCGAACTTCGTGCCCTGGCACGTGCTCTGCCGCGAGACCGGGGCGCAGTTCGAGATGGTCGAGGTCGACGACGAGTCGGTGCTCGACCTCGACCAGCTCGACGCGCTGCTGGCGACGGGCACCGTCAAGCTCGTCGCCGTCGCGCACGTCTCCAACGCCGCCGGCACGATCAACCCGGTCGCCGAGATCGTCGCGCGCGCCCACGCCGCGGGCGCGGTCGTCGTCGTCGACGGCTCGCAGGCGGTCCCGCAGATGCCGGTCGATCTCGGCGAGCTCGACGCCGACTTCTACGCCTGGACGGGCCACAAGGTCTACGGGCCGACCGGCGTCGGCGTCCTGCATGGGCGCAAGGAGCTGCTGGAGAAGATGCCGCCGTTCCTCGGCGGCGGGCACATGATCGCCTCGGTCTCCGTCGACGAGATCCGCTGGGGCCAGCTGCCGGCGAAGTTCGAGGCGGGCACGTCGAGCATCGCCGAGGCGATCGGGCTCGGCGCGGCCGTCGACTTCATCTCCGGCATCGGCATGCAGACCGTCCGCGCGCACGAGCGCGACCTCTGCGCCTACGCGCTGGACCGGCTCGGCGAGCTGCCCGACGTCACCGTCATGGGGCCGCTCGACGCCGATCGCCGCGGCGCGCTCGTGGCCTTCTCGCTCGACATCGCCCATCCGCACGACGTCGCCGAGATCCTCGGCAGCCGCGGCGTGTGCATCCGTGCCGGGCACCACTGCGCGCAGCCGCTCATGCAGCGCTTCGGCGTCGCGGCGACGTCGCGCGCCTCGTTCGCCGTCCACAACACCCGCGCCGATGTCGACGCGCTCGTCGACGCTCTCCACGACGTCAGGAAGATCTTCGAATGACCACTGCTCGCCATCGCTGCACCACAGCTCGCGCGAATTTCGCTCGCGACCCCCTGCGCTGACCATGGACTCGATCTACCGCGAAGAGATCCTCGAGCACTACAAGCGCCCCCACAACTGGGGCCACCTCGATCCGCACGACCTCACCTTCAAGGACTCAAACCCGCTCTGCGGCGATGAGCTGACGGTCGAGATCCGCACCGACGGCAACGGCACGATCGAGGATCTGCGCTTCTCGGGCCACGGCTGTGCGATCAGCCAGGCGTCGGCGTCGATGACCTCCGACGAGATCAAGGGCATGACGATCGACGAGCTGCTCAAGCTCGATCGCCAGTACGTCCTGGACCTGCTCGGCATCCAGATCTCGGCGACGCGGATGAAGTGCGCGCTGCTGACGCTCAAGGTGCTCAAGGGCGCCGCGCTGGGCGATGCCGTCGACTGGGAGCCCGAGACTCCGCCGAGCGAGGCCGAGGGCGGCGTCGAGCGCCATCCGTCCGACGCCGATCACCTCTGATCCGAGCGTCTACGCGCCACGCGTTGTGGTGCGCGAACCGCAGGGACATCTGCATAAACGAAGCGGCTACACTCCTGGGAGCGATATCCGAGTGCCCAGGACGGGATTGGCGCGCCGGACGTTTTCCATGGCTGAGATCCTCGACATCTGCCCGGTCTCCGAGCTTCCGCCCGGCGCGTCGCGCGTGGTCGAGTGGGAGGACCTCGAGATCGGGATCTTCAACTGCAACGGCGAGCTGCTCGCGATCGAGGATCGCTGCTCGCACGACGACGGCAACCTCGCCGACGGCGAGTTCGATCCGCAGCGGTGCACGGTGGAGTGCCCACGCCACGGGTCGCTGTTTGACCTGCATACCGGCAAGCCGGTGACGCTGCCCGCCTACGTTCCGATCGACACGTTCGAAGTCCGCGTCGAGGACGACATGATCAAGCTGGAGGTTGAGTAACCGATATGGCAACTCCCGAGACCATCGCCGAGCAAGAGGGCCTGCAGGGCATCAACTCCGACTACACGGAGAAGTACGGTTTTCACGATGCCGAGAACTACCTCTACAAGGCTCCCAAGGGTCTGACGAAGGAGCTCGTCGAGAAGATCTCCGAGTTCAAGAACGAGCCGCAGTGGATGCGGGAGTTCCGTCTCAAGGCGCTCGAGCACTTCCTTGCTCGTCCGATGCCGACGTGGGGCTCGCCGCACCTCGCCGAGGTCGACTTCGACAACATCCACTACTTCGTGCGCGCGTCCGAGCGCGCCGAGCGCTCATGGGACGACGTCCCCGACGACGTCAAGAAGACCTTCGACCGCCTCGGCATCCCGGAGGCCGAGCGCAAGTTCCTCTCCGGCGTCGGCGCCCAGTACGAGTCCGAGGTCGTCTACCACCAGATCAACGAGCAGCTCGAGGCGCAGGGCGTCATCTTCATGGACATGGACTCCGGGCTGCGCGAGCACGAGGAGCTCATCAAGGAGTACTTCGCGACGATCATCCCGGCCAACGACAACAAGCTCGCCGCGCTCAACAGCGCCGTCTGGTCGGGCGGGTCGTTCGTCTACGTGCCGCCGGGCGTGCACATCGAGATGCCGCTGCAGGCCTACTTCCGCATCAACACGGAGAACATGGGCCAGTTCGAGCGCACGCTGATCATCGCCGACGAGGGCTCCTACGTGCACTACGTCGAGGGCTGTACGGCGCCGACGTACTCGTCGGACTCGCTGCACTCCGCGGTCGTCGAGCTGATCGCCAAGCCCGGCGCGCGGATCCGCTACACGACCGTGCAGAACTGGTCGACGAACGTCTTCAACCTCGTCACAAAGCGCGCGATCGCCGAGCGCGACGCGACCGTCGAGTGGGTCGACTGCAACCTCGGCTCGAAGCTGACGATGAAGTACCCGTCGGTGTACCTCACGGGCGAGCGCGCGCACGGCGAGATCCTCTCGATCGCGTTCGCCGGCGCCGGCCAGCACCAGGACGCGGGCGGCAAGATCGTCCACGCCGCGCCGAACACGACGTCGAACATCTTCGCCAAGTCGATCTCCAAGGACGGCGGGCGCGGCTCCTACCGCGGGCTGCTCGAGGTCGCCAAGGGCGCGCACGGCTCGAAGTCCAAGGTCGTCTGCGACGCGCTGCTGCTCGACGACCAGTCGCGCTCGGACACCTACCCGACGATCCGCATCGGCGAGAACGACGTCGAACGTCGGCCACGAGGCGACGGTCTCGAAGGTCGGCGACGAGCAGCTCTTCTACCTCATGAGCCACGGGCTCGACGAGGAGGAGGCCGGCAAGCTCATCGTCAACGGCTTCATCGAGCCGATCGTCAAGGAGCTGCCGATGGAGTACGCCGTCGAGATGAACCGGCTCATCGAATTGCAGATGGAGGGTTCCATTGGCTAGTCCAAGTCCGTCCACGGCGACGGAACCGGCTTGGCTGGCGGCGCGCCGGGAGCGCGCCGCCGCGCTGAAGGACTCGCTCCCGCTGCCGTCCTTCCGCGGTAACCCCGGCTGGGAGTTCACGTCGCTGAAGACCCTCGACTTCGACGCGTATCTCGCGCCAGAGGCCGAGGCCGCCGACGCCGACTCCGCCGGCCTTGGCATCTTCGAGGTGCCCGCCGGTGCGGTGGTGCTCGAGCAGGTCGACCACACCTTCGCCGATCCGCTCGAGCCGGCGCCGGGTGGCGCGCTCGTGATGTCGCTTTCGGCCGCGGTGGCGCAGCATCCCGATCTCGTCGAGCAGCACTTCGGGTCGATCGTCTCCGCCGAGAGCCAGTTCGTCGCGCGCAACGAGGCGGGCTGGCAGGGCGGCGCGTTCGTCTACGTGCCGCGCGGCGTCGTGCTCGAGACGCCGATCGTCATCACCGTCGTGCAGTCCCAGCCGCAGACGGCGCTGAACTGGCGCACGCTCGTCGTGCTCGAGGAGGGCGCCCAGGCCGAGGTCTGGGAGCAGTACGTCTCGGCGGACGCGTGCGCCGACGGCGAGGCGCTGCTGAACACCGTCAGCGAGCTCTCGGTGGGCCCGAACGCGAACCTGCGCTACGTCTGCGCGCAGGGCCTGAGCGAGAAGTCGTGGATCTTCGGCTCGCAGCGCTGCATCGTCGAGCGCGACGGTGCGGTCGACTGGATCGCGCTCGGCTTCGGCGCCGGCAACGGCCGCGTCGCGATGGACACCCAGCTCGCCGGCCGCGGCGCCGACGCGAAGGTCACCGGCGCGTACGCGACGCACGGGCGCCAGCACCTCGACTACGCGACGACGCAGGAGCACGCGGCGGCGAACACGACGTCGGACCTCGCCTTCCGCGGCATCCTCGACGGGCGCTCGAGCACGGTCTGGTCAGGGATGATCAAGGTCGACCCCGGCGCCCAGCAGATCGACGCCTTCCAGGAGTCGCGCAACCTGCTGCTGACGAAGAAGGCCCACGCCGACTCGATCCCCGGCCTGGAGATCCTCGCCAACGACGTGCGCTGCACGCACGCGGCGGCGATCGCCCAGATCGATCCCGAGCAGCTGTACTACCTGCGCTCGCGCGGGCTCTCGCTGGAGGACGCCAAGCGGCTCGTCATCGAGGGCTTCCTCGAGGCGACCGTCGAGCGCTTCGAGCCGGGCTTCGTCCGCGAGGCGATCGCGGGCGCGCTCGAGCGGCGCCTCGAGTTCGTGCTGGGGTAAGAGGCCTCCGGGCGCCGCCGGTCGCCCGGCGCGTGTGCGGTACGCGCTTTCAGGTAAAACCGGGTCATGGATGCCTGGATTGCAGAGGGTGCGCAGCGGATCGCCGAGCGCGCGGAGGAGGAGCTCGCGCGCTTCGTGGCGGTCTCCTCGCCGTCGGGCGACATCGCGGGTGCTGACGAGGCGATCGCCGTCGCGATCTCGCTTGCGCCCGAGGACGCCCGCGTCGAGCGCGCGGCGTGCTCGTCGGCGGACCACGCCGACGACCTCATCCTGACGCTGTCCGGCAGCGGCCGCGGCCGGATCATGCTGCTCGGCCACGTCGACACCGTCCACTCGCACGACGACCACCGGGCGCTGGAGCGCGACGGCGACAGGCTCGTCGGCTCGGGGGCGGTCGACATGAAGGGGGGCGACGTGCTCGCGCTCGGCGTCCTGCGCGAGCTCGCGCGGCGCACCGGGGACTTCGCGGAGATCGCGCTGCTGCTCGTCTGCGACGAGGAGTGGCGCGCCGGCGACTTCGTCCACACGGAGCGCTTCGCCGGCTGGGACGCCTGCCTGTGCTTCGAGGGCGGCGAGCTGACGGCGGACGGCGACGAGGCGGTCGTCGTGCGCCGCAAGGCCGCCGGCACCCTGCGCGTGCTCGCCCACGGGCGCTCGGCGCACTCCGGGTCGGCGCCCGACGCGGGCGCCAATGCGCTGCTCGCGCTGGCGAGCGCGGCGCAGGCCGTCGCGGCGCGCCACGACCCCGGCGGGCCCGCCCATCTCACCGCGGTCCCGACCGTCGTGCAGTCGGGTGAGGCGTTCAACGTCGTTCCCGCGGCCGGCGAGTTGCTGTGCGACCTGCGCGCCGACGAGCTCGAGACGTTCGACGCCGTTCTCGCCGGGCTGCCGGCGGCGGTCGACGGCGTGCGCCTGGAGGGCGATCTGCTGCGCCGCTGGCCGGGCATGGACTCCGGCGAGCGGACGGCGACGCTGCTCGGCGCTGCCAGCGGCCGGCTCGGGCGCTCGATCGTCGGCGTCGCGCGCGGCGGTGCGAGCGACGCGAGCTACATGGCGCCGGTGATCGAGATCACGATCGACGGCCTCGGTCCGTGCGGCGGCGGCGCCCATACGCCCGACGAGTTCGTGCACGAGGTCTCGCTGCGATCGCGGGCCGAGGTCGCGCTGGCGATCGTGGACGCGGTGCTCTCGTAGAACACCCGTCCAGAGGACGCGTCCACCGGTTATGGACACCGGGAGTGCAAACGTCCTGAACCTGCGGTAGGGTTCTCGCCGTCAGTGACCAGCCGAATTCGCGTCGAGCTATCGGCGCGGAGCGGGGGAACCACTTGGGGCGTGCCAAAGCGCCTCGGGGGCGAATCGCCGTCTTGCACGGCATAGCGCTAGCTCTTTCTGCGCGAGCCCGTCAGCTAACCCCGCAGGCACCCGAAGGAGAAGGGGTCAAGCCCACGTGACGTCGTTGTACCGCATCACCATGTGCCTTCTGGCTTTCGTTCTTCTCGTGCCCGCATCCGTGCAGGCGTCGACGAAGAAGCGCAACTGGCACCTCGGTGATCGGACACTGAAGCAGGGTCACAAGGGCCATGATGTGAAGATCCTGCAGAGCTACCTCAAGCAGGTCGGCATCGACACGGACGTCGACGGCGTCTTCGGCAGCGGCACGAAGCGCGCGGTGCGCAGCTTCGAGACCTCCCAGCGGCGCAAGGTCGACGGGGTCGTCACGAAGCCCGACGTCGCCGTGCTCATGGACGTTGCGGTCAACGGCGGTGCCGTCGCGACGGCGGCCGCCACCGGTGGCGCGCTGCCGAAGAACCAGAAGCCGCTCCCGCTGCCGGCGCCACCGTCGCCGGCGGAGCTCGGGCCGGGGATGGT
>CAVSHS010000021.1:0-117570 GCA_963727785.1 uncultured Solirubrobacteraceae bacterium
GCCATCGCGGCGCGGAGCAGACCGCGCGGGCAGTTCGCGGTGGCGGCTTTCGGCGCACGACGCCTGTCGCTGGTCGGGCGAGGGCGTGGGGCGTGGGGCGGCGTCGGCGGGGCCCTGGGCGATCGCCTCCGAGCCGGCCGAGGCGGCGCGCACGAGCAGCGGCGGTGTGGTGGCGGACCGAGGCCCGGACGGCACCGCGCCGGTGGCGGTTTCGTGACGGTGGGGCTCGTACGTGCGTGTACGCCGGTGCGCAGGCATCGACGGGTCCTCGAGGAGGGCGAAGGCCTTCGCGTAGGCGCACGCTCGGAGCAGTGGCGCGGGGAGATGGGAGATCAGCTTGGCGAACATATGTTCCGACCCTAGGCAGGCTGTCGGACGGAACATACGTACGTGCCGGAAAGCGGTCCGTACGCAGGGCAAACGCTGTTCGCCGGCTGCAAGATCTCGTGCAGTCAGGCGGCGGCGTCGGCGGCGCGAGCATGCAGCTGCAGCTCGTCCGCGCGCGCCTCGAGAGCGGCGATGACGAACGCCACGTGCTCGTCGAAGTCCGTCCCGAGTTGCTCGGCGCCGGCGCGGACGTCGTTGCGGCTGACGGCGGCGGCGAACGACGGCTGCTTGAGCTTCTTCTTCACGGACTTCGGCGTGAGGCCGTGGATGCCCTCCGGTCGCACGTACGCGCAGGCGACGAGAAAGCCGCACAGCTCGTCGACGGCGACGAGCGTGCGGTCCAGCTCGGATTCGGGCGGCACGCCGAGGAAGCTCGCGTGCGCGGCGATCGCCCGGACCATCTCCGGCGGCGCGTCGCGGCGCTCGAGCTCGGCCATGATCGTTCGCGGGTGCCCGCGCTCGGCATCGTCCATGTCCGGAAAGCGCTCGTAGTCGGCATCGTGCAGCAGGCCCGTGACGCCCCAGAGCACCGGATCGTGGCCGCCACGCTCCGCAAAAGCGACCATTGCGGCCTCCACGGCCTGGCAGTGGCGGCGCAGGGATTCGGATTGGACCCAGTCCGAGAGCAGGGACCACGCCGCTTCGCGCGAAATCCAGGAGGACATGGCTGTTACCCTAGCCCAGGCCTTCGGCGCTGCTCCGGTCGCGGGAAGGCGCCCGCTCATGGAGAAGTTCGTCATCGACGGAGGCATCGCGCTGTCCGGCACGATCGTGCCCGCCGGCAACAAGAACGGTGCCCTGCCCATCCTCGCCGCCTCGGTCCTGACCGAGGATGAGGTCGTGGTCCGGAACATCCCGAAGATCAAGGACGTCGGCTACATGCTGGCGATCCTCGAGTCGCTCGGTGTGCGGATCACGTGGCTCTCAGACCACGAGGTCGCCCTCTGCGCGGCCGATCTGACCGCCGAGGAGGCCGTCATCGATCGCGAGCTGTCCGAGCGCATCCGGGCGTCGTTCCTGCTCGCCGGCCCGCTGCTCGCGCGCTTCGGCCGCGTACGGATGCCGCCGCCCGGCGGCGACGTCATCGGCCGCCGGCGCCTGGACCCGCACCTGGACGCGTTCGCCGCGCTCGGCGCGACCTTCGAGCACGCGCGCGACATCGAGCTGCGCGCGCCCGGCGGGCTGCGCGCCGGCGACGTGTTCATGGATGAGCCGTCGGTCATGGCGACGGAGAACGCGCTGCTCGCGGCCGCGCGCACGCCCGGCTCGACCGTGATCGGCAACGCCGCCTGCGAGCCGCACGTCCAGGACCTCGCGCGGATGCTCGTGAAGATGGGCGCCGACATCCAGGGCATCGGCTCCAACGTGCTCACCGTCAACGGAACCGCGGACCTGCACGGCTGCGACCACACGATCGGCCCCGACCACATCGAGATCGGCTCGTTCATGGCGCTCGCGGGCGTCACCGGCGGCGAGCTGCGCATCCGCGACACGATCCCGCGCGACCTGCGGATGATCCGGCTCGTCTTCGATCGCCTCGGCCTGCGCTCCGAGCTCGACGGCAACGACGTCATCGTGCCCGGCGGGCAGGACCTCGTCATCTCGCGCGACGTCGGCGAGCACAAGATCACCGTCCAGGACGGGCCCTGGCCCGCGTTCCCGGCCGACCTCACCTCGATCGCGGTCGCGCTCGCCACCCAGAGCTCGGGCTCGGCGCTCATCCACGAGTGGATGTTCGAGAACCGCATGATCTTCACCGACAAGCTCGTCCTCATGGGCGCCGACATCACGCTCTGCGACCCGCACCGCGTGATCATCACCGGGCCCTCGCGCCTGCGCGGCGAGCGCGTCGAATCGCCCGACATCCGCGCCGGGATGGCGATGCTGATCGCCGCGCTATGCGCCGACGGGCGCTCGGAGATCGGCAACATCCGCCAGATCGACCGCGGCTACGAGCGCATCGACGAGCGCCTGCGCGACCTCGGCGCCCGCATCGAGCGCGTCGCGACCGAGCCGGTCTACTCGTAGGCCGCAGAACGCCCCGCAGGCGCGGCCATCTAGATTGGCAGCCACCCGTGCGCCCGCAGATCCATCCCATTCCCTCCGGCACGCGCGACGTGCTGCCCGACGAGATGCGCGAGCTGCGCGACATCACGGAGGCCGTGCGCGCCGTGTTCGAGCTCGACGGCTACGGCGAGGTCTGGACGCCGGCGCTCGAGTACGAGGAGGTGCTCGGGCGCGGCGGCGGCGCCCCGCCGGCCTACCGCGTCTTCGACGACCACGGCGAGGTGCTCGCGCTGCGCACGGACATGACCGTGCCGATCGCGCGGCTCGTCGCGACGCGCTACCCGACCGCGGAGCCGCCCCTGAGGTTCTGCTACTTCGCCCACGCCTACCGCGGCGTGCGACCGCACCGCGGGCAGATGCGCGAGTTCCTCCAGGCCGGGATCGAGCTCGTCGGCGCGCCCGCGCCGCAGGGCACGGCCGAGGCGCTGACCGTCGTCTGCCACGCGCTCGACGCCGTCGGCCTGCGCGACTACCGGATCGGGCTCGGCGACGCGTCGCTGTACCCCACGCTGCTGCGCTCGCTCGGCGTTCCGCAGGAGCGACTCCGAGGGGCTCATGGACGCGCTCGTGGCGCGCGACTTCGTCGCGCTCGAGCACGAGCTCGGGCGGCTCGGGCTCGGCGACGCCGACGCGGAGCTGCTGCTGCGCGTGCCGCAGGTGCGCGGCGGCCCCGAGGTGCTGTCCGGCGCGGAGGGACCTGTCGCCGACGCCGTCGCCGGGCTGCGCGGCGTCTACGAGCTGCTCGCCCCGGAGGTCGCCGCGCGCGTGATCTTCGATCTCGGCCTGATCCGCAAGATGGGCTACTACACCGGCGCCGTGTTCGACGTCTACGACCCGGCGCTCGGTGCCCCGCTCGGCGGCGGCGGGCGCTACGACGACCTGCTCGGCCGGTTCGGGCGCGCGCTGCCCGCGGTCGGCTTCGCGCTGACGATCGACCGGCTGCACATCGCCTTGACCGGCGAGGAGCGCGGGGGTGACGCGGTGACCGGAGTGTCGCCCGACGGTCACGGGGAAGAGCGCGGGGGTGACGCGGTGACCGGAGTTCCGCCCGACGGTCACGCCGACGAGCAGGTCGTCGAGCTGTGAGCCCCACGAACGGACTGACGATCGCCGTCCCGCGCGGCGCGCTGCTGAACGACACGCTCGACCGTCTCGACGCGATCGGCCTCGACACGAGCGAGGTGCGCTCCAACGACCGCAAGCTCCTGTTCGCCGACATCGGCGTCGTGACGATGCGCCCGTCGGACGTGCCGACGTACGTCGAGGCCGGCGCGGCGGACGTCGGGATCACGGGCAAGGACGTGCTCACCGAGCAGCCCGAGCGCGACGTCTACGAGCTCATGGACCTCGGCTACGGCGCCTGCCGGATGGTGCTCGCGACCGTCGACGGGCCCGACCCCTCGGTCGAGGCGCTGCGGCGCCTGGGCGTGATGCGCGTCGCGACGAAGTACCACAAGACCGCGGCCGCGTTCTTCGAGCGCACCGGGCGCCAGGCGGAGATCGTCGAGGTCAAGGGCTCGGTCGAGCTCGCCCCGCTGACCGGGCTCGTCGAGGCGATCGTCGACCTCACCGCGACCGGCACGACGCTGCGCGAGAACAACCTCGTCATCCGCGAGGAGCTGTTCACCTCGACCGCCCGGCTGATCGCCAACCCGGTCTCGCACAAGCTCAAGGCGGCGGCGATCGACGCGATGCTGGAGAAGCTGCGTGCGGCTTGAGCGCATCGAGGTCGGCGGCGATCCGGTCGCCGCCGCGGCCGGCGTCCGCGCGCTCGCGCCCGCCCCGGACTCGGTGAGCGCAGGCCGTCGCCGAGATCGTCGGCGCGGTCCGCGCGGGCGGCGACGGCGCGCTGCGCGAGCTCGTCGCGCGCTTCGACACGGGCGGCGCGCCACCGCCGCCCTCGCTGCGTATGCCGGCCGAGGAGCTGGACGCGACGCTGCTCGCCGAGGACGTGCGCGCCGGCCTCGAGGTCGCGATCGCGAACGTCGCGCTCGTCGCCGACGCCGCGATCGGCGACGACGTCGAGGTCACGCTGGCGCAGGGTCATCGCGTCGTCCTGCGCGAGGTGCCCGTGCGCCGCGCCGCGATCTACGTGCCGGGCGGCCGCGCGCCGTATCCGTCGACGGTCGTCATGGGCGTCGTGACCGCGCGCGCCGCCGGCGTCGAGGAGGTCGTCGTGCTGACGCCGCCGCCGATCGACCCGGTCATCCGCGGCGCCTGCGCGCTGTGCGGCGTCCACGAGGTCTACGCGATGGGCGGCGCGCACGGCGTCGCGGCGCTCGCCTACGGGACCGAGACGATCGACCGCGTCGACGTCATCGCCGGGCCCGGCAGCCTGATCGTGCAGGAGGCCAAGCGGCAGGTCTCAGACAGCGTCGGGATCGACGGCTTCTACGGCCCGAGCGACGTGCTCGTCCTCGCCGACGGCAGCGCCGACGCGCGGCTCGTCGCGCTGGACCTGCTCGCCCAGGGCGAGCACGGGCCGGGCGCGCCGGTCGTCGCCGTCAGCGACTCGGCGGACTTCCTCGACGCGCTCGCGGCGCAGCTGGAGTCGCTCGCGCCCGCGCGCCCGCACAGCGACCCCGCGGCGTTCGTGCTCGCCCGCGCCGAATCGCTGGCCGAGGCGCTCGCGTTCGCCGAGGCGTTCGCGCCCGAGCACCTCGAGCTCGCCGGGGAGGGCGCCGAGCGGCTCGCCCGCCGGGTGCGCTGCGCGGGCTGCGTGTTCGTCGGCTCGAGCGGCGGGACGGCGTTCGGCGACTACGTCGCGGGTTCGAACCACTGCCTGCCGACCGGCGGGTCGGCGCGCTTCGCGTCGGGCCTGTCGCCGCGGGCGTTTCGCCGCCGCCTGAGCGAGGTGCACATCGGCGATGCGGCAGCGGCGCTCGCTGCCGCGGGTGCGCCGATCGCGCGCGCCGAGGGGTTCGTCGTGCACGCCGAGTCGATGGAGGCGCGCGTGGGGGAGAATGAGCCGCGATGACAGCGCGCCATTGCCTGCCGGGCGTCCGTTGGGACGACGAGCGCCGAGGCTCGCGATGACCGGCGCCCGCGCAGCACGCAGGCAGCGCCGCACCGGCGAGACGGACATCGCGCTCGAGCTGGCGCTCGACGGCAGCGGCGCCGGCAGCCGCCGGACCGGCGTCGGCTTCCTGGACCACATGCTCGACCTGCTCGCCCGCCACGGGCGCCTGGATCTCGTCGTGCAGGCGACGGGCGATCTGCAGACCGGCTCGCATCACACGGTCGAGGATGTCGGCATCGTCCTCGGCCAGGCGCTCGACGAGGCGCTCGGCGACCGCGCCGGGATCTTCCGCTACGGCCACGCGGTCGTGCCGATGGACGAGGCGCGCGCGATGTGCGCGATCGACGTCTCCGGCCGGCCGTTCCTCGCGCTCGACGACGGCGGCCTGCCCGCCGGCGAGACCGGCGGCTTCGAGCACGAGCTGCTCGAGGAGTTCTTCCGCGCGGTCGTCAACAACGCGCGCATCACGCTGCACCTCGAGGTGCAGGCGGGCTCCAACGCCCACCACATGATCGAGGCGTCGTTCAAGGCCTTCGCGCGGGCGCTGCGCGCCGCGACCGCGATCGACCCGAGCGAGACGGGCGTGCCGTCGACGAAGGGAACGCTGACGGCGTGACGACGACGATCGCGATGGTCGACTACGGGATGGGCAACCGGCGCTCGGTCGCCAAGGCGTTCGAGCACGTCGGGACGCCGATCGCGCAGACCGCCGATCGCGATGCGCTGCGCGCGGCCGACGGGCTCGTCGTTCCCGGCGTCGGCGCGTTTCCGGAGGCGATGCGCCGGCTGCGGGCGCTCGGCCTCGACGAGGTCGTCCGCGAGCGCGCCGCGGCCGGCGTTCCGGTCATCGGGCTGTGCCTCGGGATGCAGCTGCTCTTCGAGCGCTCGGTCGAGCACGAGGGTGCGACCGGGCTCGGGCTGCTGCCGGGGCGGGTCGTGCGCCTGGACCCGCGCGGGCTGAAGCTGCCGCACATCGGCTGGAACGCGGTGCGCTGGGAGCAGCCGTCGGCGCTCATCGCCGGCCTGCCGGACCCGGCGGCCTTCTACCACGTGCACACGTTCGTGCCGGAGCCCGAGGACCCGTCGATCGTGCTCGGCACCGGCGAGTACGGCTCGCCGTTCGTCTCCTTCGTCGCGCGCGGCAACGTCTTCGGTGCGCAGTGCCATCCGGAGAAGTCCTCGACGCACGGGCTCGCGCTGCTGCGCAACTTCGTCGGCATCTGCGCCTCCGTGCACGCCACCGGGTCGTCTGAGACCCGCACCCGATCGGCCGCCGATCACCGTCTGGCGGCGTCCTCGATCGGTCATGGGCCTGGAGGCCCACCCTCCCTGCGTCCTTGCCAGCCGGCGCCGGCGGCCGCCCAAACGAGCACGGGCCCACAGGACGAACCACTCGTGATCCTCTATCCCGCGATCGACATCGCCGAGGGCAAGGCGGTGCGCCTCGTGCAGGGCGACTTCGACGCCCAGACCGTGTACGCCGACAGCCCGCTGGAGGCCGCGCGGGCGTGGGTCGACGCGGGCGCGCGCTACCTGCACATCGTCGATCTCGACGGCGCGCGCCACGGTACGCCGCAGAACCTGCACGAGCTCGAGCGCGTCGTCGCCGAGCTCGGCGTGCCCGTCCAGTACGGCGGCGGGCTGCGCTCCGTGCAGGCCGTCGCCGAAGCGATCGCCGCAGGCGCCTCGCGGGCGATCCTCGGCACGGCGGCGTTCGCGGACGTCGACTTCCTCGACGAGGTCGTCGGGCGCTTCGGCGAGCGGATCGTCGTGAGCGTCGACACGCGCGGCGGCTTCGTCTCGACGTCGGGCTGGACGGAGACGACCGAGCTGCCCGCCGGCGCGGTCATCGACCGCATGCAGGACCGCGGGGTGCGCACGTTCGTCTTCACGAACGTCGACCGGGACGGGCTGCTCGGCGGGCCGGACCTCGACGAGATCCGGGAGGTGGCGGCGGTCGTGCGCGGGCGGTTCATGTACTCGGGCGGGATCGGGCGGCGTGAGGACCTTGCGGCGCTCGCGGCCCTGCGCCAGGTGAACCTCACCGGCGTGATCGTCGGCAAGGCGCTCTACGAGGGCCGGTTCACCATCGCGGAGGGCCAGGCGGCGCTCGCCGGAGTTGCCGCTAGCGGCGGGTCGAGCGGCGCGCCGGCGCCGTAGCGCTGGACGCGGGACAGCGCACGTCGCGGATGAGGCGCCTGCGCGAGCGGCGGGCGATGCGGCGCTCGGCGCGGCCGCGGTGCGCGGGCGGCAACGTGGGCGCCGCCGGCGGGGCGCCGTGGCACCTGGCGGGAAGCGCGTTCCAGGCGGCCGCGACGAGCGCGACGCCGGCGGCGAACACGAGCGTCCGGCCGAGGCTCGCGTGCTCGTGCACGAGCCACAGGGCCGCCGGGATGGCGACGAGCGGCGCCATGATGATCCGGCTGGTTCGCATGTTGGGGATATCGGCACGAGCGCCGCGCTCATTGAGCCGTCCGCGCACTACTCTCGCTGCGTGCACCTCAAGCGCGTCATTCCCTGCCTCGACGTCGATGCCGGCCGCGTCGTGAAAGGGACGAACTTCGTCGACATCCGCGACGCGGGCGATCCCGTCGAGCTCGCGGCGCGCTACGACGCCGAGGGCGCCGACGAGCTCGTCTTCCTCGACATCACGGCGACGAGCGACAAGCGCGACACGGTCGTCGAGCTCGCACGGCGCGTCGCGGACGAGTGCTTCATCCCGTTCACGATCGGCGGCGGGATCCGCTCGGCACAGGACGCGCAGGGCGTGCTGGACGCGGGCGCCGACAAGGTCTCGGTGAACTCGGCGGCGGTCGCGCGGCCCGAGCTCATCGGCGAGCTGGCGGACGTGTTCGGCGCGCAGTGCGTCGTGCTGGCGATCGACGCGAAGGCGCGTGGCGTGGCGGGCAGCCGGCGGATCCGGTCGGGAAGCGCGCCGCCGCCGAGGCTGCGGATCCGGCGAACGGACGGCAGGACCGCGCGTGGCAGGTCTACGTCGCCGGCGGGCGCACGCCGACCG
This sequence comes from uncultured Solirubrobacteraceae bacterium, assembly GCA_963727785.1. Taxonomy (GTDB): domain Bacteria; phylum Actinomycetota; class Thermoleophilia; order Solirubrobacterales; family Solirubrobacteraceae; genus CADCVQ01. The sequence goes on from CAVSHS010000021.1 coordinate 8,493, forward strand.
GCCTGGACGTCGTCGCCTGGGCGCGCGAGGGCGTCGCGCGCGGCGCCGGCGAGATCCTGCTGACGAGCATGGACCGCGACGGGACCAACGACGGCTACGACCTCGAGCTCACGCGCGCGGTGGCCGAGGCGGTCGGCGTGCCGGTGATCGCATCGGGCGGGGCGGGCACGCTCGAGCACCTCGCCGACGCGCTGCACGCCGGTGCCGACGCGGCGCTCGCGGCGTCGATCTTCCACTACGGCACGTTTCGCATCCGCGAGGCGAAGGAGCACCTCGCGGCGGCCGGGATCGCTGTGCGCCGGTAGACGGTGGTCCTTGTCCGGCTTGGGTGGCGCCGGCGCTGGTGAACGGCATCGGTGAAGGAGTGGTGTCCCGGGGCTGGGGCGTTCCCGCGAAAACGTGCGGGTAGGTCGGTGATTTGCGGGGGGGGTGTGGGGCTTTGAGAAGGCTGAGGCTGCGTAAGACCCCACACCCCCCCGCCCGGGAGCGCGACGCGCGCCCGGCCCGTCCTACTTCCTCATTGACGCTGTTCGCATGCGCTGGCAGCGCCGCGGCGCCACGAGCGCGCGTGCCGGCTCAGCGCCGGATGTGGCTGTGGCAGTGATTGTGGCGCAGCACCACGCGTCTTGCCGCCGACCTTGTAGACGTGCTTGTGCAGGTGGCAGCTGCGCCCGTAGCCGAGCTTCGCGCTGTGGCGGTGTCCGTGCGGCGCGAAGCGAAAGCGCAGTTGCCGCGCGCGCCGCGCCCGGGCGCGCGCGCGAGCGTGCCGCAGCGCCCGCTTGTGCGCCGCCGCACGCGCCGCACGCCGCGCGCGGGCGCGCCGCAGCGCCCGCTTGCGCGCCGCCGCGCGCTCCGCGCCCGCGCTCGGACGCCCGCCGAACGGGTGGCCCTTGGCGTCCAGGGCGAACAGCGACGAGTACCCCGTGAAGTAGATCCGCCGCCCGTCGCTGATCGCCGGGTTGAACCCGCCGCGGTGGGTCTTCCAGACGGTCTTGCCGGTGCGCGCGCCGAGCGCCCAGGTCGTGCGCTTGTCGAGATCGGAGACGAACACGAGGCTGCCGATGATCGTCGCGGCGCCGGAGATCTTCTTGCCGAGCGAGCGCACCCAGCGCGGCCGCCCCGTGCGCGCGTCGAGCGCGTACAGGCGCCCGTCGTATGAGCCGATGTAGACCGTCGGGCGCCCGCCGCGCACCTGGCCCACGGCCGGCGAGGCGTACACGTAGCCGCCGGTGCGCTTGCGCCACGCGAGCTTGCCGTCGGTGCTCGAGAACGAGTAGACGTCGCCGTTGGTGCTGCCGATGTAGACGCGCCCGTACTCGACGGCCGCCGAGGAGTAGAAGTTGCCGTCGCCGAGCCCGAGCGGCCCGCTGCTGACCGAGCTCTCCCAGACCTTCTTGCCGTCGGAGCGGCGGATCGCGTGCACCTTGCCGCCGTAGTCGCCGAAGTAGAGCTTGCCGCCGTCCAGCGCGAGCGCGCCCTTCACCGCGCCCGCGGCCTTCGCCTTCCAGCGCACGTCGCCGTCGCTTGCCCGCAGCGAGTAGACGGTCCCGTCCTCGGTGCCGAGGAAGAGGCGGTTGCGGTCGATCAGCGGCGAGGACTCCGCACGGCTGGGCAGCCTGCGCGACCAGCGCGTGCGCCCCGACTTCGCCGCCACGGCGACGACGCGTCCCCCGTCGCTGTAGCGCGAGCGCTTGAGGAGCACCGCGAAGATCGTCCCGTGGCTGCAGGCCGGCGAGGACGCCGCGAGCGCGCCGAGCTTGCGCCTCCAGCTCACGCGCCCCGTGGCGCGCGAGATCGCATACAGGGCGCCGTTGTTCTTGAGCAGGTACACCCGGCGCCCGCAGAGCACCGGCGAGAACTCGAGCAGCACGTTGCCGCGCACGGCCCAGGCCTGCCGGTACGGCGGCCGCGGCGTGTGCGTCAGCGGGAGGTGATGCGTGCGCGACTTCGTGAAGCCGTAGACCGGCCACACGAAGCCGTCGTCGGCGGGATGGCCGTTGGGGCTGGCCCGGAGCGCGGCTGCGGGAGGCGCGTCCTCGTGCGTGTCGACGAACCCGACATCCGAATTGAAGACGTCGCCGGTGTCGCCGAACGCCACGAGGGCGGCGCCGACAGCAAGCACGAGCACGACTGCCCCGATCGCGAGCCGCGGGAGCGGAGGCTCGCCGCGAGGCAGACGGGTCACACCGGCAATGGTAGAGGCAGACCACGTCGGCCCTCGCCGATCCGTCCAGCGCGGGACACTGTCGCCATGGACGACCTGCGCGAGCATCTGCGTGAGCTGCCATGCGGCCGGCGCCTGCTCGACGCCGCCGCCGGTCTCGAGGGGGTGCACCTCGTCGGCGGCGCGGTGCGCGACATGCTGCTCGGGCGCCAACCGCGCGAGCTCGACGTCGTCGTGGAGGGCGACGTCGGCGAGCTGGCGGCGCGGCTCGGGGCCGCCGAGAACCACGTGGCGCACGAGCGCTTCGGCACGGTGACCGTGCGCGCGGGCGACCTGTCGCTGGGACCTCGCGGCCGCGCGCGACGAGACGTACGCGCAGCCCGGCGCGCTGCCCGACGTGCGCGCGGCGCGGATCGAGCAGGACCTGATGCGCCGCGACGTTACGATCAACGCGCTCGCGCTGGACCTCGCAACCGGTGCGGTGCGCACGGTCGAGCGCGCGCTCGACGATCTCGACGCCGGGCGGCTGCGCGTCCTGCACGACACGAGCTTCATCGACGATCCGACGCGGCTGTGGCGTGTCGCGCGCTACGCCGCGCGGCTCGGGTTCGAACTCGAGCGGCACACCGCGGCGCTTGCGCGGCAGGCCGTCCGCGCAGGCGCCCTGCAGACGGTGTCCGGTCCGCGGATCGGCAACGAGCTGCGGCTGGCGCTCGGCGAGCCGGACCCGATCGCCGCGCTCGAGTCGGCCGTGGCGCTCGGGCTCGCGCCATGGCTGGCGCCGGATCGCACGCTGGCCGAGCGCGCGCTCGAGCTCCTGCCCGCGGACGAGGGGCACCGCGATCTGCTCGTCCTCGCCGCCTCGCTCGCGGCGCCCGACGACGAGCTGCTCGCGGACCTGGAGTTCACCGCCGGGGAGCGCGCGATCGTGCGCGCCTGCCTGCGCACGCCCGCGCTCGACGACGCGCCGCTGCGCCCCTCGGAGCTGGCGCGGATGCTGCGCGGCCTGCCCGTCGAGGCCGTCGCTCTCGCCGGCGCCCGCGGCGTGGGCGCGGCCCGCGCGTCACTGGCTGCAGGACCTGCGCCACGTCGGCCTGCAGATCACCGGCGCCGACCTGCTGGCGGCGGGAATCGCCGAGGGACCCGACGTCGGGCGGCGGCTCGCGGCGGCGCTCGACCAGCGCCTCGACGGTGCGCTCGCCGGCGGCCGCGACGCCGAGCTGCAGGCCGCGCTGGAGGGCGCGCGGGGGCGCGGCCGCGCCGTGATGTTGCGCATACAATGAAACCGATGGCCGCCACGCGGAAGCCGAGGATCACGACGCCGATGAAGTCCCGCAACGTCTGGGGCGATCGGCTGCAGCCGCCGTTCAAGGCGGTCGGCGATCACATCGGGGTGCAGCTGCCGGGCGGGCGCGCGCTGTTCTTCACGCGCCGCGGCGGCGTCTCCGGCGAGCCGTTCGAGGAGATGAACGTCGGCCTCGACACGAACGACTACATGCCCGCCGTCGAGGAGAACCGCGAACGCGTCGCGCGGCTCATCGGCATCCCGCGCGAGCGCTGGCTGGAGAGCAGGCAGGTCCACGGCTCCGACGTGCGGCTCGTCACCGAGCTGCCCGAGCCGGGCGCCGAGCCGGTCGAGGCCGATGGCGTCGCGACGGCGCTCGAGGACGTCGCCGCAGTCGTCGTCACCGCCGACTGCCTGCCGGTCGCGCTGATCGCGCCGGAGGCCGTCGCGATGATCCACGCCGGCTGGCGCGGCCTCGCCGCCGACGTGCTCAAGAAGGGCGTCCAGACGCTGCGCGAGGCCGGTGCCGAGGGCGACATCCATGCGGCGATCGGTCCCGGGATCGGCGTCTGCTGCTACGAGGTCAACACGCACGTGCACCGGGCGTTCATGCGCTACGGGCGCGGTACGGCGCGCCTGAGCAACCACGCGCATCTCAAGAGCATCGCGCGGCTGCAGATGCAGGCGGCGGGCGTCGCGCTCGACCACGTCCACGACGTCGACATCTGCACGATGTGCGCGCCGCGCAGCCTCTTTCACTCGCACCGGCGCGACTACGGCGGCGATCCCAAGGACACGGGCCGCCAGGCGAGCGCCGTGTGGCGGGTCGGCGACGACCCCGGCGATTGGCCGAGCTGATCAGCGGCCTGACGGCCGAGCGCGTGCGCGCGAACCTCGCCGAGGTGCGCGAGCACATCGCGGCCGCGGCGGCGCGCGCCGGCCGCGACCCCGGCGAGGTCGAGATCGTGGCGGCGGTGAAATACGTCCCCGCCGGCGAGCTCGGGGCGCTCGCCGAGGGCGGCGTGACCGTCGTCGGGGAGAACCGCGCGCAGGACCTGCAGGCGAAGGTCGCCGCCCACGGCGACGCCTTCACGTGGGACTTCATCGGTCACGTGCAGAGCCGCAAGGTCAAGCAGATCGCGCCGCTCGTGCGGCTCATCCACTCCGTCTCGACGGAGTCGGTGCTCGAGCAGCTCGGCAGGCACGCCGGGCCGGACCTGCGCGTCCTCGTCGAGGTCAACGTCGCGGGCGAGGAGGGCAAGGACGGCGTCGCGCCGGCGGCGCTGGACGCGTTCCTCGAGCGGTGCCCCGTGCCCGTCGCCGGGCTCATGACGATGCCGCCGCTCGCGCGCTCGCCGCAGGACAGCCGGCGCTGGTTCGCGGCACTGCGCGAGCTGGCCGGCGAGCGCGGCCTGCCCGAGCTTTCGATGGGAACGACGCAGGACTACGAGGTCGCCGTCGAGGAAGGCGCGACGCTCGTGCGCATCGGCACGCGGCTGTTTCGCTGACCCCAGTGCAGGAGATCCAGGGGAGAGGTCTAACCTTCCCTTGGTATGGCGTTCCGTGACTCCTGGCATCGCGCGCTCGTGTACTTCGGTCTCGCCGAAGAGCGCGCATACGTCGACGAGCACGAGATCGAGCGCCAACGCTATCGCGAGGCCGAGCTGGCGCGCGAGCGAGAGCGCGAGCGTGACCAGCGGTCGCGCTCGGCAGAGGAGCCGGAGGCCGAGATGGAGGATCGCTACCGCGAGCGCCCGAACGTGCGCCGCCTGTCGTCGCGCCGGCGCCCGCGCGACGACTTCGACGACATCTTCGCCGACGACGAGCCACGCGGAAGCCGTCCGACGACCGTCCTGCGCCCGGTCGAGCGGACCCGGAACGGGGGGGACGTGCGCGTGCATCTCGTGATCCCGAAGTCCTTCAACGACGCGCAGCAGGTGGCCGACAAGTTCAAGCAGTCGATCCCGGTCGTGCTGAACCTCCAGGCGACGGACAACGATCTCGCCAAGCGCCTCATCGACTTCGCCAGCGGCCTGACCTACGCGCTCGACGGCGGCATGCAGCGGATCGCGAACAAGGTCTTCATGCTGACGCCGCGCAACGTGCAGATCTCGGCCGAGGAGAAGGCCGAGCTCATCGAGAAGGGCTTCTTCAACCAGTCGTGACGAGCGTCGGTCCGATCGGCTGCTCGTCCATACTGCGCTGACTATGAAGCTCGGGCTCATCGGGGCGGGGAACATGGCCAGCGCGCTCGCGCGCGGCTGGGGCGATCCGGTGCTCGTCTTCGACGCGTACCGCCCACGGGCCGAGGCGCTCGTCGCGGAGCTCGGCGGCGAGGTCGCGGAGTCCAACGGCGAGCTGGCGCGGGAGGCCGACGTGGTGCTGCTGGCGCACAAGCCGGCCGGGCTGGAGCGCGTCGCGGCCTCGCTCGGCGGCGAGGCGAAGGGCGTCATCTCGATCCTCGGCGGCGTGCCGCTCGCCGCGCTGCGCGCCGCCTACGGCGCGACGCCGGTCGTGCGCATGATCCCGAGCGTTCCCGTCGAGGTGCGCCAGGGCGTGACGTGCCATGCGCGCGACGGCGAGGCCGACGCCGCGCTCGAGGCGCAGGCGATCGAGTTGTTCGAGCGCGTCGGGCTCGTCGTCAGCGTCGACGAGGATCAGATGGACATCGCGACCGGGCTGATGAGCTGCGCGCCCGCCTACGTGGCGCTCGTCGCCGAGGCGCAGGTCGACGCCGGCGTGCGCGCCGGCATGCCGGCCGACGTCGCGAGCGAGCTCGTCGCCGCGAACATCGGCGGCACCGCGGCGCTGCTGCAGGCGCGCAACATGGACACGCTGGCGGTGCGCCGCGCGGTCACCTCGCCGGGCGGCAGCACCGCGCGCGGCCTGGCGGCGCTCGAGCACGGCGGCGTGCGTGCGGCGTTCGACGACGCGCTGCAGGCGGTGCTGGCCCGATGACCGCCGCCTCCGTCCTCGTCCTGGCGACCGCGCGCGAGTCGATCGCCGACTTCCTGCAGGCCCTGCTGTGGGTCTACCTGATCATCATCTTCGTCTACATCATCACCTCGCTGATCTTCGCGTTCGGCGGGCGGGTCCCGTACTCGCGCTGGTCGAGCGCCGCGCTGGGCTTCCTGCGCGACGTCACCGAGCCCTACCTCGGGCTCTTCCGGCGCTTCATCCCGCCGATCGGCCCGGTCGACGTGAGCCCGATCGTGGCGATCCTCGTCCTGCAGATCGTGGGCGGCATCATCATCGGCCTCATCCGCGGGTGAGCCCGCGCCCACGGGCGGGCTCGCCACGGGGCGCATGGGCGCGCGCCGGGCTCGTCCTCGCCGCCGTGCGTCGCCGCCGACCAGCTCACCAAGGCGCTCGTCAACGCGTCGCTGCAGCGTGGCGAGGAGCGCGATCTCATCGCCGGCATCAAGCTCGTCAACACGCGCAACTCGGGCGTCGCGTTCGGCCAGTTGCAGGACGGCGGCACGATCGTCGCGGTCGTCATCGCGGTCGCGCTCGTCGCGCTGCTCGTGTACTTCGCGCGCCACGCCGCGCAGCGGCTCATGTGGCTGCCGACGGGCATGCTGCTCGGCGGCGCGCTCGGCAACATCGTCGACCGCGTCCGCGAGGGGGCGGTCGTGGACTTCCTGAAGCTGCCCCACTGGCCGGCGTTCAACGTCGCGGACTCGTCGATCACGATCGGCGTCGTCATCCTCGTGGTGGTGATGGAGCGTGGCGATCGAGCTCGAGCTACCGCCTGAGGCCGGCGGCGAGCGCCTCGACGTGCTGCTCGCCGAGCCGCTCGGCTCGCGCTCGCGGGCTCAGCGGCTGATCGTCGCCGGGCGCGTGCTCGTCGACGGGGCGACCGTGCGCAAGAACCACCGCGTCGGCGGCGGCGAGCGCGTCGTCGTCGACGAGACCCCCGACCCGGGCGAGGCGCCCGCCGCGGGCGCACCGGTCGCGGAGTTCGAGATCGCCTACGAGGACGAGCACCTGATCGTCGTCGACAAGCCCGCCGGCGTCGTCGTGCACCCGGCGCGCGGCCACCGCGAGGGCACGCTCGCGCAGGCGCTCTTCGGGCGCGCGGCCGGCGGCGACGACGCCTGGCGGGCGGGGATCGTCCATCGCCTGGATCGCAACACGTCGGGGCTGCTCGTCGTGGCCAAGGACGACGCCGTCCACCGCACGCTGAAGGCGGCGCTGGCCGCGCGCGAGGTCCAGCGCGAGTACCTCGCCCTCGTCGAGGGGCGCCCGCCGGCGCGCAGCGGCACGATCGAGGCGCCGATCGGCCGCGACCGCCGCCAGCGGATGCTGATGTCGACCGACAGCGACGCCCCGAAGGCCGCGATCACGCACTTCGAGATCGAGCGCGCGCTGGCGCAGTCGACGCTGCTGCGCGTCCGCCTGCAGACCGGTCGCACGCACCAGATCCGCGTCCACATGCGCGCGATCGGGCACCCCGTCTGCGGTGACCGCGAGTACGGCCGCGCAGGCCTCTACGGGCTGCGGCGCCAGTTCCTGCACGCCGCCCGGCTGGCGTTCTCACATCCGGTGACGGGGGAGCCGGTCGACGTCAGCTCGCCGCTGCCCGGGAGACCTGCAGGCGGCGCTCGAGGAGGCCGCGCGATAAGCGCAGCGGGGCGACCCGTCCAAAGGCCGCCCCGCTACCCCACAACGCGGATCGAGCCCACCGGAGGTAGGGGAAGGGAGGACTCGTCCCGCACAACACATAACGTAGCTTGCGACGGAACCTTGCGTAAACTTGTGCGTACCTAGACGAACGTCGACCAACCTCCGCGGCTTCTGCGACGCGGTCCTGCCCGGCTTGCCAGCCGGGTCGCGCGCACGCCGAGGAGCAATCTCCCAGGCAGTACCACCAATAAGGAGCAGGAAACCATGGCCCAGATCGGGATCAAGGAGCTGCTGGAGGCCGGCGTGCACTTCGGCCACCAGACGCGTCGCTGGAACCCCAAGATGCGCCGCTTCATCCACGGCGAGAACGGTGGCATCTACGTCATCGATCTGCTGAAGACCGAGCGGATGCTGCGCGAGGCGCAGGAGTTCGCCTCGGGGGTCGCCCACCGCGGCGGCACCGTGCTGTTCGTCGGCACGAAGAAGCAGGCGCGCGATGCCGTCAAGGACACCGCCGAGAGCGCGGGGATGCCCTACGTCAACCACCGCTGGCTCGGCGGGCTGCTGACGAACTTCCAGACCATCAACCAGCGCATCAAGCGCCTGCACGACCTCGAGCGCTACGAGACCGAGGGTCAGCTCGCGCTGCTGCCGACGCGTGAGCGGATGGCCGCCCAGGCCGACCTCACGAAGCTGCGCGCGAACCTCGGCGGCGTCAAGAACATGACCCGCCCGCCCGACGCGATGGTCGTCATCGACCTGAAGGTCGAGGAGATCGCGGTCCGCGAGGCACAGCGCCTGCGGATCCCGATCATCGGGCTCGTCGACACGAACTGCGACCCGGACGGCATCGAGTTCGTCGTTCCCGGCAACGACGACGCGATCCGCTCGTGCGCGCTCATCACCCGCGCGATCGGCGACGTCGTCGGCGAGGGCAACACGGTCTTCCGCGCCCGCGAGGAGCAGCAGCGCAAGGAGGCCGAGGAGCAGGCCCGGCTCGCCGCCGAGGAGCGCGCCCGCCGCGAGGCCGAGGAGCAGGCCGCCCGCGACGCCGCGGCGCAGGCCGAGCGCGAGGCCGCCGAGGCGGCCAGGGCCGCCGCGGCGGCAGCGGAGTCCGAGGCCGCCGAGGCGGCAGCCACGCCGGCGGCGCCGGCCGCCCCGGCCGCGGAGGCGCCTGCGGCTCCCGCCGCGGAGGCGCCCGCGAAGCCCGCGCGCCGTCGCAAGAAGGCCGAGCCCGCCGCCGAGGTCCCCGCCGAGCCTGCCGCGGAGGCGCCCGCGGAGGCCGCCGCGGCGCCGGCGCCCGCCGAGCCTGCCGAGCCCGATCCGGCGCCTGCCGAGCCCGATCCGGCGCCTGCCGAGCCCGAGCCGGCGCCTGCCGAGCCCGCGCCGGCGCCCGCCGCCGAGGTCCCCGCCGAGACGGCGACCGAGCCGGTACCCGCGACCGAAACGGTCGCCGCACCTGAGACTGGAGGAACCGAGAAGTGAGTCAGATCAGCGCGAAGGACGTCAAGGCCCTGCGCGACCAGACGGGCGCGGGCATGATGGATTGCAAGCGCGCCCTCGTGGAGACCGGCGGCGACATCGACGCCGCCGTGGAGCTGCTGCGCGTGCAGCTCGGCAACAAGATCGGCAAGCTCGCCGGGCGCGACGCGACCGAGGGCACCGTGCAGTCCTACATCCATGCCAACGGCAAGGTCGGGGTGCTCGTCGAGGTCGACTGCAACACCGACTTCGTCGCCCGCAACGACGAGTTCGTCGCGTTCGCGAGGGACGTCGCGATGCACGTCGCGGGCTCGCCGGCGACGCGCTACGTCTCCGAGGAGGAGATCCCGGACGCCGAACGCGAGAGCGAGCTGCGCGTGTTCGAGGGCCAGGCCGCCGACAAGCCCGAGAACGTGCGCGCGAAGATCGCCGAGGGCAAGCTGCGCAAGTGGATGGAGGAGACCGTCCTGCTCAAGCAGCCGCACGTCAACGGCGACAAGTTCGACGGCAAGACGATCGAGGATCTGCGCGCCGACCTGTCGGCCAAGACGGGCGAGAACGTCGTCATCCGGCGCTTCACCCGCTTCGCGGTCGGCGAGTAACCTCGCTCGTGGCCCGCGCGATGACCTCTGAACCCGTGTTCAGGCGGGTCCTGCTCAAGCTGTCCGGCGAGGCGCTCATGGGCGACCTCGAGTACGGCACGGATCCCGACCGGGTCCGTGCCGTCGCCGAGCAGATCGCGCTCGTCCACGCCCGTGGCGTCGAGATCGCGATCGTCGTCGGCGCGGGCAACATCTACCGCGGCCTGAAGGGCGCGGCCGCGGGGATGGATCGCGCGACCGCCGACTACATGGGGATGATGGCGACCGTGCTCAACGCGCTGACGATGCAGGACGCGCTCGAGAAGGCCGGCGCGAACACGCGCGTGCAGTCGGCGATCACGATCTCCGAGGTCGCCGAGCCCTACATCCGCCGCCGCGCGATGCGCCACCTCGAGAAGCAGCGGATCGTCATCTTCGCCGCCGGCACCGGCAACCCGTTCTTCACGACCGACACGGCCGCCGCGCTGCGCGCGGTCGAGATCCACGCGGAGGCGATCCTCATGGCGAAGAACGGCGTCGAGGGGGTGCTCACCGGCGACCCGCGCGAGGACGCCGACGTGACGCTGATCCGCGAGATCAGCCACATGGACGCGCTGCGTCGCGGGCTGCGCGTCATGGACTACACGGCGCTCACGCTGTGCGCGGAGAACCACATGCCGCTGCATGTCTTCAACATGAACGACGAGCGCAACATCGACCGGATAGTGTCCGGCGAACAGGTGGGAACGGTGGTGGTGACGCGAGATGAGTGAGCTGATCGACGAGCTGTTGGCCGATGCCGCCGAGCGGATGTCGAAGTCCGTCGAGGCGACGAACCACGAGTTCGGCTCGGTGCGCACGGGCCGCGCGAGCCCTGCCCTGCTGGACCGCGTGCACGTCGACTACTACGGCGTGTCGACGCCGCTCAAGCAGCTGGCGACGATCAACGCCGCCGAGACCCAGCTGCTCACCGTGCAGCCGTACGACAAGGCGTCGGTGAAGGCGATCGAGAAGGGCATCTCGGAGGCCAACCTCGGCCTGACGCCGAGCAACGACGGCAACATCATCCGCCTCGTCATCCCGCAGCTCACCGAGGAGCGCCGCCGGGAGTTCGTGCGGATGGTCCGCCACATCGCCGAGGAGGGACGCGTCGCGATCCGCAACGTGCGCCGCGACGTCATGCACGACATGCGCGAGCTCAAGGACGAGGGCGAGGTGGGCGCCGACGAGGAGCATCGCGCGGAGGCCGGGCTGCAGAAGCTCACCAACGACAAGATCGCGGAGCTGGATGCGCTGCTGAAGGGCAAAGAGGAAGAGATCCTCGAGGTCTAGTGGCTCCTGCGCTGACCTGCCGGAGGGACCACTAGTTGGCCCCGGAGCGCGGCGAGGCGGCGCGCTACGTCGCGATCATCACCGATGGCAATGGACGCTGGGCGCGCGCGCGCGGACTGCCCGTGGGCGAGGGCCACCGCGCCGGCGCCGACAACCTGAAGGACCGCCTGCGCGACGCCGGCGAGCTCGGCGTCAAGGAGCTGACGGTCTACTCGTTCTCGACGGAGAACTGGTCGCGCCCGCAGGAGGAGGTCTCGGGCCTCATGGCGCTGTTCGCCGAGCGGATCGTCGACGAGACGCCGGAGCTGCACGAGAGCGGCGTGCGCATGCGCTTCCTCGGCCGCCGCGAGGGGATCGATCCCGAGCTCGTCGAGCAGATGCGGCGGGCCGAGGCGCTGACGGACGCAAACGACAAGATCACGCTGTTCGTCGCGTTCAACTACGGCGGGCGCGCCGAGATCGTCGACGCCGCCAAGCGCTTCAGCGGCGGCGACGAGGACGACTTCAAGGCCCTCCTCTACGCGCCGGAGATGCACGACCCGGACCTCATCATCCGCACGAGCGGCGAGCGGCGCCTGAGCAACTACCTGCTGTGGCAGTCGGCGTACTCCGAGCTCGTCTTCCGCGACGAGCTGTGGCCCGACTTCGACCGTGCCGCGTTCGAGGCGTCGCTGGACGACTACCGCGCGCGCCGGCGGCGCTTCGGAGGCCGCTGATGGGCGCGGCCGGCGGGGGCCGGATGGCCGGGCGGGTGCGGCGTCCGCGCTCGCGCCGCGAGCGCGACGGCGGTGGCGGCGGCGGCGGATCGGACCTGACCGCGCGGCTGATCGTCGCCGTGCCCGCGATCGCCTACGCGATCGCGATCATCGCGCTCGGCGAGTACTGGTTCGCGCTCGGGATCCTGCCGCTCGCGATCATCGCGCTCGGCGAGCTCTTCGACCTGTACGCGGACGCCGAGCCGGTCCGCCTCGCGGGCTTTCTCGGCGTGACGGCGCTCATCCTCGCGGCGTACCTCGGCGACGGCTTCCACGTCCTGCTGACGTTCGTGGCGTTCTTCCCGGTGCTGTTCGCGATCACGCTCGTCCAGCGCCGCGCGGGCACGATCGGGATGGCGATCACGGTCTTCGGGGTGGCGTGGATCGGGCTCGCGCTCGCGCACGGCGTGCTGCTGCGCGAGCTGCCGCACGGCGGCGGCATCATCGTCGACATCCTCGTCGGCACGTTCATCGGCGACTCGGGCGCGTACATCGGCGGGCGCTGGTTCGGCCGCCGCAAGCTCGCGCCGAGCGTGTCCCCGAACAAGACCCTCGAGGGCCTGGCGATCGGGATGTTCACCGCGCTGCTGGCGACGTGGCTGGCCGGCACCTACCAGGACTGGCTGTCGGGGACGGACGCGCTCCTGCTCGGGCTCGGGGTCGCGCTCGCCGCGCCGGCCGGCGACCTCTTCGAGTCCTTCGTCAAGCGCGACGCGGGCACGAAGGACTCCGGGCGGCTGTTCGGCGCCCACGGCGGCGCGCTCGACCGCCTCGACGCGGTCTTCTTCACGGCGGTCGTCGGTTACTACCTTTGGCTAGTTCTGCTCTAGACGGCAGCTGCTAGAAACGAGTCGATTGCGTGGAACGGAGGCCGGCAGGTGGCCGGCCGGCTCCCCGCGTGTCCGATTTCAGGGGGTTCGACCCGTCGTCATGGAGGACAGCCGTCCAAGGGTGCCAGCGGCCGCGTGGCTGATCGGCGCGCTGCTCGTGATGCTCGCGCTGGCGATGGCGGGCCCCGCCGGACGCGCCGAGGCGCGCACGCAGCTGCCGCAGTGCGCCGACAACATCGACAACGACGGCGACAGCAACGTCGACTTCCCGTTCGACTCGGGCTGCAACGCGCTGTCGGACGTCGTCGAGTCCAACCCGGCAGGGGCGCGGGCGTGCGCCGACGGCAACGACAACGACGGCGACGGCAGGACGGACTTCCCGAGCGATCCCGGCTGCGAGTCGGCGAACAACAACAGCGAGGCCAACCCGCGAAACCTGCCGGCGTGCGCCGACAACATCGACAACGAGCCCGACGGCAGGATCGACTTCCTGCAGTTCGGCGCCTTCCCGTACGACCCCGGCTGCAGCTGGGCGAGCGAGACGAGCGAGGCCGACACCGCGTGCTCGGACGGCATCGACAACGACGGCGACGGCAGGGTCGACTTCCCGGCCGACTTCGGCTGCGGCGCGAACGGCTCGACCCCCGCCGTCAACGACAACGACGAGACCGATCCGCCGCAGTGCAACGACGGGCGCGACAACGACGCCGACGGCAAGATCGACTTCGAGCAGGACCCGGACTGCGCCGGCGCGGCGGGCGGCGCGAGCGAGGGCCTCCCGACCGGTCCGCGGCCGGCCTGCTCGGACGGCGTCGACAACGACGGCGACGGGAAGATCGACCTCGCCGACCCGGGCTGCGGGTCGTCGTCCGACGGCGACGAGACGAACACGACCGCCTACATCCTCCCGGCGGGGGACCTCACGAACACGGGGAGAACGTCGTCGCCGTCGTTGGCGTCGACGCGGCTGCTGTCTCCGTTTCCGATCGTGCGCCTGCGCGGCCGGACCACCCGCAGGGGCGTGCGGGTCACGCTCCTGACCGTGACCGCGCCGCTGCGGTCGAAGGTATCGGTCTACTGCAAGGGCAAGGGCTGCCCGCGGCGGCTCGTCACGGTCACCGCGGTCAAGAAGAGGCTCGTGCGCGTGCGCAAGTTCGAGCGCCGGCTGCGCGGGGGCACGGAGCTCAAGATCTACGTGACCCGGGCGGGCTACATCGGCAAGTACACGCGCTTTCGCTTCAAGAGCAACCATGTACCGCAGCGAATGGATCGCTGCGCAACCACAGCCGGCACGAGGCCGCGTAACTGCCCGACGTCCTGAGCGCGGGTGAACCCGGGAGGCCCGGAGAACGATGCAATCGCCCGCCTCGCTGTCTAGTGTGCGTGCTGCCGTGACACCGTTGCCGCAGGGGCACGCACGGCCCCCTCGCTCTGACGACGCCCGCCGCCGGCGACGCGCCCGCGCCCGTCTGCCACTGCGCCTCGCGCCGTGGCTGATGCTCGCGCTGCTGGCCGCGCTCGCGTTCGGGCTGGCGAGCCGCCGGTGACGCCACCGCGCGCCTGCCGCTCTCGCAATGCGAGGACGGCATCGACAACGACGACGACAGCAAGATCGACGCGCCGTTCGACCCCGGTTGCACCGGGAACAACGCCAACCAGGCGGGCAACGACAACAGCGAGGCCGATGTGGCGCCGCCGCCGGCGTGCTCGGACGGGGTGGCGCCCGACTTCCCCGCGGCGTACCAGTGTGCGTACGCGGGCGACCCGACCGCGACCGGCGTCATGACGCCCTGTTCGGACGGCGTCGACAATGACGCCGACGGCGTCGCGGATTGGATGGGGCTGCCCCTGGGCGACCCGAAGTGTCTCTGGGCTGCGGATCCGCAGGAGATCGGACGGGCCTGCTCGAACGGCATCGACGACGACAACGACGGGTTCAACGACTGGCCCGCGGACATCGGCTGCCCCAACCCCAACAACAACAACGAGGTAAACCTCCCGCAGTGCAACGACGGGCGTGACAACGACGGCAACGGATTGGTGGACTTCGGTCCGGGTCCGAGGGACCCCGGTTGCACCGCCGCCGCGGACACCACCGAGGCCACGCCGCCGCCGGCGACCGAGTCGTCGCAGTGCTCCGACGGCGTCGACAACGACGGCGACGGCAAGGTCGACTACCCCAACGACCCCGGCTGTACCTCGCGTGCCGACAACGACGAAGCCGACCCGCCGTCGCCACCGGCCTGCGCCGACGGCATCGACAACGACGGCGACCTGAGGATCGACCTCGCCGACCCGGGCTGCAGCTCGGCGTCCGACAACGACGAGTTCCACACGATCACCTTCATCACGCCGCAGGGCGAGGTCGTCTCGCGACTACCGCTGCTGTCTCCGTTCCCGATCATCCGCATGCGCGGGGCCGCGGACAAGCGGGGGGTGCGCATCAGCCTGCTCAGCGTCAGGGCGCCGGCAGCCTCGACGGTCTCGATCTACTGCACCGGCCCGAGCTGTCCGCGCAAGCGCGTGGTGATCAGGCGGGCAAGGCGCTCGTCCGCGCGCGCCAGTTCGAGAAGCGGCTGCGCAGCGGAACGATCCTCAAGATCTACGTCACGAAGTCCGGCTACATGGGCAAGTACACGCGCTTTCGCCTGGTGAGAAACCGCCCGCCACTGCGCGCCGACCGCTGCGCGACGAGGCCCGGCACCCGGCCGCGCTCCTGTCCGGAGAGCTGAGCGGCACGGCCGGCGGGAGCGGGGTCGGCGCGGCCACGCGGCACCCCGTAGTCTGCGCAGCCTCATGAGACTGCGGCTCTCAGGCCCGCTCGGCGCGCTCGCTCCGGTCGTGGCGCTCGTCCTCGTCGCGCTGGCCGCCGCGCCAGCCCAAGCCGCCACGCAACGCACGACGACCGTCACCGCGACGCGCGCGACGACCGGTCCCTGCCACGCCGGCGCTCGGCAATCCAGCCGCGGCCGTCGCCGCCGAGCCGTACACCGCCGCCGGCCACGGGCCTGCTGCGCACGACCCTGAGCGCGCGCGGCGACTGGGACGTCGCCGTCTTCGACCTCGACTCCGGACGCCTCGTCGCGGCCGCCGCCACGCCGGCGGGAACCGACCTGGCGGAGGGCTTCGTCGCCGCGGGCGAGCGGCTCGTCGTGCAGGCATGCCGCCGCGCCGGCGCAGCCACGACGGCGCGGCTGCGCACGCAGACCGTCGCGCTCGCGCCGGCGCCCGCCGCGACGAGCCCCGAGCGGGTCGTCACCGTCGCGACGCCCGACGCGGCCGCCCGCAACCGGCTCGCCGCCCTCGGCCTCGACCCCGCCGAGCGCGCCGACCGGGACAGCACCGACGTGGTGCTGCACGACGCGCGCGATGCGGCGGCGCTCGTCCGCGCGGGCCTGCGCTGGACCGTCCGCGATCGCCGACCTGCGCGCGCTCGACGCGGCGAACCTGCGCACCGACCTGCGCAACGCCTCCCGCGCCGCTGCGCTCGCCGCGCGCGGCGGCGACGCCGCGCGGTGCCCTCCGGCCGCACGACCTACCGCCACCTCGCCGACTACGAGAACGAGCTCAAGACGCTCGCGGCGCAGCATCCCGGCCTCGTGAAGCTCATCACGCTGCCGCACCGCAGCCTGCTCGGCAGGCCGATCCTCGGCGTCGAGATCGCGCGCGACGTCAACGTCGAGGGCGGCCAGCCCGTCTTCCTGCAGCTCGGCCTGCATCACGCCCGCGAGTGGCCCGCGGCGGAGCATCCGATGGAGTGGGCGTACGACCTCGTCAACGGCTACGGCCACGACCCGCAGATCACGCAGCTCGTCGACGCCACCCGCAACATCATCGTCCCGGTCGTCAACCCCGACGGCTTCAACCTCAGCCGCGAATGGCCGATCGACATCGGCACGGTCGCGGCGGGCGATCGACCTGCCGCCGCAGCTCGACGCCCTGCTGCCGATCAGCGATCCGGCGTACGTCGCCGCGCTGCTGGGCGAGCAGGGGATCAGCCCCGCACCCGGCACGGGGTTCTCCTACAAGCGGCGCAACTGCCGCGTCGCGGACGGCCAGATCCCGGCGCCCGGCGAGTGCGAGTCGCTCGCCAACCGCCGCAAGGGCGTCGATCCCAACCGCAACTACGGCGCCTTCTGGGGCGGTCCGGGCGCGAGCTTCGACACCGAGGACGACACGTATCGCGGCGCCGGCCCGTTCTCCGAGCCCGAGGTCGAGAACGTGCGCGAGCTCGTCTCCTCCCGGCAGGTCACGACGCTCATCACGAACCACACGTACGGCAACCTCGTCCTGCGCCCGCCCGGCCTCGCGGGGCCGGCGGCCTCCCGCGCGACGAGGCGCTGCTGCGCTCGCTCGGCGACGCGATGGCGGCGAAGAACGGCTACACGAGCGAGCACGGCTACGAGCTCTACGACACGACCGGATCGACCGAGGACTGGTCGTATGCCGTGACCGGCGGGCTGGGCTACACGTTCGAGATCGGGCCCGACGAGTTCCATCCGCCCTACGCCGAGGTCGCCGCCGAGTACGCGCACAACCGCGATGCCTACCTCGTCGCGCTGCAGAGCACGGCCGACGCGAGCCGGCACGCCGTCCTCGAGGGGCGCGCGAGCGAGGGCACCGTCCTGCGTGCGCACAAGGAGGTCGACACGCAGACCTCGCCGGTGCTCGTCGACTTCGCGGGCAACACCGCCCCGCCGCGCAGCTTCCACGACGTGCTCGACACGACGATGACGGTCGGCGCGAGCGGCCGCTTCGCCTGGCATCTGAACCCGTCGACGCGCCCCGGCAGCGCGGCGCCGGAGAGCTGGACGGTGACGTGCGAGCGGCCGGCCGGCACCGTCCTCGCGCGCGGCAGCGTCGTCGTCGCCCGCGGCGAGCGCAAGGCGCTCGATCTCTGCGCGCTGCGCTTCTCGCTGGCCGTCGACAAGCGCCGCGTGGGACGGGCGCTGGAGCGCGGGCTGCGCGCCCGCGCGCGCTGCACCCTGACGTGCGCGGCGACCGTGGACCTCAGCGTCGACAACGCGACGGCGCGGCGCTACGGGCTGACGCGCGGCGCGCGCCGCGTCGTCGTCGCGCGCGGCAGCGCGGGCCGCAGCTTCAAGGGCCGCACGCTCTTCAACGTGCGCTTCACGAAGGCCGCGCGGCGCGGTCTGCGCGACGCCGGGCGCGTGCGGCTGCGCGTGAGCGCGATCGGCCGCGCCGGCACGACGGACCGGCGGGCGCTGAAGCGCTCGCTGACGCTCCAGCGCTGAACGCGACGCCCAGGGCCGGCGCGCGGGGCCGGCGCCGCCTACCCGCGGCGGGACCCCGGCAGCGCGCCTGCCAGAATGGCCGGCACATGGCCCGGCGCCTCCTCATCCTCGGCTCGACCGGGTCGATCGGCACGCAGGCGCTCGACATCGTCGCGCGCGATCCCGAGCTCGAGCTCGTCGGCCTCAGCGCCGAGCGCTCCTCGGACGCGCTGATCGAGCAGGCGCGCGAGTTCGGCGTCGACCGGATCGCGCTCGCCGACGCCGACGCGGGCGCGCGCGCGGCCGAGCAGTGGACCGACGGGGAGGTGCTGATCGGCGCCGAGGGGCTCGTGCGGCTCGTGCTCGAATCGGGCGCCGACCTCGTCCTCAACGCACTCGTCGGCTCGGCCGGCCTCGGCCCGACGGTCGCGACGCTCGGCGAGGGGATCGACCTCGCGCTCGCCAACAAGGAGTCGCTCGTCGTCGGCGGCGAGCTCGTCATGGCGCTGGCGGAGGGCACCGGCGCGCAGATCCTGCCGGTCGACTCCGAGCACTCGGCGCTGCACCAGCTGCTCGCCGGCGAGCGGCCGGGCACCGTGGACAAGCTCGTCCTGACCGCCTCCGGCGGCCCGTTTCGCGGGCGCACGCGCGCGGAGCTCGGCCGAGGTCAGCATCGAGGACGCGCTGCGCCCACCCGACGTGGGACATGGGCGGCAAGATCACGATCGACTCGGCGACGCTCATGAACAAGGGCCTCGAGGTCATCGAGGCGCACCACCTCTTCGGCGTGCCGTACGACCGCATCGACGTCGTCGTGCACCCGCAGTCGATCGTCCACAGCATGATCACGCTGTGCGACGGCGCCGCGCTCGCGCACCTCGGCCATCCCGACATGCGCGTGCCGATCTCCTACGCGCTGCACCATCCCGACCGCGTCGACGTGCCCGTGCGGGCGCTGGACCTCGCGCGAGGTCGGCGCGCTGACGTTCGAGCCCGTCGACCACGAGGCGTTCCCGGCGCTCGGCCTCGCGCGCGCGGCGGCCGTCGCGGGCGGCACCGCGCCGTGCGTGCTCAACGCCGCCAACGAGATCGCCGTGCACGCGTTCCTCGACGGAGCGCTTGGCCTTCCTCGGACATCGCGGCGCGTGATCGAGGCCACGCTCGAACGCGCTGCCGGCGGCGCCGGTGCGCGCGTTCGAGTCGCTCTACGAGGCCGATCACGAGGCGCGCGCTCGCTGGCTGCCGAGCTCGTCGAAGCCTGGACTGAGCGGCTCCTACACTGATCCGGTGAGCTACCTCCTGGCGTTCGCGGGGTTCGCCGCGCTGATCATCCTGCACGAGTTCGGCCACTTCGTCGCCGCGAAGGCGGTGGGGATGCGCGTCGAGCGCTTCGCGCTGTTCTTCCCGCCGCTCATCGCCCGATGGCGCCCGCGCAACAGCGAGACCGAGTACGGCATCGGCGCGATCCCGCTCGGCGGCTACGTGAAGATCAGCGGCATGAACCCTGAGCGAGGAGCTGCCGCCCGAGGTCGCCCACCGCGCGTACTACCGCCAGCCGGTGTGGAAGCGGGTCGTCGTCATCGCGGCGGGCCCGGTCGTGAACATCGTGCTCGCGTTCCTCATCCTCTGGGTGCTGTTCCTGTCCGAGGGCAAGCCGTGTGCCGCGCATCGGCGTGCTCGAGACGCAGAGCCCTCCGGCCAGCAAGGTGCTGCAGGCGGACGATCTCATCCTCTCCGTCGACGGCGTACGCGGCTACGCGCCCGGGCAGAGCGATGCCGAGATCGAGCGCCGGGCGAAGGCGCTGCGCAACGCCATCGCCGCCCACAAGTGCGCGGGGCGCTCCGGTCGCCGGCTGCGCCGCGCGCCGAGCCGGCACGGCTCGTCGTCCAGCGCGGCAAGGAGAAGCTGACGCTGAACGTCGCGCCGCGCTACGACCCCAAGGCGAAGCGGATGCTCGTGGGCTTCAGCTTCGGCGGGCGCGACGAGCTCGACGCCGTCGAGGCCGCCGACAACAGCGTGACCGGCATGTGGAACGTCACGACGACGACGGTCGACAACATCGTCCGGCTCTTCTACGACAAGCAGGCGCGCGAGCAGGTGTCCGGCGTCGTCGGCTCCTACGAGGCGACGCGCCAGACGTTCGAGTTCGACACCGTCCGGGCGGTCACGATCCTCGCGCTCATCTCGCTGTCGCTGGCGATCATCAACCTGTTTCCGTTCCTGCCGCTCGACGGCGGGCACATCTTCTGGGCGCTCGCCGAGAAGGTCCGCGGCCGCGCGATCTCGTTTCGCGTCATGGAGCGCGCATCGGTCGTCGGGTTCATGCTCGTGCTGTTCCTGTTCTACGTCGGCCTGTCCAACGACATCGGCCGATTGACGAGCGGCGAAGGCTTCGGCGTGCGTTAAGCGCGAAGGTCCCTCCATGGAGAGCAGTACTGCGGCCACGCCCGCGGCAGGCCGGGCCGTCGATGCGCCGACCATCGCCGAGGCATTCCGGCGGACGGTGCAAGCTCACCGGACCGCGTCGCGATCCGCACGCTCGGCGGTGCGCAGACATGGACGTGGGGGGAGCTGCAGGAGCGCGTCGACGACCTCGCCGGCGGTCTCATGCGGCTCGGCCTCGGCCACGGCGACACGATGGCGATCCTGCTCGTCAACCGGCCGGAGTTCCACGTCGTCGACATCGCCGCGACGACGCTCGGCGCCACGCCGTTCTCGATCTACCAGAGCGACACGCCGAGCCAGATCGCCCACGTCATCGCCGACGCGCGGGCGCGGATCGTCGTCACCGAGCAGGCGTTCCTCGCGAGCGTGCTCGAGGCGCGCACGTCGCTGCCCGACGCTCGAGCACGTCATCGTCATCGACGGCGAGGCGCCCGACGGCTGCCTGGATCTCGTCGACGTCGAGGGCACGAACCCGTCCTTCGACGCCGAGGCGCACTGGCGCTCGGTCAGCCCCGACGACGTCCTGACGCTCATCTACACCTCCGGCACGACCGGTCCGCCGAAGGGCGTGCAGCTCTCGCACCGCAACCTCATCGCCGCCGTGCAGGCGATCGAGCAGCTCGTCGAGTTCCCCGACGGCGCGCGGGTCATCTCCTGGCTGCCGGCCGCGCACATCGCCGAGCGCGCCGCGCACCACTACCTGCCGCTCGTCTTCGGCTTCTGCGTGACGTCCTGTCCGGACCCGCAGCAGGTGATCATGTACCTGTCCGACGTCCGGCCGAGCTGGTTCTTCGGCGGTGCCCCGCATCTGGGAGAAGCTGAAGTCCGGCCTCGAGGCGATGATCGGCCGGCTGCCCGACGACGAGCGTGCGCACGCACTCGCCGCGATCGAGGCGGCGATCAAGAAGGTGCGCCTCGAGCAGGCCGGCGAGGCCGTGCCGGGCGATCTCGCGCTCGCCGTCGCGAAGGCCGACGAGGAGATCTTCGCCGAACCTCCGCGTCCAGCTCGGCTTCGACCAGATCACCGCCGTCAACGTCGGCGCCGCGCCGACGCCGCGCGAGGTGATCGAGTTCTTCCACGCGATCGGGATCCCGCTCGCCGAGCTGTGGGGGATGTCGGAGACCTGCGGCTGCGGGACCGTCAACCCGCCGCACAGGATCAAGATCGGGACGGTCGGGCCCGCCGGCGCCGGGCGTCGAGCTGAAGCTCGCGCCCGACGGCGAGCTGCTCATGCGCTCCGCCGTCGTCATGCTCGGCTACCGCAACCAGCCCGATGCGACGGCCGAGGCGATCGACGCCGACGGCTGGCTGCACACCGGCGACATCGCCGACATCGACGAGGACGGCTACGTGACGATCGTCGATCGCAAGCGGGAGATCATCATCAACACGTCGGGCAAGAACATGTCGCCGTCGAACATCGAGTCGACGGTCAAGGCCGCGTCGCCGCTGATCGGCCAGGCGGTGGTGATCGGCGACGCGCGGCCCTACAACACGGCGCTCATCGTGCTCGACGCCGACTTCGCGCCGATGTGGGCCGCGCAGCACGGTCTGCAGGGACTCGACCTCGCGGGGCTCGCGGGGGAGGACCGGATGCGCGCCGCCGTGCAGGAGGCGCTCGACGGGGCGAACGCGAAGCTCGCCCGCGTCGAGCAGATCAAGCGATTCGAGCTCGTCCGCGGCGACTGGCTGCCCGGCGGCGACGAGCTGACGCCGACGATGAAGCTCAAGCGCAAGCCGATCGCCGAGAAGTACGCCGCGCAGATCGCCGCGCTGTACGCCGAGTAGCCGCCGGCGCCTACGGCGCGGCCGGAAGCTCGACGCGCTCGAGCTCATCACGGGCAGCGCGCCGGGGTCGGCGTCGTCCGCGATCCCGAGCGCCGCGAACCCGGCGCGGACCGCCTCGAGGTAGCCGCGGTCGACGACCGCGCTGCCGCGCTGCAGGCCGCGTTGCAGGCGCGCGCGGCCGGCGGCGCTCCCGCGGTAGGTCCAGACGAGGCCCGGCGCACCGGGCACGGCGGCGCTCACGTCGACGCGCTCGTAGTTGCGCTCGCGCGCGTCCAGCGCGCTCAGCGCCGCCCCGTCGACCGCGAGCAGGACGCCCTCCGTCGAGGCGCCCGGGTCCGCGACGACGTCGAGGAACGCGACGTACACGGCCGGCCTGCTGCCGTCCGCGGGCAGGCGGTAGGCCTTGTAGCCGGGGATCGTGACGCGGTTGTCCATCGCGACGCCCCAGACCCGGCGATGGCCCTCCAGGCGCGCCCGGCGGCCTGCCGGCGCGGTCGGCGAGCGACCCGTAGCCGAACACGAACTGCTCCCCGGCGCCGCTCATCGCGGCGAACCGTAGTCGGCCGCCGGGTGATCGCGCCGGCCGCGCCCGCCGTAGACTCAGCGGATGGCTTCAGCACGACAGATTCTGGTGGGTGACGTGCCCGTCGGCGGCGGTGCACCGGTCGCCGTGCAGACGATGACGAAGACCGAGACCGCGAATCTGCGGGCGACGATGGACCAGATCCACAAGGTCGCCGAGGCCGGCGCAGACATCGTGCGCGTGGCGGTGCCGCGCGACCAGGACGTCGAGGCGCTGCGGACGATCGTCGTGCAGTCGCCGATCCCGATCATCGCCGACATCCACTTCAACCACACGCTCGCGCTCAAGGCGATCGACGCCGGCGCGCACTGCATCCGCCTGAACCCCGGCAACATCGGCGGCCCGGACAAGGTCGCCGAGGTCGTCGAGCGCGGCGCGCGCGGCCGGCACGCCGCTGCGCATCGGCGTGAACTCCGGCTCGCTGCCCAAGCACCTGCACGTGCTCGAGCGCGACAACCCCGTCGAGGCGCTGACGACGGCGGCAACCGAGTTCGTCGCGCTCATGCATCGCCTGGACTTCTATGACTTCAAGGTCTCGATCAAGTCGACGAACGTGCCCAACACGATCGCGAGCAACCGGCTGCTGAGCGAGAAGATCGACCATCCGCTGCATCTCGGCATCACCGAGGCGGGCACGAAGTGGTCGGGCAGCCTGAAGTCCGCCGTCGGCCTCGGCACGCTGCTCGCCGACGGGATCGGCGACACGATCCGCATCAGCCTCTCGACGTTCCACGCCGAGGAGGAGGTCAAGGTCGCCTGGGAGATCCTCAAGGCGCTGCAGCTGCGCGAGCGCGGCCCGGTCCTCATCGCGTGCCCGACGTGCGGGCGCCTGCAGTTCGACATGGACACCGTCGTCGCGGAGATCGAGCGCCGCCTGGAGGCCTACGAGGACCCGATCGAGGTCGCCGTGCTCGGCTGCGCGGTCAACGGCATCGGCGAGGCATCGCACGCCGACTTCGGCATCACCGGCGCCAAGGACGAGGGCCTGATCTTCAGCCGCGGCAAGCCGCTGCGCAAGGTGCCGACCGCCCAGCTCGTCGACGTCCTGTTCGAGGAGATCGACAAGTACGCGACGTCCAAGCGGATCGTCGTCGACGAGCGCGCCGCCGCCGAGGGCGCCGCCTGGCTGCAGGCCAACGAGGACGTCACGGCGATGACGCCGGAACGCCTCGCGGCGCTCGAGGCCGCCGAGTCCGCCGTGCACGACGGCGGCGACGACGTCCTCGCCGCGCTCGGCGAGGACGTCTCGCCCGTCGCCGGGCGCCGCTTCACCCGCGCCTGAGCCCGCGCGCCGCCTGTCTCGCGGCGGGTCAACGGCACCCGCCCGCGTGTCGCAGGGACTCGCAGGCGGGGGTATTGCCGTTGCCACGGCCTTGCGGCCTAGGTGTTGACGTCCACGTCGAAGGACCGGCCGCTGGCGAGCGTGACCCGCAGGGTGGCATCGCGCGTCACCGTCAGCTGTGCCGTCCGGCCGCCGTTGGAGAGCGCGATGTCGCACGAGCTGAGCAGCAGACCGCCGCCGCAGCCCACGCCGCCGAAGAGCCCGAGCAGCGATCGGATGCGGACATCGCGGATGCGCTCGCCGGCGTTCGACGACTCGAGGCTGATCTTGATGTTCTTGCCGTTGAATGCCGACGTGTAGACGGTCGCCTGCGACGCGTCGACCTTCTCGTCGAGCGTCGTCGTCGTGGAGTTGCCCATCGCCGCGCTCGCGGCGAGCTCCTGAGGCGCTCAGCGCACGGCGCCAGATCCGCGGCTCGTCGAGGTCGCCGATGTAGTTCAGCAGGCATGACGCGCCGCCGAAGGACCCGAGCAGGCCGTCGGGGAACGCCAGCGGGTAGCCGATCGTGAGCGTCGCCGGCGTGCCGCTGCCGACTTCGGTCCCGTCGACGAACAGCCGCACCGCGGTGCCGTCGTACGTGCCGGCGACGTGGTGCCAGGCGCCATCCCAGATGCTTGCGGGCGTGGCCGCCGGCGAGACCGCGAGCTGCGCGGCGGTGCCGCCGGACACGTAGAACGAAACGCCGCCGCCGATGCCCGTGTACAGGCCGTACGAGGCGACCTCACACGAATTGGCGCCCTGGGACACGATGTGCTTGTAGAGGCCGGGGGTGGAGGTCCCCCGGACCCAGCCCTCGACCGTCACGGCGGCCGGCTCCATCGTCGGCGAGCGCGGGATGAGGACGTTGTCGTCGCCGTCGAAGTGCAGCGAGCGCCCGAAGCGCCCGGAGATGCGCGACGCGCCGTTGATCGTGCCGTTGTTGGCGTTGCCCGACGTGTCGACCGCGGTCGTGCCGCTGCTCTCGTCGAGATGCCAGAACGCACCGAGGTTCGTCGCTGCCGAGGCAGAGCTGGGAATCGTCGCGGCAAGCGCGACGAGCAAGACAGTCAGGCCCAAGCGATGGTGCATTCGGTGTGGCTCCTAAAGTCGGTAGATCGTCCCTGAGCCGACTGTAGGGGCGCCTTGCGGCGCCGGCCCCATCCGAAGGACCAGACCCCCGGCTGCCCGCCTGGGCCGGGACGGGGCACCGAGAACGCGCCGCATGGCGCCGGCCGCAGCCGGCGCCATGCGGCGGTCAGGAGCGTCTCAGCTGCCGTCCGCGCCCGCGGTGTACGACCCGATGCTGCCGTCGGGCCGCAGCCACACCGCGCGCCATTCGCCGGCCACGGCGACCGGCGCGATGCGGTCGGCTTCGAAGTAGCCGCGGGCGGGATCGACCGCCACCGGATCGCCGACCGTCGTCCAGTCGGACGAGTTGTCCTTCGGGTGCCACTGGATCTGCACGACGTCCGGGGTGCCGTTGGTGAGGAAGCGCGCCTGGCCCCAGACGTGGAACTGCGGCGCGCCGGTCACCGGATCGACGCCGGTCGGGAGCACGAGGAACGGGAACGTGTAGGCGTACGCCGCCGGCTTGGGCTGACCGCGCTGGAAGAACAGCCCCGACTGGTAGGTGAACCAGTAGCTCTTGGAGGTCTTCGGCTTGCCCTTGACCGGCGGGACGTCGGCGAGCAGGAACTGTGCCTGGGAGAGGATCCGCGGATTGCCCCAGGCGAGGTACTCCCCGAGCGTGTTGTACTTCGCCTGCGCGGCGAGCGGCACGCCGGAGAACGGATCGGGCGGGTTGGACTCGAAGCCGTACTCCGTCATGTACAGCGGCATGTTCGCCGCGATCGCGCCCGTCTTGGCGGACATCTCGTCCAGCAGCGTCCCGAGCTCGTCGATGTTCGCCATCGTCAGCGAGTCGGGGTTCGGGTCGCGCTGCGTCGGCGGCAGGTTCTTCGTGTACGGGTGATGGGCCCAGCCGGTCGCCTTCAGCGGTCCCTTCGCGAGGTCGCCGCAGTCGCGCACCTTCGCGTCGATGCCCGTGTACTTCGAGCCGTCGGGCTTGATGCAGAACACCTCGCGGATGAACTGCTTCGGGCGCATCGGCGACTTCTCGGTCTTCGCGTCGCTGCCGAGCGGCGCCGTCTCGCCGAGCAGGATGGTGTCGTTGTCGACGCGATGGCCGGTCGCGACGAGGCCCTGGTAGCCGGACTGGTAGAGCTTGCGGAACAGGGCGGGGGAGGCGGGGACCTTCTTGCCGCCGCGCGTCTCCCACTGCGGCGACAGCCAGCCGCCCTGGTTGGGCTCGTTCCACAGCGACCACATGCTCACGCGCGGCAGCGCGCTCTTGCTGGCGTTCTCGTCGACGTACGTGCCGTCGAAGCGCCGGCCGACGGCCATGACGAACTTCTTGAAGTCCTTCGGCTTGGGCTTGTACGTCGCGAGCAGGTTCTTGAGCTTCTTCGGCGGCAGCGACTGCGCCCAGATCGGACCGGGGCCGGTCACGTTGAAGTAGACCTGGATGCCCTGCTTCTTGGCTTCCTTGACGAGGTTGTCGTAGCGGTCCCAGTTCTGGCGCGGATACGTCTTGGGATCGGTCGCCTTGAAGCGCAGGCGCTGCTTGCGAGCGCGCTCGCGCGCCTTGCCCTTGAGCTGGCCGAGCTGCTGCTTGGTGAAGTAGGCGTTCTCGGCGACGACCTTCCACAGCACCGTGACGCGGATCGTGTCCACGCCGAGCGCCTTCATCTGCGTGAGCGCGCGCGCAGCCGTGCTGTCGTCGCGATACACGAGCAGGTCGTCGTCCATCATGATCGAGTTCTGTTGCGGGCTCGCGTGGGCGGCGGGCGCCATCAGTGCGCCGAGGACGAGCGCGAGGACGAGCGAGCGGATACTGGGCGACATGAAGCTCCTGCCGGACGGGGGTTGAGAACGCGCGAGCGGGACGGCCTCATGCCGTCCCGCCCTCAAACAAACACGACCAGTGTCGCGGAAGTAGCGCGGTCCCTGGCCGATCAGCCGATTGCGGCGCTGTAGCGCCTACCGACTTCCGTCCAGTCAACCGTGTTCCACCAGGCCTTGAGGTAGTCCGGGCGCTTGTTCTGATATTTCAGGTAGTACGCGTGCTCCCAGACGTCGTTGCCCAGCAGCGGGGTCTTGCCGTCGCTGATCGGGTTGTCCTGGTTGGGCGTGCTCGTGACGGCGAGCGCGCCGCCGTCGAGGACGAGCCAGGCCCAGCCCGAGCCGAACTGGCCGGCGCCGGCGGCCTCGAACTTGCCCTTGAAGTCGTCGAAGGACCCGAACGCCGCGTCGATCGCGCCGGCGAGGTCGCCCTCCGGCTCGCCGCCGCCGTCGGGACCCATCGAGGGCCAGAACAGCGAGTGGTTCAGGTGGCCACCGCCCTGGTTGCGCACGGCGGTGCGCTTGTCCTCGGGGATCGAGTCGAGGTCGGCGATGATCTCCTCGATCGGTCTGTCGGCGTGCTCGGTTCCCTCCAGCGCCGCGTTGAGCTTGTCGACGTACGCCTGATGATGCTTGTCGTGGTGGATCGTCATCGTCTGCGCATCGATGTGCGGCTCGAGCGCATCGGGGGCGTACGGCAGGGGCGGAACCTCGAATGCCATGAAGCGTTCTCCTCTCGTCGGCGGACTCGCGTCGGACTCTACCCGCGTAGGCTTCCCGATCACCCGTGACCCGCCTCTCTCAATTGCTGCTCCCGACCGAGCGCGAGCCGCCGGCCGATGCCGAGGCGGTCTCGCACAAGCTCATGGTGCGCGCGGGCCTCGTGCGCCAGCTCGGCACAGGCCTGTGGTCCTGGCTGCCCGCGGGCTGGCGCGTGCACCAGAAGGTCGTGCAGATCGTCCGCGAGGAGATCGACGCGATCGGCGGCCAGGAGATGCTCATGCCGGTCCTGCAGCCGGCCGACGCCTGGCACAGGACGGGCCGCTACGAGATCGACGAGCTGTTCAAGCTCAAGGACCGCAAGGGCGCCGACATGGTCCTCGCGATGACGCATGAGGAATGCGTCACGACGCACGTCGCCCAGGTCGTGCGCTCCTACCGCGACCTTCCCTTCAGCCTGTACCACTTCCAGGTCAAGGAGCGCGACGAGCCGCGTCCGCGCGCCGGCGTGCTGCGCACGCGCGAGTTCATCATGAAGGACGCGTACACGTTCGACCGCGACCAGGAGGGCCTGCAGGCCAGCTACGACGCGTACGCCGGCGCCTACGCCCGGATCTTCGAGCGCACGGGGCTTGAGTGGTACAGCGTCGAGTCCGACGTCGGGATGATGGGCGGCTCCGGCGCGCACGAGTACATGGCGCCGTGCGCGGCGGGCGAGAACGAGGTCGCGCTCGCGCCCGGCTACGCCGCCAACGTCGAGGTCGCAAGCGCCGTGCCGCAGCCCGTCGACCTGCCTGAGCCGCTGCCCGAGCCGGAGTCCGTGCGGACGCCCGGCAAGACGACGGTCGACGCCGTCTCGGGGCTGCTCGGCGTGCCCGCGGGCGCGCTGCTGAAGGCCTTCCCGATCGTCGTCGAGGACGACCGTGGGTTCGTGCTCGTCGTCGTGCGCGGCGATCACCGCGTCAACGAGATCAAGCTGACGAACGCGCTCGGCGCCGCGTGGCGGCCGGCCGGCGAGGCCGAGGTCGCCGAGCGGCTCGGACCGCCGGGCTTCATCGGCCCGGTCGGCGCCGGTGCGACGGTGCTGCTCGACGAGGGCGTCGACAGCGAGGGCGGCTACGTCACGGGCGCGAACGTGGCGGACGAGCATCTGCGCGGCGTGAAGCCGGGCCGCGACTTCGCGTTCGACCGCGTCGACGTACGCCGGGTCGAGGCCGGCGACACGGTCGCAGAGCACCCGATCACGATCGAGCCGGCGATCGAGGTCGGCAACATCTTCCAGCTCGGGACCCGCTACTCCGAGCCGCTCGGCGCGACCTTCCTCGACGAGGAGGGCGCGCAGCGAGCGATCGTCATGGGCTCCTACGGGATCGGACCGGCGCGGATCGTCGCCGCCGCCGTCGAGCAGTTCGCCGACGAGAAGGGGATCTCCTGGCCGCGCGCGCTCGCGCCGTGGGACGTCGAGATCGTCGCGCTCGGCAAGCCCGGCAGCGAGGAGCTCGCCGCCGCCGAGAGCCTGTACCGGGAACTGCGCGCGATCGGCCTCGAGGTCCTGCTCGACGACCGCGACGCCGGGCCGGGCGCGAAGTTCGCCGACGCCGAGCTGCTCGGCGTGCCGCTGCGCCTGACGGTCGGCCGGCGCTCGCTGCAGGAGGGGCGCGCCGAGGCGCAGCGCCGCCGCGGGTTGGAGGACATCGAGGGCGGCGTCCCGCTGGAGGGCGCGGCCGAGGTCGTGGCCGAGCTATGGCGGACGCTCCCGTAGAGGAGAAGTCCCCGCAGCCCGTCGAGCAGGTGCGGCTGACGTTCCGGCGGCTCGTCGGCCTGGACCGCTCGGGGCCGCCGCCGCCGCAGACGCTGGGCGACCAGCCGTGGAACGTGTGGACGATCCCCAACGCCATCGGCTTCGTGCGCCTGGCGCTGATCCCGGTCTTCCTCGTGCTCGCGCTCGGCTCCGAGAGCGGCACCGACGCGCTGCCGGCGGTGCTCTTCGCGGTGATCTCGTGGAGCGACTACTTCGACGGGATCGCCGCCCGCGTCACCGGCCAGTACAGCCGCTTCGGCGCGCTGCTGGACCCGTTCGTCGACCGGCTGCTCGTTATTTCAGGTCTATTCGTGTGCTGGAACTTCGAGCTGCTGCCGCGCTGGGCGATCGCGGTCCTCGTCGGCCGCGAGCTGCTCCTGCTCGTGTTCGGCCAGCTCGGGCTGCGCCGGGGACTGCAGCTGAAGATCAACTGGCCCGGCCGGCTCGCCGTGTGGCCGACGATGTCGGCGATCTTCTTCGCGCTCGTGGGCCTCTCCACGCTCGCCGAGGTGCTGCTCTACATCGGGCTCGTGCTGGCGTACTACGCGGTCGTGCTCTACGTGCGCGACGCGCTCGCGCACTGCCGCTACGCGGCGCCGCCGGCTGAGACGGCCTGCGCGACGCCGGCAAGCTCGCGCTGCGCGGCGAGCTGCGTCGTGATCGCGCTCCAGCGCCCGAGCCGGTTGCGCACGGTCGCCGACGACGGCAGCTCCGCGCGACCGGCCGCGTGGCGCTCGTACGCGAGCACCGACGGGATCTCGCCGAGCTCGGCGACGACGGCGCGCAGCGCCTGCCAGCAGGCCTCCTCGGTCCAACGCCGCTTGCGCGCGCGGGTCGGGGTGCTCAGCGGCTCCATGCCGGCCGCGCGCAGCGCGTGCGTCCAGCCGCCCATCCGGTTCAGGATGGTCGGCAGGCTCGGGTAGTCGAGCGTGCGCGCGTGCGCCGCGTACTCCTTTGCGCTCGGGACGCGCCCGACGCGCGCCGCGACGGACGTCAGCGCGACGATGATGTCGCGGTCGGTGTACGTCTGGACCCTGCGCGCGCCCGCGATCGTGGCCTTGCGCGCGGCGCGATCGACGTCGGTCGCGAACCGCTCGATCGTGCTGCGGCACGCTGCCGCCTGCAGGCCGAGCGCGCTCGCCGCGTGGCGCGGCTGCTCGCCGGCGCGCCAGAGCGCCAGCAGCTCGTCGATGCGCTCCTCGGCCTGGGCCTCGGCGCGGCGGCGGCGGGCGTCGGCGATGTCCTGCGGATCGGGTCCGCCGTGGGCGCGCAGGATCTGGCGCACACGCTCGCGCGAGACGCCGAAGCGCAGCGCGATCTCGTCGAGGCTCCAGCCGTGCTCGCGCTGGGCCTGCATCTGCCGCACGCGCTGCAAGGAGCCCGGCGCCAGGTCGCAGCCGTCGCAGGCGGCAGGGTCGAGCACGGTCGGAAGCGGCACGTGGCTCGACTTACGCGATGTGTGCTCTGGCATGGGGCGGGGCTTAGGCTACCCTAAGACGATCATCTTCGGCGCGTGGCGGCGGACAATATTTGGTCGCGCGGCGTCACGAGGTACGGAAATAGGACGGCGCGGGGAGAGTCTCAAGCTCAGCTTGAAGGCAAGGTCGGCGCTGGTATGCTCGCCCGGCATCCCTTTTTCCTGGAGGAGACCTCTCTTGATGGACACGTTCCCGGACCTCGGCTCGCTCTCCGATCAGGAGCTGAAGGACCTCATCCAGCAGTTGACCGACGAGGAGGTCGAGGTCTCCTACAAGCGCCGCATCCTCCATGGGAAGATCGACATCCTGCGTGCGGAGCTCGTCAACCGCCTGCGCAAGAAGCACGAGACCGGCGAGGACGTCATCTCCGGCGCCGATGTCCAGCGGCTGACGGACATCCTCGCGGGGCGCACCACGCAGGAGTAATGGCGCACCATTGCCCCGAATGTGGATTCGTCAACGCCGAGGGCGCCAACTACTGTCAGAAGTGCGGTGCCTTCGTCGGTGCGCCCGAGGCACCGAAGGATCCCGTCACGGCGACGTATCGGATCGACGAGACCGGTGAGCTCATCCCCGTCGAGCTCGAGGACGTCGTCGCCCACGGAGCGGCGCTCGTCATCCGCGCGGGCGGCGGGCGCGTCGGCGAGAGCTTCGCGCTCGAGGGCGAGCGGATGCCGATCGGGCGCCGGCCCGACAGCGCCGTCTTCCTCGACGACGTCACGGTCTCGCGCGATCACGCGCTGATCGTGCGCCGCGGGGGCGACTGGCACCTCGACGACCTCGGATCGCTGAACGGCACCTACGTCAATCGTCACCGGATCGAGAGCCACCGGCTGCAGGACGGCGACGAGCTGCAGGTCGGCAAGTACAAGCTCACATTCCTCTCACGCTGATGGCCACCATGAACGAGACCAACACCCGCCCGCCCGACGGAGCCGCCGACGACGACCGGCCGCAGAAGTCGATGACGATCGGCGCCGTCTGCAAGGGGCTCGCGCAGGAGTTCCCGGACATCTCGATCTCGAAGATCCGCTACCTCGAGGACCAGAAGCTGCTCAACCCGCGCCGCACGGCCGGGGGCTACCGGCTGTACTCGGCATCGGACATGGTCCGCCTGCGCACGATCCTGCGCCTGCAGCGCGACGAGTTCCTGCCGCTGCGCGTCATCCGCCAGGAGCTCGCCTCCGGCCGCGCGGGCGACGGCGAGGGCGCCGTCGCGGCGACGGCCCAGTCGGTCGCGGGCAAGCGCAAGCGCCGGGCGAGCGTGTCGGTCACCGACGGTGGCGCGCTGTATCCGCTGTCGGACGTGCTCGAGGAGACGCGTGCCGACCCCGAGCTCGTCCGCGAGCTCGAGGACTACGGGGTCATCAAGGGCGAGCTGCGCGGCGGAACGCACTACTACGACGAGACCGAGCGCGAGATCATCGGCGCCGTGACCGAGCTTGCGCGCTACGGCGTCGGCGGGCGCAACCTGCGCGTCTTTCGCTCGTCCGCCGATCGCGAGGCCGCGCTGCTGCAGCAGATCCTCGCTCCGGCGCTGCGCTCGCGCAATCCCGAGCGCCGCAAGGAGGCGCTGGAGGCGCTCGAGAACCTCGCGGCGGTCGCGTCGCACCTCAAGCACCTGCTGCTGATCCGCGACCTGCGCAAGATCGCGGGCTGACGGACCGCGAGCACCCATGAGCCGTGCCATGCACGCCCCTTCGAGCGACGGCGCGCCGACGTGACCGGCGACGGCTCGCTGCAGGGCTACATCCGCTCGATCCCCGACTTCCCCAAGCCGGGGATCATGTTTTTCGACATCACGCCACTGCTCGCCAGCGCGGCGGGGCTCGACGCGTCGGTGCGCGCGCTGACCGAGCTGACGCAGGAGCTGCGCCCGGAGATCGTGATCGGCGCCGAGGCGCGCGGCTTCCTGTTCGGTCCGGCGCTCGCCCGCGAGCTCGGCGCCGGCTTCGTGCTCGCCCGCAAGCCGGGCGCGCTGCCGCACCGGACGATCCGTCACGAGTACTCGCTGGAGTACGGCTCCAACGCGCTCGAGCTGCACGAGGATGCGATCACCGCGGGCGCGCGCGTGCTCGTCCACGACGACCTGCTGGCGACCGGCGGAACCGCGAAGGCCCTGTGCGCGCTCGTCGAGCAGCTCGGCGGCGAGGTCGTCGGCTGCGCGTTTCTCATCGAGCTCGGGTTCCTGCCGGGCCGTGCGGCGCTCGCGCCGCACGACGTGCACGCGCTCATCCGCTACGACGAGGAGTGATCGCGGCCGGTGCCGACCGTGCGCCGCTCGCGGACGCTACGCGCGACGCCCGAGGAGCTCTGGGCGATCGTCGGCGACGCCTACCACCTGCCGCGCTGGTGGCCGCGCGTGACGCGCGTCGAGGGCGTCGAGGACGACGCCTTCACGCAGGTGCTGACGACGGCGAAGGGCGTGCCGGTGCGGGCCGACTTCCGCGTCGTCGAGTCGGCGGCCCCACGCGTGCGGCGCTGGGCGCAGCAGCTCGTCAACACGCCGTTCGAGCGCGTCCTGGCGGCCTCGGAGATCGAGGTGCGCCTCGAGCCCGAGGGCGAGGCGGCGACGCGCGTCGCGGTGTCGCTCGTCCAGCGCCTGCGGGGGATGGCGCTGCTGGGCTCGTTCATGGCCCGCAACGCCGGCCGGCGCCAGCTCGACGATGCGCTGAACGGGCTCGCGGCGCTCGTCGAAGCGCTGACCGGCGTAGAGGGCCGGTGCGCCGAGCCGACGGGCGCCGCTACGGCGTCGTCTGGGTCTGCTGCTGTGTTGCTGCTTCGCGACGTCGGCGGCGGTGATCATCCGGGCGGCGAGGACGATCGCGCCCGGCTGCTTGGGCGAATTGGCCGTCTCGCGGGTCAGCAGGACCGCGCCGTAGATCGGTGAGTTCGGCGACAGGTCGCTGACCGTCTGGAGCTTGCCGTCCTTGCCGACGGTCATGTCGGGAAAGCCGAGGAAGCGCTTCTTCGTCTTCGACGTGTAGAGCCAGACGCCGTAGGCCCCTCCGCGCGGCCGGCCGGGCGGCAGGCCCGTCACGTCCATGCCGAAGCGGTACTGGCCGTTCTCGGGGAATTTCACGATCGCGGCGTTGCCCTTCGCCTTCGACGTGATGCCCTTCGGCGGCAGCAGGCTGGCCTGGGCGACGACCTGGATCTTGTCGCCCTTCGGCGTCGTCAGCGCCCCGGGCGTCGTGGTCGTCGTGCTCGCATTGGCGCCGCCGTTGTCGTCGCCGCCGCCGAGGCTGAGCGCGAGGATGATCGCGATCGCGACGACGACGCCGGCACCGGCGTAGATCAGCCGCGTGCCGAGCTGCGAGCTGCGCTGGACCGCCTGCTGACCGGCGGGCGCGCCGGCGGAGGAGGCCGACCTCCTCGCGCTCGGCCGGGATGTCGGGCAGCGCCTCGCCGCCGATCGGCGCCAGCGCGGTTGCGGCCGCGCGTGCCCAGGAGCGCCCGGCCGGGGACCCCTCGAGGTACTCGCGCGTGGCGGCGCGCTGGGAGGCGGTCTGCTGGCCGAGCAGGTAGTCGGCGATCTCGTCGCGGCGCTCCTCGCCGATCTTGGTCGCGTCGGGACCCACCGCGGCGATCGCGCCGCGGGCACGGGCACGGACGCCCGCGAGATCGGTCTTCAGCATGCCCGCGAGATCGTCGTAGGACTTGCCCTGACGCAGCATCAGCTGCAGGACTGCGCGCTGACCGTCGTTGAGGCTCTCGAGGGAAGCCATGCAGGCCGCAACCCTAGTCGGTCGCCTGAAACGGCTGCGCCGCAGCAGTGGCCGGCACGACCTGCTCGCGCGCAGTCACTAGCCTCTCGCCTCCGATGAGCGCCCAGGACCTCTCGATACCGGCGGACGGCTTCGACGCCCTCTACGGCCTCGAGCTGCTCGAGCTCACCGACGAGCTCGTGCGCGCGCAGGTCGCCGTGCGCGACAAGCTCAGGCAGCCGTTCGGGCTCGTGCACGGCGGCGTGCTGGCCTCGATCGCCGAGACGCTCGCGTCGGTCGGGACGGCCGTCGTCGTCATGCCGGACGGGATGGCGGCGATGGGGCTGTCCAACAGCACGTCGTTTCTGCGGCCGATCGTCGAGGGGACGATCCACGCCCGCGCGGTCCGCCGCCACCGCGGCCGCACGACGTGGGTCTGGGACGTCGAGATCACTGATGATGCGGGGCGGCTTTGTGCGATGACGCGGATGACGATTGCCGTTCGGCCTATGCCTGGCTGAGGGTCGGTTCGAGTTTCGGGTTGCTTCGCGGGCGTTTGTGGCCGGGTGTGTTCGGGCGGATGATCCGGTCCCGGGAGGCCTAACCCGGGCGTCGTGTAGGGCGTAGCCGTGCCGGAACCCGCCAGTAGCCTCCCGGAACCGGACACCGCCCGAACACACCCGGAGCTACGCGGCGGTCGGCCGGCTACTCCGTTGTTTGGGTGGGGGAGCTGGTGGTGACTGTGTGGGGTGGAGGCCGACGGCCGGCGCTCTCACCGTGCGTAGATTTGACGCCAGAGCACGAACCGCTTCGCTGGTTGGGAGGTCCTTGTGGCCGTGCCTGCCGAGGTCTTGCGACAGAAGAACCGGTGCCCGACGATCAACACGCCCAGGGGGAGGAGGATGCTGACGATCGCGAGCGAGATCGAGAACACCACGCCTGCCTCGCCGCCAGGTATCTCGAACAGCTTGAAGGCGTCGATCGAGGCGTGCAGCATCGCCGCGGCCCAGATCGTCTGACCACCCTGCTCCCAGAGATAGCCGAAGGGAATGCAGGTGACCGCTGCGACGGCGATCGCGAACAGGCCGACGGTGAGACCGTTCGTCATCACGATCGGCAGATGGGTGATCGCGATCAAGGGAACCATCCGTCTGATCGCGGCCCCGAAGGTGCGCCCCCGCCGCAGCCTGCGGAAGCTATAGCCGCGCCACGCCATCTCCTCGGCGAGCCCGTGGAAAGCGAACAAGCCGATTGCCAGCCACAGCCAATCTGAACGCAGCGTCAGGCCGGTGCCGCTCAGGAGCGTGTAGGCCGGGTAGAAGGCGAGCACGGCGGCCGAGACGATCGCGCCGGCGAGCAGCGAGCGGCCTGTCGGCCGACCGAGGCCGAGCGCGCCGAGCAGCGCGCGCGGCGGAGTCGCGAACGCGAAGCGCTCCCACAGCGCAGCGACCGCACCGGTGATCGCGAGCGCGAGCAGCCCGAAGGCGACGCCGCCTCCCTGCGCAGCGCCCGATGCGTACAGAGCACCCCAGATCGTGAAGAACCCGAACAGGAAGCGACCGCGGCGCATCGACTGGTTGGCGCCGGGGGAGCGCATCAGAAGTCCCAGGCGGCATACTCGTCGTTGCCGCGCTTCATCTCGGCGAACAGCAGTGAGATGCGATCCATGTACCAGGCCTTGCCGCCATGGGTGATAAGGATGCCTGTCACGGTTGCGAGGAGGTTGAGGTCGACGAGGCCGAAGGCGAGGATGCCTATGCCGATCGTCGAGTAGGCGTTGGCGACGAGCGATGCCGCGGGAGAGCGGAACTGCTCGGGCAGATCGACCTTGTTGCGATCGACCCAGATCCGCTCGCCGAGCACCGCTCGCGACGCCCAGTGGCGAGTCGACTTCGGGGCCTTGAACAGGAGCGGGTTGGCGAACGTCCAGATGATCGCCAGACCGACACCGATCAGACACCAGGCGCCGATCCAGTCGCGGCTCCAGATCGCAAGCGACAGGATCGAGACCACGGTGAATCTCGTCCAGACGCTCGCCGGATTCGCATGTCGCATCCAGCTCTCTCCCTCGAGGCCGAAGAGCTTGGCGATCTTGCGGTCGCCCGTCGACGGAGGCGACGTGCGCAGGTGCGCGGGCGACTCCGCGCTGATGGGTTCGGCGTAGGTGGGCTGCGTCTTCATCTCCTGCTCCTGTTCAGCGCCGCGCTTCTCAACGCATGTTGATATCTGTTCCGCGAAGCTAACGCATCAGCCAATAAATGTCAACATCTGTAGAGTTAGGGACATGAGCAAGCCCAGCAGCAACGCGGGCGCCGCACGGACCGGCAGAAGGCCGGGACGGAGCTCGACCCGCGACGAGATCCTCCGCGCGGCGCGCCGGCGCTTCGCAGAGGGCGGGTACGACCGAGCGACGTTTCGCAGCATCGCCGCCGATGCGGGTGTCGACCCCGCGCTCGTGGTTCAGTTCTTCGGCTCCAAGAAGGACCTGTTCGCGGCTGCCACCGTGACCCCGGTAACGCTCGCGGAGCTCTCGGCTGAGGCCGGGGAGGACAAGAGCGCGGGACCCGGCCTTCGCCTGGCGAACCTGCTGATGATGTGGCTCGAGGACGAGGAAGCTCGCCAGGCTCTCCTCGGCCGCGTTCGATCCGCGGCGAGCGAGCCCGCCGCGGCCGACGCGGTGCGCGAGATGATCGGCGCCCAGCTGACGGAGTTCGCCGGGCTCATGGAAGGCGATCGACCCGATGTCCGAGCGAGCCTGCTGGCGACGCAGTTCCTCGGCGTGGTCTTCGCGCGATTCGTCGTCGGCGTAGAGCCGCTGGCCTCGATGGACGGGGAGGAGATCGCGACCTGGCTCGGCCCGACGTTCGACCTGTACCTGACCGGCGCGCTCGACGACGCGGCCTGACGGGATGTCGCCGATGAGGCCGGCCGGAGTCATCCCTAGACCGCTCGCGACCTCAACGCGCACGGCGACCACCAGCTGTGAGCCCAATCACGTCATCGGCACGTCGGTCGGGGTGTTTCCGGGGGGCGTGGGCCCCGGCATCCGGGAGAGTCTGGCGGCTACTGAACAGCTCACGCCCTACGGGAGGCCAACGTGTTCTCCCGGTGCCGGGCGCCCCACGACCCCCGCGAAACACCCCGGCCAGCAGCGCCCGAAAGGACGCTACCCGCGATACCGATTTGTGATCGGCACCCGCCGATCGCGCCCGAACGCGCGCGTGGTGACCTTGATCCCCGGCGGCTGCTGACGGCGCTTGTACTCGGCGATGTCGACGAGCCCGATGACGCGGTCGACGTCCTCGGCGGGCAGGCCGCGCGCGATGAGCTGCTCGCGGCCGAGGTCGTGCTCGACGTAGCCCTCGAGGATCGCGTCGAGCACGGCGTAGGGCGGCAGCGAGTCCTCGTCGCGCTGGTCGGCGCGCAGCTCCGCCGACGGCGGCCGCGTGAACAGCTCGGGCGGGACGAGCGTGCCGCCCGAGCGCTCGTCGCGGTGGCGCGTGAGGCGGTAGACGAGCTGCTTGGGCACGTCCTTGATGACGGCGAAGCCGCCCGCGCTGTCGCCGTAGAGCGTCGAGTAGCCGACCGACATCTCGGACTTGTTGCCGGTCGTCAGGACGAGCCAGCCGAACTTGTTCGACAGCGCCATGAGCAGGTTTCCTCTGATTCGTGCCTGGAGGTTCTCCTCGGCGAGGTCCGGCTCGCGGCCCGCGAAGACGTCGCCCAGCGCCGCGTCGAACGCGCGCATCATCGGCTCGATCGGCAGCTCGAGCAGCTCGACGCCGAGGTTCTCGGCGAGCCGGTGCGCGTCGCCGCGCGTGCCCTGCGAGGAGTACGGCGAGGGCATCGTCACGCACGTGACGCAGTCGGCGCCGAGCGCGTCGACGGCGATCAGCGCGACGAGCGTCGAGTCGATCCCGCCGCTGAGGCCGAGCACGACGTGCTTGAAGCCGTTCTTGCGCGTGTAGTCGCGCGTGCCGAGCACGAGCGCGCCGTAGATCTCCTCGACGGGCTCGGGCAGCGCGGCGATCGCGGGGGCCAGCGCGCCCGCCGGCGCGTCGTCCCGCCCGACGGTGAACGAGCCGAGCCGGTCGACGCTGCCGGCCGCGGCCGCCGCCGGTGCGCGGCGCCGCGTGTCGCGCAGCCGCGCCGAGCCGACCGTGACGGGATCGACGTCGGCGACGAGCAGCGCCTCCTCGAACTGCGGCGCGCGCGCGAGCACCGTCCCCTCGTGGTCGACGACGACCGAGTGGCCGTCGAAGACGAGCTCGTCCTGGCCGCCGACGAGCGCGCAGAACGCGACCGCGGCGAGGTCGTCGCGCGCGCGCTGCTGGATCATCCGCTCGCGCGCGACGCCCTTGCCGGCGTGGTACGGCGACGCCGAGATGTTGACGATCACGCGCGCGCCCGCCAGCGCCTCGTCGGACAGCGGCGGACCGGGCTGCCAGATGTCCTCGCAGATCGTCAGGCCGACGGTGACGCCGTCGACCTCGATCGTCGCGCCGCGCTCGCCGGGCTGGAAGTAGCGCAGCTCGTCGAAGACGCCGTAGTTGGGCAGGTGCAGCTTGCGGTAGCTGGCCTGGATCGCGCCGTCGGCGAGCACCGCGGCCGAGTTGTGGACGTCCTCGGCGCGCTCGGGGTAGCCGACGACGGCGACGATCCCGTGCGTCTGCGCGGCGAGGCGCTCGAGCGCGGCGCGCGTGTCGGCGAGGAAGTGCTCCTTGAGCAGCAGGTCCTCGGGCGGGTAGCCGGTCAGCGCGAGCTCGGGGAAGCAGACGAGCTGGGCGCCGACGTCGCGGGCGGCGGCGATCGTGCCGGCGATCTTCGCCTCGTTGCCGGCGATGTCGCCCACGACGGCGTTCATCTGCGACAGCGCGATGCGCAGCGGCTGCGTCTGCGTCACGGCGCGCGGCCGAGCCAGTACTCGATGAATCCCTCCAGCGCCGGATCGGCCGGGCCCGAGGCCTTCAGCTGGCGCCGCGCCGTCACGGCCGTGATCGGGACCCGCAGGTTGGGGCGGCGCTCGACGACGACGGCCTGGCCTGCGGCCTCGAGCGCCGGGTCGGGCGCGCCGGCGGTGCGCGCGGCGAGGTCGCGCAGGTCGCTCGTCAGGCGCTCGTCGCTGTAGAGCAGCACGACGTTGCCGGGCTTGACCTGCGGTTGCGCTCCCGCCGCCCGCGCCACGCCGGGGCCGCCGCCGTTGGAGACGGTCGCATCGTCGCGCGAGACGAAGAACGCCGCCAGCGCCGCGACGCCGATGACCGCCAGCAGCGCGGCGCCGATCGCGAGGAACGCCTTCGCGCCCATCAGCGTGTCCTGCCCGCCGCCGGGCGCTGCTCACGCGTCGACCGCCGTCCGCGCACCGCGCGGCGCGGCACCGATGCGCCTGCCGCGAGCGCGTCGATCGACGTGCGCAGGAACTCGGCGAGCGTGTCGAGGTCGGCGAGCGCGTCGTAGTCGCCGAGCAGGCCGAACCCGAGCCTGCCGTTGTAGCTCATCACCGCGACGCCGAGCGCCTGGCGTCCGGCGAGCGGGACGACGGGGTACAGCGCCCGCAGGCGGCGCCCGAGCAGGTACAGCGGCTGCTGCGGCCCGGGCACGTTCGTCACGACGAGGTTGAAGAAGCGCTGGCGCTGCTGCAGGCGCGCGGCCTGACTCATGATCGTCGGCGAGGCGAAGCCCGCCAGCTCGGTCAGCGTGCGCGCGCCGATCGCCTGGCGCGCGTCCTCGACATCGGCCGTGCGCGTCGCGGATCGCGGCATGCTGGCGGATGGGGTCCTCGATCCCGACCGGCAGCAGCGCCCACATCGGCGCGACCTCGTTGCCGAGCGCGCCCTGCTCTGACTCGGCGCGGACCGAGACGGGCACGAGCGCCTTGAGCACGAGCCCGTCGGTGTCGACGCCGCGATGGCGCAGGAAGTGCCCGAGCGCGCCCGCCACGACCGCGAGCACCGCGTCGTTGACCGTGCCGCCGAGCGTGTCCTTGACGCGTTGCAGCTCGGCGAGGTCGGCGTCGACCCAGGTGTAGCGGCGGTGCGGCCCGATCTTGACGTTGAGCGGCGTCGGCGGCGCGGGGCTGAGACCGGCGAACGCGAGCGCGCCCATCGCCTGCAGCCCGTCGCGCGTGCCGCGCAGGACCTGGCGCGGCGTGCGCACGACGGCGCGCGCCGTGCGCACGAACTCCGCCGGGCGCGTGGCGCGCTCGACGAGCGCGTCGGAGAGCAGCTGCGCCGGCGTCGGCAGCGGGCGCGGCGCCCACCGCCGCCGCGGCGGGGGCATCGGCGGCGCGTCCGGCTCGCTGTCGAACAGCACGGTCGTGATGTCGACGGCCGAGATCCCGTCGACGAGCGCGTGGTGGCTCTTGGCGACGAGCACGAAGCCGTCGTCGTGCAACCCGTCGACGAGCCACATCTCCCACAGCGGCTTCGTGCGATCCAGCCGCTGGGCGAAGAGCCGCCCGGCGAGGTTCTTCAGCTGCTCCTCGCTGCCGGGCGGCGGCAGGCCGGCATGGCGCAGGTGGTAGCGCAGGTTGAAGTGCGGGTCGTCGACCCACACCGGGCGGCCCTGGTCGAGCGGGATCTCGGCGAGGCGCTGGCGAAAGCGCGGGACGAGGTGCAGGCGCGACTCGATGTGCTCGCGCAGCGCGTCGTAGGGCGGCGCCGGGCCGTCGAAGACCGTGATCGATGCGACGTGCAATCGCGCTCCTGCCTTCTCGAGGTGCAGGAAGGACGCGTCGAGGGCAGAGATGCGGTGGCCGCGGGCGATGCGCTGATTGTTCCACGACGGACCGCTCCGGTCCGGTCGTCATCGTGTAGGGATGGGAGCAACGATCTGATGGCGCCGATCGCCCACCTCGACGTCGATGCGTTCTACGCGAGCGTCGAACTGCTGCGCCGGCCCGAGCTGCGCGGCCTGCCGGTGATCGTCTCGGGCAGCGGGCCGCGGGCGGTCGTCACGACGGCGTCCTACGAGGCGCGCCGCTTCGGCATCGGCTCTGCGATGCCGACGTCGCGCGCGCGGCGGCTGTGCCCGGACGCCGTGCTCGTCCCGCCCGACTTCACCGCGTAC
Source organism: uncultured Solirubrobacteraceae bacterium (assembly GCA_963727785.1). Taxonomy (GTDB): domain Bacteria; phylum Actinomycetota; class Thermoleophilia; order Solirubrobacterales; family Solirubrobacteraceae; genus CADCVQ01. The sequence goes on from CAVSHS010000021.1 coordinate 50,596, forward strand.
CGCGAGGCGTCCAAGAGCGTCATGGCGCTCGTGCGCGACGCGGTGTCGCGCGTCGAGGTCGTCGGCCTCGACGAGGCGTACCTCGACCTCGAGCAGCTCGTCGCGCCGCGCGCGGGGATGCGCCGGCTCGTCAACGACATCCGCGCGGCGACCGGCCTGGACTGCTCCGTCGGGATCGGGCCCAACCGGCTCGTCGCGAAGGTCGCGTCGGACGCCGAGAAGCCGCGCGGCTTCGTCTGCCTCACGCGCGAGGAGGCGTGCGCGCGCTTCGCCGGCCACTCGCCGGGGCTCGTGCCGGGGATCGGCCCGAAGACCGTCCAGCGCCTCGAGGAGATGGGGATCACGACGCTGCGCGCGCTCGCGGCGGCGTCGCCCGACCTCCTCGTCGCGCGCTTCGGCGCCAACCACGGGCCCGACCTGCAGCGCCGCGCGCGCTTCGAGGGCTCGGCGACGCTGTCGGTCGGCGCGCGAACGGCGGTCTCCGAGTCGCACGAGACGACGTTCGACTACGACATCGCCGACCCCGCGCGCCTCGAGGAGGCCTTGACGGACCTCGCTCACCGGCTCTGCGAGCGCCTGGCCAAGCAGGACCGCCGCGGGCGCAACGTGGCGATCAAGGTGCGCCTGTCGGACTTCACGACGGTCACGCGCGCGCGCACGATCGCGGCGCCGACGAACGATCCGCAGGTCGTGACCCGGATCGCGCTCGAGCTGCTGCGCGAGTACGCGCCCGCCCGGCCGGTGCGGCTGCTCGGCGTGCGCCTCGCGTCGTTCGACCTCGGCGATTCACGACCCGATGCCGACCAGCTCGCACTGCCGCTGTACGACAGCGCGCCGTAGCTCGACGAACGTCCGGACAAGCTGATCGCTCGCCCTCGCTAGCGTTCTGCGCGTGCCGAACATCGACATCGCCGGAACCGACCTGTACTACGAGCGCCGGGGTGAGGGCGAGCCGCTGCTGCTCATCCAGGGCCTCGGCGGCAACAGCCTGCACTGGGGCGAGGGCTTCCTCGGCGGTCTGGAGGACGGCTTCGAGCTCATCCTCTTCGACAACCGCGGCGCGGGTCGCAGCGGGCCGCTGGAGGGCGAGCACACGATCGCCGATCTCGCGGGCGACGCGCTCGGCCTGCTCGACGCGCTCGAGATCGACAGCGCCCACGTCGTCGGCATCTCGATGGGCGGGATGGTCGCGCAGGAGATCGTCCTGTCGGCGCCGGAGCGCGTGCGCACGCTGACGCTCGGCTGCACGTTCCCGGGCGGTCCCGAGGCGACGATGACCGACATGGCCGTCGTCGGGATGCTCGCCGAGGCCGTCCTGTCAGGCGACGAGGAGCGCACGCTGCGCGTCGGCTACGACGTCATGATCGCCGCCGAGTACGGCAAGCAGGAGGGCGCGTACGAGCTCTACGCCGAGCTTGCCCGCCAGTACCGGGCGCCGGTTGCGGTGCTGATGGCGCAGCTCAGCGCGATCATGGGCCACGACACGAGCGAGCGGCTGGGGGAGATCGCGGCGCCGACGCTCGTCATCCACGGCACCGAGGATCGCCTGATGGACGTCACCAACGGCGAGCTCATCGCGAAGCTCATCCCGGGCGCGCGGCTGGAGCTGCTGGAGGGCTCGGGGCACATGTTCTTCTGGGAGCAGCCACAGCGCAGCGCGCAGCTCGTGCGCGAGCACGCGGCGGCCGCGGCGCAGTCGTAGGGCCCGGCCCCCCACCGGGCCCCAGGACTGCGCGCGGCGCTGCTAGCGCGCCGTGACGTTCGTCAGCGCGGTGGCGACCTTCTCCAGCGCGCCGTTGATGCCGTACACCTGGGGCTCGATCGGCCGCAGCTGCTGGTCGATCGCGTGCACCCCGATCCGGATGAGCGCGACCGTCGACGCGATCTTCTGCAGCGTTCCGGTGATCGCGAGCAGATAGCCGGCGAGCACGACGACCAGCAGCAGGACCTCGACCAGTGTCAGGACGATCAGCAGTGTGTTCATCGTTCGCTCCTCTCGCTACCCGTGGTGGGCAAGCTCTTCGACGAGCTCGTCGGCTGAATCGCGGGTGTTCTTCAGCAGATATGTCGTGGCGGTGTGGGCGACCACGGCCTTGCCGGTGACCCACGTCGTCCAGATGTCGTTGTCGAGCTTGCGCACGGCGCGCCGCAATCCCTCCAGCAGGGCGACGACGACGAGCATCACGACGACCCCGGCGACGAGCGTGTAGACCCACGCCGACTGATTGGTCGACATCGCGGCGAGCACAGTCGATCCTGAGGCCATCAGCGCCACCCTCCTTTCCGTGCCGGACCGGCGGAGCCGGGTCGGGGAAGGTCTCCCCGCGCGGCTGCGTGTCGACCGCCAGGCCGAGCTTCTGCATGTAGGCGACCGCGAGGTCCGGGACGGACTGCGCGAGACGCTGCGAGCGGTCGAGCTGGTCGACGCCCTGGACTCCGCGCTCGAGTACCGGCGCGGTCTGTGCGTTGCGCACGTCGCGCAGGACCGCACGCAGCGGGGCGAGCACGCCGTTGAGCAGGTAGATCACGACGAGGAGCACGACCAGCCCGATCACGAGCCCGATCAGGGCGAGGACGGTCACGGTCGTGCCGACGGCCAGGATGCTCATTCGCGCCACCCCGGAGAGGTCGCATATTTGTTCGGCTGGGGCTCCCCGCCACGAGCGATGCACAGGCCGCGCGTGATCGCCCGGACGGCGAGGTTCGTGCGGCCGACATCGTGCAGCGGCTGCGTCTTGCGAGCGATCGAGTTGAGGTCGGTGGTCAGGACCACCGACTCCCCGTCGATCTTCCGCGCCAGGAACGTGATGGCGAGGATGAGGACGGCGACGAGCAGGATCACGACGGCGCCCACGGCCCAACCGACCGCCCACCACGATGAGAGAGCGGTGGTCAGCATGCGCAGGCGCTCGGGGCGGGCGTGAGGCTGCGCGTACGATTCAACAAGAACACGGCAATCGTTCCCCCATAATTAGGTAAAACATACGCAGAATCGATCCGGAACCTAGCACGAACGAGGACGACCCGTCGATCCCCTGAGGGCAGCGCGAAACGCCGGCCGCGGCGGCCGTGCGTGCAGTCGTTCCGGGAGGCTCGGGCTAGTAGAGCGCGGAGGCCAGGCGGCGGCGCGAATCGCGCGCCAGCGGGTGCTCGACGCCGAGCTTGTCGAGCTCGGCGACGATCGCCTTGCGCAGGCGCTCCTTGTCGTCGCCCGTCGCTGCTGCGAGCTCTTCGAGGAGGATGTCCAGACCGCCTTCGGCGTCGCCCGTGTCGAGCTTGGCGAACGCCTCCGCGACGCGCGGGTGGTCGCCGTTTGATCGCTCGAGCTCGATCCGCGCGGCGAGCCCGTCGGCGGCGAAGTTGCCGGCGACGTTGCGCAGCCGCTCGAGCGCGGCGTCGGGATCGCCGTCGCGGTAGTGCAGCTGCGCGAGGCCGAAGTTCGCGTCGACGTTGCCCGGCTCCCGCTCGATGACCTTGCGCAGCGATGCCTCGTCGCCGGCGTCGAGCAGCAGCTGGGTCTCGGACGGGACGAGCCCGTCGAAGAACGCCTCGACCTGGGTCGGCGACTGCGCGCCGACGAACTCCGCGACGACCTCGCCGTCGCGAAACGCCTTGACGGCCGGGATGCCCTGGATGCCGTAGCGGTTGGCGATCTGCGGGTTCTCGTCGGTGTCGATCTTCGCGAGGACGACCTTGCCCTCGCGCGCTGCCGCCGCCTTCTCGAGCACCGGCCCGAGCTTGCGGCAGGGGGCGCACCACGGCGCCCAGAAGTCCACGACGACCGGCACCTCGGCCGATCGCTGCAGGACTTCTGCCTCGAAATCGGCTTCGTTGACGTCGATCGCGCTCATGGGGTCACAGGGTAGACAAGCGCCGGTCGGGCCCACCTGGCAGGAGGCCCGTCGTCGCGACTGCAAGGCTTCCCGGCATGGCCGAGCACACGATCGACGCCGGCGCGGGCGTGACGCTCGCCGCGGTCGACGACGGCGAGGGGACGCCCGTCGTCCTGCTGCACGGCCTGACGGCGTCGCGGCGCTACGTCGTGATGGGCTCCAGCGCGCTGCAGCGCGGCGGGCACCGCGTCGTGGCCTACGACGCGCGCGGCCACGGCTCGTCCTCGCCGGCGCCCGCGCCGGATGCCTACCGCTACGAGGATCTCGTCGCGGATCTCGAGGCCGTGCTCGACGCGCTGGGGATCGAGCGCACGGTGCTCGCGGGGGTCTCGATGGGCGCGCACACGTGCCTGGCGCTCGCGCTCCAGACGCCCGAGCGCGTCGCCGGGCTCGTCGCGATCACCCCGGCCTTCGATCCCGTCGAGTACGACGACCCCGAGCGGCTCGCGAACTGGGACGCGCTGAGCGACGCCCTGCGCAACGGCGGGATCGAGGGCTTCGCCGAGGCCTTCGGCGTGCGGCGCATCCCCGAGCAGTGGCGCGAGACCGTCGGGCGCGCGCTGCGCCAGCGGATGGCGGTGCACGAGCACCTCGACGCGGTCGCCGACGCGCTGCGCGCGGTCCCGCGCTCGGCGCCATTGCACGACCTGCACGCGCTCGAGGAGATCGAGTGCCCGGCCATCGTCATCGGCAGCCGCGACGAGGCCGACCCCGGCCACCCGCTGGAGGTCGCGCAGCGCTACGCCGAGCTGCTGCCGCGCGCGCGGCTCGTCGTCGAGGCGGAGGGCCAGTCGCCGCTGGCCTGGCAGGGCGGGCGGGTCTCCAAGCTCATCGCGGAGGTGGCGGCGCAGGCATGACCGCCGGCTACTCCGGCACCCCGCTCGTGCGCAAGCTCGGCTTCAAGCCCGGCATGCGCGTGCACTACGTCTGCGCGCCGGAGCAGTTCGCTGCGCTCGTGGGCGAGCTTCCCGGCGGCGTGCGGGTGCTCGCGCGCGCCGCCGCGGATCTCGACCTCGCGATGTTGTTCGTCACGCAGCGGGGCGAGCTCGAGCGCGGGCTCGCCGCCCTGCAGCCCAAGCTTCGCCCCGCCGGGATGATCTGGGTCGCGTGGCCCAAGCGCGCGTCGAAGGTCCCGACGGACGTCACCGAGGACGTCGTGCGCGACATCGCGCTGCCGCGCGGGCTCGTCGACGTGAAGGTCTGCGCGATCGACGAGGTCTGGTCGGGCCTGAAGCTCGTGATCCGCACCGAGCTGCGCCGGCCCTGAAGCGACGAACTCCCCGGCCCGCACAGAAGGCGTGCCGGGGCCGATCGTCGAGGCGGTAGATGGGCGCGGACCGGCGGCGCGAAGCCCAGGCGTCCGCGCGAGTGGTGCTAGTTCAGCGCCTTCTTGAGCGCGGCGGCCGCCGAGAACTTCGCGGCCTTGCTCGCGGCGATCTGAATCGTCTCCCCCGTCGCAGGGTTGCGGCCCTCGCGTGCGGAACGCTCGCTTACGCTGAACTTGCCGAAGCCAGCGACAGCGACTTCGCCCCCTCCGGCGAGCTCGCTGGCGATCGCATCAAAGGTGGCGTCCACTGCGCCCTTCGCATCAGAACCGCTGAGACCGGTGTCCGAAGCCACCTTCTGTGCAAGCTCCTGCTTGGTCATTGAGTTCTCCCGTCTCGAGTACACATGGCGCTTACGCTAGCGGTTGCCCCGGCGGCTTGGGCTCTTTCGCCCGGTTTCGCGCCCGAGAACCGGGGGATTTTGCGCACGTCACGCGCCGGTCGCCGCCGGCGGCGGCGTGATCGCCGATACGCCGGGAGACGGAGTAGCGGGAGGCGGGCGAACGTCGCCCGCCTCCCGGATCCGCATGCGTCAGCGCTGGTCGTTGTGGCCCAGCATCGTCGTGCCGGCCGCTGCCGCGCTCTGCTGCCTGGCGGTCGGCGGCGGCGGCGCCGGCGCTCCGAGCGGCTCCACGCGCGCGGCGTAGACGGCCGCTGCGTGCGCCGCTCCGTCGGCCAGCTGGCGCAGCCCCGGCGTGCTGACGTTCGTGTAGTCGTCGCAGGCCTGGTGGTAGCAGCGGTCGTACGCCTCGCCGGTGACGCCCCCGTAGCGCGCCGTCTGCTCGGCGGTCTTCTTGCCCTCGGCACCGGAGAACAGGCCACCGGCCGGGATCCCGGCGGCGATGAAGGGCCCGTAGTCCGAGCGCCCGTCGAACGCCGTCGGATCGGTCGCGAGGCCCTTGGAGGCGAAGTAGGCCTCGAAGGTGTGCTCGATGTCGTCCGAGCCGGGAGGTCCTGCGGTGCCGAACGCCGATCCATCGCCGTCGTAGACGAAGCGCACGAAGTTCGGCGACCCGAGCATGTCGAAGTTCAGGTCGAGGCCGATCTGCGCGGCGTCGGCCTCGCTGAGCGACTCGACGTACTTCGTCGACCCGACCAGGCCCGCCTCCTCGGCGCCCCAGAACGCGAACCGCACGGGGTTGCGAGGCGCCCTGTTCTTTGCCATCTGCTCGGCGATCTCGAGGATCGTCGCCGTGCCGCTGCCGTTGTCGTTGATGCCCGGCCCCGCGGCGACGGAGTCCAGGTGTGCGCCGAGCAGGACGACCTTGCCGGCCTTGGTGGCGTTCCTCGGCGCGAGGTCGGCGATGACGTTCGCCGTCTGCACCGTCTCGATCTTCGTCGACGTCACGATGTGCACGGTCGCCGGCTGTGCGGCGAGCGCCTGGCCGACAGCGAAGCTCGTGCCGAGCGCGGGGATCGTGGCGGTCGTGTCCTCGCCGAGCGTGCCGAGCGGCGTGTCCGTGCGCCCCTCCTGACCCTCGTTGAAGATCACGACCGCGCTCGCGCCCGCGGCCTGCGCGTTGGCGGCCTTGATGCCGAACGTGCACGTGCCGCGCTGCATGAGCGCGACGTTGCCGGCCGGGAAGCCGGCGAAGTCGGCGGCCTCGCAGCCCGACGTCGAGCTGCTCGCGGTCGGTCCCGGCGGAAGCTGGACGTCGACCGGCGTGACCGCCGCGGTCACGTCGCCGGTGCCGGAGTAGCCCATCGTGGCGAACTCGTCGGGTGCGACGTACGTGTGCGCGTCCGGCGCCGTGCGTGCAAAGACGGCGGGGGTGAGCTCGGTGAAGCCCTTGAACGAGAACTCCTGGCGGCGGGGCGTGTAGCCGGCGCGCTCGAGGCGGCTGGTGACGTATGCCGCCGACGCATCGAATCCGGGCGTGCCCGACGCGCGCGTGCCGTTGTTCATCGTCGCGATGTTCTGCAGTGCCTGCTGATGAGCGCGGATGCCGCCGACGGTGACCTCGTCGCGCAGCTGCTGCGAGACCTTGTTGGGGTTCTTCGCTGCGCCGGCGGTCGGTGCCAGCGCGAGCGCCATGGCAAGGGTTGCAAGCGCCATCCGTGTGACTCGATCCACGTGGATCTCCTCTCGATGTGGTCGTGTGCCGCGAGCAGTCGTGAATGCGGCGGGTGCCCCGGCGCTACCCGCGTGCCGTCCGTCACAAGCGCGGGCGCCGGCCTCCCCGGCGCAAGCCTATGTCCAACGAACGTCCAAGAATAGATTTAGACATGCCATAATCTGTCTCGTGATACGTCTGACACGGCGCCGCCTTCTGCGCGCGGTCCCTGCCCTCGGCCTGGGAGCGACCGCGCTGCACGCCGCGATCCCGCACTCCCACGGCAGCGCCGCGGCGGCCCCCGAGCACGAGCAGCACCCGAGCTCCGGCCACGTTCCCGGCGCTCACGCCGGCTTTCGCGGCGGCGAGGTCGACCACCGCGCCAACGGCTTCGATCCGCACGTCATCCTGCGCGACTTCGACGAGGGCACGACGAGCCGCCTGCCCGACGGGCGCACGCTGCGCGAGTGGACGATCGCCGCCGCCGAGCACGAGATCGAGGTCGCGCCGGGCGTGACGTTCGCCGCGTGGGCCTACAACGGGCGCATCCCCGGCCCGACGCTGCGCGCCACGGAGGGCGAGCGCCTGCGGATCCGCTTCGTCAACGGCGGCCGCCACCCGCACACGATGCACTTCCACGGCATCCACCCGTCGTCCGCGGACGGCGTCGCCGCGCTCGGCGCGGGGGAGATCCCGCCGGGCGGCGAGACGGTCTACGAGTTCGACGCCGCGCCGTACGGCCTGCACCTGTACCACTGCCACGTCCGCCCGCTCGCCGAGCACATCGCGAAGGGGCTCTACGGGACGTTCATCATCGACCCGAAGGACCCGCGCGAGCAGGCCGACGAGATGGTGATGGTCATGAACGGGTTCGACACGAACTTCGACCGCGCCAACGAGGTCTACGCGGCGAACACGATCGGCTTCGCGTACTCCGACAGGCCGATCCGGATCAAGCGCAACGAGCTCGTGCGCGTGTACCTCGTCAACGTCCTCGAGTACGACCTCATCAACTCGTTTCATCTGCACGGCAACTTCTTCGACTACATCCCGACCGGGACGTCGAAGCAGCGCAGCGAGTTCACCGACACGGTGATGCTCTGCCAGGGCCAGCGCGGGATCCTCGAGATGCGCTTCCCGTACACCGGCAAGTACATGTTCCACGCCCACCAGTCGGAGTTCACGGAGCTCGGCTGGATGGGGTTCTTCGAGGTCACGGACTAGCCGGCGATGGAAGCCGGCCAGGCGACAGCCGACAGCGCCCGCGACCGCACCCGCGGCGTTCCCGCGTGGGTGCTCGGGCTCGTGCCGCTGCTGCTCATCGTCGCGGCGATCGGGGCGTTCTCGGCGCTCGGCGGCCCGGGCCTCGGCGAGCGCCGCGGGCCGCCCGTCGAGGAGCTCGCGGTCGAGCGCACGGTGCTCGTCCCGGGCGCGATCAAGCTCACGGTCCGCAACGACGGGCCCGATCCCGTGGCGGTCGCCCAGGTCGCGGTCAACGACGCGTTCACGTCCTTTCAGGGCGCGGGCGAGCCGATCGGGCGACTGGGCTCCGAGACGCTCGTCATCGCCCAGCCGTGGATCGAGGGCGAGGCCTACGAGGTCTCGCTGCTGACCTCGAGCGGCGCGACGATCACGCACGCGATCGACGCCGCGGTGCTGACGCCCGCGGCCGACCTCGGCTTCTATGGCCTGATGGCGCTGCTGGGGATCTACGTCGGCGTCATCCCGATCGCGCTCGGGATGCTCTGGCTGCCCTGGATCCGCCGCATCCCGCCGGCCTGGCTGCGCGCGCTGATGGCGCTCACCGTCGGGCTGCTCGGCTTCCTCGCGATCGACGCGACGCTCGAGGGCGTCGAGCTCGCGGGGGAGGGGTCGCAGGCGTTCGGCGGCGTCGCGCTCGTCTTCATCGGCGCGGCGGTCGCGTACCTCACGCTGACCGGCGTCAGCTCGTGGCTGTCGCAGCGCCGCCGCGCGAGCGCCGCGGCGGGCGCGAGCGGGGCGACGCTCGCGACGCTCGTCGCCGTCGGCATCGGCCTGCACAACCTCGGCGAGGGCCTCGCGATCGGCACCGCCTACACGACCGGTGCGCTCGCGCTCGGGGCCTTCCTCGTCGTCGGCTTCGCGCTGCACAACACGACCGAGGGCCTGGCGATCGTCGCCCCGATCGCGACCTCGCGTCCCTCGCTGGGGCGGCTGGCGGCGCTCGGCGTCATCGCGGGCGCGCCGGCCGTGCTCGGCGCGTGGATCGGCGCCTCGGCGTTCAACACGTCCGTCGCCGCGTTCCTCTTCGGCGCGGGCGCGGGCGCGATCGTCCAGGTCATCGTCCAGCTCGCCCCGTCGCTGCGCGCCGAGGGCGAGCGCGGCCTGCAGCCGCGCGTCGTCGGCGGGCTGCTCGCGGGGCTCGCGCTCATGTTCGCCACCGGCCTGCTCGTGAGCGTGTGATCCGATGGCGATGACGCACGGCACGGGCCAGAGCCACGCGATCGAGGACTACGCGAAGTCGATCTACTCGCTGCAGCAGCGGGCGCGCGGCGAGCCGGTGAGCACGAACGCGCTCGCCGAGCGCTGCGGGGTGACGCCGGCGTCGGCGTCGGCGATGGTGAAGAGGCTCGCCGAGCGCGGGCTGGCGCTCCACGAGCCCTACCACGGCGTGCGCCTGACGGCCGCCGGGGAGCGGCTCGCGCTGGAGATGCTGCGCCACCACCGGCTGCTGGAGCTCTACCTCGCCGAGCACCTCGACGTGCCCTGGGATCGCGTGCACGAGGAGGCCGATGCGCTGGAGCACGTGCTGTCGGAGGACCTCGAGGCGCGGATCGCCGCGAAGCTCGGCAACCCGACGCACGACCCGCACGGCGACCCGATCCCCGATCGCGACCTCGTCATCGAGGAGCAGGAGACCGACGCGCTCGACACGCTGCCGGTCGGCGCGGGCGGGCGCTTCGTGCGGGTGTCCGACGCCGACCCGGAGATGCTGCGCTACCTGTCGGACCTCGGGATCAGCGTCGGCGACGACCTGGAGATGCTCGACCGCCAGCCGTTCGAGGGGCCGTGCACGGTGCGCTTCGGCGCCCGGACCCACGTCCTCGGGCTGCCGCTCTGCCGTGCGATGCGCGTCTGCAGGAGCGAGGCGTCCTGACCCCGCCGCCCCCGCCCGCCGCCGAGGCGTTGCTGCCCCCGCCGCCGGTCGCGGCGGGGGCGCCTCCGGCGGCGGCGGCGACGCTGCGCTGCCCACGCTCAGCCCGCTGCGGCGCGTGCGCGCGCGCGGCGCGATCCGCGGTCGCATCGCGCTGCTCGGGCCGGCGTTCGTGGCCTCGGTCGCGTACGTCGATCCCGGCAACTTCGCGACGAACATCTCCGCCGGCGCGAAGTTCGGCTACCTGCTCGTGTGGGTCATCGTCATGGCGAACCTCATGGCGATGCTCGTGCAGTACCTGTCGGCGAAGGCGGGGCTCGCGTCGGGCCGCAACCTGCCCGAGCTGTGCCGCGAGAGCTTCCCGCGCGCGACGAACTTCGGCCTCTGGATCCAGGCGGAGATCGTCGCGATCTCGACCGACCTCGCCGAGTTCGTCGGCGCCGCGATCGGGCTGCACCTCCTGTTCGGCATCGGCCTGTTCCCCGCCGGGCTGATCACGGCCGTCGTCGCGTTCGCGATCCTCGCCCTCGAGCAGCGCGGCTACCGCCGCTTCGAGCTGGCGATCGCCGGGCTGCTCGGCCTCGTCGGCCTGGGCTTCCTCTACGACTTCGTCGCCGTCGGCAACCACTCCACGGCGGGCATCGCGGGCGGGCTCCTGCCGGGGCTGAAGGGGTCCGAGTCGCTCCTGCTGGCGATCGGGATCATCGGCGCGACGGTCATGCCGCACGTCGTCTACCTGCACTCGGCGCTCACGCAGCGGCGCATCGAGCCGCGCGACGACGGCGAGCGGCGCGAGTTGCTGCGCTTCATCAAGATCGACTGCGGGCTCGGGCTCGGGATGGCGGGCATCATCAACCTCACGATGCTCTGCATCGCGGTGGCGATCTTCAACCGCACGGGCAACACCGGCGTGGACTCGATCGAGGGCGCGCACCACGGGCTGTCGACGCTCGTCGGCGGAGGCGCGGCGCTCGCGTTCGCGGTCGCGCTGCTGGCGTCGGGGCTGTCGTCCTCGAGCGTCGGGACCTATGCGGGCCAGGTCGTGATGCAGGGCTTCGTCCGCCGCAGCATCCCGCTCTTCGTGCGCCGCGCCGTGACGATGACGCCGGCGCTCGTCGTCCTCGCGCTCGGCCTGCCGACGACCGCGACGCTCGTCATCTCGCAGGTCGTCCTCTCGTTCGGCATCCCGTTCGCGCTCGTGCCGCTGATCCTCGTCACGCGCCGGGCGGACCTCATGGGCACGCTCGTAAACCGGCGCGGGACGACGGTCGCGGCGAGCCTGATCGCCGCCGTCATCATCGCGCTGAACGTGTTCCTGATCTACGACACGCTGCTCGGCTGACCGTCGATCTCGTCGGACCGAAAAGCGGTCCAAAAGGCCTGTCCTTTCGGCTCTTGACGTGCTCCGAACGGGTCGCGTACGTTGCTGCACCGTGAGCGTTCACGCCTCTTCGGCCGGCCCCATCACCGCCACCGGCACCGAGCCGCGCAACCACGACGGCCAGGCGATCGCGATCACCGTCTTCAGCACGATCCGCCTGCCCGGGCGCGTCTTCCTGCCCGTCCTGTTCTTCGTCACGCGCACGTTCCCGAGGCTCACGGTGACGCTGCGCCAGCTGTCGTTCATCCACTTCGCGCGCTGGGCGATCATCCGCCGCCTCCCGTACAACGGGCCGCCGCAGCGCAAGGGCCGGATGCGCTATCCGCACATGTACTTCGAGAGCAACTTCAACGGCGGCTGGGAGGAGTACATCGACGCCTTCTCGCACATCCTCACGAGCGGGATGACGGCGTTCTGGGGCACCTCCTACGGCTTTCCCAAGCCACTGCCGACGGCGCCCTTCAAGGCCTACATCCAGGCCAACGAGACCGAGGCCGACCACTACTACTCGGCCTATCCGGACGCGACGAGCACGATGATCCAGCGCGCGCTGGAGCTCGATGCCAAGCTCACCCCGCTGCAGCGAAACGCCGAGCGGATGGATCCCGACGCGTTCGCCGCCGCCTACCACGCGTTCCTCGCCGACGCGCAGAACGCCCTGTAGCGCGATGGGCTCGCCGAACGTCTCCGGCCAGGCCTACGCGTTCATGGCGATGACGCCGATCAAGCCCGGCGAGGAGGAGGCGCTCGCCGAGTACCTGCACGCGCTGCGCGGGCGCGGCCCGAGCCCGCTCGCCAAGCTCCCGCGCACGCACCTCGGCCGCTTCGTGATCGTCCGCGACTTCCACAACGACCCCTCCTGGAAGCAGCGCAGGGAGGAGCACCTCGACCTGCCGTACCTGATCTTCACGAGCAACTTCGACGGCGACCTCGACAGCTACCTCGACGAGCTGTGCGAGAAGCTCGCCCCGGAGGCGGCGGAGATCTGGGGACGCTGCATCGGCTGCCCGGAGAGCGCGAAGGGCGCGGCGCTGAAGAAGTACCTCAAGCACAACCAGATCCGCACCGGCATCTTCTTCGCCGCCTACGGCAAGGCGACGGTCGGCAGGGTCAAGCAGAGCCTGCGCCAGCGCGAGCGGATGATCGCGTTCGCCGCTCGCGTCGCAGGGCCTCGAGCCCGAGGCGCTGCAGCAGGCGTTCCTCGCGGAGTTCGGGGGACGCGGCTGATGGCGGGGCCGCCGCTGGATCTCGGCGACATCCAGGGCGACATCCTGCGCGCCTACGGCAACGACTACGACTGCACGACGTACGCCTTCGTGAAGATCGAGTGCCCGCCCGCGCAGGCGCGCGCCTGGTTCGCCGGGCTGATCGATCACGTCACGACGGCCGCGCCGTGGCCGCAGGGCGAGAAGCCGGTGACGACGCTCAACGTCGCGGTGACGGCGAGCGGGCTGCAGGCGCTCGGCGTCTCGGACGCGGTCGTCGGCTCGTTCTCGCACGAGTTTCGCGACGGCATGGCGAACCGCAACGCGCTGCTCGGCGACGTCGGCCCGAGCGACCCGCGGCGCTGGGAGCCGGGCCTGGGCAGCGGCGACGCCCACGTGCTGCTGACGATCAACGCCCAGCAGCCGTCCGACCACGAGCGCGCGCTGGACAAGATGAAGGCCGCGATGGACCGGGCGGGCGGCATCCGGGTCATCTACCAGGAGGACACCGAGATGCTGCCGGGATCGCGCGAGCACTTCGGCTACGCCGACGGCTTCTCCCAGCCGGCGATCGAGGGCTCCAGCGACGACAAGGCGCGCGGCGGCGGCGTGCCGCTGCGCAACGGCGGCTGGCGCGCGCTCGCGCCGGGCGAGTTCATCCTCGGCTATCCCGACGAGGACACCCGCGTCGACCCGAAGAGGCGGCTGCCCAACGCGCCCGCCGCGCCGCTCGGGCGCAGCGGCACGTACATGGTGTGGCGCAAGCTCTACCAGGACGTCGCGCTCTGGCGGCGCGTCATGCGCGACGCGGCGAAGCTCTACGCGGGCGGCGACGAGCACAAGCTGTCGGCGAAGGCCGTCGGCCGCTGGGCCAACGGGGCGCCGCTCGTCACCCACCCCGACGCGGCGCCCGAGCAGTACGACCCGAGGACCGCCGACGCCAACGACTTTCGCTACGGCGCGGATCTCGACGGGATGCGCTGCCCGCTGGGCGCGCACATCCGCCGCTCCAACCCGCGCGACGCGCTCGGCTTCGAAGGCCATCTGAGCTTCCGCCACCGCATGATCCGCCGCGGGATGCCCTACGGAAAGGCGCTGCCCGAGGGCGTCTACGACGACGACGGCGCCGATCGCGGGCTCGTCTTCGTGTAGCTTCCAGGCCAGCATCTCGCGGCAGTTCGAGGGCGTGCAGGTGCAGTGGTGCAACGCCGGCAACATCTTCGGCCTGGGCCACGACAAGGACTTCATCCTCGGCGACCCGCAGGGCACCGGCAAGATGACGATCCAGGGCAAGCCGCCGTTCTTCCTGACGCCGCAGGAGGTCTTCGTCCGCACGCGCGGCGGCGAGTACCTCTTCGTCCCCGGGATGACCGCGCTGGCGGCGCTTGCCGACGGCACGGCGGGTTGAGACGGAGGTCAGATGGGCATCGTCGACGAGATCAGGAAGGCCGCCGAGCGGCTGCGCCACGAGAAGGACGAGCTGACCGAGAAGGTGTCCGACCTCGTCGGCGGGCTCGCCGACCGCGGCTCCGACAAGTCGTTCGCCGTCATGCGCCGCCACGACCCGATCGTCAGCCTGCCCGGCGGGATCACGATCGTCGCGCTCAACGAGGACGTCAAGGAGGTGCTCGGCGACCCCGCGCGCTTCACGGCCCATCTCTACGGGCCGAAGATGGAGGCCGTCACCGGGCCGTTCATCCTCGGCGTCGACGAAACGCCGCTGTATCACCACGACCACGCGGCGATGGATCGCGCGGTGACCCGCGAGGACCTGCCGGGGCTCGGCGAGAACATGTACGAGACCGCGCGCGAGCTTGTCGCGGCCCATCGAGCCGGCGGCGAGATCGACGTCGTCGCCCAGCTCGCCGACCCGGCCCTGGACAGCACGATCAACGCCTACTTCGGCACGCCGGGCCCGGACACCGCGACGCAGCTGCGCTGGGCGCGCAACATCTTCCAGGAGCTCTTCATCAACGTCGGCAACCTGCCGACGGTGCGCGAGCGTGCGCTCGCCGACGCGGCCGAGTGGCGCGTGCATCTCGACGGGCTGATCGCCGCGCGCAAGCGCCGGCTGCGGGACGGCGAGGACGTGCCCGACGACGTCCTGACGCGGCTGCTGCGCTACCAGAGCGAGGGCGAGCCGAACTTCCACGACATCGCGATCCGCCACAACATCCTCGGCAACGTCACCGGCTGGATCCCGACGATCTCCAACGCCTTCGCGCGCATCGTCGAGGAGCTGCTCGAGCGCGAGGACGAGCTCGAGCGCGCGCAGGCGGCCGCCCGCGACGGCGATCGCGAGCTCGTCGCCGCCTACTGCTTCGAGGCCTCGCGCTTCCGGCCGCAGAACTTCGCGCTGCTGCGCTACGTGGCGCAGGACACGACGATCGCGGCCGGCACCGATCGCGAGACCGAGGTCAAGGCCGGCTCGACGGTCTTCGCGGCGACGCTGTCGGCGATGCACGACGAGCGCGCGATCGACGAGCCCGACGCGTTCCGCGTCGACCGCCCGTGGAGCGACTACATGCTCTTCGGCCACGGCCTGCACACGTGCTATGGCCAGCAGATCGTGCGCGCGCAGCTCCCGGCCCTCGCGGCCGCGCTCTTCGAGGGGCCCAAGCTCGAGCGCGCGCGGGGTCGTGACGGCAAGCTGCGCTTCGCGGGGCCGTTCCCGTCGGGGCTGACGGTCCGCTTCGACGACTGACGCGCCGGCTCAGCGCAGGAGCGCCTGCTCGGGCAGCACGGTCTGCTCGGGCACGACGATGACGCAGTCGTGGCCGTGCAGCTCGCGCCCGGTCTGCAGGGACTGCAGCTCCTCCGCGGTCGGCAGGCGGTAGGCGTCGGCGCGCGCGTAGTCGACCCGGTAGCCGAGGTCCTCGAAGGCGCCGATCGTCATGCGGCTGACCGGGTTCGGGCCGCTGTCGAGAAAGCCCGTCATGAGCTCGTTGGCGAAGACCTCCTCGCGCCAGTGGCCGTCGCGCGTGCCGGGGCCGCCGACGTTCGCGAGCGGGACGCCGGTGGGGCGTGCGCCGGAGCCGATCAGCGCGGCGTACTCGCGGATGGCGCTCGAGCCCCTGAACTCCGGGTCGTCGCCGCCGGCGCCGGTGATCAGGCCGACGCGATCGAAGATCGTGCCGAAGCCGAGCACGTGCCCCATCTCATGGATGATGACGCTGACGAGGCTGCCGTCGGACTCCATCTGCGCGAGGTCGGCGGTGTCGAAGGACATGATGCCGGTCGCCGGGATGAAGCTGCCCGGCCGCAGGTCGAGCGGCCCGGCCTGGCCGAGGACCGAGCCCCGCCCGTCGATCGCCGTGCCCTCGGCATCGATCCGCACGTCGTCGATCGTCTCGCCGTCGATGACGACGGCCGGGACGTCGGCGCTGATGATCTGGCCCCAGCGGGCGGCGGCCGTCTCGAAGGCCGCGCGCTGGGCAGCGGTCAGCCCACCCTGGAAGCGGACGTCGATGCGGAAGCCGGACTCGGTCGGAGCGGTCGCGATGGCGCAACACTACCCGCGATCGCGCGGCCGCCCACCAGGCGAAAACCGGCTACGTGATCTCGGGCCGCTGCCCCGCCGAGGGCGGTGGGGCACCGTGGTTGGAGTGGTGGTTGTTGCCGTCGGTGCGGTGCATGAGGAAGATCTCGACGGCGACGTCCGGATCGTGCAGGTTGTCGCTGAGAAACGCCTCGACGGTGCGCCCGGTCAGCCGCTCGACGGCAGCGACCAGGTCGTCGCGCATCGTGTTCTGAAAGGCGCGGCGCATCGCCAGCACCTCGACTTCCTGGCCGCTCTGGGCGAGCGTGCGCTCGGCCTTCGTCAGGCTGTCGCGCAGCGTCACGACGATCGTGTCGGGACCGATCGTCGTGCGGGCATGGGTCGGGCCGCGGCCCGTGTAGTCGTGCAGGAGACCGACGACGGCGTTGGAGATCGCCGCCGACAGGGAGCCGACGGCGGTGCCGGAGACGGCGGGTGCGTCCGGTGCGTCGGGCATGAAGCCCGCTCCGCTCTCGCCCCCTCGGAGATGGGCGCCGCTCACGAGCGAGGAAGACGACAAGGATCGCGAGCCGACGGCGGTGCACCACCAGTGTAGGCTGATTGGTTAACGGCGCCGGAAGTCCATGTGCTGTGGCTGCTCTGGCGCCTTGAACGGCTGCGGAGAGTCGCGTGCCACGTGCGGGCACGGGCGGTCCCAGGGGAACGTGACGCTCGACCGGGAGACTCCCATGGACAGGATCCGTCCAACGCCGCCGCGGCCCGAGGATTGCCGGCGTCCGCGCTGGCTCGTCGCCGAGCTCGACGTCGACGGTGAGATCGACGCGCACGCCGCGCTGTGCCTGCGCAACGCGATCGAGGACGCGCGCGCAGGCGTCGACGCGATGCTCCTCGTCGACCTGCGCGATCTCAGCGCGATCGCCGCCGCCGGCCTGCAGCTGCTCGTCCAGGCGAGCGCCGACTGCCGCCGGCGCGACATCGGGCTCGGGCTGCTGATCAGCGCCGACGCCCGCCACGACGCGATCGCAGGCGCCTTCGACTCCGCCGGGCTGGACTACGACCGCCGGGCGCCTCAGGCAGGCGCCCAGAGCGATCCGCCGCCGGCGGCGCGCCGCACCGCCCTGCCGTCGCCGACGGCCCCGATCAGCGCGGTCTCGACGGCGGCCGGGTCGGGCACCCCGAGGTGCGGCGTCATGACGGCCGCGACCTCCGCGGTGGCGAGCGGGTAGGAGAAGGCATTGCAGCACGTCGACGGGATCCTCGGCCGGCGCGCGCCGGTCGAGCGCCGGATCGAGGTTCGCGACGAGGACGTCGTAGGCGTCGATCGTCTGAAAGCCGCCGGCCTCGAGGCGGCGCCCGTCGGGGGTCTCGAAGACGAGCGACGGCGCGGTGTAGCGCACGGCGCCGTCGGTGTTCGCGGAGCGGCCCTGGAACTCGGTCGCCGAGCCCGCCGCGGTGCGCGCCCGGGCGCGGTCGTCCTCGTAGGCGGCGACGACGTCGGGGTCATCGATCCGCGCGACGATCGCGTCGCCGTCGAGCCCGTCGACGGCGGCGAGCGCGTCGCGCAGCATCGCGGGGTCCTGGAGCACACCGGTCGTCGTGAACTGCGCGAACTGCAGCGCGCGCAGCGCCGCCTGCTCGTGCCCCGGGGCATCCAGCCGCGTCGCGACGATCGCCCGGCAGCCCGGCGCGGTGGCGCTCAGCGTCGCCTTCGGGGTGTAGGCGAACGGCATCCCGAAGCGGTGAAACGTCCTGCGCCAGCCGACCGCTGCGTCGCGCGGCGAGTAGCCGCGGGCGGCGTACTGCGAGGCGTCCTCGGTCAGCCCGATCGTGACGAGCGTCCAGCGCAGGCCGTCGCCGTAGCGCCAGCGCAGCGTCGTGTGCGCCGGATGGGCGGAGTACGCCCACGGGCAGCCGGGATCCGTGAAGTGGGTGACCTCGATCATCTGCTCAGGGCCGTCACGCGACTCACGCCGGTGCGAAGGAGACCGTGTCGAGGCTCGTGTAGTCCTTCTCCTTGAGCGTTCCCTGGATCCAGAGCACCTGGCCGTTGGGGAGCACGTCGACGCGCACGCTCGCCGCGCCGCCGTTGGCGGCGAAGATGAGCCGCTTCGGCGGCCGGTAGCCGGTCGGCAGGGTGCCGATCGGGCTGCTCGCCGGCGGCAGCCCGTCGGTGCGCGTGACGAGGCCGCGCAGGTGGACCCTGCCGTTCTCCTTGCGGTAGCCGGCGTCCGCGTAAGGGGTGCCGTAGCCCGCCCAGCCGGCCGCGAGCGAGACGTCCTTCCAGCCCTCGGGCGGCGCTGCCGCCGGACGGACCCGGGGGCCCCGCCGGGCCCTGCAGGCCGCGCGGGCCGCGCGAGCCGAGCCGGGCGCTCGGCGACAGGTCGCTCGTGCGCAGCGAGCGGTCTCTGACCTTCGCCGACGTGACGGCGTTGCGCTTGAGCTGGGCGTTGCCGATGCTGTTGCGCGCGACGGCGTAGGAGGTACCGCCGAGCGCGATGAACACGGCGATCGTCGACATGACGTTCGCGTAGCTGAGCCGGGGTCTTCTCATCACCCGGCGCAGTCAATCAGAGCGGCGCTCATCGACCGCCGGTATACCCGGCCGCGCGCAGATCCTGCTCGGCGGCACGGACGCGGCGCTCGGCCTTGCGCAGCGCGCCGCGGGCGCTGTCGTACGTCGCGCGCCGGCGCCCCGTGGCCGCCCGCGCGAGGCGCCGCAGGATCGCGGCCTCCGAGCGCAGCGCCTTGACGAGGGTGGAGAACAGCGCCGGCTCCTGCGGGCGCAGCTCGAGCTTCGCGAGCGCCCCGGCGGCTGCCGAGTTCGCGTTTGCCAGGCGCCGGAGGGTGCGCCCGCGGGTCTCGTAGGAGCGCGACCCCAGGCCCCGCCGCGCTGCGGAGCGGACGTTGCTGAGCGTGCGGATCGTGCGGTCAAGGGCGCCGGCGGTGCGCTTGTCGGGACCGAGTGCGACGGGCGTTCCGGAGCGCGAGCGCAGCGTCGCGGCGACCGTCGCGCAGGCGTCGTCGGGGCGTCCCTCCGCCGAGCGGCAGGCGACGGTCGTCCATCCCTTCGAGTCGGGGAAGGCGACCATCCAGAGCGAGCCGCCGGCTCGCAGCGGGGCCGTGTAGCGCACGGCGTCGCGGTCGCCGAGCCGGACCCGCTCGGGCTGCAGGCGGCGGGCGGCCTGGTCGCGCAGCGCCGCCGGCGCAGGGTCGAAGCCCGGCGCCGGATCGCGCAGCCGCCCGGCGGCGAGGACCGTGCCGTCCGGACGGCGCAGCCCGACGGCGCCATCGATGCCGAGGCCGGCGATCGTGGCGCCCGACGGCTGCCACGGCGCCGCGTAGGCGACCTGCAGCGATTGCGAGCGGGCCGTCGCCGCCGCGGCCGGCGCGTCGCGATGCCCCAGCGCGTAGCCGAGCACGGGCGCTCCGACGAGGGCCAGGATCCCGGCGGCGGCGAGCGCGGGCACCTGCAGCTCGTCCCAGCTCACCGAGATCGACGGGCGCCAGCGCGGCGCAGCCGGCGCGGGCGCGGGCGCCGGCGCCTCACGGCGCTGGTCGGCGGCGGTGTAGCCGCCGGCGGCGGCCGGCGCGGGGGCGAGCACGCCTGCGGCGGCCGCCGGCGCCTGGGCCGGCGCCGCGAACGGGACGGCCGGCCCGGACTGCCACGCCTCCTGCGGCGGCGGCTCGGCGGACTGCGGCGCGGCGCCCGGCACGAGCGCCGGGCAGCGATCGAGCGTCGCGCCCGGGAGCGCGTCGCGGCACGCCTCGATGAGCTCCGACGCGTGCACGAACCGTGTCTGCGGATCCTTCGCCATCCCGCGCGCGAAGACCTCGTCGAGCGCGGGCGGCGCGTCGATGCCCAGGCCGCTGATCGTCGGCGGCGGCGCGAAGAGGTGGGCGTGCATGAGCGCCGCCTCGGTGTCGTGGTCGTAGGGCAGCGTCCCGGTGAGGCAGTGAAACAGGACCGCGGTCAGCGAATACGTGTCGCTCGCGCGCGTGACGTCACGGCCGTCGATCTGCTCGGGCGAGACGTAGCTGACGCTGCCGACGAAGTCGCCGCTGTGGGTCAGGCCCGAGCTCTGGGCGCCCTTCGTGATGCCGAAGTCGGCGAGGTAGGGGTGCCCGCCGCTCGTCAGCAGGATGTTGTGCGGCTTGACGTCGCGATGGATCAGGCCTGAGTCGTGCGCGGCGTCCAGCGCGGAGGCGATCGCGGCGAGGATCCGCAGCGTCTCGCGGCCGGACAGCGCCTGCTGCATGACCATGTCGGCGAGCGTCGGCCCGTCGACGAAGCGCATCGCGATGAACATCAGCCCGTTGGACTCGCCCGCCTCGTAGACCGGGATGATGTTCGGGTGGTCCAGCGCCGCGGCGTGGCGTCCCTCCTGGCGGAAGCGCTCGCGGAAGCGGGTGTTGCCCACGAGCGTCGTCGAGAGGACCTTCAGCGCGACGCGGCGTTCGAGCGAGAGCTGCGTCGCGCGGTAGACGACGCCCATGCCCCCGACCCCGGCGATCGCCTCGATGCGGTAGCCCGCGATCGTCTCTCCCGCCTGCAGCACGTTCAGCAGAACTCGTCGACGCAGGTCGACGGTGGCGGAGGCGGTGGCGGTGGCGGCGGGGGTGGCAGGACGGCCGCAGGCGGGGCGACGGCGGCCGGCGGCGGTGTGGTCGCCGGGGTGGACGGCTTCGTCTTCGGCTTGGGCTTGGGCTTGCGCGGCGGGCGCGGAAGCGCCGGAACGCTGCCGATCGCGCGCAGCGGCGCATGCTCGAGCGCGGCGGGCCCCGAGGCCGGCTGCACGCGAGCCGGCGCCGGGGCGGCATCCGACGATCCGCTGCGGGCGACGAAGAACGCGATGGCGAACAGCGCCAGCGCGACGGCCGCAGCGACGAGAACTCGGGTGGGCGTCACTGCCGGCATCGGTCGCGGCTACCCGTCGCGCGCGACGGAGCGACAGCGCGCGGTCAGCGCGCGCACCCCGCGGACCCGCCCGCCCTGCCCGACGATCACCCAGCGCCTGCAGCGCGCCTTCGACCGCGGCGCCTTGACGCCGATCTCGAACGTCGCACCGGCCACGAGCGGCGAGCGCTTGATCCGGACGCTCACGGTGCGGGCGGGGCCCATCGAGGTCGACCGACCGCCGGTGGGCGACCGCGCGGGTGCGCGGCGATCGCGGCCGGCAGCGGCTGATGCAGGCGACGGTGATCTTCGATCCGCGGGCGATGTTCGCGAGCCGCAGCGTGCGGACGCGCGCGACGCCGGCGGGGGGCCTGTTGAGCTGGAAGTTCTGCGTCACGGGCGTCTGCAGGAGCACTTCGCAGTCGCGCAGGATGTCGTTGGCGTTGAAGTACACCGAGTCGTGGCCGGGGCCGCAGTCGACGCTGTCGGCCGAGTCGTCGCGGGAGTCGATCGTATCGTCGCCCTCGCCGCCGATCAGGCTGTCCGCGCCCGGTCCGCCGTTGATCCGATCGTCTCCGGCGTTGCCGTCGATCGTGTTCGCGGCGGCGCTGCCGGCGATGACGTCGGGGCCGTCGGTGCCGTAGACGTCCTCGACGTCGGGCAGGACGTTGTCGCCCTCGCCCGCGGCGCCGTCGTTGGCCTGGCCGTCGAGCGTGACGTTCACCGGGGCGCCGCCGTAGGAGACCGAGTCGTCGTCTCCCGCGCCGCCGCTGATGCCGTCGGCGCCGGCGCCGCCGTCGAGCTCGTCGTTGCCCGCCAGCCCGAGCAGCGCGTCGTTGCCGGCGCGGCCGTAGAGGGAGTCGTCCGCGGGCGTGCCGGTGACGACGTCGTCACCGTCGGTGCCGACGATGACCGATTCCTGTGCGAGTGCAACCGAGACCGTGACGCCCAATACGGCGAGCGCGGCGATCACCGTGAGCGTTCGCGCCCGCCACCTTCCTCGTGCCATGTCCGTGAGTATCGCCGATGGGAGGCCGCGTCCCGCACGGTCGCCGGCGTGGATTGCCGCTGGATTTGTGGTGTAGGAGACGGTGTGGCCATCATGCACGCTGCATGCAGGACTCGGATGGACATGCGATCGGCGTCGGAGCCGTCATCGATACCTACCTCCTGGAGGTGGTCATCGCGACGGGCACGACGAGCACGACGTTCCGCGCGCGCGATCAGCGCCTGGACCGGCCGGTGACGCTGAAGATCCTGCACGGCGAGATGTTCACGGGCGTGCCGGGCGCGCGCGAGCGCGCCGTGAAGGACGCGACGCTCGCCGCCTCGCTCGAGCATCCGAACATCGTCCCGGTGTACGAAGCGGGCGAGGTCGGCGAAGGTTTGTGGGTCGCCAGCCGCCTGATGGACGGCGAGGTGCTCGCGGACACGGTGGTGACGCCGCGCCGCGCGATCGAGCTGCTCGAGCGCGTCGCCGAGGCGATCGACGCGGCCCACGTGATCGGCGCCGTGCACCGCGAGATCCGCCCCGACTGCATCATGCTCGACCGCTGGGGCAACCCGCTCATCCGCGATTTCGGCGTCACGCGCATGAGCGGGCGGACCGGGATGGCGACCCGGATGGAGCTGCTGGACTCCCTGCGCTACGCGGCGCCGGAGCTCATCCTCGGCCGCCCGCCGGCGCCTGCGGCGGACATCTACGGGCTCGCGGCGACCGCGGTCTGGTGCCTGGCGGGCGAGCATCCGTTCCCCGACAGGCCGATCTCCGAACTCGTCGCGCTGCGCACGCAGGCGCCGCCGCCCGTGCTCGCGGCGCCGGGCGTCGACGCGAGCGCGCTCAACGTCGCCATCGCGCAGGGAATGGCGCTCGACCCCGCCGCTCGGCCGCAGAGCGCGGCCGAGCTCGTCGCGCTCCTGAAGCGCGCCGTCGATCGGCTGCCGGCGACCGTCGCGCAGACGCCGGCGCCGTTCGCGCTGGGGGAGACCGGCGCGCCCGCGGCCGCGGCGCACCCGCTCGTGGCGCCCATCCCGGCCGCGACGCCCCGCCCGCCTGAGCCGCCACCGCCGCCCGCGGTCTCGCTGCCGGCGCCGCAGCCGTTCGCTGTCGGCGCGACGACGCCGCCGGCGGGCGCGACGCGCTTCGATCTGCGCCGCGAGCACGAGCCCGAGCCCGAGGTCGCGCCGCAGAAGCGGCCGTGGGGCACGATCGCGCTCTGCGTGGTGACCGTGCTCGTGCTCGCCGCGGGCGCGTTCGGCCTCGGCGAGATGAACGCCCCGAAGCCGCCCGATCGACCGCGCACGGGCAGCTTCGAGCTGATCCCGGGCGCGCTCTGGCAGCCCGCGCCGGTCGGCTTGGCGCCGCAGTTGCAGTTCGACAGCCCGGTCGTGCTCAGGGAGCGAGCGCCCGCAACCGCGCTCGCCAGCGTCGGCGTGATCCGGACGCAGGGACCGCCCGGCAACCCGCTTGCGGGCGAGCCGCTGCGCTCGTTCGCGAGCGAGCCCGCGCCGACGCTCGTCCGCGCCGGGCGCCGCACGCTCGTGCGCTACGAGGGCACGCTCAACGAGGGCGGGGACGTCACGGTGCTCGTGCTTCCCACCACCCGGGGCGGGCTCGCCGTCGCCTGCTCGCAGCCGCAGGCCGAGGCGCGCTGCGCCGCGCTGCTGGCGACCGCGCGGCTCGGCGACGCGCAGGCATACGCGCCGCAGCCGCCGGAGGACGCGGTGACGACGGTCGCCGACGCGATCCGCCGGCTCAAGACCGCACGCGGGTTCGCCGAGGTGAAGCTCAACGCCAAGCCGAAGTCGGGCGAAGACGGCGGCGCGTCGCAGGCCGCGAGCACGCTGGCCGGCGACTACGAGCAGGCCGCGCAGGCGCTGAAGCTCGAGCAGGGCGATCCCGGGACGCGGGCGCAGGTCGCGCGCGTGGGCCGCACGGCGCTGAACGCCTCATTCGCCTACGAGGATCTCGCGAGCGCGATCGACCGCAAGGACCCCGTCGTCTACCGGGAGGCGCGGCGCGCGGCGCTGCAGGCCGATGCGAGCCTCGCCGCCGCCGTCAAGCGCCTGAGCCGCGCGGGTTACATGGTGCGCGTGCGATGACCCGGCCGACCCGCACGATCCTCATCGCCACGGCGGTCGCGGCGCTCATCGCGATCGGCGCCGGCTATGTGCTCGGGCGCTCGGCCGGAGCGCAGCACGCGCCCGGCCTGCCGGTGCAGGCCGTCGAGCCGATCGATCGGCCGAAGATCGGCCCGCAGATCCCGGTGCCCGCGCGGATCGCGATCCCTGCGAGGCTTCCGAACTGATCGATTTCGTCCCGTCGGCGATTCTCGCCGATCGCGCTCAGCGCCCGCAGCAGCGCTTGTACTTCTGGCCCGAGCCGCACGGGCACGGCTCGTTGCGGCCCGGCTGGGCCTCGCCGCCGTGCCCGACAGCGCGTCGGCGAGCGCCGCCCGCAGCGCGTCGAGCTCGCCGGCGTCGAGCGCGACCTCGACGTCGGGCCCGAAGCGCACGGCGGCCGCGCCGCCCGAGCGGCTGACGACCTCGAAGCCGCCGGCCGAGGCGCGGTAGGCGAACGGCGGCGTCGCGATCTGCTCGCGCAGGGCGCGCGCGGCTTCGCTGCGCAGGCCGTGCATGTGCTGGTCCAGGGCGCCGTCGGTTGCGACGTGGTCGAGCTCGACGACGAGCGCCGGCGGCGCGCCGAACACGACCATCGACAGCTCCCCGGTCGATCGCGACCCGGTGCGGATGGCCAAGCGAGCGCCACGCCGCCAGCGCCCGGCGCCGGTCGGCGTCGTCGCCACCGGCGTCGTGGGTCAGCCGGTACGCGCGCTCGGCCGCGCCGGGCGCGGCGGGTGACCGCCGCGCCGCCGCGGCCATCGCGAGCGCGGCGTAGATCCCGCCGGCCTCGGGCGTCTCGCCCTCGCCGCGTGCCTGCAGCCCGCCGATCGCCTGCATGCCCGCTGTGACGGCGATCTCGATCGCCTCCGCCGCGAGCGCGACGTGCGCGAGGCGGCCGAAGGCGGCGGTCGTCTGCGGGTCGGTCGGTCCGACGGAGGCCGTGAAGGCCTTGATCGCGTCCGTGAGTGCGCCGAGCTGCTCGGCCTCCGGCGCGCCCGTGCGGCGCAGCATCTCGGCGAGCCGGGACTGCGCCATCCCGGTGAGCACGTCCTCGTCGCCGTGCTTGGTGACCGCGCGATGCACGATGCCGCGCAGCAGCGACACGGCCTCGTCGGGCTGGCCGCCGGCGAGCAGCTCGAGCGCGCGCGCATCGGCGGCCTCGATCGCTGCGGGGCGCAGCTCGGCGAGGTCGACCGTCATCTCGCTACCGCCCCCACGGGCGGTGCGTCAGCCTGCGTGGGTGCCGCAGCCACCGCCGCCGCAGCAGCCCATCTGGGCCATCGCGGAGCCGATGTCGCGCTGGAACCGGCGCTGACCGGAGGCCATGTTCGGCGTGAGGAACGTCGAGAGCAGGCGCTCGGTGTCCTCGTTGCCACAGGACGGGCAGGCTGGCGGCGGTGCATCGAAGCGGACGAGCTCGTCGAAGCGCTCGTCGCAGGTGGCGCAGGCGTAGTCGTAGATCGGCACGGGCAGATCGTGGCCGTCGGAGGGCCCGCTGTCAAGCGAGCCGGAAAGCGGGGCTTACGGGAACGCCGGCACTGCTGCCGATAAGAGCCAGTGACGCACCCATCGCGCGCCGCGTGATGAAACCGATTTCGATCAAGGGCTCTATGCATCACGACGACATCACGCGCTACCGCCTCGAGCTCGACGTGCTCGAGCGCGACGGCGCGCTCAGCAACCGGCGCGCCATCGACCTGCTGCGCAGCGAGTTCGCGCTCGCGCTCAACGCCTCCTACCTCATGGGGCTCAGCGCCGGCGACATCGAGGTCGGCTTCATCTCGCGCTCGCACTCCGCAGGAGGGCGTCGCGCGCTACGGCGGTCGTGCTCGAGCTCGTCGAGCGTGCCCCGGCGATGACCGACGGGCGAGGTCGGCGAGCTGCTGCACCGCGAGTTCCAGCGCGCGCAGAACGCCGCCCACTTCTGGCGCGTCTGCCGCGACGACTTCCGCGTGACGCTCGTCGCGCGCGAGCGCGCCGGCACGCACGCCGAGCTGCGCGCCGCGTAGCCGCGGTCCGCGCTACCCGTCGACGGCCTGGTAGGGGCGCGGGTCGGAGTCGTCGATCTCGATGATGCACTCCGGCGTGCAGCCCAGCGGCAGCAGCAGCTGCTCGCCGGTCCACCACCAGGCCTCGACGCGCTCGACCGTGGCGTCCGGGACGTCGAGCGTGAAGACGACGCAGGAGTCGGCGCCGATCGTGATCGCGCGGTCGAAGGCGTAGTCGCGCGCGAGCGCGATGTTCGGCGCGACGTACGTCCCGGGCCGCAGGCCCTCGCGCTTGATGCCCTCGAGGCAGTCGACGGTGGTGCCGTGGTAGACGATCATGTGCGCCTGAAGTCTGACGCATGCTCGCGGCGGGAACCTGCGCCGTCGTGGCGGTGTAGCAGGGGCATGCGTATTGGTACGGCGGCCGCGGCGCTGGCGATCACCGGTCTCCTCGCGCTGCCCGCGGGCCGGGGCGCGAGCGCCGGGGGCTGGGCGACGGTCGGCATGAGCTCGACGCCCGACGGGCTCGGCGCGGGGCAGACGTGGAACGTCGAGCTCGAGATCCTCCAGCACGGGTCGCACGCCGCTCGCCGACGTCCACCCGACGGTGACGATCAGGGCGGGCGACCGCTCGCAGACGTTCACGACGCGCCCCGCCGGGCGACCGGGGACGTATCGCGCAAGCGTGAGGTTCCCCGCGGCCGGCACCTGGCGCTACGTCGTCGACGGCGGGTTGCGGCGGCGACGTCGGGATCGGACCGGACCTCGACACGGTCCTGCCAACTACACGGCGGCCGCGCTGCGTGCGAAGATCAGCGGTCCGCGCTGCGGGCGAAGATCGTCGATCCCTACCCCGCCGGAGATCCCGCGTACTTCGTCGCGATGCCGCAGGACTTCGGCTCGCGGATGAGCGCGGCGGAGCTCGACGAGCTCGTCGCGTTCCTGCTCGCCACGACGCGGCGCTGATGGCGCCTGGACGGGCGCGCGCTTCGATACCGTGGCGCGCGTATGGGGGGCGACGCGAAGCGAATCTCGATCGGAGAGGCCAGGCGGCTCGTGCTCGAGCACGTCACGCGCCTGGAGGGAGAGGAGGTCGCGCTCGCCGACGCGCTCGGCCGCGTCCTCGCGCAGGATGCCGTCGCACCGAACGACCTGCCGCCGTTTCACTCCTCGGCGATGGACGGCTTCGCGGTGATCGCCACCGACACCGACGACGCGCCCGTCGCACTGAAGATCATCGGCGAGGCGCGGGCGGGAGCGCTTGCGCAGGTGCCGGTCGAGCACGGGATGGCGATCCGCGTGTCGACGGGGGCGGTCGTGCCCGAGGGCGCCGACGCCATCGTGCGCCAGGAGCTCACCGAGGTGGAGGACGGCGCGGTGATCGTCAACGAGGAGGTCAGCGCCGGGAAACGACGTGCGCTTCGCGGGCGAGGACATCCGCGCCGGGCAGACGATCCTGCACGCCGGCACGCTGCTCGGCTCGGCCGAGATCGGCGCGCTCGCCGCGGTGAACATCGCGCGGCCCGTCGTCGTGCGCAAGCCGCGGATCGCGCTCATCAGCACCGGCGACGAGCTCGTCGCACCGGGACCGGAGCTGCGGCCCGGTCAGATCCGCGATGCCAACGCGCCGGCGCTGTCCGCCGCGACGCACGCCGCCGGCGCCGAGATCGTGTCCAACGTCCGCGTCGGCGACGACCGCGAGACGACGATCGCGACGCTCGCCGAGCGGCCTCGAGGGCGCGGACATCGTCGCCACCGTCGGCGGCGTGTCGGTCGGCCCGCACGACCACGTCCGGCCCGCGCTGGAACAGCTCGGCGCGGAGCAGATCTTCTGCCGCGTGAGCCTCAAGCCAGGCGGCCAGGTCTGCTTCTACGTTGCGGCTGACGGCACGCTCGCGTTCGCGCTGCCCGGCAACGCGGCGTCCGCGCAGACGGCGTTTCGCGTGCTCGTCGTGCCGGCGATCTACGCGATGCTCGGCCGCAGCCTCACGCTGCACACCGCGCGCGGGGTGGCCGAGACCGACCTGCCCGGCACGATCGGCCGCACCTCGGTCATCCGCTGCCACGCGGAGATGCACGACGACGGCTGGCACGTGACGCCCAACGGCGACCAGCGCTCGCACATCCTGACGTCGCTGCTCGGCGTCCCCGTGCTCGCGCTCGTGCCCGACGACCGCGAGGTGCTGCGCGCCGGCGAGCGCGTCGACATCGAGTTCGTCGGGTAGCGCGACGCGACCGTCCAGCTCGTCGCCCGCCCGCATCGCGGTCGCCACGTGCGCCGAGTTCTCGCAGCTGGATGCCGAGGGGCGCCTGCTGCTCGACGCGCTGCGCGAGCACGGGACGCGCGCCGAGCCCGAGGTCTGGACCGGGCCCGCTGACGTCTGGGACCGCTACGACCTCGTCGTCGTGCGCTCGACGTGGGACTACACGTTCATGGCGGCGCGCTTTGAGCGCTGGACGCGGGCCGTCGGAGCGCGGCTGCTCAACCCGCCGGACGTCATCGCCTGGAACGCTCACAAGCGCTACCTTCTCGACCTCGCCGAGGCCGGTGTCCGTACGATCGCGACGGAGCAGCTCGCGCGCGGCACGCCGTTCACGCCGCCGCCGGGACGCTTCGTCGTCAAGCCCGCGGTCGCGGCCGGCGCGCGCGGCGCCGCCGTCTACGACGAGGCCCGCCACGACGCCGCACGGGAGCATGTCGCGGCGCTTCATGCCGGCGGGCACGACGTGCTCCTGCAGCCCTACCTCGACGCGGTCGACGGCGCCGAGGCCGAGACGGCGCTCGTCTTCCTCGACGGCGCCCTGTCGCACGCGATGCGCAAGGGGCCGCTGCTCGAGCTCGACGGGGGCCCGGTCGACCGCCTGTTCCAGACCGAGCAGATGAGCTGCGCCGAGCCCGAGCCCGATGTCGTCGCGCTCGGCCGGCGCGCGCACGAGCTCGTCGAGCGGCGCTTCGGGCGACCGCTGTACGCGCGCGTCGACGTGCTGCGCGACGGCGCCGGCAAGCCCGCGGTGCTCGAGCTCGAGCTCATCGAGCCGTCGCTGTTCCTCGACTACGCGCCGGGCTCGGCGCTGGCGCTCGCACGCGCCATCGTCGCGCGCCTGCCGTCGTAGCGAGGTACGGTCCCGCCGTGGCTCGCGTGCTCATCCGCGGCTGTGGCGACGTCGGGTCGGCGGTCGCCCACGTGCTCCTGCGCGGCGGTCACGAGATCGTCATCCACGACGTCGCGCTGCCCGCGGCACCGCGCCGCGGGATGGCGTTCGCCGACGCGATCTTCGACGGCGCGTGCGAGCTCGCGGGCGTCCGCGCGCGGCGCGTGGACGACGTCGCCGAGCTGCGCGGCGCGGGCGACGAGGTGCTGCTGACGACCGCCGCGCTCGGCGACGTGCTCGGCGCCGTCGCGCCCGACGTGCTCGTCGACGCGCGCATGCGCAAGCGCGCGCAGCCCGAGCCCCAGCGCGGCCTTGCGCCGCTGACGATCGGCCTCGGCCCGAACTTCGTCGCCGGGGAGACGACCGACCTCGCGATCGAGACGCAGTGGGGCGACGATCTCGGCGCCGTCGTCGAGCGGGGACCGACGAAGCGGCTGGGCGGCGAGCCGCGCGCGTTCGAGGGCCACGCGCGCGATCGGTTCGTCTACGCGCCGGTCGCGGGGATCATGCGCACGCAGGCGCGGATCGCGCAGCCGGTGAGCGCGGGCGAGGCGGTCGCGGCGATCGGCGACGAGCTGCTGCTCGCACCGCTGGGCGGGATCGTGCGCGGGCTGGTCCACGACGGCGTGCCGGTCGACGCGGGGGCGAAGGTGCTCGAGGTCGACCCGCGCGGCGACATCGCGAAGGTGTTCGGGATCGGCCCGCGCCCGCGGCGGATCGCCGAGGGCGTGCTCGGGGCCCTGCAGCTCACGGCTGGAAGCGGTGCGCCTTGACCTGCTCGCGGCCGGAGCCGGTGTCCGGCGCCCAGTCGGGGTACCGAAAGCAGCCGTTGGCCGACCAGAAGTAGCTCCTGCGCGTCTTCGGAATGTCCATCTCCGCGCGCACGCCGTGCATCCGACCGTCGCGGAGGGGTGGGTCGAATCGTCGTCGCCTGGCGGGGGGTTATTCGACCCACCCCCAGGCCCCCAGGTCGCGCGCCGGTCGTGTCGCCTTGACCCCCATATCCGCGGCAAAGCGACACGACGCCCGACCGCAACGCCCGCGGTGCGCCCACCGTTCCGGCCACCACTCACCCTACGCGAACGCCGCCAGCGCCTCCTCCTTGTCGTAACGCGCGAGCGCCGGGAACGCCGCCACCACGAGCCCCGCGCACGCGACGCACGC
Source organism: uncultured Solirubrobacteraceae bacterium (assembly GCA_963727785.1). Classification (GTDB taxonomy): domain Bacteria; phylum Actinomycetota; class Thermoleophilia; order Solirubrobacterales; family Solirubrobacteraceae; genus CADCVQ01. The sequence continues at coordinate 81,408 of CAVSHS010000021.1, forward strand.
CAGCCCGCCCGACAGCACCGAGAAGCGCGGGCTCGTCAGCGACGCGACGGTGCCCGCCTCGACGTCGCCCAGCCGCGGCCCGCTCGTCACGACGAGCGAGAAGACCGACGACATCCGCCCGCGCAGCTCGTCCGGCGTGACCGTCTGGTTGATGACCGAGCGGCAGACCGCGCTGACGCTGTCCGCCGCGCCGGCGACGGCGAGCAGCGCCGCGGCCGTCCACAGCGATCCGACGAGCCCGACGGCCGCGATCGCCAGGCCCCACACGCAGACCGCGGCGATCGTCACGACGCCGAGCCGCCGGACGTGGTCGAGCCAGCGCGTCGTCAGCGCCGCGACGACCGCACCCGCCGACACGGACGCGAACAGCAGCCCGGTCCCGCTCGCGCCCGCGCCGTAGACGCTGATCGCGAGCACGGGAAACAGCGCGCGCGGCATCCCGAACGTCATCGCCGACAGGTCGATCGCAAACGACCCGAGCAGCGCCGGGCTGCGGCGCACGAAGCGCAGCCCCTCGACGATCGACGAGCCGATCGACAGCGGCTCGCCGGCCGTCGCCTGCGGCAGCTGCGGCGACATCGCCCAGACCGCGCCGACCATCGCCAGGCAGCTCAGCCCGTCGACCGCGTACGCCGCCTCGACGCCCGCCGCCGCGATCAGCAGCCCGCCGAGCCCCGGCCCGAGCACCATCGTCAGCTGGTACAGGCCGAAGTTCACCGCGAGCGCCGCCGGCATGTCCTCGCGGCGCGCGACGAGGTTCGGCACGATCGCCGAGCGCACGACGTTCTGCAGGGCGCCGAACCCGGCGAGCAGACCGGCGAGCACGTACAGCAGGGCGATGTGCGGCTCGCCCGCGAGCGCCGCCGCGCACAGCGCGGCGGACACGGCGACGAGCCCGATCTGGTCGAGCAGCAGCAGCCGGCGGCGGTCGCTGCGATCGGCGAGCGCGCCGCCGAGCAGCGCCATCGCGACGAGCGGGCCGAGCTCGACGGCGCCGAGCAGCCCGGTCAGCAGCGCCGAGTGCGTCTGGACGTAGACCTGGTAGGGCAGCGCGACGAGCGCCGCCTGCGTGCCGAGCCCGGAGACGAAGTTGCCGAGCACGAGCAGGCGCAGCTCGCGCGACGCCCGCAGCGCGCTGAGATCGACGGTGACGCGCGGAAGCCGGGGCAGCCCGCTAACGCCCCGCGGAGCGCTGATACAGGAACGCCACGAGCGTGCGCCGGCCACCGTCGCTGCGGCGCATCTCCACACGTCGCGTCCCGCCGAAGTCGGTCGCGGTCGCGGCGTACCCGCGCACGCGCCGCGGCCGTGCCCGCCTTCACCCAGCGCCGGGCGAGCCCGCGCGCCTGCCGGCACGTCACGCCCGCGCCGGCCAGGCGGACGTCGTATACGCCGTTGCCGCTGCGATCCGCGTCGCCGCAGCGGCGGTCCGTGCGCGGCGCCGGGATCGCCTGCCAGTCCGGCGACTCGTCCGCCTCCGCGTACGTCGTCAGGCCGCGCAGGTCGCGGCCGCCGGCGGTCATGACGCGGATGTCGCCGTGCGTGTCGTCGGGGCCGCTCGTGTACGCGAGCAGCTTCCCGTCGGGCGACCAGGCCGGGCCCTCGTCGTGCGCCGCGTTGCGCGTGAGCTGCGTCGGCGCGCTGCCGTCGGCGCCCATCACCCAGATCTCCATGTCGTGCTCGGGGTTGGCGCCGCCGACGTCGGCGTTGCTCTGGAACGCGATCTTCGTGCCGTCGGGCGACCAGGCCGGCGCCGAGTCGTACGTGCCCGCGACGTCGAACAGCGTCGTCAGGCCGCTGCCGTCGGCGTTCTGCGTGAAGATCCCGCGGTCGGTGTCGCCGACGGGGGAGAGGATCGCGGCGTACAGGACGCGGTTCGAGTTCGGCGACATGCTCGGGTAGAGGGCCGCGGCCGGGGTCGCGAAGCGCAGCGCGGGGTTCTCGCCGAGCAGGCCCATCTGCCAGATCGACGCGATGTGGGCCGTCGGGCCGCTGCGGCGAAAGAGGATCCCGCTGCCGTCGGGCAGCCAGGATGGCTGGCTGGACGCCTGGTCGGTCACGGTCGTCGTCAGCCGGCGCACGCCGGTCCCGTTCGCGGTCATCCGCGCGACCTCGAAGTTCTTCGTCGCGCCGGGCTTGTCGATCGTGTACGCGATCGCGGTGCCGTCCGGTGACCAGTCGGGCTGGCGATCGCCCTCGGGGTTCGTCGTCAGCCGCCGCACGCCGCTGCCGTCGGGGTTCATGCTGAAGATGTCGAAGCTCTTCGCCTGCGGATCGGAGCGCACGCTGGAGAACGCGATCCGCCCGTTGAAGACGTCGGCCGATGCGGGCGCCGCGAGGCACAGCCACGCGGCAGCGCAGGACAGCAGCGCTCTCACGTGTGCACGATCTCCGCGCCCGTCATCTCGTCGCGAACGATAGTTGGCATGATGCGCCCGGATGCCGAGCACGCCCGAGGAGCTGACTGACGACGAGCGCCGGCAGCTGCGGCGCGCTCATGAGCGGCTGCGAACGGCGACCCAGGAGGTGATGTCGCTCGTGGCGACCGAGCCGATCAAGAACCGCTGGGCACCCGAGCCCGCGCCGCCGGAGATCCTCGACGCGGCGCGGCGGGAGCTGCAGACCGCCTGGGACGGGCTGACGCGCAGCTATCGCGAGCTGCTGGGCTGGGAACCGCCCAGCTGACGGCTCGCGCCGCGTAGCCGGTAGCCGAGCAGACGGCGCCGGCCGGTGGTGACCTCGGCGTACTCGCGCTCGATGCGGTGCCCGGCGCGCTCGAGCTCGTAGATCGCGTTGGCAGGATCGTCGATCCCCGCCTTGGCGATCGCGTTCAGGCCGACCGGCCGCCCGTCGGCCTCGCGCAGGACGCCGAGCAGCCGGCGCTCGGGGGAGGGGGGCGGCGCCGTCGGCAGTCGTCGTCCGGCGTTGACCATTGGAGCAGAGCGAGAGGGTCCCGCCGCACACCCCGCAGGGAACGCCGTGGCGGATCATGTCGGTGGCCTCAGCGTTGCTGATGACCGCCCTGCACCGCTCGCATCGCATCAACGTCGGCGACTGCGTCGTCATCCCAATGCCTCCCCTCGTTCCCCGGTACGAGTGCGGTCCGCAAAACGGCGCCAAGCGACCCCGTCGTCCCGAATCCACCCTGTGAACCGGGGCACCGCTGACATCGGCTCCCCGGCCCACGGGAGTATGAACCTCGGGCCGGAAAATAAAACATCGAAGCCATGTTTTTTACGCCGGGGCGGGCGGCGCGCGCCCCGCCCCGGTCGCAAACGGCTCGCGCGCTACGCGTTCGCCACCTCGCGCTGCGCCGCACGCAGCACGGTGGCGCGGTCCTTGTGGGAGCGCTCGTAGTCGCGCACGCGGGCGGCGAGCTCCTCGTCGCTCTCGCGCAGGCGCTCGACGATCTCGTCGGCGTTCATGTCGTCGTACCCGGCCCACGGCTCGTCGCCGCGCAGCGACTCGATCCGCTCCAGCACCGTGCTGCGGCCGTCGGTCTTGCGCTCATAGGCCTCGACCTTCGCCAGGTCGACCTGCGAGAGCTCGCGCAGCCGGGCGACGATCTCGTCCGCGGTGAGCGACTCGTAGTCCGGGATCGGCAGGTCGTCCTCGGAGGCGACGGCGCCCTTGGCCGCGCCCTCCGCCCGCGCGGCGCCGGGCACCCGGCGGGCCTGGCGCGTCGTCCGCTTGCGCGGCGCTGGCGCGCGGTCTGCTTGGTCTCCCGGGCGGCGCTGCGAGCGGCCTGCTTGGTCTCCTGCACCGCCTCGCGGACGGCGTCGGCGGCGCCCGTCTCGGTGATGTCATAGGAGCCGCGGCCGTCGACGACGGCCTTGGCGAGCGCGGGCAGCTCGCGCTCGATGCGCTGGAGCATCGCCTCCTCGTCGCCGCGGATCGATACGGCGAGCGCGGCGGTCTTCTTGTCGCCGAGCTCGCGCGCGACGTGCTCGAGCGCGATGTAGGTGGCGATCTCGAGCGCTTCGGTCGCGCAGGCATCCTTGGCGTTCTTGAGCACCTTCTCCTCGCCGCCCGAGCCGCGCAGGAGGTCCAGCGGAGTCTTGGCGAACGCCAGCGCCTGGCCGACGGCGTCCTGCGCCGTGCCGACGATCGTGGCGATCGCGTTGCCGCCGCCCTGCAGCTCGCGCCGGCGGACCGCGATCCGCTCGGCGTGGCTGCGCGTCTCGCGCAGGTGCTGCTCCAGCGCGCTGCGGTAGCGGCCGCGCGGCGTCACCGCGATCTGCTCCTGCAGAACGCGAACGAGCCCCACCTCCATGGCGTGGGCCTCGTTGAGGTACTGAACGATCTTCGTCTTGTCGGAAGTTGTCATGTGCTCGGGCTACCCGGGCGCTCGGGGGCCGACGCGCATTCAGTGGCTTCGTAACAATGCGGCGCGTTTCAGGGAGCTCCGCCGACGGGGGATGCCTGCGCGGTAGCGTTCGGCGCGTGCCCAGCGTGGCCGCCGGCGGAACCGAACTGCACTACGAGCGCCGCGGACGGGGCCGCCGCTGCTGCTCATCCAGGGCCTGGGCGGCAACAGCCTGCACTGGGGCGAGCCGTTTCTCTGCGCCCTGGAGCAGGACTTCGAGCTGCTCCTCTACGACCACCGCGGCGTCGGCCGCAGCGCTGCGCTGGAAGGCGCCGTCACGGTCCCGGGCCTCGCCGCCGACGCGCTTGCGCTGCTCGACGCGCTCGCGCTCCCCGAGGCACACGTGCTCGGCATCTCGCTGGGTGGGATGGTCGCCCAGGAGCTCGCGCTGGCCGCCCCGCAGCGGGTCAGCACGCTGACGCTCGGCTGCACGTCGTGCGGCGGGACGCAGTCCAAGCCGACCGCGCCCGAGGTCGTCCAGCGCCTCACCGCCGCCGTGCTCTCGCGCGACCGCGAGCGGATGCTGCGGACCGGCTTCGAGCTCGTCGTCTCGCGCGCCTACGCGTCCGAGCCCGCGCACTACGCGGCGTTCGCCGCCGCCGCCGGGCAGTACCCGGCGAGCGTGTCCGTCCTGCTCGCTCAGCAGGCCGCCATCGAGGCACACGACACGTACGCCCGCCTGCGGGGACTGCGGGTGCCCACGCTCGTCATCCACGGCAGCGCCGACGAGCTGCTCGCCGCCGATCAACGGCGATCTCGTCGCGTCGCTGATCCCGGGCGCGCGCCTGGAGCTGCTCGACGGACTCGGGCATCTGTTCTTCTGGGAGGAGCCGCAGCGCTCGGCCGAGCTCGTGCGGGCGTTCGCGCTGAGCGCCTAGTCTGCGTCGCATGACCGACAGAGGAGCCGGTGGATGACCGAGACGATCGAGGTACAGGAGCACGGGCAGACGCTCGCCTACTCGTTCGAGGACATGCTGAAGTACCACGGGCCCGGCTCGCCGGGCGGCGTCGCGCACGCGTTCAAGGTCATGGAGCGCGCGTTCGCCGTGCTCGCGCCCGACGGACCGCCGCAGCGGCGGGAGATCGCGGTCCGCACGTCGTTCGGGGGTCCCGGCGCGCGCGACGGCTTCGAGGCCGTCACCCGCGCGGTGTCGGGCGACCGCTACACGGTCGATCCGGCCCTCGCGCGGCCCGAGCGCGGCCGCCTGCGTCGAGCGCTTCGTCTTCGAGGTCGGCTACGGCGAGCGGTCCGTCACGCTGCTGCTGCGCGAGGGCTACGTGACCGAGGAGTTCATCGACCTCGCGCGCAAGGACGGGCGCAGCGAGGACGAGGATGCGCACCTCGACGTGCTCAAGGCCGACATGGCCGCGCGCGTCATGGGCGCCGCGGCATCGGACGTGTACGACCTGGCCGACGCGTAGGCTGCCCGCATGGATGTTCTGGCGGCCCTCGGTGACGCACCGACCGCGGCGATCGCCATCGTCGCGATCCTGCTCGCCGTCTTCTTCGCCGTGCGCGGGCAGCGCGGCGAGCGTGGCGCGGTGGCCGCCGCAGGCGCGGCCGACGAGGCCGCGCCCACGCTGCTGAAGGTGCCGGTCGCGCCCGCCGACCCGGCGCCCGACGCCGACGCCGACGGCCTGCGCACGATGGCGGTCGGCGAGGTCGGCCACGGCGCGATCCGCCTCGGCCGCCCCGAGGCGCCCGGCCGAGCCCGCGCCGGCGCCCGCGCCGAGGCCGGCGGCCCCGGCTCCCGAGCCGTGAGCCCGCAGCCACAGCTGAGCCCGCGCCCGAGCCGGACCCGGAGCCACCGCCCACGCCCGGCACGGCGCCGTTCCGTCAAGGGACGATCAAGCTGCGCGATCCCAGCGAGGACTAGGCCGCTCCGCAGTTCGACGGCGGACGCCCAAGCCGCCCCACAACGCACTGAGCGCCCGCAGTGCGGGCGCTCAGGATGCTTCCCAGATGGGACGTTCGCTGCTTACGCGGCTTCGCGCAGCCCCGCGAGCGCCGGCTCGTCGCCGAGGGTCCGCATCGCGGTCTCCTCGAGCTGACGGGCCTTGTCGCGGCTGAGCCCGAGCTCGCGGCTCGTCGCCTCGATCGACCGCTCGCGGCCGTCGCGCAGCCCGAAGCGCAGCTCGACGACGCGGCGCTCCTCGCCGGTCAGGCGCCCGAGGGCGTCCGCGACCGTGCGCTCGAGCTCGCTCGACTCGGCCTCCGCGCTCGGATCCGGCCGCTCGCTGGCGATGAAGTCGCCGAGGTTGCTGTCGCCGTCGTCGCCGATCGGCACGTCGAGGCTCGTCACATGGCGACGGGCCTCGCGCAGCGCGAGGATCTCGGGGACGGTCATGTCGGCCGCCGCCGCGACCTCCTCGTCGGACGGATCGTGCGAGAGCTTCGCCGTGAGATCGCGCTCGACCCGCGCGAGCCTGCGCTCACGCTGCTCGATGTGCGTCGGGAGGCGAATCGTCCGCGACGTGTTCGCGAGCCCGCGCTGGATGCTCTGACGGATCCAGAGCGTCGCGTACGTCGAGAACTTGAAGCCCTTGCGCCAGTCGAACTTCTCGGCTGCGCGGATGAGCCCGAGCGTGCCCTCCTGGACGAGGTCGCCGAGCGGCAGACCCAGACCCTGGTAGCGGCGCGCCTGCGAGACGACGAGGCGCAGGTTCGCGTTGATCATCCGATCCTTCGCCGCGATGTCGCCGCGCTCGATGCGCTTGGCAAGCTCGATCTCCTCGGCTGCGGTCAGCAGGGCGTAGCGCGACGCCTGGTTGAGGAATGTCTGCAGCGAGTCGGCCGTCATCTCGGCCTGGACGCGGGCGCCGTGGCGTCCGGCATCCTCGACCGGCGTCCGGCGCCGAGGGCGCTTTGCTGGTGCGCTGTGCTCGCCGCGGCGGCGCGCACTCGTCGTTGTCGTAGTCCTGGCCATGCGTTCCCTTTCAGATGTGTCGGAGCGCCGGTTGTTCGCGATCCGCCCGACCCGTCTGCTCGTTACCCACCTGTGTGGGGGGCACGTCGGAAGAGGGGAGAGGAGGCGGTCAAGCGAATGGCGGGCGACCTACATCACGGGGCTGCCCACACGACGCCAGGAGGAATCGTAGCAGATAATTGCGCGGACAACAAATCAGGCGCGATATCCTCTGTCGGTTCGATGCGAAGCCGCAGCGGCGGCTGTCCTGACGCACCTCATCGCTGAGGCTGCCGGGTGGCATCGGAGATGGCAAAGGAACCTTCGATGCAGCGCAGGACGTCCGCGCCGCGAGCCCGGCAGCGTGTCCGCGCCACCGGCTCGCCCGCAAGCATACCTGCACGGCGGACGACACGCGCCGCCGCCGCGCCGCCTCAGCCGAGGACGACCAGCTCGAACGCGATCCTGCCGCCGGTGACCGTCGCGGCGCCCATCGTGTGCACGGGGGCCCGGCGCCGCTCGGTCGGGGAGCCGGGGTTGAAGATCTGAAAGCCGTCGAGCTCGCCGTGCTCGGGCATGTGCGTGTGGCCGAAGACGACCGCGTCGCAGGCGGGGAACTCGGCGCGCAGGCGCTCGAGGCGGCCGGCCGCCGGCCCGGGGCATGCAGCATCCCGACCCGCACGCCGCCGAGCTCGACCTCGAGGCGCGCGGGCAGCCGCGCGCGCACGGCGGCGCTGTCGACGTTGCCGTGGATCGCGTGGACGGGCGGGCCGAGCGACTGGAGCAGCTCGAGCACCGCGACGTCGAAGAGGTCGCCGGCGTGCAGGATCGCGTCGGCCGCGCGGCAGCGCTCGAGGCACGCCGGCGGGATCGCGCGGGCGCCGCGCGGCATGTGGGTGTCGCTGATGATCGCGAGCTGCATGCTGGCCGTGCGGCGCAGACTCGCATACCGTCGCGGCGTGGCTTCGCCCGAACCACCGCTCACCGTCGCCGTCACCGGGCCGACCGGGACCTTCGGCTTCGGTCTCCTCCCGCTGCTGGAGGCCGACGAGCGCATCGGCCGCATCGTCGGGATCGCGCGGCGCCCGTTCGACCCGGCCGAGCACGGCTGGCGCAAGCTCGAGTACCGGCGCGGCGACGTGCGTGACCCGGAGGCGCTCGCGCAGGCGTTCGCCGGCGCCGACGTCGTCGTGCACCTCGCGTTCATGATCACCGGGGCGGCCGCCCGGCACACGATCCGCGAGATCAACGTCGACGGCACGCTCAACGCGTTCGCGGCGGCCGCCGCGGCGGGCGCGCGGCGCTTCGTCTACGCATCGTCGGTGGCCGCCTACGGGTTCGGCCGCGACAACCCCGTCGGGATGACCGAGGACTGGCCGACGCGGCCCGCCGAGCACCTCTTCTACGCGCAGGAGAAGGCGCAGATCGAGCAGCTCCTGCACGTCGCGGCGGCGGACGAGCCCGGGCTCGGGCTCTACGTCGTGCGCCCGCCGATCGTGCTGGGACCGCACAGCGTCGGCGCCAAGTCGCCCTTCCCCGGCCGGCTCGAACCGCTCGGACGGGGCCTCGCGGCGCTCGCGCTGGCGCTGCCGCTGCGCGTCCCCGCGCTCGTGGCGCCGCTGCCGCTGCAGCTCATCCACGAGCACGACGTCGGCGAGGCGCTGCGGCTGTGCATCCTCGGCGCCGGCCCGCCGGGCGCCTACAACATCGCCGGCGACGGCGTGCTGACGGCGATCGACGTCGCGCGCGAGCTCGGGCTGCTGCCGGTCGCCGTGCCGCGGGCGCCGGTCCAGGCCGCGGCGCAGCTGCTCGCGAGGCTGCCGTTCGCGCCGCCCGCCGTCGGCTGGGCCGAGGCGATCTCGAGCCCGGCGATCATGGACGCCGGCAAGGCCAAGCGCGAGCTCGGCTGGAAGCCGCGCTACAGCGGTCTGGAGGCCTTGCGCGACACGCTGCGCGCGCAGCGCGAGCGCTGATCTCAGCGCCGGTCGAACGCCAGCGCGCAGCGCACGATGATGCGTGCCAGCGCCGCGAGATCGGCGATCGCCACGCGCTCGTCGACGGCGTGCGCGAGCCGCAGGCCGCGCGGGCCGAACAGCACGCAGGGGATGCCGCGCTGGCAGAACTGGCGCATGTCGGCGCCGTAGCCGACGCCGACGAGCGCCGGCGGCGCGCCGAGCTCCGCGGCGGCCGCGTTGCGCACGAGCCGCACCCAGCGATCGTCGACCGCGGTCTCGCCGGGGGCGAACTGGCCGCCGGTCCAGGCGATCTCGACCGGCGGGCCGAGGTCGTCGGTCGCCTGCTCGATCGCGCGCTCAAGGCCCGTCCGCGCCTCGTCGAGCGACTCGCCAACGGGCACGCCGAGGCGCCCCTCGAAGCGCAGCTCCTCCGGCACCTGGCTGGACCACCGGCCCGCCTGCAGCTGGCCGACGAGCAGCGGATAGGGGAGCGGGTGATCGGCCAGCAGGGGGTGGCGCGGGCGGGCGTTGACCGCGCGCTCGTGCGCGTGCAGCGCGACGTGGACCGGCAGGTAGCGGTCGATCGCCGACACGCCCTCCAGGCGCAGCGCGGCGTGCGCCGTCCTGCCCCGCACGATCCCCGTGAACGTCAGCGCGCCGGCGTGCGCGCACACGATCGCAAGCTCGGTCGGCTCGGGGATGAGGCAGGCCGCGAAGCGGTCGTCGCGCTGCAGCGCGGCGAACGTCCCCAGGCCGCCGTCCTCCTCGGACGGGACCGCCTGCAGGACGACGTCGCCGGCGCAGCGATGGCGCCGGCTGCGCGCAATGCGGCAAGCGCATGCAGCGCGGCCGCGACGCCGCCCTTCATGTCGGCCGCGCCGCGGCCGTGCACGGCGCCGTCGGCGATCTCGCCCGACCACGGGTCGCGCTGCCAGGGCTCGGTGCCCGCGCGGCACGACGTCGACATGGCCGTTGAGGCACAGGCGCGGCGCCGCCGGGTCCGCGCCGCGGCAGCGTGACGATCGCGCCGACGAGGTCGGTCCGCGGGGCCTCCTCGCCCGGGTAGCCGGCGGCGGCGCGCATCGCGCCGAGGTCGAACTCGACGAGCTCGGCGTCGAGGCCGTGCTCCCGCGCGATCGCGACGACCTCGGCCGCCGCCGCGCGCTCGTCGCCGGTGATGCTCGGGACGCGCACGAGCCGGGCCGCGTCGCGCGCGATGGCCGCGGCGTCGACGAGCTGCAGCGCCGCGGTCATTCGCCGAGCGGCAGCGGCCGGCGTGCGACCGGCGAGGAGTGGACGATCGACGTCGTCGTCTGCCCGAACAGGACGAAGCGGTCGAGGATCTCCTCGAGGTCGTCGATCGCGCGCAGGTGCAGCTCGAGCAGGAAGCAGTCCTCGCCGGTGATGCGGTGGCAGGCGACGACCTCCGGCGTCTCGCGCGCGACCTCTGGGATCTTGCGCAGCTGCTGCGCGGCGGGGCGGATCCGCACGACGGCGCCGATCGGGTAGCCGAGCGCCTTCGGCTCGACGTGGGCGTGGTAGCCGGTGATCACGCCCGTGCGCTCGAGGCGCACGACGCGCTCGCTGACGGCCGGCGCGGAGAGGCCGACGCGGCGGCCGAGCTCGGCGTTGCTGATCCGCGCGTCTGCTTGGAGCTCGGTGAGGATCGAACGGTCGATCGCGTCGAGGTCCGGTGCTTCGAAGGTACGGGCACGCTTAGGCCTTGGTTGCGTCGCCATATGGACTGATCCTCCGTCGATTGCGTCCTGGCACGATCGCACGTCGCAGGCCAGCATTCCAGTGGTGACCACCACGCGCATCCCGGCCCAGGCGTACTTCGTCGTCAGCGCCGTCTTTCACTACCTCGGGCCGGCGTTCGCGGTGCTGCTGTTCACGCGCGTCGACGCGCTCGGCGTCGCGTGGCTGCGGATCGCGACAGCGGCGGCGATCTTCGCGCTCTGGCGCCGCCCGTGGCGTCTGCTCGCGCAGCTCGACGGCGGCGGCCGGCGGCTGCTGCTCGCGTGGGGCGCGGTGCTCGCGGTGATGAACGCCTGCTTCTACCTCGCGATCGACCGGCTGCCGCTGGCGACGGTCGCCGCGATCGAGTTCCTGCCGGTCATCGCGCTCGCCGCCTTCGGCGTGCGCAGCGCGCGCAACGCGGCGGCGCTCGTGCTGGCGACGGTCGGGGTGTACCTGCTCACCGGCCCGCGCTTCGCGGGCGAGGCGATCGCGGTCGCGCTCGCGTTCGCCAACGCGGGGCTGTTCGCGCTCTACATCGTCCTCGGGCATCGGGTGTCGCGCCTGCACGGGATGGGCGGCATCGACGGCCTCGCCGGATCGATGCTCGTCGCGGCCGTCGTGGCGACGCCGATGGCGGGCTGGGCCGCCGTGCCGGCGCTGCTCGATCCGGTCGCGCTCGCGGCCGGGGCCGGGGTCGGCATCGCGTCGTCGGTGATCCCGTACGTCTGCGACCAGCTTGCGATGGCGCGGCTGGCGCGCGCGACGTACGCGCTGCTCGTGGCGCTGCTGCCCGCGACGGCGACCGTCGTCGGCATCGTCGTGCTCGCGCAGCTGCCGTCGCTCGGCGAGAGCGCCGGCGTCGCGCTCGTCGTGACCGGCGTCGCGCTGCACAGAGGAGAGCACGGGCGGACGCCGGCCGGCGAGCGCGTCGGCGGCCCGGCGCGCGGCGTGCCCGGTCCGGCTCGGTAGCGGGCGGTCGTGTCGCCTTCTCCTCGGATATGGAGGAGAAGGCGACATGACCCGTGCCCCGGGCACCCTTCGGGCGTCCGCCGACCATGTCTTGCCCCGAGGACCGGCGGTCGCGCTGCGCCGGGCCCGGGCTGACGTCAGCCTGCGAGCGCGGCCATCGCCGCGTTGCGACCGGGGATCGCGCTGACGCCGCCGCCGCGACGGGCGCCCGCGCCGCAGAGGAGGATCGCGGGGTCGTCGGTCTCGACGCCCCAGCGCCCGACGTCGTCCGGTTCCTCGGCAAACGGCCAGCGGAGGTCGCGATGGAAGATGTTGCCGCCCGGCATCCGCAGCTCGCGCTCGAGGTCCGGCGGCGTGCGTGTCTCGATGCACGGCGCGCCGTCGGGGTCGTGCAGGATGCAGTCCTCGATCGGCTCGGCGAGGACGGAGTCCAGCGAGCGCAGCGTCGCGTGCAGCGCGTCGGCGCGGGCGCGATCGCCGTCGGCGGCGAACAGCCGCGCCGGCATGTGCAGCGCGAAGAGCGTCATCGTCTGCGCGCTGCTCGCCGCGAGCTGCGAGCCCGAGGATGCTGCGGTCGCTCAGCGTGTGGCAGTACGACGTCGCACGGCGGCAGCGCGGGGATGCGGCCGGCGGCGGCCTCGGCGTAGGCGGCCTGCAGCTGCTCGGCGGTCTCGTTGACGTGAAACGTGCCGGCGAACGCGCGCTCGGGAGCGACGCGCTCGTCGCGCAGGCGCGGCAGGCGCGCGAGCAGGAGGTTGACCTTCAGCTGCGCGCCCTCGGGCTTGCGTTGCGCGGTCGTCGCGGCCGCGCAGGCGGTCGAGCTCGGCGGGCGCGACGTTGGCGAGGATGCGACGCGCGCCGACGGCGTGTGATGCGCCGTCCGCGGTTCGGAAGCGGACCTCGCCCGCGCCGACGGCGGTGACCTCGGCGCCGGTCCGCAGCTCCGCGCCGGCCGCTGCGCGCCGCGTCGCGCAGCGCCACCGAGACCGCGCCCATGCCGCCGATCGGGACCATCCAGTCACCGGTGCCGCCGCCGATGACGTGGTACAGAAAGCAGCGGTTCTGGCGCAGGTCGTGGTCTCCGGCTGCGGCGAAGGTGCCGATCAGCCCGTCCGTGAGGACGACGCCGCGGACGAGGTCGTCGGCGAAGACGCGTTGCAGGCTCGTCCCGAGCGGCTGTTCGAAGAGCGCCTCCCAGAGGCCGTCGTCGGCGACGATCCGGCGCAGCTGCGCGCGCGAGCGCAGCGGCTCGGTGAGCGTCGGGAAGACGCGCTCCGCGACGCCGGCGAGGTCGCGGTGAAACCGCCGCCAGGCGCGCAGCTCGCCGTCGCCGCCGGTGATGCGCCGAAAGGACGCGCGCGTCGCGGCGTCGTCATCGCCGGCGACGAGCAGCCCGTCGGCGCCGGCGACGCGCGGGTCGGGCGTGTAGGAGGACACGCGCCGCTGCGCGAACCGCACGCGCAGGCCGAGCTCGTCGACGATCTGGCGCGGCAGCAGGCTGACGAGGTACGCGTAGCGCGACAGGCGCGCGTCGATGCCGCAGAACACCTGCTCCGAGACGGCCGCGCCGCCGACGCGGTCGCGCCGTTCGAGCACGAGGCAGGACCAGCCGGCGCGGCCGAGGTAGGCGGCCGCGGCGAGGCCGTTGTGGCCGCCGCCGACGATGACGGCGTCGTAGGAGGTCTTGCGCGCCGGGCTCGCCACGGCAGCCAGTGTCGCGCGTGGGGGCGCAAGCGCAGCGAAACGGGCTCGTGCGCGGGTGGCGGTGACCTGTGCAGCACAGCGCCCACGCCCAATCGACGGCAGGCCTCCGGCAGGAGGAGCGCGGCGCGAATGTGTTCTATGCGAACAGATTCGCGCCACCCTGCAGCGCATCGCTCCGCACGGACGCTCGCGAGCGGCCTATCCCGACCAAATCGCTCCGCGAACCGCGGACGCTCCGCGAACCCCGCCGACGCTCCGCGAACCCCGCCGACGCTCCGCGAACCCCGCCGACGCCGGCGGGCGCCCCGCGAACCGCCGACCTCACCACCCTCCTCATCGATGCAGTTCGTCCCACCCCCAACACGAGCGGGCAAACACCACCCTCAGCCCCCAGCCCCCGCCTGAGCCCGAGCCAGCACACGCAACGCCGCGACCCGCACGGCCTCGTCGAGCATCTGCCCGTCCAGTGCGACGGCGCCGGCGCCGCCCGCCCGCTCGGCCTCCGCGAGCGCGTCGATGACCGCGCGAGCGTGCTCGACCTCCTCATCGGACGGCGTGAACAGCGCGTTCAACGCGGCGACCTGCGCCGGGTGGATCGCCCACTTGCCGTCGAAGCCCATTGCGCGGGCGCGCTCGGCGGCGGCGGTGAAGCCCTCGTCGACGGCGATGCCGAGGTATGGCCCGTCGATCGCGGCGACGTCGTGGGTGCGCGCTGCGACGAGGATCGCGTCCTGGATCGCGCGCCAGGAGTCCAGCTCGGCGCCCGCGCCGGCCGCCCGCCCGAGCGACGCCGACAGGTCCGCGTAGCCGAGGATCAGCGCGTCGAGACGCGGCGACGCGCCCGCGATCTCGTCGAGATGGGCGACGCCCGCAGCGGTCTCGATCAGCGCCTGCACGCGCATCGGCGCGTGGCCGGACTGCGCTGCCGCCTCGACGCCGTCGAGCAGGCGGTCGATGAACTGCAGGTCGCCCGCGCTCTCGACCTTCGGGACGATGATCGAGGCCGGGCCCTGCGCGAACGACGCCATCGCGATGACGTCGGAGTGGCACCACGGCGTGCGTGGCGCGTTGACGCGCACGCTCGTGCGTACGCCCTCGTACTGCGGCTCCTGCAGCGCTGCGACGACGGTGCCGCGGGCCTCGTCCTTCGCCGACGCGGCGACGGCGTCCTCGAGGTCGATGATCACCTCGTCGGCGCCGCGCTGGGGCGCCTTGGCGAGCATCGACGCCGACGAGCCCGGCACGGAGAGGCACGAGCGGCGAGCGGTGGGAGCCGGGGACGCGGACATGCTGCGCGGCAGCGTAGTCGGCATCCGCGCCGGATGTCAGCCGGTCAGGCGGCGCGCACCGAGGCGATCGCGGGAAGCCGCTGCGCAACGCCGAACCAGCTCGCGCCCGCGTCGGCCGAGCCGAAGATCTCGCCCGAGGTCGCGCCGAAGTACAGCTCGAGCTGCGGGCCCTCGCCGGTCGCGGCGAACGCCTGGCGCAGCACCGAGAGGTAGGCGTTCTTCTGCGGCAGGCCGCGATCGCGCGGCTCCCACGTCGCGCCGGCGTCGCGCGTCTCCCACACGACGACGCGGCCGTCGGTCACGCGATCGTTCGTCGTCACCGGGATCACGAACGCGCCGTCGGGATCGGCCGGGTCCACCACCACGGGAAAGCCGAAGTCGTGCGGGAGTCCCGCCGCGATGTCCGTCCACGAGCGCCCGGCGTCGTCGGAGCGATAGACGCCGCCGTGGAACTGCAGGAACAGCCGCTCGGGCGCCAGCGGCGCGCGCTCGAGGTGGTGCACGCAGAGGTCGATCGCCGTCGCGCGCGCCTCCTCGGGCAGGTAGTCGGCGACGATCCCCTCGTTGCCGTGGCTCCACGTCGCGCCGCCGTCCTCGGTCAGCCACACGCCGGCGGCGGAGATCGCGAGCGCGAGGCGGTCGGGCTCGCCGGGCCAGGGAGCGATCGAATGCACCGAGAGGCCGCCGGAGTCGCGCCGCCAGCGCGGTCGCGTCGGGTGCTCCCAGAGTGCCTCGTTGAGCTCCCATGTCGCGCCGTCGTCGCGACTGCTGAACAGGACGCCAGGGTCGCCGCCCGCGTAGATGCGCCCCTCGTCCTCGCCGGCGACGATCACCCAGATGCGCTTGAGGGCCTCCGTGCCGCCCTTCGGCAGCGCGACGCCGCGCGCCGGCTGCCAGTCGCCGCCGGGCTCGCCGTCGGTGAACCAGATCCGCGGTCCCCAGAACGGCGAGGTCACCGCGGCGAAGAGGCGGCCCGTGCGCGGGTCGCGCATCGCGTAGTCGACGGGCTCGCCGACGAACGCGCGCGTCGTCATCTGAAACTCCGCTCCTGGCTCGCCCTCGAGCACGAAGAGGCCCTTGCGGGTCCCGACGAGCAGCTCGGTCATCCGGGCGGGGTCATCCGCCAGAGATCGCGGGAAGGATCTCGATCTTGTCGCTCTCGGCGACGGTCGTGTCGGGTTCGGCGGGCTCGCCGTTGACGAACACGTTGATGTGCCGGCGCAGGACGCCGCGCTCGTCGAGGATCCATCCCTCCAGGCCGGAGTGGGTCTCTTCGAGCGCCTTCAGGAGCTCGGTGACGGTGCCGCCCTCGACGGGCAGCTCCGATGCTCCCGCGAGCTTCTCGAGCTGTCCGCGTAGTCGCACGTTCGCCATGGCGGGCATCTTAGGTCTCCGCGTCGATCTGGGCGATCATGAGCACGTAGCCGTCGGGGTCGGCGACGCGCATCTCGCGTCGCGGGCCGGGGCTGCCGTCGACGATCTCGCCCGGCGCGAGCCCGCGTGCGACGAGCCGGTCGCGCAGTCCGGCGAGGTCCTGCGCGTAGAGGTAGAAGAGGACGGCCTGCTCGCGATGGTCGATCGGGGCGCCGGCGCGCTCGAGCATGAGCTGCGCCCGCTCGACCTGCAGGAACGCCCAGACGAGCTCGCCGCCGGGCTCGTAGGTGTCCACGGGCGCGAAGCCCAGGTGACGGTAGAACGCCACCGAGCGCTCGACGTCGGCGACGTGCACGAAGGGGACCAGTGCGTCGACGGTGGACGTCGGCCCGGTCGCGCCGGCGCTGGCGCCGGCGCCGGCGAGGAGCGCGAGGTCGTGCTCGACCGCGGCCGCGCCGGAGTACCGCTGCAGCTCGACGATCAGCCCGTCGTCGTCGAGCGTCAGCACGAATCGCGCCTCGCCGCCCTCGCCCGGCAGCTCGACGTGCAGCACGGCGCGATCGCCGGTCAGCCGCGCGTCGCGCAGGCGCAACCCGGTCTCGCGCGCGAACGCCGCACCCAGCATCTCGAGGACCTCGGCGCGCGACCGGCAGCCCCCGCCCGGCCCGTTGCCGTACCAGCGCACGTCCGGGGCGAGCAGCGGTCCGAGCGGCGTGAGGTCGCGCGTGCGCAGCACGTCGCGGACGATCTCGAGGGTCGCCGCGCGCGGGTCCGCGGGCGCGCTGTCCTCGGTCATGCGCGAGCGCTCATCCCGGGCTGTTGATCATGTGGGCCGCCGTCGACTCCAGGTAGCTCCACAGCTGCTCGCGGTGCGGCTCGGCGAGGCCCGCCCCGTCGACGGCGACGCGCATGGCTCGCAGCCAGGCGTCGCGCTCGCGCGGCCCGATCCGGAACGGCGCGTGGCGCATCCGCAGCCGCGGGTGCCCGCGCTCGTCGGAGTACGTCGTCGGGCCGCCCCAGTACTGCATGAGAAACAGCGTCAGCCGCTCCTCGGCGGGTCCGAGGTCGTCCTCGGGGTAGAGCGCCATCAGCACGTCGTCGGCGGCGACCTCGGCGTAGAAGCGCCCGACGATCCTGCGGAAGGTCGGCTCGCCGCCGATCGCGTCGTAGAACGTGTGCTGGGGCGGGACGGCCACGACCCGATCGTACCCACGCCCGCAGCGCGCGCCCGGCAGCGCCCGGGAGCTCCCGGCTACGCGCCGCTCCAGGAAGCCAGCACGCCGTTCTTGTCGGCCGCGCGCAGCTCGTTGAGCCCGCCCAGCGGCTCGCCGTTGACGAGGATCTGGGGGAAGCTGTCGAGGCCCGTGACCTCCGCCAGCTCGGCCTGCAGCTCGGGGTGCTCGCTGAGGTCGACCTCGTCGAAGTCCACGCCGCGCTTGCTCAGCAGCGACTTCGCGTGGACGCAGTACGTGCACGAATCGGTCGAGAACAGGATCACGCGAGCGGGCATGTGACGAGCTTACGCCGGACGTCGCGTGACGGCATGCACACAGCGGTCCGATCGGCGCCACTACGCTCGCTGCGGACCGTCCGGGACGCCGACGAGAAGCCAGCATGTACGACGCCATCGTCATCGGAGCGCGCTGTGCCGGCGCGAGCACGGCGATGCTCCTCGCACGCGCCGGCATGCACGTGCTGCTCGTCGATCGCGCCGAGGTGGGCGGCGACATCCCGCACGGGCACTTCGTCCAGCGCCATGGCCCGGCGCGGCTCGCGGCGTGGGGCCTGCTCGACCCGATCCTCGCGACGAACTGCCCGGCCGTCACCTCGATGACGGCGGACTTCGACGACTTCCCGCTGGCCGGCCACGATCTCGCCGTCGACGGCGTCCCGTTCGCCGTCGCCCCGCGCCACGGCCGGCTCGATGCGGTGCTCGTCGAGGCCGCCGTCGCCGCCGGCGCCGAGCTGCGCGATCGCTTCGCCGTCGTGGACTACGCGCGCGAGGGCGACCGCATCACCGGCATCGTCGGGCGCGACGCGCGCACCGGCACGCGCGCGACCGAGCTGGCCAGCGTCGTCATCGGCGCCGACGGGCGCAACTCCGGCCTCGCGCGCAGCGTCGGCGCGACGGCGTGCGAGTCGGCGCCCACCGCGACCTGCTGGTACTTCTCGTACTACAGCGGCGTGCCCTGTCCGGGCCTCGAGCTCTACGCGCGCTCGGACCACGTCATCTTCGCGTTCCCGACGAACGACGATCTCGTCGGGATCTTCGTCGGCTTCCCGGCCGGCGACCTCGCCCGCGTGCGGGCCGACGTCGAGGGCAACATGCTGGACGCCGTCGATCGCATCCCCGGCCTCGGTGAGCGCATCCGCGCCGGCGACCGCGAGGAGCGCTACTACGGCGCGACCCAGCTGCCGAACTTCATCCGCACGCCGCACGGGCCGGGCTGGGCGCTCGTCGGCGACGCCGGCTGCCACAAGGACCCGTTCATGGCGCTCGGGATCTGCGACGCGCTGCGCGACGCCGAGCTGCTCGCCGACGCGCTCGGCGACGGGCTGTCGGGACGGCGCCCGCTCGACGAGGCGCTCGCCGGCTACGAGCGGCTGCGCAACGCGGCCACGCTGCCCGAATACCACCAGAACCTCGCGATGGCCCGCTTCGAGCCGATCGCCGACGATCACCGCCGGCTGCGCGCCGCGCTGCGTCACGACCAGGACTCGACGAACCACTTCTACCTGGCGACCCAGGGCCTGGTTGCGCCCGAGACGTTCTTCAACGATGCGAACCTCGGGCGCATCATGGCCGGCGCCGAGCGCGCGGCCTGAAGCGCGACGGCGTAGCGCCGGCGGCGCGCGGCAGGCACCATGCGTGCCATGGAGCCCGACGATCTCTACGGCCTGCCGCTGGATCGCTTCATCCCCGAGCGCACCGAGCTCGTGCGGACGCTGCGGTCCGCGAAGGAGCGCGACGAGGCGGCCGCCGTCGCCGCCCTGCGCAAGCCGTCGGTCGCGGCGTGGGCGGTCAACCAGCTCGTGCGCACGCAGGGCGCGGCGGTCGCGGAGCTGTTCGCGGCGGGCGATGCGCTGCGCGACGCCCAGGCCGACCTGCTCGCCGGCAGCGGCGACGGGCGCGCTCTGCGCACCGCGGGCGAGCGCGAGCGCGCGGCCGTCGACACGCTCGTCGATGCCGCGCGCGGGCTGCTCAGCTCCGACGGCCACGAGCTGAGCCCGGCCGTCGTCGAGCGCGTCGCGGACACGCTGCATGCCGCCGCGCTCGACGAGGGCGCGCGCGGGCAGGTGCGCCCGGGGCGGCTGGAGCGCGAGCTGCGCCACGCCGGGCTCGGCCTCGGCGAGTCGGCGCCGGCGGCGCCCGCACCCGCGCCCGCGCGGCCGGCTGCGCCGGAGCCGGGGGCGAAGCGCGACGCGGGGCCGGCGGACACGAAGGCCAGCCGCGCCGAGCGCGCCCGCGAGGCCCGCACGGCGCGCGAGCAGGCCGCCGCGGCACAGCGCGAACGGGAGGTCGCCCGCAAGGCCGCCCGCACCGCCGAGGCCCAGGCGCGGCGCCGCGCCGAGCGCAGCGGACACGCGCTGCGGGCCGCCGAGGAGCGCCGCGAGCGCGCCGCGCAGGCGCTCGACGAGGCCGACGAGGCGCTCGCCGCCGCGCGGGCCGAGGCGCAGGAGGCCGGCGAGGCGCACCGCCGTGCGCGGGAGGAGCTAGACGCGTTGTGAGCCGCCGCGGCGAGGATGCGGTACAACGCTGAGCACCACCCGGGGGAGGCGCGATGCACTGGTCGAAGTCCCGAACGAGCGTTGACACGATCACCCGCTACGGCGATCTGGCCGACCGCGGCGACGATCCTGCCGTCGCCGCGAAGGCCTGGACCGACGCCGGCTTCGACGACGACGAGACCGCGAAGTGGCTCGAGGCACGCTGCTTCGATCCCGCGTCGGCGCGCGAGCTGGCCGAGCTGCTCGTGACACCGGGCCAGGCGTCCAAGCGCACGCGCGACGGCAGGCGCGACTACATCGACACGATCGCCTTCAAGGTCGCCAGCGGTGATCTCTCCGCGCGCCAGGGCGCGGCGCGGGCGGCGTCGAGCCGATGACCGAGGACCGCCATCCCGCCGACTGGCCGCATCCCAACGAGCGGCCCTGCGATCAGTGCGGTCACGTCTGGTTTGCGGGCGAGCGTCCCCACGACTACCTCGACCACGCCGCTGAGCGCCACGAGGACGTCGCGGTGCTCTGCACCCTGTGCCGCCAGCAGCGCAGGCTGCCGCGCGCCGAGCCCGAGTTCTGAGTCCGCCTCGCCGTAGTGCGGAGGGCCGTCCGCGCTACCGACGCACGACGGTGAACGCGACGCGCCTGGCCTCCGACGCCCGCCCGGCCGTGTCCTTCGCCACCGCCTGCAGGCGATACCGGCCGGGTGGCAGCGCCTTCGTGCCGAGCCGGCCCGCGAAGCGCAGCCTGTTGTCGCCCGCCGTGCCGCGGTGCACGAGGCTTCCCGCCATCGTGCGGTAGCGCGCGCCGTGCCCCTGCGCACGCTCGACGCGGAACGTCACCCTCGCCACGTTCGACAGCCTGAACGAGATCGTCGTGCCGCGGCTCCCGGCGCGAAAGCGCGTTGGGGAGAGCGAGAGCGCGCTCAGCGCGGGCCGGGTCGCGGATGCCCGCGCCGCAGGTGCCGCTGGGGCCTGCTTGGCAGGAGGTGGGGCTTGCACTGCGAGCGCGGTTTCGGCGACGGGCTGCTACGACGGCGAGCAGGTCGCGCACCCGGGGCGCCACGATCGTGAGCGCATCGAGGTCCAGCGTGTAGGGGCAGCTGTCGGCCGGCGCCTCGTCGACCCATTGCGAGTAGTAGTCGCCGAACTCCTGCGAGTAGTAGGGCATGGTGGTCACCGCCGTGCCGACGCCGAAGTCGACGGCGCCGCTGAGCATGTTGCGACAGTGCCCCGGGCTCGCCATCCAGCGGAGCACGACCTCGCTCGCCGGCGCGTAGCCCTGCGCGATGTTCTCTCCGACGCCGAGCGTGTAGCCCTGCGCCACCGCGCGATCGTTCGGGGTGAGCCCCTCCGGGTTCGTGTGGGCGAAGAAGCTGCCGTCCGACATGTCCTCGCTCTGCAGGCGGGCCGCGGTGTCCAGCCGCGCGTCGCGATGAAACGCCGGCAGGCCGTAGTTCGCCCGGACCTGGTTGCTGAGGCAGAAGATCGCGTCGCTGACCAGAGCGCTGTTGAGCGCCGTCGGCGTGACCTGCTCGCCGGGGCACGGAGTGCGAGCCTGGGCGCTGAGTGGAAGGCACAGCGAGGCTGAGATGGTCGCGAGGAACGCGGTGAGAAGGGCGCGCGCCATGGGACCACCTCAACGGCGCGCGGACGCCGTTGCGCGACGGGGACCCGCGCCCGCTGGACGGATGGCCGAGCGCCGGCGCGGCGTCGCTCGACGCGTGATCGATGCGCAGGCGCCATGCCTGACGCGCGGCCGCGCTGGGTATCACCGGCTGCGCATGGACCGCGAACAGGTGCATTTCGGGGAGGGCGAGCCGTTCACGCTCGGGCTCGAGGAAGAGCTCTTCGTCGTCGACCCCGACGACGGACGGTTGAAGAACGCCGGCGCGGCGGTGCTCGAGCAGCTCGGCGAGCTTGACCGCGGCGAGGTCAAGAACGAGCTTCACCGCAGCCAGATCGAGCTCATCACGGGCGTCTGCTCGACGGTCGACGAAGCCGTCACCGAGCTCTGCGAGCTGCGCGCGGCCGTGCTCGCGACCGGGGTCGGGCTCGCCGCCTGCGGTACGCATCCGACCGCCGTCGAGGGCGATTCGGTCACGACCGACAACCCGCGCTACGAGCGTATCGGCGACCTGCTTGGCGACGCCGGCGCGACGCCCGTCTGCGCGGTGCACATCCACGTCGGGATGCCCGACGCGGCGACCGCGATCCGGGTGTTCAACGGCCTTCGCCGCCACCTGCCGCTGCTCGAGGCGCTCGCCGCCAACTCCCCCTATCGCCACGGACGCGACACCGGCCTGGCCTCGGCGCGCGAGCTGACGCTGCGCTCGTGGCCGCGCGCGGGCGTGCCCCGCGCGATGGCGGACTTCGACGACTTCGTGCGCTCTACGGCGCGGCTGACGCGCGTCGCCGAGGTGCCCGACTACACGTTTCACTGGTGGAAGCTGCGCCCGCATCCGCGCCTGGGCACCGTCGAGATCCGCGCGCTCGACACGCAGCTCTCGCCGCAGCACACCGCGGCGCTCGTCGCGGCGGTCCACGCGCTGGCGCGCTACGAGGCCGACGCGAAGCCGATCGAGGGGCCGCCCGCGGAGATCCTCGACGAGGCGTCGTTCCGCGCCGCGCGCGCGGGCGTCGAGGCGACGCTGCCCGACGACGAGGACCGCCTGCGGCCGGTGCCCGAACTGCTGGAGGAGCTGATGGCGCGCGTGCGTCCTGCCGCACGCGAGCTGCGCTGCGAGACGCAGCTCGACGGGCTGACCGCGCTGCTCGCGGACGGCGGCGGCGCCGGAGTGCAGCGCGCCGCCTGCGGCGACGGCGACTTCAGGGCGCTGCTGGAGGCGCTCGTCGCGCGCGCCGACGACGCGGTGACGGGCACCCGAACCGCGGGCTAGCGTCCAGCGCAGCACTGGCGGTCATGGTGCGTCCGGCACGACCGCGAGCGGGGGACCCCCAGCCGGCAGGTCGTCGGTCTCGAAGGCGCTCGCGCCGGCGCGATGCACGTCGGCGACGTGATCGAGGAAGCCGTCGACCGGCGCGAGGAAGTCCGTGCGATGCGTGCGGTAGTGCATCGGCACGACCCACCGCGCGCCGATCCGCCGCGCGATCGCCGCGGCCTGCTCGCCGTCGATCGTCGGGCCGCCGCCGACCGGCAGGAACGCGAGGTCGACGGTCCCGATCGCCTCCGCCTGCGCGTCGCGCAGCGCGGGCTGCCCGAAGTCGCCGAAGTGCGCGACGCGCAGGCCGCCGAGGTCGAAGACGAAGATCGTGTTCGGCCCGCGCTCGGTGCCCGCGGCGCCGTCGTGCTCCGAAGCGACGGCGACCACCTCGCCGATCGGCGACGCCAGGCGCCCGGCGGTCGAGCGCAGGATCTGCGGGTCGCCGCCGATCGCCCCTGTCGCGTTGTGATCGACGTGCTCGTGGGTCACGAGCAGCAGGTCCGCGCCGACGTCCTCGATCGGCGGGTAGTCGAAGCGCATGCCGCGGCCGGCGAGCGCGGACATGTCCCCGAACGGGTCGACGAACACGACCGCCTCCGGGGTCGTGAGGCGAAAGGCCGCCTGGCCGTACCACTCAACGTGCATCGGGATCCTCCTGCTGGATGTGGCCGCCGCGCATCCACGAAGCGGCGGCGGCGATGAGACAGGCGGCGATCGCGAACGTGAAGGCCGCATGGAGCCCGGTGTGGAACGGGCCGGAGATGAGCTGCGGGAAGAACGAGCTGCCGGTCAGCGTCGCGTGATCGGCGGCCGGCAGCGCGGCGAGCGCATGCGGCCCGACGAGGTGCGCAATCGGGTTGTAGCCGAGGAACGCCGCGAACAGGATCGACACCGGCGGCAGGTTCGCGACCCGGTCGGCGGTCGCCGCCGACACGCCGTGCGCCTCCAGACCGGTGCTCATGGCATGCGGCAGGCCGTGCGCGAGGCCGACGATCATCAGCGTGAAGAACACGCCGAGCGAGAGCACCTGCGCGGAGTTCTGGAACGTCTGGTTCATGCCGCCGCCGGCGCCGCGGTCGCCTGCCGGCAGGCTGTTCATGACGGCGGCCCGGTTCGGCGAGGCGAAGAGCCCCATCCCGATGCCCGTGAGCAGCAGGATCCCGGCGAACGCGGGATAGGGGAAGTCCGTCGGCAGGGCCATCAGCAGGCCGAAGCTGACCGCCGAGAGGAGCATCCCGCCGGTCGCGAACGCGCGTGCCCCGAAGCGGTCCGACAGCAGTCCCGAGGTCGGCCCGGAGAGCAGCAGCCCGATCGTCAGCGGGAGCATCGCGATCCCCGCCCACAGCGGCGTGTCGGTGAAGTCGTAGCCGTGCTGGGGCAGCCAGATGCCCTGCAGCCAGATGATGAGCATGAACATGAGGCCGCCGCGGGCCAGCGCTGCGAGGAACGTCGACAGCGTGCCGAACGTGAACGCGCGGATGCGAAACAGCGGCAGGCGGAACATCGGCTCGCGCACCCGCCGCTCGACGAGCACGAACGCCGCGAAGCAGGCGAGCGCGGCGGCCAGGAGCGCGATCACGCGCGGGCTGCCCCAGCCGGTCGGATGCTCGCCGTAGGGGCGGATGCCGTACGTCACCGACACCATCACGAGCACGAGCCCGAAAGCGAACGTGAGGTTGCCCCACCAGTCGATCGGCGCTCGCCGCGGCCGGCTGCGCTCCTCGAGCTTCAGGTAGCCCCAGACCGTGCCGAAGAGGCCCACCGGCACGGAGATGAGAAAGACGAGCCGCCAGTCGATCGGCGCCAGCAGGCCACCCAGCACGAGCCCGACGAACATGCCGCTGACGCCGACGATGTTGTTGATCCCCAGCGCCATGCCGCGCTGGTTGGCGGGAAAGGCGTCGGTCAGGATCGCCGCCGAGTTGGCGAGCAGGCACGCTGCGCCGACGCCCTGCACGACGCGGAAGCCGATGAGGTACATGGCGCCCGCGGTGCCCTGCAGCCAGCAGACGGCGAGCAGCAGTGACGCGGCCGTGTAGATGACGAAGCCGAGGTTGTACGTGCGCACCCGGCCGAACATGTCCCCGAGCCGGCCGAGGCTGACGATCAGCACGCTCGAGACGACGAGGTAGCCGAGGATCATCCACAGCAGGTAGGAGCTGTTGGCCGGCGCGAGCGGGTCGAGGTGGATGCCGCGGAAGATGTCCGGCATCGCGATGATCGTGATCGACGCGTCGAGCGTCGCGAGCAGGATGCCGAGCGTCGTGTTCGACAGCGCGATCCACTTGTAGCGGTCGGGCGGGGAGGCGGCCGCGATGTCGATCGGGCCGGCCTTCGAGAGTGTTGCCACGCTGCGAAATTATACAGGTAGCCTGTATAACTCCTCGTAGGCGCCCGGACGCCCAGGCCGTACGTTTCACGCGATGCCCGACGACGACGATCCCGCCCTCCTCGCCAGCGAGCTGCGCGCCGTCCTCGGCCAGCTCGTGCGGCGGTTGCGCACCCAGCACCGCTTCCCGCTCGCGCAGGGCACGGTCCTCGGCCGCCTCGACCGGCAGGGGGCGATGGGCGTGAGCGACCTCGCCGCCGCCGAGCGCGTGCGCCCGCAGTCGATGGCGCAGACGGTCGCCGACCTCGAGTCGGCCGGGATGGTCACGCGCCGTCCCGACCCGTGCGACGGCCGCCGCGCGCTCGTCGAGCTGACGCCGCACGGCCTCGCGACGCTGCAGGCCGACCGGCGCGATCGCGAGGGCTGGCTGGCGCGGACGATCGCCGAGGACCTCGACCCAGCCGAGCGCGTGACGCTGCATCGCTCCGTCGAGCTGCTGCGCCGGCTCGCCGACGGCTGAGCTGAGCTGTCACAGGCCGGCCCGCCGTCTCGTCTCCCTGTTGAGTACAACAGAGAAGGGAGACGTCATGAAGGTCTTGGTAGCCGGCGCCACGGGCGCCCTGGGAACGCAGCTCGTCCCGCGGCTCGTCGCGGGTGGCCACGAGGTGTTCGGCATGACGCGCAGCGCGTCCAAGCGCGACGTCGTGCGCGCGCTCGGCGGGACGCCGCTGGTCGCCGACGCGCTCGATCCGGACGCCGTCGCGCGCGCCATCGGCGAAGCGGAGCCCGATGTGATCGTGCACGAGCTCACCGCGCTGTCGGACATCGACCTGCGCCACTTCGATCGCTCCTTCGCGCTGACCAACCGCCTGCGTACGGAGGGCACCGACCACCTGCTGTCCGCCGGCCGCGCGGTCGGCGTGCGCCGCTTCGTGATCCAGAGCTTCGCCGGCTGGCCGTTCGCCCGCAGCGGCGGGCCCGTGAAGAGCGAGGACGCCCCGCTCGACCCGGCGCCGCCGCAGGCGATGCGCCGTGCGTTCGATGCGATCCGCTACCTGGAGGACGCCGTCGTCCACGCGGAGTGGACCGAGGGCATCGTGCTGCGCTACGGCGGCTTCTACGGTCCCGGCACCTCGCTCTCCGCGGACGGCGAGCACCTCGAGCAGGTTCGCAGGCGCCGGTTCCCGGTCGTCGGCGACGGCGCCGGGGTGTGGTCGTTCGTCCACATCGAGGACGCCGCCGACGCGACGGTGGCGGCGGTGCAGCGCGGCCGTCGCGGCATCTACAACATCGTCGACGACGAGCCGGCGCGGGTGGCCGACTGGCTGCCGGCGCTGGCGGGCACGCTCGGCGCCAAGCCGCCGCACCGCGTCCCGCGCGTGCTCGGCCGGCTGCTCGCCGGCGAGGCGGCGGCGGTCATGATGACCGAGGTGCGCGGTGCGTCCAACGCCAAGGCGAAGCGTGAGCTGGGCTGGCAGCCGAGCCACCCGAGCTGGCGCGAGGGCTTCGCGGAGATCGCCGCGTGAGCTCCCCGCACGCGCAGCTGCTCGCCGACCTGCGCCCAGCGGCGTTCGCCATCGCCTACCGGATGCTCGGCAGCGTGGCGGAGGCCGAGGACGTCGTGCAGGAGGCGCTGCTGCGCGTGCACCGCGCGCTCGAGGAGGGACAGCGGATCGACAGCCCGCGCGCGTACGCGGCGACGGTCGCCACGCGGCTGGCGATCGACCAGCTGCGCTCCGCGCGGGCGCGCCGGGAGACGTATGTCGGCGAATGGCTGCCCGAGCCGATCGTGACCGATCCGCGCAGCGATCCCACGCGCCAGGCCGAGATGGCGGACTCGCTCTCGCTCGCGTTCCTCGTGCTGCTCGAGAGCCTGTCTGCCGAGCAGCGCGCGGTCCTGCTGCTGCGCGACGTCTTCGACTACGGCTACGACGAGATCGCCGCGATCGTCGGCACGAGCCAGGCCAACGCCCGCCAGCTCGCGACGCGGGCGCGGCGGCACGTCGACGAGCGCCGGCCGCGCTTCGAGGCCTCGCGCGAACAGCGCGACGAGCTGGCCCGGCGCTTCTTCGCGGCGGCCCAGGAGGGCGACGTCGGAGCGCTCGAGGCACTGCTCGCGCAGGACGTCGTGCTGCAAGGCGACGGCGGCGGCAAGGTGCCGGCGCTGGCGCGTTCGCTGCACGGCCGCGACCGGGTCGCACGCACGCTGATGGCGTGGGCGCGGCAGGGCTTCAAGCTCGCCGGCGCGACGTTTCGCCAGGTCGAGGTCAACGGCCAGCCGGGCGCGCTGCTGCTCGACGGCGACGGCGGGCTGATCAGCGTGATGGCGCTCGACATCGTCGACGGGCAGATCCAGGGCGTGCGCTCGATCGTCAACCCCGACAAGCTGCGCCACGTCGGCCCGGTCGCCGATGTGCGCGCGCTGCTGAAGCGCCGTCCCGATTCGACCTGACCTGGAGCGCCGCCCTGCTCGGCGCTTCGACACGCTTGCGAACACCATCGATGAAGGAGGGGTGGGAGCGGGCGTGTAGGCCGGTCCGCGGTCGGTGGCGACGCTGTTTCCTCGGCCTGGCGCGTTCACAATCCCTGTAAAGGGAACCTGGCGCGGATGTGTTCCAGACGAACGGATTCGCGCCCCGCTGGTTCGCCTCGGGTGCAGGGCGCAGGGGTGTGGGGCTTTACGAAGGCTGCGGCTGCGTAAGGCCCCACACCCCCGAAGCCGACCCTGGAGGTTGGCTCCCACCCCTCCTTCATCGATGCTGTTCGCAAGCGTGAGCGGCGTCGCTTCGCCCGGCGGGCTGCTCGCGGATCTGCGGCCGCTCGCCGCGCCTATTCCGGCACACGCGCGACCGGTCGCGCGGGAGCGCGCGCCGGGCGAACTGGGCTGACCGGCTGCGGGGCCACGGCGGCCCAGCGGGGCTCGAGCTTGCGCGCGGCGCAGCCGGGCGGGGAATTGACGGGGTTGCAGCGTGCCGGCGCGGCGCCGGGCAGCTCGACGGCGTAGTCCGAGCCGTAGCGCGCGGTCATGCCCGGCGCGGGGAAGTCGGTGGAGACAAGCTGCGCGCCGCTGGCCAGGGCTGCGTCGCGCTGCGCCGTGTCGCCGCCGAGCACGGTCTGCAGCGGCACGTCGCTGCGCGTGCGGACGAGGTAGCCGCGGCGCACGAGGTCCTGGATCTGCGCGAGGTTCGCGCCCGTCGGGTCGTTGCGCTTCACGAAGGCTGCGTCTGCGAGGCCGGGCAGCGAGTTCGTGAACGCCGCGCGGCCCTCGAGGCTCGGGCTCCCCGCGATGTAGGCGTCGCGGATCGGGCCTGGATCGTTGTCGAGCAGGAACGCGACCTTGCCGCGGCTGCGGGCGAGCGCCGGCCAGCCGTCGTGCAGCACGGACTGCTCGAGCGTGCGGCCGGGCCGGCGCACGTCGTCGGCGGTGATCAGCTCCCCGTCCGAGAAGACCGACCGGATCTCGCGGTCCATCGTGTCGAGCGCCGGGCGGTCCCAGCTCGGCGCGAAGACGCCGCCGTGGCTGACGGCGCGGATGTCGCTCTGCTTGAGCTCGAGCATGTACAGCAGCGGGACGTGGCGCGGGTGCGTGCGCGACCACGCGCGGATCTGGCGCAGGCACGTCGTGAAGCGGATGCAGCTCGGGTTGTAGTCGAAGTCGGCCGAGTGGATGACCTTGATCCCGGCCGCGCGCCAGGCCGGATCGGGCAGGGGGCCGAGACCGAGCTTCTCGCGCACGAGGGGATCGGCGTACAGGCCGCCCTGCGGGTCGGGCCAGAGGTCGAGCTCGCCGCCGCGCACGTGCTGGTCCTCGAGCTGGGCGACCAGCGGGACGTGGGTGTAGGCGAGGTACTGCGCGTAGTCGCCCGGCTGCCCGATGAGCTGCTCGTAGGCGTGCTGCTCGACCGGCGAGATCTCCCGGTGGTAGCTGTTGTGCGTGCCGACGACCTGCAGCTCGTTCATCCGGACGGGGCTCGCCTGCGCCGTCGAGGCGCAGAGCAGCGCGGCGGCGATGACCACCGGCGCCGCGGACGGTCGCAGGGCCATGCGGCCATGTCAGCAGCGCATGCGCGCCGCGATGTGTCCGCGCCGTGAAGGTGAACTCGAAGTCACAACCGGCTAACACCGCTGTCCCGGAGCGCGCAGACGCTTTCGTCTGCATGACTTCGAGCGATCCGATGGCCACGCGGCGCGAGCTCCTGTGGGGCGCGGCGATCGTCGCCGCCGGCGCCGCGCTGCCGGTCGGCCCGGCGCGGGCGATCCCGCACCGGCGCGCGCGGCCGGACTGCGTGATCCTCGTCGACTGGGACGGGTTCGGCAGCGACCTGCTCGCCCGCGTCCCGATGCCGAACCTCCGGGCCCTGGTGCAGCGCGGCTCGCTGTCGGCCGCCGAGAGCACGTACTCGACGTACTCGAACTCGGCCCGCGCGTCGATGTCGACCGGTGCGCACCCGGAGGTGCACGGCAACGCCGGCTACTACCTCGACCGCGCGCGCGACGTCGTCGTGGGCCAGAACCGCGAGCTGCGGGCCGAGACGATCAACCAGGCCCTCGCGAGGGCGGGTCGCACGACGGCGTCCGTCGGCTGGTACATGGTCCAGGACGCCGGCACCGCCTACGGCGACCCCGCGCAGCTCTACGTCCAGCCCGGCATCGCGCCGCAGTACGAGAACCGGCCCGGGGCGAGCTTCGCCACGCGGGTCGACGTGGCGCTCGACATCCTGCAACAGCGCCCCGTCGACTCGGGCGGCCGGCCGGTGACGGTGCCCGGCGTCCCGGCGTTCCTCGCCGTCTACGCGGCCGAGATCGACACGCTGCTGCACGAGGAGGGCCCGGCGAGCGCGAGCCTGCCGGCGCTGCTGGCCGCCTACGACAGCGACCTCGGGCGGCTCGTGCAGGGCGTGCGCGACGCGGGCCTCGCCGGGCGGACCACGCTGATGCTCACCGCCGACCACGGGCACAGCGCGTGGACGCGGACGGTCATGCCGGCGCTCGTCGAGGCGATCGGCGCGGGCGGCCTGCGCCCAGAGGTGGTCGCGGTCGGCGCGTCTCCCTCGGCCGGCACGGAGGTCGTGCTCGTGTCCAACGGCGTGCGGATGTCCAACGTGTACCTGCGCGGCGGCGCGGCCGGCGCCGAAGGGCGGGCCATCGTGCGCCAGGCCGCCGACCGCGTCGGGCACATCGCCAACGTGTTCGAGCAGCGCGACCTGCGCCGCCTCAGGGCCAGCGACAAACTCGGCGACATCGTGCTCGAGGCTCGACCCCCGCATCACTTCTCGCTGCTCGACGACGGCCGGGAGCGCGGCGCGCACGGCAGCACCTTCGAGCGTGCGGTGCCGCTCGTCCTCGCGGGCGCCGGCGTCCGCCGGCACCACGGCGGCGCCGCGGGCGCGAGCCTCGTCGACGTGGCCCCGACGATCGCGGCGCTGCTTGGCGCGCCACCGCCGGCCGCGGCGCAGGGTCGTGCGCTGCACGCGCTGCTGGATCCGGCGTGAGCTCCCGGTCGCCGCGCGGACTTCCGTCAGCGCGCGGGCGTGGGCTGCTCCGCCCCCGGCGCGTGCTTGCCTCGGTGCCTGCGACCGCCCGCGTCGACGGTCACGCGGCGCAGGTGCGCGGCGCCGGCTGCGCAGGCTCCGATCGATATCAGCGCGGAGCAGAAGATCGCCGACGCCTGTCCCTGGTCGATGGCGTGGATCGGCAGGCCGAGCGCGATCACGGCAGCCGGCACGCCCAGCTGAGCGGAGGTGAGCAGCCCGATCGCGGGCGGGGCGCGGATGACGCGGGCGGCCACCAGATGCACCGCCAGCGTGAGCGCGGCCAGGAGCACGGCGAGCTCGACGGCCTCACGGCTGTGCCCGAGCGCACGGAGGTCGAGCCTGCTCCCGAGGAGCACGAAGAACACGGGGATGAAGAAGCCCTGCCCGAGGCCGAGCACCTGCTGGGACAGCCGCTTGGGCCCGCCGAGCGCGGCGGCGGCCAGGCCGACGCCGAACCCGGCGATCAGCAGGCTGGCCCCGACCTGCACCGCGATGTAGGAGAGGCCGACGAGCGCGATGACCGCCAGGCGCAGGTCGATCGCCCAGCCGCGCTTCTTGCTCTCGTGCCGGATGTGCGCGACGAGCCGCAGGTGGCGTACGCGGAACATCACGCCGAGCAGCGCGGCGACGCAGGCCGCGACGACGAGCGCGCCACCGGCGGCGTGCGCGGCGCGGCTCGGCGTGAGCGCGAGCGGCACGGCGAGGGTCGCCACGATGTCGGCGAGCGTGATCCAGGCCATCGCGGCCAGCACGGTGGGCCCCTCGAGCCCGTCCTCGTGGATGATCGGGAGCGCGACGGCCGCCGAGGAGGACGCGATCACGACCGCGTAGATGAGCGTCGGTCCCGAGGCGGCGAGATGGCAGACGAGCCCGGCGGCGAGCGACAGCGCCACCGCGACGAGCGCCGCCCGCGCACCGACGCCCAGGGCCGAGCGCAGCCGCCGGTCGTGCAGCGGCACCTGCATGCCGACGGTGAACATGAGCGTCGCGAAGCCGACGTCGTACAGCAGCGCGAGATCGGCGTTCTCCGCATGCACGACGTCCAGCAGCGTGCGTCCCAGCACGACGCCCGCGAGCAGCTGGCCGACGACGACCGGCAGCGCGCCTCGCGACAGCAGCGACAGCGCCGGCCCGAGCAGGGCAGCCGCGCAGATCAGGGCAAGGATGCCCAGGTCCATGGCACAGCTTAGGCTGAGGTCTGCGGTTCACTGGGCCGGCGCTGCGACGTCGAGCGGGGCGAGGATGCGGGCGGCCAGCGCAGGCGGGCAACCGCGGTCGAGCAGCACGAGCAGCTCGTGCAGGTCGACCAGGGCGTCCTCCGCGAGCTGCGCCGCGAGCTGCGCCTCGAAGCCCGCGGCGACGAGCCGCCTCCGCCGCCAGTCGTCGTGGGCGCGCGGGGCAGGGCTGCTCCAATCTGACCGGATCGGCGTCATCGCATGGTTGGCGTCGGTCATGGCGCAGCTCTTACGTCATCTCATGCGGATCGATGTGCGGCGGTCGCGCCGGAGGAGTCGCGCTCAGCCGGCCGAGGCGCCGCCTCGGCGTCGCGCTCGACGTCGTCGAGGTCCTCGGCCGCGCAATGCGCGAGCGATGCCAGCGTGCCGAGCGTGTGCTCGAGCCGGTGTCGCAGCCAGCGCCTGCCCCCGAACAGCAGCACCAGGCGCGCCGCGAGCGAGCGTGAGTGCAGCTGGGCGGCGAGGTCGACCTCGGTCGTGCCGCGCCTCGGGGTGAGGATCCACGTGACCCACAGGACGTCGCGGCGGCCGAGGTGCACGCGAACCGAGACGAGCCGTGTCGAATGGCTCTGCTCGACGTGTGCGTGCGGATGCAGCAGCGGGCTGACGCCGTCGACGATCCGCCATTGGGAGGCCGGATCGGAGACGAGGGCGAGGAGCGTCGCGGCGTCGGCGACGATGGCACGAGTGGCGATCACCGGTGCGCGTCCCCAGTTCATCAGGCGGTGAAGCAAGGTGAGGAGCGTGAGTTCGATCATGCCCTGTTGGCGGCGGCCCGCCGCACCGTCTTACGCGGCGGCGACGTGCGATCGCTGCACCCGCCGGCTCTGGCGGGAGATCGCGGGCGATCGGTCAGGACGCGCGACGCCGCGCCGATGAGTTCTCGTGCCGGCTGTGGTCTTAGGGACAGCGACGCCGTTTCGAGCCCATTACGGACCAGCAGCAGGAGGAGACGTGACCGGACATCTGACATATGACGCGAACGTGGCGCGACTCGAGGATCTGCGCCGGCGGGCCGAGCGGCGACGCGCGGCGCGGACCGCTACGGGCCGCAGGACCCGCGCCGCCACGCATGTCCATCGCGGCGTCGCGGAGGACGTCACGATTCGCCGCGCCACCGCGGCCGACCGTGCGGCGCTCGAGCGGCTCGCCGCGCTCGACAGCGCGCGGGCGCCCGTGGGCGAGGTCCTGATCGCCGTGGTCGGCGACGAGGCGGTGGGCGCGATCGAGATCGCCGGCGGCGCCGCGATCGCCGATCCCTTCCGGCCGACCGCCGAGCTCGTCGAGCTGCTCAGCCTGCGAGCGGCCCGGCTGCGCGGAGGGGCGGATCGTCGCCGGCTGCGCCTGCGCCCGCGCGCCGCGTACCGCGCCGCCTAGACAGGGGCGCCAGCGACGGCCCGACGGCGTCGCGGCGGGGGTCTGCGACCCACCGCGCGAGCTCGCGCTCGTCGCAGTCGGCGAGCAGCCCGCGCAGCTCGATCACGTCGCCGGTGGCCCGCAGGACGGTGCCCGGCCACGCATGCCCGCCCGACGCGGCGCCGCTGCGGGCGCGGTGGTTGCAGACCCAGGAACCCGAGTTGAACAGGCGATGGCGCCCGTCCGCTGTGACCACGCCGTCGAGCGGGACGTGCGTGTGCCCGAAGACGACCGTACCCGGCGGCATGTCGAGGTTGCGACAGACGGTCTGCATCGCCTCGAGCACACGCGCCGTCGGAGCGTCGTGGACCGGGAGCGGCCGGCGCGCGTCGTCGCGGTCGGCGACGGCGTGGGCGAGCCCCGCCAGGCGGCGCGATGCGTGCTGCGGGGCGCGCGCGATCGCGGCGGCGCTGTCCAGCCAGCGCTCGAACCGCCGCTGCGCGCGGCGGCCCGACGGAAGGCTCGCGATCTGGTACATGAGCTCGTACAGCGGCGCGATGAGGCCCTCGTAGTCGCTCACCGTCAACCGCTCCGGCCGCACCGCCGCACCCGTCAGGTACCAGGCCAGGTTGTCCATGAGGTGCCAGTCCGACGAGCTGACATGCGCCGCGATGTAGTGCCCGTGCATGACGTGCATCCCGTCGAGCTCGCACACCGGGTACGCGGTGACGACATCGACGTCGGGACACAGCGCGCGCAGCAGCCGCGTCGCCGGAGCGACGCCGCCACCCTCCGGTGCCGGGACGCCGAGCACGTCGCCGAAGCGCCGCTCGTCACGGGCCATCGAGACGAGGTGGTGGTCGTGATTGCCCAGGACGTAGTGGACGCGCCCGACGTGGCGGTTGACGAGCGCGAGGAACGGCCGCGCCGCATCGACGGCCTCCTCCAGCGAGGCGAACACGAGCTCCAGCAGATCGCCGTTGAGGACGAGCTCGTCGGCCCATTGCAGCTCCGGTTCGATGCGCTCCAGCGCAGCCGCGGACCTGAGCAGGTCGTCGCCGGACCCGAAATGCAGATCGGAGAGGATCAGCCTGCGGACGGCCATACCTTCCTTAGCGTGCCGTGACGGCCCGGCATTACCTGCGCTCGTTAACACGGCGCTAACCATGGCCGTGACGATCCTCACAGAAATAACATTAATCGTCACTACTCTTTCGGCGGGGTTTGATGCTGCAGGAGGATGGATGGAGGTGTCCATGAAGTTCGTGAAGACCCTTGCGCTGATCGGATCGCTGCTGGCCGGACTGTCCATCGCCCAGCCGGCGATGGCGGCGACGCCGAGGCCGGCTCCCGATTGCCCGCGCACGATCACCAACGCCGACCAGGGAAAGACCATCAAGCTCGTCGCCGGGACGTGCGCGACGCTCAGCCTGAATCCGGACCTGATCTGGACGGTGCCGAAGTCCAGCAGCTCCGCCGTCGAGGTCACGGATGTCGAGACGTTCGCTCCCGACACCAAGTGGACGCTGAACGCCGTCCATGCGGGCGACGCGACGATCACCGCGTCCGGGCGCCCGAACTGCAAGCCCGACGAGGTCTGCCCGCTCTTCATCGTCGAGTTCAGCGTGCACATCCACGTCGTGAACCCGTACGGAGCGCGAGCGCACTGACGTCGCTCTGCGCGCGATGACGAGCGTCATCGCGCGCAGACCCGGCGCGTCAGCGGTAGCCGGTCGCGTCCGGCGGCAGGCCCGCGTCCTGCACCTCGACCATGTAGCGCCAGCAGTCGGGCTGGGAGCCGTCGACGTCGGTGAAGCCGTACTCGCGCGCGAGGCCGCCGGAGGAGAACGACCCGCCGTTGCGACTCGTGGACTCCGGGTCGGCGGCGAGCGCGGCGACCGCGCGGCCGACGAAGCGCGGGCTCTCGGAGATCGCGGTGAAGTGCGGGTTCCCGCCGGCCGCGTCACGCCAGGTCGCCTCGGTGACGCCGTAGGCGTCGAGCATCATCTCCGAGCGCATCCAGCCCGGCGTCAGCGCCACGGCCGTGCAGCCGTGCGCCGCGAGCTCCTTGCCCTGCGCGAACGCGAGCCGCAGGACCGACGTCTTGGCCAGGTCGTAGAAGGCCGAGAGCCGGTAGTTGCCGGCGTTGTACTCGAGCGTGCCGTCGGTCATCTCGACGACGAGGCCGCCCGGGCGGCGGATGAGCAGCGCCAGCGCGAAGTGGCTCGTGATCAGGTGCGTGTCGATCGCCAGGCGCAGCATCCGCAGGCCGCGGTCGAGGTCGTGCTCCCAGATCGGCGTGTTCCACTGGGCCAGCAGCTCGCCGCCCCAGATGTCGTTGACGAGCACGTCCAGGCGGCCGTGCTCGGCGTCGATGCGCTGGACGAGCGCCTCGACCTGCGCCGGCTGCAGGTGGTCGACCTCGACGGCGATGCCGTCGCCGCCGGCGGCGTCGACGAGCTCGGCGGTCTCCTCGATCGTCTCCGCCCGGTCGTACTCCGACCGCCGCTCCCTCGTCGTGCGGCCGGTGCAGTAGACCGTGGCGCCGGCCTCGCCCAGCGCGATCGCGGTGCCACGCCCGGCGCCGCGGGTCGCGCCCGCCACGAGGGCCACCTTCCCGGTCAGCGGCCTCGACGCTGTGCTCATGCGATCTGCCTCCCGTCTGTGTCGTTCACGGCCACGGCAATCCTGCTGCATCGCGCCTGTCGCGCGGGCGCAAGCCGCGCGTTCAGCACGAGTACG
>CAVSHS010000022.1:0-123222 GCA_963727785.1 uncultured Solirubrobacteraceae bacterium
TGCGCGGTCTCGACGGCGCGGTCTACGGCAGCCGCGTCGAGGCTGTCGAACTCCCGCACGACCTCCCCGGTGTAGGGATTCACGGTCGCGTAGTGATGGGCCGTCGCTGTCGCCATGGACGGGCCAGTAGTCCGGCGCGCGCCTCGCGCAAGTGGGCCGGCGACCGCGAGGCGCAAGGCTTGGCCGCCGCGGGCGGGGGCCTACTGAAACGTTCGATGGCGGCGTTTCGTGTCTTCCTCTACTACCCGACTCCGGCGACGGAGGCGATCGTCGCCACCCTGCGCTTCGGCGGCAACGAGGCCGCTGAGGAGGAGCGCCCGAGCGCGGACGAGGTGATCCTGCGCTACTCGCCGCGGGACTCCCGGACGACGTGCGCGTCGCTCGTCGCGCTGCTCGACCGCCTCCACCCGTTGTGGCGCGACCTGGTCAGCCTGTCACCGATAAGGACAGCCCAATGACCCAGCTGGCGCCGCCGCGGCTGTCGTGGCTACGCCATCGTCTCGCGTAGCTTGGCGAGCGAGACCGATTCGATCTGGCGCACGCGCTCGGCGCTGACGCCGAGCTGCTCGCCCAGCTCGCGCAGCGTCGACTCGGGCCCGTCGAGACCGAAGCGCGCGCAGATGATCCTCCGCTCACGCTCGTTGAGGACCGCGAGCACGCGGGGCAGCTGCTCGATCTCGATCGCGCGCGGGATGCGATCGAATGCCTCGCTGGCCGTGCTGTCGTCGAGCAGCTCACCGAGCGTGATGCCGGCATCGTGGTCGCCGCCGACAGGCTCCTCAAGCGAACGCGGACTGCGCTCGGCCGCCATCAGGCTCTCGACCTGCGCGCGCGGTAGGCCGATCGTCTGCGCGATCGCCGCCAGGCTGGGCTCGCGCCCATAGCGCTGCAGGTGCTCGCGCTGGGCGTCCTTGATCCGCGCGACCTTGCGCAGCGCCCGGTCGGACATCACGATCGGCCGGCCCAGCTCGGAGACGAGCTGCTGCATCGCCTGGCGCACCCACCACGAGGCGTACATCCAAAACGGCGTGCCCATCTGCGGATCAAAGCGCTCAAGCGCGCGCAACAGCCCGACGACGCCTTCCTGCATGAGCTCGGTGCGGTCGACCTGCACACGGCTGCGATAGATCCGCGCGACGCTGCCGATCAGCGGCACGAAGGCCTCCACCAGCTCCTCGCGCTCGGCGGCGCCGCCATCCTTGGCGGCCAGCACGAGCTCTCGCTCGGCGGCTGCCGCGAGCCGGTCGCGCGGGCTGTCACCCGCACCGTTGGCGCGGTTGCGCAGACGGCGGCGCGCCGTCGCCCGCACGCGTTGATCGACTGCGACGTAGTCATTGCGGTGGCAGTGACGGCCATCAAGACTCTCCTCTCTCGTGGATGTTCGAACGCCGTCGTCCATCGACGTGTCCGCACGCGTCGTGCGGGTGGCGGCTCCCGAAGCGCGTTTCGTCGGGCTGAGTGTCGATCGCAGGCGGGTGCGCTCGCATCCGCCAGGCGCACAGTCTGGGTGGCCAGTCGGTGGCTGGGCTACCGCTGCCGGCCGGGCCGCGCTCAGGCGCCTGTTGAGCCCCGGCAGCGTGCGCTGCAGCTCGTTTCGCGAGCTGATGTCCAGCTTCGCGAACACCTTGCGCAGGTGGTACTGGACGGTTCGCGGGCTGATGAACAGCCGCGCGCCGATCTCGGGGTTGGAGAGGCCGTCGCTGGCGAGATGCGCGATCTGGGATTCCTGCGCGGTGAGCTGGTCGCGCGTCTCCGGCGTGCGGGCACGCACGGTCTCCCCCGTGGCGAGCAGCTCGCGCCGCGCACGCCCGGCGAACGCCTCAGCCCCCATCGAATCGAACATCTCATGCGCGGTCCGCAGCTGCGCGCGGGCGTCGGCGCGGCGCTGCTCGCGGCGCAGCCATTCGCCGTACAGCAGGTGAGCACGGGCCCGGTCCAGCGCGAATCGCGAGCGACCGAGCCGGTCGACCGCCTCGCGGTGCAGCTCCTCGGCCGGCGGGCCGTCGCTGACGAGCGCGCGGGCGCGTGCCTCGATGCCCCGCGCCAGCTCGGTGCCGGCCGCACGCGTGCGTCGTGCGAGGCGCTCCACGGCGTCGATCGCAAGCTCGGTCCGTCCGCACCGCGTCGCCGCTTCGACCAGCTCCGGCAGGGACCACACGGAGAGCATCAGCTCGTCCCTGTCGCTCGCGCTCTGGGCGGGCGCGAGCGCCGCTTCGTGCCGGCCGAGCCCGTTGCGGATCAGCGCGCGCGCGTGCTCGCCGAAGGTGAGCACGACGCCCTCGGTCCGAGCGGTCGCGTCCGCCTCGCTCGCCTCGATCGTTGCCAATCCGTCTCGCTCGTCGCCGAGACAGCCGGCGAGCAGGACCCGCCCGAACCCGAGCGCTGAGATGCCGGTCGCATCCGCGATCTCGTCCGCCTCGGCGATCAGCGCTCCCGCCGCGACGAGGTCCCCCTCGAAGCACCGCAGCATCGAGAGCGCGTTGAGGGCCAGCGGGAGCACGGCGAGCGCGCCGGCATCGCGCGCGATCTGCACGTTGCGGGTGGCGAGGGCATGCCACATCTCGTCATCGAACAGGTCGGGGGCCACGCGACGGGCGGTCCAGGGCCAGCGCACGTCCTGCCCGGGACGTCCGCCCTCCTCGCGCACCGCGCCCAGGGCACGCTTGAGCGCCGGCGCGCTCGCGACATAGCCCTCCGTGAACCTGATGGCCAGACCATCGAGCAGCAGGTCGATCGCACGCGACGGCCCGGGACGCGGCGGCGCGGCGCGTGCGGCGGTTGCCGCGGTCAGCATGCTGGACCCGAGCCGGCCGGCGACACTTGCTGCTCGGAGCGCCTCGAGGTAGGTCTCGCGCGCGAGACCCGGGATCGAGCGACTCGAGCCGCCCGGCCGCGTCGAGCAGCAGCGGCACGCTGTCTTCGGCACGACGGAGATCGAGAGAGATCTGGCCCCGGAGGCGCTGGAGCATGGCGGCGTCGAGCTCATCCAGGCGTCCGTCCGCGGCCGTCGAGAGGAGCGCGAACGCCTCCTCGGGAGCGCCGGCCAGCTGCTTGACCGATGCGGCCCGCAGCGCACGCCGTGCTCGCGCGGCGGGATCGAGCGTGAGCGCGACGGCGCGCTCGAGGAACGCCGCGGCCGCAGCCACGCCGCCGCGTGCCCGTGCCCGCCCCGCCGACCGCTCCAGCTCGTCGGCGACGTCCTCGTCGGGTCCGACGGCGGCCTGGGCGAGGTGCCACGCTCGACGATCCGGATCGATGTCGGCATCCGTGGCGGCGGCCAGCGCCCGATGCGCGGCTCGCCGATCGTCGGCGGTTGCCGCGCGATAGATCGCCGAACGCATGAGCGGATGCCGGAAGGCGACCCGCGCGCCCACTTCGACCATGCCCTCCTCCTCGGCGGGGCCGACCGCGTCGATCGTGATCCCGAGCTCGGCCGCCGTCCGCCACAGCAATGTCGGCTCGCCCGTCGGCTCGGCAGCAGCGACAAGCAGGAGCTGCTGCGTGGCGTGGGGAAGCCGCCCGACGCGATGCTGGAAGCTCGCCTCGATCCGGCCCTGCAGCGCCAGCTCGCTCGGCAGGCCGAAGCCGCCCGCCAAGCTTGCCGGCGAGGAGTCGAGCGGCAGTTCGAGCAGGGCGAGCGGGTTGCCGCGCGCCTCGGCGAGGATCCGCTCGCGCACACGCGCGTCCAGCGGCGCGCCAACGACCGACGCGAGGAGCTTGCGCGCAGACGGGTTCGAAAGCCCGGCGAGCCGCAGATCGGGCAGCCGCGCCAGCTCGTCGGGCTCGGCCGGCTCACGAACCGCGAACAGCAGCAGGACCGCCTCGGCCTGCAGGCGCCGGGCGACGAAGGCAAGCACCTGTGCCGACGACCGATCGAGCCACTGGGCGTCGTCGACCAAGCACAGCAACGGCGATTGCTCGGCAGTTTCGGACATGAGGCTCAGCGTCGCGAGGCTGATCAGGAAGCGATCGGGCTGGTCGCCAGAGCTCAACCCGAACGCGGTCTCGAGCGCGTCGCGTTGCGGTCGCGCCAACCGCTCGAGGCCGTCGAGCAACGCGCCGCACAGCTGATGGAGGCCGGCGAACGGAAGCTCCATCTCCGACTCGATGCCCACCGCGCGAACGACGCTCGCACCGTTGGCACGCTCCGCTGCATAATCGAGTAGCGCGGTCTTTCCGATCCCTGCCGCGCCGCGCAGCACGAGCACTGCGCTGCTCCCCGCCTTCGTGTCGGCCAGCACACGATCGAGCCGGGCACATTCCGCGTTGCGCCCGATGAGCATCGTCCCGGTGCGCTAACCGCCCGAGACCATGGCCACGACGCGTATCTCCCGCGCGCCCGCGGTCGGAGCCTGGAGGCCACCGTGATCACGATGATCCGTCGCGTCGACGTACACCCTGAGATGCTCGACCAGCACGCCTCGCTCGTTGAAGATCAGGTCGGCGACCGGCAGCGCGCGCAGCGCGTCGCCGACGGTTTCCGCCTCGACGTCGAAGCGCCTGCGCCCCTGTGCCTGAGCGGCGAGCACGTTCGGAACCACTACTTGGACCACGGCGTCACCTCGACAGAAAGGATCGGCGGCAAGTGTCGCACGCCCTCAACCCATTCGTCGCCCTCGGTGAGTGCGAAGAACGAGCCGCTCTGGGTGCCGAAGTACAGTGACTGCTCGTCGGAGGCCGAGCCCTCGCGGAGCACGGCCGCCCAGCCCGCGGGCAGGCCGGCGGTCATGCGCTCCCACGTCTCCCCGCGATCCCGCGTCCGGTAGACGGCGAGCTGCCCGCCCGGGCTGTAGTGGTACTCGAAGCCCGCCTCCGGGATGACGTACGCCACGTCCGGGTCGCCGGGGTCGATCATGATCGGGAAGCCGAACTCGCTCGGGAGCCCGTTCCCGTCGAGGCGGTCCCACGACTCGCCGCGGTCGTCGGTGACGTACACCCCGTGGTGGTTCTGCTGCCAGAGGCGATCGGGTTGCCCGGGGTGGAGCAGCAGCTTGTGCACGCACTGCCCGGTCTCCGCACGCGGATCGGCGAGGAAGTCGGCCACCACGCCCTGGTTGCGCGGGGCCCAGCTCTCACCGCAGTCGTCGGAGCAGAAGACGCCGGCCGCGGTGATGCCGACGTATATGCGGCGGCTGTCGCGAGGGTCGAGCTGGATCGAGTGCAGGGCGAGCCCACCGGCGCCGGGGAACCACGTCTCACGCGTCGGGTGCTCGAACAGGGCGCGATTCGGCTGCCACGACTCGCCGCCGTCGTCTGAGCGGAAGAGCACGGCGGGAGCGCCCCCAAGGTAGAGCGTCCCGGGCGCCTCCGGTGGCCCAGGCTCGATGTGCCAGGTCGCCTCGAGGATCATCCCGGACTTCTCCGGCAGGCCGATCTGCTGGGATCGCTTCCACGTCGCCCCGCCGTCCGTCGAGCGCTGGACGGTGGGACCGTAGACGGCATGGTTGGCGGCTGCGTAGATGGTTCCGTCGCGCGGATCGCTGATCGCGTGGAAGATGCCCCAGCCGCCGAGCAGCGGGCCCTCGGTCTGCCACCGGCGGCGCTCGTCGTCGCTCCGGAGCATGAACAGCCCCTTTCGTGTGCCGACGAGAGCCAGGACCTCGATCTGGCAGATTCTGGCACGTACGCCGTGTCGTCGTGTTGCGAGCCCGAGACCGAACGGTACGCCTCGGGCGCCTCCCTGCCGTCGTCCCGCCGCACAGCCGGCTCACGCCACGTCGGCCACGCCACGTGGAGACCATTCAGCTGCTCAAGGTGGCGATGCCGCGGTCCTTGTGAACTTGACATGGACGGGCTCGGCCTATGGGCAGGGCTATGAGCACGCGAACACATCCAGCCATACCCGACAACGTCGCGGTCCCGGCCCACGCGACGCCCAGCGGCGATGGGATCGTCGTCGGCAGCGGCCCCGTCCAGATCGACGCGTTCATCGACTTCCTGTGCCCGTTCTGCAGGCAGTTCGAGGAGCGCTCCGGGAGCCTGCTCAAGCGCTTCGTCGACGACCACGTGGCGACGCTCGTCTACCACCCGCTCGGGTTCCTGGACCGGCTGTCGGTGCCCGGTGGCTACTCGACGCGGGCCGCGGCTGCCTCCGCGGCGGCATCGGACGCGGACATGTTCCTGCCCTACAAGGACGCGCTGTTTGCCAACCAGCCGGAGGAGGGCGGCCCCGGCCTCGACGACGAGGAGCTCGTCGACCTCGGCCGCTCGGTCGGCATCGAGGACCCGCGCTTCGCCGACGCGGTCTTCAGCGGGACCTACCAGCCATGGGTGCGCTTCGTGACCGAGCTCGCCGTCGAGCACGGGGTCGGCGGGACGCCCACGGTGCTCGTCGCCGGCATCCCGGTCCCGGCGAACCCGCAGACGATCGCCGCCGCGGTCGCCGAGCTCGCCCCCTGAGCGGCAGGGGGCCGCGCCGCCGCGGGGGTGCGAGGTCGTCGCCGGATTCGGCGCCGGGATTCCCACCGGACCGGCGGGAATCCCGCCGGTCCGGTCCAGCTGACACTAGAACTCGACGAGCTTGCCCTCGCCTTCGAGATTCACCGTCACGAACTGCTCGCGCGCGGCAGGCAGCCCGATCTTGCCGGTGAACGGCTCCTCCCTGGTGACGTAGACCGCAATCGTCTTGAACGCCAGGCCAGACCCGCGCGCGATCCACATCTCGGGGATGACGAGCGTGAGCGTGATGACGTGCAGGTCTGCGACGTCCGCCACCGTCACGGTCACCTCGGTGCCGAGCGCGGTGTCGAGCGTCTCGATGTCATCGCCCGAGAAGGTCTGGTCGTCACCCTTGGGGCCGCGGTAGGAGAAGCTCGGTGAGCCGTCGATGCCGCTCATCGAGTAACTGATCTGGGTCCCATCCCCGCTCACCTCGTAGGTGTTGGGCTCAACGAGCGTCTTTAGATCCTGGGCCATCGTGCTCCTATTCGGGTCGTGCGGTGCACCGCGGTTTCCCGAGGCAATAGGTCACCCGCCGTGCGGGTCCAGGTCAACGTCGGCCATCGTCTGGGTACCCGCCGGAGTCCGGCTCGCGGATCTCCGCGGGCCCCCGTCGACGAGCACCTCCTATGGGCGATTGGTGGACTTCCAGCGCTATGCCATGGTCTCGCGTAGCTTGCCGAGCGCGACCTCTTCGATCTGTCGCACGCGCTCGGCGCTGATCCCAAGCTGCTCGCCCAGTTCGCGCAGCGTCGACTCGGGCCTCTTCAGACCGAAGCGCGCGCAGACGATCGTCCGCTCACGCTCGTTGAGAACCGCGAGCACACGCGGCAACTGCTCAAGCTCGATCTCGCGCGGGACGCGATCAAAGGCCTCACTGGCCCTCCGATCGTCAAGCAGCTCACCCAACGTGACGCCGCCATCGTGGTCACCGCCGACAGGCTCCTCAAGCGAACGCGGGCTACGCTCGGCCGCCATCAGGCTCTCCACCTGCGCACGCGGCAGGCCGATCGCCTCCGCCACCACCGACAGACTCGGCTCACGCCCAAAGCGCTGCAGATACTCACGCTGAGCATCCTTGATCCGCGCGACCTTGCGCAGCGCCCGATCAGACATCACGATCGGCCGGCCCAACTCGGAGACGAGCTGCTGCATCGCCTGACGCACCCACCACGACGCATACATCCAAAACGGCGTGCCCATCTGCACATCAAAACGCTCCAACGCACGCAACAACCCAACAACACCCTCCTGCATCAGCTCAGCACGCTCAGCCTGCACACGACCGCGATACATCCGCGCCACACTGCCCACCAACGGCACAAAAGCCTCCACCAACGCCTCACGCTCGGCAACACCACCACGCTTGGCAGCCAGCACAAGCTCACGCTCAACACCCGCCGCAAGCCGATCACGCGGGACTTCACCCACACCATCGACACGGCCGCGCAGACGACCGCCACGTCGACGCCCACACACACTGAACCAACGCGACGCACCCACCTCACAACACTGGCGGACCATAAAGACAACGCTCCTCCTCTATCGGCAAACAAACGCCGTCGTCCAATGACGTGTCCGGCACGCGTCCCGCGGGCTCACGCGCTTCCCTGAAGCGTTTTGTTGGGCAGCTCTTTCCGCGATGGCGGCGCCTTCTCATCGAAAAGCGGTGCACCCTCCGGGATGACCCCCGTTGGTGCGACGGAAACGGGGACGCACGCACCATCTTTGGCTGGGGCATCTGCCCCATGCGCACCGTGCCTGCGCTCGGCGGCATGGCGTGCCGGGCCGGCTACGGCTCGGCCGCGGCCCCGCCGCGGGGCACGTCGACGACGCCGTGCCGGAGCGCGAAGATCAGCGCCTGCAGCTGAGAGTGAACGCCCAGCTTGCCCAGGATGTTCGCGATGTGGTTGCGCTGGGTGCGGGGCGAGATGTGCAGCCGCGCTGCTACGCGCCGGCTGTCGAGGCCGTCCGCGACGAGCTGGAGGACCTCGCGCTCGCGCGCGGTGAGGCTGTCGACGAGCTGGCGCTCCTCGAGCTCGCGCTCGCGCTCCTCGCCGGCATAGCGCAGCAGCTCGACCACCTCGTCGAGCGGGATGATCGTCTCCCCGGCGTGCAGCCTTCGCACAATCGCCACGACATCGTGCAGATGCGCCATCTTGCTGACCACGGCCGCCGCGCCCCTCTGGACCGCGCGGGCGGTGAGGCTACGACCGGTCTCCGCGCTGAGCACGAGCGCCTGGGCGTCGGCGTTGGCGGCTCGCAGCTCGGGGATGAGGTCCATCCCGTCGCCGTCGGGCAGC
This sequence comes from uncultured Solirubrobacteraceae bacterium, assembly GCA_963727785.1. Taxonomy (GTDB): domain Bacteria; phylum Actinomycetota; class Thermoleophilia; order Solirubrobacterales; family Solirubrobacteraceae; genus CADCVQ01. Next base: position 8,742 of record CAVSHS010000022.1, read on the forward strand.
GCTACGTCGACGATGGCGACGTCGATGCCGCCGAGCATCATCCGGGCTTCGGCGAGCGAGCCGGCAGCGCCGGCGACGACGAAGCCGTCGTCTTCGGCGAACGCGAGCGCCATCGCGTCGCGGACCGCCGCGTGGTCGTCGACGAGGAGCACCCGCGTGCGGTCCCCGATCGCACGCGGACCGCGCAGCGGCGCCCGCAGCTCGACCACCGTCCCGCCGCCCGCCCCTCGCGTGACGCCCAGCTCGCCGCCAAGCAGCGCGGCCCGCTCCCGCATGCCCGCGATGCCGTAGCCGCCGGCCGCGCCGGGCGGCCGCTCCGCCTCGAGCCCGCGGCCGTCGTCGGCGACCGCGGCCACGAGCGACGCGCCCTCGACGGCCAGCCGCACCTCGATGCGCCCGGCCGCCGCGTGCCGTCGCGCATTGGTGATGGCCTCGCCGAGGATCCGCAGCACCTCCGTGCGCATGTCGGACGGCAGGCGGACGTGCACGTCGCAGACCACGTCGACGGCACAGCCCGGCATCCGGGCGCGATGGTGTTCGGCGAGCTCCTCGACGAGCGTGGGAAACGGTCGGTCCTGCCCGTCACCGAGGCGCAGATCGTGGATGGCGGCCCGAAGCTGCTCGCCGACGCGCTGCAGCGCGTCGACCAGCCCCTCGTCGCCGCCGTCCGCTGCGCCGCGTGCGGCGCGCGCGAGCGCGATCCCCAGCTCCTGCAGGGTCTCGTCGTGCAGCGCGCGGGAGAGGCGGCGGCGCTCGGCGTCGCGAACCTCGCCGATCCGCTGGGACGTCTGGGCGCGCTCGATCGCGCTGTACAGGACGTTGGCGATCGCGCGCAGGAAGTTGACCTCGTCGGCGCCGAACTGCCGCGGCTCCCGGCTGAAGACGCCGAGCCCACCGAACGGCGCGCTGCGGCCCGGGATCGCGACAACGGCCGCGCTGGCCACGCCGTGCTCGACGAGCAGCTCGGAGTGCCTGCACCGCTCCTCGCGCATGATGTCCGCGCAGACGACCGGCTCGCCGGTCTGCGCGGCGTACCCGACCAGGGAACCCGCGCCGGTCGCGCTCTCCGCGTGCCCGACCCGTCCCGGCTCCCATCCCACGCCGGCGCGAAGCAGGAGCCGATCGCGGTCGGGCAGCAGCTCGGAGACGGCAACGAGCTCGACGTCCAGCGTGCGGGAGACCACGGCGACGGCCTCCTCCATAAGCGCGATCGCGCTGTGCCCGTGCGAGCCGCGCACGCCGAGCTCGGCAACGGCGGCCTGCTGGCGCGCCTGGCGCTCGCGGGCGTGCTCGGCGAGCTTGCGCGCGGTGATCTCGTCGAAGTAGACCGCCAGGCCGTCCTCCGTCGGGTAGACGTGGACGTCGAACCAGCGCCCGGTCGTCGCGTGCAGGAACTCGAAGACGATCGTGCGGCGATCGCGCAGCGCCAGGCGGAAGCTCCGTTCGAGCTCGCTGCCGGCGACCTCGGGAAAGATCGTGAGGAGCCCCCTGCCCAGGCAGTCGTCGCGATCGAGCGGCGCACCCAGCACGTCGCTGCAGATCTGGACGGCGCGGTCGTTGAGGTACGTGAAGCGGAGATCGTGGTCGAAGGCGCAGAACGCGTCGGTGATGCTCGCGAAGATCGTGTCGATCTGCCGGCGAGAGGCCTGGAGCTCGGCCGCGGTCCTGCGCTGCTCGCGCAGGTCGCGGGAGATCGTCGCGATCGCGATCGGCCGGCCGGTCTGCGGGTCGTCGACCCGCAAGCCGTGGCAGGACACCGGGATGTGGTCACCCGTCGCGACGTTGACGAGGTCCAGCTCGTGCGTCCAGCCGCCCTCGGCGATGATCTGCGGCAGCAGCCGGTCGCGTACGGCGTCGCGGTGCTCGGGCGCGAAGAAGTCGATCAGGTGCAGCGCGCGAACCGCGTCGAGATCGCGCAGACCCGAGAGGCGGCGGCCGGCGTCGTTGACGAAGACCGCGCGGCCGTCGAGCTCGGCCATCGCGATGAAATCCGCCGAGTTCTGGACGATCGCCGACAGGCGGCGCTGCTCGGCCTCCGACCGCTTTCGCTCGGTGATGTCGCGGTGGATCCCGAGGTGGCCGACGACCGTGCCCGACTGGTCGTGCACGGCGGTCGCGATCAGCTCGACAGAGACGAACGAGCCCGACTTGGTGCGCGCGACGAACTCGAAATGCGCCAGGCCGTCGCGGTCGAGCGCGCCTTCGAGCGCCAGCCGAGCGGGGTCGCCCTCATAGCTCGCCAATCCCCGCGCCGGACGCCCGATCGCCTCCTCGGAGGTGTAGCCGTAGAGCCGCTCGGCGCCGGGGCTCCACAGCGTGACGCGGAACTCCGCGTCCGTGGCGACCACGGCGTCGGCCATCGCCTCCATGAGCCTCGTGAAGTAGCGCATGGCCTCGACCCGGTGAACCGCGCCGCCCTCGCCCTGGTACGCCGAGGCGGGCGGCTCGCCCATCAGCGTCGTACTACGTCATGGCTGCCGCGCGCGGGGGCCATGATGTCCTAGTGCCCCGGCCACGCCGGCGGGAAACCGCGGGCGTAAGGCTCTTCAGGAGTCGCAAGGTTGTCAGGCGACGATCATAATCCGCGTGTCGGGGGTTCGAGTCCCTCCTCCGGCATGCAAGAAACCCCTGGAAACAGATCCTTTGACGCAGAACTTCCGGCCGCAGTTAGCGCAATACGTGCCGAATATGTCGAGAAGCGCTGACCGGCTCCGCTCATCAGCTGAACGGGCCGCGAGCGGCGCGGACCACGACACCAGGAGGAGCACGATGCCGAAGGATCTGCCCCACGACGAGTACACGCCGCAGGAGCTGGCCGGAGGCCGCTCATGACCGTCCAGCGCCTGGAGCACATCGGCATCGTCGTCGACGACCTCGCCGCGGCGACCGCGTTCTTCACCGCACTCGGACTCGAGCTGGAGGGCAAGGCATCCGTCGAGGGCGACTTGGTGGACCGCATCAACGGGCTCAAGGACGTGCGCGCGGACATCGTGATCCTGCGCACCCCGGACGGCAACGCCAAGGTCGAGCTGGCCACGTACCACTCGCCCCCATACGAAGGCGACAACGGACCGGCACCGGCCAACGCCCCGGGCATCCGCCACATCCTCTTCGCCGTCGACGACATCCAGACATCCCTCGCCGCCCTGCGAGCACATGGCGGCGAGCTGGTCGGCGAGCTGGTCAACTACGCGGACAGCTACTGGCTGTGCTACGTGCGCGGCCCGGCGGGAATCATCATCGAGCTGGCGGAGAAGATCGGCTGATGGGCGTCCCATTGTTCGGTCAGCAGCACGTCGACAGATACCGCGAAACCGACGGCGAGGAAGGCCACGACTGGCAAGGCACCACCGTGTTGCTGCTCACCACCACCGGGCGCAACTCGGGTGCCAAGCGCACCACGCCGCTGATCTACCAACGCCACGGAGACGACTACCTCGTGGTGGCCTCCAACGGCGGCGGCGATCCACCCGGCTGGTTTCTCAACCTCCAAGACGATCCGATCGTCGCCGTGCAGGTCAAAGCCGACCACCACACCGTCCGCGCGCGCGTCGCCACGGCCGAGGAGAAGCCCGAGCTGTGGCGCATCATGACCGCGACTGGGACGCCCTACGACGACTTCCAGGCCAAGGCCGACCGCGAGATCCCAGTGGTGATCCTCGAGCCGGGCTAGGCCGAACGGCCGTTATCTCCACCACCATCCCTCGCTGGAGCGCAGCTGTGCGGCCGCCCGCTCGGTCAGCTCCTGCTCCTGACGGCGCCGCTCGGCGCGCTCCTCGTCGGTGAACCGGCGACGCTTCGTCGTAGCCATCGATCCCTCCTCACACTGCCCGCAATGGTCGGGGCTAACCGCCCTCCAGGGTGCGTTTGAGCTTGTCGAGGATCCTGCCCCACCCGCCCTCGTGGGAGCGCACGGCCTCCTCGTCCCACAGGCCGCTGTGTGTGAAGCGCACGGTGGTGACGCCGTCGGTCTCCTCGAAGTCGATCTCGATCAGCGTCCGCCTGGTGTCGCCGTCCCAGAGCCAGGTGAACGCCAGCCGGGTCGGCGGCTGGATCTCCGTGTAGCGGCCGCCGCCGCCGTGCTCGACATCCTTGTCCGGATCGTGCATGACGACGCGCACGACACCGCCCACGCGCAGGTCGACTTCGGCCTCGCTGGTCTCCCAGCCGAGCTCGGCCTGCCACCAGCGCCGGATCACCTCCGCGCTGGTCCACGCGTCGAAGACCGCCTCGACGGGCGCCCGAAAGGTGCGCTCGATGCGCAGCGTCTTGTCGTTGATCACGTGCTTGTCGCGCCGCGCTGCGAGGCGGCGGCGTCCGAGAGGGCGTGCTCGAAGGCGGTCGGCTCGTCGTACTCGTCGTGGCGATTCCACCACACGTAGGCCTGGGTCTGCGGGTAGCCCTCGGGCGAGTCCTCCCACTGCTCCTGGCGGCCGAGCGCCGTGATGTCGAGATAGCTCCAAGTGCTTCCCATCGCCTCGTCACCGCGCTTGTCGACGAAGTAGGTGCGGAAGATCTCGTCGCCGTCGCGGAGGAAGGCGTTGGTGCCGTGCCACTCGTCCACGCCGAAGTCGGCGTCGAAGTCGTCGGTGAGCGTGTACCACGGGACCTCCCATCCCATCCGCGCCTTCCAGCGCTCGATGTCGGGCTGCGGAGCGCGCGAGACGAACACGAGCGTGGTGTCACGGGCGTTCAGGTGCGCGACGTGCGCGACCTGGTCGGCGACCATCGAGCAGCCGCGACAGCCGCTCTCGGGCCAGCCGTCCACGCCGGGCTCGTAGAAGAAGCGGTAGACGATCAGCTGGCGGCGCCCCTCGAACAGGTCGCGCAGGCTCGCCGGGCCGCTCGGGCCCTCGAACGCATACTCCTTCTCTACGGCCATCCGGGGCATCCGGCGGCGCTCGGCCGCCAGCGCATCGCGGGCACGCGTGTGCTGCTTCTCCTTGACCAGCAGCGCGGCGCGGGCGGCCTTCCACTCCTGCGGGGACACGACAGGTGGCAGGTTCATTGCGGCTCCTTCTCAGTCAGGTACTCGTCGACGACATCGAACAGGCGCCCCCAGAGGGCGCGCTGGCGATCCATCCAGTCGGCCGCATCGCTGAGCACATCGGGCTCGAGCGAGAGCCGGTGTGTCCGGCCCTCTACCACGCGCTTCACGACGCCGGTCTCCTCCAGCACCTTCAGGTGCTTTGAGATCGCGGGCTTGGACACCCCGAAGCCGCCGGTGGCCTCGCCGACCGTCGCCGGACCCAGGGCGAGGCGCTCGACGATGCCGCGGCGGATCGGATGCGAGAGCGCCTTGAACGGATCGTTAACCCCTCGGTTAACGATACACGAAGCTGTGGTCGCGCTCTCCCGATCAGAGATCGTGCGCGCGAATCTCGTTCGCCACGCGAGCCAGCTTGACGGCGTACTGCGGGTCGGCCGCCCACGTGCCCGCGAGCCCCTCGAGCCTCGGTGCGACGCCGCGGAAGCGCTGCGGCAGGGCACGGTGCGCCAGCGCCTCCTCGATCAGCCGGCGTTGAAGGGGACTCTCGTCCCCGCTCGGCAACGAGTACGCCAGCAGACGGCCGGTGTGGGCGCGGATGGCGATCTTCCAGCTCGGAAACGACACGCCGGCCCCCGGCGCGCCGGTGACCCCGATCCCCGCGGGATTTCGACGCGGCCGCTGAGACCAGAACGAGGTGAGCCCGCCCGTCTCCAACGCCATCTGCGCGACGACGAGCAGGGGATCCAGGCCGACCATCTCGGCGGTGTCGTAATAGTGGGTGACGATGACCCGGATGTCATCGCCGTCGTATTCGCCGTGCGGTCGTCCGAGCAGGTACCGCTCCGCTCGCTCTGCTCTCGCTCGCGGCTGCGCATGCAGATGGCTGCGCGGCGTCACCGCGCGCGGGGCTGCTCGCTCAGCCGTGGCCTGACCTTCGACACGCTCCGCGGGACTCATTCTGCACATCCTTCATCGAACTGCGTGATTCTCGACGCAGCGAGTCGCTGCCACTGTGTCGTGACACTCATGTGTGGAGTTGTCCGAGTCTCTACACCCGCACGCACGAGTCAAGCCTCGGATGTGTGTGAAGCCGCACACGCAGCACGTCGATCCGCCGGCGCCGCGCGGCGCGCTCGGCGACATCCGCAAGAACCGCCCGGGAATCAAGGAGCCTGAGCCGCTCTGCGTCCGATGTCACACATTCCTGAGCGACGCTGCGGATACGTTCGCTCACACGGTTGACCTTCGCATCGCGAGGGCCAGCCGACTCACCGTGACGCTGACACGCCTCGCGACACTTGACCGAGTATCACCAACCATCAGATGGAGCACGACCCATGTCTGAGAGCGAGACTCTCATTACGGAGATGTTTGCTCCCACGGAAGGGCCGACCACACCCGACGAGGACGATGCGTTCGGGCCGGAGTCCGACGATCCTCGCGCGGCAGGCACGTTCGAGGAGCCCTTCGAGGTTCCGGATTTCGATCCCGCCTACGAAGCTGCGCGACATGTGCGGTGAGGAGGTGAGCTGCTGATGGCCGACAAGGTGCTGAAGGAACTGCGCGGCGCCGGCAAGGTCTTCGACTACCGCGGCAGCGGGCTGCTGCCGGCAAACGGCGGGATCATCCAGCCGTTGATCATGGTCGAGCACATTCCGGTGGTGCGCAACGTCGACGGCACGGGCGACTTCCACACCCTCGCGAGGGTGCTCAGGGCGCAGGGGCTCTCCCTGCAGGCCGCGACCGACCGCGAGGGCAACGTCGCGCTGTACAACCACCTCAACCGCCTCTGCTTTCAGGCCAGAGGGGCAAACCAGGTCAGCTGCGGCGTCGAGCACATGCACATGACCATCGGTGAGGAGTGGTCGAGGAAGCAGCTTCGCGCGTCGGCATGGCTGTGGCAGTACGCCGAGCACATGTTCGGCATCCCGCTGCGGGTCGCGCGGATCGCCTCCGGACCCGGGCGTGTCGGCGTGCTGCGGCGCGGGCACACCTCCCACCGGCGGGTCGCCACCGCCGCGGGCTTCAACGACCGCGTCGATCCGGGGCCCGGCTACGACTGGGAGTACGTGCGCAAGGCCGCGCTGTTCTTCAAGTCGCACGGGCATTTCGTCGGGGTCTGAGCGGCGCGCATCAGCAGACGGCTCCCGCCGGAGCGCGGCCGCGGCCGATCCACACGCGACTGACGCGGGTGCGCGACGGTGAGAGCTCGAAGAAGGTGAACCGGCGCTGCCCGTCCTGACGGGTGTTGAGGACGAAGCCGGTGCTGACTGCGCCGAAGCCGTTCAGTCCGCACGTCGTGCGGCGCACGATGCGCGCCCGTAGGCGCGCTGCAGGGCCGCCGTGGTCGAGCCGCGGCCGATGCCGCGCGCGGTGCGCCAGCCCGCGGCGCTGGTGACGACGCGCTGAACGCGGGAGTTACGGGCATCCAGGATCACCTCGACGGTGCCGCCGCCCGCGACGTCCCAGCTGCAGTTCGTGCCCTCGAAGCAGCCTTCGCCGCGCACCGGCCCCCAGCCCGCCGGCACGCCGGATCGCACCGCGTCTGCCGGTGGAGGCGAGGCGGATCTCCGCACCGAGGCTCACGCCGGCCATGCTGCGACCCTCGAGGATCCGCGCGCTGCGCGGCGCATCCGCGACCGCGGTCGCGACGCTCAGCCAAGCGGCGCACGTGGCGACGATCGCACCGATCCCCATGGCGTGTCGGCGCCGCACGGCGCAGATGCTACCCGCGCGGACCGGCAGGCACGGCCACGCGGCACGGCCTGCGGTGAGTGCGGCGTCGATGCGCGCACCCGATCTGCTCAGGCGCACACACCCTGGATTGCCATCTGTGCAGGATATTATAGAAGTTATTTGCTAGTTTTCTCTTGCCTATGTAAGGTATTCGGCGGGTCGGCACGGGGTTTTTCGACTACTCGGTGGCCCGTAGAAAGCGAGCGGTTCGGGCCCCGGGACGGGACGTGTGCGTCGCCAGATCATCAAGACGCAATGCCACAGAGGAGATGTCATGACCTGCTCGCTCGATCAAGCCGACCGATGGTCGGAATGCGAGCCCGCCGGCACGCCCGGGCGAACCGAACCGGACGCCGCCCAGGCGGGCATCGGCGGCGAGCAGTCCAGCCCCGGCACGCGCGACGAACGCGCGCAGTCCCGCGATCTCGCGGCAGCTGCGCGAGACGAGTCCGCCGCTGCGCGCGACCTGGCGATGGCGCAGAGCGACGCCGCCGACGCTCGCGTGACGGCGAGGCTGCGCTCACCCACGCGGAGATCGCTCGCGCGCGCCGCCGCGCAACACGAGCGCGCCGCCCGGCATCGCGCGCACGCCGCGGCGGATCGTGCGCGAGCCGCCGAGGACCGCAGGGCCGCAGCGGAGGATCGCCGGCACGCCGCCGCCGACCTCCAGCGCGCGCTCGCAGACCAGGCGAAGCTCGCGCGCGAGCTTGCGATCACCGAAACCGACTCGCTCACGGGAGCGCGTACCCGAGCGGCCGGTCTGACCGACCTCGATCACGAGCTGCATCGCTGCCGCAGGACCAAGAGCCGGCTCGTCGTCGCCTACGTCGACGTCGTCGGACTGAAGTCCGTCAACGACGTCCAGGGTCACCAGGCCGGCGATCGGCTGCTCGTTCACAGCGTGGCGACCATCAAGCAGCACCTGCGCCCCTACGACCTCGTCATCCGCCTCGGCGGCGACGAGTTTCTGTGCGTGATGTCCAGCATGACGTTGCTCGACGCGCACCGGCGCTTCAGCGCGATCGGCGTCGCGCTCGCCGACGCGCCCTCGGCTCCCGCGATCAGGACCGGCTTCGCCGAGCTCTCACCCGAGCAGACCGCCACGGACCTGATCGCGACGCCGACGCCGACCTGATCGACAGCCGCCATCGCAACCGCCACAGCTGAGCGCAGTCCACCCTCGCCATGCGCCGCGCACGAGCATCGGATTCACCACTGACCACCTCGACAGGCTGCACCGTTTCGCAGAGAATCACCGGCATGCCTCCGATCACCCTTCGCGCGCCACGCCGCGCTCACCTGGCCGCGCTCACCGTCTGCTGGGCGCTCGGCGCGCTCGCCCTCCTGCCCGCGCTCGCGCGCGCACAGGCCGGCGCACCTTCCCCCACCATCGTGCTCGTGCACGGGGCCTGGGACAAGCCCGCCGGCTGGGACGGCGTCGCCGCGCGACTGCGCGCCGCGGGCTACCCCGTCGCCGTGCCCGACAACCCGCTGCGCTCGCTGTCGGGTGACGCGGCGGCGATCGCTCGCTTCCTGCACGGCGTCCCGGGGCCGATCGTCCTCGTCGGCCACTCCTACGGCGGCATGGTCATCACGAACGCCGCCCTGAACAACCCCCGCGTCAAGGCGCTCGTCTACATCGCGGCGTTCGCACCCGACAAGGGCGAGACCGCCCTCGGACTGATCGCGCGGTCACCGGGAAGCCTGCTGCCCCTCGCACTGATCCCGGCGCCGTTCATCGGACGCGATCACCGGCTCGGCGTCAACACGACGATCAACCCGCTCCTGTTCCCCACGGTGTTCGCGCAGGACGCTCCGCCGCGCGCCGCGCGCCAGATGGCCGTGACCCAGCACCCCGCGACGCTGGCCAGCGGCGCCGGCAGGTCGGGCATCCCGGCCTGGCGCACGATCCCGTCGTGGTACATGGTCGCCCGCAACGACCGCATCATCCCGCCCGCCGTCGAACGGTTCATGGCCAAGCGCGCCCACGCCATCACCGTCGAGATCGCCTCGTCGCACGCGGCGCAGGTCGCCCACCCTGCCGAGGTCGCCGACCTCGTCCTCGCCGCGGCCCGGGCGACGAGCTAGGAACGCGTCAGCTGTCGGACCCGGCGCGGCTCACAGCTCGCGCAGGGTCTCGACGACCGGGCGGCGCCGCGCGGCGCGCACGGTGCCCGCGGCGGCAGCGCCGACGGCGGCGATCGTCGCCGCCGCCACGGCGACGAGGTAGGTCCACGGCACGGCCGCGGCGGACGGCGGCGGGTCGAACACGCCGGTGAGCACCTTGACGAGCATGTACGAGATCCATGTGCCGCCGAGCGCGCCGAGCGCGAGGCCGCCGGCGAGGACGTACGCGGCCTCGCCGTAGACGAACGCGCCGAGCGCGCGGCGGCGGGCGCCGAGCGCGCGCGCGATCGCGAAGGTGCGCCGCCGCTCGGCGAGGCCGAGGCCGAGCACGAGCCCGCCGGCGGCTGCGGCGAGCGCGAGCGCGAAGGCCAGCTCGACCTTCGTGAGGCCGCCGAGCTCGACCGCCGTCAGGCTCGAGCCGATGATGCGCCGGTCGGTCGAGACGTCGGTGACGGTCGCGCTCGTCGTAAGCCTCGACTGCAGCGCGCGGCCGACCGGGCCCGGATCCGCGGTCTGCACGAGGAACGTGCCGACGGCGTCCGAGCCCGTCTTCCTCGCGACGTAGCCGGCGTTGGCGACGATGAACGAGTCGCTCGGCGCGGTCGGGAACTCCTTCGCGACGCCGACGTACGTGAACGGGACTGCGGCGAAGCGCTTCGTGCGGCCGTCCTGCAGGCGCAGGGTGACGCGGTCGCCCTGGTGCAGCTGGAAGTCCCTGACGGTCTCGTCGCTGAGCAGCACCGCGTCCGGTTGGCTGGCGAGGCGGCCCATGAGCCGGCGCGCGCTGCCGCCCTGGAAGTACGCGTCCTGCAGCTTGCCCGCCGTGACGATCGTCGACGGCCGCACGCCGTAGAGGTCCTGCAGGTCGGCGCCGACGTAGGCGAAGCGGTGCTGCAGCGGCTCGACCGACGCGACGCCCCTCACCGCCGCGATCTGCGCCGCGCCGCGCGGGCCGACGGTGACGCCGGGCGACTCGGTGACCGCGACCGGCGCCCCGTTGGTGAGCACCGCGTCGACCTCGGCCTGCTGCTTGTACGTCGCGTTGAACACCGCCGTCGAGATGGCGAACGCGAGCGTGAGCGAGACGAGCATGACCGCCCAGCCGAGCGTGCGGCGCCGGCGTGACATCGTCGCTGCGACGGTTCCGGCGAGGTCGCCGGCGAACGGCCGGGCGAAGCGGCGGGTCGCCGCGCCGCCGCGGGTCAGCAGCAGGTCGGAGAGGCGCAGCGTGAGCAGGCCCAGCCCGAGCCATGCGGTGGCCGGGGCGAGGAAGGCCCAGTAGCTCACGGAGATCTGCGGGATGCCCTCGGGGGCGAGGACGAGCTTGTAGCCGTTGCGGCTCGTCGACCAGAAGAGCACGCCGCTGATCGCGAGCAGCAGGACGTCCAGGCCGTAGCGGGCCCAGCGCGGTCGCCCGCGGCGTCCCACCGCCTGGCGCGCGGCGGCGACGGTGAGCTCGCGGGCATCGCGGTGTGCCGGCAGGGCGATCGCGATCGCGGCGACCGCAAGGCCGGCGAGCGCGGCGCCGCCGCCCCATAGCAGCGCCGCGGGGGTGCTGGCGCCGAAGCTCGCGCCGCCGAACGCGAGCCGGCCGACGAGCGCGGCGAGCGCGAGGCCGGCGACGATGCCGGCGCCCGCGACGAGCACCGTCTCCCCGAGCGCGATCCGCACGAGCTGGCGCCGGCTCGCGCCGCGGGTGCGCAGCAGCGCCTGGTCGCGGCGCCGGCGACCGGCGCCGGCCGCTGCCACCGCCTGCGTCAGCAATCCGGCGAGCACGGCGCCGGGAACGCCGAGGAACAGGAAGAGGATGTTCGCGTACAGGGCGTCGGCGCGGGCCTTGTCGAGCGCGCTGGCGAGGTTGTCGCCGACGAGCCCGCCGCCTGCAAGCTTCGTCTCGAGGTTGCGCGCCTGCCCGCTGACGGCGCTGAACGCCGACGCCGGGCTGTGCGGCAGCGCGTGGTCGATGCGCGCGTGAACCTGCGTGCGGACCCCCGCAGGGTCGGTCTTCGCGAGCGCGGCGAAGTCGCTGCGCAACTGCGCCGACGGGACGATGAGGACGTTGTCCGGCGGCGCCTGCGGCTGCGCGCCGGCGGGCGCGCCGACCTTCTGAAAGAGCGAGTCCGCAGCGGGCAGGTCGACGACGCCGTCGATCGTGACGCGCACGGGCTTCATCCCCGCCCGGCCGATGCTGACGCGGTCACCCGGCCTGGCACGCAGATTGGCGGCCGTCTGCTGGGCGAGGAGCACCCCGCCGGGCCTGCCGGACAGCGAGCGCAGCTCCCCCGGGAACGTCGACGCGTACCCGGGCGGCAGGCCGACGACGACGCCCGGGCCGGTGGTCTGCAGCGAGCCGCCGGTGCGTCGCGCTCAGGCCGGTCGTGTCGGCGAGCCCGACCGGCGAGCGCGGCGCGCACGCCGGCCGCGGAGCGCACGGCGCGGAGGACCGCGGACGGATCCGCGCCCGGCTGCGCCTCGACCTGCCAGTCGACCGGGACGCGCTGGATCGCGCGGGCGGTCATCTTCGAGGTCGACGAGGAGAGAAAGCTGCCGATCGAGGCCAGCAGCGCGACGGTGATCGCGACGCCGGCGGCGGTCGCGGCGAGCCGGCCGCCGCGATGGACGATCAGCCCGCGCAGCCAGGCGAGCGTCATCGCGGCGCTCCCTGCGGGACGGTCAGGCGACCATCGGCGACCGTCCAGCGTGTGGCGATGCGCTCCGCGACGCGCGGGTCGTGCGTCGCGATGACGAGCGCCGCGCCGTGGCGCGCGGCCGCGTGCAGGAGCACGTCGACGACGGCGTCGGCATTGGCGCGGTCGAGCTGACCGGTCGGCTCGTCGGCGAGGATCAGCCGCGGCGAGCCGGCGAGGACGCGCGCGACCGCCACGCGCTGCGCCTGCCCGCCGGAGATCTCCTCGGGGAGCTTGCCGGCGAGCTCGCCCAACTGCAGCGCGGCGAGCGCAGCCTCCGCGCGCGCACGCGCGTGCGCCTCGCCCATGCCCGCGAGCTGCAGCGCCAGCGCGACGTTCTCGCCGACGCTGAGCGCGGGCAGCAGGCTCGGACCCTGGAAGACCATCGCGACGGGACCCGGCCGCAACGCGTCACGGGTGCCGAGCGCCGGCCAGCCGACGCTCCCCGCGGTCGGCTCGTCGAGACCGGCCATGAGGTGCAGCAGCGTCGACTTCCCCGATCCCGACGGGCCGGTGATCGCGATCTGCTCGCCGGCGTGCACCGCGCACGTCGCGTCGTGCAGCGCGACCGTCGCGGTCGCGCCGGAGCCATAGGTGCGAGCCAGGGCGTCGCAGGCGACGAGCGTCGCGGTGCTCATCCGACCACGCGCCCGTCGGCGAGCGCGATGGTGCGGTCGGCCGCGCGCGGCGACCGCGGGGGTGTGGGTGACGACGACGACCGCGCCGCCGCCGTCCGCGCGCCGGCGCAGCAGGTCCAGGACGCGTGCCGCGGTGATGCCGTCGAGCTCGCCGGTCGGCTCGTCGGCGAGCAGGATCGCGGGCTGGTTGGCGAGCGCGACGGCGAGCCCGGCGCGCGCGAGCTCTCCCCCTGAGAGCTGCGACGGGCGAGCGTGCGCGCGCGTCGCGAGGCCGACGCTCGCGAGCAGATCGCCGGCGCCGGTGCCGGCGCCGGCGCGACTCTTGCGCCGCGCCGGCCCGGCGAGCCGCTGGGCCAGCGCGACGTTCCCGGCCACGTCGAGATGCTCGACGAGGTTGGCCGACTGGAAGAGCATCCCGATGTGCGTGGCGCGCAGCGCGGCACGCTCGGTCTCCGGCCGGCGCGACAGCCGCCGGCCGGCCACGCGGACCATCCCGCCGCTGGGCTCGTCGAGCCCCGCGAGGCACGCCAGCAGCGTCGACTTGCCCGACCCGGAGGGCCCGGTGACGGCGACCATCTCGCCGCCCTGCACCGCGAGCGACACGCCCTGCAGCGCGAGCGTCTCGTCGTCGCCCGCGTGGTAGAAGCGGTAGAGGCTCTCGGCCTCCAGGAGCGCGCTCATCGCCTCCACCGCAGGGAGTCGGTGACGATCCTCCACGGGTCGACGTTGTCGGCGCCCTTGGGCCCGGACAGCGTGAGCACGACGCGCTTGCCGCTGCGGAAGAACTCGTAGCGCTCGACGGCGTTGCGGCGCGTCCTGCCCGTGACCGCGTCCGGGGCGCTGTCGGCGAGGTACGTGATCCGCACGGCAGGTCCGGCCGTCCGGGTGACCGTGGTCGCGCGGGCGGCGGCGAAGCCCTTCACGGTCTTCGCGAGCCGCGGGATCTCGGTCGCGGTCGCGCTCGCGGCGGTCGGACGCTTCGCGGCCGCGGTCGGCCTGGCGACCGTGATCGCGTTGAGCTTGTCGGTGAACGTCGTCGCCCCCGCCGCGGTCGTACGCGCCCAGCCCTCGGGCACCCTCACGGTGAAGCCCGCGCCGGCAGGCGCGTACGCGACGAACGCCTGGTTGTCGGGGATGTCGCCCGGCGGGCTGACCTCGGGCCCGTTGGGATCGACCGGCTTCGACGGCGAGCCGCCGCCGCTCGACGAGCCGCCGCACCCGGCGGCGAGGAGCACAGCAGCGCTGAGCGCGGTCGCTGCGAGCGGTACGAGGCGGTTCATGGCCGCTCCTGTCGTCGTTGGATGTATGTCGACGGCGACCGTACGCAGGCATTGGTCATGCTCCGGCGCACGCGACGTCAACGCCGGGCAAACGTTGTCCCGCGCCGTGCACGGCGGGTCTACGCTGCGACACGTGAGCGCGCCGCGCATCCTGCTCGTCGAGGACGACGGGGCCATCGGCAACTCGCTCGTGCGCGTGCTCGAGGCCGAGGGGCACGACGTCGACTGGCATACGCGCGGGCTGGATGCGCTCGCCGTCGCGGCGGACGCCGTTCCCGATCTCGTCCTGCTCGATCTCGGGCTGCCGGACATCGACGGCATCGAGCTGTGCCGGCGCCTGCGCGCCCAGGACGAGCAGATGACGATCGTCATGCTGACCGCCCGCGCCGACGAGATCGACGTCGTCCTCGGGCTCGACGCGGGCGCCGACGACTACCTCACCAAGCCGTTCCGGCTCTCCGAGCTGCTCGCCCGCGTCCGCGCGCACCTGCGCCGCCACGACCGCGGCGATGCCCGCGACCCGCGTTTGGAGGTCGGCTCGCTCGTCGTCGATCGGGCAGCGCGGCGCGCGTGGGTCGGCGATCAGGAGCTCGAGCTGCGCCCGAAGGAGTTCGATCTGCTCACGTTGCTCGCGACCGAGGCCGGCCGCGCGGTGACGCGCGAGCGGATCATGAGCGCCGTCTGGGACGAGAACTGGTTCGGCTCGACGAAGACGCTCGACCAGCACATCGCCTGGCTGCGCCAGAAGCTCGCGACGCTGGGCTGCGACGACGCGATCACGACGCTGCGCGGCGTGGGCTACCGCCTGGAGCTGCGATGAGGCGGCGGATCGTGCGCGCGATCCTCGCGGTCACCGCGGCGGCGCTTGCGCTGTTCGGGCTGCCGCTGGCGCTCGCCGTACA
This sequence comes from uncultured Solirubrobacteraceae bacterium, assembly GCA_963727785.1. GTDB lineage: Bacteria > Actinomycetota > Thermoleophilia > Solirubrobacterales > Solirubrobacteraceae > CADCVQ01. The sequence continues at coordinate 24,102 of CAVSHS010000022.1, forward strand.
GCGCGTCTACCGCGACGAGGAGGTGATCCGCCTGCAGCGCGTCGCGACCGCCGCCACGCAGTCGATCGGCGAGGAGCCCGGCGGAGCCGACCCCGCCGAGCTGCCGCGCGCCGGCGCGACCCGGCTCTCCCTGTACGGGCACGGCGGCAGGCGCATCGGCGGCACCGGCCCTGCGCGTGCCGACGCGGTCACGCGGCGCGCGCTCGCCGGCCGGGTCAGCGATGCATCCGGCTCGGGCACGCTGATCGCCGCCGTCCCGGTCGCGCGCCGCGAGCGTGTGGTCGGCGCCGTGCGCGCCGAGCGCTCCGACGCCGTCGTGGCGCGGCGGGTCTGGCGCACGCGCGCCGCGATGGCGGCGATCGCGCTCGCGGTGCTCGCGCTGGCGGCGGGCCTGTCGCTACTGCTCGCGCGGCGCCTCGTCCGGCCGATCGACGCGCTCGCGGATGCCGCGACACGCCTCGGCGACGGCGACTTCGCGAGCCGGGCCGACGGCACCGGCGTGCCCGAGCTCGACGCGGCCGCGGGTGCGCTGAACCACACCGCGCACCGGCTCGGCGCGATGGTCGAGCGCGAGCGCGCCTTCAGCGCAGACGCGTCCCATCAGCTGCGCACGCCGCTGACCGCCCTGCGCCTGGACCTCGAATCCCGCCAGGCGACCGGTGCCACAGCCGCGGATCTCGATCGCGCGCTGATCGAGGTCGACCGGCTCCAGGACACGATCGCGACACTGCTCGCGGCCGCCCGCGATGTGGGACCAGCCGATCAGCGCATCGACATCGCGCTCCTGCTCGACGAGGCGCGGGAGGTCTGGCACGGGCGCCTCGCCGCCGATTCGAGGCCGCTGCGCATGAGCGTCGCCGACGAGCCGCTCGTCGCCTGCGCCACCCCGGGTGCGGTGCGGCAGATCCTCGAGGTCCTGCTCGACAACGCCCACCGCCACGGCGGCGGCGCCGTGACCGTGTCGGCGCGCGCAGCCCGTGGCGCCGTCGTCGTCGAGGTCAGCGACGAGGGCGCCGGCGTGTCCGGCGATCCAGACGCCGTCTTCGCCCGGCGCTCGCCGGCGGCCGCCGGCCACGGCGTCGGACTCGCCCTCGCCCGCTCGCTCGCGGCCGCGGACGGCGGCCGGCTCGTGCTGAAGCGCCCGGGGCCGGGGCCGACGTTCTCGCTGCTGCTGCACGCACCGCAGGATCGGCCGGCGTAGCGTCGGCACGTCGAGGCGGACACTTTCGGACACTCAGCCTCGCGCGCAAATGCGGATCGCGACTTCCGGAGACACCCTGTCGCTGCCGTCCAGGTCGGCATGACGTGCGCGTAGGTTCCAGGCGGCATCGTCGGCGGGCTATAGGGGGCCGGCACGCCGGTTCGGGGATTCTCTAGTAGTTCGTTGAAAACGAACTACGCCCGCAAGCTTGGGGCTAGCATGTCCGAGCCGAGTGAAGCCGATGAGCCAAACCAGACTCATCGAAGCATGTCCACGCGATCCGTATCACCGTCACAAGCTCTTTCACCCGTACCATTTGGAGCGGGCGAGGACGGTTCTTGATGGTGAGATACCTGCGCCGAGCACGATCGAGATCGACCTCACCGATGGCGCGTGCAACCAAGCCTGTGTGCACTGCTGCTTCGGAAGCGGACCGCACCGCGCGCTACGCGCGATCGATCCAGACCGTCTCATCCCGTTTCTCGAGATGGCGTACGCCCACGGAACACGCGCCTTCGAGCTGGTCGGCGGCGGCGAGCCGACCAACCATCCCCGGCTCAGCGAGATCATCCAGCGCATCCACGACATCGGCGTGCATGGTGGAGAGCAGGCCCGCATCGGCCTGGTCTCCAACGGCGTGCGGCTGACGCGAGTACTCGCGGTCGCACACCATCTCGAATGGATCCGCATCAGCCTCGACGCCCCCGACGAAGCGACCTACTGCGAACTTCACGGCGTACGGTCAGCGCAGGGGCATTACGCGAAGGTGCTGAGCAACGTCAGCGCCCTCGCAGAGCGCGTCGACGCAGCTCGTATCCGGCTGGCTTATCTCGTTGTTCCGCCGATCAACCACGGCCGCGACAAGATCATCGCGGCAGCGGATCTCGCGTCGACGTACCGCGTCCAGCACATCGTGTTCCGTCCCGCGTTCGTTTCGCACCCGACGCGCCGAGAGGACTGGTGGGAGTCCGCGAAGGCGATCGGCGAGGCCAAGCAGCACCATGGATCGAGCTTCGTCCTCGGTGGCCGTGGCGGGTCGTGGGATCAGGTGCTCGGTCTGCGCGAGCAGCCCAGCGGCCCGTGTCGCACGCGCCCGCTGGTCATGGTCATCAAGGCCGACGGGACGATCCCGTCGTGCATCCTCTTCCGAGAGCGGCTGGGCGAGCGCCCGCCGCTCGGCAACATCGCCGATGACTTCGAAGCAGTCTGGTTCAGCGAGCGCCACCGCCGCAGTCTCGCCGCCGTCGACCGGCGCGACTGCCCTGCGGTCTGCAAGCACTTCCGCGCCGACGCCGCCCTGGACGAGATGGAGGATGCGATCACCAACGGTGGCCCGGCTCCTGACATCGCCAGCGACGGGATCGACAACCCCCACTTCATCTGACCTGACCGGTTCGCGGCGATCGCGAATCGCGGCACCGGCCACCCGCGGATTCAGCGAATGAACGCCGATCCTTCGTACGCGAACGCGTCGCGGATCCGCTCGACGTGGTTGGCCATGACGTCCATCGCAGCGACTTCGTCGCGGGTGAAGTATCCGACGGACACGGCCTCATCGGTCGTGTGAAGCTCGCCTCCGAGAACCTCTGCGGCAAAGCACAGCGACACGATCTGAAACCGGTTGCCATCCGGATACTGGACCAGCACATGCGGGGAGGAATAGACCCCGACCAGGCCGACGACCCCGACGACCAGGCCCGTCTCCTCCTCCACCTCTCGAACGATCGTCTCCGTGACGCTCTCGCCGGAATCCATGCCGCCGCTGGGCAGGCACCAGAGCCCGTTGTCATCACGCTGCATCAACAGCACGCCCTGACGAGACTCATCGAAGATCACGGCAGAGCAACCGAGCCGCAGCTCCCCGAGGCGAGCCACCCGATCGCCCGTCACCAACTCCGCCACAGGCGCTCCCTTTCTAGTCCTCGCGAGTTCGTAGACGAGGCGGTAGCGGTCGGCGCTCATGACCGTCACGTCGCGCGCGGGGACGGCTCGGCAGGCGACCATACTGTCGCACCTCGTCCAGACAACCGGAGGCTAACGCACAGCAGCGCAGCCACGCGCCTCGCCCGGTTGGCACCACGCGCGGCGGCTCGGGTTCGTTGAGACCTTCTCTCGCACGCCGCCGGCCGTGCCGCTGCTGCGGCCGCCTGTCCCTAGCGATCAGGCCGTGAGGGCGGCGGTGAGCTGCTTGAGTTCGCGGGCGGCAACGGTTGATTTTGTCTTGCGGGCGATGGTGAGGGCCTTGCGGCCTTCGGCGCGAGCGCGGTCGGGTTCGCCGGCGTCGGCGCAGGCTCGTGCGAGGCGCGCGAGGTACAGGCCACCGTCGCGGGTACGTCCGCGCGGCCAGTCGCTTAGGACGCCGTCGTACAGCGCGACGCCGCGAGCGGGAGACAGCTCGGCCCAGCAGCGTGCTTCCCAGCAGCGCACGAGGTGGTCGGCGAGCGGAACGCTGACGGACAACGGTGGTGCGGTGCTCTCCTGAGCGCTGAGTTGGTGCGCCTCTGCGAGCAGCCGCTCGGTCGCGTCGCGGTTGCCGATGCGGGCGTTGGCGTGGGCGGCGCGGACCGCGCACAAAGCGCGGGTATGCGCACCAGCGCGCGGCGTGCGCAGACCCATCTCGGCGAGCCGGACCGCGCTCCCCACATCGGCCCACTGGGCTTGCCGGGCACGAGCCCATGCGACGAGGTCGGGCTCGTTGGCCTCGCGCGCCAGTTTCAGCGCGTGCTCCAGCAGCGCGGCGCGCCCGCGGGAGTCGCCGGTGTCCTCGCACAGCCAACCGGCGTGCAGCGCCCAGCGTGCCTCGACGCGCATCAGCGAGCTGCGAAGGCCGCCGGTTGCGACCTTGCGATATGCGGTGATGAGGCGCAGCTCGCGGCGCGCGGTGGCGAGCACCTCCTGGGGGCCGTGCGCAGCTTCATGCGTGCCGATGATCGCCAGCAGCCGCTCCCAATGCTCAGCAAGCCCGGGATCGACAGCACCGGCAGATGCGGGCGCGACGGTCGCACCGAGGCTCAGCGCGGTCGCGGCACCGGCTGCCGCCAGGCCGCGACGCGTCATGGGTTGCACATCGTCCTCCCGGTCACTGCTATCGGTGTCCTCGCGGCGGCGTGCCCGCGAGCGCGCAGACCGCTGGTGCGCCTGTTCGAGGATTACGGCGGGCAACAGCCCGAGCAGCGCGCCGTCGGCGCCGAGTTCCACGTCGCAGGCCTGCACGAACGCCTCGCTCGCCGTGCTGCGCCCGTGCTCGACCTGACTGATGAATTGCCCCGAGTACCCCACCCGACCCGACAGCCCCGCAAGCGTCAGACCACGCGCAGAGCGCAGCCCGCGCAGCTCGGCGCCCAGCCGGGCCGCCGGGCTCGCCCACGGTTCAAGTGGCGCGGGCGGACGACCACGCCGGATTGCCGATGCCGGGCTGGAGACAGGGCGCTGCTCGATCACGCCGCGCAAGCTATGCCCAGATCCCGGACCTCACCAGGGACGCACCGTCCGAGCGCACCGCCCTGCCCGTCGGACGTGGCGTCCTATCGAGCGCCCGCGTTGCAGGACGGGACGTCCTAGTCCGACAGGCTCTTGCGATCGCTCTGGCGGGCGAGGGCCAGCAACTCGTCCCGTAGCGCATTCGGCGCGGCAACCCATCCGCCCGTGTAGAACATGGGACGCTTCTGAAGGAGATCTGAGCCGTCGACGGAGGCGAATGTACCGTCTGCCTCGCGGAGCAGAAGCGCGGCGGCGGAGTAGTCCCAGATCGCGGTCCGGTGAGGGTGAATGGGCAGGTAGAGAGCCGCGTCGCATTGGCCCGCGAGCACCGCAGCGAACTTGGCCGCGAAGGCCGGGACGGGCCGAAGCTCGGCCGCGTCGACGCTGCTCCAGAACGCTCGGAGGTGCGCTGAGTCGAGCTGCGTGGCGCTTACCGCAATGCGGGCTTCGCTCACACGCCGAGCTCGCGAGAGCTGCACCGTTGCGCCGTTGAGCTGGGTTCCGCTGCCGGCAGAGCATTCGAAGCGCTGGTCGTGGGCCGGCAGATCCAGCACGGCCGCTACAGGACAGCCGCGGTCGAACAGAGCGATCGAGATGGCGTAGTTGGGCCGGCCCGCCGCGAACTCCTCCGTTCCGTCGATCGGGTCGATCACGTAGCACCGGTTGCTCGCGAGTCCCGCGGGATCCGGGTGAGATTCTTCGCTCAGGAAGGTCGCGCGCGGCTCCCGCGTGCTGATGGCGTCGATCAGCAGCCGTTCAACGGCCAGGTCGGTCTCGGTGACTACTTCCGCGCCACCGCGGCTGGATGACTTCGTCCAGTGCTTCGGTGCCGGGTGCCTCGCGATGAGTTCCCGGCAACGATCGAGTTCCGGCCGCAGCCAGCTGAGATCGACCGGCGTCCTCACGGCGACGGCGCGCAGCTCAATGCGCTTGGAGCTGTTCGGAGAGTGCGCGCACCGTGCCGTGCTCCCGCCACGGGAGAAGGCCGGCGTGGACTCTTCGAACGCGCTCGACGCTTTCGTAGTGCTCAATCGACTTGGCCAACGACAGGGCATCGATCGCTAGCACGCTTGCCTCGTCGATCTCGCCGAGACCTACGAGGCTCATCGCCAGGTCGGCTGACAGCGTGCAGCGGTGCTTGACGCGCGCCGGGTCGAGCTGCGACAGCGCGCCGCGCAAGATCTTCTCAGCGGCGGCGTACCGGCCCAGCAGCACGAGATTGCCGCCCTCGTAGGCCGCGAGCCTTGCGGCATCGAACGAGCCGACGCCCTTCCAACCCGAATCGTCTTGGGTTCGTTCCATGGCTGCGAAGGCCCTATTGAGAAACCGACGGCTGGTGGCCTCGTCGCCGTCGCGCGCGTACAGCTCCGACGCGAGCGCGGCAGTCCAGGCGCGCGTCCGTGGACTGGCTCGCCGCGACGCCAGCTCCCATGCGGCATCTCGGAATTCGCGGCTCTCGCTCGCCTGATCGGCGGACATCGCCAGGAACGCGAGGGATCCGAGGATATAGGACGCCAAGTCCCAATCTTCGCCCTCGCGCGCCGCCTGCAGCGCGAGGTCGTAGTGGGCTCGGGACGCTTCGAGATGACGCGGTCCCATGAGGTGAAGCACGCCAACCAGCAGAGCCGCCTGGCCCACCAGCGACGCCAGCCGAGCCGGATCCTCCGGCCACTGCCCTCGCCTTTGGAGATCGATCAGCAGACACAGCAGCCCGGCCGTCGTTGGGAGCAGCTCTGCGACCGTAGCCTTTCCACCATAGGCTCGGCGATAGGAGCCCACCAGGCTCTCGAGGTCATCTGCCATCTCGGGGCTCGCCCGCCACCTCCGGTCCGATGCGACCCCCTCGACGACCGGGGCCGGCCGCGCGACGAGCGCCGACAGCTCCACGTTCAGGGCGCGCGCCAGACTTGCCAGAGAGGTCATGCGCGCCCGTCTGCCGCCGACCCTGCTCAAGCTTCGCAACAAGATCTCGCGACACCTCGGCACGATCGGCCAACTCCTCCTGCGTCAGCCCACGAAGACGTCGCAGCCGCCGAAGCTGGTAGCGGATCGTCTCGCCGATCTCGCATGACTCATGCACTCCACAGAGGCTACCGGCGCAGGGGACCGCGGACGTCGGCGGCCACGCACGCCGGGTCGGCGTCCAGGTCGACATCATCTGGCCTCCGGCGCCCACCGGGCACTGACTACGAGTCTCGCCCGCCTCGTTTCAGCGCAGGATCCCGGTGTGCCCGATCGAGTAGCGGCCGGGCTGCGGCCAGACCGCCATGCCGTGCGGCCCCGTACCGACCTTGATGCGGTGCAGCAGCCTGCCCGTGCGCGTCGAGATCGCGTACACCTCGCCGTTGTAGCGGCCGCTGAGCCACAGCACGCGGCCGCTGCTCGACAGGCCGCCCATATCCGGCGAGCCGCCGCCGGGAAGGTGCCACTTCCTGTAGGGCCTGCGGCTGCGAAACGAGATCAGGCTGATCGACCCCTCGCCGCGGTTTGAGACGTACAGCGTCTTGGAGTCGCGACTCGGATACAGGCCGTGGGCGCCCTTGCCCGTGGGCTGGAAGCGGATCCTGCGCATCGTTCGCGCGCTGATCAACCAGACCCCGCCGAGCTGCATGTCGGCGACGTAGAACGTGCGCCCGTCGGGCGACAGCTTGACGTCCTGGGGCATCGAGCCGGCTCGCAGGTCGATCGTCCTCAGCACGCGCTCCCGGCGCAGGTCGACCTCGATCACGCGCCCGACGAACTCGCACGAGACGAGCGCACGCCGGCCGGAACGGGTGAAGTCCATATGGTCGACGCCCCGGCATGTCGGGACCTTCAGCGAATGGCGCAGGACCATCGTGTGGGGATCGCGAAAGTCCAGCCGGCGGCGCGCCTCGGCCACCACGATCGCGCGCCGGCCGTCCGCGGTGAAGTACAGGTTGTAGGGATCGTCGACCGGGACGGGCCTGCCCGGGCGCGACGTGCGCGGGTCGACCGGGGTGAGGCTGTTGCCGAGGTCGTTGGTCACCCACAGCGTCTTGAGATCCCATGACGGCGTGACGTGCTGCGGCAGCCCGCCGACGGCGAAGTGGCGGACGATCCTGCCCGTCCGCTGGTCAATGACGTCGACCGTCGCCGACTTGGAGTTGGGGACGTAGACCCGCGCCGGGACGTGGCGCGCGGCACGGGCCAGGCGACCGGGCCGCTCGGCGCGGTAGACGTCGTTGCGATCGAGCAGCGGCGGTATGCGCGCAGCCGCGGGGCGCCGCGAGCGGGCGCTCGCGGGCTCGAAGCTCCAGCGTTCGGCGTGGACGCCGCCCCGGCGGTCGCGACCGCCCACGACGACGATGCGGTCGCCGTCGGCGACGGCGGACAGGTCCGAGAGCGCGACCGGCAGGCGACCGGCGCGTCGCAGCCGCCGGGTCGCGGGGTCAAACGCCCAGATCGTGGCGTGCTGGCCGGTGAGCGCGTCGCCGCGGCCACCGAGGATGTAGAACGTCCCGCGCAGCGCGGCGCCCGCCGCGTGCGCGAGCGGCGCGGGCAGCCGTCCGACGACGCGAGTGCGATGCGCGGCCGGATCGACCTCGACGATCTCGCGCCGCGCCTGCGTCCCGGTCGTGCCGCCGGCGACATAGATCCGCGAGCCGATCGCCGCGGCGGCCGCATAGCGCACGGGGTGCGGCAGCCCGGCCACGTCGCGGACGCGCCGGCCGGGCCGGAACGCGAGCACCGAGCGCAGCGGCGTCGTGGTCGTGTACCCGCCGATGACGTAGGCCGTCTTGCCGAGCGTGACCGCCGTCGTATCGGACATCGCGACGGGCAGATGACCGGCGGCACGCGCGCGTCCGTGGGCGTCCAGGGCGGTGATCGTGGCGATCGGGCCGGCGGCCGTGCCGCCGCCGAACGCGTACACCGTCCGGCCGATGGCCGCGACGCCGATGTCGTGCGCCGCCTGCGGGAGCCGGCCGATGCGGCGAGCGCCGTCGGGCAGGACGCCGATCACGTCGGCGGTCGACGCGTCGGCTGCGTCCAGGCCGCCGACAGCGACGACCCGCCCGTCGGCGGTGCGCGCGAGCCCCGGCAGCTGCATCGGTGCCGGCAGTGCCGCCGAACCCGCGAGCCACAGCGAGGGCGCGACATCGCGGTGACGGGTGGTCGCGGCGGTCGCGGTCGTGGCCGTCGCCGGCCGGCCGGCGACCGGACGACCCGCGCCGCAGCCGGCAGCGGTGCCGGTCGCCAAGAGCGCGACGGTCGCGCGGATGAGCAGCCGGCCGTAGGAAGATGCCGGCGCGATGCAGGACACCGACCCACGGTGACGATCGGTCGCTGAACCGCGCCTGAATGCGGCATTCAGGCTGCGGTCAGGCGTCTCGCAGCATTCTGGCGCGGTGATGCTCGCCTCGATCACCCGCCGTCTACCCGACATGACGTGGGCGGTCACGGTACGTCCGCCGGCGACGTACGCGCGGCGAGCGCCGTGAACGGCCTGGCGTAGGCGTCGCGACGTGCGCGCTCGAATCGACGAGGGCGCCTCGGCGGCGCAGCTCTCGCTGCTGGCGAGCGCCGTCGTCGTCGCGTTGTGGATGGTGTTGCAGCCCCGTACCGCCGATCTCGCCGCACAGGTCTATCGGACCGGGCTGTTCGAGCGCGTCGGATGGGTCCTGTGGGACAACAACTGGTTCGGCGGCCACCATCTGCCCGGCTATAGCCTGTTCACGCCATGGCTCATGGCACACATGGGCATCGGCGTGACGGGCGCGGCCGCCGCGGCGACCACGACGCTCGCCTTTGCCGCGATCGTACGCGCGAAGGGCCGCGGGCGCTGGCTGTGGCCGACGGCATGGGTCGCCTGGGCGGCGTCCGGCGACCTGCTCATCGGACGCGTGACCTATTCGGTCGGCCTGGCGCTCGCAGTCCTGGCCGTACTCGCGCTCGTGCTCGAGCAGCCGATGCTCGTCGGCTGTGTCCTCGGTGGCCTCAGCGCGGCCGCGAGCCCGGTTGCCGGCCTGTTCCTGGCGATGGCGGTCACCGTCTGGTGGACCGTCGAGCACCGGCGCGAGATGCTCGCGGTCGTCGCCTGCACCGCCACGGTGGTCGGCGCGTGCGCTGTGCTGTTCGGAGACGGCGGCGCCCAGCCCTATTCGACCGGCGCTGCGGCGTTTGCCGTGACGATCGCGATCGCGCTGCGCCTCTGCATCCCGCGCGACGCGCTGCTCGCGCGTCGCGCGCTGATGGCCTACGCGCTCGCTGCGGCGGCCTGCTGGCTGCTGCCGACGCCGATGGGGAGCAACATCGCACGCCTGGGGGTCGCGTTCGCGGTGCCCGTCGTGCTCGTCGCGCGGCGCCGGCTGCCGGGCAAGTACCTCTCTGCGGTGGGGATCGTCGCATCGGCGTGGCTGATCTTCGCGCCCGCGACCGAGATCGCCAAGAGCCTGGACGCCCCCGAGACGCACGCGCGCTACTACGCACCGCTGCTCGCGCAGCTCCAGCGGCGCGACGCCCCACCCGGACGGGTCGAGATCGTGCCCAGCGCGACGCGCTGGGAGACCGTCTACGTCGGCGCCCGGTTCCCGCTCGCACGCGGCTGGGAGACGCAGATCGACCGCGCGCGCAACGCGCTCTTCTACGCCCCGGGGCTCAGCGCGGCGCGCTACGTACGCTGGCTGCGCTTCAACGCGGTCGCCTACGTGGCGCTGTCGCGCGCGCCGAAGGAGCGCTGGGGACGCGACGAGGAGAAGCTCGTACGCCGCGGGGTCCCCGGCCTGCAGCTTGCCTGGGCGTCGGCCGACTGGCGCCTGTACGCCGTCCGTGCCCCCCGCCCGCTCGCCAGCGGCGCGCGTGTCACGCACCTGGGGGTGGACCGCATCGTTCTATCCGCCGCGTCGCCGGCCACCATCGTGTTGCGCGTGCGCTGGTCGCGCTACTGGCACGGCGACCACGGCGTCTGCATCACCCGCCGGCCGGACGGATTCATGGACGTCACCGTGCTGCGCGCCGGACGCGTCGCCCTGAAGGCCGCCCCCGCGACGCCGGTGCAGCGGTCGCCGCGCTGCTGGTGACCTGGCGCTCGCTCGCTGCATCGCGCCTGAACGTGCGGCGTGACGCGTACAGGAGGCGTTCAGGTGATCTGGGCCATCTTCGTCACATGACGATCATTCCCAGCGATTCACACGTAGCCGAGGCTGAGCACGACAGCGCGAAGCAACCGACCGTTCGCCCCGGGATTCGACGGATGGTCAACAAGGTTCCCGAGGTCACCCTCTATTTCTGGATCATCAAGATCCTGTGTACGACCGTCGGCGAGACGGCCGCCGACTACCTCAACGTGAACCTCGGCTTCGGCCTCACGAACACCACGTATGTGGTAAGCGCGATCCTCGCCGTCGCGCTCGTCTTCCAGTTCCGGCTGCGGCTGTACGTGCCGACCGTCTACTGGCTGGCGGTTGTCCTCATCAGCGTCGTCGGCACGCTCATCACCGACAACCTCGTCGACAACCTCGGGGTCGCGCTCACCACGAGCACGATCGCGTTCGCCATCGCGCTCGCGGCGACGTTCGCGGCCTGGTACGCCAGCGAGCGGACCCTGTCGATCCACACGATCGTCACGCGGCGGCGCGAGGCCTTCTACTGGCTGGCGGTCCTCTTCACGTTCGCGCTGGGCACGGCGGCCGGCGACCTGCTCGCCGAAAAGATCGCCATCGGCTACTGGAAGTCGGCGCTCGTCTTCGGCGGCGCGATCGCGATCGTGTTCTTCGCCCACCGCGTGTTCAAGCTCAATGCCATCCTCGCGTTCTGGATCGCCTACATCCTGACGCGCCCGTTCGGCGCCTCGATCGGCGACTACCTGTCCCAGCCGAAAGCCGATGGCGGCATCGGGCTCGGCACGACCGTCACGAGCGTGATCTTCCTCACCGCGATCGCAAGCACCGTCGCATATCTGACGGTGACCAAGAAGGACCGCACCGAAGCTCCTGCCGCACAGCCCGCGCTGGCGTAGTAGTACCGACCCATGCAAGCTGCCCGGGGCGAGGTCGTGCACATCGCGACGGTGTCGCCCCGGGCCTCGGCCGTCCGCTTCGGCGAGCAGGATGCGCCCGCGCTGCGCCGGGCACTGGGGATCGCCGCGCTCGGCGGGGTCGTCGCCGCCGGCCTGGCGCTCGCCGCCGGGGCCGCCGGCGAGCGCCTGTACTTCCTGCTTCCCGCGGCGCACGGCGGGTTCCCGGGCTGGCTGCGCGGCCCGCTGGCCGGCATCGGCCTGCGGCTTGACGCCGGCGTCGTCTCGGGGCTGCTCGTGGTGGCCTTCGCGTGCTACCTCGTGGCGCTCGCCTGCGCCGACCGGATCCCGATGCGCCTCGCGATCGGGGCGATCGTCGCCATGCACGCCGTCGTGCTGCTCGCGCCGCCGCTGTTCTCGGCCGACGTCTTCAGCTACATCGACTACGCCCGCCTCGGGGCGATCCACGGCCTGAGCCCCTACGCGCACGGCGCGGCCGACGCCCCGGGGGACACCGTCGCGCGGTTCGTCGGCTGGCACGATGTCGCGAGCCCGTACGGCCCGCTGTTCACGACGGCAAGCTACGCGCTCGCGCACCTGTCCGTGGGCGTGACGCTCTGGATCTACAAGGCGATCGCGGCGCTCGCGGGGCTGAGCTGCGTCGCGCTCGTCTGGCGCCTGGCCATGCGCACCGGCCAGGAGCCGCGGCGGGCGGCGATGCTCGTCGGCCTCAACCCGCTGTTCGCCGTCTACGGCGTCGGTGGCGCGCACAACGACCTGCTGATGGAGCTGCTCGTACTCGGCGCCATCGCTTCGGCGCTGCGCGCGCAGCGGCGGTCGGCAGGCGCGCAACTCGCGCTCGCCACGCTGACGAAGGCTTCGGCCGGGCTCGTGCTGCCGTTCATGCTCGCCGGCGCGCCACGACCCGGACGAGCGCTGCTCGGCGCCCTCGCCGCGACGGTCGCCGCCGGGCTGGCCGGACTGGCGATCATCGGCGGGCACCCGTTCGAGTTCGTCCCGCAGCTCTTCGCCCAGCAGCGGCTCGTCGCGCACTTCAGCGTGCCCAACCAGCTGGGCGTGCTGCTCGGCCAGGGCGGCCTGACGCCGTCGATCCGCGCCGCCTGCACGGCCGGCGTCGTGCTCGCCCTGGCGTGGCTGCTGTGGCGCACGCTCCGTGGCCACGACTGGATCGCGGGCGCAGGCTGGGCGACGCTTGCGACGCTCGTCACGTCCGCGTGGCTGATGCCGTGGTACGTGGTGTGGCTGCTGCCGCTCGCGGCGGTCTCCCCCAGCCGGCGCCTGCGCGTCGCCGCGCTCGCCTTCTGCGCCTACGTGCTCGCAACGCGGGTCCTCAGCCACCTGCTCTGAGCGACCGTCGCGATCCCAACGCTGTGCGACGGTCAGGCCGGGAGACGGATGCGAAGGTGCGCGCCCTTCGCGGCCGCATCCCCGACCGCCTCCACGTCCCCGCCCGTCGCGCGTGCGAGCCGGCGGGCGAGCGCGAGGCCGAGGCCGGCTCCATCGCCGTTCGTGGCGGTCCGTCCCGGCTCGAACACGGCGTCGCGCAGCTCCTCGGGGATTCCCGGACCGTCATCGTCGAGATGGATCAGGACCGTCGTGCCCGTCCGCTCCGCGGACAGCGACACCCGCGCGACGGCATGGCGCTCGGCGTTCTGCAGCAGCGGGGTGAGGATCCGCTCGGCGACCTCCGCGTCCACGCCGACCTGCAGCCCAGCCGGGGTGTCGACCTCGAGCGCGATGCCACGGACGGCGAACGCCGGGCGCCAGCGTGTCGCGACGCGGTCCAGCAGCGACTCCAGCTGCGCGCGCCCGCGATCGAGCCCGGCCTCGGCGCGCGCGGCCTTCATGAGCGTGTCGAGGATCGCGGCCATCTCCTCGGCGTTGCCCGCGATCGACCGCAGGCCCGCCTCGAGCTCCTCGGCCGAGCGCGCGCGCCGCCCGAGCAGCTCGGCCTCCGCGGCGATCCGCGCCAGCGGCGTGCGCAGCTCGTGCGAGAGCTCGGCGGACAGGCGCTGCTCGTGACGCAGGCTCGCCGCGAGCCGGTCCAGCAGGGCATCGAACGTTCCCGCGAGCTCGCCGAGCTCGTCCGGTCGCGGCCCGGGGCCGAAGCGCCGCTCGCGGTCGTGCGCCGACCAGTCCGCCGCCGTCCGCGTCATCTCCCGCACCGGGTGCAGCGCACGGCCGGTGGCGATCCACGTCAGCGCCGCGACGAGCAGGAGCAGCAGACCGCCGAGCGCGACCGAGCCCGCGAGCGCGACGTCGGTCGTGCGGTCGTACACCTCCAGCGACTCCGCGACCACGACGGACCCGAGGCGCCGGCCGCGGGCGGAGATGGCGACGCTGTGCAGGCGGGCCTCCCCGTCCGGCGAGGACGCGAAGCCGCCGCCCCGGAGCGCCAGCGCGTCGGCCGCGCGCTGCAGCGGTGCGCTGCCGGGCGGCCGCACGACCGCCCGGCGTCCCTCGTAGACCCACACCTCGCGATCGATCGCCTCGTCGTTGGGTGCGTCGCGGACGACGACCCGCCCGCCCGTCACGGACGTCGTCGTCACCGCCGCGGCGGCCTTCGAACGCAGCGTGCGGTTCACGTCGCGATCCAGCGACGACTGCAACACGACGTTGAACGCGCCGACGAGCAGCGCGACGACGACCGCCGCGGCGAGGAGCGCCAGCAGCGTGACACGGGTGCGAAGCGTGCGCGGCCGGCGCATCAGCCGAGCCGGTAGCCGACGCCGCGGACCGTGACGATCGCGGCGCCGGGCGCGACCACGCGCAGCTTGCGCCGCATCCGCACGACGTATTGATCGAGCGTGTTGTCGTGGACGACCGCTCCGTCCGGCCAGGCGGCGCCGACGAGCTCGCGACGGCGCAGGACCGTCGCGGGGCGCCCGGCGAGCGCGGCGAGCAGGCGAAACTCGGTCGGCGTGAGCTGCACGCTCCCACCCGGCCCGGTCGCGGCGTGCGTCGCCGGATCGAGCGCGAGGCCGTCGACGTGCAGCCCCGGGCGACCCTCGCCGCCGGATCGCCGCAGGAGCGCCTGCAGCCGGACGACGAGCTCGACGAACGCGAACGGCTTAGTCACGTAGTCGTCCCCGCCCGCGGTGAACCCCGAGACACGGTCGGTGACCGCGTCGCGGGCCGTGAGGAACAGCACCGGGGCCACGAACCCGCGCGCGCGCAGCGCCTGGCAGAGATCGCGCCCGTCGGCATCGGGCAGCCCGACGTCGATCACCGCGAGGTCCAGCTGTGCATGGTCATGACGCAGCGCCGCTGCGGCGTCGGCCGCCACGAGGACCGCGAAGCCCTCCTCGCCGAGCCCGCGTGCCAGCTGACGCCGCAGCTCGGGATCGTCCTCGACGACGAGCACGGTCGGTTGCACAAAGGCAGCATGACGCTTGCAGGCGCGGGCGCCACCGCGCGCTCAGGCCATGTTCAGACCGGCCGCCATCGTGATTACTACGTTGCACGTTATATCGCGGGGCGTTATAGTCGCCCCTATGACCGCACGCCCACTCGACTTCGGCCGGTTCACGGATCCGGCCGTGATGATCCTCAGCAGCCTCGCCGACGGCGACAAGCACGGCTACGCGATCACCCAGGACGTCGCCGAGCTCAGCGGCTCGCGGATGGGCCCGGGCACGCTGTACGGCGCGCTGGCCAGGCTCGAGCAGCGTGGTCTCATCGAAAGCACGGAGCCCGAGGGCCGGCGACGTCCCTACCGCCTCACCCAGGAGGGCCGCGACCAGCTGGCGCAGCAGCTGGCCGGCATGCACGAGTTCGTCCAGGTGAGCCTCGAGCGGCTGGCCGCGCCATGACCCACCGGACCGGCCCCTCCCGGCACCGCCGCCCGCCCGTCCTCGCACGAGCGCTCATCGCGCTCTATCCACGGCGCTGGCGGCGCCGATACGGGGACGAGCTCGAAGCGCTGGCGCGCGAGTCGGCCGGGTCGCGCGGGCGCCTGCTCGTCGACCTCGCCCGCGGAGCGCTGGACGCCCGCCGGCATCCGGAGCTCGCGCATGCAACCGGTGTTCCGCAGGCCGGGCTGCGCCAGGCCGTCAGCACGATGCTCATGGCGGCGACGACCGTCGGGCTCGTCGTGTGCGGACTCGTCAAGCTCGGCGAGGACGTCTCGTTCCATGGCGCGTCGCTCGCCACCTACCTGGCATGGTCGGGAGCGCTGGTCGCAGGGGCCGCAGGCGCCGTCCTGCTGCTCGGGCCGCTGATCGCGACCGTGCGCTGGAGCATCGCCAACCGCTGTGCCGACGTCTGGCTGCGATTGATCGGCGTGCCGGCCGGCGCCGCGGTCCTGTGGGTCATCGGCACCGTGGCGCTGAGCCACAGCGGCGGCTCGATTCACGGCGGACTGCTTGCCGGATCGGCGTTCTACTCGTGGTGCCTGTTCACGTGCGCCGTGACGTGGCTCGCCGCACACGCTGCCGGAAAGGTCCTGTTGCTCCCCCATGTGCACCTGCCGGCGCGGATCGTGGGCCGTGGCCTGTGGGCTGGCGTCGCAGGCTCCGTGATCGCCCTCGGCGGCGTCGTCCTCTGGGGCCTGCTGGCAACCGCTCGCGCCGGATTCGGTGCGCCCGGCATGGGCGGGCTTGCGCTCGGACCGGTATGGCTTGCGCTCCTCGTGCCGATGTGCGCCGCCATCGCCGTGCTGTGGCACGTCGCGCGCAGCCCGGTGAGCACCGAGGCGCACGCCTGAGGCGCCGCGCCCAGCCTCTCGTGGGGCACGGCAATCCGGAGCCATGATAGCCTGATTACCGGCGTATTACGGTTATGGCATCGATCTCTCGGGGGCGGTTTGACGTGCAAACGGCGTTGACGAGGCAGAAGGTGAACATTCTCCTGGCCACGGTGATGGTGACCGTGCTCGGTGTGTTCCTCACCGTGTCGGGCACCGCGCGGGCGTCAGGGTTTCCGGGCACGTTCCAGTGGCTGCCGGAGCACTTCAGCGGTCCCTGCATCACCGCGCACGGCGGCGTGCACAAGGGTGCGAAGGTCGACCAGTACCGCTGTCTCGGCGCGAAGAACCAGAAGTGGTACGTCGAGCTCGGCCCCTATCACGAGGCCTACATCATCCACCCGTCGCAGAACATGGGCCTGTGCGTCGACATCCCCGGGCACTACCGCAAGGGCACGCAGCTCATCCTGTGGAGCTGCAACGGTCGCGACAACCAGGTCTTCCATATGAGCGGATGCTCCGGCCAGCGGCATTGCACGGTCAGGCCGTATGACGGCAACCAGCGCAGGAAGTGCCTGTCCGTGAAGGGTGGCAGGCAGGCGAACAACACTCCCCTGATCCTGTGGAGCTGCAACAAGGCCAGGGACCAGCGGTTCACGTTCCGCTGACGGGCGTCAGCGAACGACGCGCGCCATCCTCCCGCGCCGCAGGGGCCCAGAGCCAGACAGCGGTGGGGGATTGCCCTGAAGCGTCCATCCGTTGGACGCAACCGTCGAACCCCCGGGCTCGCCGAGCAGACGCCGCGCCTGCGCCAGCGCCAGCGCCACGAGGCCGGCACTCCCACTCCTTCATCGATGCTGTTCGCGGTGGTCCCGGCGTTCGCCCCTCCTCTCATCGATTCCGTTCACGCGCCAGACGGGGCGTGGCGGGCGCTCAGTGCAGCGCGCCGACGGTGAGCTCGTGCAGCCGGCGCACCATGGGCTCGGGCGGATTCTCGAAGCGCAATGCGTAGACGTCATGGCCCTCCTGGCGCAGCACGCGCGCAGGGGCGACGATGCGCATGTCGAGCGCGAACTCCAGCGACTCGTCGATCGCGAGCGGCCGTCCGGTCCGCAGGAGCGCGCCGCCGGGCCCGAGGTTCAGCGTCTCGGCGGGGATCGACGAGCCGCTGCTGCGCCGCAGTGCGCACCTGACCGCGACGTTCGCGCGGGGCGCACGCCGGTTCTCCGCGTTGACCATGCGTCACCCATCGTGTCGCAGTCGGGCGCCCACGGCAACCGCGGGGACCCGCGGCCATAGGTGAGGATTTCGGTGAGTCGGAGCGAGGACTCGTGCCCCAAAAGCTGGACCTTCGGTCAGCGAGCGCGGTTGACGTGGTGCCGGCCCGGCGGGCACGGTGTCCCGTAGGAGCGTTCACGTTGGTGTTTTCGGCAAGTCATCGTCGGGCCTGGCACCCGAGAATCCCCATCAGCCGCGGCTCGCGGGCACGGGTCCTCCGGCGTCCTTTGCACAATCGCCTGGAATTTGGCCCTTTTCGGGATCGGCTGGGCACGTCCCCGCGACGGGGCCGCGCACCGCAGGCAGCGACGTCCGGGCCCCGGCTTACCGTGGCTTCGTGTCGAAGTCTGATGTCGTACTGCAATCGAGTTCGTCGTACACGCCTGAACGGCGTCGTGTATCAGCGCGGCGGCAAGCGCCCTCTACCAAGCATGTTCGTTCCGCCCGCCTGTCAGCTCCAGAGGAGGCGCAGATGTCGTTTTGCTGCTCAGCGTGCGAGGTGAACTGGTGGCCCCACCAGGCTGCGCACGAGCGCTGCCCGATGTGCGGCGCAGGCACCGTCAGCACGGAGGATCCGGTCAGCGACGACGCCGACCTCCTCTATCGGATCGCCCGCGCCGAGGCCGACAAGCGCGAGGCATTCGTCCACTTCGAGCGCTACTACGCCGGGAGCGAGGAGGACCGCCGTGCTGCCTGAGGCGCTTCGCCGTGGCGCGGCCGGACGGTCGGCGGCCCGTCGCCTCATCGCGCCAGGCAGCCCGAGCGTCGTAGCGCGCCACCGGCCATCCCATAGGCATTGTTCTATCGCTTCATCATGAGTACTTGTTTTCTGTGCTTTGTGCCCCGGACATGCGAAGCGTAGGTTCGGGATGTCGGATTCCAACTGCCCCTGGGGAGGTGCAGATTCATATGCCGTGGACGACGAAGCTGCTCGTCATTGCCAACCGCACCGTGGATTCGGATGAGATCCGCGACGCGATCCTCAACCGTGCCATCGCCGGCCCGGTGGAGATCACGCTCGTCGCACCCGCGTCCAGCGGCGTCGGCTCGTTTCGCGAGCGACGCGCCGCGACCGAGCAGCGCCTGGACCGGGCGGTGCAAGGGCTGCGCGAGGTTGGCGTGCCCGTCGAAGGTGTCGTCGGAGACCCCGATCCGATGCTCGCAGTCCAGGACACGTGGGACCCGCGCCGCTACGACGAGGTCATCGTCGCGACGCTGCCGACCGGCGTGTCGCGCTGGATGGCCGCCGACCTGCCGCACCGCGTCGAGCGCTTCACGGGAGCCCGCGTGACGCACGTCGTCTCCCCCTCCTGACGCACCACCGGCGCACGCGCTCCACCCCGAGCCCACAGCGCGTGCTCGCCTGACGCCGCTTCACGCGTGCGTCCGGTGCTTTTCCGCGAACGTCCGCCGTCCCGCGTCCCGCCCCCGCTCGCCTATCCGGCAAGTCCCTTGCGCTCGATCTCCGCCAGCGCCTCCGCGCTCTTCTGCAGCCCCTCGGGCGCGAGCGCGTTCAGCACCGCCGGTGCCTTCGTGAACTGCACGTCGCGGTAGTCGACGATCTCGACCCGATTGCCCCAGGGATCCGCGAACCGCAGTCCGCCGCTGGCCGCGACGGCGACGCCCGCGTCCAGCAACGCGGCGCGAACCGCCTCCTTGTCGTCGACGACGAGCCCGAAGTGACGGCCGTCGTCGGGGCCCTGACGGCGGCCGGCGCTGAGCGCGAGGAACTGGTCGCCGAGATCGATCCACGCCATCGTCGGCCGCTTGCCGCGCAGCTCGAACGCGAAGAAGCGCCCGTACCACGCCAGCGCCTCGTCGATGTCGCCCACCTCGAGGGCGACGTGGTTGATGCCGATCGCGCGCGCCATCCTGGAAGGATGACGCAAGCCGACTACGCGGCGTGCTCGCCGCGCTCGGCGTAGTACGCCTCGAACGCTGCGTGGCGCTCGCGTCGCTCGGCCTCCTTGCGGGCACGGGCGAACTGGATGTCGACATCGTCGCTGGCGGGCTCCTGGCGACGCGTCGTCCCGCCGCCGCAGGACGGGCAGCAGCCGTCGCGCGCCTGGTAGGGCCACCAGTTCACGACACATTCAGAGCAGTAGTACGTCATGGTCGTTAAGAGCAGGTATCGACAGATTACGTACACGTATTGAATTTTCCCGTGCAGAAGTGGCCCGCCGGTGCCGGCGCGGGAGGTCGCGCCCGCGCCCGCCTGCTCAGGCGCTCGCGGCCTGAACGTCGGCCGGCGTGAGCTCCATCAGCGCCGCGCGGTCCGGGGTGCCGCCGTCGGCCAGCAGGCGCTGGGCCTGATGAGCGACGACGTCGTCGAACAGGTTGCGCGCGGTGCGGGCGTTGCCGAAGTAGCGGTCGCGGGCGGCATGCAGGCGCTCCATGACGCGCTGCAGCGCCTCGGGCGCGTCTGCGTGCAACGTGTAGTCGGCGTCCGCTGCGAACGACTCGAAGATCTGCACGAGCTCGGCCGGACCGTAGTCGTCGAAGTGGATCGTCTCCCCGAAGCGGCTGCGAAATCCGGAGTTCGAGGCCAGGAACTCCGCCATCTCGTGCGGATAGCCGGCGGCGATCACCGCGAGCCGGCTGCGGTCGTCCTCCATGCGCTTGAGCAGCTCGACGACCGCCTCGGGCCCGAAGTCGCCATGGCTGCCGGGTCGCACGAGCCCGTACGCCTCGTCGAGGAAGAGCACGCCGTCGAGCGCCCGGTCGATCACCTCGCTCGTCTTCGTCGCGGTCTGCCCGACGTAGCCCGACACGAGGTCCTCGCGGGTGACCTCGACGACCTGGTCGGTGGCCAGCAGCCCGAGGCTCTTGTACAAGCGACCGAACAGCCGCGCCACCGTCGTCTTGCCCGTGCCCGCGCCGCCCTCGAACACGAGGTGCAGCGAGACCTGCACGGTCCTCAGGCCCGCCGCGCGACGCAGCGAGGCGATCCGCAGCAGCTCGGCCAGGCGCCTGACCTCCGCCTTGACCGCCGCCAGACCGATGAGCCCGTCGAGCTCCGCCAGGACCGCGTCGAACGCGGGCTCGTCGAAGCGCAGCGACGCGGGATCCGGCGGCGGCGTGGGCGGCGGGCGGCCTACGCCGGCGGGCCGGCCCGGCGGCACGGGCACGGGCGCGCGGGCGGTCACCGGGCGCAGCTCGTGCAGCGCGTCGCGCGCCGCCTGGACGATCCGCTCGCGGCCGTCGACCGGGGCGCGCTCGGCGACGGCGATCGCGGCCCGCAGGCTCGCCTCGGCGTCGGCGCGGCGCCCCAGCCGGCGCAAGCGACTCGGCACGGGCGATGTGCACGTAGGCGACCGGGAAGAACGCCGGGCCGAGCGACGGCGCAAGCGCGATCGCCTCGTCGAACGCCGGGAGCGCCCGCTCGTCGGCGCCCTGATGCGAGCGCGCGACGCCGAGCCGCTGCAGAAGCTCGAAGAGCTGGCGGCCGTCGCCCGCCTCGCGCTGCGCCGCGACCGCCTCCTCGAAGGCCTCCTCGGCCCGCGGGTAGTCGCCCTGGCCCATCGCCCGCTCGCCGCGCTGCACGTGCAGCCTGGCGACGAGCTCCGGCGGGGAGCCGATCTGCTCGAGGGTCTGGCGCGCGAGCCGTTCCAGCCCCTCGGCGCGCAGGAAGTCGCCGTGGCGCGCGAGCTGAGCGGCGTGGCGCAGGTACGACTCGAAGCGGTCGGACATCCGGGCGAACGCTACTGGCGGCGTTCGCTGCCCCCGGCGAGGAAACGAATAGCCTGACGGCCATGGACGCCAAACGGGTCGCGCAGGGCGCGAGCACCACGCTCGGGGTCGTCGCAGCCGCCACGGCAGCGCGGCGTGCATGGCGCTCGCCGCCGGTCCATCTGGCGCGCATGAGCGGCACGTCGATCAGCGCGCCCGATGCCGTCGGCTGGGTCACGGACTTCCTCAACGCGGCGTACTACGCGCGCCGCCCCGAGCTGCGCGACGTCGAGGATCTGCGGATCGCGTTCGCGATCCTGACGACGCGCTGGCACCAGCTCGGCCACCGCCGCCTGCATGCGCCCGACGTGCTCGCCTTTCATCGCGCGTTCTTCCGCGAGCGGATCCTCGACAGCGCCCACACGCCGCGCGGCACGCTCGACGGCGAGCAGCTCTTCGCGGGCGCGGCACGGCTGATCGGCCCGTGGTTCGAGCAGGCCTACCGCGACGACGAGCGCCGCTGGCACGGGATCGTGTTCGAGACGTCGAGCGCGCGCGACGCCTACAAGCCGGAGTTCCGCCTGCGCCACTCCAAGCTCGGCGATCCGACGCCACCCGTGCTGCCGCGCAACGAGCAGGTCTGGCATACGTACAACCCGGTCCGGATCGCGTCGGCGTCGCGCGCGCTGGCGGCGCTCGCCAAGCCGCAGACGTGGCCTGACTACGCAAGCGACCTCGGCCGCTTCACCGCCGTGCGCAGCGGCGGCCTCGCCGGCCAGATCTTCGAGATCGAGGTCATCAGCGCGCTCACGCCGCGCACGCCGGCGATCCTGCGCGGCTACGTCAGCGTCAACCGGTTCTTCACGCGCGAGGACAACGAGGCCGAGCTGGAGCACTACGCGGCGCGCCTCAGCGAGCTGATGGTCCGCTACGGCCGCGACCAGCCGCCGGCCTATCCGCCCGGCTGCACGCCGCTGGCCGTGATCTGCCTCGACACGCACGAGGGCCACTTCATGGGCCGCGGCCGCAACCGGCTGCTCGTCTACGAGCTCGACGGCCAGGACTACCTGCGCGCGGCGGGCACGTGGGACGACATGCCCGTGACGCTCGAGCAGGCGTACCGCTCGCAGGGCCGCAAGGCGCAGCAGGCGTTCTGGGGCGACGAGCGCCCCGAGTCGAGCATGCTCAACCAGATCGCCGCGCGGACCGCGCAACCGTAAGGACATGCGATGAGCGAGACGATCGCGGTTCGGCGAGCAACGGCGCGCCGCCGTGAGCGGCGCGCGCTACGACGCCGTCGTCGTGGGCGCGGGCCCCAACGGCCTGACCGCGGCGATCACGCTCGCCAAGGGCGGGCGCTCGGTGCTTTGCGTCGAGTCGGCGGCGACGCTCGGCGGCTCCGCGTCGACCGCCGAGCTGACGCTGCCCGGCTTCCGTCACGACGTGTTCTCCGCGGTGCACCCGGCCGGGATCGCGTCGCCGGTGTTCGCCGACCTCGGGCTCGAGCGCCACGGGCTGCGCTGGATCCAGCCCGAGCTCGCGATGGTCCACCCGCTGCCCGGCGGACGCGGCGTCGCGCTGGCACGCGACCTCGGCTACACGGCCGCCTCGCTCGATGCCCTGTCGCCCGGCGACGGGCAGCGCTGGCAGGAGCTCGTGGCGCCCTACCTGCGCCACTTCGCGGCGGTCAGGGCGACGATGCTCGCGGGCTTTCCGCCGGCGGCCGGGCCCGCGCGGCTGCTCCCCGCGCTCAAGCTCCAGGGCATGCTCGAGTTCGTGCGGCTGCTGCTGATGTCGGCCGAGGCGCTCGCCGGCGAGCTGTTCCGCGGCGAGGGCGCAGCCTGGCTGTACGGCTCGTCGCTGCACGGCGACGCGCCGCTGGACAGCGCCGGCAGCGCGATCGCCGGCGTCTGGCTGAACATCCTCGGCCACGGCGTCGGCTGGCCGAGCCCGGAGGGCGGCGCGGGCAACATCACCGGCGCGCTGGCGAGATGCCTGCACGAGCTCGGCGGCGAGACGCGCACGAGCGCACCGGCGGCGCGCGTGCTCGCCGACCGGCGGCGCGTGACCGGCGTCGAGCTCGCCGGCGGCGAGCGGATCGCAGCGCGGACGGTCATCGCGACGACGACGCCGCACGGCCTCGTGAAGCTCGCCGGCGACGCGCTCGGCGACAGCTACACGCGCAGGGCGCTGCGCTTCCGCTACGGCCCGCAGACCGTGAAGCTCGATTGGGCGCTCGACGCGCCGATCCCGTGGGAGAACGAGGACGCGCGGCGCGCCGGGACGGTCCACGTCGGCGGCACGGTGGCCGACCTGCGCAGCGCGCTGCGCGACGTCGCGCGCGGGCGGCTGCCCGACGACCCGTTCCTCCTGTCGGGCCAGCAGACGATCGCCGACCCGACGCGGGCGCCGGCCGGCAAGCACACCGCCTGGGCCTACAGCCACACGCCGCCGGGCGTGGACTGGAGCCGCGAGCGCGAGCGCTTCGCCGACGCGATGGAGCGGCAGATCGAGCGCTTCGCACCCGGCTTTCGCGAGCGGATCCTCGCGCGCCACATCATGGCCCCGCCCGACCTCGAGGCGCGCAACGCGAGCCTGCCGGGCGGCGACGTCGGCCACGGCAGCTACGCGATGGACCAGCTCATCTTCCGCCCGGTCCCGTCGCTGAACCCCTACAGCACGCCGCTGCGCGGCCTGTTCATCGGCAGCGCGTCGACGTTCCCCGGCGGCGCGGTGCACGGCGTCAACGGTCACGCCGCCGCGCGCGCGGCGCTGCGCGAGGCCCGGATCCCGCGGCCGCCGCGGCTGCGGCGCGGACGCTGAGCGAGCGCGCGGTGGCGCCCGGTCGCGCGGTCACCGCGGCTGCGGCCGCGGCTCGACAGCGGAGGCGCAACCGCTCGCACGCCGCGCCCCTCGATGTAGCCTGATCGCCATAGCCGCCGAGCCGACGATCATCACGTGCCCGAACTGCGGCACGAAGAACCGCGTACGCCCGACAGCGCGAGGCGTCCCGCGCTGCAGCGTCTGCCATGCCGCGCTGCCCTGGATCGTCGAGACCGACGCCGGCGGCTTCGACGAGGAGATCGCCGCCTCGGTCCCGGTGCTCGTCGACTTCTGGGCACCCTGGTGCGGACCATGCCGGATGGTCTCCCCCGTCGTCGAGCAGATGGGACGCGAGTACGCCGGCCGCCTGAAGGTCGTCAAGCTCGACATCGACGAAGCACCCGCGATCGCCTCGCGCTACGACATCCAGGGCATCCCGCTGCTCATCGTCATCAAGAACGGCCAGGAGGTCGATCGCATCGTCGGCGCCGTCCCTCCCGCACAGCTGCGCGAGATGATCGAGCGCCACGTAGCGGAGCCCGCAGCCACGGACTGAGCTTCTCCCGAGTCGCACGCCTTCGTGCAACCTGCGCCCTGGGCCGCGACTATCGTCGCCCGCGGTGGTTCAGACGACGATGGCCCGCATGACCCATCGCCGCACCAGGGGGATCGTGAGCTGCGCGCTCGCGGTCGCCGCCCTCGCCGTGCCGGCGAGCGCGCCCGCCCAGTCCGCCGCGTGCCCCGGCGCGTCGCCGGCGTGCCCGTACACGATCGGGTCGCAGATCGGCCAGCGCGGCGGCGGCGTGCTGCGCTTCCCGCAGTCGGTCGCGATCGGTCCCGACGGCTCGGTCTACATCGCCGACCAGTCCTCGAGCGTCGTGCAGGTCTTCGGCCCCGACGGCGCCTTCCGGCGCGAGGTCGGCCGCGCGGGCACGCGCCCGGGCGAGCTGACGTCGGTCGGCGCCATCACGGTCGCCGCCGACAACACGCTGTTCGTCGCGGACGGCAACAACCGGATCGACCGCTTCGACGCCAACGGCAACCTCATGCACTCCTTCGGCCGCCGCGGCACCGCCGTCGGCGAGTTCAACTTCGGCAAGGGCGGCGGCAACGACGCGCCGGCCGGCGGCGGGCTGACGACGTCCGGCAACCTGCTGTTCGTCTCCGACAGCCAGAACGACCGCGTGCAGCGCTTCAACCTCGACGGCTCCGGCGGCCTGGAGATCGCCCCGCCCGGCCTGCTCGCCAACCCGCGCGGCCTGGCGATCCGCGGCCAGCGGCTGATCGTCGCCGACGACCACCATCACCGGCTCGTCGTGATGGACTTCGGCGGGCGCGTGCTGCGGACGATCGGCAGCGGCCAGGGCGCGGCCGGCAACCAGTTCAGCTTCCCGTTCGGCGTCGCGGTCGATCCGCAGGGCCGGGTCTTCGTCGCCGACGACATCAACCAGCGCGTGCTGCGCTTCGGGCCCCAGCCGGACTACAAGTACAAGGCCCGCTGGGGCAGCTACGGCACCGGCCCGGGCCAGCTCGCCTACCCGCGTGCGATCGCGTCGGACGCCGCCGGCGCGCTGTACGTGACGAACACCGGCAACGACCGGATCGACGTCTTCGACCGCAGCGGCGGGCTGCTGCGCTCCTTCGGCACGTCGGGCCGCGGCCCCGGCCAGTTCAACGCGCCGCTCGGCATCGGCGCCGACGCCAACGGCTACCGCGCGGTCGCCGACTCCGTCAACGGCCGCATCGAGCTGCTGCACCCCGACGGGTCGATCGCCTCCGTCTGGGGCTCCCCCGCGCCCGGCCCGACGATCCTGCGCCAGCCCGTCGCGGTCGCCTTCGACGCCGCCGGCGACGCCTACGTGCTCGACCAGCGCCGCGCGCGGATCTTCGTCTTCGCCCGCGCGACCGGATTGCCGGCGCGCACGATCGCGACGCAGGGCAGCGGGCCGGGGCAGCTGCTCGACCCGTCGGCGATCGCGATCGACGCCACCGGCGTCGTCACCGTCGCCGACACCGGCAACCGCCGCATCGCGCGCTTCACGACGGGCGGCGCCTACCTCGGCGCGTGGACGGACCTCGGCACCGTGCGCGGCGTCGCCGTGACGCCCGACGGGACGCGCACGTACGTCAGCGCGACGAACAACCGGATCACCGTCTTCGACCAGCAGGGCGGCCGGATCGCGCAGTTCGGCGGGTCCGGCCGCACGCTCGGCAAGCTGTCGGCGCCCGCGCAGATCGCGCTCGACGCGGGCGGCAAGCTGTGGGTCGCCGACCGCGGCAACAACCGCATCCAGCGCTTCGGGCCCAACGGCGAGCGCCTGGGCATGTTCGGCGAGCGCGGGATCGGGCCCGGGCAGTTCATCAACCCGACCGGCGTCGTCGTCGACTGCAACGGCGTCGTCACCGTGACCGACACGCGCAACAACCGCGTCCAGCAGTTCCTGCTCGCGGCGCCGGAGGCGTCGCCCTGCGTCACGATGGCGCCGATCGGCCACCCGCCGCCGCCCAAGGCGCCCACCCTGCCGCCGCCGCTCGGGCCCGAGCTCGCCGTCCGCGTCCTGCGCACGGGCAAGCTGTTCAGCACGCGCGTGCTGCCGTTGCGGGTCGGCTGCGACACGATCTGCACCGTTTCGGTGACGGGCACGCTGACCGAGCGCCACAAGCCGAAGAAGCGCAAGCGGGCGTTCTCGATCAGCCTGCGCCCCGTCTCGGCGAAGCTGCAGGCGGGCGATTCGAAGATCGTGCGGGTCGACGCTCACCCGCACGCAGGTCGCGCGATTGCGCAGGGCGATGAAGCGCCGCCACGCGCTGACCGTGACGCTGCAGGTCGAGGCGACCGCCGACGCCGGCGAGCCGACGACGTTGAGCCGCAGCTTAACCGCCAGCGGATAATCGCCTTTGGCCGCTTCGGGGCGGCCGCTGGACAACGCCAGGGGGATAACGGATTCAAGCTTTCGCCAGCGCCGCCGATCTCGGTGTCATGACCATCGTTCGCGCGAGCGGCTGCTGCGCGCTCGTCGCACTGCTCGCCCTGCTCGCGGGATCCGCCCCGGCCGCGCGCGCGGCGGACTCCGACGTGCTCGTCGTCGGCGACTCGCTGGCGGTCGGCACGGAGCCCTACCTCACCCAGCTGCTCACGGACCGCACGCTCATCTCCGACGTGAAGAACGGCATCACGACGCCGGAGGGGATGCGGCTGCTGCGCATGTCGCTGCGCACGGTCACGCCGACGACGGTCGTCTTCAGCCTGGGATCCAACGACGGCGCCAATCCGAGCCGTTTCGCAGACCGGCTGCGCCGCACGATGGCGCTCCTGCCGCCCAGCACCTGCGTCGTGTGGACGACGATCATCCGGCCCCCGCGCAAGGGCGCCTACCGCGGGCTCAACCGGGTGCTGCACAACCTCAAGAAGAAGGATCCGCGGCTCGTCGTCGTCGACTGGGAGCACGCGGTCACCGGCGGCGCGGTCTCCCTGCCCGACGGGCTGCACGCCGACCCGGACGGATACCGCTACCGCGGCGAGATGATCGCCAACGCCGTCCACGCCGGCTGTCCGGCGAGGGCCCCGCTCGCGGGCTGAGCCCGAATCCACCGAATCTCGGCGTCTCATCGCCGCGATCTTCGGTGAATCGCGGGTAAGATCGCGCGCCTGTCACGTAGCGCGCACATCGCTCTCCTCATCAGTGCGGCAACGCTCCTGATTGCGGCCACGCCCGCTTCCGCCGCCGACGGCCAGCTCGATCCCGTCACGCGCAAGCCCTGTTTCGGCGCCGCCTCGCGCGACCCGCTCAAGCGCTGCGTCGACCCGGCGCTGCGCCTGACGATCTTCCCGGCGCCCGCCGACGCCGTGCTGGAGCCCAACGCGCCGTGCATCCCCGACCAGCGCACGGAGCTGCTGTACCCGTGCACGTTCGGCGTGCGGCGCACGGCCGCGGGCGGGCGCGCCGACACCATCGCCCTCGTCGGCGACAGCCACGCCTCGCACTGGCGCGCGGCGGTCGAGGTGGTGGCCGAGAGCAAGGGGATGCCGGCGGTCTCGCTCGCCCGCTCGCGCTGCCCGTTCATCGACGCGACGGTGCTCCTGCCGCCCGCCGACCAGGTCCGCTGCCGCGACTGGAACCGTGAGGTGAAGGCGTACCTCACCAGCCACACCGAGATCAGCACGCTGTTCATCTCGGAGCGCTCGAGCGCGCAGTTCGTCCCGGCGAAGGGCAAGGACAACTTCGAGACGCAGGTCGCCGGGCACATCGCCCTGTGGCACTCGCTGCCGGCGACGATCCGGCACATCGTCGTGATCCGCGACACGCCGCGCAGCTCGGCCGCCTCCGCCCTCTGCGTGCAGCGCGCGTTCGCCGCCAGGCGCGCCGCGGCGCGGCGCTGCTCGCGCCCGCGCGCCGAGGCGCTGCACCGCGACCCGGCGGTCGCCGCGGCGCGGCGTATGCGATCGCCGCGCGTGCACGCGATCGACCTGTCGAGCTTCTTCTGCGACGCCGAGCGCTGCTTTCCGGTCGTCGGCGGCGCCTTCGTCTACAAGGACCTCGACCACATCAGCACGGTCTTCGCCCGCACGCTGGGCCCCTATCTGCTGCGGGCCTACGACGACATCGCGCAGCCGTCGCCGGCGCCGAGCGGATCCGGCGGACCGCTGGACGAGCTGCGTCCCGACGAGCGCGCCGCGGCGGAGTGCCTGATGACCGAGCGCCTGGAGGCCCTGGCGGCCGGCGGCTGGGCGAAGGTCGGCGGCGAGGATGTCCGGCGCGCGAACGCCTGTCGCACGCTGCTCGCGGACCGCGCATCAGAGCTCGCGGCGCTCGGGCTCAGCGGCGAGCGCAACCGCTCCAACCGCTACGCGGTGATCGTCGCGGTGCTCGGCGCCTGACGGCGGCCGGCTACCAGGACTGCGTCGTCGTCTGCAGCGCGCGCCCGAGCGGGACGCCGAGCGTCTTCGCGAAGACGAGCGTGAAGTGGTGCAGGTCCTTGAAGACGAGCGCGCCGCCGATCACCGGGTAGCACAGGCGGTTGCTGCAGAACACGTCGGTGAGATCGACGTGCTGCACGCGGGGCGAGTTGGCCTCGCGGGCGGCGACGACCTGCGGATCGGCCTCGAGCGCCTTGCTGCGCGGGACCGCGCAGACGATCCCCGGACGCCTATGGGCGGTGATCGCACGGTCGATGCAATCGACCGTGCTGCGGAAGATCTTCGGGGTGTCGCGGATGACCACGATGTGCTTGATGGTGTCGGGCAGCGTCGTCCAGGCGTTGCGAAAGCCGTTGACCTTGGCCTCGAACATCGTGCGCCCGGGCGGGACGTTGACCGTGCCGCCGGTGATGCCGACGACGAACAGCGTGTCGATCTCCGGATGGTCGGCGAAGAACTGCGGCAGCTCCTTCACCCAGGTCAGACATTCGGTGCGCGTGGGCTCGGGGATGATCTTCGTCGCTTTCGAGAACGGGCAGCTCGTGCGCGTCATCGACAGGCCGTGCCAGCCGCGCTCGCGCGCGACGATGTCGAGCGCCGCGCGCCAGTGCGACGCGTGGCTGTCGCCCAGCAGCGCGACGGTGTGCTGCGCGAGCTCGGGCGGGACGCCGAAGTCGCACACGCTCACGCCGTGGTCCTTGCGGAAATGGCTGCAGGGGGCGTTGCCCTCGTCCTTCGCGGCGACCGGCTGCGGCACGACCTTCGTGCGCAGCGAGGGGTTCTCGCACGGGGTGCGCGTGTCGCGTGCCGCGGCGCCGAAGCACGCCGGCTGGTGTGCGATGAGGTTGACGGACTCGCGCTCTGCCTTGTGGATCTGCGCCTGGACGTGCGTCGTGCCGCCGACGAGCACGGCCGCCACGATGGCCATCGCCGCCAGGCTGACGGCGAACGTCGCGCGCGGCTGCGCCGTCAGCCAGCCGCTGCGGCGGACCGGATCCTCGACGAGCACCTTCGTCACCCATGCGAGCAGCACCGTCAGCACGAGCACCGCGATCCGCGTCTGCGTCAGGTCGGGCTCGACGAAGACGAACGGCGCGAACACGAGCAGCGGCCAATGCCAGAGATAGACCGAGTAGGAGATGTCGCCGAGGAACTGCGCGGGTCGCAGGGCCAGCGCGCGCGACGGCGCCCAGCGCGCCCGCGGCATCCCCGCGTGCATGACGGCCAGCGCGCCGACGACCGGCACGGCCGCCGCCCAGCCGGGAAACGCCGTCTCGGTGCTGTAGAACGCAGACGCGTAGGCGATCGCCGCGAGGCCCGCCCAGGACAGCAGGGCGCGCGCGCCGTCAGGCAGCGACACGCGGGCGTCATGAGACAGCGCCGCGCGCGTGCCGACCAGCGCGAGCAGGCCGCCGGCGCCGAACTCCCAGGCGCGGGTCGGCGTGACGAAGTACGCGGCCTGGGGATTCGCCGCGGTCTGCGTGATCGAGTACGCGAGGCTCAGCCCGGTCACGGTCGCGAGGACGCCGGCGATCGCCAGGCGCCGGTGCGCGGTCCATGCCGCCGCGGCGATGATCAGCAGCGGCCAGAGGACGTAGAACTGCTCCTCGGCCGACAGCGACCAGAAGTGCTGCACCGGCGACTGGCGGTTGTCGGCGGCGAGGTAGTCGACGGCGTCGGCCGCCAGCTGCCAGTTCTGAACGTACGCCGTGCTCGCGCCGATCTCGGTGAGGAACTGCTGCCAGTACAGCTGCGGGACGAGCAGGATCGTCCCGACCGCGCAGACGAACAGGGTCAGCAGCGCAGCGGGCAGGATGCGCCGCGCGCGCCGCGCCCAGAAGCGCCAGACCGACAGCGTTCCCGTCAGGTCCACCTCGCGCACGAGATGGGCCGTGATGAGAAACCCCGAGATCGCGAAGAAGACGTCGACGCCGACGAACCCTCCGGGCATCGCGCGTGGCCAGACGTGGTAGACGACGACCGTCAGCACCGCGACGGCGCGCAGGGCCTGGATCTCCGGACGCACCTCTGAGCGCTTTTCGGTCCGTCGCATGTCCTCCTAACCGTTGGTGCCCCGCCGTGGTTGCGCCGCCGCCTCGATCAGCGGCATCGTGCGAGGCGGGACCTGACGCGTCAGCACGATATAGCTCGTGCACCGACGGATCGCCGGCGTCGCGGTCAGCGCGTTGACGATCTGCTGCAAATGCTCGGTATCGCGCGCGACGACGCGGCAGATGAGGTCCTGCGGACCGGAGATCGCGTCGGCCTCCAGCAACTCGGGAATCGAGTCCATCACCTCGACCGCGGCGGCGAGCTCGCCCTGGGCGAGCTCGATGAGGATGAACGCGCTGATCGCGTAGCCCATCGCGGTCGGATCGACCTCCGGGCCGTGGCCGGTGATGACCCCGCGTGCCTCGAGCTTCGCGAGGCGGGCGTGGACGGTGCCGCGGGCGACGCCGAGCTGGCGCGCGATCTCCAGCAGCCCCACGCGCGGGTGCTTGCGCAGTGTCGCGATGAGCCGAGCGTCGAGCCGATCGATGGACATATTGTCCAGTATTTCAGCCGCATGAGCGCATCTCCTGCGCGGATTGCCCTGCTGCGATGCGCAGACTTGTAACTCGGCCGTGACGGGCGCACTCTCTGCCGTACTCGAGAGGAGCACCACGTGTTCGAAGAAGCCCAGCTGTACTCGCCGGTGACGACCGGCGCAGGCGGCGAGGTCACCGTCCACCTGCACGACGGCCACCCCGGCGCGAACGATCCCGGCTACCGGCGCCGGCGCAGCGAGATCGCCGCCGCCGCACTGGCCTGGCGCCCCGGCGAGCGCGTACCACGGATCGACTACCACGCCGACGAGCAGGAGGTCTGGCGCACGGTCTGGCGCGAGCTCGCGCCGCTGCACGAGCGCTTCGCCGCGTCGGAGTACCGCGCGGCGCTCGCCCACCTCGACCTTCCGGTGGACCGCGTTCCCGGCCTTGACGAGGTCAGCGCGCGCCTCGTCACGAGCAGCGGCTGGAGCTACGTCCCCGCCGCCGGGCTCGTCGACCTGCGCACGTTCTACGCCGCGCTCGGCGATCGGATCTTCCACTCCACGCAGTACGTGCGTCACCCCGCGATGCCGCTCTACACGCCCGAGCCGGACATCGTCCACGAGGTCATCGGGCACGGCCACCTGCTCGCGACGCCGACGTTCGGCGAGCTGCACC
Organism: uncultured Solirubrobacteraceae bacterium; assembly: GCA_963727785.1. Classification (GTDB taxonomy): domain Bacteria; phylum Actinomycetota; class Thermoleophilia; order Solirubrobacterales; family Solirubrobacteraceae; genus CADCVQ01. The sequence goes on from CAVSHS010000022.1 coordinate 56,355, forward strand.
GCCGCGCCGGCGCCGCCGCGATCCGCCTGCGCGACGAGTCCTCGCTGCGCTTCCTGTCGCGCGTCTTCTGGTTCTCGCTGGAATTCGGGGTCGTCATCGAAGACGGCGCGCTGCGCGCCTACGGCGCCGGGATCCTCTCCAGCTCCGGCGAGCTCGCGCAGTTTCAGGCGATGCAGCTGCGCCCGCTGGACCTGCGCGAGATGGGCACCGTCGACTACGACATCACGAAGTACCAGCCCGTCCTGTACTGCGCCGCGTCCGTCGCGGAGATCGAGGCCGTCGTCGGCGGCTTCTTCGACACCTGCACCGACGAATCGATCGAGGAGCTGCGCCGTGACCACGCTGTCGCTTGACGAGCATTCCGCGCCCGGCCGGCGCGACTTCATGCCGCTGCACGGCATCGACCACATCGAGCTGTGGGTCGGCAACGCCGCCCAGGCCGCCTACTACCTCTGCCACGCGTTCGGCTTCACCGAGGTGGCCTACGCGGGCCTGGAGACCGGGCTGCGCGACCGCGTGTCGCACGTCCTGCAGCAGGGCCGGATCCGGCTCGTGCTGACCGGCGCGCTACGCGAGGGCACGGAGATCGGCGAGCACCAGCGCGTGCACGGCGACGGCGTCAAGCGCGTCGCGATGGGCGTGCCCGACGTCGCGGCCGCCTACCGCGAGGCGACGGCGCGCGGCGCGCGCGGGCTGACCGAGCCGCTGGAGCTGCGCGACGAGCACGGGATCGTGCGGATCGCGGACATCGCCGCCTACGGCGAAACCGTGCACCGCTTCGTCGAGCGCGCCGACTACGCCGGGGCGTTCCTGCCCGGCTTCGCCGACGTCGCCCACGACGGCGACGCTCGCCTGCCGACCCTGTTCGCGGGCATCGACCACGTCGTCGCCAACGTCGAACTCGGCGCGATGGAGCGCTGGGTGAAGTACTACGAGGACGTCTTCGGGATGACCGAGCTCATCCACTTCTCCGACGAGGCGATCTCGACGGAGTACTCGGCGCTCATGTCGAAGGTGGTGACGAGCGGCGACGGGCGCGTGAAGCTGCCGATCAACGAGCCCGCCGACGGCGCGCGCAAGTCGCAGATCGACGAGTACCTCGAGTTCTACGGCGGTCCCGGCGTGCAGCACATCGCGGTCTCGACGACCGATATCGTGCACACGGTGGGTGAGCTGCAGGCCCGCGGGGTGCACTTCCTGCGCACCCCGGACTCCTACTACGAGGGCGTTCCGGAGCGCATCGGCGAGATCGACCAGTCGATCGAGGACCTGCGCCGGCTGGGGATCCTCGTGGACCGCGACGACGAGGGCTACCTGTTGCAGATCTTCACCAAGCCGCTCGGCGACCGGCCGACGCTCTTCCTGGAGATCATCGAGCGCCACGGCGCCCGCGGCTTCGGCGAGGGGAACTTCAAGGCGCTGTTCGAGGCGATCGAGCGAGAGCAGGCGCTGCGAGGAAACCTCTGATGCGCTACGTGTCGATGGGCGCCGTTCCGGCCAAGCGCCACACGCAGGTCCACGACGCCGACGGCGACGGCGCGCTGCTCGTCGAAGAGGTCATGGGCTACGAGGGCTTCTCGGGCAACGAGTCGATCCTCTACCACCTGCAGTCGCCCTGCGACGTCGCCGAGGTCGGTGCGTTCGAGCCGATCGCGCTGGACGAGTGGGTGCCGGGCGCGCATGTGCACCGGCTGACGCAGACGGCGCCGCTGCAGGCCGGCGGCGACCCGGTTTCCGGCCGTCGCGTGCTGATGTTCAACGACGACGTCGAGATGGCGATCTGCAAGCCGGCGGCGGCGATGGAGGGCTTCTACCGCAACGGCGAGGGCGACGAGGTGATCTTCGTGCACGAGGGCTCGGGCGCCTTCGAGACGATCTTCGGCACGCTGCCCTACGGCCCGCACGACTACGTCGTCATCCCGCGCGGCACGACCTATCGCGTGCGGATGGACGACGCGCCGCAGACGTGGCTGACGTTCCACACGCCCGGCGAGATCGAGACGCCCAACCGCTACCGCAACCGCTACGGCCAGCTGCTCGAGCACGCGCCGTTCTCGCAGCGCGACTTCCATCCGCCGCAGGTCCTGGAGACGCATCGCGAGCGGGGCGCGTTCGAGCTGACCGTGCGCGTACGGCGCGGGCATCAGCGCTTCGTCCTGGACTACCACCCGTTCGACGTCGTCGGCTGGGACGGCTACGTCTACCCGTACAGCTTCGACATCCACGACTTCGAGCCGAAGTCCGGCCGCCTGCACCAGCCCCCGACCGTCCACCAGACCTTCCAGGGACCGAACTTCGTCATCTGCTCGTTCTGCCCGCGCAACCTCGACTGGGACCCGCTCGCGGTGCCGATCCCCTACCACCACTCCAACCTCCAGTCCGAGGAGGTCATCTACTACGTCAACGGCCAGTTCGGCTCGCGCGCCGGCGTCGGCGCGGGCGCGCTGACGCTGCACCCCAGCGGCCTGCCGCACGGCCCGCAGCCCGGCCGCGTCGAGGCGTCGCTCGGCGCGACGCACACAGACGAGCTCGCCGTCATGTGCGACACGTTCCGCCCGCTGCGCCTGACGACGCTCGCCCGCGAGCTCGACGACCCGGCGTATGCGCTCAGCTGGCACGCGGGGGCGCGGGCGCCGGCGGGCTGAGCGCGCCTTTGGACCCGCGTGCCAAAGGGGGTGTGTCGAATATGCGTCGGCATGCGACGCCGATTCGACACACCCCCGCCGCGAGCGCGCCCGCGCCGCACGCCGGACCGAGCGCCACGAGGCCCGGACCTCCACTCCTTCATCGATGCAGTTCACAAGCGCACCGCGACGAACCAAGCCGCGAGTCCCACCCGACGCCGCGACCGCCACGGGGCGTACCGTGCACGCCGACATGACGAACCGCCAGAGCATGCAGTGGGGAGTCGTGCGCGCCCGCGGCCGCGAACCGCTCCCCGCGCTGCGCGCCGGCGACGAGGTGCTGCTGGCGAACGATGCTGGCGCTGGGGCCGGACCCCGACCTCCAGCACGCCGTCAACGCCCCCACGCTCAACGCCCTCATCGAGCTCGGACGCCCCGCATGGCGCGCGGTCCAGCAGGCCGCAGCCGACGCGCCCGGCGAAGCCCGGATCGCGCTCGCAGACGTCACGAACGTCCTGCCGGTCCGCATCCCCGACTACGTCGACTTCTACGCATCGCTCGAGCACGCCACGAACTTCGGAAGCATCTTCCGCCCCGACGCCCCGGCGGTCGGCGACAACTGGTACCGGATGCCGATCGCCTACCACGGCCGCGCCTCGACGGTCGTCGTCAGCGGCAGCGAGATCCGCCGTCCCCGCGGTCAGGTGGCCCCCGGCGTGCTCGCGCCGACCGAGCGGCTCGACCTCGAGTGCGAGCTGGGCTACGTCTGCGGGCCGAGCGCCACCGGCCCGATCGCGATCGACCGCGCGGAGGAGCACATCTTCGGCGTCGTGCTCGTCAACGACTGGAGCGCGCGCGACATCCAGCGCCATGAGTACGAGCCGCTCGGCCCGTTTCTCGGCAAGTCGTTTGCGACCTCGATGTCCGCCTGGATCACGCCGCTCGACGCCGTCCACGCGGCCCGCGTCCCACCGCCGGATCAGGACCCGCCCCCCGCGCCGTACCTGACCGCAACCGACGCCGTGGCTGCTCGACGTCGAGCTCGAGATCGAGCTCGGCGGCGAGGTCATCTCGCGCCCGAACGCGTCGCGCCTGTACTGGACGCCCGCCCAGATGCTCGCCCACCTCACCGTCAACGGCGCGCGGCTGAGCGCCGGCGACCTGTTCGCCACCGGCACGATCAGCGGATCGCAGCCCGACACCGCCGGCTCGGTCGCCGAGCGCTACCGCGGCGAGCGCTGGCTGCACGACGGCGAGGAGGTCGTGCTGCGGGGGCGTGCCGGCGCGGTTGCGCTCGGCGAGGTGCGGGGACGCGTCACCCCCGCCTGAGCTACGCTCGCGCCGTGGAGGGAGGAGCCGCAGCCCCGAGGCCGCGCCTCGAGCTGGCCTGGGTCCTGGCCACGGCGCTCGTCGCGACCGTCGTCGCGATCGTCGACCTGAAGCTCTGGAAGATGCACGCGCACGTGCCGATCTTCGACGTCAGCGGCGACGGCGCGTACTACCTGGCGACCGTCAAGGACGTCGTCGAGCACGGCTGGTTCTGGCACAACCCCGACCTCGGGGCACCGTTCGGCCAGTCCAACTTCGACTTCGCGGCGCCGTTCGGCGACGTCGTGCACTACGTGATCGTCTGGACGCTGGGGGTCGTGCTCGGCGACCCCGTGGTCGTGTTCAACGCGTTCTTCCTGCTGTGCTTTCCGCTCATCGCGGTGGTCGCCTACGGCGTCCTGCGCGACCTCGGCGCGACGCCCGGTCGCGGCGCTCGTCGCCGGCGTCCTGTTCGCGTTCTTGCCCTACCACCTCGCGCGCAACGAGACGCACCTGTTCCTGACGTCCTACTACGCGATCCCGCTCGCGGTCTGGCTCGTGGTGACCGTCGCCGAGGGCCGCCGGCTGATCGATCGCGCCGCCCGCCGCCGGACGCTCCTCGTGGTCGGCGTCTGCGTGATCGTCGGCGCGGCGTCGAACTACTACGCGGTCTTCGCGCTGCTCGTGCTGCTCACGGTCGTGCCGGTCGCCGCGCTCGCGCGGCGCTCGTGGTCGATCGCGCGCCAGGGCGCCGCCGTCGTGGCGCATCGTCGCCGCGACGCTTCGCCCTGTGCCACTCGCCCGCGATCATCTACCCGCTCGTGCACGGCGCCAACGAGGACGTCGCCAAGCGCGCGCCCGAGGAGAGCGAGCTGTTCGGGCTGAAGCTCGCGTCGATGGTGCATCCCGAGGCCGAACCACCGCATCGGCGTCCTGGCCGAGCGCGGCCGGATCTACGCGCGGCCACACGCCGCTGCGCTCCGAGGGCTTCGACCCGGCGCTCGGAACCGTGGCGACGCTCGGCCTCGCCGCCGCGCTGCTCGTGCTGCTGACCACGGGTCTCGCCGGGGCGGCGGCGTCCGTGCGCCGATCGCGGATCGCGACCGCCGGCGCGGTCGCGCTCGTCAGCTTCCTCATCGGGACCGTCGGCGGCGGCTCGGCGCTGATCGCGTACGAGCTGTCGCCGCAGGTGCGGGCATGGAACCGGCTCTCGCTCGTCATCGCGTTCGCCGCGCTGCTGACGGTCGCGCTGGCGCTGACCGCGCTCGGCGACCGGCTGCGCGCGCGGGGGCGGGCGGCGTGGATGCTCGCCGCCGTCGCGGCAGCCGTCGGGGCGATCGGCCTCTTCGACCAGACGTCGCGATCCGACGCGCCGGCCTACGCCGCCATCGCCGCCGCCTGGAAGGTCGACGGCGACTTCGTCTCGCAGATCGAGCACCGCGTTCCGGCGGGGACGAAGGTGCTCCAGCTGCCGTACATGGCCTATCCGGAGAACGGGCCGCTCAACGCGATCGCCGACTACGAGCTGTTCAAGGGCTACCTGCACTCCACGCGCCTGCGCTGGAGCTACGGGGCGATCCACGGCCGCGAGTCGGACTGGCTCGGCTACCAGCAGGCCCTCACCCCCGACCAGCTCGCGACCGCCGCCGCGGCCGCCGGCTTCGGCGGCGTGTACCTCGACCGCAACGGCTACGTGGCCAACGACGCGCAGGCCACGGCGGACGCGCTGGGCCGCGTCGCCGGGGCGGGAACGTCGTTCGCGTCAGCCAACGGGCGCCTGCAGTTCTTCGACCTGCGCCCGGCCGCCGCGCGCCTGGCCGCGCACACGACACCGGCCGAGCGCGCGCAGCTCGCCGCAGCGCTGCTGCACCCCGTCGCGCTGCGGTTCGGCGACGGCTTCTCCTATGAGGAGCGTGCCGGCGCGAGCCGGTTCCGCTGGGCCGGGACCGACGCACGGCTGAAGCTCGACAACCCGCTGCGCGACGGGCGCCGCGTGCACCTCACCGCGCAGCTGTACGGCGGCGGCCCGGCGCCCTCGACCGTGACCGTCACGCTGCCCGACGGTCGTCGCCAGACGGTCCCGGTCACCGACCAGGGCGCGCCCGTGAGCTTCGCGTTCAGCCTGAAGCACGGCGCCGCGACGCTGCGCCTGCAGACCGACGGGCCCGGGGCGCCCAACCCGGCCGGCAACGTGCGCGACCTGCGGCTGCGCGTCACTGACCCGAAGATCGCCGACGACCGGCTCCAGCTCGCGCGCTACGTCGCGGCCGCGACGCCCTGAGCGACGCGCGCGACGTCGTCGGGCGTCATCCCGACCCACAGCGGCAGCCGCAGGAGCTGCTCGGCGGCCGCATCGGTGACGGCCATCGACCCGTGCACGCGGCCGAAGCGCCGGCCCGCGGGCGCGGAGTGCAGCGGCACGTAATGAAAGTAGGCGGAGATGCCGGCGGCGGCGAGCGACGCGATGACGCCGTCGCGCGCGGCGCGGTCGGCGAGCATGATCCGGTAGAGGTGCGCATTGTGCCGGGCGCCCTCCGGGATGGCGGGGCGGCGCAGGACGCCGGCCAGCTCGAGCGCCTCGAAGGCGGCGTGGTAGGCGTCCCAGATCACAAGCCGCGCGGCGGTGATCTCACCGACGCGCTCGAGCTGCTCGGCCAACAGCGCGGCCGTCACGTCGGACATGAGAAACGACGAGCCGACGTCGACCCACGTGTAGTGGTCGACCTCGCCGCGCGCGAAGCGCTGGCGGTTGGTCCCCTTCTCCTGGAGGATCTCGGCGCGCTCGGCGAAGCGCTCGTCGTTGACGAGCAGCGCGCCGCCCTCCCCACAGGAGATGTTCTTCGTCTCGTGAAACGAGAGCGTGCCGAGGGCACCGATCGCGCCCAGCGCGCGGCCCTCCATCGTCGCGCCGATCCCCTGCGCGGCGTCCTCGACGAGGAGGAGGCCGTGGTCGCGGGAGAGCTCTGCGAGCGCCGCCATGTCGCAGCCGACGCCGCCGTAGTGGACGGCGACGATCACGCGCGTACGGTCGGTGATCGCGTCGGCAACGCGTGCCGGGTCGATGTTCATCGTGGCGTAATCGATGTCGACGAAGACCGGCGTCGCCCCGCGCAGGACAAAGGCGTTCGCCGTCGAGGCGAAGGTGAACGACGGCACGATCACCTCGTCGCCCGGTCCGACGCCGGCCAGCAGCGCGGTCATCTCGAGCGCACCGGTGCACGAGTGCGTCAGCAGCACGCCGTGCGACCCGGTCAGCTCGCGCAGCAGGGCCTGGCAGTGCTCGCTGCTCGGGCCGTTGCCGCCGGTCCAGCCGCGATCGAGCGCTGCGGCCATCCGCTCGGCCTCCCCGCCGGTCCGCAGCGGGCGGTTGAACGGCAGCCTGCTCACGCGGCCGCCGGCGCGCCGGCGCCGCTGCCGCTGCCGCTGAGGACGTAGACGTGCTCGCGCCCGCCCGGGACCGAGCCGCAAAACAGCACCGCGTCGCCGAACGAGGCCATCAGCGCCTGTAGCGAGGTCGCGTCGAAGCGCTGCGCCTGGGCGCCGGCCGCCGTCGCCGCGCCGCCCGCGCCCAGCCGCGCGACGGCGCCGAAGCGGCTGGAGGCGAGGTTGCGCACGGGCTCGGAGACGACGACCGCGGTACCGGCGGCGTCCCGCATCCGCCGGACGATCGCCTCGGCGTCGGGCAGGAACTGGTAGAGGCTCGCCTGCATGACGACGACGTCGGCAGGCGGCAGCTCGGCGGTCGCGACGTCGGCGCGGCGGGCGTCGACGCCGCACCTGCGCAGGCGGTCGACGAAGCGCGCGCTCGCGTCGAGCGCAACGTAGGAGCCGATCCGCCCGCGCAGCTCGCGCAGGTACAGCCGGGCCGGTCCGCAGCACAGCTCGAGGACGCTCGCGCCGTCGGGGATGTGCGCCGCGACCGCCGCATCGCGCGCAGCGTAGTAGCGTCCGTACAGAACGCGCATCGCGAGGCCGTAGCCCCAGGCGCTGCGGTAGACGAGGCTCTCGGACAGAGCGCGAGGATAGCCACAGCACCCACGTGCCAGCGTGACCGAGATCAGCGTCGTCATCCCCGTCTACAACTGCGCCGGCTGCCTGCGCGCACTGCACGCGCGCCTGACGGCGAGCCTCCTGCAGATCACGCCCGACTACGAGATCGTGCTCGTCGACGACCGCTCGCGCGACGGCGCCTGGGAGATCCTCGCCGAGCTCGCGCGCGGCGACCGGCACCTGAAGGTCGTGCGCCTGAGCCGCAACTTCGGCCAGCATGCGGCGATCACCGCGGGGCTCACGCGCGCCCGCGGCGCGTGGACGGTCGTCATGGACTGCGACCTGCAGGAGCCGCCGGAGGAGATCCCCCTGCTGTACGCCAAGGCGCACGACGGCTACGACATCGTCCGTGCCGTGCGCGAGGGCCGCCGCCACTCCGCGTTTCGCCGCATGTCGGCGACGCTGTACCGGCGCATGCTCTCCGAGCGCGAGGGCGAGATCGAGTTCTCGACGCTGTCGATCATCTCGCGCAAGGTCGTCGACGCGTTCCTCGAGCTGCGCGACCGCGACCGCGAGTACCAGCTCGTGCTGGACTGGCTCGGCTTCAGCCAGGCGACGATCAGCTTCGCCCACGCCGAGCGCGAGGGCGACTCGCCGAGCGCGTACGGGCTGCGCGAGCTCCTGAAGGTCGCGCTCGACGGGATGTTCTTCCGCACGACCGTGCTGCTGCGCTGGATCGTGTTCCTCGGCTTCGCCGTCGCGGCGCTGGGCGGCCTGCTCGGCGTGTACGCCGTGTACGCGCGCTACGTCGAGGACAGCCCGCCGGGGTACACGAGCATCGTCGTCCTGCTCGTGCTGCTGAGCGGCTTCATCATCATCTCGCTCGGCGTCGTCGGGCTCTACGTCGGGCGGATCTTCGACCAGGTCAAGGGCCGGCCGCTGTTCGTCGTCGACGAGCAGATCGACGGCGACCGCGCGCCGAGCGCCCCGTAGCGTCGTGGACGACGAGCTCGAGCGCTTCACGTTCGACGTCGAGGAGCGCCACTGGTGGTACCGCGGCCGCCGCGCCGTCCTGGAGGCGGTGCTCGACGGGCTGGGCCCACCCGCCGCCGCAGGCGCCGGCGCGCGGATCCTCGACGCGGGCTGCGGCTCGGGGCGCAACATGGTCGCGCTCGCGCACCGCGGGACGGTGACCGGCGTCGAGCTCGCGTCGCAGTCGCTCGAGGTCGCCCGCGCGCGGGGTGTCGGCCCGGTGCTGCCGGGCTCGCTCGACGAGCCGCTGCCGTTCGGCGACGACGCGTTCGACCTGGCGCTCGCGCTGGACGTCCTCGAGCATGTGCGCGACGACGGCGCGGCGCTGCGCGAGCTCGCGCGCGTCGTCGCGCCCGGCGGTCGGCTGCTCGTGACGGTGCCGCAGTACGGCTGGCTGTGGGGCGAGCACGACGTGCTGTCGCACCACCACCGGCGCTACACGCGCGCGCTGCTGCTCGGCCGGGCCGCCGCGGCGGGGTTCGTCACCGAGCGGGTGACCGCGTTCAACGCCGTGCTGCTCGCGCCGATCGCGGTCGCGCGCTTCGCGCAGCGCGCGCGCCGCCGCGCCCAGCCGTCGTCCGACCTCGGCCGCACGCCGCAGGGCGCGGTGAACACGGCGCTGGAGTCGCTCCTGCGCGCGGAGGCAGCGCTCATCCGGCGCGGCCGCGACCTGCCCGCGGGCGTGTCGCTGCTGGCCGTGCTGCGGCGGTAGCGACGGCGTCGTCGGGTGGCGATGGTCCTGCGGCGGGCTGCGATGCGTGCCGGCGCCGGCCGCGTCGCAAACGCCGCGCCGCGCCGCAGACGCCGCGAGACGCCCATCGGCGGCCCGTTCACACCGCGCATCCAAGCCGGCACGATCTGCCAAGTACCCTGCGGCGCATCATCACCGCCGCCACATCAGACGCCCAGGGCCGCACGTACGCCGACGACGAGGCGCTGCTCGGCGGCGTCCTCGACGAGGTCATCTGCGCGGTCGAGGGACCGCAGGCGCTCGAGCTGCACCGCCGCGCGATCGAGCTCGGCGAGCGCTCGCGCAGCGGCGACGCCGCCGCGGCGGACCAGCTCGCGCAGCTCGTCGCCGGCCTCGAGCTGCCCGAGATCGTGCTGCTCATCCGCATGCTCACGCGCTGGTTTCAGCTCATGAACCTCGCCGAGGACCTCGACCGCGTGCGCCGCATCCGCAAGCTCGACGCCGCGCCCGGTCCGCGCCGCGGCTCGCTGCACGCCGCGGTCGCGCAGCTCGCCGCCGAGGGCACGAGCGCCGCGGAGCTGCACGAGACGCTCGCCGAGGCCGAGGTGCGCCTCGTCCTCACCGCACACCCGACGGAGGCGCGGCGCTACACGACCGTCAGCAAGCTCGCACGCATCTTCGCGCTGCTGCGCGAGCTCGACGAGCGCCGGCCCGGCCCGCGGCAAGCAGGAGCAGATCCGCCGCCAGATCGCCGCCGCGGTGCAGGAGATGTGGGGCTCCGACGAGCTGCGCGCGGTGACGACGACGGTGCTCGACGAGGTCCGCGCGGGGCTCATCTACTTCAGCTCGACGCTCGCCGAGGTCGTGCCCGAGGTGTACCGCGACCTCGAGTCCACGCTGCGCGCGACGTTCCCGGACTCCGACGTGCCCGTCCCGCCGCTGCTGAGCTTCGGCTCCTGGATCGGCGGCGACCGCGACGGCAACCCGAACGTCACGCCGCAGCATGACCGCCGAGGCGCTCGAGCTCATGAAGAACGCCTGCGTGAGCCATCACGAGGACCGCATCGCTGCGCTCGCGGGCCGCGTCACGCTGTCGTCGCGCGTCGCCGGCGAGCCGGAGGAGCTGCGCGACCTGCTCGAGCAGCTCGAGCAGCTCTTCCCCGATGTCGCCGCCCTCGCCCGCGAGCGCAACCCGGAGGAGCCCTACCGGCGCCTCTTCAAGCTGCTGGCCGCGCGCATGCGCGCGACGCGCAAAGGCTGGGACGAGGGCTACGAGCGCCCCTCGCAGCTGCTCGACGACCTGCGCGTCGCCGAGCGCGCGCTGCGCGCGCAGAACGCGTCGTTCGTCGCCGAGGACGCGCTGAGCGACGTCATCCGCCAGGTCGAGGTCTTCGGCTTTCACTTCGCGCTGCTCGACATCCGCGAGAACGCCGACGTGCACCGCGCCGCGCTCGAGGAGATCCTCGCCGTGCTCGGCGTGCAGGAGGGCTACAGCGAGCTGCCCGAGCCCGAGCGGATCGCGATCCTCGCCCGCGAGATCGCCGATCGCCGGCCGCTCATCCCGCTCGACATCAGCGGCTTCAGCCCGTCGACGCGCGAGGTCGTCGAGACGTTCCGCACGCTGTACGAGCTGCTGCGCGGCGCCCATCCAGGGACGATCGACTCCTACGTCATCTCCAACACGACCGGCCCGGCCGACCTGCTCGAGGTGCTGCTGTTCATGAAGGAGGTCGGGCTCGCACGGGCCGGCGGGCGCGACGCGCAGCTGCGGATCGTGCCGCTGTTCGAGTCCGGCGAGACGCTCGCGAGCTCGGCGGAGACGATCGAGGCGCTGCTCGAGACACCCGTCTACCGCGCCGCCCTCGACGCCGTCGGCGAGCAGGAGGTGATGGTCGGCTACTCGGACTCCAACAAGGACGTCGGCTACGTCGCCTCGGGCTGGCGCATCTACCGCGCGCAGATCGAGATGGCCGAGGTCATGCGCAGGCACGGCGTCGCCTGGCAGTTCTTCCACGGCCGCGGTGGCGCCGTCGGCCGCGGCGGCGGGCCGAGCTACACCGCCGTCCGCGCCCAGCCGTCCGGCACGGTCGCCGGGCGCCTGAAGGTCACCGAGCAGGGCGAGATGCTGTCGGCGAAGTTCTCGCTGCGCGAGATCGCGCACCGCGAGCTCGAGCTGACGACGAGCGCCGCGCTCGTCAGCACGCTCGACCACTCCGCGGGCAGCCGGACCGAGCGCCTGCAGCGCTTCGAGCCCGTCGTCGCGCAGATGGCCGAGGTCTCGACCGCCGCCTACCGCGACCTCGTCTACGGCGACCCCGACTTCGCCGGCTTCTTCCACGCCGCCACGCCCGTGCGCGAGGTCTCGCGGCTGCAGCTCGGCTCCCGCCCCGCGAAGCGGCGCGCGTCGATGCGGATCGAGGACTTCCGCGCGATCCCGTGGGTCTTCTCGTGGACGCAGGCGCGCGCCGTCCTGCCGGCCTGGTTCGGGCTCGGCACGGCGCTGCAGGCGGTGCGCGAGGAGCACGGCGTCGAGCTCCTGCGCGAGATGGAGCGCGACTGGCCGTACTTCGCCGCGCTCATCTCCAACGCCGAGATGGCGTGCGTGAAGGCCGACCTCGACATCGCCCGGCGCTACGCCGACCTGTGCTCCAGCGACGCGATCCGCGAGCGCATCTGGGGCACGATCGAGGAGGAGTTCGAGCGCACGCTGCGCGAGATCTGCGCCGTGCGCGAGGAGGTGGAGCTGCTCGACCGCGAGCCGATCCTGCAGCGCGCGATCGCCCGCCGCAACCCGTTCATCGACCCGCTGTCGTTCGTGCAGCTCGAGCTGCTGCGACGGCTGCGCGCACCCGGCGGCGACCCCGACGACCCCGACCTCGTGCGCGCGAGCCTGCTCGCGATCAACGGGATCGCCGGCGGCCTGCGGAACACCGGATGACGCGCGTCTACGTCTGCGGGCACCGCAATCCCGACACCGACTCGATCGCCGCGGCGATCGGCTACGCGGAGCTGAAGAACCGCCTCGACGGCGACGGCACCGAGTACGTCCCGGTCCGCCTCGGCGTCGTCAACGCGCAGACCGAGTGGCTGCTGGAGCGCAGCGGCGCGCCGGTGCCGGTCCACCTCGCCCACGCGTACCTGCGCGTGCGCGACGTCATGCGCACGAGCTTCCCCGTCGCCCAGCGCGGCGACCCGGTGCGCAGCGTCGGGCTGCTGATGGCCTCCGAGGGGATGGACCTCGTGCCGATCGTCGACGGCGACGGCGTCCTGACCGGCCTGCTGACCGAGCGCGCGCTCGCGCGGCGCTACATCCGCGAGTCGCGCGAGGCGTCGCGGCTGGACGTGCCGACGAAGGTCTCCTCGATCGTCGACGTGCTCGAGGGCGAGCTGCTGGCGGGCGACGCGGACGTCGAGATCAAGGGCCGCGTCTGGGTCCAGGCGATGCACTCGACCGCGAACAGCAGGGTGCAGGCCGGCGACGTCGTCGTCATCGGCGACCGGCCCAACGCGACGGAGGCGGCGCTCGCGCACGGCATCGCGCTGCTCGTGCTCAGCAACTCCACGCGGCCGACCGAGCGCGTCCTCGAGCTCGCCGCCGCGCAGGGCACATGCGTCGTCTCCTCGCCGCTGGACTCCTACGTCACGTCGCGGATGATCACGCTGTCGGAGCCCTGCCGGGCGCTCGCCGAGGGCGACCCGCTGACGGTCGGCCGCGACGACCTCGTACGCGACATCGGCGACCAGATCAAGAACGTCCACTACCGCGCCGCCGTCGCCACGGACGGCGACGGCAGGCCGATCGGCGTCGTCACGCGCTCGGACCTCGTCAACCCGCGCCCGCGCCGCGTGCTGCTCGTCGACCACGGCGAGCGCGCGCAGAGCGTGCCGGGCATCGAGGAGGCCGAGATCGTCGAGATCCTCGACCACCACCACATCGGCTCGATCGAGACGAAGCTGCCCGTGACGGCGATCTTCGACCCCGTCGGCTCGACGTCGACGCTCGTCGTCGAGCGCTTCGGCCAGGCCGGCGCCGAGCCCGCGGTGCCGACCGCGACGATGCTGCTCGGCGCGATCCTCTCCGACACCGTGCTGCTGACGTCGCCGACGACGACCGACCGCGACCACCGCGCGACGGCCCACCTCGAGTGGCTGCTGTCGCTCGACGCGCAGGAGTTCGGCCGCGAGATGTTCGAGCGCAGCTCCGACGTCGCCGACGTGGCCGCCGCCGACCTCGTCACGCGCGACCTCAAGGAGTACGAGCTCGACAACGGCAGGACGCTGAGCGTCGCGCAGATCGAGACCGTCGGGCGCGCGGTCTTCGAGCGCTCCGACGAGCTGCTCACCGCCGTCGAGGCGCACCGGGCGCGCCGCGACCACGTCCTGTTCGCGCTCATGCTCACCGACATCCTCGCCCAGCACACGCGCCTGCTCGTCGCCGGCAACGACGGGTCTGGCGGAGCGCGCCTTCGGCACGCCGGTGCAGGACGGGGTGATCGAGCTGCCGGGCGTGATGAGCCGCAAGAAGCAGGTCGCGCCGGGCCTGCTCGGGGCCGCCAGCGGCGGCTGATGGTGCGACGGTCAGATCACGTCATGTGATCGCTGACCACACGCGCCGATCTTCGACTTCTCGATGGGCACGTGCAAGGCTTGTCGCATGGAGATTCGACATCTGCGAACGGTGGTCGCGATCGCCCGTCACGGCTCGTTCACGAAGGCCGGCGAGGAGCTGCACCTCGCGCAATCGGCCGTCTCGCAGCAGCTCAACCGGCTCGAGGCTGAGCTCAACATCACGCTGTTCACGCGCTCGAGCCGCCGCGTGGAGCTCACCGCCGACGGGGCGTTCTTCGTCGCCCACGCCAAGCGCGTGCTGGCCGAGGTCGACGGCCTGCGCGACGAGCTCGACGAGCGGGCCGGGCTCGTGCGCGGCGACCTGCGCCTCGGCGGCATGTGGCCGACCGGCCTGTACGACCTCTACTCGGTGATCGCCGACTTCCACGAGCAGCATCCGGGCATCGCGATGCACTTCGTCGAGGGCACGCAGGAGGAGCTGCTCGCGCAGATCCGCGCCGACGAGCTGGACGCGATCTTCACCGCCGTCGATCCCGACGCCCTCGGCGACGAGTTCGCGGCGACGCTCCTGTCCGAGGAGGAGTTCGTCTGCACGCTGCCCGTCGGGCACCCGCTCGCCGCGCAGGACCACGTCACGTTCCCGCAGCTCGCCGGCTTCGACCTCGTCACCTACCGCGAGAACTCCGCCCTGCGCCATCGCCTGGAGCTGACGCTCGACGACCACGGCCTGACGCCGCGCAACGCCTTCGTCTGCACGGAGATGGGCGCCGTCCGCGCGCTCGTCTCCAAGGGCATGGGCATCGCGGTGATCCCGCGCTCCGCCGCCGAGGAGCCGGGGCCGCCGATCGAGCTGCGCCCGATCGGCCCCACGCCGTTCACGTGGCCGGTCGCGCTCGTGTGGCGCGCGCGGCGGCGCCAGCCGCCCGCCGCCAAGGCGTTCCTCGCGCTGGCGATCGCGCGGGCAGAGCAGGCTCCGCCGGTCCGGCTCGTGGCGTAGAGCAGCCCGCGGCCTATCGCGCCAAGCGGTCGTACAGCGCGCGTTCGGTTTCGTGGCGCTTGCGCAAGCGCTCCATGAACTGCTCGTCCTTGCGGCGCTCTTCGATGTGACGATCGATCGCGTCGCGGACCGCTTCGGTCAGCGACTTGTCATCGGCGCGAGCTACGAGCTCGAGCAGGGCGGCGCGCTCGTCATCGAGACGCAGGGTCATCGTCTTGGCCATCGTGGGGTCGCTCCGAGTAGGGGTTGCACTTCAGAGTGCCACCTTACTCGAGTAAGATCAAGCAATCTAGCTACCAAGATACCAAGCTGCTAATTTACGCCGATGAGACACATCGAGCTCGGAGACGCCCTGCTCATCGCCGAGATCCACTCTGGGATCGATGCCAGACGCCTCGCGCGCATGGACCGCGTCGTAGCACTCGCGCAAGCGGCACTCGCCGCTCCTTTCTCGGGCTACGGGGATGTCGAGCTCTTTCCGACCCTTGAGGACAAGGCCGCGATCTACTGCGCGCGGCTCGTCACATACCACCCGTTTCCCGACGGGAACAAGCGCACGGCCTACGACGTCATGATCGAGTTCGTCGAGCGCAACGGGCGAACGTGGACACACTCGGCACGAGGCCTCGATGAGACGGCCGAGATGCTCGAACGGCTGGCCGGCGAGCCGCCACCACTCACCGAGGGCGACTTCCGCGGCTGGGTCAAACGAAGAATCTCCTGAACCATCGCGTGGACGACGTTCGCGTCGGGACATGCGTCAGCGAGGAGGCCCGCGGCTATCCCTCCGCGCTCGCACGCAGCTCGCAGCCACCCGCAAGCGCGGGGTCCTCGAGGGTCCGGACGGCGTGGATGAGCGTGGCGCGCTGCTCGTGCTCGCGCGGTCGCAGCTCGGTCCGCCTGGCCCACCGCGTGAGCTGGCGCCGGGCCGCGAACGTCAGCACCGTGATCTCGGCACGCGAGAGGCGGGGCGCCGGCACGTCGCTCACAGCCGGGGCTCGCGCAGGCCGAACTCGATGTCGCGCAGATCGCCGTGGCGGACATGCGGGGGCTTGAGCTGGCCGACGATCCGCTCGCGCCCGTGCCGCGGGTCGTCGATGACGACCACGATCGGCGCCATGCGCTCGGCGGCGCGCCGGGCGGCCCCGCCGCGGCGTCGTGCCAGCTCGGCCAGCTCCGTGCGCAGCGTCGGGTGCAGGCGATCGAGGAACCGCGCAGCGACGTAGCGCCGCTCGTGGGGCGCGAGGCCGAGCCGGTCGTCGCGACCGATCGTGACGTGCACCCGCCCGCAGACGAGCGACCCGTCGCGGTACGCGCGACCCCATGCGTAACGAGGCGTGAGGACCATGGCGAGCGAGTCTCAGGACGTGGCGGCGGCCTCACAACACGCGCAGCCTCCATGTCTATTCGAATACTGAATTGCAGCTATGCCAAGCCGGGACCGGCGCCATAGGATCGAGCGCCGTGAGCCGCTACTGCCGCTGCGGAACCGCGCTGGCCGCCGACAACACGACCCGCCTGTGCGGCGCCTGCCAGACCACGCGCGAGGACGGGGCGCCGGACGTCCCCGCGGAGTTCTGGCAGACGGACGTCATGGCGGCGGCGCTGGACAGCGGCGACCTCGGACGGGTGCTGCGCGCCTACCGCTGCCACCCGTATCACCGTCAGCGCGTGTCGCAGATGGTCGTGGCGGGCTGGCTGCACATGAGCCAGGCCGCCGTCTGCCGGATCGAGCAGGGCCGCCGGCGCGTCACGATCGACGAGATCGCCAACGTCACGCGCGTGCTCGGCATGCCCGTGGCGCTACCCTGGGTGGCCCAGCCCGAAGTGGGAGAAGACGTGGATCCCCTGAGCCGTCGTAGCCTTTTCGGCGCGGGCGTCGGGGCCGCCTTCGGCCTCAGCGCCACGACCGCACCCGCAGCAGCCCGCGAGGTCGACCCCGAGCTCGCGTCGCACTGGATGACGCTGCTGCGCGTGCTCGGCCGCCACGACGCGATGGTCGGCGCCCGCGACGTGCTCGACACCGCCGGGCACGAGCTCGGCCTGATCACACGCCACCGGCAGGTCGCCCGCGGCGAGCTGCACATCCAGCTGATCGGGGTCGAGGCACGCTGGGCGTGGTTCGCGAGCTGGCTCAGCCACGACAGCGGCGACTGGCACCGCCGCGACGCCTGGATCGACCGCGCGCTGCAGCTCGCTCAAGCGGCCGACGACCACGAGATGGTCGCTTGGGTACTGCTGTGGCAGAGCCGCTGGGCAGCGATGCGCCATGACGCGCCGCGCGCGATCGCTCTCGCGGACGCCGCCCGCCACACGCCCGGCACAACCGACAAGACCCGCGCACTCTGCGCGTTCAAGCAGGCGCACGCCCACGCGCTCGCCGCGAACGCCACATCGTGCCAGCGCAGCCTGGCCGACGCTTACCGCCTCCTCGACCATGCGGCGCCCAGCGACCGTCCCATGCCGAACAAACGAATTCGGACGGCAGGACGAAGGAAGCCCGCCCTGTGTCCTGGCCGACGAAGCCCGCTGTTGGCTCGAGCTGCGGCCGTCAAAGGCGATTCAGACGCTCGAAGAGGTCCTGGACCTCTGGCCCTCCGACCGCACGCGCGGCCGCGGAATCCAGTACGCCCGCCTCGCGCTCGCCTGCGCCGCGGCAGGCGAACCGGACCGTGCCGCGGCCGAGGGCATGACGGCGCTGGGCATCGCGCGCGCGACGCGGTCGGACATCACCTTGCGCGAGCTGATGCAACTCGATCGACGGCTCACCGGCTCGAATGTCCCGGCCGCCGCGGACTTCCACGAGGCACTCGCCGCGATCTGACGCCCGGCAGCGCCGTCGTCGCTACCCGCCGCGCCGCACCTCGGTGTGCCACGCGCCGCAGGCGTCGCACTGCAGCACCCACTCACCGCCCGCCCCCGACTTGAACGCCACCCGGTCGCCCGCCACGTTCCCCGCATGGCAGACCGGACATGGCACCTTCGCGGCGGGATCGTGCTCCAGCGCGCGCACGGCTTCGGACCAGGCGCGCGAGCGGACCTTGCGATCGGCCGCGTCGACGCGCTCCCGGCGCCGGTCGCCGGGCCGCTTCAGCATGCCGCCAGCGCGTCGGCGTAGAAGCGCAGGTAGCGCGCGAAGTGCGCGCGCCAGTAGTCGCCCTCGTGCTTGCCGGGCCAGTGGCGCATCGGGATCCCGAGGGCGCCGGCGAGCGCCTCGCCGCCGGCGCGGAACGGGTCCTCGGTACCGCCGTCGAGCCACAGCCGCGCCCGCCCCCACGCGGCGCGCCCGCGCGCCCGGGCGATCGCGATGACGTCGTTTCGAGCGAAGTCGCCGGCGTCGTCGAACGCGCCCGCGGCGGACTCGCCGCCGCTGCGCCACAGCGCGGCCGAGTGCCCGCCGACGGCGCAGAAGCTGCGCGGGCGCAGGCGCGCGATGTCGTACGCGCCGAAACCGCCCATCGAGATCCCGCCGATCGCGACCCGCCGCGGATCGGCGTGCAGCCGCCTGACCGCCTGCGGGATGACCTCGTCGAGGACGTAGCGCGCCCAGTCGCCGCCGGCGCGCGCGTGGAAGTACGAGCTCTCGCCGCCGCTGGGGAACACGACGGCGGGGGCGCGCGCGCCGAGCTTGTCGAGCGCGGCGAAGAACGCACCGTTGGCGTTCGACTCCTCGCCGGCGCGGCCGCGTCCGTGCAGGAAGACGAGCAGCGGGGGCCTGCCGTCCGCCGCGTCACGCGGGATTGCGCCGACCTGCGCCAGCGTTCTGTGCACGAAGCGCGAGCGCACGCCGTAGCGCTCGATCTGCGCGCCGTGCGCCGCCGCCGAGCCGGAGCGCACGTCGCCGGGCCAGTGGCGCCGCGCCTCAGTCGCGCCGACGGCGAGCAGCACGATCATCACGACCGCCGCAAGGAGCCGCCGGCGCCGGTAGACGCCTCGCCTGCGAGATCCCGGCCGCATCGCGAGACCGTATCCTGCACGGTCGCGCATGCCCAAGCAGCCAGTCAAGATCGCGGTCGCCGGCGGCGGCTACGGGGCGAAGGTCCCGCTGCCGGTCCTGTCCGAGCTCGAGGAGTTCGAGCCGGTCGCCGTGTGGTCGCGCCGGCCCGAGCGCGCCGCGGAACTGGCCGCACAGCACGGCCTCGCGCTCGGCACGGCCGACCTCGACGAGCTGCTCTCCCACCCCGGCCTCGAAGCCGTCCACATCGCGACGCCGGTGGTCACGCACGCCGAGGTCGCGATCGCCGCCGCGCGCCGCGGGCTGCACGTGCTCTGCGAGAAGCCGCTGGCGCGCGACCTCGACGAGGCGCGCGCGGTCGCCGCGGCGATCGACGCGGCCGGCGTCGTCGGCGTCGTGAACTACGGGCGGCGCATGCAGGAGACGCGCGAGCGGCTGCTGGCGCGCGTCGCCGAGGTCGCGGGCGCGCCGCGGATGGTCTCGATCTCGCTCGTCTTCGACGATCACGCCGAGCCGGGCTCGCGCCCGTTCACCTGGGTACAGGACGCCGCGCTCGGCGGCGGCCGGCTGCAGGGCTACGGCGTGCACGACCTCGACCTCCTGCTCGCGGCGTTCGGCGAGGTCGAGTCGCTCGCGGCCGCGACCGAGGTCGGCGTCAGCGAGCGGCAGGCGCCCGACGGCACGCCGCACACCGTCACGGCCGAGGACGCCTACGTCATCCTCATCCGCTTCCGCGGCGGCGGCCTCGCCCAGGTCAGCCTGACCGCGACGGCGCGCCACAAGCGCGGCGACGTCATCGAGGTCCACGGCGCCGAGGGCACGGTCCGCCTCGACGCCGACAAGCGCCTGCACTGGGGCCGCGCCGGCGAGGAGCTGCAGACCGAGGGCCCGCTCGCGGCCAGCTCGAAGGACGCCTACGCGCGCGTCGCGCGCAACTTCTACGCCGCGATCCGCGACGGCGCCGCGCCCGAGCCGTCGCTCGGCGAGGCCCTGCGCGTGCAGGCGCTGCTCGACGCCGTGCACCGCGCCGACCGCGAGCGGCGCTGGGTCGAGCCCGAGCCGGTCTGAGCGGGCCTGGCCCGCAGAGTCACGCTCGTGCGCCACGGGCAGACCGAGCGCTCCGCGGTCGGGATGTACTCCGGCCACCTCGACGTCCCGCTGACCGAGACCGGGCGCGAGCAGGCGCAGCGCACGGCGCGGTCGCTCGCCGGCGCGGGCATCGACGCCGTCATCACGAGCCCGCTCATGCGCGCGTGCGACACGGCGCAGGCGATCGCGGACGCCGCCGGCGTCGAGCTGACCGTCGACGAGCGGCTCATCGAGATCGACTACGGCCCCTTCGAGGGCCTGGACCGCGATGGCGCGCGAGCGCGGTTCGGCGCCGCCTTCGAGAACTATCGCGCGGACCCGTTCGGCGCGCCCGTGCCGGGCATGGAGCCGCTGGAGCAGGCGCTCGAGCGCGCCCGCGCGGCGACCGCAGACGCGCTCGCGGCCCACGAGCACCCGGCGATCGTCGGCCATCAGGGCATCCTGCGGATCGTCCTCGTCGCGCTCGGCGAGATCGAGCCCGGCGACTTCTTCGCGACGCGCCTGCTCGAGGCCGAGCCCGTCGTCGTCGAGGACCCCGCGATCGCCTGAGACGACTGTGCAACAGCACACACGGCTGCCCGTCCGTGCTTGACGCCGTCCGGGCCGCCCTGTGTGCTTGACCCGTGCAGCTGGAGTTCAAGAACCTGGGTCCGTGGATCTTCGGCACCGAGCAGCTCAAGCGCTTCACGCAGGACTCGCCGGTCATGCCCGACGTCTGGCTGCAGTACGGCCGCGAGCCCAACGACCCGATCGACCTGCTGCTCGAGCCGCACGCCGAGTCGACGACCGCCGCGCTTGCCAGGGCGGTCCTCGAGGCCGACCACACGCCGACGGATCCGGCGCCGATCCGCCTCGCCTACAACCAGTCGCACGTCGCGGCCGAGCTGACGTTCGAGCAGATGCTGCGCAGCGTGCTGCCGCTGTCGGAGTGGTGGCAGGAGCACCTCTGGCCGCCGGACACGGGATCGGTCGCGACCGTGCTGACCGAGCGCCGCGCGGAGATCGTCGCCGGGCTGAAGGAGCCGATGCGCGAGCAGGGCCGCCGGCCGGTCGGCAGCCGTGAGCTGTCGGGCGCGCTCGTCTGGTTCGTCGGGCTCGTCGGCCGGATCGCGTGGGAGGCCGCGCACCCCGACGACGACCAGCCCGACGAGGAGCCGCCCGACGGGCTGACATACGACGTGCTCGTCGACCTCGCGATCGAGACGCTCGGCGATCTGCAGCGCGTGCCGGAGAAGGACGGCACCCCGCTCCTGTGGGCGATCAACCGCAACCGGCCCGCGCGGCCCGCGCTGTGGCGCTCGCGCAACACGATCAAGGCCGACGCCGCGACGGTGCTCTTCGACCTGCACTGCAACGACATCTGCTGGGCGATCGTCGACTCGGGCATCGACGCGACGCACCCGGCGTTCGGCGTGCGCGACGCCGACGGCAGGCTCACCGCGACCTCGCGCGTGCGTGCGACGTACGACTTCACCCGCCTGCGCGGGATCCTCGCCGGAACGGACGCCGACCGCGACACGCTCGGCGGCGACGCCGCGGAGGAGCGCAAGGAGATCGAGACCCGGCTGCGCAGCGGGCGCGCGATCGACTGGGCGCTGCTCGCCAAGCAGCTGCAGGTCGGGCCCGACCGCGCGGGCTACGCGCCCCGAGCACGAGCACGGCACGCACGTCGCCGGGATCCTCGGCGCCGACTGGAAGGCGACGGACTCCACGCCGCCGCGCCGCAACGACGTCCGCGGCGTCTGCCCCGACATCGGCCTCTACGACCTGCGCGTCATCGGCGACGACGGCCTCGGCGACGAGTTCGCGGTCCTCGCCGCGCTGCAGTTCGTGCGCTGGCTGAACGCCAACTCGCCCGCGCCCGTCATCCACGGCGTGAACATCAGCCTCTCGCTCACCCACGAGGTCGGCTCGTACGCCTGCGGCCGGACGCCCGTCTGCGAGGAGTGCGAGCGGCTCATCGGCAGCGGCACGACCGTCGTCGTCGCCGCCGGCAACGAGGGCCGGGCCTTCGTCTCGATGGCGTCGGGCGCGTCCGAGGGCTACCGCCAGATGTCGATCACCGACCCCGGCAACGCGAACGGCGTCATCACCGTCGGCGCGACGCACCGCCACCAGCCGCACACGTACGGCGTCTCGTACTTCTCCAGCCGCGGGCCGACCGGCGACGGGCGCTCCAAGCCCGACCTCGTCGCGCCCGGCGAGAAGATCACCGCGCCGGTGCCGGGCGGCGGCCTGAAGAGCCTCGACGGGACGAGCATGGCCGCGCCGCACGTGTCGGGCGCCGCGGCGCTCATCCTCGCCCGCCATCCCGAGCTGATCGGCCAGCCCGCCGAGATCAAGCGCGTGCTGTGCACGACCGCGACCGACCTCGGCCGCGAGCGCTACTTCCAGGGCAGCGGCGTCGTCGACGCCCTGCGCGCAATCCAATCGATCTGAGGGAGGAACCGGATGATCTTCTCGCTCGAGGCTTTACAGGCCTTCCACGGCGACTCGCTGCTGCTGCACGCCGGCAGCGCCGACGCGCCCCTGCTCGTGCTCATCGACGGCGGCCCGTCGGGCACGTGGGAGACGAGCCTGCAGCCGCGCCTGGAGGAGCTGCGCGCCGAGCGCGCCGGCGACGGCGACGGCGCGTTGCGGGTCGACCTCGCGATGGTCAGCCACATCGACGACGACCACGTCCACGGGATGGTCGACCTCGCGGGCGAGCTCGTCACCGAGCAGGAGGACGCACAGCCGCTGCGCTACGACGTCAGGACGCTGTGGCACAACTCGTTCGACGACATCATCGGCAACGACGCCGACGAGATCCGCACCGCGGCGGTCGAGGTGCTCTCCGAGCCGATCGGCGACCCGCGCGCCGACGAGATCCGCGAGGCCGGCCTCGCGGTCGTCGCGAGCGTCGGCCAGGGCCGCGAGCTGCGCGACCAGGCCAAGCAGCTCGGCTGGGGGATCAACGAGCCGTTCGACGGGCCGGTCGTGCTGCCCAAGGAGGGCGTGCGGACGATCACGCTCGGCGCCGTCAAGCTCACCGTCGTCTGCCCGCACGAGGCGCAGCTCGAGAAGCTGCACGACGTCTGGGACAAGTGGCTCAAGGAGCATCCGAAGGCGGTCGCGCAGGACGCGGCCGCGACGGCCGCGTTCACGGACAACTCGCCCTACAACCTGTCGAGCATCGTCGTCCACGCCGAGTGCAACGGTATGACCATGCTGCTGACCGGCGACGCGCGCGGCGATCACGTCCTCAGCGGGCTCGACGAGGCGGGCATCGCGCAGGGCGGCAAGACGCACGTCGACATCCTCAAGCTCCCCCACCACGGCTCGATCCGCAACCTCGACCCGACGTTTTTCGAGCGCATCACCGCCGACCACTACGTCATCTCCGCCAACGGCCGCGACGGCAACCCGGAGACCGAGACGCTCGACACGATCGCCGCGACCCGCGACGACGACGACTTCACGATCCACCTGACCAACCGCAGCGGCAAGGGCGACCTCGAGCAGCGCCTCGACGCGTTCCTCGCCGCCAAGCAGGCCTCCGGGCGCACGTACGGCGTGCGCTTCCGCGACGAGGCCGCGCACGCGCTGCGGATCGACCTGCTGGAGGGAAGCTGACATGGGCGAGCACGACGACCTCCTCGCGCGCTTCCAGCCGGCGCTGCGCTACGACTCCAACGAGCAGTTCTTCGCCGACAGCGCGGCGCAGTACACCGATGCGCCCGGCATCGAGCTGCGCCGCACGCCGCACGGCAACAAGCCCGGCGCGCTGATCGCAAGCGCGGTGCCGGCCGGCAAGGAGCCGAAGCTCTCGCTGGCGTTCCTCGGCCCGCAGGCATACGGCAGCGGTGCATCAGGTCGACAAGACCGACATCATCTGCGTGCGCGGCCGGGACTACCGCGCGCAGTACGTGAAGCTGCGCACCGCGCGACCGGACCTCAACAACCGCATCTACGGCCGCGCGGTCGAGGCCAACGGGCGCCTGTGGCTGCAGTACTGGATCTGGTACTTCTACAACGACTACCAGCTCGCGCTCGGCTTCGGCACGCACGAGGGCGACTGGGAGAGCGTCCAGTACCGCATGGGCGTCGACGGCGACGTGCCCGACATCGCGGTCTACGCGCAGCACCGCAACGGCGAGAAGCGCAAGTGGGAGGACGTCGAGAAGGTCCCCGGCAGCGCCGACACGCCGCTCGTCTACGTCGCCCGCGGCTCGCACTCGTCGTACTTCGAGGCCGGCTACCACCAGACCGACGCCTGGTACGACATCGCCGACGGCAAGCGCCCGGCGCCGAAGCTCACGCTGGAGATCGTCGAGGACGCGACGCACCCGTGGATGCGCTGGCCCGGTCGCTGGGGCGACACGACGCCGCAGGACCGCGGCGCGGATCTCGACCAGTCAAGCCCGACGGGACCGGGCACGAAGAAGCACTGGCGCAACCCCGACAGCCTGCTCGACAACGCCGTGCCCTCGGTCCTGCGCACGGCGCCGCGCGCTCCCGACGTGCGGATCACCCGTGACAAGGGCGACACGCTGCAGGTCGACTACGACTTCTCCGCCCGAGCGGTCCAGCCGCGCGCGCTCGTCGTCACCGTCAACTCGCGCGACGAGAAGGGCGTCCCGCCGATCACGCACACGCTGGAGGAGGTCGCGAGCACGCCGAAGGGCAGGATCACGACCGACGTCCCGCTGAACCCCGCGCGCCACTACGACGTCTACGCGAGCACCGTCTCCGGCGACCCGCCGCAGCCCTCTGCATCGCAGTTCACCGAGATCGACCCGATCAGGCCCGAGAAGGACGAGCCCTTCGGCGTGGAGGTCGTCCAGGCGGTCGGCAAGCTGTTCGCGAGGATCCGCGGCGATCGCTGAAGCGCGCTACCCGAGCGTGAAGCTCACGAGGTCGGGCATCGTGAAGTCGCCCTTCGTCGCCGACGGCAGGATCGGCGTCCAGGCGGGCTTGCGGCTCAGGTAGGACTGCGGGTCGCCGGCGAGCAGCCCGACGAGGACCTCGGCGACGATCCGCCCGCCGACGCGCCCCAGCCGCTCGCCGCCGCCCTGCGCCGCGGCCTCGCGCAGGATGTAGAACCACAGCGGTGTCGCGCGCTGCAGCGCCGCGCGGCCCGCGGGCGGCAGGTCGACCTTGTCGAGCCCGAGCTCCGCGGCGCTCAGCGGAATGAAGCCCATCGCCTCGGCGACGTCCTGCCCCGACGGCAGGCCGAGCGCGCGGCCGCGGCGCAGGTTGAGCTGCGCCAGCGCGTGGCGGTCCTTGTCGAGGCCGGGCGGCAGCTTGTGCAGCGGCGCCGAGACGCTCGTGTCGATCTTGCGGCTCAGTTGGGGCTTCGCCTTCGCCGACGTCTTGTAGAAGTGCGACCAGTCGATCGTCCACGCCGCCGGCAGGCGGCGGAAGCCGCCAAGGTGCTCGAGCGGGCCGGGCTTGTCCGCGTCGGCGAAGATCGGCACGCCGGTCACGACGTCGTTGAGGTCGTAGGCGGCGCGCACCATGCTGTGGCCGAAGCGGTACGCCGCGCCGGAGAACTCGACCGGCATGAACGGGTTGTTCTGCCAGCGAAAGAACTGCAGGTCGGTCGTCGCGCCGGCGTCGCCGGGCCTGAGCACCGACTCCGCCATCTCCTTGCCGACGATGCGCTGCAGGAAGTCGTGGGCGACGATCCACTGGTAGTGCCAGCGCGTGATCCGCTGCGCCTCCCGGAAGAGGTCGGGCCCCGCGAGCTTCTGGTTCGTGCGGACGCGGTCGACGACCTTGTTGTGGAAGCGGATGAAGAGCAGCTGCAGCTGCGAGACGATGATGTTCTCGTCGTTGCGCGGATCGCCGATGAGCGCGCGCGCCTGCTGGTTGCGCGGCAGGTCGGGGATGTCGAACTCGCCGCTGTTCGGGTTGCGCCCGACGAGCAGCTTCACGCCGCGATTGGACGGGCTCGACCACTCGTACATGAACGGCTCGTCGTCTGGGCCCGAGCCGTACAGCGAGTCGAGGTCGAAGCGCGGCGTGCGGAAGTCGACGAGCGCGTCGGGGTCGTTGTCCTTCTGCAGCACCGACAGCGGGTCGAACGTGATGTCGTGATCGACGAACTGGCCCAGGTACGTGTAGCCGGCGGGGATCTTCGTGTTGTCACCGGCGGGCGCCGAGCCGCTCTCCTTGACGAGCCTGACGAGCGCGTTGATCGCGTCGATGCCCGGATCGAGCGGCCGCGGGTCGCGGAACATCCGCCCGAACCGGCCCTCGTGCAGCGCCGAGAGCGGCACGCCCTCCTGCCCGCGCGGCTCCGCGACCCCGTGTCGCGGCGCGCCCTGCGCGGCGCTGTCGGCCTGGACGTCGGCATCCTGCGGTTCGCCGGCCATCTCCCCCACCTCCTGTGTTGCCTACGGGAGCGTCCTGGCGGCGACGATATCGGCCTGCACGGCGTCGCGCACGATGCAATCGGCCAGGTGGTCGTTGACGATTCCGGTCGCCTGCATGAGCGCGTAGGCGGTCGTCGGGCCGACGAAGCGAAAGCCGCGCCGCTTGAGCTCGCGCGCGAGCGCCTTGGACTCGGGCGTCGTCGCGGGCATCTCCTGCAGCGTGCGCGGCGCCGGCGTCGACAGCCGGCGGCGCGAAGGACCACAGCAGCGCGTCGAGCGTCTCGCCGGCGTCGTGCAGCGCCCTGGTCGCGCGCGCGTTGGCGATCGTCGCGAGGATCTTCGCGCGGTTGCGCACGATGCCGGCGTCGGCCATCAGGCGCTCGACGTCGGCGTCGCCGAAGCGCGCGACCTGCTCGGGATCGAAGCCGCAGAACGCCGCGCGGAAGTTCTCGCGCTTGCGCAGGATCGTCAGCCAGGACAGGCCCGACTGGAAGCCCTCGAGGCAGAGGCGCTCGAGCAGCCGGTGCTCGTCGCGGACGGGCCGGCCCCACTCCTCGTCGTGGTAGGCGATGTAGAGCGGATCGCTCGTCGGCCAGCAGCGGACCGGCTCACTCATGCGCTTCGTCCGCGGGCCGCTGCTCGTGCCCCGGGCAGTGCAGGACGGGCAGGCGCGGGTAGCGTGGATAGCGGTCGTCCTCGCGCGATCGCCGGCACAGCGAGAACGACGAGCCGCGCGTGTTGCGCACCACCTGCTGGTGGCGGCAGCTGTCACACAGGCCCACGGGCGGTGCCGTCATGTCCGCAGCGTAGATGGTCGATTCGCCGGGGAATGGTTGACCAAGCAACTACAATCGCCGTCCATGGCCATCTTCATCCGCCTGCTCGGCTTCCTGCGCGATTACAAGAGCGGCGTCTGGTGGTCGGGCATCCTCGCCGCGTTCGCGATGGTCGCGACCGTCGCGATTCCCGGGCTCACGGGCGCCGCGATCGGCGCCGTCCAGAGCCACGATCGCGACCGCCTGCGGCTCATGGTGCTCCTCGTCGCGCTCGCCGGCTGGTCCGTCTCGTGCTCACGGTCTTTCGCCGGCTCATCGCGGGACGGGTGTCGCTCGGCGTCGAGCTCGACCTGCGAAACCGCGTCTACGAGCATCTGCTGGCGCTCGAGCTCGGCTTCTTCGACGCGCAGCAGACCGGCCAGCTCATGTCGCGCGCGACGGTCGACCTGCAGGCCGTGCGCTTCTTCCTCGGCTACGGCCTCGTGCTCATCTCGCAGGCCGCGCTGACGCTCGTCTTCGCGTCGGTCGCGGTGATCGTCATCGACCCGCGGCTCGCGCTCATCTCGCTCGCTCCCGTGCCGTTCGTCATCTGGATCGCCCAGCGCTACGGCCGCCGCGCGCGGCCGGCGCTGCAGGAGGTCCAGCAGCGCATCGCCGAGCTGACGGCGGACGTCGAGGAGAGCGTCGGCGGCGTGCGGGTCGTCAAGGCGTTCGCCGCCGAGGGGCGCCGCGAGCAGCGCTTCGGCACGAGCGTCTCCCGCGTCTTCGAGCAGTCGATGATCTCCAACCGGCTGCGCGCGTTCTACAACCCGTTCATCGGCTTCCTGCCGCAGCTCGGCCTCGCGGCGCTGCTGCTGATCGGCGGGCGGATGGTCATCGACAAGCAGATGACGCTCGCCGAGTTCACGGCGTTCTACGGCTACCTGCTGATCCTGCTCGCGCCGATGCGGACGCTCGGCTGGACGCTCGGGCTGACCCAGCGCGCGACCGCCTCCGGCGCGCGGCTGTTCGAGCTGCTCGACCGCGAGCCGCGGATCACCGCCGCGCCCGATGCGACGCCGCTGCCCGCCGGATCGGGCCGCGTCGAACTGCGCGACGTGACGTTTCACTACGGCGACGATCCCGCCGCCGAGCCCGCGCTGCGCGACGTGTCGCTCGTCGTCGAGGCCGGCACGACGCTCGCGCTCGTCGGCGCGACCGGGTCGGGCAAGACGACGCTCGTGCAGCTCATCCCGCGCCTGTACGACGCGACCTCGGGCTCCGTGCTCGTCGACGGCGCCGACGTGCGGACGCTCGATCCGCGCGCGCTGCGCTCGCAGATCGCGGTCGTCAACGACGACCCGTTCCTCTTCAGCGCGTCGGTCCACGAGAACATCGCCTACGCGCATCCGGAGGCGACGCGCGAGGACGTCGTCGCGGCCGCCCGCCGGGCGCAGGCGCACGACTTCATCACCGCGCTGCCGGACGGCTACGACACGCGCGTCGGCGAGCGCGGCCTGACGCTCAGCGGCGGCCAGCGCCAGCGGATCGCGATCGCGCGGGCGCTGCTCGCCGACCCGCGCATCCTCATCCTCGACGACGCGACGTCGTCGATCGACGCCTCGACGGAGCGCGAGATCAGGCTCGGCCTCGAGGCGGCGATGGCCGGCCGCACGACGTTCGTCATCGCCCACCGGCTGTCGACGATCGCGCTCGCCGACGAGATCGCGGTGCTCGACGCCGGCCGCCTCATCGACCGCGGCACGCACGCCGAGCTCGTCAAGCGCTCGCCGTTCTACCGCGAGATCGTCGAGAAGGGGCTGCCCGACCAGGTCTTCCTCACGCGCAAGCCGCTCGAGCAGGAGGTCGCGGGCCTGTGAGCCGCAGAACGCAGGCCGCCGGGCCGCGCAACGCGATCGCCGACCAGTACGCGGACGGCGACACGCCGCTGACGACGGCCGAGCTGCGCCGGCGCCTGCGCCAGACCGGCGGTCGCGGGCGCAAGCTGCGCGGCCTCGTGGCGCTGCTGAGGCCGTACCGCACGCGGATCATCCTCATGTTCGTCGCGCTCGTCGCGGCGACCGCGGCGTCGCTCGCGCCGCCGCCGCTGGCCAAGCTCGCGATCGACGACGGGATCCGCCCCGGCGACGTCGGCACGCTGAACCTCGTCGTGCTCGCGTTCATCGTCAGCGCGCTCGTGTACTGGGCCGCGTCGTACGCGCAGACGTACCTCGTCGGCTGGGTCGGCCAGCGCGCGCTGCAGGACCTGCGGCTGCGGATCTTCGCCCACCTGCAGTCCCAGCCGGTCGGCTTCTACGAGCGCCGCCAGGCGGGCCAGCTCATCTCGCGCATGACCAACGACGTGCAGGCGCTGGACTCGCTCGTCACCGACAGCGTCGTGACGCTGTTCCAGAGCTCCCTGACGCTCATCGGCACGATGGCGATCCTCCTCTGGCTGGACGTCGAGCTGGCGCTGCTGACGTTCCTCATCTTCCCGGTGATGGGGCTCGCGTCGCTCGCCTTCCGGATCGCGTCGGCGGACGCGTACGCGAAGACGCGGACGGCGATCGGGGCGATCACGGCCTACCTGCAGGAGTCGCTGTCGGGGATCCGCGTCGTGCGCTCGTTCAGCCAGGAGCCGCGCCACGTCGCGCGCTTCCACGAGCTCAACGAGCGCAACCGCGAGGTGAACATGACGACCGTCAACCTCAACGCGGCGTACTTCCCGGCCGTCGAGCTGCTCAGCGCGCTGGCGACGGTCGCGATCCTCCTGTACGGCGGCCTGCAGGCGGTCAACGGCGACATCGAGATCGGCGTCGTCGTCGGCTTCGTCGCCGCGCTGAACCTCTTCTTCGACCCGATCCAGCAGCTCTCGCAGCTCTACACGACCTACCAGTCGGGCATGGCCGCGCTCGACAAGATCTTCGAGCTGCTCGACGAGGAGCCCGACCTCGTCGACGCGCCGGACGCCGTCGACCTCGGCCGCCTGCGCGGCGAGATCGAGCTGCGCGACGTGAGCTTCGGCTACGGCGGCGGCGACGGCGACCTCGTGTGGGCGCTGCAGGACATCTCGCTGACGGTCCCGCCGGGGCAGACCGTCGCGCTCGTGGGCGCGACCGGCGCGGGCAAGTCGACGATCGCCAAGCTCGTCGCGCGCTTCTACGACCCGACCCGCGGCGCCGTGCTCGTCGACGGCCACGACCTGCGCTCGGTGACGCAGGCCTCGCTGCGCCGCCAGCTCGGCGTCGTCCCGCAGGAGGCGTTCCTCTTCAGCGGCACGATCGCCGACAACATCGCGTTCGGGCGCCCGGACGCGACGCTCGAGGAGATCCAGGCCGCGGCGCGCGCCGTCGGCGCGCACGACTTCATCGCCGCGCTGGAGCACGGCTACGACACGCCGGTCGGCGAGCGCGGGACGCAGCTCTCCGCGGGCCAGCGCCAGCTCGTCGCGTTCGCCCGCGCGCTCGCCGCCGACCCGCGCATCCTCATCCTCGACGAGGCGACGTCGAACGTCGACCTGCACACCGAGGGCCGCATCGAGGAAGGGCATGCGCCGGCTGCTCGCGGGCCGCACGGCGATCGTCATCGCCCACCGGCTGAGCACGATCCGCCAGGCCGGCCGGATCGTCGTCCTCGACGGCGGGCGGATCGTCGAGCAGGGCACGCACGACGAGCTGCTGCAGGCCGAGGGCGCGTACTGGCGCCTGTACCGCGATTGGATGCAGCAGGCGGCGGCGTAGGACGCTCCGGAGGACTGCCGGGCAAGGACTCGAACCTTGAATTCCAGGGCCAGAACCTGGCGAGTTGCCGATTACTCCACCCGGCAAGGCAGGCGCGAGTATAGCCACGGAGGCGCGCGTGATTCGGGCCGTGCGGACCCGGACGCCGCGTCGCGCTCGATCCCCGCGACGCGTACGTACGAGCGACCAGCGCAGCCGGTCGCCTCCGTGGCGACGCTGTCAGTCGCGTGCAGGCCGTCGGGCGCGAACTGCGCCGTGATGTACGGCTCCAGGCCCGGGTCGAGCACGATGAGGACCTCGTCGCCCGGCGCGATCACGGTGTCGGGCTTGGGCACGAAGCCGGCCTTGCCGCGCGGCAGGACCGAGATGATCAGGCTCCCGTCGGGCAGGTCGATGTCCGCCACCCTGTGCCCCGCCGCGGGGGCGCCCGGGACGACCTCGACCTCGATGATCTCGAGCTTCTCGTCGGGCAGGTCGAGCAGGTGCACGAGCCCGTGGCCGGGGACCTCGTGCTCGATGAGGTTGAGGATCAGGTCGGTCGCCGAGACGGCCGGCTGGATCCCGAGCAGCTTGAAGTGCTGGAGGTTGCGCGGGTTGTTGCAGCGGGCGATGATCCGCTCGCAGAGGTACTTCTCCTTGGCGACCTGGCAGATGAGGATGTTGTCCTCGTCGTCGCCGGTGACCGCCACGACGAGGTCCGCGCGCTGGATCCCGGCCCGCTCGAGCACCCACAGCTCGGTGCCGTCGCCGTACTGGACGGCGTGCTCGAGCTCCTGCTCGATGCGCAGGTAGGCGCGCCGGTCCTGCTCGACGAGCGTGACCTCCTGCTCGTTGCGGATCAGCTCGCGCGCGAGGTTGAGCCCGACCTTGCCACCGCCCACGACGATGACGTACATCAGCTCTGCGCCGCTTCGAGGACCGCCTGCTCGAACATCGCGATGCCGAGCTTGACCGCGCAGACCGTGTGCAGCCCCTGCTCGGCGTACCAGTCCGAGCGCGGCCGGGTCGAGCACGCGCACGATGACCTTCGGCACGCCGAAGCGCTTCTGTGCGATCTGCGCGACGAGGATGTTCGTGTTGTCCCCGCGCGTGGCGGCGATGAAGATGTCGGCCTCCTCGATCCCCGCCGCGAGCAGCGCGTCGATCTCGATCGCGGTGCCGACGGTGAAGCGCCCGCCGGCGTCCTCCCACGAGGTCGGCTGACCGGCGTCGAGGCGCTCGTGCGAGAGCGGGTCCTCGTCGAGGACCGACACCGTGTGGCCGGCGGCGAGCGAGGACTTGGCGACGGCCGCACCGACGCGGCCGGCCCCGACGACGAGGACCATCATGCGCCGGATGCTAGACCAATGCGGGCCGGCGACCGCGTGCCGTCGCCCGAGCGGCGAGCGTCATTCGCGTGTCCTGCGCTACGGAACCGGTTCGGGCCTGCGGTCGTTCGCCGGCGGTGCGGTGAGGATCACGCGGCACGCGCGCCTTGCGCACGACGTGCTTCGTCGCATCGCCGATGAAGTTGTCCAGCGGGCCGCCGATCCCGCCCAGGCGCGCGCCGCCGCGGATCCGCGAGGGCTCCTCGGCGGCGAGCACGATGAGCTCGACGCCGCGCCGCTGCGCCTCGGCCACGATCGCGTCGCCGGCACGCCGCGCGCGGATCGTCGCCGTCGCGACCTGCGACGCCGACGTACTCCTCCCCCACCGCCTTGGCGCGCGCGAGCGCGGCGCGGGCGCGCTTGAGCTGGGCGTCGGGCAGGCGCGCGTCGAGCGGCAGCGACAGCGGCACCTCGAAGATCCAGATCGCCTCGATCGTCGCGCCCTGGCCGATCGCGTCCTCGGAGTTCTCGGCGGCGGCGAGCCGGCCGGCGGTCTGGATGATGTCGTCGTCGAGCGCCGTGCCGAAGACCGGCACGAGGATCGAGCCGTACTCCGCGCGCGGGGGCTCCGCGCGCAGCGCGGCCTCGGAGACGACGACGCGCTCGCGGATCGGCATGCCCGAGCTGCGCCGGTAGGCGACGTAGAGCGCCACGCCGACCGCCATCCAGACGAGCCCGATCGTCCGCGCGCCCGAGTGGAAGGCGAGCAGGCTGACGATGCCGACGAACGCCATGAGCGCGCCGAGCACCGCCGGCAGCGGCAGGTCGCCGCCGCCGATCCGCACCGACAGCGGGATCCGGTAGGGCCGCTCGCGGTCGGCCTCGCGGTAGCGCAGCACGCAGATCGAGACGTGGGCGATGAGGAAGGCGAGCATCGCGCCGAACGCGTAGATGCCGACGAGGAACTCGAGGTCGCGCGGGATGACGAGCGCCGACCCGAGCACCGCCGCGATCGCGATCACGATGTACGGCGTCGCGTGGCGCGCGTGCAGGCGCCCGACCGCGCTCGGGATCTGGCGGTTCGTCGCCAGCGAGTACGACAGCCGCGAGAGCCCGAGCATCGACGCGTGCGCGGCGACGATCAGCGTCACCGTCGCGAGGGCGGCGGTGACGTAGCGCAGCCCGTCGGCCAGCCAGCTCGGATCGAACGACGCGACGATCGCCAGCACGGGCGCGTCGAGCGCGTCGCCGGTCAGCGAGGCTCGCGCCGGGCGTGATCGGCAGCGCGGCGACGGCGACGAGCGAGATCCCGACGTAGATCACGATCACCGACGCCGCCGCGCTCGCGACGAGCCGCTTGAGCCCGAGCTGGCTGACGCGGACCTCGCCGGCCAGCCCCGCTGCGGACTCCAGGCTCGTGAACGCGACGGTGGAGACCGTCAGCGCGAACATCACGTCCTCCCAGCGCGGTGACGTGCCGAGGTGGATCGTCGCCGTCAGCGCGTCGACGTCGACGACGAGGAAGGCCCCGAGGACGACGATCAGCAGCTGCAGCACGACGTCGGCGACGGCGAGCGCGGCGATCGGCTCGATCGCGCGGCCGGAGAAGCCGCGCATGTTGCGATACGCGACGTAGGCGATGATCGCGACCGCGACCGCGAGCTCCGGCGCGCCCTTGCCCAGCGGCGCCCAGAAGGCGGCGAGGTAGTTCGTCGCGACGAACGCCGTGACGGCGATGAGGATGAGGAAGTCCAGCAGCACCGCCCAGCCGGCGATGAAGCTCCACAGCTCGTTGAAGGCGTAGCGCGCGAAGACCGTCGAGCCCGCCCGCTCCGGGTGCAGCGACGCGCCCTCGACGTACGTCATCGCCGTCAGCACGAAGAAGATCCCCGCGCCGAGCAGCACGACCGGCGTCAGGCCGAGCGCGTTCTCGGTGACGACGCCGAGCGAGAAGTAGATCGCGCTCGCAAGCGACGTCCAGACGATCGCGAACAGCACCGGTGAGCCGAGGCCGCGCTGGAAGATCGGCTTCATGCGCTGGTCGTCCCGCCGCGTGAGCCACAGCCGCCCGCCGCCGGCGACGACGAAGAGGACGCCGAGCAGCGTGCCGAGCGCGAGCGGCCCGCCGCCGTTGGAGAGCGTGACGGCGAGCATCACGACGCCGATCACGACCATCGCCGCCGACAGCACGAGCGAGCTCGCCCGATGGACGTCGCGCGGCTCAGGCAAGGGTCGGCTCGGACTCGATGATGACCCGGCACGGGCGGTCGGTGAGCACGGTCTCGATGGTCTTGCCGAACAGCGTCGTGCCGCGTCCGCGGCGGCAGCGGCATGACGATCGCCACCGCGCGCAGCTCGCGCGCCTCCTCGATGATCAGGCGGCCGGTCTGCCCGGGACGCACGCGCTCGACGTGGCCGGTGACGCGGCGCCCGCCCTGCAGCCGCGCCTGCTGGATGACGGCGCGCGCCGCGAGCTCCTCCTCGGGCAGCTCCGCGTCGATCGGCAGCGCCTGCGGGACGGTGATCGTCACGAGCACGTGGATGCCGCGGCGCCGGCGCGCGGCGAGCTTGGCGGCGGTCGCGATCGTCTGCGGCGTGTAGTGGCGTACGTCGAGCGCGACGAGCACCGAGTCGTACTCGGCCTCGTGCTCGGTCACGGGCTTGGGGATCACGACCTTCGCGGTCGTCGTCAGGTCGAGGCCCTGCGTGCGGCGATACACCGCGAAGACGGCGATGCCGAGCGCGAGCCAGACGACGCCGGCGATCGCCACGGTCGTGTTCAGGACGGTCACCACGACGAACGAGATCGCGGTCCCGATGCCGCCGAAGACGGCGAACAGCGGGATGTCGTGAGCCGCCGATCCTGAGGTTGCCGGGCCCGCGGTACGGACGCGTGACGTCCGGCGCCTTGGCCCGCAGCCGGATCACCGAGATGTGCGCGATCGTGAACGACAGCATCGCGCCGAAGGCGTACATCTTGCCGAGGAAGTCGGCCTTGCCGGGCAGCAGCGTGACCATCGCGATCCCGCCGAAGATGACGATCCCGATCCACGGCGTGCCGTAGCGGGGATGCAGCCGCCGCAGCTGGTCGGGCAGCTGGCGGTGGATCCCCATCGAGTAGACGAGGCGCGACACGCCGATCAGCCCCGCGTTCGTCGCGATGAAGAGGATCGTCGCCGCGAGCAGGCCGACGTAGAGCTCGCCCGCGCCCTGCAGCGGGCCGAGGTCGATCGCCTTGACGACGCCGAGCACCGGGTCGCCGGCGTAGCCGCCCTGGTCCTCGGGCAGGCCGAGCAGCGTCTGGTAGGCGCCGGTCTTGTCGTTGAACGTCACCGGCAGCGCCGAGAGCGCGACGGCGGGCAGCGTGAAGTAGATCGCGAAGACCGCGAGCCGCACGCGGCTGATCGCGGCGGGGATCGTCGTGGCCTCGTCCTTGGCCTCCTCGGCGAGGTTGGAGATCGTCTCGATTCCGGTGTAGGCGACCATCCCGATCGGGATCGCCAGCAGGAAGTCCGACCACGTCGGCGCGACGCCGAGCTTGACGTTCGACGTCAGCACGTCGACGTCGAGCACGAGCACGATGCCGATGATCACGAGCAGCAGCTGCGTCATGAAATCGACGACCGCGAGCGCGATGTTCAGCCCGGCCGACTCCTTGACGCCGCGGACGTTGATCGCCGCCAGCGCCGCGATGATCAGGATCCCGGCGACGATGTCGGCCGGCGCCGAGCGCAGCGGCTCCCAGAACAGCCCGCCGATGTAGTGCGGCACGAAGAACGCCGAGATGGCGACCGTGATGACGTAGTTGAGCATCTGGCCCCAGGCGGCGAAGAACGACCAGAACTCGTTGAACGCGTGGCGCGCGAACGACGACGAGCCGCCCGCCTCGGGGTACATCGCGGTCGCCTCGGCGTACGTGGCGGCGGTCCAGAAGAAGATCACCCCGGTGATGACGAAGACGACCGGGGTCAGGCCGAGCGCGAGCGCGGCGACGAGGCCGAGCGCGTAGTAGATCGAGGAGCCGACGTTCCCGTAGGCGGTGGCGAAGAGCGCGTTGACCCCGAGAACGCGCTGCAAGCCGTGGAGCCGACGCTCTGCCATCCGCGGCGGGAGTCTACGCCGGGGTCCGCCTAGCTCTGCTCGACGAACTCGAGCAGCGCCTCGAGCGTGACGTCCCAGCCGAGGGTGTCACCCCCGCCCGGGAGCGGCTCCTGCCAGTCCAGGCCGAAGTCGCGGCGATCGACCGTCGCCGACAGCTCGATCCCGACGCGGTTCTCGGGGCTCAGCAGGCCCGGGCCGGGCAGGCCGATCCTGCCGCTCCCCGTCACGGTCTGCGTGTGGCCGTGGATCGACAGCTCGCCGCTGGCGGAAAGCGTGCGGCTCTCGTCGCCGTCGATCTGCGCCACGGTCCAGCGCACCTCCGGGAAGCGCGCTGCGTCGAGGAACTCGGCCGACAGCATCCGCTCGCGGATGAGCGGGTTGTTGAGGTCCAGCGATGCGACCGGGACGCTCGCGACGAGCGTGCCGGCGGCGGGGTCGAGCGTCGCGTCGATCTCCCGGAAGCCGGCGCGGTAGTCGCGCGCGCCGAGATGGCGGACCTTGAACGTCACCGACGAGAACGGCGGATCGGCGCGCCACATCCCGCCGCCGAGATGATCCTCGAGGAAGCTCACGGTCGCGGACTGTAGTCGCCGGGCCTGTGCGGCCGATCTCGGTTCGCTTCGCGCCCGTGCGTGGTGGGCGCGGTGCGAGCGTGTTCGTGCGATGTCGGCGCGGCAGGCGGTGCGACGCGCTCGTGCGCATCGATGACGGGTCGGATGTCGGCGTGGCGGGCGCGCCGGCGCGCTCGGCAGGCTCGGAGGGTTCGACGGTTGCGTCCAGCGATGGACGCCAGGGCGCCGCCGCTCTTCGGCTCGGCCCGCGGTGCGGGACGGTGGCGCGGATGTGTTGTATGCGAACACATACGCGCCACGCCTCCCGCCGCAGCACTGCGGATCGAGGGTGGCGCGGATGTGTCGTATGCGAACACAAACGCGACACGCTCCCGCCGCGGCGATCGCGTCCGAGGCATGCCTCAGGCGCCTCGCCACACCACACCGTCATCGATGCAGTTCGCAAGCGTCGGCGCCGCCTGCGCCGGCACCCGCTGCAGACACCGCGCTATCGCTGCGTGTCCCAGCGGCCCTGAAGGGTCGGCCGCGTGCCGGACCCACGCGCACCGGCCGCTCCGATCAGCCCGCGCTCGCGCCCGCCCACGCCCGTCGTGCGGAAGCGCTGACGGTAGGCGTGCGGGGTGACGCCGACCTCGCGCGTGAAGCTGCGTCGCAGCGTCTCCGCCGTGCTCAGCCCGCACCGACGCGCGATGACCTCGAGCGAGACCTCGGAGCTCTCGAGCATCGCGCGCGCGGCCTCGATGCGGATCTGCTCGACGTAGCGCGCCGGCGTCGTCCCGATCTCGCGCGCGAAGACGCGCGATAGGTGGCGCTCGCTGAACCCGGCGCGCCTGCTGAGCGCGGCCAGGCGATGGTCGCCGGCCGGGTCCTCCACGATCTCGTCGATCAGCTCGCGCACCGACGAGCGCAGCTCCGGCTCCGTGCGCAGCCGGACGCTGAACTGCGCCTGCCCGCCCGGGCGCTGCATGAAGACGACGAGGTAGCGGGCGACCTTCCGCGCGAGGAACGGGCCGTGGTCGGCCTCGACGAGCGCCAGCGCGAGATCGATCCCCGCGGTGACGCCGGCGGACGTGAACACGTGCCCGTCCTCGACGAAGATCGGATCGCGCTGCACCGCCACCGCGGGGAAGCGCCGGGCGAGGTCGTCGAGGTACTGCCAGTGGGTCGTCGCGCGGCGACCGTCCAGCAGGCCGACGGCGCCCAGCAGGAAGGCGCCCGCGCAGACCGCTGCCACACGGCGGCTGCGCGCGGCGCCGTCGCGCACCGCGCCGAGCAGCTCGTCCTGCTCCATCGCCTGCGTCCACGCGTACGTGCCGGGAACGACGAAGGTGTCGATGTCGCCGCCGAGCTCGCCGAGCGCCATGTGGACGCCCATCCGCAGCCCCGAGCTGCTGATGCAGTCCTGCCCGTCGACCGAGACGATGACGACGTGGTACGCGTCGCCGCCGGCCATCCCGTTGGCGAGTGCGAAGACCTCGGCGGGTCCGGTGACATCGAGCACCTGCGCTCCGTCGTACGCGAGCAGCGCCACCGTTCGCGTCGGCATCGGCGCAGTATGACCGCGGCGGAT
This sequence comes from uncultured Solirubrobacteraceae bacterium, assembly GCA_963727785.1. GTDB lineage: Bacteria > Actinomycetota > Thermoleophilia > Solirubrobacterales > Solirubrobacteraceae > CADCVQ01. The sequence goes on from CAVSHS010000022.1 coordinate 95,014, forward strand.
TTCTCCGGTTCCTGGCGTGTCGTGCTCGCCATGGACGAGCACGACACGCCGCGATCGTAGGCGACTACGCGACCAGCGGGATGATGAGGATCGCGACGATGTTCGCGACCTTGATCATCGGGTTGATCGCGGGCCCGGACGTGTCCTTGTAGGGATCGCCGACGGTGTCACCCGTGATCGACGCCTCATGGGCGAGCGTGCCCTTGCCGCCGAACGCGCCCTCCTCGATGAGCTTCTTCGCGTTGTCCCATGCGCCGCCGCCCGCGGTCATCGAGACGGCCATGAAGAGGCCGACGACGATCACGCCGATCAGCAGGCCGCCGAGCGCCTCGACGCTGAGCAGGCCGACGATGAGCGTGAAGACGATCGGGATGAGCGACGGGATGATCATCTCGCGCTGCGCGGTCTTCGTGACGATGTCGACGCAGGTCGCGTAGTCGGGCTTCTCGCTGCCGTCCATGATGCCCGGCTTCTCCTTGAACTGGCGCCGCACCTCCTCGACGACGGCGCCGCCGGCACGGCCGACCGCCTCCATCGAGAGGGCCGCGAAGAGATAGACCATCATGCCGCCGATCAGCAGGCCGATCAGCACGAGCGGCTGGTCGATGAGGAACACGACCGGGTCCTTGCCGGCGGCCACGAGCTCCTCCTCGAGCTCGATCTTGAACGCCGCGAACAGCACGAGCGCGGCGAGCACGGCGGAGCCGATCGCGTAGCCCTTCGTGACCGCCTTCGTCGTGTTGCCGACCGCGTCGAGCGGGTCGGTCACGTTGCGGACCTCCTCGGGCATGTCCGCCATCTCGGCGATGCCGCCGGCGTTGTCGGTGATCGGCCCGAACGCGTCGAGCGCGACGATCAGGCCGCAGAGCCCGAGCTGCCCCATGACGGCGACGCCGATCCCGTAGATCCCGCCCAGCTCGTTGGCGCCGTAGACGCCGAGCGCGAGGACGATCGCCGGCAGCGCCGTCGCCTGCATGCCCTGCGAGAGGCCGGAGATGATGTTCGTCGCGTGCCCGGTCTCCGAGGCGGCGGCCGTCTTCTTGACTGGGCCGAAGCGCGTCGACGTGTAGTAGTCGGTGATCAGGAACAGCAGCGCCGTCACGGCGAGGCCGATGAGCGAGCAGAGGTACAGGTCGCCGACGCTCGGGATCGAGATGTTGACGTCGGCGGTGCGCGTCGCCAGGTCGCCCATGATCCACTTCGTGACGGGATAGAACGCCGCCGCGGCGATGACGCCGGACAGGACCAGGCCCTGGTACAGCGCGCGCTCGACGTTGCCCGCCGCCGACTTGACGGCGAACGTGCCGATGATCGAGGCGACGATCGCCACGCCGCCGAGCACGAGCGGGTAGAGGGCGACCTGGGTCGCGTTGTCGCCCGCGAACGTCAGGACGCCGAGCAGCATGACGGCGACGGCCGTCACCGCATACGTCTCGAAGAGGTCGGCGGCCATGCCGGCGCAGTCGCCGACGTTGTCGCCGACGTTGTCGGCGATGACGGCGGGGTTGCGCGGGTCGTCCTCGGGGATGCCGGCCTCGACCTTGCCGACGAGGTCGGCGCCGACGTCGGCGCCCTTCGTGAAGATGCCGCCGCCGAGGCGGGCGAAGACCGAGATCAGCGAGCCGCCGAAGCCGAGGCCGATGAGGGCGTCGATGGCCTCCTTCTGCGTCTTGTCGAAGACCGCCGTGAGCAGGCCGTAGTAGCCGGCGACGCCGAGCAGCGCGAGGCCGACGACGAGCATGCCGGTGATCGCGCCGCCGCGGAACGCGGCGTCGAGCGCCGGGGGGATGCCGCCGCGGGCCGCCTCGGCGACGCGCGCGTTCGCGCGAACGGAGACGTTCATGCCGATGAACCCGGCGGCCGCCGACAGCACGCCGCCGATCGCGAAGCCGATGGCGACCTCGATCGACTGCAGCGGGATCAGCACGGCGAACAGGACGACGCCGACCAGGCCGATCGTCGTGTACTGGCGGCGCAGGTATGCAGAGGCGCCTTCCTGGACGGCCTTGGAGATCTCCACCATCTGCGCGTTGCCCGGCGAGAGCGCCAGGAGCGAGCGCGTCGTCAGCGCGCCGTAGAGCACTGCCAGCCCGGCGCATACCAACGCCACGATGACACCGTGGTCCAGCAGAAAGTCACTCAAGGGAAACGTCCTCCGTAAATCTTCGGTGCTAAGGGTGCAGCCCACCGCGGGGCAGGCGCCAGCGGCCCCCAGTCGCGTGAAACGCGCGCGGATACTAACCGCCAGGCCGGATGCTGCGCCGACTGACCGGCGCGCCGATCCCCGCCGACCGGCCCGCCGCAGGCTACTGACCGGGCACCCAGAGCCGCCCGCTGGACTGCGCCGAGCTGGGCTTGTCGGCCGGCGCGGACGGCGGCTCGGCGGCGCCCGGGGCGCCCGGCGGTGGGGTCGCGCCCGAGCGGGCATAGGCGAGCTGCAGCTGCGCGAGCGCGTCGCGCACCTGCTTGGCATCGGGTCCGAGCATCGGCTCGACGAGCGGCAGCAGCGCGCGCGTGGCGTCGACGGCCTGGCGGACCTGCTCGAAGTCCGGCTCCTCCTCGCCGCCGGTCAGGCCGCCCTTGCGGGCGGCGAGGTTCAGCAGCGAGACGACGGTCTGGACGAGGATGTCCTCGACGCGGATGCGCGCCAGCTCGGCCTCGTAGGCGGCGCGCAGCTCCTCCTGGTCGAGGCCCTCGAGATCGGGCTCTCCGCCGGGAGGCGGGGCACTCGGGTCGGTGCTCATCGCGAGCCCCGGCTTCGCGGATGGACGGCGACTTGCGTCGCGCAACGACGCGCTGTCATGCGGGAACCTCCTGGGCGTAGGTCGTCATGGTCTCGCGCACGGTGTCAGCGTAGACCTCGCGCAGGTCGCCGCTCTCCAGCAGCGCCGCCCGCTGGCGCTGCGCGCCGGTCGCGCCGTCGAGCGCCGCGTCGATGCGCGCCTCGTCGCGGACGGGCTCCGTCCAGGCCCACAGCGCATCGACGGCGGCGCGCGCCGGGATCTCGACGCCGCGCTGAAGGTCGATCATCTTGCCGTCCAATCCGTAGCGGATCGCGCGCCACACGTTCTCCTCGACAAGCCGGTGCGGCGGATGGTCGAACGGGACGCCCTCGTCGATGTCGCGCAGCGCCTGGCCGACGCAGGCCACGACGAGCGCCGCGAGGCCCTCGGACTCGGCCGCCGAGATCTGCGCGTCGCAGATGCGCACCTCGACGGTGCCGAACGACGCGTGCGGCCGGATCGACCACCAGACCTGCGTGTACTCGACGATCGAGCCGGTCCGGATCAGCAGCTCGAGGTAGTCGCGAAACGGGCGCCAGCCGCCGAACACGTCGGGCACGCCGCAGCGCGGGAAGGACTTCGTGAACGTCTGGCTGCGGACGGAGTGCAGCAGCGTGTCCTGGCCCTCGAGGAACGGCGAGCTCGCGCTGACGGCGAGCAGCAGCGGCAGCACGGGGCGCAGGCGGTCGCAGACCTGCACCGCGCGATCGGTGCCCTGGACGCCGACGTGGACGTGCAGCGAGAACGTGTTGTTGCGCCGTGCGACGTAGCCCAGGCCCTCGACGACGCGGCGGTAGTGCTCGGTGTCGATGTTGCGCTGCTGGCGGTAGTCGGCCCACGGATGCGTCCCGGTCGAGCCGAGCGCCACGCCGCGCTCCGCGGCGAGCGCGAACAGGCGCCGGCGGCGGTCGCGCTGGCGCGCGAGCGGCGTCGTGCAGGTCCTCGCCGCGGCCCGAGACGATCTCGATCTCCGACGAGATCAGCTCGCCCGTGATGCTCTCGAACAGGACCGGGTCCAGCCGCGCCGCGGCGTCGCGCAGCTCCTCGAAGCGCGGTACGAGGTCGAGCGTCCGCGGATCCAGCACCGCGAACTCCTCCTCGATCCCGACGGTCAGGTCCGTGGACGAGGCGAAGATCTCCTCGGTCTTGTCGAGGTCGATGGGCATGGGTAGCTTGCGCCGGAAGGCGGTGCTTCTACGTAAGGTAGAAGTACAGCGCGTACAGCAGGTCGACCGCCGGGGAGGATGTGTGGACGGTCACCTCCGGGGGCACCTGGAGCAGCGCCTCGGAGTAGTTGAAGATGATCTTCACGCCTGCTTCGACGAGATCGTCGGCGATCGTCTGCGCCGCCGCCGTCGGGACGGCGAGCACGCCGACGACGATGTCCTCCTCCTCGACGACGGCGCGCAGCTCCGTCGAGTGGCGCACCGTCGTCGGCCCGACCGCCTGGCCGATCTTGCGCTTGTCGGTGTCGAAGATCGCGACGACGCGGAAGCCGTGGTCGGCGAAGATGTCCGACGACGCGATCGCCTGGCCGAGGTGGCCGGCGCCGAAGAGCGCGATGTTGTGCTGCCCCGAGGTGCGCAGGATCTTGCGGATCTGCGACACGAGCGCGTCGACGTTGTAGCCGACGCCGCGCTTGCCGAACTTCCCGAAGCCGGAGAAGTCGCGCCGGATCTGCGTCGGGTTGACGTGCGTGTAGTCGCTGAGCTCGCGCGAGGAGATCGTCTCCTTGCCCATCTTCTTGGCCTGCGTGAGCACCTGCAGGTAGCGCGAGAGACGCGCCGCGACGCCCAGCGAGAGGCGTTCGCCACCGCCGATCCCTGTATCTCGCGACGCGGCCGGGTCAACCGCCGTGGGAACGCGCTCGCCGGTCGTCATCCACGGCCACTTTACTCAGAAGACGACGCAGCGCGGCTTCATCCACGAAGTACTCGAAGCACACGTCGCCGTCGAGCGTGACGACCGGGATGCGCTCGAGATACGCGGCGTGCAGCGCATCGTCGGTCGTGATGTCGATCTCCTGGAAGGGCGCGCCGACCCGCTCGAGCACGGCGCGCGCGTCGTCGCAGAGGTGGCAGCCGGGCCTGCCGTAGAGGATCAGCGTCATGCCAGCGCGCGCTCGCCCGACGCGTACGCGTCGAGCGCCAGGTAGTCGGGGAACGGGATCGGGCGCACGTAGCGCGCGGCCGAGGCGATCATCGCCGCGTTGTCGGTGCACAGCTCGCGCGGCGGGATCCCGAGCGTGACGCCGAGCGCTTTGCAGGCGCATGCGCAGCGGCCCGTTGGCGGCGACGCCACCGCCGATCGCCAGCCGTTGCGAGCCGGTCTGCTCGAGCGCCTGCTCGCAGCGCAGCGCGAGCGCCTCGACGATCGCGTGCTGGTAGCTCGCCGCAAGATCGGCGATGCGCTCGCCCGCGGCGTCTGCGGCCCGAGGTCGCGCACCTTGTACAGCAGCGCCGTCTTCACGCCGGCGAACGAGAAGTCCAGTCCGGCGACGGTGCGGGCGATCGGGAACGCGAACGCCTGCGGGTCGCCGTCGCGGGCGAGGCGCTCGAGCGCGGGCCCGCCGGGGAACGGCAGCCCGAGCAGCCGCGCGCCCTTGTCGAACGCCTCCCCGGCGGCGTCGTCGAGCGTCCGGCCGAGGACGGTGAAGCCGTCGTGCTCCTCGACGCGCGCGAGCAGCGTATGGCCGCCGCTCGCGAGCAGGCAGACGAACGGCGGCTCCATGATGGGGGCTGCGGGCGGCGGGGTGGGCGGGGTCGGATTCCACGCGCAGGAAGTTCGCCGCGACGTGGCCCTGGAGGTGGTCGACGGGCGCGAGCGGCAGCGCGCGCGCCGCGGCGAGCCCCTTCGCCGTCGCCACGCCGACGAGCAGCGCGCCGACGAGCCCCGGGCCCTGGGTGACCGCGACGAGCCCGACGTCGTCGAGCGTCGCGCCGGCCCGCCGCAGCGCGTCGTCGACGGCCGCGTTGACGAGCTCGAGGTGGTGGCGCGAGGCGATCTCCGGCACGACGCCGCCGTAGGCGTCGTGGATGCCCTGCGAGGAGATGACGTTCGAGCGCAGCTCGCCGTCGCTCGTCACGACCGCTGCGCACGTGTCGTCGCAGCTCGTCTCGAGCGCGAGGATGAGCGTCATCGCGCAGGCCGTGATCCGCGGTCACGGGACGGACGACGCGTTGGGCACGTCGTCGAGCCGGCCGGCGAGCGTGGACTGCGTGCGCCACATGACGACCGCGTCCTCGCCGTTGTCCTGGTAGTAGCGCCGGCGGCGCCCGGCGGCGCGGAAGCCGAAGCGCTCGTAGAGCTCGATCGCGCCGGCGTTGGACTCGCGCACCTCCAGCGTGAAGCGCGCGCTGCGCCCGTCGATCCGCCGCAGCAGGTCGGCGAGCATCGCGGTCGCGATCCCTCGGCGCCGCTGATCGGGGTCGACGGCGACGTTCATGATGTGCCAGACCGTGTCGTAGCGCGAGCAGATGAGGTAGCCGAGCATCTGCCCGTCGCGCAGCGCCGCGAGGCAGACGCCGGCGGGCTTGGACAGCTCGAGCACGAACATCGCCAGCGACCACGGCGTCGGGAACGCGCGCCGCTCGATCGCGATGATCTGCGGCAGGTCCGCATAGGTCAGACGGCGGATCTCGAGGGGTCCTTCGGTCACGTGGTGTTCTTGCGGGCGAGCACGGCGTCGGGCGGGCGCAGGTAGTCGGGGATGACGAGGTCGCGCGCCGTCCCCATCGGCGCCTGCCGCGCGAGCCGGCAGATCGCCCGGGCGCTGACGCCGTGCTGCCCCGATCCGTCGGGCGGAACAGTGCATCCGGCGTCTTCCAGGTCCTCGCGAAATCGTAGCGCGCCGTCCCCCACGGCCAGCCAGCGTCCGCCCTCGCTCGCCACGAGCTCGGCGAGCGGCTGCGGCGCGAGCGCGACCTGGCCGAGCACCGGCTCGCCGTCGCGCCAGCCCGCGGCGAACGCCTCGCCGCGGCGGGCGTCGATCACCGCGAGCACGCCGTAGCCCGCGGGCGCGCCGGGTTCGGCCTCGGCGGCGAGCGCGCGCAGCGTCGAGACGCCGACGAGCTCGGCGCCCGTCGACTGCGCGAGCGCCCGCGCCGTCGCGACGCCGATCCGCAGCCCCGTGAACGTGCCCGGGCCGAGGCCGACGGCGATCCGCTCGACGTCGGCGAAGCGCAGGCCCGCGTCGCCGAGCAGCTCGGCGGCGAGCGCGAGCAGCTGCGCGGCGTGGCCGGGGCGCTCGCCCGGCGCCGGCTCGTGGCGGCGCTCCGCGGCGGCGCCCGCCTCCGCGTCCGGACGGGCGTCGTCGAGCAGCGCGACCGCGGTCGCCGGCGTCGCGGTGTCGAAGCCCAGGACGATCACGGATCGATCCGGATCCGGCGCAGATCCCCGCCGCCGTGCTCGAGCAGCACCCGTGCGACGACGCGACCGGGGTCCAGCCCGGCGGGCGCACCGACCTCCGGCCATTCGACGAACGCGACACGGTCCTCGGCGAGCTCGTCGGCCAGCAGCGCCGGATCCTCGTCGGCGAGGTCGCCGAGGCGGTAGAGGTCCAGGTGCGAGATCGGCACCGCGCCGTCGTAGCGGCGGGCGATCGTGAACGTCGGGCTCGTCACCGGCCCCTCGACGCCCAGCGCCCGGCAGGCCCCGCGCACGAACGTCGTCTTGCCCGCCCCCAGCTCGCCCGAGACGAGCACGACATCGCCCGCGCGCAGCCGCCGGGCGAGCTGCGCGGCGAGTGCCTCGGTCTCGTGGGGTCCAGACGTCTCAGTGGTCGTCGGCATCGGCCAAGCGCAACCGCAGCCCGATGGATCGGCGGCACGGTCGCGCACTCTAGTACGTGTACTTATGCCTGCACCGGCACGCCTGCGGAGCCGTGCTGCGCTAGCGTCGCGCGCGTGTTCAGCACCGCCCAGATCGACCGCCTGGAGGCCTGCGCGCGCGTGCTCGACCCCCCGGCGCGGGTCGTGATGACCGGCAGCGTGCCGCCCGAGGCGGTCGCCGCGATCCGCCGCGGGGCCGGAGACGGCGTCGAGGTGCACGTCGTCGGGACGGGCGAGGTGGCGAGCGTCGAGGGCTCGATCGACCTGCTGTTCATCGGCCCGGCGGCGCCCTACAGCGTCGCCGCCGAGCTGTTCGCGCGCTGGTCGGGGCGGGTCGCGCCCGGCGGGCTGCTGTTCGTGTACGGCGCGTTCGCCACCCCGCCGCTGACGGTCGCGCTGCTGCGCGCGATCGGCGTCTCGCGCGCGTGGCGCTACTTCGGGCGCGAGGGTGCGCTCGCGGAGTACGTGCGCGCCGATCTCACGCACGGCGAGCGCGTGCTCGACGCCCTCGCCCAGCTCGCCCAGCTCGCGTATTTCACGCGCCGGATGGCGCGGCGCCGGGTCACGCGCGGAAATGTGTAACGCCGGGGGCTCCAGGGCTACATTGAACATATGAAGCACACCCCGATCGACTCGCCCATCAAGAAGACCGACGACGAGTGGCGCGCCGAGCTGACGCCCGAGCAGTACGACGTGCTGCGGCGGGCCGGCACCGAGCGCGCCTTCACCGGCCGCTTCGTCAACGAGAAGGCCGACGGCATGTACACGTGCGCGGGTTGCGGCGCCGAGCTGTTCGGCTCGGACACGAAGTTCGACTCCGGCACCGGCTGGCCGAGCTTCACGGACCCCGCGGTCGCCGCGGCGGTGACGCTGCGCGACGACAACAGCATGTTCATGCGGCGCACCGAAGTCCTGTGCAGCCAGTGCGGCGGGCATCTCGGCCACGTGTTCCCGGACGGCCCGGGCGCGAGCGGCCAGCGCTACTGCATCAACTCCTGCGCCCTGGAGCTCAAGCCGGCGGAGTAGGAGCACCAGGCGCCGCTCGATCCTTCATTGGTGCAGGTATATCGTGCATAAGTGACGGTTCGGGCACCCGGGCGCGCACCGGAGCGCTCCTTCGGGTAAGCCGCTTCTGACCAGGTCCGAAAGGAGCGCCCCGATGCAATATTGGTTCGCAACGTCGACGGAGGAGTTCACGCCGTCGGAGATGCTCGAGCAGGCCAAGGCCGCCGAACGCGCGGGCTTCGACGGGCTGGGCACCTCCGACCATTTCGCGCCCTGGTTTCCGGATGGGCAGGCCGCGCAGGCATGGGTCTACCTCGGCGCGCTCGGCCAGGCCACGCAGAGCATGATCGGGACCGCCGTCACGCCGATCGTGCACCACTATCACCCGGGCCTCGTCGCCCAGGCCTTCATGTCGCTCGAGGAGCTCTATCCGGGCCGCGTCTTCCTCGGCGCGGGCTCCGGCGAGTCGGTCAACGAGACGCCGCTCGGCATGGACTGGCCGCCCTACGAGGAGCAGCGCCGCCGCCTGGAGACGGGCCTGGAGGCGATCACGCGGCTGTGGAACGGCGAGACCGTGACGATGGACGCCGGCTGGTTCAGCCTCAAGGACGCGAAGCTGTGGACGCGCGCGCGGACGCGCCCGAAGCTCTACGTCTCGGCGTTCGGGCCGCAGTCCGCGCAGGTCGCGGCGCGCTACGGCGACGGGCTGTGGACGCTCGGCGACCCCGAGCAGGCGCCGGAGATCATCGACGCCTACCGCGAGGCCTGCGACGAGTACGGCCGCGAGCCCGGCGAGATCATCTTCCAGGCCGGCTTCGCCTGGGCCGACGACGAGCGTGCGGCGATCGAGGGCGCGCGCCACTGGAAGCCGACCCAGCTGCCCGAGGTCTACGTCGAGGACATCGCCGACCAGGACGACATGCAGCGCCGCGCCGACGTGCAGATGAGCGACGAGCAGTTCGCGCGCGAGGGCTTCCTCATCTCCTCCGACCCCGACGCCCACGTCGAGCGCATCCGCGAGATGGAGCGCGCCGGCGCGACGGTGATCTGCCTTCAGCTCATCGGCCGTGCCGACCCGTTCGGCACGATCCGCACCTACGGGGAGCGGGTGCTGCCGGCCCTGCGCAGCAGCGCCGTCGGGGCGTAGGACTCAGAACAGCCCGAGCTGGCGATGGTCCGGGCTGCTCGGGCTCGGGCTCGGGCTCGGGCTCGGCGGCGACCTCCGGCTCGGGTACCGCGGGCTCGTCGGCTCGGGCTCGGCGCGCTCGGGCTGCTCGGGTAGCGGCAGCTCCAGCAGGCCGGGCAGCCGCGCGAAGTCGGCCCGCAGCGTGTCGAGCAGCGAGCGCGTGTAGAGCGCCGCGGCGGGGTGAAAGAGCGGGTACAGGCGCACGGCACGCTCGCCGATGACGCGGATCTCGGCCTGGCCGTGCAGCCGCGAGATGCCGGTCGGCTCGCCGCGCAGGAGCTTCATCGCGAAGTTGCCCAGCGTGCAGATGACGCGCGGCTGGATCAGCTCGACCTGGCGCATGAGATAGGCCTGGCAGTTCTCGATCTCGCCGGGCAGCGGATCGCGGTTGCCGGGAGGCCTGCATTTGAGGACGTTGCAGATGAACACATCCGTTCGGTCGAGCCCCACCTCGGTGAGCAGCTCGCCCGAGCAGCTTGCCCGCGGCGCCGACGAACGGGATCCCCTGCTCGTCCTCGCGCGCGCCCGGCGCCTCGCCGACGAACATGAGGTCGGCGTCGGCGTTGCCGGAGCCGAAGACGACCTGCGTGCGGGTGCTCGCAAGCTCGGGACAGTACGTGCACGCGCGGGCTTGGCGGTAGACCGCGGTCAGCTCCGCGCGGCGCTCCTCCTTGGTGGCCACGGCGCGATGGTAGAGCCCATCGCCGTCAGCTACCCTGTAGGTACCGCGACGGCCCCCACCCGCCGCGACATCCATCAACCGCGACCGGTACCTCCCTGGAGGACTGGACCGACATGACGACCATGCAAGCACCGTCCACGCTGCCTGCCCGGGCACGCACGCGCGATCGCGTCGCGATCGTCGGCGCGGGCCGCATGGGCAATGCGCTGGCCGCCGCGCTCACCGCCGCCGGCGTCGCCGTCGAGGGCCCGCTGCAGCGCGACGAGCCGGTCCGCGCGGACGCCGCGGCCGTCCTGCTGTGCGTGCCCGACGGCCAGATCGAGGTCGCCGCCGCCGCGCTGCCCGCCCGCCCCGGCCGGCTCGTCGGCCACACCTCCGCCGCGACGACGCTCGCCGCGCTCGCCCCGCACGAGGCGTTCTCGCTGCACCCGCTGATGACCGTCACGAACGACGGCGCCTCGTTCACCGGCGCGACCGCGGCGATCGCCGGCGCCACGCAGCCCGCGCTGGACTACGCCGAACGGCTCGCGCTGACGCTCGGCATGCGCCCGCTGCAGATCGCCGACGCCGACCGCGCCGCCTACCACGCCGCCGCCTCGATCGCCTCGAACTTCCTCGTCACGCTCGAGGGCCTCGCCGAGCGCCTGGCGCAGACGGCCGGCCTCGACCGCGAGCCGCTCGTCGCGCTCGTCCAGGCGAGCGTCGCCAACTGGGCGCAGCTCGGCGCGGAGCGCGCGCTGACCGGCCCGGTCGCCCGCGGCGACGAGGCCACGATCGCCCGCCAGCGCGCGGCGGTCGCCGAGCGCCTGCCGGCGGAGCTCGAGCTGTTCGACGCGCTCGTCGATGCCACGCGGCGGCTCGCCGCGGCACGGGCGGTGACGGCATGACAGCGCGTCGTCGCTCGCCCGCCGTGCGCGGACCCGAAGGGTGGTCGCTCGCGATGAAGACGCTGCGCACCGTCGCCGAGCTGCGCGCGGCCCTCAACGGGCCGCGCCGCGCCGGGCGCAGCATCGGCCTCGTGCCGACGATGGGCGCCCTGCACGAGGGCCACCTCTCGCTCATCCGCCGCGCCCGCGGCACCTGCGACAAGGTCGTCGTGACGCTGTTCGTCAACCCGACGCAGTTCGGCGAGTCCGCCGACCTCGCGGCCTACCCGCGCGACGAGGCGCGCGACGCCGCGCTCGCCGCCGAGGCGGGCGCCGACATCCTCTTCGCGCCGTCGCCCGCCGAGGTCTACCCGCGCGGCTTCGCGACGACCGTCGCGGTCGACGAGATCTCGGCCCCGCTCGAGGGCGCGCACCGCGGCGGCGCGCATTTCGCGGGCGTCGCGACGGTCGTCGCGAAGCTCCTCAACATGGCGCAGCCCGACGTCGCCTTCTTCGGCCAGAAGGACGCCCAGCAGGTCGCGGTCATCCGGCGGCTCGTGCGCGACCTCGACATCCCCGTGCGGATCGAGGTCGGCGCCACGGTCCGCGACGCCGACGGCCTCGCGCTCTCGAGCCGCAACGCGCGCCTGCGCGGCGACGAGCGCGCCCGCGCGCTCGCGCTGCGCCGCGGCCTGCAGGCCGTCCGCGCCTGCCACGCCGCCGGCGAGCGCGACGCGATCGTGCTCGCCGCGATCGGCCGTGCCGCGATGGCCGAGCTCGGCGTCGAGCCCGAGTACCTCGAGCTCGTCACCCCTGACACCTTCGCCCCGGTCGCGAGCGTCGGCGACGAGCAGGTGCTCGTCGCGGTCGCCGCGCGCGTGGGCGATGTGCGCCTGATCGACAACGACATCCTCAACGGGAGCGCCTAGATCCTCATGCAGCGAACGATGCTCAAATCAAAGATCCACCGCGCGACGGTCACCGACTGCGACCTGCACTACGTCGGGTCGATCACGATCGACCCCGACCTGCTCGAGGCCGCCGACATCCTCGAGCACGAGCAGGTGCACGTCGTCGACGTCGACAACGGCGCCCGCTTCGAGACGTACACGATCGCCGGCGAGCGCGGCTCGGGGACGATGCAGGTCAACGGCGCCGCCGCGCGGCTCGTGCACCGCGGCGACACGATCATCGTCATCTCCTACGCGCAGTACGACGGCGCCGAGCTGTCGCAGTACGAGCCCCGCGTCGTCCACGTCGAGGCGGGCACGAACGCCGTGCTCGACGTCGACCGCGAGGTCGCGACCCTGCTGACCTCCGGAAGGGAGCACGCCTGATGTCCACCCACCCCAGCCAGATCTCGGCGAACGCCACGATCGACCGCCTGCCGGTCACGCTGCCGCAGCTGACGGAGATGAAGCGCCTCGGCCACCCGATCGTCATGGTCACCGCCTACGACTTCCCGAGCGCGCGCGCCGCCGAGGCGGGCGGCGTGGACATCGTGCTCGTCGGCGACTCGGGCGCGATGACCGTGCTCGGCTATCCCTCGACGGTGGCCGTCGAGCTCGACGAGCTGCTCGTCCTCGCGCGCGCCGTGCGGCGCGGGCTGCGAACGCCGCTGCTCGTCGGCGACATGCCGTTCGGCTCCTACGAGGTCTCCGACGAGCAGGCGATCACCAACGCGCTGCGCTTCGTCAAGGAGGCCGGCTGCGATGCGATCAAGCTCGAGGGCGGCGGTGCCGCGTCCTGCGCCCGAGCGCGCGCGATCGTCGGCGCCGGGATCCCCGTCATGGGCCACGTCGGGCTGACGCCGCAGACCGCGACGGCGCTCGGCGGCTACCGCGCCCAGGGCCGCACCGCCGACGCGGCGGCCCGCGTCGCAGCCGATGCGCTCGCGCTGCAGGATGCCGGCTGCTTCTCCATCGTCTTCGAGGCGATCCCCTCCGACGTCGCCGAGCTGCTCATGAAGCGCATCGAGGTCCCGGTGATCGGGATCGGCGCGGGGCCCGCGACCGATGGCCAGGTGCTCGTCTTCCACGACCTGCTCGGCATCCGCGAGGGGCTGGGCGCGCGGTTCGTCAAGCGCTACGCCAACCTGCAGGACGAGATGGCCGCCGGCGTCGCCGCATTCGCGGACGACGTGCGCACCCATCGCTACCCGGCGCCCGAGCACGGCTACGCCATCGATCACGAGGAATTCGCGTCATTTCGTGACCGCCTGACGTAGCGCTCTTCCTTTCGTGACCGCCTGACATAGAGTCTGGTGGATGGCCCGGCTCTCGCAGGTCTTCGCGCCGAAGGACCGCGTCTTCTTCGACCTCTTCGAGGAGGCAGCCACAAACGTCCTGCGGGCGGCCGAGCTGCTCGAGGAGATGCTGCGCGCATATCCCGAGCAGAACGACCTGGCGCGGGCGATCCTGCTGTGCGAGCAGGAGGGCGACCGGATCACGTACGACATGATCCAGCGCCTCAACTCGACCTTCGTGACGCCGATCGACCGCGAGGACATCCTCGCGCTGGCCTCGGGGCTGGACGACATCGTCGACCTCACCGAGGAGGTCGCCGACTACCTCGGCCTCTACAAGATCGAGGCGCCGATGGAGCAGGCCCAGCGCCTGGCGCAGATCCTCCTCGACGCCTGCCGCAAGGTCGCCGAGGCAGTCCCGCGGATCCGCGGCTTCAAGGACGTCTCGCACTACACGGGTGAGATCCACCGGCTGGAGACCGACGGCGACCGGGTGACCCGCGAGGCAGTGGCGTCGCTCTTTGACACGGGGATCGACCCGATGGTCGTGATCCGCTGGAAGGACATCTTCGAGCGTCTCGAGGAGGCGATCGACGCTACGGAAAGCATCGCGAACGTGATCGCGAACATCGTCACGAAGAACTCCTGACCTCCAGCGGCCTCGATCGTGGATAGCGACATCATCCTCGTGATCGTCGTCGCGACCGCGCTCGCGTTCGACTTCACGAACGGCTTCCACGACACCGCCAACGCGGTCGCGACCTCGATCTCCACGCGCGCGCTGGCACCGAAGACCGCCGTCGGGCTGTCGGCGATCCTGAACTTCGTCGGCGCCTTCATCTCGATCAAGGTCGCCGCGACCGTCGCGAGCGGGATCGTCGACGCCGAGCTCGTCACGACGACGGTGATCTTCGCCGGGCTGATCGGCGCGATCGTCTGGAACCTCGTGACGTGGTACTTCGGGTTGCCGTCGAGCTCGTCGCACGCGCTCATCGGCGGCGTCGTCGGCGCGGCGTTTGCGTCCAGCGGCACCGACGCGATCCGCGGCGCGGGCCTGCTGGAGAAGGTCATCGTGCCGGCGCTCGTCGCGCCGGTGGTCGCCTTCCTGGCGGCCGGCCTGTGCATCCTGATCACCTACCGGATGGTCGGCCGGCTGCGGCCGGGGCCCGTCAACCGCGGCTACCGCCTCGGCCAGATCGCAAGCGCGAGCCTGCTGTCGCTCTCGCATGGCACGAACGACGCGCAGAAGACGATGGGCATCATCACGCTGGCGCTGGTCACCCACGGATCGCTGCAGGGACCGAGCCCGGATCCGCCGACGTGGGTCATCGTGTCCGCGGCGTCGGCGATCGCGCTGGGCACCTACACGGGCGGTTGGCGGATCATCCGCACGATGGGCAGCCGGATCTACAAGATGGACCCGGCCCAGGGCTTCGTCGCGCAGGGCGGCGGCGCGGCGGTGCTGCTGACCGCGTCGCACCTCGGCTTTCCCCTGTCGACGACGCACTCGATCACCGGCGCCGTGCTCGGCGCGGGGGCGGCGAAGCGGCTGTCCGCCGTCCGCTGGGGGCTGGCCGGCAACATCGCCGTCGCCTGGGCGCTGACGCTTCCCGCCGCGGCGTTCGTCGGCGCGCTGACCTACGGGCTGAGCCGGATCTTCGGCACGGGCGCGCTCGGGCCGCTGCTCATCTCGGCCTGCCTGCTGATGCTCATGGTGGCGATGTTCGGCAAGCGCGTGCGGCGTGGCCCGGCGATGACGACGGCGCCGGCGGACGCATGATCGCGACCGACACAGCCGCGCTGCTCGAGCTCGTGTGGGCGGCACCGCTGGCCGCGCTGACGGTGACCGTCGCATGGGGGCTCGTCATCTGGGGCTCGACGCGCGCGGCCGATGCGCGCCGCGACGGGCGCGACCGGCCTGGCGACCCTGCACCTCGGCGTCGCCGCGATCGGCGCCGCCCTGTTCACGGCGGCCGTCGTCTTCGGGATCGTCGTCATGACGTCCAAGGGCTGAGCGTCTTTCGCCCGATATGCGGCGCCGGCGGCGCTGCAGGGGTGGTTGCAGGACGACGTAACCCTGCGCGTCGGGGTGAAACGCGCGCGCTTTGCAGGCAATGTGGGCTCAACCGAAGGAGAGGAAGCCCATGCGCCCCCTGCCAATCAGCATCTTGGCGGCAGCCGTCGCACTGCTAGCAGCGCCCGCCGCGAACGCCCACGTCCTGCATACCGTCGTCCCCGGCGACACCCTGTGGTCGATCGCTGCACAGGCCAACATGACGACCCGGACGGTCGCCGCCTACAACGGGCTGACCGAGAACTCCAACGTCGTGCTCGGCACCGCGATCAAGGTCCCGTCGATCGCCGAGGGCCAGGAGGCGCTTGCCCGCGCCGGAGTCGTCCAGGTCGCCCCCGTCACCCCGTCCGGTGCCCCGCAGCCGCTGGGCGCCTACGTCGTGCGCGCCGGCGACTCGCTCAGCGCGCTTGCCGCGCAGACCGGCGTGCCGATGGCCCAGATGGCCTACATGAACGGCCTCGACCCGGCCAAGCCGCTGCTGATCGGGACGGTCATCAAGCTGCCGAGCGGCGCGCCGGCCCCGGCGCACGCGGCTGCCCCGGCGCCCGCGCACGCGCATCGTGCCCGCCGCCGCCCCGGCGGCGACGTCGTCGCGGCTGAGCGCCGAGCAGATCAAGGCGCTGGCCGCCCAGCACGGCGCGCCGGCCTCGCTCGCGGCGGCGATCGCCTGGCAGGAGAGCGGCTTCAACAACGCGATGGTGTCCTCCGCCAACGCGCGCGGGATCATGCAGGTCATGCCCGGCACGTGGGACTGGGTCAACCGCAACCTCGCGGCCGTCCCGCTCGACCCGCAGTCGGCCGCCGACAACGTCAGCGCCGGCTCGCTGTACCTCGCCCAGCTCATGCGCTCGACGGGCGGCGATCCGCGGCTGGCGGCGGCGGGCTACTACCAGGGCCTGTCGTCGGTCCGCTCGCGCGGGATGTTCGACGACACGAAGCGCTACGTCGACAACGTGCTCGCGCTCAGCCAGCGCTTCGGCGGCTGATCAGCCGGGCTGCTGCGCGCCGTACGTGACGGCGCGCAGCACCTTCGCCGGGACGCCGGCGGCGATCGAGAACGGCGGGATGTCCTGCGTCACGACGCTGTTGGCGCCGATCACGCAGCGCTCGCCGATCGTCACGCCGCTCGTCACGACGACGTTGGCGCCCATCCAGACGTTGTCGCCGATCCGCGTCGGGCCCTTGGAGTCGAAGCCCTGCCAGGGGACCGGCCTGTCGGGATCGTCGAAGCGGTGGTTGGCGTCGGTCACGAAGCAGCCGTTGGCGAGCATGCAGTGCGAGCCGATCTCGACGAGCTGCCGTCGCCGCGACCATGACGGCGATGTTCAGGAACGTCCCCTCGCCGATGCGGACCTGTCGCCTCGTCGCCGACGGTGATCCACACGTCCGGCTCGAACAGCGTGTTCGCGCCGACCTCCAGGCGGCCGTCCTCGAAGGCCTCGAGCACGTTGCCGTGCAGCGGCCAGCGGGCGAAGGCGTCGCGGCGCATGAGCTGCCAGTGGATGCGGGCGCGGTTCCACGGCAGCGTGTTGCGCTCGTACCAGCGCCACTTCTGAAGCCAGAGCCTGGCCTGGCGCGGCGAGGTCGTCCATCTCGGTTGGAGGCTACGCGTGTCATACCCCCTAGGGGTATAGTATGCTGCGTCCATGAGCAGCCACGCCCACGCAGATCACGCCGCCGGCCAGTCGCTCAACGCGCTCGCGCTGAGCGCCACCATCCACTGCCTGACGGGCTGCGCCATCGGCGAGGTGCTCGGCATGGTCATAGGCACCGCGCTCGAGCTGTCAAACCTCGCGACGATCGTGCTGTCGATCGTGCTCGCGTTCTTCTTCGGCTACTCGCTGACGAGCCTGCCGCTGCTGCGCTCGGGCCTGGCGCTCGCGGCGGTCGTGCCGCTCGCGCTGGCGTCGGACACGATCTCGATCACGATCATGGAGATCGTCGACAACGCGATCATCGTCGCGATCCCCGGCGCGCTGGACGCGACGCTCAGCGATATCGGCTTCTGGGCGTCGCTCGCGGCCTCGCTCGTGATCGCCGGGATGGCGGCGTATCCGGCCAACCGCTGGCTGCTGGCGCGCGGCAAGGGTCACGCGGTGGTGCATGCGCATCATGCGGACCACGGCGCGGGCTGAGCGTTACGCCGCGGCCGTCACCTTGCGCTTGCGCCCGCGCTTCGCCTTCGGCGCCGCGGGTTCGACGCCAGCCTCGAGAAGGAACGCGCCCGTGTAGGAGCCCGGCGTGCCGGCGACCTCCTCGGGCGTGCCGGAGGCGATGACCTGGCCGCCCTCCTCCCCACCTTCTGGACCCATGTCGATGATCCGGTCGGCGGTCTTGATGACGTCGAGGTTGTGCTCGATGACGACGACGCTGTTGCCCTGGTCGACGAGCCGATGCAGCACCTCGAGCAGCCGCTCGACGTCGGCGAAGTGCAGGCCGGTCGTCGGCTCGTCGAGGATGTACAGCGTGCGGCCGGTCGCGACCTTCGACAGCTCGCTCGCGAGCTTGATGCGCTGCGCCTCGCCGCCCGACAGCGTCGTCGCCGGCTGGCCGAGACGGATGTAGCCGAGGCCGACGGCGGACAGCGTCTCCAGCCGGCGGCGGATCTTCGGGATGTGCTGGAAGAACTCGAGCGCCTCCTCGACGGGCATGTCGAGCACGTCGGCGATCGTCTTGCCCTTGAAGCGCACGTCGAGCGTCTCGCGGTTGTAGCGCTTGCCGTGGCACTGCTCACAGGGCACGTAGACGTCGGGCAGGAAGTGCATCTCGATCTTGATCTGGCCGTCGCCGCGGCAGACCTCGCAGCGCCCGCCCTTGACGTTGAACGAGAAGCGGCCGGGCTTGTATCCGCGCGTCCGCGCCTCCTGCGTCTTGGAGAAGAGGTCGCGGATGACGTCGAACAGGCCCGTGTACGTCGCCGGGTTGGAGCGCGGCGTGCGGCCGATCGGCGACTGGTCGACCTGGATGATCTTGTCGAGCTGGCCGAGCCCGAGGATCGCGGTGTGGCGCCCCGGCCGCACGCGCGCGCGGTGCAGGCGGTTGCCGACCGCCTTGAAGAGCACCTCGTTGACGAGCGTCGACTTGCCCGAGCCGCTCACGCCGGTGACGGTCGTCAGCACGCCGAGCGGGACCTTCACGTCGATCCCCTTGAGGTTGTGCTCCGCGGCGCCGCGGATCTCGACGTACCCCGACGGCGTGCGCCGCTTCGGCGGGATCTCGATGATCCGCGTGCGGGCGAGGAACTGCCCCGTCAGCGACTCGGGGACGCGCTCGACGTCGGCGGCCGTGCCCTGCGCGACGATCTCGCCGCCGTGCTCGCCCGCGCCCGGCCCGAGGTCGACGAGGTGATCGGCGGCGCGCATCGTCTGCTCGTCGTGCTCGACGACGATGACCGTGTTGCCGAGATCGCGCAGCCGCTCGAGCGTCCGGATCAGCTTCTCGTTGTCGCGCTGGTGCAGCCCGATCGACGGCTCGTCGAGGATGTAGAGCACGCCGACGAGCGAGGAGCCGATCTGCGTCGCGAGCCGGATCCGCTGCGCCTCGCCGCCGCTCAGCGTCGCGGCGGCGCGGTCCATCGACAGGTAGCCGATGCCGACGTTCTCCAGGAAGTGCAGCCGCTCCTCGATCTCGCGCAGGATCAGGCGGGCGATGTGGCGCTCGGTCTCGGTCAGCTCCACCTCGGCGAGCCAGCGCAGCGCGGCATGCACGCTCATCCTCGTGTACTCGTGGATCGCCATCCCGGCGACGAGCACCGATCGCGACTCGGGCCGCAACCGCGCGCCGCCGCACGCCGGGCACGGGCGCACGCTCATGTACTCCTCGATCTTCTCGCGCGAGAACTCCGAGTCCGTCTCGCGATAGCGGCGCTCGAGGTTGGGGATGATCCCCTCGAAGCGCGTCTGGTAGGAGCGCCGGCGGCCGTAGCGGTTGCGGTACGTGACCTGCACGGGCTCGCCGTTCGTGCCGTAGAGGAAGAGATCGCGGTTCTCGTCGGACAGCTCGCTCCACGGCGCCTCGAGGTCGACGCCGTAGCGCTCGGCGATCGCCTCGGTGATCTGCTCGTAGTAGTTCGACGAGCTGTTGGCCCACGGCGCGAGCGCGCCCTCGCCGATCGACAGCGCCGGGTCGGGCACGATCAGCTCGGGGTCGATCTCGCGCTGCGAGCCCAGGCCGGTGCAGCGCTCGCACGCGCCGTGCGGTGAGTTGAAGGAGAACATCCGCGGCTCGAGCTCGGGCATCGAGGTGCCGCATTTCAGGCAGGCGAAGCGACTCGCTGAAGGTCAGCAGCTCGCCGTCGCCGTCGCGCGGCGTCAGCTGGACCTCGACGATCCCGTCCGCCAGCGCGACCGCCGTCTCGATCGAGTCCGCGAGCCGCTTGCGCACGTCATGGCGCATGACCAGCCGGTCGACGACGACCGAGATGTCGTGCTTGAACTTCTTGTCGAGCTCGATCGGATCCTCGAGCAGCCGCAGCTCGCCATCGACCTTCACGCGCGTGTAGCCGTCGGTCCGCAGCTCGTCGAACTGCTTGCCGTACTCGCCCTTGCGCCCGCGCACGATCGGCGCCATGACCATGAAGCGCGTGCCCTCCGCGAGCTCCATGACCTGGTCGACGATCTGCTCCACCGACTGGCCCTCGATCGGCGCCCCGCAGACATGGCAGTGCGGCTTGCCGACTCGGGCCCACAGCAGGCGCAGGTAGTCGTAGATCTCCGTGACGGTGCCGACCGTCGAGCGCGGGTTGCGCGACGTCGTCTTCTGGTCGATCGAGATCGCGGGCGACAGACCCTCGATCGAGTCCACGTCCGGCTTGTCCATCTGGCCGAGGAACTGGCGCGCGTAGGCGCTCAGCGACTCGACGTAGCGGCGCTGCCCCTCGGCGTAGATCGTGTCGAACGCGAGCGACGACTTGCCCGAGCCGGACAGGCCGGTGATGACCACGAGCGCGTCACGCGGCAGCTCGAGGCTGATGTCCTTGAGGTTGTGCTCCCGCGCGCCGGAGACGACGAGACGATCGTGCTTGGCCACCGATTCATTGTAGGCGGGGGAACAGACGTTCCCATCCGGGGCCTGGTTGGGGCCGATCGATGCGTGGCCGATCTCGGCCGACCGCGTGGCCCGGATGACCGGATCGGACAGCCAGGATAAACCTCAGAGAAACGGTAAATCGGACGCAGATCCAGGCCGGGGCGGACGCGTAGGACCAGGATCCGGTCGGGTATCAACTTCCCCAGCAAGGATGTCTTGAGAGAACGGAAAGGTGGGGGAGTCAGTGCCGGACGACGCATACGAGATGTACTGCCTGACGGATCCGGTGTTCTACGACTCGTTCATCCTGAAGGCGACCGAGGAGCATGACTTCGAACTCGCCCAGGGTCCCGTCCCCGAGGGATGGGTGCGGGCGCCGTCCGGCGACTGGCTGATGTATGTGCCACATGGATCCCGTGTTGCCGGCGCAGGGCTGGAAGATCCATGCATCGGCCTGCAAGGACAGTGCCGAGACAATCCTCGCCACGGTGTGGGAGTACTGCATCTCCAAGCGCATCCCGTTCAAGTTCATCCGCAGCAGGGAGCTCTTCTTCCTGCGCAACATCAAGTACTCGCCGCGGGGAGCCAGCGGCAAGTTCGTCACGATCTATCCGGCCGACGAAACGCAGCTCGAGATCGTGCTCACGCGAACTCGGCGAGGCGCTCGAGGGCCAGGCAGGCCCCTACATCCTGAGCGACTTGCGCTGGGGCGCGGGCCCACTGTACGTCCGCTACGGCGGGTTCGTCGAGCGCTACTGCATCGGCGACAGGCGGCGAGCCCAGCTCGCGCTCGAGAGACGGCGACCGGGAAGCTGATCCCCGACCGGCGCGGCACGACGTTCGCGATCCCCGACTGGGTGGCGCTGCCGGATTGCCTTGCCCCCCACCTCGAGGCGCGCAACAGCACGACGGTCGAGGGGCTGCCATACCGCATCGACCGCGCGCTGCATTTCTCCAACGGGGGCGGCGTCTACGCCGGCACACACCTGGCGACTGGCGAGGAAGTCGTGCTCAAGGAGGCGCGCCCGCACGCGGGCCTTGCCTCCGACGGCGCGGACGCGGTGGCCAGGCTCGGTCACGAGCGCGACATGCTCCACCGCCTGGCAGGGCTCAACGTCGTACCGGCTCTGCGCGATTACTTCACGCTCGGTGACCACCACTTCCTCGTCGAGGACTTCGTCGAGGGCCCGACGCTCATGTCGCAGATCGTCAAGCGATATCCGTTCGGCGTGCTCGGCGAGGCCGACGAGACGGCGGTCGCCAACTACGCGTCCTGGGCACTGGACATGTGCGCGCGGGTGGAGGCCGCAGTCGCCCAGTTGCATGATCGCGACGTCGTCTTCGGCGATCTCTCGCCAGCCAACATGCTCGTCCGCGACGACGGTTCGATCGTGCTCATCGATCTCGAGGTGGCGACGCTGGCCAGCGAGGAACGCCACCAGACGCTCGCCAACACCGCGTTCATGCCACCCGTGACACAGACCGGGGTCGCGGTCGACCGCTACGCCCTGGCATGTCTGCGGCTGTTTATGTTCCTCCCCCAGCTGACGGCACTGTTCCCGCTCGATCCTGGCAAGGCGCGGCAGCTCGCGCCGTTGATCGCGGAGGCGTTCAGCGTCCCGCACGAGTTCCTCGCCGTCGCGGTGAACGTCATCGAAGCCGCACGGGGCGGAGCCGGTGCCACGCACGGCCGACCCCCGCAACTGGAATCGAATCCGCGAGCGTGGCCCCATCTCCGCGATTCGATGGCAGCCGCCATCTGCGCCAGCGCGACGCCCGACGCGATGATCGGTTGTTCCCCGGGCACCCGTTGCAGTTCGCCACCGCAGGCAGCGGCCTGGGGCTCGCCTACGGCGCAGCCGGGGTGCTCTACGCCCTTCAGGCGACTGGCGCCGCCCGCCAGCCTGCAGCATGAGCAATGGCTGGTCGAGCGCGCGACGAACCCACCGCACGGGACGCCGCTCGGTCTGTACGACGGGCTGTTCGGCGTCGCCTATGTGCTCGACTGCCTCGATCGTCGCGATGACGCCCAGAAGGTGCTGGACATCTGCCTCGCTGCAATGCGCGAGCAGCGTGACCATCTCGGCCTCGACCTCAGGGGCGGTCTAGCCGGCATCGGCCTCGCCCTCGCGCATTTCGCGGCGCGCAACGACGACGCCGCGCTTTGGGGAACCGTGTGGGAGATCGCGGATCTCGTCGCCGAGCGGCTGGGCGACGCCAACAGCGTCGGCCAGATCAGCGGCGGAGACCAGCCCTACGCTGGCCTGCTGCAAGGGCTCGTCCGGGCTGGCACTCCTGTTCCTGCGCTTGCACGAGCACTGCCCGGACAGTCGACTGCTCGACCTGGCCGCAACCGCCATCCGTCAGGATCTGCGCCGCTCCGTCCCGGATAGCTACGGGGCTCTCCACGTCGACGAGGGCTGGCGCACGCTGCCGTACATCGCCGACGGAAGCGTCGGGATCGGCTTCGTCGTCGACGACTACCTCGCGCAGCGAGAGGACGAGCAGTTCCAGGAGGCCGCCCCACTGATTCGCAGAGCGGCGACGAGCGGCTTCTACGGCGGGTCGGGGCTGTTTCTCGGCCGTGCCGGCATGATCCTCTACCTCAGCCGCGGGCTCGCACCCTCCGCCGGCGGTGAGGACCCAGTGATCGCGGCCCACGTGCGCCGGCTGAACTGGCATGCGGTGAGCTACCGCGGCCACCTGGCATTCCCGGGCGACCAGCTCCTGCGGCTGTCGATGGATCTCGCCACTGGCACCGCCGGGGTCCTGCTCGCACTCGGCGCCGCGCTGAGCGACGCTCCCGTCCATCTTCCTTTCCTCGGCTCAGTCCATGGGGACGTCAGCCCGAGCCAACCCTGACCTCATTCTGATGACCGAAGGGAGGTGAAAACACATGTCAGTTCTCGATCTGCAGGGTCTCACGACCGAGCACGAGGGCCACGGCGGCGGAGGCGGCGGAGGCGGCGGCAGCACTCTCACGATCACCGTGTGCGAGTCCAAGACGCCGAGCAATCTCAGCGCGCTGATCTGCCACTACTAGGCAGTGGGATAGGACTGAAGAGTCATTCCGGGACCTCATTCCTGGACCTCATTCTGATGACCGAAGGGAGGTGAAAACACATGTCAGTTCTCGATCTGCAGGGTCTCACGACCGAGCACGAGGGCCACGGCGGCGGAGGCGGCGGAGGCGGCGGCAGCACTCTTACGATCACCGTGTGCGAGTCCAAGACGCCGAGCAATCTCAGCGCGCTGATCTGCCACTTCTAGCAGTGGGGATGGGACTGGAGAGTCGCTCCGGTCATCGATCGGAGCGACTCCCCAGGGTTCTTTGCAGGCTACACCTGCGCGTGAGCGCAAAGTAAATTTCTTAGGAGGTACGGTGCGGCAGGAGCAGAAGAAAGCGACGCCGCCCCGCGCCTATCGTGTGGCCGACCGGCTGCTCGTGCGCACGGGGCGTCAGGGTGGCCCTTGGGTGATCGTCGTGGCGCTGGCGTCATTCGTGACGGCCGGCGTCTCGCTTGCCTTTCCAGCCGTGCTCGGACGCGCAGTCGACGGCATCGTTGCGGACGGCGGGGCCGGACAGTGGCTGGCATGGTCTGCGGTCCTCGTCGTGCTGCTCGTGGCCGGTTCCGCGCTCGACGTCCTCGCCTCCGGTGCGGCTGTCGCGCGGTCGACCGCGTGGTTGCGTCACACCGTGCTTCGCCACGGGCTCGCCCTAGGGACGCACCGCACTACCCGGTTGGGTCCAGGCGAGATGGCGACGCGCCTCGTGGCCAACGTCTCCGAAGCGGGCCGGGTGGCGCCGGCCTTCGTGGGCGCGGGCGCATCCCTGATCACCGGCGTTGGCGGCACCGTGGCGCTCGCGCTCATCAATGTGTGGCTCTGCGCCACGTTCCTGATCGGTGTGCCGGTGCTGTTCCTCGTCGTGCGCATGTTCGCTCGCGACGCCTCGGCGCTCACGACGCACTACCTGTCGGTCCAGGGGAGGATCGCCGAACGCCTCGTCGGGGCGATTTCTGGTGCCCGCACGATTGCCGCCGCCGGGACCTTCCAGCGCGAGGTGGATCGATCGCTGGCCCCGCTGCCGGAACTGCGCCGGCATGGCATGGGCCTCTGGCACGTGAACATGCGGATCACCGCGCAGGATGCACTGCTCGTGATGATGGTGGAGATCGCCGTGATCGGTGTCGCCGGCGTGCTGCTCGCGGGCGGGCAGATCAGCGCCGGTGAGATGCTCGCCGCCGCACAGTACGTGCTCGTGGCCGCCTCGCTCGGCGCCGTGACGGGCCTCATGGCGCAGCTCACGCGTGCACGTGCCGCCGCCCAGCGACTCGTCGAGATCCTCGAGCAGACGCCGATGCGGTACGGCTCCGGCAGGCTGCCGGACGGCGAGGGACGGATCGAGTTGCGCGGGGTCACCGTCCGTTCCGGCGGCAAGACCGTGCTGGACGGGCTGGATCTCGACATCCCCGCCGGCGCGCTGGTCGCGATCGTGGGCCGGTCCGGTTCGGGCAAGTCGCTGCTCGCGGCGCTCGTCGGCCGCCTGGCGGACCCGGACAAGGGCGAGGTGCTGCTGGACGGCACGCCGCTGCGCAGGATCGATCGCCTCGAGCTGCGACGGGCCGTCGGATACGGGTTTGCCCGGCCGGCACTGTTCGGCGAGACCGTCGGCGACGCGATCGCCTTCGGCGCCGACACGCCGCAGCCCAAGCAGGTGCAGGAGGCGGCGCAGGCCGCGCGCGCCGACAGCTTCATCCGGCTGCTGCCCGAGGCCTACGACACGCCGCTTGTGCAGGCGCCGATGTCCGGTGGCGAGAAACAGCGCATGGGCCTCGCGCGGACGTTCGCCCACGCCGGACGGGTCGTCGTCCTCGACGACGTCGCCGCGAGCCTCGACACGGTCACCGAGCACCACATCAGCCGCGTGCTCACCGGAGCGCTCGGCGATCGCACGCGGATCATCGTTGCGCACCGCGCCTCGACGGCGGCGCGCGCCGATGCCGTGATCTGGCTCGACGGCGGACGCCTACGGGCGATGGCGCCGCACGGCGAGCTGTGGCAGGACCCGGATTACCGCCTCCTGTTCGAGCCCGACGAGCCGCCGACGTCCACTGTCCGCAGGCCGACCCCGATCGGAGCAGGCTCATGACGGCGCCCGAGCACACCGCGCGGCGCTTGTTTCTGTCAGCGCTGTCCGGCCGCGGCGAGGAGCTGCGACGGCTGCTGGCGTGGTCGATCGTGCAAGCGCTCCCCGCCTACCTGTCAGGCCGGCTCGTGGCGGCCGCGATCGACAACGGCTTTCTCGCAGGGCGGACCGGGCACGGATTCGTCCTGCTCGGCCTGCTCGGCCTGAGCGCCTGCTTCGGCGCGTGGGCAACCCGCGAGACGTTCCTGCGCCTGGCGCGCATCGTCGAGCCGTTCCGTGACGAGCTCGCGACGCTGGCGGTGACCGGCGCGCTGCGCCACTCGACCGCGGCCGGCGCAGCCGGCGACACGGCAGGCGTGGCCCGGCTGACGCAGCAGGTGGAGATCGTGCGCGACGCGTACGCCGCGATCCTGCTCGTGGGGCAGAACTTCCTCGTCGTCACGGCCGGAGCGCTGTTCGGCCTGCTCACGCTCATGCCGGAGATGCTGGCGCTCGTCGTGCCGCCGCTGGTCGTCGGCCTGGCGATCTTCCTGCTCGCAATACGCCGCATGGCCGCGCGTCAGCGCGAGTCGATCCTCGCCGAGGAGCGCATGGCCGAGCGCATGGCCGCGGTCGCCGCCGACATCCGTGACGTCGTGGCATGTGGAGCGGAGGATCGAGCCGCGCCGATGGTCGGCGAGCACATCGACGCCCAGGCTCTCGCCACGCGTGCGCTCGCGCGCCTCACGGCCGTCAGGATCGTGGCCGTCGCGGTCGGCGGACTGCTGCCCGTCATCCTGATCCTCGCCGCCGGACCCTGGCTCGTGGCCGGCGGTGCGACCGCAGGCATGATCCTCGGCGCGCTGACGTACGTCCTGCGCGGGATGCAGCCCGCGCTGCAGACGTTCGTCGACGGCATCAGCGGCCCCGGGCTCTGGCTCGTGGTGACCCTGCGACGGATCGTCGAGACGTCGGATGACGGGGCGGCCGGCGCCGATCCGCAGGACGCGCCGCCGGCATGGCTGCCCCCACGCCATCACGGCGTCCGCCTGAGCGGCGTCACGTTCGCCTACGGCTCGTTCGCCGAGCCCGTGATCTGCGACCTCGACCTGGCGGTGCCGCACGGCGAGCATCTCGCGGTCGTCGGCCCGAGCGGCGTCGGCAAGTCGACGCTCGCCAACATCGTCGCCGGGATGCTGCAACCGCAGGAAGGCGAAGTGCTTCTCGGCGGCGTGCCGCTGCGCCGCCTGGACCCGG
This sequence comes from uncultured Solirubrobacteraceae bacterium, assembly GCA_963727785.1. Classification (GTDB taxonomy): domain Bacteria; phylum Actinomycetota; class Thermoleophilia; order Solirubrobacterales; family Solirubrobacteraceae; genus CADCVQ01. Next base: position 122,097 of record CAVSHS010000022.1, read on the forward strand.
CCCTGCTCGCGCAGCACCGCGTCCTGATCCCGCAGGAGGCATACGTGTTCGCGGGCTCGCTCTACGAGAACCTCGCCTACCTGCACGAGGGTGTCAGCCGGGAGGAGATCGACCGCGCGGTCCGCCTGCTCGGGATGCGCGCGATCGTCGAGCGCGTGGGCGGCTACGACGCGGAGCTCGATCCGGCGACGCTGTCGGCGGGCGAACGCCAGCTCGTCACGCTCGTCCGGGCCTACGTCTCACCCGCCTGGCTGATCATCCTCGACGAGGCCAGCTGTCACCTCGACCCCACAGCGGAGGCCGTCGTCGAGCAGGCGTTCGCGCGCCGCCCGGGCACGTTCATCGTCATCGCGCACCGCATCAGCTCGGCGCTGCGCGCGGAGCGGATCCTCGTGATGGACGGGACGCAGGTGCTCCACGGCGCACACGAGGACCTGCTGGCGCAATCAGCGCTCTACCGCGACCTCGTCGGCCACTGGCGATCGGACGTGGTCCACGCGACCGATGTCCTCGACGCGCCCGATGTCGTGCACGCGGCCTAGGACGGACCATGCCCACCGGATTCTACGCCGGAAAACCCCCGTGCGAGCGCTCCAGCCGGGCCGCGAAGGCGGCGAGCTGGACGCGATTGCGGGCGTGCTGACGGCGCCGCAGCCGCTCGATGCGGTGCTTGATCGTATGGCGGCTCAGGCACATCTGCAGGCCGATCTCGTTGTCGGTGAGCCCGAGCGCAACGAGCCGCAGCAGGACGAGATCGTCGGCCGAGAGCCGCTCACCGCCGCCGTGGCCGTTGAAGAGCATGGCGCTCGAGTCCTCGCTGAGCTGCAGTCGCACGACGGCCTCGCCCCGCGCGATCCCGCGCAGCGCCGCGAGCATCTGCTCGGAGGAGAGCTGCAGATCGATGAAGCTGCCGATGCCCGAGGCGAGGAACGGGCGCATGCTCTCCGGCGTCGCCGCGTGCGGACAGCAGAAGAGGATGCCGATTCGCAGGTCCTCGCGCTGGGCCCGCAGCGCGAGGCAGACGGCGAGCGCCTCGACGGGATCCATCGACGCGTCGACGACGGCTACCGTCGCCGCCATGATCGCCCGAGAGGAGCGCGCTACGACGGCCGCATTGACTTCGAGT
>CAVSHS010000023.1:0-726507 GCA_963727785.1 uncultured Solirubrobacteraceae bacterium
TACGCCCGCGACTCGATGGCAGCCGCCATCATCGCCAGCGCCACCCCCGACCGTCACGACCGGCTGTTCCCCGGGCACCCGCGGCAGTTCGCCACCGCCGGCAGCGGCCTGGGTCTCGCCTACGGCGCGGCGGGCGTGCTCCATGCCCTGCACGCCACCGGTGCCCCCCGCCGGCCCGAGCATGAGCAATGGCTCGTGCGACACGCCACGAACCCACCGCGCGGAACGTCGATCGGGTTCTACGACGGGCTGCTCGGCGTCGCCTACGCGCTCGATCGCCTCGAGCGTCGCCATGACGCCGAGCGGGTGCTGGAGATCTGCGTCGACGCCCTTCGCACCAACCGCGACCGGCTCGGCCTCGATCTGATGCGGCGGCCTGGCAGGCGTCGGCCTGACGCTCGCGCACTTCGCCGAGCGCGACGATGACGCGGCCCTGTGGGAGAACGTGTGGGAGATCGCCGACCTCGTCGGCGAGCGGCTGGGCGACGTCGACAGCGTCGCCGAGGTGAGCGGCGGCGACGAGCCGTACGCCGGCCTGCTGCGAGGCTCGTCCGGCCCGGCGCTTCTGTTCCTGCGCCTGCACGAGCAGCGGCCCGACAGCGCGCTGCTCGACCTGGCCGCAACCGCGATCCGGCAGGACCTGCGGCGCTGCATCGTCACGGATTACGGTCCGCTTCACGTCAACGAGGGCGGGCGCACGCTGCCGTACATCTCCGACGGAAGCGTGGGGATCGGGTTCGTGCTCGACGACTACCTCGCGCGCCGGGATGACGAGCAGTTCGCCGAGGCCGTCCCCACAGATCCGCGCGGCGGCGATGGGCGGCTTCTACGTCCTGCCCGGCCTCTTCTCCGGCCGCGCCGGCATGATCCTCTACCTCAGCCGCGGACTCGCGCCCGGCGGTGGGGTCACGGATCCCGTCGTGGCGACCCACGTGCGCCGGCTGGAATGGCATGCCATGAGCTACCGGGGCCACCTGGCGTTCCCGGGGGACCAGCTCCTGCGGCTGTCGATGGACTTCGGCACGGGCACCGCCGGCGTCCTGTTCGCACTGGGCGCGGCCCTGCACGAGGAGCCCGTCCACCTTCCCTTCTCGGCCCCGTCCGCGCGGACATCGGCCCGAACCGATCCTGACCTCATCCTAATGACCGAAGGGAGGTGAAATACATGTCAGTTCTCGATCTGCAGGGCCTCACCACGGAGATGGAAGGCGGCGGCGGCCATGGCGGCGGCGGCGGCGGCGGCGGCGGCGGAGGGAGCACGCTCGACGGTGCTGGGTTGCGCGTCCAGACGCGGAGCAACCTCAGCCTGGTTCTCTGCCACTAGTACACGGAGGACGGGACTGGAGAGTCGCTCCGGTCGTGGATCGGAGCGACTCCCCAGGGTTCTTTGAGACTACACCTGCGCGTGAGCGCAGAGTAAATTTTCTCGGGAGGTCCGGTGCGGCAGGAGAAGCAGGAAGCGGCGCCGCCCCGCGCCTATCGCGCCGCCGACCGGCTGCTCGTACGGACGGGGCGCCAGGGCGGCGCCTTGGGTGGTCGTCGTCGCGCTGGCGTCGTTCGTGACGGCCGGCGTCTCGCTCGCCTTCCCGGCCGTGCTCGGACACGCCGTCGACGGCGTCGTCTCGGATGGCGGGGCCGGGCAGTGGCTGGCATGGTCCGCGGTGCTCGTCGTGCTGCTCGTGGCGGGCTCCGCGCTCGACGTCCTCGCATCGGGCGTCGCGGTCGCACGGTCGACGGCGTGGCTGCGCCGGACCGTGCTCGATCACGGGCTCGCGCTGGGGACCCGCCGCGCCACCGGGGTGGGTCCCGGCGAGATGGCGACGCGACTCGTGGCCAACGCCTCCGAGGCCGGCCGCGTGGCGCCGGCCTTCGTGGGCGTGGGCGCGAGCGTGGTCACGGGCGTCGGCGGCACCGTGGCGCTCGCCCTCATCAACCTGTGGCTCTGCGCCACGTTCCTGATCGGCGTGCCGGTCCTGTTCCTCGTGGTGCGCATGTTCGCTCGCGACGCATCGGCGCTCACGACGCGCTACCTGTCCGTTCAGGGGAGGATCGCCGAGCGTCTCGTGGAAGCGATCTCCGGTGCGCGGACGATCGCCGCCGCCGGGACGTTCCAGCGCGAGGTGGATCGCTCGCTCGCCCCGCTGCCGGAGCTGCGCCAGCATGGCATGAGCCTGTGGCACGTGAACATGCGGCTCACGGCGCAGGATGCGCTGCTCGTGATGATCGTGGAGATCGCCGTGATCGGGGTGGCCGGCGTCCTGCTCGCGCAGCGGGCAGATCAGCGCGGGCGAGATGCTCGCCGCCGCCCAGTACGTGCTCGTGGCCGCCTCGCTGGGCGCGCTGACGGGGCTCATGGCGCAGCTCACGAACGCGCGCGCGGCGGCGCAGCGAGTCGTCGAGATCCTCGAGCAGACGCCGATGCGGTACGGCTCCGGCCGGTTGCCGGACGGCGACGGACGCGTGGAGCTGCGCGGGGTCACCGTCCGCTCCGGCGGCAAGACCGTGCTGGACGGGGCTGGATCTCGACATCCGCGCCGGCGCGCTGGTCGCGATCGTCGGCCGTTCCGGCTCCGGCAAGTCGCTGCTCGCGGCGCTCGTGGGCCGTCTCGCGGATCCGGACGAGGGCGAGGTGCTGCTGGACGGCACGCCGCTGCGCAGGATCGATCGCCGCGAGCTGCGACGTGCGGTCGGATACGGGTTCGCGCGGCCGGCGCTGTTCGGGGAGACCGTCGGCGATGCGATCGCCTTCGGCGCCGACACGCCGCCGGCCGAGCAGGTGCAGGAGGCGGCGCGCGCCGCGCGTGCCGACGGCTTCATCCGGCTGCTGCCCGACGGCTACGCCACGCCGCTGGCGCAGGCGCCGATGTCCGGCGGCGAGACGCAGCGCATGGGCCTCGCGCGCACGTTCGCCCACGCCGGGCGGGTCGTCGTGCTCGACGACGTCGCCGCGAGCCTCGACACGGTCACCGAGCACCACATCAGCCGCGTGCTCACCGGCGCGCTCGGCGATCGCACACGAATCATCGTCGCGCACCGCGCATCGACGGCCGCGCGGGCGGACGCCGTCATCTGGCTCGACGGCGGACGGCCTGCGCGCGATGGCGCCGCACACCGAGCTGTGGCAGGACCCGGAGTACCGCGTCCTGTTCGAGCCCGACGAGCCGCCGGCACCAGCGCCGACGATGCCGACCCCGATCGGAGCAGGCGCATGACGGCGCCGGAGCAGACCGCGCGGCGCTTGTTCCTGTCGGCGCTGTCCGGCCGCGGCGAGGAGCTGCGGCGGCTGCTGGCATGGTCGATCGTCCAGGCACTGCCCGCCTACCTCTCCGGCCGGCTCGTCGCGGCGGCGATCGACAACGGCTTTCTCGCCGGGCGGACGGGGCACGGCTTCGTCCTGCTCGGCCTGCTCGGCCTGAGCGCCTGCTTCGGCGCGTGGGCGACCCGCGAGACGTTCCTGCGGCTGGCGCGCATCGTCGAGCCGTTCCGCGACGAGCTCGCGACGCTGGCGGTGACCGGCGCGCTGCGCCACTCGACCGCGGCCGGCGCCGCCGGCGACACGGCCGGCGTGGCCCGGCTGACGCAGCAGGTGGAGATCGTGCAGGGACGCGTACGCCGCGATCCTGCTCGTCGGCCAGAACTTCCTCGTCGTGACGGGCGGGGCGCTGTTCGGCCTGTTCACGCTCATGCCGGAGATGCTCGTGCTCGTCGTGCCGCCGCTCGTCGTCGGCCTCGCGATCTTCCTGCTCGCCCTGCGCCGCATGGCAGCGCGCCAGCGCGAGTCGATCCTGGCCGAGGAGCGCATGGCCGAAGCGCATGGCGGCGGTGGCCGCCGACATCCGTGACGTCGTGGCATGCGGAGCGGAGGACCGAGCCGCGCCGATGGTCGGCGAGCACATCGACGCCCAGGCTCTCGCGACGCGCGCGCTTGCCCGCCTCACGGCCGTCCGGATCGTGGCCGTCGCGGTCGGCGGGCTGCTGCCCGTCATCCTGATCCTCGCCGCCGGACCCTGGCTCGTGGCCGGCGGGGCGACCGCCGGCATGATCCTCGGCGCGCTGACGTACGTCCTGCGAGGGATGCAGCCCGCGCTGCAGACGTTCGTCGACGGGATCAGCGGTCCCGGGCTCTGGCTCGTGGTGACCCTGCGGCGGATCGTCGAGACGTCGGATGACCGGGCGGCCGACGCCGATCCGGAGGCCGCGCCGCCGGCATGGCTGCCGCCGCGCCATCACGGCGTGCGCCTCAGCGGCGTCACGTTCGCCTACGGCTCGTTCGCCGAGCCCGTGATCTGCGACCTCGACCTGGCGGTGCCGCACGGCGAGCATCTCGCGGTCGTCGGGCCGAGCGGCGTCGGCAAGTCGACGCTGGCCAACATCATCGCCGGGGTGCTGCAGCCGCAGGAGGGCGAAGTGCTCCTCGGCGGGCGTGCCGCTGCGCCGGCTCGACCCGGCCCTGCTCGCGCAGCACCGCGTCCTGATCCCGCAGGAGGCGTACGTGTTCGCGGGCTCGCTCTACGAGAACCTCGCCTATCTGCACGAGGGCGTCAGCCGCGGCGGAGATCGACCGCGCGGTCCGCCTGCTCGGGATGCGGGCGATCGTCGAGCGCGTGGGCGGCTACGACGCGGAGCTCGATCCGGCGACGCTGTCGGCGGGCGAACGCCAGCTCGTCACGCTCGTGCGGGCCTACGTGTCACCGGCCTGGCTGATCATCCTCGACGAGGCCAGCTGCCACCTCGACCCGACCGCGGAGGCCGTCGTCGAGCAGGCGTTCGCGCGCCGCCCGGGCACGTTCATCGTCATCGCGCACCGCATCAGCTCGGCGCTGCGCGCGGAGCGGATCCTCGTGATGGACGGGACGCAGGTGCTCCACGGCGCCCACGAGGACCTGCTGGCGCAATCAGCGCTCTACCGCGACCTCGTCGGCCACTGGCGATCCGATGTCGTCCATGCGGCGTAAGTGAACTACGCCGGAGGAACTCCGTGCGACCGCTCCAGCCGGGCCGCGAAGGCCGCGAGCTGGACGCGATTGCGGGCGTGCTGGCGGCGCCGCAGCCGCTCGATGCGGTGCTTGATCGTATGGCGGCTCAGGCACATCTGCAGGCCGATCTCGTTGTCGGTCAGCCCGAGCGCAACGAGCCGCAGCAGGACGAGATCGTCGGCCGAGAGCCGCTCACCGCCACCGTGGCCGTTGAACAGCATGGCGCTCGACTCGTCGCTGAGCTGCAGGCGCACGACGGCCTCGCCCCGCGCGATGCCGCGCAACGCCGCGAGCATCTGCTCGGAGGAGAGCTGCAGATCGATGAAGCTGCCGATGCCCGCGGCGAGGAACGGGCGCATGCTCTCAGGCCTCGCCGCGTGCGGACAGCAGAAGAGGATGCCGATCCGCAGGTCCTCGCGCTGGGCGCGCAGCGCGTGGCACACGGCGAGCGCCTCGACGGGATCCAGCGACGCATCGACGACCGCTACCGTCGCGGCCATGATCGCGCGAGAGGACCGCGCGACGACGGCCGCATTGACTTCGATGTGTCGTGCTGACCACGTTCGACGCTCGTCCGCCCATCGCGGAGAAGAAGGTCCCCACGCTCGGCCGTCCGGTGGCCACGACAATGCCAAACTCGCTCCCCAAAGCGATTCCTTGTCAGGTCGTTTCGTTAATCCGTAAGACTGACCGTACCCCACGGCGGCGAGAATCGCCGCCGGTCTCCGGCACCTCCGTACGTATTCCATACCCGCCTGAGCGCGGGCGCGCCTGAGAAAGGCGCGTTACCCCTCGACTGTGGCGTACACCTCGTCGAGCAGCGCGCCGCGATCGTTGAGATCGAAGTTCTCCGCCAGGTACTTGTCGGTCTCCGCGCGCGACTGGCCGTTGAGCGCCATGTTGAGCGCGATCAGGCGGGCGCCCTCGAGATCGTCCTCGGCGTCGTCCTCGGCGCCGGCTCATCGGCGCCGTGAGCTGGCCCTCGTCGCCGCCGGCCGCGACGACCTCCGCCTCCTCGACGAGGACGACGTCATCGACGATCGGCGCGGCGGGCACGGTGTCGCGCGAGGTCTGGCCGGCGGCTCCGTACAGCTCGCCCATGGCGCCCGACAGCAGGGACAGGTCGGCGTTCAGGCGGTTGGCGCCGGTGCGCAGCGACTCGACGAGCGCGCTGAGCTCGCCCTCCATCGCATCGACGCGCTGGAGCATGAGCGCGGTCGCCTCATGGACCTTGCCGACATGGTCCTGCGAGCGCTCGATGGCCTCGTCGCGGATCCGCTGCGCCTCGCGATCGGAGTCCTCGGCGGTCTGCGCGGCGCGCTCGCGGGCGTCGCGCTCGATCGCGGCGGCGCTCGACTCGGCAGCCTCGACGATCGCCTGCACCTGCGCGCTCGCGACGGACGCAAGCGACTCGCGCGGGCGGCCGGGCTCGGCGGGCGGCGCCGCCGCGGGGGTCGAGGTCTGGGCGCGCTTGAGCGCCTCGACCTCGCGCGCAAGCGCGGCGAGGTGGGCGTCGACTGCCGCCGGCTCGTAGCCGCGACGGCCGAATGGGAAGTCTCTCTTCTCGATGGACTGACGGTCGAGGGCCAACGGTGCCTCCGTGAGTTCTTCGCGGACGGACGAGCGAGGAAGACCCTAGCGCGGCTGGCGGGGGAGTCCCACCCCGAAGGGGCCGCGCTCCACGAGCCCGTCGCGCTCCAGCGCCGCCAGCACGCGCGCGAGCCGGTCGGGAGCGATCTGCGCGGGCGGCCCCTCGCCCGCGGCGAGCGCGGCGATGACGCGGCCGCGCGCCCAGCGATCGGTGTCCTCGAAGCGCGGCTGCGGAGCGCGCGGGACCCGCGCGGGCTGCTGGACCCGGCCCCGCGACGGGCACCACGGCGCGGCCGGGCAGTCGTTGCAACGCGGCTTGCGGGCGGTGCACACGAGCGCGCCGAGCTCCATCGCGGCCTGGTTCCAGTCCTCGTAGCGGTCCGCTGGCAGCAGCGACGTCGGGCTCCGCGCCGAGGCGAGCAGCGACCCGCCGCACGTTCGTGTCGACCGCCGCCACGCGCTCGCCGAAGGCGAACGAGGCCACCGCAGCGGCCGTGTACGGGCCGACGCCCGGGAGCGCGCGCAGGCCCGCGCTGTCACGCGGCCAGCCGTCGCGCACGACGATCGCGCACGCCGCGTGCAGCCGCAGCGCGCGCTGGTTGTAGCCCAGGCCGACCCACTGCGTCAGGACCTCAGCCGGCGTCGCGGCGGCGAGCGCCGCCGCCGTCGGCCAGCGCTCCAGCCAGCGCTCGTAGCGCTCGAGCACGCGCGCGACCTGCGTCTGCTGCGCCATGAACTCCGAGACGAGGATCGCGTACGGGTCGCGCGTGCGGCGCCACGGCAGGTCGCGGCCGTTGGCGTCGTACCACGCCAGGACGGCGTCCTGGAGCGGCGTGCGGCCGGCGCTCAGGCCGGCGCCTCGTTGGCCTGCACCTCGAGCAGCTCGCGGCGCAGGTCGCGGATCTCGTCGCGCACGCGCGCGGCGTACTCGAAGCGCAGCTCCTCGGCCGCGGCGAGCATCTCCTCCTCGAGCTCGACGATCGTCTGCTCGAGCTCGGAGAGCGACATCGTCTCGGTCTTCGTCACGCGGCGCCGCTTGCGGCCCTTGCCCGGCAGCTTGGACTCCGACTGCAGGAACTCGGCGATGTCGGAGATCCCCTTGACGATCGTGGCCGCGGTGATCCCGTGCTCCTCGTTGTAGGCGAGCTGGATCGCGCGCCGGCGGTCGGTCTCCCCCAGCGCCGCGCGCATCGCGTCGGTCTCCTTGTCGGCGTACATGAGGACCTTGCCCTCGATGTTGCGCGCCGCGCGGCCGATCGTCTGGATCAGCGAGGTCTCCCCGCGCAGGAAGCCCTCCTTGTCGGCGTCGAGGATCGCGACGAGCGAGACCTCGGGCAGGTCGAGCCCCTCGCGCAGGAGGTTGACGCCGACGAGCACGTCGTACTCCCCCAGCCGCAGGTCGCGGATGATCTGGATGCGCTCGAGCGTGTCGATCTCCGAGTGCAGGTAGCGGACCTTGAAGCCCATCTCGAGCAGGTAGTCGGTGAGGTCCTCGCTCATCTTCTTCGTCAGCGTCGTGACGAGCGTGCGCTCCTCGCGGTCGACGACCGTGCGGATCTCGTTCATGAGGTCGTCGATCTGGTTGCGCGTCTCGCGCACCTCGACGGCCGGGTCGACGATCCCCGTCGGGCGCACGATCTGCTCGACGACGCGGCCGGAGTTCGCCTTCTCGTACTTGCCGGGGGTCGCCGACACGAACACGAGCGTCGGCGTGATCGAGAGGAACTCGTCGAACTTCTGCGGCCGGTTGTCGAGCGCGCTCGGCAGGCGGAAGCCGTAGTCGACGAGCGTCTGCTTGCGCGAGCGGTCGCCCTCGTACATCCCGCCGATCTGCGGCACGGTCTGGTGCGACTCGTCGAGGAAGCAGACGAAGTCCTCGGGGAAGTAGTCGATGAGGCAGTACGGGCGGGCGCCGGGCTGGCGGCCGTCGAGGATCCGCGAGTAGTTCTCGATGCCGTTGCAGAAGCCCATCTCGCGCAGCATCTCCATGTCGTACTGCGTGCGCTGGCGCAGGCGATGGGACTCCAGCAGCTTGCCCTCGGCCTCGAGCTCCGTGCAGCGCTCGTTGAGCTCGCGCGCGATCTCCTGCACCGAGCGCTCGATCATCCCCTCCTTGACGTTGTAGTGCGTCGCGGGCCAGACGGCGACGTGCTCGAGGTCGTCGGCGATGAGCTCGCCGGTGAGCGGGTCGAAGTGCTGCAGGCGCTCGACCTCGTCGCCGAACAGCGTCACGCGGAACGCCGTCTCCTCGTAGGCGGGGAAGACCTCGAGCGTCTCGCCGCGCACGCGGAACGTGCCGCGGCCGAGCGCGGTGTCGTTGCGCGTGTACTGGATCGAGACGAGCTTGCGCAGCAGCTCGTCGCGGTCGATGACGTCGCCCTTGCGCAGGACCTGCATGTTCATCTCGTAGGTCTCCGGCGAGCCGAGGCCGAAGATCGCGCTGACGGAGGCCACGATGATCACGTCGCGGCGGGCGAACAGCGCGGCGGTCGCGGCGTGGCGCAGGCGGTCGACCTCCTCGTTGATCGCCGAGTCCTTCTCGATGTAGAGGTCGCGCGAGGGGACGTACGCCTCGGGCTGGTAGTAGTCGTAGTAGGAGACGAAGTACTCGACGGCGTTGTCGGGGAAGAACGTGCGGAACTCGTTGCAGAGCTGGGCGGCGAGCGTCTTGTTGTGGGCCAGGACGAGCGTCGGGCGCTGCAGCTCCTGGATGACGCCGGCCATCGTCATCGTCTTGCCCGTGCCGGTCGCGCCGAGCAGCGTCGTGAAGCGGTCGCCGTCGCGCACCGCCGCGGAGATCTCGCCGATCGCCTTCGGCTGGTCGGCGGCGGGGGTGAAGATGTCGTCGAGCTTGAACGCGGGCATCGGCAGCGCTCCACGATAGCCACCATTGCGGCCACTCCTTGACCGCGAAGCGAGCCCCGATTCGGGTTCGTGGCGCCTATGTCTCGCCATGCACAGCAGATTCGCCACGACGATGCCAGCGGGGGGCGAGCTTGAGGGTCGTGGCGCCTATGCCTCGACATGGGCGGCAACTTCGCCACAGCCGCGCGGATCGCGACGGCACAGCACGGGCGCGTGGCGTGGCGTCAGCTCGTGGCCGCCGGGATCCACCGCCACACGATCCAGCGCTGGCTCGCGGATGGCCGCCTGCGCGCCGTGCACCACGGGATCTACGCCGTGGGCCACGCGGCTCCCTCGGTCGATGCGGACTACATGGCCGCCGTGCTGGCCTGCGGCGAGGGCGCGCTCCTCAGCCACCGCGCGGCCGCGTACAGGCTGAGGCTCATCCGCGGCGCGCCCCCGCGCCCCGAGGTCACCGTCCCGACGAGCGCGCAGCGCAGGCGCCCCGGCATCGTGATCCATCGTGTCAGGACGTTCCCCGTCCTCGATGCCGCCGTCCTCGACGACATCCCGATCACCACCGTCCCGCGGACCCTGCTGGACCTCGCGCCCACCACCACGCGCGCCGATCTCACGCGCATGGGCCACGAGGCCTGGATCGCCCACGACGTCACGCCTGACCAGGTCGACGCGTGTATCGCCCGCAACCCGGCGAAGAAGGGCGCGGCGAGGCTGCGCCAGGCGCTCGGATCGGACGTCACTCTCAGCGCGCTCGAAGACGGCTTCGTCGACCTGCTGAGCCGCCACGGGCTGCCGCTACCGCGTACGAACATCGACCGCCATGGCGACAAGGTCGATTGCCACTGGCCCGCCCATGACCTCACCGTCGAACTGCTCTCCTATCGCTTTCACGCGACGAGACGGGCCTTCGAGCAGGACGTCGCGAGGCGCCGGCGCTCCCATCATCTCGCCTTCACCTACGGCGACGTGTTCGAACGGGGCGCGCGGACCGCAGCCGAGTTGCGCCCTCGTCTCGCTGCGCTTCAGCCCGCCCCGCCCACCCTGCTCGCTCCCCGCGCGTAGCCGAAGTACACGACGAAGCCGATCAGCATCCAGACGACGAACCGCAGCCACGTGTCGGTCGGCAGCGTCACGGCGAGGTAGATGCAGCCGGCGATCGCCAGCAGCGGGACCGCGGGCACGAGCGGCGTGCGGAACGGGCGGTGGCGCCCCGGCTCGGCGGAGCGCAGGTACAGCACCCCCGCCGAGACGAGCATGAACGCGAACAGCGTCCCGATGTTCACGAGCTCGGCGAGCGTCGACAGCGGCACGAACCCCGCCAGCGCGGCGACGACGACCATCGTGATCAGCGTGATCTTGTGCGGCGTGCCGAAGCGCTCGTGCGTGCGCCCGAGGCGCTCGGGCAGCAGGCAGTCGCGGCACATCGCGAACGCGACGCGCGACTGGCCGAGCATGAGCAGCATCACGGTCTTCAGCGTCGCCGCGAGCGCGCCGACGTAGACGATCGCCGCGACCCAGTCCTTGCCGAGGCCCTTGAACGCGTCGGCGATCGGCGCCTCGCCGGCGAGCTGCTTGAACGGCGCCATGCCCGTCAGCACCGCGCTGACCGCGCAGTAGATGACCGTGACGATCGCCAGCGAGCCGAGGATCCCGATCGGCATCGAGCGCTGCGGGTTCTTCGACTCCTCGGCGGTCGTCGCGACGATGTCGAAGCCGATGTAGGCGAAGAAGACGAGCGCCGCGCCGCCGACGACGCCCGACCAGCCGAATGGGAAGTACGGGCTCCAGTTGCCGGAGTCGACGCTCGTCCCGCCGACGACGATGACGAGCGCGAGGACGGCAAGCGTCGTCGCGACGAACGCGATCGTCGCCTTCGCCGTCATGCCGATCCCGCGCACGAGCAGGTAGCCGACGAGCAGCACGATCGCGATGCCGAACACGTTGACCGTGCCGCCGTCGCCCGGCGGCGCGGTGATCGCGTCGGGCAGCGTGACCCCGAAGACCTGGTCGAGCAGCGCGTTGAGATATCCGGCGAAGCCGACGGCGACCGCCGAGGCGCCGATCGTGAACTCCAGCACGAGGTCCCAGCCGATGACGAACGCGATGAGCTGACCGAGCGTGGCGAACGTGTAGGTGTAGGCGCTGCCGGCCGCCGGGACCATCGCGGCAAGCTCGGCATAGCAGAGCGCGGCAAGCGCGCAGACGACGCCGGCGAGGACGTAGGACAGCGTGATCGCCGGACCGGCCTTCGTCGCCGCAGCCTGGCCCGTGAGCACGAAGATGCCGGCGCCGATCATCGCGCCGACGCCCATCACGACGACGTCGAACGTCCCGAGGTTGCGGCGCAGCTTGTGCGTCTCGAGCTCTGTCGACGCGACGCACTCCTCGATCGTCTTGCGCGGCCCGAGGAACGATGCTGCGCTCGCCATGACGCGTTGCGTACCCGCGCCGCGAGACCGCCATGCCAGATGCCGGTGGATCGCGCTACTGCGAGGCGGTGAGCCCGAGCTCGCGGCTGTACTTCTTGCGATAGCTCTGGCGGGCGTCGAGCACGCGCGACACGTACGCGCGCGTCTCGGCGAACGGGATCTGCTCGACGCCGAGCGCGCGCTCGGACATGCTCGCCTGGGCGATCCAGCGATCGACGTTGCCCTCCCCGCCGTTGTAGGCGGCGAGCGCGAGCACGGTGTTGCCGCCGTAGCGCTGCAACAGGTAGCGCAGGTAGAAGGCGCCGTAGGAGATGTTGATCTGCGGCGTGGCGAGGTCGCCCTGCTCGAACGTCGTGCCGCCCGACAGGTGGGCGATGTAGCGCGCCGTCGCCGGCGTGATCTGCATGAGCCCGCGCGCGCCCGCGTGCGAGGTCGCGTCGCGGAAGTGCGACTCGGCGTAGATCACCGCTGCGAGCAGCGACGGATCGAGCTCCTTCGCCGACGCCTGCTGGCGGATGATGTCCTCGTGGGCGAGCGGCAGCGCGAGCTCGCGCACGGCGTCCGGGAGGCGCGGCAGCACGAAGGCGGCCAGCAGCGCCGCCAGCCCCGCGACGGCGAGCGTCATCGTGATGCGCCGCCGCCGGCGCCGGCGAAACGTGAGGCGCGAGCGGCGCGTCGCGGCGGTCGATGCGTGGATGCTCCGTGTGCTCATGCGTCCCTTAAACTCGCGAGCACGCCGGACAGCTCGCGTTCGAGCTCCTCGATCGTGCCGCTGTTGGACACGGTGTACGTCGCGCGGCGTGCCTTCTCCTCCTGTGGAAGCTGGCGCGCGGCGCGCTCGTCGACGCCGACGTGCCCGCGCGCGGCGGCGCGCTGGGTGCGCACCGTCTCGTCGGCGATGACGGCGACGGTCGCGTCGTAGATCCCCTCCATGCCGGCCTCGAACAGCAGCGGCGTCTCGACGACGGCGGCGGCAGGCGCCGGATCGCGAGCCGCGATCTCCTCGCGCCAGGCGGCGATCCGCGCGCCGACGCGGGGCCAGATCTCGCTCTCGAGCCACGCGCGCTCCTCGGGCGCGGCGAACGCGTGCGCGGCGATCGCGCCGCGATCGACGACGCCGCCGGGCGCCACGTCCTCGCCCCAGCGCGCGACGACCGCGTCGCGCAGCTCCGGCGACGCGTACAGCTCGTGCACCACGGCGTCGGTCGACAGCGTCGCCGCACCGAGCCGTCCCAGCGCATCCAGGGCGGTCGACTTACCTGCTCCCAGCCCCCCGGTCAGTCCGACGAAGGGAACGCGCGCCACCGGCGCGGCGTCACGTCGCGGCGGGATCGTCCGCCTCGGGCTCGACGGCCTCGGGCTCGACGGCTTCGGGCTCGACGGCTTCGGACTCGACGGCAACCGGCTCGTCGGCCGCGACGGCTTCGGGCTCGGCGACAGGCGCGGGCTCGACGTCGGCAACGACCTCGGGCGCGGCAACCGCCTCGGGCTCGGCGGCCGCCTCGGCAGAGGGCGACGCCGGCTCGCCGGCGAACACCTCCTCGCTCAGGCCCAGCTCCGGGACGTGGTCCAGGTCGCCGGCGCCCTCCTCGGCCTCGCCATCGGTCGGCGCGGCGAGCTCCTCGGGCGGCAGCACCTTCGGCTCGAGCACCTGGCCCTCGACGCGCTTGACGCTCAGCGACAGGCGGCGGCGCTCGGAGTCGATCTCGAGGATCTTCACCTTCACGTCGTCACCGGGCGCGACGATCTCGCGCGGGTTCTCGACGTGGTGCGGCGCGAGCTCGGAGATGTGCACGAGGCCCTCGACGCCGTCGAGGATCTCGACGAAGGCGCCGAACGTCACGACCTTCGTGACGGTGCCCTCGAGCTCGTCGCCGACGTTGTAGGTGTCGACGACACGCTGCCACGGATCCTCCTGGGTCTGCTTGAGACCCAGCGAGATGCGCTGGCGATCGCGGTCTATGTCGAGCACCTTGACGGCGACGGTGTCGCCGATCGAGAGGATCTCGCTCGGGTGGTTGACGTGCGACCACGACAGCTCGGAGATGTGGATCAGGCCATCGATGCCGTTGAGGTCCACGAACGCGCCGAAGTCGACGATGTTCGAGATCTGGCCCTCGACGATGAGGCCGGGCTGCAGGCGGTCGAGGATCTCCTGGCGCTGCTCCTTGCGCTCCTCCTCGAGCACGGCGCGCCGGGACAGGACGACGTTGTTGCGCGAGCGGTTGAGCTCGATGACCTTGCACTCGATCTTCGTGCCGAGGTACTCGTCGAGGTTTGGCACGCGGCGGATGTCGACGAGCGAGGCGGGCAGGAAGCCGCGCACCCCGAGGTCGATGATGAGGCCGCCCTTGACGACCTCGATGACCGTGCCCTCGACGGGCTCGCCGGACTCGGCCGCTGCCTCGATGCGCCGCCACGCCTTCTCGAAGCGGGCGCGCTTCTTGGACATGATCAGGCGGCCGTCCTGATCCTCCTTCGTGAGGACGAGGGCGTCGACCTCCTCGCCCATCTCGACCTCGTCGTGCGGGTCGACGGCCTTGCGGATCGAAAGCTCGTTGGAGGGGATGACCCCCTCGCTCTTGTAGCCGATGTCGACGAGAACCTCGTCGTTGTCGATGCGGACGACGATGCCGGTGACGACCTCGCCCTCCTCGAAGAGGGTGAACGTGGCGTCGTAGTTCGGGACGATCTGCCCGTCGATCTCTAGCAGCAGGCCGTCCGAACCTTCGACGACCTTCGGCTCTGATGCTGCGTCGGTGATGGTTGACATGTGAGGGGGAGGTTAGCGCCCCTAGAATCCCACCGCGATGCCGATTCGAGCGACGAAGCGGGGAGATGCGCGGACGCCCCTGCAAGGAGAATGGGACGTGCTCGTCTGCGGCGCAAGCTTCGCCGGGCTGACGATCGCCCGCGAGCTGGCGCGCACGGACGCGCGCGTGCTGATGATCGACCGCTACGAGATCGGCGAGCGCCAGACGAGCGCCTGCGCCGCGCCGACGACGTGGCTCGATCGCATGGGTCTGATGGACGCCGTCCAGCAGACGTTCTCCGAGCTCGTCGTGCACGTCCCCGGGCGCACGCTGCGCTGGCCGCTGCCCTTCACCTTCTCGACGTTCGACTACCGCCGCATCTGCGCGCTGCTGCGCGAGCAGAGCGAGGGCTCGGCGGTCTTCGAGACGGCGAAGGTCGAGGGACGCAGCGGCTTCACGGTTCACACCGATCGCGGCGACCTCCGCGCGCCGCTGATCGTCGACGCGCTCGGCTGGCGGCGGATCCTCGGCGCGGGCGACAACGTCCAGCCCCCCAACGCGCGGCTGTCGCGCGGGCTGGAGGTCCACCCGCACGCGAGCGGCTCGGATCTCGAGCTGTGGATCGATCCGAAGTACGTCCGTCGCGGCTACTCGTGGTCGTTTCCGGCCGACGGCGAGCTGCGCGTCGGCGTCGGCTCGTTCGACCCGCACGACCACGTCAAGGAGCCGACGCTGCAGCTCGCCTCCGACGTCGGCGTCCCGGCCGAGCGGTGGCAGGGCAACTGGATCCCGCACCAGCTGCGGCCGGCCGTCGAGGACGGGATCTTCTTCGTCGGCGACTCCGCGGGCCACTGCCTGCCGACGACCGCCGAGGGCATCCGCCCCGCGTTCTACTTCGGCCTCGCGCTCGGGCGCGAGCTCGTCGATGTCGTCGAGGGCCGCCAGACGCGCGCGCAGGCACTGGCCCGTTACGGCGCGTTCTCGGCCGACCACCTGTGGCAGTACCGCTGGCTGCTGCGCGTCCAGAACTGGGTCGGCCGCATCACGCCCACGCGCCTCTTGTCGCCCGCGATCCGCGCGATCAGCCCGCCCGCGCTCGTGCGCTGGTCCTTCGGCCACTACCGCGACATCTGCGCACCGGAGTTCGCGCTGGCGTGCGACCCGCCTGTGGCGACGGCGAGCGCGACGCCGCGCGTCACGGCTGCCGCATAGCGCGCGCTTCCGTGCGCTCAGCGCGACCGCGCTGGCCTAGCGAAACGCTCACTGGACAGCATCGATGAAGGAGTGGGGGTTTGGGGCCTCGTGGCGCTCGGTCCCGGCGTGGGGCGCGGGCGCCCTCGCGGCGGAGGTGTGTCGAATCGTCGTCGCATGCCGACGCATATTCGACACACCCCTCCAACACGTGGCGATCATCGAGTGATCGGCGCTGGACTACTCGCGCACGACGAGGTACGTCCCGAGGCTCAGCAGCACGACGCCCGCGACCCGCCCCGGGGTGATCGGCTGCTTATCGACCCCGAGCAGGCCGAAGTGATCGACGACGACGGAGACCGCGAGCTGCGCGGCGATCGTCGCGGCGGTCACGCCGCCGAGGCCGAGCGTGCGGACCGTCACGAGGATGGACGTGACGTAGACGGCCCCGAGCAGGCCGCCGGTGAGGTACACGAGGGAGACGTCGCGAATGCCGGCGATCTGGCGCATGCCGCCGGTCGCGAGCGAGGCGATCAGCGCCAGCGCGACGGTCCCGATCGCAAACGACACGAACGCCGCCTGCCAGGTGCCGATCGAGCGGCCGAGCGTCGAGTTGATCGGCGCCTGCAGTGCGACGAGCCCGCCGGTGAACGCCGTCAGCAGGACCGCGGCCCCGCGGTCCACGGCTAGGCCCGCTCCCGCCCGAGATCGAGCGACGTTTTGAGACGGCGCACGATCACTTGGCCTCCATCCACGTCGGCCCGACGCCGACGTCGACCGCGAGCGGCGGGTCGTGCTCCCAGACGGCGCACATCTCGCGCCGGATCACCTCGCGCACGGCGTCGGCCTCGGCGGCCGGGCCTTCGAAGAGCAGCTCGTCGTGGACCGTCAGGATCGGCCGCACCGGCGAGTCGCGCAGCGCGGCGTCGACGCGCACGAGCGCGAGCTTCATCACGTCGGCCGCCGTGCCCTGGATGACCGTGTTGACGGCGAGGCGCTCCCCGAGCGTGCGGACCTGCCAGTTGCGCGCCTTGAGCTCGGGGATCTGGCGCCGCCTGCCCCACAGCGTCGTGACGTGGCCCTGCTCGGTGGCCTGCTTGATCGTCGACTCGATGAACGCGCGCACGGCGGGGAAGCGCTCGAGGTACGTGTCGATGATCTCCTTGGCCTCCTCGCGCGGGATCCCGAGCCGGTCGGCGAGCCCGAAGTCGCTGAGGCCGTAGACGATGCCGTAGTTGACCATCTTCGCCTTCGAGCGCTGGCCGAGGTCGAGATCCTCGGGCGCGGTCGCGAACACCTTCGATGCGGTCGCCGTGTGGACGTCCTCGCCGCGCACGAAGATCTCCTTGAGGACGGGCTCGTCGGCGATGTGGGCGAGCACGCGCAGCTCGATCTGCGAGTAGTCGGCGCTCACGCAGCACGTTGCCGGGCGCGGCATCGAAGCAGCCGCGGATCTCGCGGCCGAGCGCCGTGCGGATCGGGACGTTCTGCATGTTCGGGTTCGTCGAGGCCAGGCGCCCGGTCGTCGCGGCGGCCTGCAGGAACGTCGTGTGGATGCGCGAGCGCTCGTCGACGAGCTGCGGCAGGACGCTGAAGTACGTCTTGTCGAGCTGGTTGAGCTCGCGCCAGCGCTCGATCAGCGGGATGATCTCGTGCTCGTCGCGGATCGCCTGCAGCACGCGCGCGTCGGTCGAGAAGCCGGTCTTGCCGCGGCGCTTCTTCGACAGCCCGAGCTTCACGAACAGGATCTCGCCGAGCTGCTGCGGCGAGCCGATGACGAACTCCGTCCCCGCCAGGGCGAAGATGCTGCGCTCCAGGTCGCGCACCTCGTCGCGCACGCGCCCGGTGATCTCGCGCAGGCGGTCGGTGTTCAGCCGCACCCCCTCGACCTCCATCCGCCGCAGCACCGGCACGAGCGGCAGCTCGATCTCCTGCATGACGGTGACGAGGTCGCGCGCGACGATCTGCTCGCGCTGCCAGGCCGACAGCTCGCCGATGAGGATCGCCTCCGCGGCGAGCTCGTCCTCGATGGCGGGCGCGCCGAGGCCGCGCTCCTCGAGCAGCTCGCGCAGCGGGTAGCCGCGCCGCGCCGGCTCCAGCAGGTACGCGCCCAGCAGCGCGTCGTGGGCGATGTTCGGCGGCACGACGCCGAGCGCCTTGGCGTCGTAGGCGACGACCGGGCGATCGCCCGCGGCCTCGACGAGCTGCGCCGGATCGTCCATCGTGCCCGTCAGGACCTCGCCGTCGGCCGCGACGGCGAAGCCCCACGAGCTGTCGACGGCGAGCAGCTCGCCCTCGGGGATCTCGGGCGGGCGCGCGACGAGGACGAGCTCGTCCCCCGGCAGCGCGGCGATGTCGGCGAGCCGCCCCGCGCGCACGCGCGCGGTGACCTCGGTCGCAGCCTCCGGGGCGGGGGCCGCCTCCTCGGCGCCGAGGAACTCCTCCAGCCGGCGCAGCGGGTCGCGCAGCTCGAACTCGCGGAAGACCTCGCGCAGCTTCGAGCGATCGGGCGCCTGCGAGGCGGCCTCGACGATGTCGAGGTCGACCGGCAGGTCGCGGCGCATCGTCGCCAGCACCTTGGAGACGCGCGCGTCCTCGGCGTGGTTGGTGAGGTTCTCCTTGCGCTTGGCGCCGGAGATGGCGTCGATCGAGCCGAGCACGCCCTCGAGGTCGCCGTAGCTCTGCAGCAGCTGCGCCGCCGTCTTGTCGCCGATCCCGGGGACGCCCGGGATGTTGTCGCTCGTGTCGCCCTTCAGGCCGTAGAAGTCGGGGATCAGCTCGGGCGCGATGCCATAGCGCTCGACGACCGCGGCGTGGTCGTAGAGCTTGGTCTCGGTGATCCCGCGCGAGGTCGCCATGACCTGGACGAGCCCCTCCGGGTCGATGAGCTGAAACGCGTCGCGGTCGCCGGTGACGATGACGACCGGGATCGACCGCTCGCGCGCCCGCTCGGCCAGCGTCGCGATGACGTCGTCGGCCTCGAAGCCGTCCAGGCGGGTGTTCAGGTAGCCGAATGCCTCGACGAGCGGCTCGAAGTGCGGCCACTGCTCCTTGAGCAGGTCCGGCCGCGTCGAGCGCCCGGCCTTGTAGTCGGCGTAGACCTCCTTGCGACCGCTCGCGCCGGCGTCCCAGACGACGACGGTCGGCTTCGTGCCGTGCTCGGTGAGGATCTTCACGAGCATCGAGGCGAACCCGAAGATCGCGTTCGTCGGAAAGCCGGTCGACGTCGCGATCGATTCGGGCAGCGCGAAGAACGCTCGATAGACGAGCGAGTTGCCGTCGATGAGGTAGAGCTCGTCTGGGCGTCCAGCCATGATCGGTGCGCACTCTACGCATCCCGGCCATGCCTTCCGGTGCAGGGGGTAGATTGCCCTCCCGGAGGGAATGTCGAGCAAGGAAGCGGGTCATGAGCCTCACCCACACCTGCAACTTCTGTGGCGAGATGATCGGCCACAACGTCCCGTATGTGACGCTGAACGGAAACGGCGAGCGGTCCGCCGAGCACTGGCGCACCGGCTACGTCGGTCACTACCACGCCGACCCGGCCGTCGGCTGCTGGAACCGGATGCTCGAGGCGATTCGCAGGTGCGACGCGCCCCGGCTGGACGAGATCCCGACGGCGACCTACCAGGCGATCACCGCACGCCGGCGCAAGCACCGGCCGCTGGGCGAAGACGACGGCGGCGCGCCCGCCTGACCCGTAGCCCGACCCGGGGCGGGTACACCGCTCCGCGGTCCGTATGCTCGACCGATGCGGGTCACCATCACGGGCGCGACCGGCCGCATCGGCCGCCACATCGTCGCAGCGCTCAAGGCGCGCGGCGACGAGGTCACGGTCCTCTCGCGCGATCCGGACAGGGCGACCGAGCAGCTCGGCGTCGAGGCCTTCGCCTGGAACATCAAGGAGGACGCCGCGCCGAAGGAGGCCCTCAAGGGCCGCGACGCGATCGTCCATCTCGCCGGCGAGGACGTCGGCCAGCGCTGGAACGACAAGGTCAAGGCCGAGATCCTCGACAGTCGCGAGCGCGGGACGCGCAACATCGTCCACACGATCTTCGACACGAAGCCGCGGCCCAAGGCGCTCATCTGCGCCTCGGCGATGGGCTACTACGGCGCCCGCAAGGACGAGCTCATCGACGAGTCGGTGGGGCCGGGCAGCGATTGGCTCGCCGGGGTCGTCGCACGCTGGGAGCGCCAGGTCGAGACCGCGAAGATCGGCACGCGCACCGTCATGGTGCGCACCGGGATCGTGCTCGACGCGGGCGGCGGCGCGCTGGAGAAGATGCTGCCGCCGTTCAAGGCCGGGCTCGGCGGGCCGATCGGCAGCGGCAAGCAGTACATGCCCTGGATCCACCTCGACGACCTCGTCGGCATCTACATCGCCGCGATCGACAACGAGGCGTTCCACGGGCCGATCAACGCCTCCGCCCCGGAGCCCGTCACGAACAAGGCGTTCGCCAAGGCACTCGGCCGGGCGATCAACCGGCCCGCGGTCGCGCCCGTCCCGGGCTTCACGGTCAAGCTGCTGTACGGCGAGATGAGCCAGGTCGTGCTGACCGGGGCGCGGATGGTTCCCGGCCGCGCCGCCGAGCTCGGCTACACGTTCCAGCACACCGATCTCGACGAGGCGCTGCGCGACACGCTCGGCTGAGCGCGCTTGCGGCGGGTCAGCCCTCCGAGCGCTGCCAGGGAAACGGCCCGATGACGCGCCAGTCCGAATCGGCCTTGGCCGGCACGAATACCCACGCAAGCGCTCCGACGACGCTCAGCAGCAGGCCCGACGCGAGCCCCGGCTTCTCGCCGTAGCCCTTGCGCTGGGAGAGGTACGAGCCGACAATCGCCGACCCCAGCCAGATGATCAGCAGGTAGAACGCCAGGACACCGACGTTGGCGATGACGGTCATGCGCCGAGGTACGCCTTCTGGACCTCGGGATTCGTGCGCAGCGCCTCCGATGCGTCGGTCAGCGCGACCTTGCCGGTCTCGAGCACGTAGCCGCGCTTGGAGACGCCGAGCGCGTAGTTGGCGTTCTGCTCGACGAGCAGGATCGTCGTGCCCTGGTTGTTGATCTCGACGATCGTCTCGTAGATGCGGTCGACGAGGATCGGCGCGATGCCCATCGAGGGCTCGTCGAGCAGCAGGAGCGTGGGCTTGGCCATGAGCGCGCGCCCGATCGCGAGCATCTGCTGCTCGCCGCCGGACATCGTGCCCGCCTTCTGGCGCTCGCGCTCCTTCAGCCGCGGGAACAGCTCGTAGACCCGCTCCAGGTCGGATCCGATCTCGTTGTCGCGCCGCAGGTAGGCGCCCATGTCGAGGTTCTCGCTCACGGTCATGCGCTGAAAGCAGCGCCGTGCCTCGGGCGACTGCGAGATGCCGAGGCGGACGATGTCCTGCGGCGGCGTGCGCGTGATGTCCCTGCCGGCGAAGCGGATCGAGCCCATGCGCGCCGGCGTCAGGCCCGAGATCGAGCGCAGCGTCGTCGACTTGCCCGCGCCGTTGGATCCGATCAGCGTCACGATCTCGCCCTCGTCGACGGTCAGCGAGACGCCCTTGAGCGCCTCGATGTTGCCGTAGAACGTGTGCAGGTCGTCGATCTCCAGGAGCGCCATCTGCTAGCCCTGCTTTCCGAGGTAGGCCTCGACGACGAGCGGGTTGGCGCGCACCTCGACCGGATCGCCCTCGGCGATCTTCTCGCCGTGGTCGAGCACCGTGATCCGCTCCGAGACGCCCATCACGACCTTCATGTCGTGCTCGATGAGCAGGATCGTGAGGCCGCGCTCCTCGCGCACCTGGCGCATGAACGCCGTCAGGCGGTCGGACTCCTGCGGGTTCATGCCGGCGGTCGGCTCGTCGAGCAGCAGCAGGCGCGGCTCGGAGGCCAGCGCGCGTGCGATCTCGACGCGGCGCTGGTCGCCGTAGGAGAGGTTGACCGCGAGCTCGTCGTGGACGCTCGTCGCGAGGCCGACGTAGCTGAGCATCTCGCGCGCCTTCTGGCGCACGTCGCGCTCCTCGCGGCGCACGCGCGGCGGGCGCAGGATCGAGCCGATCAGCCCGGCGCGCATGCGCGCGTGCTGGCCGACCATGACGTTCTCGACCGCGCTCATCGTCGCGAAGAGGCGGATGTTCTGAAACGTCCGTGCGATCCCGAGCGTGGTGATCCTGTCCGGCCGCGTGCGCGAGATGTCCTGGCCGTCGAAGACGATCCGCCCGACCGACGGCTTGTAGAGCCCGGTGAGCATGTTGAAGAACGTCGTCTTGCCGGCGCCGTTGGGGCCGATGATCGACGACGATCGAGCGCTCCGGGATCACGAACGAGACGTCGTTGACCGCGACGAGGCCGCCGAACGTCTTGGACACCTGCTCGGTGGCGAGCAGCGTCGGGGCGTTGCCGCCGCCGGTCGCCGTCGGAGGGCTGCTGCGACCGGCGTGGTCATCGGCGCGCGCACCTCGATCGCGTCGCCGGCGCCGACGCCCTCGGTGAGCTCGAGCGCCCTTCGTCGCTCGGGCAGGATGCCCTGCGGGCGCAGCACCATGACGAGCAGGATCAGGAAGCCGAAGATGCCGAAGTTCAGGATCGTGAGGTCGAAGTCCAGGCCGAGCTTGCGCGGCACCCCGTTGAACACGTCCGGGATGAAGTAGCGTGTTGATGAACGACAGCATGATCGCGCCGAGCGCGACGCCCCAGATCGAGCCCAGGCCGCCGAGGATGATCATCGCGAGGATGAAGATCGAGAAGCCGAACTGGAAGTTGTTGGCGTTCACGGACGTCAGATAGGAGCCCAGGAACGCGCCCGACATGCCGCCGAATGCGGCGCCCGTCGCGTAGGCCATGAGCTTCGTCTTGACGAGCGGCACGCCCATCGACGCGGCGGCGACCTCGTCCTCGCGGATCGCGATCCAGGCGCGGCCCGAGCCGCGAGTCGCGCAGGCGGAAGTTCACGAGCAGCACGAGCGCCACGAGCACGAGGCAGAACCAGTAGAACGGTCTGAGGTTGAACGCCGAGTCGAACGGGGCCAGGCCCGGCAGGTCGATCGCGTCCGTCGGCGAGATCGCCTGGCGTCCGTTCGTGAGCTTGTAGCCCTCGGCGAAGCGTGATCTCGTCGCCGTTGACCGCGAAGCGGTAGATGATCTCGCCGAAGGCGAGCGTCACGATCGCGATGTAGTCGCCGCGCAGGCGTAGCGTCGGCAGGCCGATCAGCATGCCGGCGAATCCCGGTGATGAAGACCGCGACGACGATGATGAGCAGGAAGTTCAGATGGATCCCGGGAAGGGTCGAGGCGAACTCGCCCGCCAGCACGTGGATCCCCTTCTCGCCGTTGACCTGCGAGAAGTGATCGGAGGCGAACCAGCCGATCGTGTAGGCGCCGAGCGCGTAGAAGGCGACGTAGCCGAGGTCGAGCAGGCCGGCGAAGCCGACGACGATGTTCAGACCGAGCGCCATCACGACGTACGCGGCGGCCAGGATGAAGTTGTTCGTGATGTTCGACAGCGGGTCGAAGAACAGCGGCAGGACCGCGGCGACCGTGAGCGCGACGATCGCGCCGACGAGGTTCTCCCGGCCCTTCAGGCGCTGCACGCAGCGGCGGTCATCCGGCTTCCCTCGTCTCCTCGCCGATGAGGCCCTGAGGCCGGAAGACCATGATCAGCACGAGGTAGGCGAACACGACCACCGACGTCCACTCGGCGCCGATCCGGAACTCGGCAGAGCTGCTGGATGATGCCGATGATCAGCCCGCCGAGGACGGCGCCCTTGAGGTTGCCGATGCCGCCCATGACGGCGGCGGTGAAGGCGATCAGACCGGCCTGGAAGCCCTGGAAGTACCAGATGCTCGTCTGGTACAGGAGGTTGATGAGCCCCGCGGCGCCGGCCAGCATGCCGCCGAGCAGGAACGTCATCGAGATCGTCGTGTTGACGTTGATGCCCATCAGGCGCGCGGCGTCGGGGTCCTGCGCGGTCGCGCGCATCGCCTTGCCGAGGCGGCTTCGGGTGATGAACGTCGTCAGCAGGATCACGAGCGGCGCCGTCACCGCCACGGCGAGCACGTCACCGTTGTTGATCACGACGCCGCCGATGTTCAGGAGGTCGTGCGACTGGTCGATGAGATCGGGCACCGACGCCTGCGACGAGCCGCGCCAGAGGATGCCGACGTTCTGCAGGATGAACGACATGCCGATCGCCGTGATGAGCGGCGCGAGCTTCGGCGCGTTGCGCAGCGGTTTGTAGGCGACCCGCTCGATCATGACGTTGAGCAGGCCGCAGACGACCATCGCCGCGAGCAGCGCCGCGAGCAGCCCGACGATCATGCCCGGGACGCTCATGCCCTCGCTGAGCCCGAACGCGCCCCACAGGCCGAAGGCGACGAACGAGCCGATCATGAAGACCTCGCCGTGGGCGAAGTTGATGAGCTCGATGATGCCGTAGACGAGCGTGTAGCCGAGCGCGATCAGCGCGATGATCGCCCCGTTGGAGACCCCGAGCACGAGGTTGTTGCCAAGGTCGGTGAGGCTGCCCTTCGACGCGACGTCGTGGACCGCGAGGTAGACGGGCAGCGCCAGGCAGCACGGCGATGAGGCCGTACTTGCTGGCGGCTTCGCGCAGCGTGTCGGAGAGCCGATGGCCGACCGGTCCGGCGGTCGCGGGGTTAGCGCTCATCCGTGAGATGTCCTGTGGCTCGCCCGAGGCAGCGGGGCGGGCGGCAGCGCTGCCGCCCGCCCCAGCCTCATGACTGGGCGGTCCTAGCCGACGGCCGCCTCGATCTTCTTGGAGTAGGTCGGCAGACCGTTCTTGATGACGTACAGGCCGTAGTCCGTCAGCGACGTGTCGCCGTTGGCATCGATCGAGTACGTGCCCAGGACGCTCTCGCGATCCTTCGTGGCGAACAGCGCCTTGATGACCTCGTCGCGGACGTTGGCCTTGTCACCGGCGCGCTTGAGCGCGTCGAGGGCGAGGGCCATCGTCTCGTAGCCGTAGATCGCGTAGGGGTCGACCGTCTGCGTCTTGTAGGTCGACTTGTACTTCGCGAGGATCGGAGCGGAGCCGGGCAGGTCCTTCGCGCCCAGCGTCGCGACCGTCGTCTTCGTGCGCGCGCCGACGGCGGCCGGGATCCCGCCCTTCTTCGGGTTGGAGAACGCCTCCTCGGTGACGCCGTCCGGGCCGTAGAGCTTCACGGTCTTGTTCGCCGATGCGACGTCCTTGTAGACCTGGACGCCGTTCTCGCCGGTCACGCCCGCCCACACGAAGCAGTCGGACTTGATCTTCGAGGCGATCGCCCGGTAGTTGGGCGAGTTCTTGTC
The DNA here is from genome assembly GCA_963727785.1 of uncultured Solirubrobacteraceae bacterium. Lineage (GTDB taxonomy): Bacteria > Actinomycetota > Thermoleophilia > Solirubrobacterales > Solirubrobacteraceae > CADCVQ01. The sequence goes on from CAVSHS010000023.1 coordinate 25,100, forward strand.
GGTGCCCTGCTCGTTCTCGATCTTCAGGCCGGCGGTCTCGGCGGACTGCTTGACGTTGCGGGCCAGGCCGGCGCCGTACACCGTCTTGTCGTTCCACAGCGTGGCGGTCTTGCAGCCGTCCTCCTTCATGACGCTGACGAGCGCCGCGCCCTGGACCTTGTCGCGCGGCACGACGCGGGCGTACGTGCGCAGGCCGCTCGGGTTCGGGTAGTACTTGTCGGGCTCGCCGGGCTCGGAGCCGGGCTCGTCGGTCGTCAGGCCGATGTACGTGTTCGACGGGCTGATCTGCGGGATGCTCGCCTTGTTGAGGATCGGCAGCGAGACCTTCGTGCCGCCGGAGTTGAACTCGCCGAGGTAGAAGATCGTCGTTCTTGTCGCGCACCGCCTGGCGGGCGTTCTGCGCGGTCTTGCCCTCGTCGGCCGTGCCCGGGTTCTGGGCGGTCGAGTCGTCGAGCGAGACGTACTTGATCTTGAACTTCCCGACCTTCCCGCCGACCGCGTCGAGCGCGAGCTTCTCGCCGTTGATGACGGCCTCCGACTGGCCGCGCGAGGTGCCCTGCAGCGGCAGCGAGGAGTAGATCGTCAGCGTTGTCCCCTCGGCCGTGCTGCCCCCACTGCTGGACTTCTTGTCATCGCCGCAGGCCGCTACGCCAATTGCCAGTACCGGCAACAGCAACCCAAACGCGGTTGCTCGATTGAAACGCAAAATGGATCCCTCCTAAGTGGGACTGAACACGGAAGCGCGCCGATCGTACACGTGTTCCGTAGGTGACTGTGCGGTTTGGTGCTTAGCGTGCAAAGCGCCAGAATCCGGGCCGCCGCATGCGAAGCGGCCGGCGGCCGCGACGCGTCAGCCACTGACCTTGAGCACCTTGTCGAGGACGAAGCGCATGTGCCGGACGCGCTCTCCCGCATAGGTCGACAGGCTCGTGTCGCCGAAGCGGTCGATCGAGTAGCGGCCCAGGACCGAATGGCGGTCGTGGATCGCGAGGAACTCGTCGGTCACGGCACGGCGGTCGTTGCCCTTCGGGCCCGCCGCGCGGATCGCGTACAGCACGGCGCTCGCCGCCTCGTAGGCCTGCAGCGCCTCGGGCGCGGGCTGGCGGCCGAACGTCACGCGGAAGCGATCGCGGAAGGTGCGCGCGCTGCGCGGCAGCAGGTTCGCCGGCAGGGCGGGCGTCGTCACGCGGATCCGCCGCTGGACGGCCGGCGCCAGCCCGTTGAGCAGCGCGTGGTCGGCGACGGCGGCGGGGCCGAACAGGAGCATGTGCGGGGCCGCGGCGGCGACGGCGCTGAAGATCCGCGCGGCCCCGGTGTCGGTCGTGCCGGCGTAGAGGAACGCGTCGGCGTCGGTCTCGGCGACCTTCCGCGCCGAGCCCGAGAGGTCGCCCCTGCTCGCGTCGATCGTGCCGCGGTCGAACACCTCGATGCCCTGCCTCGCCGCGGCCTTCTCGACCTGGTCGGCGATCCCGCCGCCGTAGATCTCGCGGTCGGCGAGCAGCGCGAGGCTGTGCACGCCGGAGGCCTTCATGTAGCCGACGAGCGCGGACGCCTGGACGTGGTCGGCGGGCACGACGCGGCCGAACGTGCGCTCGCCGGAGGGGTAGAAGCGCTCGGGCTCGCCCTGGCGGCGGCTGGATCGCGTGAGCCCGTCGTACGTGCTCGACGGGCTGACCTGCAGGATGTTGCCCTCGTTCGTCAGCGGCAGCGACAGCGCGGTGGCGGCGGAGTCGCGGTCGCCGATGTAGGCGATCGCGTTGAGGTCGCGGACGGCCTTGCGGGCGTTGTCGAGCACCTTGTCGGGCGTCCACGTGCCGGCCTCGGGGGTCGCCGAGTCCAGCGACACGTACGTGATGCTGAACGGGCCGATCTTGCCGTGCGCGTCGAGCAGCGCGAGCTTGATCGCGTTGACCATGTCCCGCGCCCGGGCGCGGTCGGGCCCCTGCAGCGGCAGGCTCGAGTAGATCGTCAGCGTGTCGCTGCCGTTCTCGACGGCGCTCTGCTTCTCGCTCCCGCAGCCGGCCAGCGCGACGCCGAGCGCGAGCGCGCCGAGAAGGCAGGCGATGGCCGCGCGGAAACCGCGGGACACCGGCGCGGCTACTCCCGGTTGGGCAGGTACGGGGCGAGGATCTTCGCGGTGGCGCCCAGCGTGATGATCAGCGTCGTGATCAAGAACGCGTCGAGCGACTTCCAGCCGATCGCCCAGAGGACGATCCATACGGCGAGACCGACGGTGGTCGTGAGGACGAGGCCCATTGCGGCGCCAGCCTAACGGATGAGCCCGGCGGCGAGTTCCGCTACGAGCTCGCCCGTCGCCGCCGCCGGGTCGTCGGCCTCCGCGGCGGCGCGGATCAGCCGGCTGGCGACGATGACGCCGTCGGCTCCGGCGGCCGCCGCGTCAGCCGCCTGGCCGGGCGTCGAGATCCCGAATCCGAGCGCGACCGGCACCGTGGCGCGCTCCTTCACGCGCGCGAGCAGGCCCGCGACGTGCTCGGCGAGCGAGGCCCGCTCGCCGGTCGTGCCGACGACCGACACGACGTAGACGAAGCCGCGCGCCTCGGCCGCGATCGCCGCCAGGCGCGCCTCGGGCGTCGTCGGCGCGACGAGCGGCACGAGCGCGATGTCCGCGGCATCGCAGGCGGCGCGGATCTCCCCGGCCTCGTGCAGTGGCAGGTCGGGCACGATCAGGCCGCTGATGCCGGCGTCGCGCAGGCGGGCGGCGAACGCCTCGGGCCCGCGCGCGAGCACGAGGTTCACGTAGCACATGAGGACGATCGGGACGCGCCGCGCGAGCGCCGCGCCGACCTCCAGCACGCCGTCGAGCGTCGCGCCAGCGCGCAGCGCGGCGGTGCCGGCGGCATGGATCACGGGACCGTCGGCGAGCGGGTCGGAGTACGGCACGCCGAGCTCGATGAGGTCGGCGCCGTTGGCCGCGTAGGCCTCGCCGATCTGCAGCGAGGTCTCCATGTCGGGGAAGCCGCCCATGACGTAGGGCATCAGCGCGGCGCGGCCGCGGCGCAGCGCGAAGGCCGCCGCGATCCGGTCCTCGCCGGTCTGCGGCACGGCCGGCACGCGGTCGCGCGCGGGCTTACCCATCGCCGTGGGCGGTGACCTCGGCGAGGTCCTTGTCGCCGCGGCCCGACAGGCAGACGAGGTCGAGCGTGGACTCCTCGCCGTCCTCGTGCAGCGCGTAGTGCAGCGCGTGCGAGGTCTCGAGCGCCGGGATGATCCCCTCCAGCCGCGTGACCTCGCGGAAGGCGCGCAGCGCGTCGTCGTCGCCGACGGCCACGTAGCGCGCGCGGCCCGAGTCGCGCAGGTAGGCGTGCTCCGGGCCGGAGCCCGGGTAGTCCAGGCCGGCGGAGACCGAGTGCGCCTCGGTGACCTGGCCGTCGGCGTCCTGCATGATCGCCGACAGCGAGCCGTGCAGGACCCCGGCGCGCCCGCCCTGGGTCAGCGGCGCGCCGTGCCGGCCGGTATCGAGCCCCTCGCCGGCCGCCTCGACGCCGATCAGCGCCACGCCGGCGTCGGCGACGAACGGCGTGAAGATCCCGATCGAGTTCGAGCCGCCGCCGACGCAGGCGATGACGCGGTCGGGCAGGCGGCCGGCGCGCTCGAGCAGCTCGGCGCGGGCCTCGTCGCCGATGACGCGCTGCAGGTCGCGCACGATCGCCGGGTACGGCGCGGGGCCGACGGCCGAGCCGATGATGTAGTGCGTCGTCGCGACCGAGGTGACCCAGTCGCGGATCGCCTCGCTGACGGCCTCCTTCAGCGTGCGCGCGCCGGCCTCGACACTGACGACCTCCGCGCCGAGCAGGCGCATGCGCTCGACGTTGGGCGCCTGGCGGCGGATGTCCTCGGCGCCCATGTAGACGACGCAGTCGAGGTCCAGCAGCGCGCAGGCGGTCGCGGTCGCGACGCCGTGCTGGCCGGCGCCGGTCTCGGCGATGATCCGCTCCTTGCCCATGCGCTTGGCCAGCAGCGCCTGCCCGAGCGCGTTGTTGAGCTTGTGCGAGCCGGTGTGCATGAGGTCCTCGCGCTTGAGCCAGATCTCGCGCCCGGCTAGCTCGGACAGGCGCTCGGCGAGGTACAGCGGCGTCGGGCGGCCGGCGAAGTCGCGCAGCAGGCCGCCGAGCTGCGCCTTGTAGCCGGGATCGTCGCGCACGGCGACCCAGGCGGCCTCGAGCTCGGAGAGCGCGGGCATGAGCGTCTCCGGGACGTACTGGCCGCCGTAGGGCCCGAAGCGGTGCTCGACGCCGGCCTCGACGATCGGGCTGCGGTCGGTCATGCGGCCATCCTAGATGGTGCTCTGCGGCGGGCTGATAGCGCCAGCGGGAGGATCAGGACGTCATATTCGCCATATCGGGTCGGTCCGGTGTTTCCGACCAAGTCGAGGAGTCCGATCTCGAGCGTGAGCATGGTGAGGCAGTCGCCCAGCGCTCATGTCTCGAAAGCTCATCGGGCCGGCGGACGTCAAGCTGCAGACATCCGCGGGCGCCGCAGCGCTGCACCTCAACCCGACGCGGCAGCGACCGACGGGCCGCGGACGGCCTCGTAGAACGCCTGCAGCTTGCTCGGGATCCTTGACGCCGGGGGCGGACTCCGTGCCGCTCGCGACGTCGACGGCGAACGGGTCCGTGACGGCGATCGCGGTCGCGACGTTGTCCGGCGTTCAGCCCGCCGCTGAGGATGACCGGAGCGACGAGCCGTGCCTTGCGCACGACGTTCCAGTCGATCGTCTGCCCCGTGCCGCCGGGCACGCCGTCGACGTGGGCGTCGAGCAGCAGGAAGTCCGTGTGGTAGGCGGCCGCCGCCTGCAGCGTCGCGCGCGACTGCACGCGCACGGCCTTGATGACCTTCGCGCCGGTGCGGCGCGCGACCTCGCTGCAGAACACCGGCCCCTCGTCGCCGTGCAGCTGGACGAACTCCAGGCCGGCGGTCGCGACGGCGAGGTCGATCTCCTCCAGGCGCGCGTTGACGAACACGCCCGTGAGATGGACCGTGCGCCGCAGCGCCGTCCCGATCAGCTGCGCCTCGTCGAGCTCGCAGCGCCGCGGCGACCCCGCCCAGAAGATCATCCCCAGCGCCCACGCGCCCGCCTCGGCCGCCAGATGGGCGTCCTCGACGGTCGTGATCCCGCAGTGCTTGATGCGCGTCGGCATGACGTTCATCGTAGAGCGGGCGCGGCCCGCCTCAGAACGTCGGCCGTCGCCCGAGCTTCACCGTCACCGTCCGGCGCGTCCCGTCGCGGATGATCTCCAGGTTGACGCGATCGCCCGGCCGGCGCTTGCCGATGAGCTCCGATACGTCGTCGGCGCTGCGCACCTTCGTGCCGTCGACGGCCTTGATGATGTCGCCGCCGACGCGCACCGCGTCGCCGGAGAGCTCGCGCTTGGCGCCGCCTCCGCGCAGGCCGGCGCGTTGGGCGGGGCTGCGGGGCTCGACGACCTCGACGAGCGCGCCGTCCGGCGAGGCGAGGTTCAGGTCGTCGAGCGAGCCGTCGATCGTCCGCGTGCTGACGCCGAGGTAGGCGCGCTGCACGCCGCCGTTGCGGCGCAGCTGCGGGATGACGTCCTTCGCCGTGTCGATCGGGACGGCGAAGCCGATCCCGACGTTGCCGCTGCCGCTGCCGCCGGTCTCGATCTGCGAGTTGATGCCGATCACCTTCCCGCGCGCGTCGATCAGCGGGCCGCCGGAGTTGCCGGGGTTGATCGCGGCGTCGGTCTGGATGACGTCGTTGATCGTGAAGTTCCTCTGCAGCGACGGGATCGAGCGCTGCAGCGCCGAGACGACGCCCGTCGTCAGCGTCCGGTCCAGGCCGAACGGGTTGCCGATCGCGACCGTCGGATCGCCGACCTGCACGCCCTTGGAGGAGCCCAGCTCGAGCGGCTTGAGGTCGAGGCCATCGGGGTCGACGAGCAGCAGCGCGATGTCCGTCGACGGGTCGCGTCCGGCGACGCGGGCGCGCGCGGTCCTGCGGTCGCCGAAGCGCACCGAGACCTGCGTCGCGCCCTCGACGACGTGCGCGTTGGTCACGATCGACCCGCCCTTGCCGATCACGAAGCCCGAGCCCGTCGCCTCGCCGCGCTGCTCGGGCCCGAACGGCGAGGCCGCCTGCGTCACGTCGGAGGTGATGAAGACGACGCCGGGGGCGTCGCGCTTGTAGATCTCGCGCGGCGTCAGGGCGCCCTTCTTCGGGTTCGCGAGATCGGCTCCCATGTAGACCGTCTTCGTGTCGCCGCCACCGGCCGCGCCCGTCAGCAGCAGGACGACCGCCACGACGGCACCGCCGATCAGCGCCGCGACGAAGTGCGTGACCTGGCTCATCGCACCCGCCGGTAGGCCGCGGACGGGCCGCTCACAACGACCGTCCGTCGTCGCCGTCGGTCCCGGTCAGCGCGCGCAGCGCCGTCTCCGGATCGGGCGCTCGCATGAGCGTCTCGCCGATCAGCACGCCGTCGACGCCGACGCGCTCGAGCGCGTCGAGCTGCTCGCGCGAGTGAAAGCCCGACTCCGACACGACGGTCTTGCCGGCCGGGATGTCGGCGAGCAGCTCGAACGTGCGCTCGATGTCGACGCTGAAGTCCGACAGGTTGCGGTTGTTGATCCCGATGACGTCGGCGTCGAGGATCTCCAGCGCGCAGTCGAGCTCCTCCTCGTCGTGGACCTCGACGAGCACGTCGAGGTCCAGCGCGCGCGCCTCCGCGTGCAGCTCGGCGAGCGCGCGCCTGTCGAGCGCGGCGACGATCAGCAGGATCGCGTCGGCGCCCGCGGCGGCCGACTCGTAGAGCTGGTAGCGATCGATGATGAAGTCCTTGCGCAGGATCGGCAGCGCCGAGGCGGCGCGCGCCTCGCGCAGGTCGTCGAGCGAGCCGCCGAAGTGCCGGCCCTCGGTCAGGATCGAGACCGCCGCGGCGCCGCCGTGCTCGTAGGCGAGCACGACCTCCGCGACCGTCGAGCCCTCGCGGATCGTGCCGGCCGACGGCGAGCGGCGCTTGTGCTCGGCGATCACCGAGACGCCCGGGAGCGTGAGCGCCTCGGAGAACGGGCGGTCGTCGCCGCGCCCGGCGAGCGCCGATTCGAGCTCGGACAGCGGGATCTGCGCGCGCCGGCGGCGTACGTCCTCGCGCGCGCCGGCGACGATCCGCTCGAGCACGTTCACGCCGGAGCAGCCTCCTCGGCGAGCTGCCGCGTGCGGGCGGCGAGCGCGTCGAGCGTGCGCGTCGCGGCGCCGTCGTCGATCGCGGCCTGTGCGGCGGCGACGCCCGCGGCGAGGTCGTCCGCGGCGCCGGCGGCGTAGATCGCGGCGCCCGCGTTGAGCACGGCGAGGTCGCGGCGCGGGCCGGGCTCGCCGGCGAAGATCGCCCGCACGACGGCGGCGTTGTCCTGCGGCGAGCCGCCGAGCACGGCGTCCGGATCGGCGAGCGTTGCCAGTCCGCAGTCCTCCGGGCGCACGGTGTAGGTCTTCAAGTCGGCGCCGTCGACTTCGACGACGGTGGTGGGGGCCGAGATGCTCATCTCGTCGAGCGCGTCCTCCGAGGATACGACCAACGCCCGGTCGACGCCCAGCAATGCCAGCGCGCCCGCCATGATCTGGACGTAGGCCGGGTCCGAGACGCCGATCAGCTGGCGCCGGGCGCCGGCGGGGTTCGTCAGCGGGCCGAGGAAGTTGAAGATCGTGCGGACGGCGAGGTCCTTGCGCACGGGAACGACGAAGCGCGTCGCCTGGTGGTGGCGCGGGGCGAACATGAAGCCGAAGCCGATCTCGTCGATGCAGGACCCGACGTCCCCGGGGCTGAGGTCGATCCGCACGCCGAGCGCCTCGAGCACGTCGGCCGAGCCCGAGCGGCCCGTGGCCGAGCGGTTGCCGTGCTTGGCGACCGCGCAGCCGGCGCCCGCGGCGATCAGCGCCGCCGTCGTCGAGACGTTGAACGTCGAGCGCCCGCCGCCCGTGCCGGCGGTGTCGACGAGATCGTGGCGCGACGTCCTGACGGGCGCGGCGAGCGCGCGCATCGTCCGCGCCAGGCCGGCGAGCTCGTCGATCGTCTCGCCCTTCGTGCGCAGCGCGATCAGCAGCCCCGCGATCTGCACCTCGGAGGCGTCGCCGGCCATGATCACCTCGAGCACCTCGGCCGCCTCGTCGACGCTGAGGTGCCGGCCCGACGCGACCCTGTCGATCGCCTGCGTGAGGACCGGATCTGGCACGAGGCCGAGCAGCCTAGCCGTCGCCGGAGGTGGCGGCGAGCTTCTTGGGCCGGCGGCCGGCGGCGGTGATCGGCGCCAGCGTCCGGATCTCCGCGACGATCCGCACCGCGAGATCGGCGGGCGTCTCGCCCGGGCGCAGGCCCTCGGCGGGCGCAAGGAAGCGGACGTGCAGGCGCGGGCGCCGGGGAAAGCGCGGGATGTCGGTCGAGCCGGTGACCGCGACAGGCACGATCGTCGCCTCCGGCACCGCGGCGACGAGCCGCCCGAGGCCGCTGCGCGGGCGCAGCGTGCGCCCGAGGCTGCGCGTGCCCTCGGGGAAGATCCCGACGCAGCTGCCGTCGCGCAGCGCGGCGATGGCGCGGTCGAGCGCGTCGGCGTCGCCGGTTCCGCGCACGATCGGGATCTGCCCCATGCCGTCGAGCACCTTGTTGAGGCCCTTGACCTTCCACAGCGAGGACTTCGACAGCGCCCGGATCTGACGGCGCTCGATCGCGGCGAGCCCGATCACGACGGGATCCCAGTACGAGTCGTGGTTGCCGACGACGAGCAGGGGCCCCTCGGCGGGCAGGTGCTCGACGCCCTCGACGTCGAGCCGCCCCCAGAAGCGCACGATCGGCACGCAGATGCCGAGCGCGGTGCGGTAGGTGCGGGTCATCGGCTCGCGATCGCTCATGCGCGCGAAGTCTAGGTTCGCGTCGGATGTTGCGAGGTCAGGCCGCCGGCTGGGGCGCGAGCTCGAACGCCTGCGCCACCCGCTCGAGCGCCTCGGCGCGCTGTGCCGGGTCGGCGACCTGCGAGGTCAGCATCAGCTCGTCGGTGCCCGTGCGCTCGACGAGGTCCAGCAGCGCAGCGTGAACCGTGTCCGGCCCGCCGACGATCGCACGCGCGATCGCCTCGTCGACCACGGCGCGCTCGGGCGGCGCCAGCCGCGCGACGATCGCCTCGGCGTCCTCGACGCTCGGGATCGGCTCCGGCCGGCCCTGGCGCAGGCGCAGCATCGCGACGCCGCCCGGAAGCGCGCGGCGCGCCGCGTCCTCGTCGTCGTCGCCGACGACGATCCCGGCCGCGACGATCGTGCGCGGCGCGTCGAGCAGCTCGGAGGGCTGGAACAGGCCGCGGTACAGGTCGAGCGCGGGCTCGGTGAAGTGCGGGTGGAAGTGGTGGGCGAAGACGAACGGCAGCCCGAGCGCGGCGGCGATGCGGGCGCCGCCGTCGGTCGAGCCGAGCATCCACAGCTCGGGCACGGTGTGCTCGCCGGCGACCGCGCGCATGCCGCCGTAGCCGCCGCCGAGATGGCCGCGCAGCTGCGCGAACTGCTCCTCGAAGCGCTCCGGCGACGTGCTGCGCAGCGCCATCGCCGTGCGCATGTCGGTGCCGGGCGCGCGGCCGAGGCCGAGGTCGATCCGGTTGGGATGCAGCGCCTCGAGCATCCCGAAGCGCTCGGCGACGGCGAGCGGCGCGTGGTTGGGCAGCATCACGCCGCCCGAGCCGACGCGGATGCGCTCGGTGTTCGCCGCGAGGTGCGCGATCAGCGTCTCGGGCGCGGTCGACGCGACGGACGGGATGTTGTGGTGCTCGGCGACCCAGAAGCGCCGGAAGCCGAGCGCGTCGGCGCGGCGGGCGAGCTGCGTCGTGCCCTGGAGGGCGTCGGCGGCGGTCTGGCCCGCGCCGATCGGCGCGAGATCGAGGACGGAGAGGGGAACGCTCACCTCACAGAGGGTAGATCGCGGCGCTCGCGGGCCAACCGGGCGTCGGTGGTTCGGGTTGTGGCGCGAGTCGTTGGCACGGACGGTCTGCGACCGCGCGGAATGCGCGCGAACTGCATCGATGAGGGAGCGGGTCGTTCGCCCGTGGTGCTCCGCGAGCGTGCAGCGCGCGAGGAGGCGCAGAGGCGGGGGGTGTGGGGCTTTACGAAGGCTGAGGCGTCGTAAAGCCCCACACCCCGTCTTCTCGCATGGTCCATGCCGCCGACGACGATCCCACCCCCTCCTGAGAGATGCTGTTCGCAAGCGCCGGGGCTCGTTGAACCGTCGAGACACGACGCGCCCCGGCCGCCGACCCCACGCGGCGCGCCGCCACCCGCCCGGGCCCTCAGCCCTCCAGGAAGTTCTTCAGCAACCGCTTGCCCTCGTCGGTCAGCACCGACTCGGGATGGAACTGGACGCCCTCGGCGGGCAGCTCGCGGTGGCGGATGCCCATGAGGACGCCGTCGCCGCGCGCGGAGACCTCGAAGACGTCGGGCAGGCGCTCGGGGTCGACGACGAGCGAGTGGTAGCGCCCGACGGTCAGCGTCGGCGACAGCCCGGCGAAGATCGTCCTGCCGTCGTGCGTGATGTCGCTCGTCTTGCCGTGGATCGGCTCGCCGCGGATGACGAACCCGCCGAACGCCTGCGCGAGCGACTGATGCCCGAGGCAGACGCCGAGCGTCGGGATCCCGGCCTCGGGGAAGCGGCGCATCGACTCGACGGAGATCCCCGCCTCGTTGGGCGTGCACGGCCCCGGCGAGACGACGACGCGATCGGGGGCGCGGGCGAGCAGCTCGTCGACCGAGGCGACGTCGTTGCGCACGACGTCGAGCTGCGCCCCGAGCTCGCCGAGGAACTGGACGAGGTTGTAGGTGAACGAGTCGTAGTTGTCGACGACGAGGACGGAGGTCATCGCGTCACGGCCAGTCGGGCTGCTGGGAGGCGAGCTCCACCGCGCGCAGCACCGCGCGCGCCTTCGCCTCGCTCTCGGCGAACTCGTACGCCGGCTTGGCATCGGCGACGGTGCCGCCGCCGGCCTGCACGTGCGCGCGGCCGTCCTTGATGACGACGGTGCGGATGTGGATGCACGTGTCGAGGTCGCCCGTGTAGGACAGGTAGCCGATCGCCCCGCCGTAGCCGCCGCGCTTGATCGGCTCGAGCTCGTCGATGATCTGCATCGCGCGGACCTTCGGCGCGCCCGACAGCGTGCCCGCGGGGAGCACGGAGCGCAGCGCGTCCATCGCCGTGACGTCCTCGCGCAGCGTGCCGCTGACGTTCGACACGATGTGCATGACGTGCGAGTACGTCTCGACGGCCATGAAGCGGTCGACCGTCACCGAGCCGTACTCGCAGACGCGGCCGAGGTCGTTGCGGCCGAGGTCGACGAGCATGACGTGCTCGGCGCGCTCCTTCTGGTCGGCGAGCAGCTCCTCCGCGATGCGCTCGTCCTCCTCGAGCGTCATCCCGCGCGGGCGCGTGCCGGCGATCGGCCGCGTCGCGACGTGGCGGCCCGTCACCGTGAGGACCGGCTCCGGCGAGGCGCCCGCGACCTGGAAGTCGAGGAAGTCCAGGAAGTACATGTAGGGGCTCGGGTTGACGACGCGCAGGCCGCGGTAGATCGAGAACGGGTCGATGTCGACGTCCGCCGACCAGCGCTGCGACGGCACGACCTGGAAGGCGTCGCCCGCATGGATGTACTCGACGATCCGCGCGACGTTGGACTCGAACTGCTCGCGCGTCATGTTCGAGGAGAACACCGGCCGCGGCCGCGCGGGCGTCGGCGCCGGACGCGGGACCGGCCCGGCCAGCAGGTCGCGCGCCTTCTGGATCGTGGCGATGGCGTCGGTGTAGGCGGTCTCGAGGTCGGTGCCGTCGTCGTCGTCGGCGTAGACGTTGACGAGCACGCTGATCGTGTGCTTGAGATGGTCGAACACGAGCAGCACGTCGGACAGCATCAGCGCCATGTCGGGCAGCCCGACGGGATCGGGGTTCGGCTCGCCGAGCGGCTCGACGGTGCGCACGAGGTCGTAGCCGAAGTAGCCGACCGCGCCGCCCGCGAACGGCGGCATGTCCGGCCACGGCGCCTGGCGGTGGCGCGCGACCTCGTCGGCGGCGTAGGCGTAGGGATCGGCGGGCTCGTCGCCCAGCGACCAGCGCACGACCTTGCGCGGGCGCACGCCGATGAAGCTGTAGCGCCCGACCTCCTGGCCGCGCTCGGCGGACTCGAGCAGGAACGACGCGTTCTGCGGCTCGCGGCCGCGCAGCTTCAGGAACGCCGAGACCGGCGTCTCGGTGTCGTCGATGAACGAGTGGCGCAGCGGGATGAGGTTGTAGTCGCGCGCGAGCTCGCGGACCTCGTCGAGCGAGGGCTCGACCGGGCAGCGCGGTCGTGTCAGCCGCGACGGGCATTGAGCACGATCTGCGCGTCCGCGAGCGAGCGCTCGCGCCCGCGCAGCAGGACGGCGAGGTGGTACAGCACGTCGGCGGCCTCGTTGTCGACGCGCTCGTCGGTCTCCTCGCGCGCCGGCGCGCGTGACCTCCTCGGCCTCCTCGCGCACCTTCTCCCCCGCGAGCGTCGAATCCTCGAGCAGCGTCACGGTGTAGGAGCCGGCGGGGCGCTCGGCGGCCCGCTGCACGAGCGTGCGGTCGAGGATCGCGAGCGCCTCGTGCGGCGCGGGCGGCTCCAGCTCGCCGTTGTGAAAGCACGTGCGCTCGCCGGTGTGGCACGCCGGGCCGGCGGGCTCGACGAGCGCGAGCAGCGCGTCGCCGTCGCAGTCCAGGCGCAGCGCGCGCACGGCCTGCGTGTTGCCGCTCGTCGCGCCCTTGTGCCACTGCTCCTCGCGCGAGCGGCTGTAGAGGTGCAGCTCGCCGCTCTCGCGCGTGCGGCGGACCGCCTCGGCGTTCGCGTAGGCGAGCGTCAGCACCTCGCCGGTGCGCCAGTCCTGCACGATGACCGGCACGAGCCCGCGTTCGTCGTAGGCGATCTCCATGGGCGGTGGAGTCTAGGCAGGCGCCTGCGGTCGGTAGGCCAGGTGGAGCGACGCCGTTGTCGTAGGACTCACACGCCGCAAGCGAGAGCTTGCTGGGCGCGGCGTCCTCGGGGAAGAGCCGCGGACCGGCCCCGCGGGTGAGCGGGAAGACGAACATGTGCAGCTCGTCGACCAGGCCGTCGGCGAGCATCGCCCGGACCAGCGTGCCGCTGCCGCTGACGTAGAGGTCGCCGACCTCGTCCTTCAGGCTGCGGATCCTGTCGGGGTCGTAGGCCCCGATGATCTCCGAGTTGCGCCACGTCGCATCCGTGAGCGTCCCGGAGACGACGTACTTGGTCGTGTCGTTGAAGAACGGCGCGCCTGGATCGTCCTCCGCGGTCCGCGTCGACCACGCCGGCTCGAACATCTCGTACGTCGTGCGCCCGAGCAGGATGCCCTGGCAACCTCCCGCGAACGCGCCGATGGCCTCTCCCATCTTGGGGTCGAAGCCGTACTCGAACGTCCACGTCGGCGCGTCGATCACGCCGTCGAGGCTCATGAACTCGTGCACGTAGATTGCTCCCATTGCTCTCACCTCCGAGTCGATGTGTTGCCGTTGGACCTCGCCATCGCCGCGAACTCATCGATCGGCGGCAAACGCCCCTCGCGCGCCGGCATCTCGTGCCGGCGCGCCGCGGTCGCGCAGCTCTATCAGCGGCGCGGGTGCGTTGCAACATGCTCGGACGCCAACGGACAGGCTCCACCGCGTCGTTCGGCGTCCGCGCGCGTTCTCGTTGCAATGCCAACGCGCCTCGCACGTCTCTCCCCCATCCGCTCGTGCTCCTCGTCCGTCACCGCCGCCGCACGCGGCCACCACCGGCTTCGAAGGCCGCCGCTGCACGCCGCCCTCCGGCCACCGGATCGCCGACTGCCGCCTCGCGCAGCACGGCACGCCGGACCTCAGCCGCGCCGCCTGGCGCGCGCTGCGCGGCGCCGAGGTGACGATCAGCTCGAGGATCGAGAGCGTGGCGCCGAACGCCGCCGCCGGCGGGACCCGCGCGTGGCCGCTGATCGACTCGCTCGCCCAGCCGATGGGCACGCTCGAGACCGGCGCCAACGGCCGCCTCGTGCTGCGCGGCCTCGGCGGCACGCCGTACCGCGTGACGTCCGTGCGCATGCGCGGGCATGGCTGCGCGGCGAGCCCCGAGCCAGCAGAGCCGCTTCGCGCTGCTGCAGATCATCGCCGCGAAGGCGCCCGCGGGCGGGACGCAGGCGTTCGCCGACATCGCCGCCCTCGACCAGGCGACGGGCTCCGGGCGCGCCGCGCTGGCGGCCTTCACCGGCCAGCGCGGCGGCGGGACGGGCTGCGGTCCTGCCGGCCGCGAGATCGGCCGCGTGCGCAAGCTCGCCGACCCGCGCGTCGGCGCAACGGCGCACGCGCGGCTGTCGGACGGCACGCTGAACACCGTCACCGAGTACGACGCCAAGCCCGCGTTCGGCAACGTCGTCTACTTCATGTCGAACACGACGTCGGTCTCCGTCGGCGGGATCGCCCGCGGGATGGTGCGCGTCGGCACGCCGGTCGCGAAGGTCGACGGCTTCAGGCGCTGCGACCCCAACAGCGACGGGACGCTGACCTGGCGCTACTGGTCGATCCGCACCGGCGTGGCCGGCCGCCCGCGCCTGTACGGCTGGATCCCCGCGCGCTGCCCGGCGCGGATGCGCGGCTGAGGCCGACCGCGCCCTACGCCAGCTCGCGGACGGCGGCGGCGCCCGCGCCCTCGGCGATGAACGAGCGCGCCGCCTCGAGGTCGTCGCCGCGGCCCACCGCGAGCGCCGCGGCAACCCGCCCGCCGTCGAGGTAGAAGACGCTGAAGCTGCCCGACGCGGGGTCGCCGCGGACGATCTCCTCGTCCCACGCGAGCGCCGGGCCGACGTACTCGATCGTCGCCCAGTCCGCGAGATCCGACCAGAAGTAGGGGACCTCCGAGTACGGCCAGTCGGCGCCGAGCATCGCCCGCGCGACATGGCGGCCCTGCGCCGCGGCGACCTCCTCGTGCTCGATCCGCAGCCGGCGACCGTGGATGACGCTGTCGTACTCGCACATGTCGCCCGCGGCGAAGATGCCCTCGACGGACGTGCGCAGGCCGCTGTCGCACGCGACGCCGCCGGTCTCGCCGAGCTCGAGGCCCGCCTTGCGCGCGAGCATGACGTCGGGCGTCGCGCCGACGCCGACCACGACGACGTCGGCGTCCACCCGCCGGCCGTCCTCGCAGACGACCGCCTCGACGCGTCCCTCCTCGCCCTCGCCGGCGAACTCGACGACCTCCGCGCCGCCGACGATCTCGATCGCATGCGAGGACAGCAGGTCGCGGACGAACTCGCCGACGACCGGGCCGAAGCCGCGCTCGGTCGGCAGCTGCTCCTGCATGACGAGCGTGCAGCGCTTGCCGAGCAGCGTGAGCGAGGCCGCGACCTCGGTCGCGATGTACGAGCCGCCGACGACCGCGACCCGCTCGGCCTTCGCGACGTCCTCGCGCAGCGCGTCGGCGTTGCCGAGCGCGCGCAGGTAGTGGATGCCCTCGCGCTGGGCGCCCTCGGCCCGCAGCCGGCGCACCATCGCGCCGGTGGCGACGAGCGCCTGGCCGAAGCCGACGACCTCGCGCCCGAGCTTCGCCGTGCGCGCCTCGGTGTCGAGGCCCATGACCGGCGTGCGCGTGAGCAGCTCGACGTCGTTGTCGGCGTACCACGACTCGGGATGGACGAGCGTCGACACGCGCTCGTCGCGGCCCTGGAGGTAGCCCTTCGTGATCGGCGGGCGGTGGTACGGCGGGTCCTGCTCGCGCGTCACGAGCACGATCGAGCCGTCGAAGCCGCCCGCGCGCAGCTCGGCGGCCGCGGCCGCCGAGGCGATGCCGCCGCCGATCAGCAGGATGTCGACGTCGCGGTCGCTCATCTCAGCGAGACAGGCCGACTCGGCTCAGGAGGCGGCGCATGGGCGCGGATCGTACAGGCGCCATTACTCGATCCCCAGCCGGTCGAGCAGGCCGTCGTCGCCGCGCCAGCCGCGGCGCACCCGGACCGCGAGATCGAGGTGCACGTGCGTGCCGAGCTGCCGTTCGAGCTCGCGCCGCGCGGCGGTGCCGATCGCCTTGATCATCCGGCCCTGGGCGCCGATGAGGATGCCCTTCTGCGACTCGGCCTCGACCCAGGCCAGCGCCTTGACGCGCGTGAGGTCCTCGCGCGTGGTGTCGATCTCCTCGACGTGGACCTCGACGGCGTGCGGCACCTCCTGAAACGTCCGGCGCAGGATCTGCTCGCGGATGAGCTCGGCGAGCAGCACGGACTCGGGCTGGTCGGACAGGTCGTCGACGTCGAAGAGGTGCGGGCTCTCGGGCAGCAGCCCGACGAGGTGCTCGACGAGCGCCTCCACGCCCGTGCCCTTGCGCGCCGACAGCGGGAAGATCTCGTCCGAGACGCCGAGCTCGGCGGCGGCCTGCAGCGCGGCGACGGTGCGCGCACGGTCCAGGCGATCGACCTTGTTGACGACGATCGCGACCGGCAGCTCGGCCCGCGCCAGGGCGCCGGCGATGAAGCGGTCGCCGGGCCCGACGCCCTGCTCGCCGTTGAGCAGCAGCAGCGCCGCATCGGCGTCGACGAGCTCGCGCTCGACGCGCGTCTGCATCCGCTGCGTCAGCGCGTCGCGCGGGCGCTGCACGCCGGGCAGGTCGACGAGCACGAGCTGGGCGTCGCCGCGCATCGCGATCCCGCGGATCGCCCGCCGCGTCGTCTGCGGCTTGTCGGAGACGATCGCGACCTTCTCGCCGACGATCGCGTTGACGAGCGTCGACTTGCCGACGTTCGGGCGGCCGGCCAGCGCGACGAAGCCGGCGCGGGTCCGGGTCGTCGTCACGGGTCGCCGTCGGGCGAGACCCAGGCCATGATCTCGCGCTGCACGGCGAGCATCTCGCCGTCGTCGGTCTCGTGGTCCATGCCCGTCAGGTGCAGCGCGCCGTGGATGATCGCCTCGCGCAGGTCGGCGGTGTGCTCCGGGCAGATGACGATGTCGCCGAGCTCGCGCGGGCCCGGCACCGGGCCGGCGCCGTCGATCGGGAACGAGAGGACGTCGGTCGGCCCGGCCTTCTCGCGGTGCGCGACGTTCAGCTCGGCGATCCGCTCGGCGCTGACGAACTCGAGCGCGACATGGCCGCTGTCGATGCCCGCCGACCCGAGCGCGAGCGCGAGCAGGCGCTCGATCTCCTCGAGCGGCAGGATCGGACCTCCCAGCCCGACGACGTCGATCTCGAGGGCCTCGTCCGTCAAGCGCGGCGGCGGTCCGCGGGACGCAGCCCGGACGTGCGGTTCTCGGCGTGCTCGGCGTACGCCTCGACGATCCGCTGGACGAGCCGGTGGCGCACGACGTCCTCGCCGCCGAAGCGCACGAACTCGATCCCCTCGATGCCCTGGAGGATGTCGCCGATGACGACGAGCCCCGAGCCCTCGTGCTTGGGCAGGTCGATCTGCGTGACGTCGCCCGTGACGACCATCTTCGAGTTGAAGCCCAGCCGCGTGAGGATCATCTTCATCTGCTCGGGCGTCGTGTTCTGCGCCTCGTCGAGGATGATGAAGCTGTCGTTGAGCGTGCGCCCGCGCATGAACGCCAGCGGCGCGACCTCGATCTGGCCGCGCTCGAGGTACGTCGAGACCTTCTCGGCGTCGAGCATGTCGTGCAGCGCGTCGAAGAGCGGGCGCAGGTAGGGATCGATCTTCGCCATGAGGTCGCCGGGCAGGAAGCCCAGGCGCTCGCCGGCCTCGACGGCGGGGCGCGTGAGGATGATCCGGTTGACCTCGCGGCGGCTCAGCGCGGCGGCCGCGAGCGCGACGGCGAGGAACGTCTTGCCGGTGCCCGCGGGGCCGATGCCGAACGTGATCGTGTTCTTGCGGATCGAGTCGACGTAGCGCTTCTGGTTGACGGTCTTCGGCGCGACCTGCTTGGAGCGGTGGCGCCAGACGACGTCCTCGAGGATCTCGGCGGGCGAGCGCTTCTGGTCGAGCGCGCCCGTGACGGCGGCGATCGTGCCGGGGGCGATGTCGTGCCCCTGCTCGATGAGGTCGGCGAGCTCGCGCACGACGATCGCGGCGGCCTCGACCGCCTCCTCCTCGCCGTCGAGCGTGATGACGTTGCCGCGCAGGTACAGATCGCACGCGACATGGCCCTCGAGCGCGCGCAGGACCGCGTCGCCGCTGCCGGCGAGCTCGGTCGCCGCCTGGTTGGAGAGCTCGATCTGGCGGCGCATCAGCGGGTCAGCGCCTCGCGCACGAGCGACGATACGCGCTTGCCGTCGGCGCGACCGTCGACGACCGCCATCGCGGCCTTCATCACCTGGCCCATGTCCTTCGGCGACTGGGCGCCGATCTCGGCGATCGCCCCTGCGACGATCGCGCGCAGGTCGTCGTCGGGCAGCTCGGCCGGCAGGTAGGCCTCGATGAGGCGCGCCTCGGCCTCCTCGCCGGCGGCGAGCTCGGCGCGGCCGGCGTCGCGAAACGCGGCCGCGGACTCCAGCCGGCGCTTGCGCTCGCGGCGCAGGACGGCGAGCTCGTCGGCCTGGCCCTCCTTGGCGGCCTTCTGCAGCTCGCTGAGGACGAGTCGCAACGCGCCGACACGCTCCTTCTCGCCGGCCCGCATCGCGGAGGCGACGTCCTGCTTGACCGTGTCGACCAGCGTCATCTGCCGTTCAGGATACGCGCCCTGCGGACGTCGACCGCCGACACGTCACCGCGGGACGGCGCTCTCGCTGCTTTCCGGCGCACCGCCGGCGGTCACGCCGCCGCCTGCGCCGTCCGCGCCCGCCCCGTTGCTCGCGGCCGCCTCCTCGGCGAGCGACGCGCCGAGCGAGCGCGGCTCGCCGAGCCGGCCGAGCTCCGCGGTATCACGGCCGAACAGCAGGCCGATGTTCCAGTCGACGAGCAGCCGCGCGCGGCGGCCCAGCCCGGGCATCATCGCGAGGTGGTAGGAGCGGGCGAGCATCCACGCCGTCGCGCCGCTCCACGTGATCGGGCCCGTCGTCGCGACGGCCTTGCGCCGCCCCATGTCGACGAACACGCCCTTCGTCTTGTACGTGAAGCGCCGCGCGCGTCCGGCGCCGCCGAGCGCGCCGGCGACGTTGCGACCGACGACGCGCCCCTGGCGGATCGCGTGCTGGGCGGTCGGCGGGCAGGGCAGTCCCTTGCGCGCCGGATCGGGCACCGCGGCGCAGTCGCCGATCGCCCAGACGTTGTCGAAGCCCTTGACCTGCAGGCGGCTGTCGGTGTCGATCCGCCCCGTCTCGTTGAGCGGCAGCCCGAGCCGCGCGACGACCGGATGCGGCTTGACGCCCGCGGTCCAGACGAGCGTCCGCGTCGGGATGATCTCGCCGTCGCTGAGCCGCGCGGTGCGCGCGGTGACCTCGTCGAGCGTCGTCTTCGTGCGGATCTCGATGCCGCGGAAGCGCAGCTCGCGGACGGCGAAGTCCGCGAGCTTGGGGCCGATCTCGGGCATGACGCGCTCGCCCGCCTCGACGAGGATCCAGCGCATGCCGCTGACGCTGCAGCGCGGGTAGAGGTCCATGACGTCGGCGGCGAAGTCCTGCAGCTCGGCGAGACCCTCGAGACCCGCATAGCCGGCGCCGACGAAGATGTACGTGAGGTACTCGCGGCGCGCGTCGCCGTCCTCGAGCGTCTCGGCGATCTCGAGCGTCCGGATGACGTGGTTGCGCAGCGCGATCGCCTCGGGCAGCGACTTGAGCCCCATGCCGTGCTCGGCGAGGCCCGGGATCGGCAGCGTGCGGCTGACCGAGCCGACCGAGACGATGAGCTGGTCGTACCGCAGATCCTCCTCGCTGCCGTCCAGCGAGCGCACGTGGATGACGTTGCGCTCCGGCGAGGCCCCGGTGATCTTCCCCAGCCGCAGATGGATCGAGTCGTCGAGCTCCTCGCGCAGCGGGACGACGACATGGCGCGGCTCCAGCGTGCCCGCCGCCGCGCCCGGCAGCAGCGGCGTGTAGAGCATGAAGTTGTCCTCCGTGACGAGCCGCACGCGCGTGCTGTGCGGCGGCAGGACGCGCGCGAGCGTGCGTGCGGCGTAGAAGCCGCCGAAACCCCCGCCGGCGATGAGGACGTTCCAGGCCATTGCCTTTGAAGCAGGGTAGTCCGTCCGCCGGTTAGCCCAAGTCGTGGCGCACGGTGCGCCCGCCGACCGACGTCGACACCGTCGCCCCGCTGAGGTTCAGGCGGCCGGCGCGCACGTCGATGAAGCTGCCGAACGCGCCGGGCCGCAGCGTGCGGGTCCTGCCGCCGATCGTGACGCGGACCGGATGGCGCCCGCGTGCAAGGCCGTAGACGATCGTGCGCAGCTCGGGCTGCGAGCGCTGGCTGACGGTGGCGAGCAGGTCCACGCGGTCCAGGTCCTCGCAGGTGCCCGTCACGACGGCCGGCAACTTGCGAAACGTCCGCGACTCGTCATACGTGCCCAGCGCGCCGTTGCGCAGGCGACCGAGGGCGACGCACTCCAGGCCCGTGGTGTTCGTGAAGACGCGCAGCGCCCAGGGCGGACCGCTGACCGGATCGGGCCGCGCGCTCGACACGATCACGCCGGGATCGGCAGCGGGCGCGTTGCGCGGCTGGATCCGGTCGCGCGGCTCGTCGGGGCCGCTGTGGTCCAGCAGCCGCTGGGCGACCGCGATGCCGCCGGCCGAGACGAGCGCCGCCACGGCGACGAACAGCCAGCGCCGCCAGCGCCCGGTCCGCAGGCGCTGCGCGACGCGGCGCTCGACCTCGATGTCGCGCGCGGCCGCCTCGCGCAGCTGGTCGCCGAGGTCGCGCAGGGCCGGTGGAAGGTCGTCGCGGCTCATCCGTCCGCCAGCCCCTCTGCCACGTTGTTGCCGAGAAAGCGCTGCATCGTCTTCAGTCCCCGGGAGACCCGCGCCCGGATGACATCCGGCGTCGTGTCGAACTCGGCGGCGATCTCAGCGTAGCCGCGTTCCTCCAGGATGCGCGCACGGATCGCCGCCGCCTGGTCGGGCCTCACCACGTCAAGCGCCTGCGCAAGCCGCTCGCGCAGCGCCTCGATGCCGGCCTGGCGGTACAGGTACTCGATGTCCTCCGTGCCGAGGCTCGGCCGCTCGATCCCCAGCCGCGCGACCGCCGCGCGCTCGATGCGCCCCTTGCGCCAGTACGCGTGCAGCAGGCTGCGCGCGATCGCGAACAGCCAGCCCTGCTCCTCCTGCTCGCTGTCGCCGCGAAACTGGCGCCGGCGCTCGAGCGCGAGCGCGAACGTCTCGGCCGTGAGGTCGATCGCGACGTCCGTGTCGAGCACGCGCCGCACGAAGTAGACCGAGACGCGCTGGACGTAGCACTCGTAGAAGGCCGCGAACGCGTTCGCGTCTTCGACGCTGCGCGCCAGGAGCGATGCGCGGGCCGCGCCGCGCGCGGTTCTCGCGCTCGGCCACACTGACAGACCTTCCCACGTCGCAGCAGAAGCGAGGCCAATCGGTCACAACCTCGTCCGGCGCGGCTCGTAAGGGGCTATGAGCCCGGCGTCCGCACGCGTCCGCGCGACGGCTGACCACGCCGCTCGCTGCTGCTCGCGCTCGTCTGCAGCTTCTCCTTCGGGGCGATCGTGCGCATCGCGTTCGCAGACAGCTACCACACGACGTGCGTCGGACACGGGTTCGTCCACGGCAACAGCCTCAACGACGGCTCGTTCTACGGCCGCGTCGAGCGCGGGCTGCGGGTCGACGCTGCGGACGTGCGACCTCTACACGTGGGGCTCGTGGGACGGCGGCCAGACCGTCACCGGGACGACCGCCACGTGCACCGCCTGGTCGATCGACTTCGGGAGCAACTACACGGAGTGCGCCTCGACGACGCACGTGGAGAGCTCCGGCGTCTTCTCCGATCACGTCCACAAGGCGTCGAACTGGTGCGGCTGACGCGTCCTCTCAAGCTCACCGCCGCGGCGCTCGCATCCGGGGCGCTCGGCGTGTCGGCGGCATCGGCGCTCGTCGGCGGGTCCGCGGCGCCCGCGCCGCAGGACCCGACCCCGGTGGCCGGCAGCGAGCGCCTCGGCCCGATCGTCCCCGATCCCGCCGGCGGCCCGCAGTGGGCGCTGCGCGCGTACACGAGCACGAGCGGCGGCGACTGCGTGGAGATCGGGCGCATGAGCGGCGAGCGCTTCGGCCAGATCGACGCCGACGGTGCGTTCCGCGCCCTCGCGCTCGACGCCGGCGGCACCTGCGGCGATCTGGCGTCCGAGCCGGCGATCGTCGTGCTGAACACCTACCCGGCGCGCGCGGGACGGGCGGCCCGGACCGTGCTCTTCGGGCTGGCGAGCCCGGCGGTCGGCGGCATCGTCGTGCAGCCGCGCGACGGATCGTCCGGCACGCGGCCCGCGATCGGGGCGACCGGCGGGTTCCTGCTCCCGCTCGCCGGCACGATCGCGGCCAGCGCAGCTGCCGGTCACGGTCACGCTCGCCGACGGCCGGCGCGTCGTCCACGACTGGCGCTGAGTTCGTCACAGGAACGCGGCGGACGACTCCTATCCTCGGCCTGGCGTGTCCACGGTCGCCTTTCTCTCCCCGTGAGAGGCGCACCGTGGCTCGTCCGGCGCCCGCACGAGCGTCAGCGCAGCCCAATCCCCGCGCTCGTGGCGGGCCTGCTCCCGCAGCCCGTGGCCGGTCGCGAACGCCTCGGCGATCGCGCCGGCCTCGGCGCGCAGCAGGCCGCCGGCGACGAGCACGCGAGGCGGCTCGCCTGCGAACTCGCCGCGGGCCAGGTGCTCCAGCAGCGGGCGCAGGAGGTTCGCCACGACCGTCGGCGCCGACGGCGCGGGACCGCCGTGGAGCAGATCGGCGTGGCGGAGCGTCGAGGTCGACCCCGTTGACCTGCGCGTTCTCGCGCGCCGCCACGATCGCCGCGTGCTCGTGGTCGACGCCGCCGACCGGCGACCAGCCGAGCTTCGCCGCCGCGATCGCGAGCACGCCCGAGCCGCACCCGAGGTCGACGAGCGGGCCGCCGGCCTCGAGCTCGAGCAGCGCCTCCAGGCACAGCCGGGTCGTGTCGTGCGCGCCCGTGCCGAAGGCCTGGTTGGGATCGATGACGATGTCGAGCAGCCCGTCTGCCCCGGCCGGCGCAGCCGCCCACGGCGGGCGCACGTGCAGGCGCCCGCCGATCGTCACCGGCCGGTGGAAGTCGCGCCAGCGCGAGGCCCAGTCGTCGGCGACCTCGGTCGTCGTGACGTCGACGAGCGCGGCGCCGGCGGCCGCGCGCAGGTCGGGCAGCGACGGCAGCTCGCCGGCGGCGCCGTAGACGGCGTACTCGATCGTGTCGCCGCGGTCGACCTCCTCGACGCCCGCGGGCGCGAGCTCCAGCAGCTGCGCGAGCGCGATCTCGGCGTCGGCGCGCGCGACGCGGATCGCGAGGCGGATCATCGCGAGCGCCCCCGCCCGCGCTCAGGCTCGACGCCGGCGACGGTCGAGCGACGGCGCGCCGTCACCCGTGCAGGACGCGCTTGAGCTTGGCGAACATCGACTCCTCGGAATTCGTGTTCGCGTCGGTCATCGTCTCGGCGAGCCGCCGCATCAACCGCCGCTGCTCGTCGGTGAGCTGGCGCGGGATGATGACGTTGACGATGACGCGCAGGTCGCCGCGGCGCCCGGGCCGGCGCAGCAGCGGCATCCCGTGCCCGCGCAGCTCATAGGTCTCGCCGGGCTGCGTGCCGGGCCGGACGTGGACGTCCTCGACGCCCTCGAGCGTCGGCACCTCGAGCTTGGCGCCGAGCGCCGCCACCGGCGCGGGGACGTCGAGCACGGTGAGAAGGTCGTTGCCGTCGCGGATGAAGCGCTCGTGCGGCTTGATCTGGACGTGCACGTAGAGGTCGCCCGACGGTGCGCCGCCGTCGCCGGCGTGGCCGCGCCCGGCGACGCGGATCCGCTGCCCCTCGGCGATCCCGGCCGGGATGTCGACGCTGACGGCGTGCGTGAGCACCTCGCGCCCGCGCCCCTCGCAGCGCGTGCAGCGCTTCTCCGCGGCCTTGCCGTCGCCGCCGCAGACGTCGCAGGCGACCGTCCGCGCGATCTGCCCGAACGGCGTGCGGCTGACGGCCTGCAGGACGCCCTGCCCGTTGCAGCGCCCGCAGGTCTTGATCGGCGTGCCGGGCTCGGCGCCGTTGCCGTGGCAGCGCTCGCAGCGGTCGACGACCTCGTAGCGCACGTCGACCGGCGTGCCGGCGACCGCCTGCTCGAGCTCGAGTCTCGACCGCGACCTGGACGTCGCCGCCCGAGCGTGCGCCCATCCCGCCGCCGAAGCCCCCACCGAAGCCGGTACCGCCGCCGAAGAACGCCTCGAACAGGTCCGAGATCGAGCCGAAGCCCTCGAAGTTCGGGCTCTGGCCACCGCGCCGCAGGCCGTCGTGGCCGTAGCGGTCGTAGACCTGGCGGCGGTCGGGATCGGACAGGATCTCGTAGGCCTCGGCGGCCTCCTTGAACTTCTCCTCGGCGTCGGGATCGTGGTTGTTGACGTCCGGGTGCAGCTCGCGCGCGAGCTTGCGAAAGGCCTTCTTGACCTCGCCCTCGTCGGCGTTGCGGCCGACGCCGAGCACCTCGTAGCAGTCGCGCTTGGTCACGAGATGGCTGATTCAGCGGTACGAGTCGTGGAATCAGCCATCGTCGTACACGTCTTCGACGAACCGCGACAGCTGCGCCGCGGCCTCCCGGACGACGCCGATCGTCATGCCGTAGTCCATTGCGACCGGGCCGATCAGCGAGACCGTGCCCAGCGGTCGCAGGGGCAGGCCGTAGCCGGCCGCGACCATCGCCAGCGAGCGCAGCGCCGGCGACTCGTTCTCGGCGCCGATGCGGACGATGACGTCGCGCTCGTCGAGCGCCATGCGCAGCATCTCCAGCAGCGTGACGCGGCCCTCGAGCATCTGCATGAGCGCGTTGATCTCGTTGAAGTCCTGGAAGCGGTACTCGGAGAACAGCCGCGCGGCGCCGTCGACGTAGAGCGAGTCCTCGGCCGTCGCGGCGAGGTTCGTGAACGCCGGCATGAGGTGGTTGAGGAAGCCGCGCTCGCTCTGCGAGAGCGTCGGGTCGGCGAGCCGCGCGTAGAGCTTGCGCGCGCCGAGGCCGAGGCCGACGAGCTGCTCGTTGAGGAACTCGGCCGCCCACGCGACGAGCCCGCTGTCGACGGGCGCGTCGAACGCGAGCACGCGCTTGGAGACGCCGCCGGTCGACGTGATGATCACGATCATCACGATCTGCGGCTGGAGCAGGAGGACCTCGATGTGGCGGATCGTCGCCGTGTCGATCGGCGGCGCCGAGACGACCGCGAGCAGGTTCGTGATCTGCGACAGCGTCTCCGTCGTGGCGCGCATCGCCGCGTCGACCTCGCGGCGGGTGAGCTCGAGGTCGAGCGTCGCGCCCGTGCGGGCGACGGGCAGCAGGCGATCGACGAAGTAGCGGTAGCCCGAGTCCGTCGGCACGCGCCCGGCGGAGGTGTGCGGGTGGGCGAGCAGGCCGAGCTCCTCGAGCTGGGCGAGCTCGTGGCGGATCGTCGAGGGGCCGGCCTGCAGCTCGGGGTCGGCCGCCAGCGTGCGCGACGCCACCGGCTGGACGGTCGCCTGGTAGGCGAGCACGACCTTGCGCAGGATCTGCTCCTGGCGGGGCGTGAGCATCAGGTGCGGGTCACGGGCTCGACCATCTGCTCGATTGTACGAACGGTGCCCGCCCGGCCTGCGGCGGGCACCGTCGCGGACGCTTCGCGCCGGTTCAGCTGTTGTCGTCGCCCGAGGAGTCGTCGGGCATGTCGGAGTCGTCGCCCGAGGAATCGTCGGGCATGTCGGAGTCGTCGATCGTCGGCGCGCCGATCACGTCGTCGGCCGACGGATCGTCGGAGTACGTCGTCATCGGCGCTTGCGCTGTCGCCGCCGCTCGCGCGGTCGGTGCCCTTCAGGAGCTTGGCGCCCTCGACGACGCAGCGTGCGAACGGAGACCTGCGCTTGCCCTTGGCGCGCTTGCGGCTCAGCTCACGACAGGCCTTGCGCGGCGATGAGGATGCACCGCTGGCGAGCTTCGCCATGGCGTCGATGCACTTCACGCGCGAGGCGGCGCCGCTCGCGGCGGTGGTCTTCGGCCCGCAGTGCTTGCCGTAGGCGCGTTCCTTGGCCTTCGCGCTGGTCGGCATCTTCGACGGGGTGGCTGCCACCGCGGATGGAGCGAAGACGAGTGCGGCGAGGATGGCGGCGAGGCCAACCGCCCGAAGTCGGTGATGAAGCATCGGTGTTCTCCTTCGGCTGCTGGGCCGCCTGCGTCGATGCAGGCCCCTGGCTTTGCGTGCCCGCCTCGCGACGGGGTTGCCTTTGTCGTGGATAACGGTCCGAGCTGGTATCGGCAGCCGCCGCCACAACTGGAGCGCAGGTTCGAGCACACATCGCAAACCCCCGTAACCCCGGGGGGTTGACGCCATCAGGCGTCCAGAGATATGTTCGGTACGAGGAAGACGGGTCTGTATCTCTGACGCGCGTGTGCGCGACCGGAGCAGAGCCCCAGGCGAGGACGCACGGGACGCGAGGACGCGAGGACACGCCGCCGCAGCAGGTGCATGCGCGGTGGCAGCAGCATGCCGAGAATCAACAGCGAGGAGACGTAAACCGCATGTCCGACTACGACCCGAGGACCGACACAGGCATCCCCACCGAGCCCGTCGGCTCCCTCCCCCGGCCGGCCACGCTCCAGGCGGCGTACGCCGAGTACGACGCGGGCAATATTTCCAAGGACGAGTTGGAGGAGCAGCAGGATGCGGCGGCGAAGGATTCGATCGAGCGTGGTGAGGCGACGGGTGCGCCGATCATCTCTGATGGGGAGCAGCGCTGGTCGTCGTTTGCGACCTACCCGATCGCCGACACGCTGGCGGGTACGGGGTTGGCGGAGAACCTCGGTCCGGGCGGTCAGTTCTTTGCGATCTTCGCTGACGGTCACGGCCGTCAGCTGCCCAAGCTGACGGGCGGCCCGTTGAAGTACAACTTCTACGCCGCCGACACGCTTGCGAAGTCGATGCCGTACGTGACCAAGCCGATCAAGCAGGCGGTGATCGCGCCGTCGATGCTGGCGCTGCTGTACCCGCTGAAGGATCCGGTCGCGGGCTACTCGCGTGAGGAGTTCGAGGAGGACATCGTGCAGGAGTGCGTGACGGACATTCGCAAGGCCTTTGAGGCCGGTGCCGCCAGGGTCTCGATCGACTTCACCGAGGGCCGGTTGGCGACGCGTGAGGATCCGCGCAACCCGTGGACGGGCGCCGGGCTGCTGCCGCATTTCATCGAGCTCAACAATCGTGTGCTTGCGAACTTCTCCGATGAGGAGCGCACGAAGATCGGCATCCATACCTGCCCCGGCGGCGACCGCGACTCGGTTCATTCGGCCGACGTGCCGTACAACAACCTGCTGCCCGAGATGTTCAAGATCAACGCCGGCTACTTCCTCATCCAGCTGGCATCCGAACGCGAGAAGGACCCGGTCTATGAGTCGATCGGCCAGCACAGCCGCGAGGACCAGATGTGCTACATCGGCGTCACCAATCCCGGCAATCCACGCGTCGGAGAGCGCCGAGGAGATCTGCGACGCGATCGTGCGTGCCGCGGACTTCATCCCCAAGGAGCGCCTGGGCACGACCGACGACTGCGGCTTCTCCCCGTTCTCGATCGACGAGAAGCCCAACCACGGCTCACCGGACTACGCCCGCGACATCGCCTTCCAGAAGATCACCAACCGCGTCGAAGGCACCCGCCGCGCCGCCGAAAAACTCGGCGTCAGCTAGCCCTCAGGGCCGGCAGCAGCACCAGGACCCGCGAGCGGCCCGCCATTTGGCGGGCCGTTTGCGTGTGAGTTGTTGCAAACGCGTGTGGTCCCGTGACGCCCGCGGCGCCACGATGCGGTCGTGTTGCGAGTTTCAGGCGCTGAGGACCCGAAAGTCGCAACGCGAGCAGATCTCGAGGTGGCTCGCCTGGCCGCCGAGCAGAACGCGGTAGTCACGGCGCGGCAGCTTGCGTCATGCGGCATCGACAGCGGCGCGATCACCGTGCGGCTGCGCCGCGGGCAGCTGCATCGTGTCCATCGCGGTGTCTATGCCGTCGGCACCGGCCGGCTGACGCTGCGCGGCGAGCTCACGGCCGCCGTCCTGGCGTGTGGGGACGGCGCGGTACTCAGCCATCACGCGGCAGCCGCGTGGTGGGGGCTGCTGCGCAGCGACGAGCGCGACCCGGAGGTGATCGTGCCGCGCGGCGCCGGCCGCGGGCTGGCCGGAGTTCGCCCGCGCTGGTCGCGCTCCCTGGACCGTCGCGACGTCTGGCGGCGCGAGAGCATCCTCGTGACGTCGCCAGCGCGCACGGTGCTCGATCTCGCGGCTGATCTGCCCGCTTCGACGCTGCGGCGCATGGTCCGCCAGGCCCTTGCCGAACGGCGCCTCAGCATTCGTCAGCTGACCGAGGTGCTCGATCGCGCGCCCCGCCACCGCGGCGTGACGGCGTTGCGGTCGGTCCTCGCTGACGGTCACGTACCGACACGCAGCGAGCTCGAAGACCGTGCGCTCGACCTGTTCGAGCAGGCCGGCTTCGAGCGACCCGAGGTCAACTCCGAGCTCCTGCTCGACGGACGCCGGATCAGACCAGATCTGCTCTGGCGCCACCGCCACGTGGTCATCGAGCTTGACGGCGCCGCCTGGCATCACGACCCGCTCACCCAGCGCAACGACGCCGACAAGCAAGCGATCCTCGAGGCTCACGGCTACCGCGTTCTGCGCATCACCTGGCAGCAGGTCGTCGACCATCCTCGACAGACCCTCGCCCGCATCCGCGCGGCGCTGGGGAGATCGTAGGCGTCAGTCGCCGAGCCGCAGCTCGGCCTCGGCGTTGCGGATGATCCGCTTGCCGTCCTGCTCGCAGCTGCAGTCGATGACCGCGACGCCGTCGTCGGCCGTGCGCACCGTGCCGGTCACGACGAGCTCGTGCTCGGGCAGGCCCATCCCGCGGAACTGCACGCTCAGGCGCTTGAGCGACTCCGGCCCGCCGCCCGCGTCCGTCTGGGCGCGCGCGACCTGCGCCATCGTGTACAGGCCGTGCAGGATCCGGCCCGGCAGGCCGACCTGGTGGGCGAACTCCTCGTCGATGTGGATCGGGTTGAAGTCGCCCGAGGCGCCCGCGTAGCGGACCGTGAGGTACTTGTCCGGCGTCACCGCGAGCGGCTGGATCTCGTCGCCCGGCTGCATCACACGCCCCGCACGATGTTCGACCAGCGTCCCGAGCAGACCGTCTCGCCGCGCTGGTTGACGGACTCCGTGGCGAACACGAAGAAGCCGTTGCCGCGGCGCTCGCTCACGTCGGCGATGGTGGTCGTCGTCGTGATCTCGTCGCCGGCGACGACGAGCGGGCCCCATTCGAACTCCTGCCCGCCGTGCACCATGCGCGAGAAGTCGATCCCGACCTCGGGGTCGAAGAGCGCGGGCAGCACGGCCGGGAAGCTGTAGACGACGACGAACATCGGCGGCGCGACGACGTCCTCGTAGCCGGCCGCGCGCGCGGCCTCGAGATCGAGATGCAGCGGGATTGGACTCGCCGACCGCGCGCGCGTACTCGCGCACCTTCTCGCGGCCGACCGCGTAGCTCGCGGGCGGGTAGGTCTTGCCGATGGCGTCCGTGTTCACTGGCACGGCCGCGAGTTCTAGCAGGCCCGCCGCGCAGGTCAGGCGAGCAGGTCGATCGTGCGGCGCGGCGCCGGTGTCTTTCTGGTGCTTCGGCTCGTCCGCGGCAGCGTGCGCCTGGGCTGCGAGCGGCGTCACCGCCGGCAGGAAGATCGCGCCGACCTCGGCATCGGCCTCGGCCTTGCGCTCCAGGCGCATGAGCTGGTCGTACGGGATGTCGTCCTCGTCGAGCCAGCCGTCGTGGTCGTTGTCGAGCAGGTTCGCCGCGACGACGACGTTCACCTCCGACGCCGGGCGCACCTTCTCGGTGCCCGCAGACGGGGCCGGCTCATCGGGGTGCAGGTGCGCCCACTGAGGTCCCGACGTCATGTTCGATCCGGTGATTTGCATCCTTGCTCCACCCTCGCCGGCCTCCATGGCCAGCGCTCTGGTCTATTACGTCTTGCGTTATCGGCAGATCGCCCGACGAAACTTGAGCACGAATTTCAGACGATCGTCGCGACGGTGCCGCCGTCGGCCGACCAGGCCGCTCCCGTCACCGTCGAGGCCAGCGCCGAGCAGAGGAACACGACGACCGCGGCGATCTCCTGCGGCTCGGCGAAGCGGCCGAGCGGAACCTTCGCGGCCTGCGCCTCGAGCGCCTCTTCGCGCGAGATCCCGCGCGCGGCGGCGACCTGGTCGGCGAGCCCGCCGGGGCCCGTCCACAGCGACGACGACACCGGCCCCGGCGCGACGGCATTGACGAGCACCCCGTCCGCCGCGTAGCGGTCGGCGAACAGGCGCGAGAGCGAGAGCTGCGCCGCCTTCGTCACGGCGTAGGCGGCGTTCGTCAGCGACGGGCGCTTGCCGGCCGAGGAGCAGACGTTGACGATCCGCCCGCCGCCCGCCGCGGCCATGCGCGGCGCGGCCGCCCGCATGAGCCGCATCGGCCCCATGACGTGCAGGTCCCACTGCAGCTGCCAGTCCTCGTCGGTGAGCTCCTCCAGGGAGCGGGCGAAGCTCGTGCCCGCGTTGTTGACGAGCACGTCGACGCTGCCCAGGCGCTCCACGCAGGCCGCGACGATGCGCTCGCCGTCCGCCGGATCGGTGACGTCGGCGGCGAGGAACGGCGCGCCTCCGGCCTCCTCCGCGCTCACGCGCGCCAGCTCCTCCTCGTCGCGGGCGACGAGCAGCACGCTCGCACCCTCCGCGACGAGCATCCGCACGGTCGCGAGGCCGATGCCGCGCGTCGCGCCCGTGACGATGCACGCCTTGCCTTGCAGCCCGAGATCCACGGCGGCAGCCTAGTACGCGTGGCCGGAAGTTCTGCGTGGAATTCCGGGATGCCCGGCCGGTGACGGTCGACGGTGCCCGCCTTCGTGCTGGTGGCACGGGGGCGGGCGCCGGCGGCCGTCAGGCACGGATCGGGCGCCCGGAAAACGCGCAGAACTTCCGGACGCGCGTACTAGCCGCGCGCCCGCTTGGCGTCGTAGAGGATCTCCAGGAAGCGCTCGGGATCGATCTCGTCGGCGCCGCCGACGCGCGGGCGCAGCGCGCCGTCGAGCTGCGCGGCGAGGCGGGCGCGGGGCTCGCGGGCGAGCCCGTGGCGGCGCTCGAGGAACGCCCGCACGGTCGCGAGGTCCTCGGCCGGGACGGCGCTGACGTCCCAGCTCGCGCCGGCACGCGCGCCGGCCGAAGCGACGGCCGGCGCCGGCGCGGGCACGGCGAAGCGCGGCTGCTCGCGGTCGATCTCGCGGCGGTCGCGGATGACGATGGTGCCGGCGGCGAGGTCGCCGAGGCGCTGGTTGTGACGCGTCACCGCGATCGAGACGATCGTCGGCACGTAGCCGAGCGGCATCCCGTCGACGAACCGCAGCACGTTGCGGATCATGCTCGCCGTGAGGTCGATCGGCCGCCCGCCGGCGCGCACGACGCGCAGCCCGCCCATGCGCTTGCCGGGCGTGCGGCCGCCGCCGAGCGTCTCGAAGAGCACGTCGTAGAGCAGCATCGTCAGCCCCACGGCCGGCACGATCACGAGCGCCCCGTCGTCCCCGACGGCGGCGAGCACGACGATCAGCAGCGCAAGCACGAGCACGCCCTTGAACACGAGGTCGACGGCACCGGCGACGGCCCGCGAACCCAGCCCGGCGAGCGTCAGCTGCAGCGTCACGCCTTCCGGCGTCGGGATGGCGATGCGATCCTCGTACTGCACCGATATGAAGGTAGAGCGTTTCATCAGTGAACGGGAAGGCGATTGGCGTGAGCTCGACGCGCTCCTGCGCGCGGGTGACCGCCCCCGCCGCGGCGCGCGCAGCGTCCTGCGCCTCGGGGCGCTGTACCGCGGCGCGGCGGCCGATCTGGCGCTCGCGCGCCGCGGCCATCCGGGCGATCCGATCGTGCCGCGGCTGGAGTCGCTCGTCGCCCGCGCGCGGCAGGCCGTCTACGCCGAGGAGCCGCGGCGCGGCTCGCTGCGCACGTTCTTCGGCCGGACGTACTGGGTGCGCGTGCGCGAGCGCCCGCTGCCGCTGCTGCTGGCGATCGCGCTGCTGCTCGTGCCCGCGGCGCTGACGGCGACCTGGGCGCTGCACGACACCGGCGCCGCGATCGGGCTCGTGCCGGGCGAGTTCCAGGGCGCCGTCAAGCCCGTCGGCGATACCGGCATGACGACCGCGCAGACGGCCGCGTTCTCGAGCGCGGTGATGACGAACAACATCCAGGTGACGCTGCTCGCGTTCGCCGCCGGGATCTTCTTCGGCCTCGGGACGGCGCTCGTCGTCGCTTACAACGGCGCGATCCTCGGCGCGGTCGCGGGCGGCGCGATCGCCAACGGCAACGGCGCCGAGTTCGCCGAGTTCGTCACCGCGCACGGGATCATCGAGCTGTCGTGCATCGCCGTCACGGCGGCGGCCGGCATGCGGATCGGCTACGCGATCGTCGCGCCCGGGCCGCGGCCGCGCTCACGTGCGCTCGTCGAGGAGGCGCGCGCGGCGATCGCGATCGTGCTCGGCACCGTCCCCTGGGTGATCCTCGCCGGGATCATCGAGGGGTTCGTCACGCGCTCGGGCTTCGGCCTCGTCCCCGGGATCGTGCTCGGCGTCGGCGTCGGCGCGGTCTACTGGACGCTCGTCGTCGTCCGCGGGCGGCCCCGGCCCGCCGCCGCGCCCGGGCTCACAGCCGCGCCCGCGACTTCGCCGTGAGATACGCGCTGACGCAGGCCTGCGCGAGCTGTGCCGGCGGCGTCTCGAGCACATGCGCGCCGGCGCCGCGCACGCGCGCCGCCGCGCGCTCGCGGGCCGCCAGCACGTCGAGCGCCGCCGCCGCCCGGTAGACGTCGAGCTCCTGCACTCGGGCGCCGGATGGCCGCAGCGCAGCATCGAGGTCGGGATCGACGACCCCCGCGACGACGACCTCGTGGCGCCGCGCGAGCACCGGCACCGCCATGACGAGCGAGCGCGCGGCGACCTCCTCGATGAGGTCGGTGAAGACGATCACGAGCGCGCGCTTGGACGACGCGATGCCGGCAAACGCCAGCTCGTAGTCGGCGTCGACGGGCGCGGGCTGCAGGTCGTAGACCGCGCGCACGAGCGCCTCTCCTCCGCCCCGCCGGGGCGCGATGCGGCGGTGGACGGTCGCATCGAACGCGACCGTGCCGCAGCGGTCGCCGAGCTCGTCGGCGACGAGCCCGACGGCGGTCGCCGCGTCGACGGCCGCGTCCAGGCGCGTCGCGCCGCCGCTCAGCGGCGCCGCCATCAGCCGCCCGCAGTCGAGCACGCAGATGACGTCGCGGTCCTGCTCGATGCGGTACTGGTTGCTCATCGGCCGCCCCAGCCGCGCCGTCGCGGGCCAGTTGACCTGGCGGATGTCGTCGTCGGGGAGGTAGTCGCGGATCGACTCGAACTCCGTGCCGAGGCCGAGCGGACCGCGCGACCGGCGCCCCGGCTCGCGGAAGCGCCCGGCGCGGACGGCGAGCACGAGCCGGCGCGCGGCCGGCAGGTCGGGATAGACGAGCAGCTCCTCGTCGTCGCCGGCACGGTGATCCCACGTCGCGAGGCCGAGCGGGCCCGCGACGCGGACGGCGGCCGGCGGCAGCGTCCAGCGCCCGCGGCGGCGGGCGACGAGCCGGGCCGCGAGCGCGCCGTCGGCCTCCTGCGGCTCGAGCGCGAGATCGGCCGGCGTCGCCTGGCGGATCCGGACGCGGCGCCCGCCCGCGCCGTCCGGGAGCTCGACCGCCAGCGCCGCGGGGACGCCGCGGGCGACGACCGCCGGGACGTGCCGCCGCGCCCCCGGCGGCCGGTGGGCGGCGCGCGCGTCGGCGAGCAGCGCGCCGGCGAGCGCGGCCACGAGCAGGCCCGCCGCGACCGGACCGAGGACGAGCGCGAGCAGCGCGATCGCGGCGAGCGCGGCGGCGGCGCGCGGCGTGGGGCTCATCGCTCGCTCATCGCGCCGCCGATCAGCGCGGGACGCGCACCGACTCGAGCGCCGTGCGGACGGCGTCGGCGGCGTCGTAGCGCTCGAGCTCGGCCTCGGGACGCAGCACGAGCCGGTGTCGCAGCACCGGCCCGGCGAGCCCCGCGACGTCGTCGGGCGTGACGAACGTGCGGCCGCCCAGCGCGGCGGCGGCCTTCGCCGCGACGAGCAGGTGCACGGCGGCGCGCGGGCTCGCGCCGAGCGTGACGCTCGGCAGGTCGCGCGTGCGCCGCACGACCTCGACGATGTAGGCGGCGACGTCGTCGGCGACGCTCACCGCGTCGACCGTCGCGCGCGCCGCGCGGACGTCGGCGGCCTGCGCGACGACCGCGACGTCCTCCAGCGAGACCGGCTTGAGCCCCTGGCGCGCGAGCCCGAGCATCCGCAGCTCGCCCTCGGCGGACGGGTAGCCGACGTCGATCTTCATGAGGAAGCGGTCCAGCTGCGCCTCGGGCAGCGGGTACGTGCCCTCGTACTCGATCGGGTTCTGCGTCGCGACGACGAGGAACGGGTCGGGCAGCGGGCGGCTCGCGCCGTCGGCGGAGACCTGGCCCTCCTGCATCGCCTCCAGCAGCGCGGCCTGCGTCTTGGGCGGCGTGCGGTTGATCTCGTCGGCGAGCAGGACGTTCGTGAACACCGGCCCGGGCCGGAACGCGAGCTCGCCGGCGCGCAGCGTGCTCGTGCCGGTGAGGTCCGAGGGCAGCATGTCGGGCGTGAACTGCACGCGCCGGAAGTCGAGCTGCAGCGCCCGCGCGACCGCGCTCGCGAGCAGCGTCTTGGCGACGCCCGGCGGTCCCTCGAGCAGCACGTGGCCGCCGACCGCGAGCCCCGTCACGACCCCGCGCACGACCTCGTCCTGACCGACCACGACCTTGCCGACCTCGTCCGCCAGCCGCTCGTAGAGCTCCCTCATCGCCGTCCTCTCGCCAGCGCGCCGCCGAGCGCGAGCACGTCGTCCGCCCCGCGGTCGCCCGTCAGCGCGGCCGCCTCGTCCTCCTCGAAGCCGAGCCGCAGCGCGGCCTCGCGGACCGCGGCGTCCGGCGCGTCGGGGCGCGAGCGCCGCGCGACGGATCACCTGCGCGCGGGCCTCGCGCCCGCAGCAGGCTCCAGCGCGACGCCGGGCTCGCCCGCGCGCCGCAGCGCGAGCGCCAGCGCATCGACGTGCTCGCGGCGGGCCGGCGTCGGCTCGCCGCCGTCCTCCTGCGCCGGGCCGAGCCGCCGCGCGCGCGAGACGAGCAGCAGCAGCGCGGCCAGCACCGCGACGGCGAGCGCGAAGCGCCAGCGCGCGGGCAGCGCGGCGAGGCCGGTCGCCTCGCCGAAGCCGTGGACGGACTCGACGAACGTCACGGGACGCCGCGACGGGCCCGCGAGCGCGAGCGCGAGCGCGGCGTTGTCGGCGCGCGCGAGCAGGCGGTTCTGCAGCGGCGCCGCGTCGGCGAGCAGCAGCGCGCGGCCCCGGCCCGCGCGTGCGACGACGAGCGTGGCGGGGTCCTCGCCGAGCGCCGGCAGCGCGCCGCCGAGCGGCGCGAAGCCCCCGTCGCCCGCGCTCTGGACGCGGCGCACGGCGCTCGTCTCGGGCACGGGGACGGCGGGGCGCACGATCCGCGGACCGTCCGGCACCCAGCGCGGCGCCCGCGGCACGATGCCCGCCCCGGCGTCCTCCCCGCCGGCGACGAGCCGGCCGCCGGCGCGCACGAAGCGCGCCAGCGCGCCGACGCTCGCCGTCCGTCGAGGTCCGGCGCGTCGAGCAGGACGATCGTCGCCGCGGGATCCAGGCGCGCCGCGCCGAGCGACTCGCGCAGATAGCTCACGGGGTGGCCCGCGCGGCGCAGCAGCTCGGCGTAGGCGGCCGCGCCGCGCGGCTGCGTCGCGTACGCCGAGCCGTCCTTGCCGCTCGGCTCCGGCCGCACCGTCGAGACGACGAACGCGACGACGTTCAGCGCGACGAAGAACGCGACGACGCCGGTGGCGAGGCGCGCTCCCGGGCTGCGCGGCAGCATGCGCCTCATCGCGCGCCCGCCTCGTCGGCGACGCGCGGCCAGCCGTCGCGGGCGCTGCGCAGGTCGTCGGCGTCCGCGGGCCGGCCGCCGTAGGCGACCGCCTCGAAGCCGTCGACGAGCGCGGCGAGCGTCGGCGACGGGACCGCGCGCAGCAGCTCGCGGTTCGTCAGCGCCGGGCGCAGCTCGATGAGCTCACGGCTGTCGAGCTCGACGAGGCCGGCGCGAAAGCGCAGGCGCAGCGCCTCGTCGAGGTCGCCGCGGCGCTCGGCGCGGTCGGCTTCCTGACGCAGGCGCGCGGCGCTCACACGCTCCCGGCGGGCGGCGCCGGCCACGCCGCCGGCGTCGGCCGCGCGCGCCCGGCCCGCCCCGGCGCGCGCGGCGATCACCGCGGCCGCTGCGAGCGCGGCGGCCGCGAGGAGCCGCCCAGAGCACGCCCGCGCCGCCGGGAAGCCAGCCCGCGACCCAGTTGAAGGCGGCGACGAAGGGGCGCCCGAGCGAGCGCAGCGCCGCGCCGATGCGCTCGCGCACGCTCGCGCAGCGGCGCCGGGACGCCGGTCGGCGCGAAGCGCCGCTGGGCGAGCACGTCGCGGGCCTGCTCGCGCGCGCCGCCGGGCGACGCGGCGCGGGCGTCGCCCGCGCGCCGGGTGGCGCCTGCGCGAGCGCCCGCAGCCGCGCGCGGACGTCGGCGTCGCCTCCGCGCAGCGCCGCGCCGATCCGCGCCGGGCGCCCGTCGACCGTGTCGATCGCGCGCAGCCGTCGCAGCGCCGCCGGGTCGCGCTGCGCTGCCGCCGCGAGCGCGCGCACCTCGCCGCCGGTCGCCTCGGCGCCGCGGGCCGACGGCGGGCCAGCGCCGCGCACGTCAGCGCGCACGCCAGCACGGCGGCGCCCGGTCTCACCCGTACGGGACTCCCGGCAGGTGCGGCGGGTCGTCCGGCGGGTCCTCGGGCCGCGGCTCGTCCCGCGACGGCACGTCCCACAGGGAACGTCCGGCGGCGGCTCGTCCCGCGTCGGGTCCCACAGCGCAGGGTCCTCCGGCTGCTCCTTGCGCGCATCGTCGCGAGGCGGCGGCGGCTGCCAGCCGGGCGGCGGCGGCCAGAACGGCGCGCCCGTGCGGTCGATCTCCTCCGCCGCCGACACCGCCGGCACGCCACCGGCCGCGACCGGCGCGGCGGGCGCGCCCGACGGCGCGGCTGCCGCCGATCCCGTCCGCGAGCAGCTCGAGATCGAAGCCCTCCTTGCGGACGCGCAGATCGAAGTAGATGACCGTCAGCAGCGCGGCCTGAAACGGGGTGCTGATCGCCAGGCCGAGGATCCCTGCGACCGCGCTGAGGACGAGCACGAGCACGTCGTTGTCGGAGCCGACGACGATCCCGACGAAGAACGCGGCCTGCACGATCGTCGAGATGATGAGCCGCGAAGAGGAACCCGACGACGATGACGCCGAACGTCCGCCACCAGCGACCCTGGACGAGCCGGAACGAGCGTCCGAGCGCCGCGCGGCCGCGCAGGCCCTCGATGAGCAGCACGGGCATCGCGAACGCCCACGCGACGTAGAGCCAGATGCCGGGCGCGATGAACGCCACCAGGCCGAGCATGATCCCGAGGACGTAGAGCAGCCAGGAGCAGCAGCAGCGACGGCGCGAGGTGCAGCGCGTAGGACAGCGAGCTGCGCCAGTCGGTCTCCTCGCCGAGATAGGCCTGCGCGATCGCGCGAAAGCACGCCGCCGTCGCCAGCAGGACCGCGCAGATCTGCAGCAGCGAGGAGATCGCGAAGCCCGCCGAGGTACTTGTTGAGCTCGTCGATCGTCTGGTCGTACGTCTTCGCCGAGCTCGAGCTGAGGTCCAGCGAGTTCACCGTGTAGTCGGCGTTCACGATCGTGCTGACGATCTCCACCGGCACGA
Organism: uncultured Solirubrobacteraceae bacterium; assembly: GCA_963727785.1. Lineage (GTDB taxonomy): Bacteria > Actinomycetota > Thermoleophilia > Solirubrobacterales > Solirubrobacteraceae > CADCVQ01. Next base: position 63,089 of record CAVSHS010000023.1, read on the forward strand.
CGACGACGAGCACCGCCTTGAGCAGCGTGCGCCAGTGCGCCAGGCAGATCTTGATCGAGACGTCGAGGATCTCGCCCAGCGACAGCGGCCGCAACTGCGGGCGGGTCGTCTCGGGCGTGGTCGTCACGCGGTCAGCCGACCGGATAGCTGTCGATCGGTACGACCACCGTGCCGGCGGCCTTGTCGTGCCACGTCTGCTTCTCCCTGTCCCACAGCATCCAGAGGTAGCCGAGCCCGAAGACGAACCAGGACAGCACCCGGACGAGGTTGCGGATGAACCCGCGGCCGTTGCCGATCGGCCCGCCGTAGCCGAAGTCGATCACGCGCAGGCCGAAGATCCGCTTGCCGAGGGTCTGGCCCCGCGCAGCCGCCTTCGAGGAGCGCGAAGTAGACGAGGCCTCCCGGCGCGACGAAGAAGTCGGCCAGCTCGCGGTCGACCCCTCGCGAGGACCGACGCGACCACCAGGATGATGAAGCCGTCGGCCAGGAGCGCCGCCGGCGCGCTTCCAGAACCCCGACCCGCGGGCCGGAGGGCCCCTTCGTGCGAGGCGGCGGGGCGCCGAACGGGTCGGGCTGCTGGGTGGCTGTCATGTGGACCTTTGTGTCATCGATGACCCCCGCGCGCTGCAACGTACCGGTTCTGCGCCACCATGACGAGCCATGCGCTCTCACACCGTCTATCGGACGTTCACCACGCAGCAGCGCCGCGAGTTCGTGCGGATCACCGAGGACGTCGAGGAAGCCGTGCAGGATTCCGGCGTACAGGAGGGGATGGTGCTCGTCTCGGCGATGCACATCACGGCCGGCGTCTGGGTCAACGACGACGAGCCCGGGATCCACGAGGACACGCTCGAATGGCTCGACAAGCTCGCGCCGCCGTCATGGCGCCCGCCGGCCAACGAGGTCGCCGCCGAGCTGTCGCCCGACCCGGGCGACTACCGCCACCACCGCGGCGGCGAGGACAACGGCGACGCGCACTTCAAGAACCTGCTCGTCCATCACCAGGTCGTCCTGCCGATCACCGACGGGCGGCTCGATCTCGGCCCCTGGCAGGCGGTCTTCTACTGCGAGTTCGACGGCGGGCGGCGCGAAGCGGCTCGTGATCAAGGTGCTCGGGGAGTGAGTCCGAGCCGGCGGCACGCCCGCGCGTCACCGCCTGCGGACCTTCCAGACCTCCTCGCACGGCCAGCGCTGGGACCACTCGAGCGTCACGTAGGGAAAGCGCGTCGTCGAGCCGTCCGGCGGGCGGACCTCGACGAGCTCCTCGATCTCGAAGCCGCTGGAGCGCAGCAGCGCGATCAGCTCGCCGTGCGGGAGATGGAACTCGACCGACTCGTCGTCGCTCCACTCGAAGCGGTGCATGCCGAAGTACGGGCGCAGCAGCCGGTCGGTCGCCTGCCGTCCTCGGCGTCGGGAACGCAGAGCATCTCCAGCGGCGCGTTGACGAGGAAGACGAGCCGCCCGCCGGGCCGCAGCAGCCGCGCCGCCTCGGGGATCCAGCGGTACGGGTCGCACCAGATGCTCGCGCCGTACTCGGAGATCGCGAAGTCGAAGCTCGCGTCGGGGTACGGGACAGCCTCGGCGTTGCCGTGCAGGAGCGGGAACTCGATGCCGAACTCCTCCTGAAAGCCGCGCGCCGTGTCGAGCTGCGCCTGCGAGTTGTCGATGCCGACCGGCCGCGCGCCGCGCCGCGCGAGCCACGACGAGACGTAGCCGGTGCCGCAGCCGAGCTCGATCGCGTCGAGCCCGTCGAGGTCCTCCGGCAGCATCCGCAGCTGGGACTCGGGCACCTGCCACACGCCCCAGGTCGGCTCGTCCTGAGACCAGTTCGTCCCGGCCGGGCGCCACCCAGTCCGGGGCTGTGCGATCCCAGTTGTCGCGGTTGCGGCGGACGTGGTCGGGCAGCTCGCTCATCGCTCAGGCGTGCGCGGGTCCGGCAGCAGCAGCTCGACGTTGCGGTCCTGCGGGCGGCCCTCGGCACCGTCCTCGATGCCGGCCTGCGGGTCGTTGTAGGCGAGCTCGCGCGCGACCGCCGCCAGCGTCTGCGGATCGAAGGACGCCGCCGGCGTGCCCGGCGGCGGCGTCGCGACCGTCGCTCCGTGGTCGATCAGCGTCCCGAAGATCGACAGCGTGCCGTCGCGGTTGTCCATCACCTCGAGCAGGCGCGACTGGATCGGCCAGTCGATCTCCGACGCGGTCTCGATCCCCCAGAAGCCGGTGCGCGCCGCGCTTGAACGCCGTGATGCGGTTCTCGTGCGTGTGCCCGGCGACGTAGGCGATGACGTGCGGGTGGGCGAGCAGGAGCGCCTGCAGGTCGGGCCCGAGGTGCAGCGGCTTGGAGCGGCGCGGGTCGAGGTCGCAGCCGGGTCCGAAGACGGCCCGCAGCGCGCAGTCGCCGGCGTTCTCGTCGGGCGCGGTGTTCGTGAGGCTGCCGATCGGGTGGTGGCCGAAGACGATCACCAGCTCGTCGCGGCCGTCGGCGGCCTTCAGCTCGCGCTCGAGCCAGCGGAACTGCGGATCGTCGAGGTTGCCGTCGGACGTTGAGCAGGTCGCCCTCGGCGACGGTGTTGAGCGCGATCATCCGCAGGCCGGGCCGCGGGCTGAACGCGTAGTAGGCGGCCTGCCCGCGCGACGCCGCGAGCTCGCGGCGGTCGACGAATGCGAAAGCCGTGCGCGTCGGCCTGCCGGCCGGTCGCGTGCAGCGCCTTGTACGTCGGCCGGTCGGCGAAGCCGCGCTCGGGATCGGGCGGGACGACGATCGGTGCGCGCCGGGCTCGTGAGCAGCGCGCCGAGCCCGGAGACGCCGGTCACGGCGAGCGGCTTCAGGCAGCCGCGCGCGATGTCGTCGAGCGCCTGCAGGGCGTGGATGCTGCCCTGCACCTCGCCGTCGTGGTTGCCGAGCGCGACGTAGCTGGGCTTCGTCAGCCCGGCCGCCTCGAACGGAAGCTGCGCGCGGTCCATCAGGCCCGGGTAGCGCGGGAACGCCGCGAAGTTCCCCGACGGGCGGTCGGGATCCCAGAACCGGCCCGATTCGAGGACGTCGTCGTCGTCCTGCACGCCGGTGTAGCGCGCCGCCTCGCCGGGCGGCGCGAGCGTCAGCGCGCCGCAGGCGCCGCCCTCGACGCCCGAGTTCGGGTTCAGCGGGCCGCCCTCGAGCAGCCGCACGACCCACTTCGTCTCGTTGATCTGCTGGTTGTCGGCCGAGTCGCCGGTCGTGATCGTCAGCGCCAGCCGCGCGTGGCGCCGGCGCGGTTGCGCAGCGGGCTCGAGTCGAAGCGGTTGACCTGGCGCACGACCTGGTCGACGGTGAACGGCTCGAGCGCCTCCTGCGGCCGCCAGGCCGAGGTGAACGGCGTGTTGGCGATGTCGAGCGCCTCGGCGCGGGCCGGGGACTCCTCGTCGGAGAGCTGGAAGTCCGACAGCTGGGCGAAGTACAGCAGCGAGCGGCGGCGGAAGAGGCGGCGCTTCTGCGGCGCGGCGAGGTCGTCGCGGACGACGCGCTTCCAGCCGGGCAGCAGCCGCAGGCGCGAGTACGGCGCGCCCGGGTCGCCGCCGATCGTCGCGTACGAGGTCGTCGTTCCCTCCGGCGACGCGGCGTTCGCGGAGCCGGCGGCGAGGGCGACGACGAGCGCCAGAAGCGGGAGCGAGAGCCAGCGGGCGCGCGGCATGTCGCAAACGTACCTGGCGCGGGTGTCGCTGCGGAGCCGCCGCGCGACGGCGGATACGCTCGGCGTGCCCGTGTCCGACGCCGCGCTGCCCATCCGCCGCAACACCGCGCTGCTGTCGGGCTCGCTGGCGATGAACTCGGCGACGCTCCAGCTCGCCGCCGCGGTCGCGTCGCTGACGCTCGTGCGGGTGCTCGACATCGAGGGCCTGCTCGGCCTCGGGCCCGCGATCGTGCTTGCCGCGGGCGCGCTCGCGGCGCTCCCGGCCGGCCTGCTGATGGACCGCCTCGGCCGTATCCCGGTGCTGGCCGGCGGGTTCGCCGCGGGCGTCGCCGGCTGCGCGCTGGCCGCGCTGGGCAGCGCGCACGGCTGGGCGCTCGCCGTGCTCGGCGGGCTGGCGCTCGTCGGCGCGGCGAACGCGACGGCGCTGCTCGCGCGCACCGCGGCGGGCGACATGTACCCGGCGCAGCGCCGCGCGCGCGGCATCGCCCTCGTCCTCTTCGGCTCGGTCTTCGGCGCGATCCTCGGGCCGGCGGTCTTCAGCCCGCTGCTCGCCGGCCGCGAGCTCGACGGCGACGCGCTGAGCACGCTCTGGCTCGCCGCGGGCGGGTTCATGGTCCTCGGGCTGGCGATCGTCCTGATGGTGCGGCCGGACCCGAAGCGGATCGCGGCGCTCCTGAACGACGAGGACGACGACGCGACCGGCGCCGACGGCGCCCGCCGCGCCGCTGCGGATGCTGCTGCGGCGCCCCGGGGTGATCCCGGCGCTCGTCGGGGCGCAGGCGAGCTTCGCCGTCATGGTCGCCGTGATGACGCTGACCGGCGCGGTCGTCGTCGACCACCACCATCACGGGGCGAGCAACGTGTTCCCGATCATCGGCGCGCACGTCATCGGGATGTTCGGGCTGATCGTCGTCGTCGGCGACCTCGTCGATCGCGCCGGGCGCACGCCCGCGCTCGCCGGCGGGCTGCTGCTGATGGGCGCCTCGACGGTCAGCCTGCTGTGGATCACGAGCGTCCCGGCGACCATGGTCGCGCTGTTCGGGCTCGGCCTCGGCTGGAACTTCTCCTTCGTCGCCGCGACGGCCGTCCTGTCGGACAGCACCACGTCCAACGAGCGCGGCAAGCTGCTGGGCTTCAACGACCTGCTCGCCGGGCTGATGGGGGCCGGCCTGGCGCTGCTCGGCGGCCTGGCGCTGACGGCGCTCGGCGTCGCCTCGCTGGCGATCGGCGGCGCGGCGCTCGTCGCGGCGCCGGCGCTGTGGATCCTGCGCACCGATCCCGCGCGCGCGGCGGCGGCGCGCGGCGGGCTCGTGACACGGGCGCTTGCCCGCGACCGCGCGCCCTGCGACGATCCGCCGTCGGGCATGGGAACTGGGCAGACACGCATCTCGTCGCGCGCTTGCGACCGCCATCGCGATCGCGATCGCGCTCGCGGGCTGCGGCTCGTCGGACGACAAGCCCGATCCGAGCAGCCCCGCGGCTTCGCTGGAGCGCAAGATCGACGCCGCGCAGGCCAGGGCGAAGGCGGCGCCGACCGACCCCAAGCCGCTCGCCGAGCTCGCGAAGCTGCACTTCCAGGCGGCCGGCCTGAAGACGGGCTCGACCGGCGAGTACAGCGACGACGGCAAGAGCGAGCTGCGTGAGGCGACGCAGGCATGGGAGCGCTACGTCGCGCTGGATCCCAACCCGCTGGACACCAGCGTCGCGCAGCTCATCGCCGCCGCCTACGGCCCCGGTTCGCTCGAGCAGCCGAAGAAGGCCGTCGCGGTCCAGCAGGTCCTCGCCGACAACACCCGTCCCCCGGACGCGGCGCTGTACGCGCAGCTCGCACAGAAGGCGTACTACGCGGGCGACACGCAGACCGCCGAGCGCGCGGCGAAGCGCGCCATCGAGCTGACGCCGAAGGCCAAGCGAGCGGCGATGCGCAAGACGCTGCAGGCCACCCGCAGCCAGGCTCCGCCCGAGCAGCCGTAGGCGCCGCGCGGGCTAGTCGCCCAGCTCGAGCACCGCGAGGAACGCCTCCTGCGGCACCTCGATGCGGCCGACCTGCTTCATCCGCTTCTTGCCCTCCTTCTGCTTCTCGAGCAGCTTGCGCTTGCGCGAGATGTCGCCGCCGTAGCACTTGGCGATGACGTCCTTGCGGTAGGCCTTGACCGTCTCGCGGGCGACGATGCTCGCGCCGATCGCGGCCTGGATCGGGACGTCGTACTGCTGGCGCGGGATCTTCGCCTTGAGCTTCTCGGTCAGCGAGCGGCCGACCTCGTAGGCCTTGTCGCGGTGGACGACCATCGACAGCGCGTCGACCTGCTCGCCGGCGAGCAGGATGTCGAGCTTGACCATGTTCGAGGCCTGCATCCCGCGCAGCTCGTAGTCCAGCGACGCGTAGCCGCGGGTGCGCGACTTCAGCGCGTCGAAGAAGTCGATCACGATCTCCGCCAGCGGCAGGTCGTAGATGAGCTGGACGCGCTCGGCCGACAGGTAGTGCATGCCCTTGTGCGTCCCGCGGCGCTCCTGGCAGAGCTCCATGATCGGGCCGATGTACTCCTTCGGCGTGAGGATCGAGGCCTCGATCATCGGCTCGCGGATCTCCGCGATGCGGCCGGGGTCGGGGAAGTCGGAGGGGATGTGGACCTCGATCTCCGAGCCGTCGGTGAGCGTGACGTCGAAGCGCACCGACGGCATCGTCGCCATGAGGTCGATGTCGTACTCGCGCTCGAGGCGCTCGCGCACGATGTCCATGTGCAGCAGGCCGAGGAAGCCGCAGCGAAAGCCGAAGCCGAGCGCCTCGGACACCTCGGGCTCCCACGACAGCGCGGCGTCGTTGAGGACGAGCTTCTCGAGCGCGTCGCGCAGGTCCGGGTACTCGTCGGAGTCGATCGGGAACAGGCCGCAGAAGACGACCGGCTGGACGTCGCGGTAGCCGGGCAGCGGCTCCTTCGCGGGGTTGGCCTTCGTCGTCAGCGTGTCGCCGACGGCGAGCGCCGAGACCTCCTTGATGCCGGTGATGAGGAAGCCGACCTCGCCGGCGCTGAGCTGCTCGGTGACGACCATCGCCGGCGTGAAGAAGCCGATGTCGTCGATGTCGGCGACCGTGTCGCCCGCCATCGAGCGGATCACGTCGCCCTTCTTGAACGTGCCGTCGACGACGCGGATGTAGGCGATCACGCCGCGGTACTGATCGAACTCGGAGTCGAAGATCAGCGCTCGCGGCGGCGCGTCCGGGGTCGCCCGACGGCGGCGGCACCTTCGCGACGAGCTCCTCGAGCACGTCGACGACGCCGTCGCCGGTCTTGCCGGAGATCCGCAGGATCTCGTCGCCGGGCTCGCCGAGCAGGTCGGCGACCTCCTCGGCGACGCGCTCGGGCTCGGCGCCGGGCAGGTCGAGCTTGTTGAGCACCGGGATCAGCTCGAGGCCGTTCTCGATGGCCAGGTACGTGTTGGCGACCGTCTGCGCCTCGACGCCCTGCGAGGCGTCGACGACGAGCAGCGCGCCCTCGCAGGCGGCGAGCGAGCGGCTGACCTCGTACGTGAAGTCGACGTGGCCGGGCGTGTCGATGAGGTGCAGCTGGTAGGTCTCGCCGTCCCTCGCCTCGTAGAGGACGCGGACGGCCTGGGCCTTGATCGTGATCCCGCGCTCGCGCTCGAGGTCCATCGAGTCGAGCACCTGGGCGCGCATCGCGCGCGGGTCGACGGTCTTCGTCATCTCGAGGATGCGATCGGCGAGCGTCGACTTCCCGTGGTCGATGTGGGCGATGATCGAGAAGTTGCGGATGTGGGCCTGGTCTGCCACGCAGTACAGGGTAGGGCGAGTCCTCGCCACGCTTCGGGGGCGCGCTGCGGCTGACGCCTCCGTGGCGCCCGTCGCCACCCGTCCAGCCCGTCGCCGGGGACGGATACCGTCATGCGCATCAGGATCGCCGCGGCCATCGTTGCTCTCTGCGCCGTCGCCATGACCGCCCCGGCCGCCCACGCCTACCGGCTGAGCGGCGAGCGCTGGCCCGGGCGCACGATCACGTACTACGACGCGACGGCCTACAAGGACCAGGTGCGCGCCGCCGTCCGGACCTGGAACGCGAGCGGGGTGAGGATCCGCTTCAAGGCCGCGGCGCGCAGCCGCGCGCAGGTGCGGATCGCAAGCGGCGGGCGCAAGGGCTGCTTCGGCTTCGCCCAGATCGGCTACTCGTCCGGCCGGCGGGCGAAGGTGCAGCTCGGGGCCGGCTGCGCGTACGTCTCGAGCATGACCGGGATCGTCGCGCACGAGCTCGGCCACATCCTCGGCCTCGTGCACGAGGATCGCCGCTGCGCCGCGATGAACACCGTGCTCGACGCGCACTGCGGCCTGCAGCCCGCCTTCGAGTACCGCTGCCGCCTGCTCGAGCGCGACGACGTGCGCGGCGCGGTCACGCGCTACGGCGGGCGCGTGCGGCCCGTGCGAGCCGACCCGTACTGCCCGTCCTTCGCGGCGCCGCAGGCGCCGGCCATCCGCACGATCGCCTCCACCGGCGGGTCGGTCGACGCCGGCGTGGCGATCGCCGAGCCGCACCGCCTCGTCGCCGACGCCGGGCCGGTGATCTTCGCCGAGCTGCTCGTCTACCGCTATGCGGACGCCTGCCCGCCCGACGCCGGCGCGGGCCGAGCCCTACCGGCGCTCGTACGCGGACTACGGCACGCAGACGACGAGCCTCGACGTCACGCCCGAGCCGGGGACGTGGTGCTACGCCGTGGCGGTCGGCGACACGAGCGGGCGCCGCAGCCCGTTCGCGACGGCGGCGGTGGTCGTGCCGGAGCCGGCGCCCGAGCCGCTGCCGTTCGTGCCCGAGCCGCTGCCGCTCGTGCCCCTGCTCGCGGGGTGAGCGGGGGCGCCGGCGCTCGCGGCACCTAGCTCGAGCGGCGCAGCCGCGCGCGCACGAGCTCGCGGATCTGCTCGGCCTCGGTGACGCGCAGCATGAGCACGACGGCGACGTAGGCGACGATCCCCGCCGTCAGCCCGCCGCCGACCGAGACGATCTGCGCCGGCAGCGAGCGTCCGAGCGCCTCGTCGAGCCCGCGCCAGAGCAGGTAGGCGACGCCGGCGAGCACGACCGCGGCGACGAGCATCCGCGCGATCGCCCGCAGCGTCTCGGCGAGCTCGAGGTGCCCGCCGAGCTCGCGGCGCAGGTAGTAGGCCTGGCCGGCGGTCATCGCAGCGCTCGCGACGGCGGTCGCGACGACGATGCCCGCGATCCCGAACGGCCCGACGAGGGCGAGCGCGACGACGAGGTTGATGACGAGCGTCGCCGCGCCCAGGCCGGTCGGCAGCCAGGGCCGCTGCAGGGAGAAGAACGTCCGCGTCAGCAGCAGGTTGACGCCCGCGAACGGCAGGCTGAAGGAGAACCAGAACAGCGCCTCGGCGACGAGGTCGGTCGAGTCGGTCCCGAACTCGCCGCGCTGGTAGACGAGCCGCGTGATCGGCGTGGCGAGCACGAGCGTGCAGGCCGCCGCCGGGATCAGCAGCAGGAAGATCTGGCGCGTGCCGGTGCCCGTCAGCTTGCGCAGGCCGTCGTAGTCGCGCCGCGTCGCCAGCCGCGCGAGCGCCGGGAAGAGGACGGTCGCGACCGCGACGCTGAACATCCCCTGCGGCAGCATGTAGAGCCGGAACGCGACGTCGATCGCGCGCGGCACGGCGTCCGACACGGTCGAGCCGAGCGCCGAGTTGATGAACAGGTTGAAGTTGATGAGCCCGAGGCTCAGCGTGATCGGCAGCATGAGCGTGAGCACCTGGCGCACGCGCGGGTCGCGCAGGTCGATCCCCTTCCACTCGAAGCCGAAGTCCAGGCGCCGCAGGACCGGGACGCACATCGCGAGCTGCACGACCGTGCCGGCGAGCACGCCGATCGCGTAGGCGTAGAGCTGGTTGGGCCCGTGGAAGGCCGGCTTCAGCACGACGAGCACGGCGATGATCACGAAGTTCCAGACGAGCGGCGCGAGCGCCGGGATCGTGAAGTGGTCGTAGGCGTTGAGGATCCCCACGAGCAATCCGTTCAGGCCGAGCAGCAGGACGATCGGGAACAGCACCTGCGAGAGGCCGACCATGAGGTGATCGAGCTCCGGCGAGAACTCCTTGCCCGTCAGCGGCGGCATGAGCATCGGCGCGACGAGCACGAAGAAGACCGAGACGGCGGTCAGCGCGGCGACGATGAGCACGACGAACGTCGACGCGAGGCGGTAGGCGTCGCGGCGCTTGCCCTGCTCCAGGAGCTCGGTGAAGACCGGCACGAACGCCGCGCTCAGCGCGGCGTCGGCGAACAGGCTGCGGACGAGGTTGGGGACCTGGAAGGCGAACGTGAACGCCGACGCGGGCCCGCCCGTGCCGAAGTAGCTGGAGGCGACGATCTCGCGGACCATCCCTGCGATGCGCGACAGCCCGGTGAGGATCGAGAAGATCGCCGTGTTGCGGGCGATCCGCGGGGCCCCCTCGACCGGATGCCCCTGCTCCGCGCGCGTCTCGCCCGCCATCGGTGCGCTACTCTAGGGACCGCCGCGGCCCGACTCCGCGGCGCTTTCACGCATATGGCCAACATTCACTCCCAGAAGAAGCGGATCCTGCGCTCCGAGCGCGAGCGCCTCGAGAACCGCCACTACACCTCCGCCGTCCGCACGTACTTCCGCCGCCTCGAGGCCGCGGTCGTCGCCGGGGACGACGAGCTCGCCGACAAGGAGCACCGCGAGCTCGTCAGCCTCATCGACAAGTCCGTCAAGCGCGGCGCGATGCACCGCAACACCGGCGCCCGCAAGAAGTCCCGCGCCTCCCGCGTTCGCCGCGGCGCGTCCGGCGCCTGAGCGCCGCGCTTCTGCCGGCCCGTCAGCGCGCCGCCGGCGCCGTGACGTCCGATTCGCGCTGCGCGCGATGGACCGCGTCGACGACCTCGTGCGGGCTCGCGACGCCGGAGAACTCGAAGTCGTAGTCGTCGCCCGCGGCGGTGTCGAAGTTCACGTTGCCGATCGCGAGCATGCGCTGCAGGACCGACTGGTGCGTGTTGACGTTCTGCACGCGGGTGATCATCGTCTGCTGCTCGGCGCGGGCGACGATCCCGCGGCGGATGTGCAGGCGGTGGTTGGAGATCGTGTACGTGGTGAACAGCCGCTTCAGGTAGCCCGCGGCGATCACGATCGCGAGCAGGACGATCGACGACGAGCGTCACGAGCCCCGCGTTCACCTTGTCGTCGGCCATCTTCGTCGCCACCCCCGCGGCCGCGCCGGCGAGCGCGACGACGACGAGGCCCTTGATGTAGAAGCCGATGATCGAGCGCCAGGACGGATGGCCCTCGAAGATGAGGCGCTCGCCGGGCTCGAGGTCCATGGCGGCGAGGATACGCGGTCCTCCGGCGGCCACCGCGGCCGCCGCCTGCGCGCGCGGGTTGGCGTAGGGTTCGCCGATGGGCATCATCAACGTCGAGCAGGAGGGACCGGTCGGCGCTCCTGCGGATCTCACCTACCGGCTGATCGCCGACGACGCGCACCACCAGCAGTTCCTCCCGGAGGGCTTCTCGGACTTCGAGGTCGTCGAGGGCGGCGTCGGCGCGGGCACCCTGCACCGCTTCAAGGTGACCGCCGGCGGCCGCGCCCGCGAGTACCTCATGCGCGTCGACGAACCGCAGCCGGGACGGGTTCTCACCGAGACCGACCAGAACTCCTCCCTCGTCACGACGTTCACCGTGACGCCCGCAGGCGACACCTGCCTCGTGCGCATCCAGACGCAGTGGAACGGGGCCGGCGGCATCGGCGGGTTCTTCGAGCGAACGTTCGCGCCGCGCGTGATGCGCAGGATGTACGCCGATGAGCTGGCGAAGCTCGACGGCTACGCGCGCGAGCAGGCGGCGACCGCGGCGTAACAGTTAAGCCGCCACCGGGTCCAACGGGGCCGCGAGCGGGTAGCACTCCGTGTATGAACGATCCCGCCGATGTTCCGCAACGTGCCAGCGCCGCGCCGCCGCCGGACCTGCCTGCCGTCAAGCGGCTGGCTCCCGAGGACGTGATCAACGGCTTGCCATCGAAGGAAGAGGTGGTCGACAACGTCCAGTCCGTCGATGAGATCGTCCGTGGGCAACCGACCGTCGAAGAGCTCCTGCGTCGCGCCCGGTAGCCGTCGCGCCGCGTGCCTGCGGCCGGCGTAGCCGCGCCTACCCGGCGCGTTCGGCGCTGCGCAGTCCGCCGCGCGCCCACAGCACCGAGAGCACGAACATCCCGGCGAGGCACGCCGCGGTGATGACGACTTTCGTCGGCTCACCCGAGACGAACCCCCGGGCGGCCTCCAGGAACGCGGTCGCCGGGTTGAAGCGCGCGACGTCGTGCACCCAGCCCGCCACGAGGTTCAGCGGCACGTAGACCGGCGCGAGGAACAGCAGGATGAAGACCGGCATCTGCATCGCGGGCCCGGCCTGCATCGTGCGCAGCCGCATCGCGATCCCTGCCGCCCAGAGGGTCGAGACCGCGCTGACGCAGAGCGCGAGCAGCAGCAGCGACGCGAGATCGCCGAGCGATCCGTCCACGTGCATCCCGCTGATCAGCCCGGCGACGAACACGACCGCGACGACGAACACCGCCCGCGTCATCGCGGAGATCATGTAGCCGATGACGATCCCGCCGCGGTTGGGCGCCGCCAGCAGCAGCCGGCGGGCGAAGCCGAACTCGAAGTCGGCGGCGATCGCAAAGCCGGTGAAGACGCCGCCGAAGGCGGCCGCCTGGACGACGACGAAGGCGAACTGAAACGACGTGTAGCCGGACCTGAAGTCGAAGTTCGGCGCGTTCTGCACCCCGGACAGGCCGCCCGCGAACGCGACGAAGAAGAACAGCGGAAAGAGGACGCTCGGCAGGATGAACGCCGGGTTCGTGAACGCGTTGTGGATGCTGCGCCAGGCGACGACGAGCGCGACCGAGCGCGTGCGGGCGAGCGAGACTGCGCGCCGTTGCTCGTCGGGATGTCGTGGCGGGATCATCGTTGCCGCACGTACGCACCAGCCGCAGCCGCAGCGCCCGCGAGCTGAGCGCGAGGAAGACGACGATCGCCACGCCCGCGATCCCGAACGCCTGCGCGAGCGCCTGCCCGTCCCAGCCCGTGATCACGAGGCTGCGGATCCCCTCGACCATGTAGGAGACGGGGTTGTACGTGGCGACCGTGCGAAACCAGTCCTGCTCGATGAGATTGCGCGGGAAGAACGCGGAGCTGAGGAACAGCAGGACGAAGAACAGCGGGAAGAAGCCCTGCACCGCCTCGCCGGTCCCGGCCCGCAGCGCGACGTACGTGCCGAAGCAGGCGAACGCGAACGAGATCGCGATCGCCAGCGCGATGAGGACGAACGCGCCGCCGACGCCGCTCGCGATCCCGGCGCCGAACGCGACGCCGACGACGAGGTACAGCACCGCGCTGATGACGCCCATGAACAGCGCCCCGCCGAGCTGGCCGGCGAGCAGCGCCGCGCCGGACATCGGCGTCATCGCGAGCCGGTCCAGGAAGCCGCCCTGGATGTCGCGCGCGAGGTCCTGGCCGCCGTTGAGCGCCGCGAACAGGGCGCCCTGCATGAATGGGATCGCGAGCGCGAAGTCGAGGTAGCTCGCCGTCGGGAAGCCGGGCAGCTTCGTCGCCGCGTCCAGGCCCGAGGTGTTGACCCCGAGCAGGATGAGCGGAAACAGGACCGGAAAGACGAGCTGCGCGGGCTGGCGCAGGATGCGTCGGACGGCACGGCCGGCGAGCAGGCCGACCTGCGTCGGCATGTTGCTGTGCGCGATCGCGGTCATGTCCGGGCTCCGTCGGCCGCGGGAGCGTGGCTGGCGAGGGTCATCGCTGCGTCCTCGCTACGCCGTCGCCGGCTCGGCCCGCGCCCGGTCCGGCACTGGCTCCTCGGGGGGCGGATCCGCCGCTCCCTCGAGGCTGCGGCCGGTCTTCGCGAGGAAGACGTCGTCGAGCGTCGGCTCGTGCAGCGCGAGGTTCGCGACGGAGATGTTCGCGGTGTCGAGCGCGCGCACGATGTCGGCGAGCTGGTCGGCGCCGGAGTCCAGGCGGACGGCGATCGAGCCGGCGGTGCGCGGCGAGACGGCCTCGCCGAACGGCTTCAGCGCGGCGCTCGCGGCGGCGCAGTCGTGCGCGTCGCGGGGAACGAGCTCGACGGTCGGCTTGGCGACCTGCGCCTTGAGCGCCGCCGGCGTGCCCTCGGCGACGATCCGGCCGCGGTCGATGATCCCGACGCGGTTGGCGAGCACGTCGGCCTCCTCGAGGTACTGCGTCGTCAGGAAGACGGTCGTGCCCTCCTCGCGGGCGAGGCGCGCGACCTCCTCCCACAGCGACGTGCGCGACTGCACGTCCAGGCCGGTCGTCGGCTCGTCGAGGAAGAGGATGCGCGGGTGATGCAGGAGCGCGAGGGCGAGGTCCAGGCGGCGCTTCATCCCGCCGGAGTACGTCGACGACTTGCGGTCGGCGGCGTCGCTGAGGCCGACGCGCGCGAGCAGCTCGTCGCCGCGCTTGCCGCGCTCGGCGCGCGGGATGCCCTGCAGCCCGCCCTGCAGGCGCATGTGCTCGCGGCCGGTGAGCATCGGATCCAGCGCGACGTCCTGCAGCGCGACGCCGATCGCGGCGCGCACCTTGGCGCCCTCCTTCGAGACGTCGTAGCCGGCCACGGTCGCCCTGCCCGCCGTCGGCGGCAGCAGCGTCGTGAGGACCTTCACCGTCGTCGACTTGCCTGCGCCGTTGGGGCCGAGGAAGCCATAGATCTCGCCCGCCGCGACATGCAGGTCGATGTCGTCGACGGCGCGCACGCCGCCCTTGAACTCGCGCACGAGACCCTGCACTTCGATTCCACGCTCTTCGGTCATGACGCGCAGGGTACGCGACGATGATTGAGGTTGTCAACCATTGCCATCATCTACTATCCTGTTGGTCAATGGCTTCGACTGTCAAGCATGCAGGTCCCGCGCAGGAGGCCTGGACGCTCATGGGCAGGCTCTTCTGGGAGATGCGCCCGCGGATGCTCGGCGTCGCGACGGAGTTCGGGCTGACGCCGCCGCAGATGTTCGCGCTGCGCGCGCTGGACCCCGACAGCCCGATGCCGATGCGCGAGCTCGCGACGCTGCTGCACTGCGACAGCTCGAACGTCACCGGGCTGGTCGACGGCCTGGAGTCGCACGGCCTCGTCGAGCGCCGCTCGGCAGAGCACGATCGCCGCGTGCGGATGCTCGTCGTCACAGAGCGCGGCGTGCAGGTGCGCGATCGCCTGCAGGAGACGATCCAGCAGGTCCCGCCCGCGCTCGCGTCGCTGAGCGACGACGACCAGGCCGCGCTGCGCGACATCCTGCGCCGCGCGCTCGGCTGACGGCTACCGCTACGGCTACGCCGCGATCTTCGCGATCGCGCCGATCATCTCGGTCGGATCGCTCAGCTCGCTGGCGCCGTGCGTCGCGAGCTCGAGGTCGGCCAGCGCCTCGAGCGCCCGGCTGAGGCGGTCGGCGTCCGAGCGGCGCGCCTCGGCGATCCGCCGGTCGATCGCCCACGGGCTGCCCTTCATCCCCGCCTTGATCTGCGCGGCGTTCTCCCCCGCCTCGAGGCGCTGCGCGATCGCCAGCACGTCGCGGACGCGGCGGGCGAGCAGGCCGACGAGCCGCGAGACCGACTCGCCCTGGGCGGCGAGCTCGAGGTAGGCGCGCGTCGCGGCGGGGCCGTCGCCGGCGACGAGGGCGTCGACGAGCCCCCAGACCTGGTGCTCGGCGGAGTGCGCCGCCACCTCGTCGACCTCCTCGGCGCCGATGCGCGCGCCCTCGCCCAGCTCGAGCGCGAGCTTCTCGAGCTCGCGCAGCAGGCGCTGCTGGCGCTCGCCGACGTGCGCGACGAGCGCCTGTGCAGCATCGCGGTCGAGCGCGACGCCGAGCCTCGCGGCCTCGCCCTGCAGCCACTTCGGCAGCTCCCGGGCCTTCATCGTGCGCTCGACGGCGACGCTGCCGCCGGCCTTCTCGACGGCCTTCGCGAGCTGCGCGCTGACCTTGAAGCGCCCCTCCTCGCGCGCGAAGAACGCGATCGTCGTCTCCTCCCCGATGCTGGCGAGAGCCGGCAGCAGGTGCGTCGCGATCTCCGCGTCCTTCCAGCGCTCCGCGCCGTCGACGATGAGGAAGCGGCGGCCGATCGCGAACGTCATCGCGGCGAGCGCGCCGGCGACGACGTCGGGGGCCGACGTATCACCCTCGAAGCACTCCACGCCGTTGGTGCCCGATTCGCGCTCCGCGAGCGCCCGCAGCGATGCGCGCCGCTCGCCGATCCGGCCGTGGTCGTCGCCGTGGATGAGGTAGGCGGGCTTGAACTCGGGCATGTCCGGCGAGGGTAGTGGGCGCGCGTGTCGGCACGTCTCATCCCCCACGCGCACCCGGTGGGCTGACCGCCATCGCGGGCGTGCAGCACCGTCGCGCGGCCTGCCGGGCCTGTGGCGAGCGTCGACGGCGTCGGGTGGCCGTAGCTGTTGCGAGCGCCAACCTCGATGACGGCGGCCTGCGGGCGCAGGCGCTGACGCGCCGCCGGTGAGAGAACCATGCAGCGAGCATGCAGGTAAGAAAACGGGGACGGTCTGCGAGGACCGTCCCCCTCTTGTCCGTGAGCGGCCGTTGCTTCCTGGCTTCGCGTCGACCCGGCTGACGGAGCGAGACTAGGCCAGAACCTCGCGCAGCTCGCGAACGTCCGCGCCACGAGCCCTACACGCGCTCAGCGTCTGCAAGGCGGGGAACCGGATGCTGCGGTCGGCGCGCTGGGCCTCGCTCAACTCGGCTAGGGCTGCTACCGCGTGCTGGGGGTCAACCTCTCCCGCCGCCTGATGAAGCCTGACCTGCGCAGGAAGTCTCCACGTGGCGGGCGAGTACAGCGCGCGTGCCGCATCGCGAGCGGCCTCTCCACCGCTGATCCCGCAGAACGCGGCGGCATAGGAGTGCGTGTGGTGGAGGCGATCTTCCGCCCAGCCGTCGACAGCGGTCTTCTCGCGGGTGACATGGCGGGGCAGTTGCTCGAATGTCCTCTCCAGCGCTACCAGAGCCTCCCTCGCGGCGCGCTGACGACCCGTCACGGCCGAAGCCTTGACGACGGTGCCAAGGGCGTGCATCCGGCCCGCGCACGGCGCGCTCGTCAGGGCTAGCGCGTACTCCGAGAGCGTCAGGGCCTGAGCTGGGTCGCGATCGGCATACAGCGCCTGTGAGGCCCGCTGCCCCGCGACGAACGCAGCGACATGCGAATCGCCGCACGCGCCTGCGGCGGCCTGCGCCCGTATCCACCATGATCGCGACGCGCGGGACCTGCCCCCCGCTCGCCGCGATCATCGCGACGTATGCCGAGAGCAGTGCAATTGCGCGCTGCGGACCTCCGTCGGACTTCAGGCGCTTGAGGTCTGCCACCAGACCGGGAAGTAAGCGCTTGACGATCCGGCGCCATGAACAGCGCGCGCGACCACTCGCAGGTGACCTGTTCAGCTTCAGCTTCGCTGAGCGCGCGGGCCACTGCCTCCGGTCCCAGCAGGACGGCGGCGAAGCCCAGCCCGAGGAAGGCACGACGGCGCACGTCCTCGTCAACGCTAGCAGCCGACCTACGCGCGCTCTCGCGCCTCTCGCGCTCCTCCAACTGCTCGATTCGGACAGCGGGCAGAAGCGCCAGAAGTCGGCCGCCCGCGTCAAGCGCACGATCGCAAGCCTCAACGAACGCCCGGCTGACGAACGTCCGCCCGCGCTCGACCTCGGACACGTGCGTGGTCGAGTAGCCGATCCGCCCCGAGAGAGCCTCCAGGGTCAGGTTCTCCGCGACACGCCGAGCCCGGATCTCCGCGCCGAGCCGAGCCGCCCGCGAAGCGTTTGGATCGACGCGATGAGGAGGTCGGCCGCGCGGCATCGGAGTGAACGTATCCGAGCCTGATTTTTCCAGGTGAGTCGCCCGCCGACGCAGTTCCGTGTCAAGTCCAGGGTGACGCCGACGGCACGCGAGACGCCCCTATGGAACCCCTCTCCGAGCCGTCCCCGGCGCTCACACTGGCCTAGAGCGCTCCTCTCGGTCTGATCTTTCCGCACGACCACAGACCCAGGGCATAGTCCATTTCTCCCTTTATAGGCACCCGACCTGCTCGGTGTGAGCTGAGGGCTCATGGGCGTCCCTCCTGACGACCAGACCCGACGACGAAGGTCACGCCCCCGCGCGGGCGGCAACCGACGAGCCCCGCGCCGCTTACGAGCGCTACATCGACGCGCACATCCCGCGCATCGCCGAGGCGGCTCTCCGGTGGCGCGCAGATTAGCTCGCAGGCATCGAGCCGGCACCATCCAACCACACGGCGCTGCATCAACGACGGATCGCCACGCCACCCAGAGGTGGGCTGACCGCCATCCGCCCGTCGCGGACGGTGATCCGCACCGTGCCGTCGCGATCGGTGCGGCGCACGATCGGGACCTGTTGCAGGGCGGCGAGCGTCGACGGCGTCGGGTGGCCGTAGCTGTTGCGGGCGCCGACCTCGATCACGGCGGCCTGCGGGCGCAGGCGCTGCAACAGGCCCGGCAGGCCGGGGTCGTCGCTGCCGTGGTGGGCGACCTTCATCGCCTCGACGACCGGCAGGTCGAGCCCGGCGACGACGTTGGACTCCGCGTCGGCGGTGAGCAGCAGGTCGAACGCGCCATCGCGGACGTGCAGCACCGTCGCGCGGTCGTTGGGCTCCGCATCGGCCGGCGCCGCCGGCTCGCGGTGCGGCCACAGCACGCGCAGCTCGATCGGGCCGGCCCGCAGGACCTGACCGGCGTCCGAGGCGATCCGCCGCACGTGACGCGCCGCCGCGAGCCCGCGGATCGAGCCGTGCGAGGTCGCCTCCTCGCCGTCGAGCACGAGCCCCACGGGGATCGCGGCGAGCACCGCGCCAGCCGAGCCGTCGTGGTCGAGCGCGTTGTGCGTGAGCACGAGGACGTCCAGCCGCCGCACCCCGGCCGCCCGCAGGCGGGCGAGCACGGGCCCGTCGGGCGGCCCGCTGTCGACGAGAACCGCGGCGGCGCCGTGCTGGATCAGCGTCGCGTCGCCCTGCCCGATGTCCAGGAAGGAGATCGTGAGGTCCCGCGGCGGCTCGGGCGGTCCGCTGCGCAGCGCGGCCGCGACCACGGCGGCGAGCGCGCCGGCGACGATCACGGCGGCCACGCGCCGCCGCCCTAGCGCGCGGCAGCCGGCGCCAGGCGAGCGCTGCCACGGCCGTCGCGCCGTAGATCGCGACGACGCCGAGCGGCCCGGGCGAGGCCACCGCGACCTCGGCGAACGGCAGCGCCGCGGCGCGGTCGGCGAGCCAGGTCAGGTAGCCGAGCGGCAGCGCGGCGAGGGCCGCGACCGGCGCCGCGAGCCCCGGCGCGACCTGGCCGAGCGCCCCGGCGATCGTTCCCAGCCACATGACCGGCGCGACCGCGGGCGCCGCGAGCAGGTTCGCGGGCAGCGAAACGAGCGACAGGCGCTCGAAGTGCAGCGCGATCAGCGGTGCGGTCCCGAGCGTGGCGGCAGCGGTGACGGCGAGCGCCTCGGCGAGCCCGCGCGGCACCCCCGCCGCGCCCAGGCGCGCCCGCAGCGCCGGCACGAGCGCGAGCATCGCGAGGACGGCGGCGAAGCTCAGCTGCCAGCCGGCGTCGGCGGCCGCGCGCGGGTTCCAGGCGAGCGTCAGCGCGGCGGCGAGCAGCAGCGCATACCAGCGCGAGGCGGGCCGGCCGGCGAGCGCCGCGAGCAGACCGGCCGCGCCCATGACCCCCGCCCGCTGGATCGACGGACCACCGCCGGCGAGCGGCACGTACGCCGCGACGAGCGCCAGCGCGAGCCACAGGCGCCCGCTGAGCCCGAGGCCCGCCGCCGCGCCGAGGGCGAGGACGAGCGTCGCGAGCAGCACGACGTTCGCGCCGCTGGCCGCGACGAGATGCGCGAGCCCCGTCGTGCGGAAGTTCTCGCGCACGTCCTCGGTGAGCGCGGCGTCCTCGCCGAGCACCATGCCGCGCGCGAGCGCGCCCTGCGGCGCGGGCACGCCGGCCGTGAGCGCCCGCTCGCTGCGGGCGCGGACGCCGTCGAGCGCTCCGAGCACGCCACCGCGCCGCGCGCCGGTCGCGGGCGATCGCGTCTGCGAGCAGCAGCGCGTGCGCGCCGCGGCGGCGCTCGTAGGCGTCGTGCGGACCGAGCGGCGCGAGCCGGCCGCGGAACGCGAGCACCGTGCCGGGCGCGGTCGACGCCGGCCAGCGGACGCGCGCCGGCGCCTTGACGAGCACCCGCTCGCCGTGAAGCCGCGCCGCCGCCACGCGCGTGCCGAACGCGCGCGTCCGCGGATGCTCCAGCAGCGTCGCCCGAGCCGCGACCTCGCCGAGGACGAGCGCGGTGCGATCGAGCGCCGCCAGCCGCGCGTCGGCGACGACGGCGCCCGCGAGCAGCGCGACGAGCGCGCCGAGCACCAGCGGCGCCTCGCGGACGGCGACGAGCACGAGCGCGATCGCCAGCGCGAGCGCCGGCGGCCACCACGGACCGGCGAGCAGCCCGACGGTGAACGCCGCCAGGAGCGCGTGGCGCGGATGGTCGGCGAGCGCTGCACAGGCGATCGAGAGCGCGCGGCGGGCGCCGGCGGCGAGAGCGACGCGGCGGTCGACGGGCGCGCCGCCACCGTCACACCGTCACGAGCGGCGTCAGCGTGGCGAGCCGCTTCGCGCCGATGCCGGGCACCTCCCCCAGCTCCTCGACGCGCGCGAAGCCGCCGTGCTGCCGGCGGTAGTCGAGGATGCGCTGCGCGATCCCCGGTCCCACGCCGTCGAGCGTGTCGAGCTGTTCGAGCGTCGCGGTGTTGAGGTTGATCGGCGCGGCGGGCGCGCTGGGTCCGCCCGCCACGGAAGCGCCGCCCGCTGAGGCGGTCCCGCCCGCAACGGGCGAGCCGCCCGCGGTCGCCGGCGCCGCCCGCTCCGGCACGAGCACCTGGCGCCCGTCCTCGAGCTTCGCCGCGAGGTTCACCGCCGCGAGGTCGGCGCGCCCGCGCGCGCCCCCGGCGCGGCGCAGCGCGTCGTTCACCCGCGCGCCGGGGGACAGCACGTAGACGCCCGGCCGGCGTACCGCGCCCGCGACGTGGACCGTCACGCGCCCGCCGCCGGCGCGCTGCACGCTGACCGATGCGCTGTCGCCGTCCGCCCCACCCCACCCCGCCGCCTCTCGTGGCCGGCGCCTGCGCCGAACCGGCGTCGCCGGCGCCCGCAGGCCTCGACGCCTGCGCGAGCACGTAGCGCGCGCCGAGCAGGCACACGGCAAGGCCGAGCGCGACGTAGAGCGCCAGCCGCGGGCGGTCGAGGTCGGGCACGTCTTCGAGGCTAAGCCGCGACCTGCGCAGGCGGACACGCGGATCGCGACGATTCAGCGCAGTCGCAGCGCAGTACCTGAGCTCATCGTGCGAGCGCAAGCGCGACCGCCTCGACCGCATCCTGCGCCGGCCGCACGCCGTCGATCTCCCACGACCCGATGGCGATCACGCGCTTGCCCGCCTTCAGCGCCAGCGCGATCTCCGACAGCGTTCCGTGCCCGCCCGCGATCGCGATGAGCGCGTCGGCGCTGCGCACGACGAGGCCGTTGCGCAGCTCGCCCAGTCCCGTCGCGACGGCGACGACGACGAACGGGTTGGCGGCCGCGCGGTCGTCGCCCGGCAGGATTCCCAGCGTCACCGCGCCCCCGCGGCGGGCACCGCGGCAGGCGGCCTCCATGACGCCGCCGAGGCCGCCGGTCACGACGACCGCGCCGCGGCGCGCGAGCTCGGCTCCGACCGCCTCGGCGATCGCGAGCACCTCCGGTGCGACGTCGCCGCCGCGCGCCGACGACGGCGACGTACGGCGCCGCGGACACGGCCGCCTACGCGGCGCGCACGACGACGTTGACGAGCTTGCCCGGCACGACGATCTCCTTGACGACCTCGTTGCCGTCGATGAACTGCTGGACGCGGTCGGACTCGCGGGCGAGCGCGACGAGCTCGTCGCGCGACGCGTCCGAGCGTGCCTGCACGCGGTCGCGGACCTTGCCGTTGACCTGCAGGACGAGCTCGAACGTCGGCGTCTCGAGGTACTCCGGATCCGCCGATGGCCACGGCTGCTCCCAGACGCGCTCGCCGGTCAGCAGGTGGTAGGCGTCGGCCGACACGTGCGGCGCGAACGGGAAGATCAGCGACGCGGCCGTGCCGAGCACGAAGCGCACCGCGCCCGGCGAGGCCTCGCCGCGCTTGACCGGCGTCACCTCGTTGAGCAGCTCCATCACCGCGGCGATCGCCGTGTTGAAGTTGAAGCGCTCGCTCATGTCGGTCGTGACCTTGTCGATCGCCCAGTGCGCCTTGCGCAGCAGCCGCTCGTCGTCGGCGCCGAGCTCGTCGGGAACCGGATGGTCCGGCAGCTCGTCCGCCGCCTCGGCGGACAGGCGCCACAGCCGCCCGAGGAAGCGGTGCATGCCCTCGGTGCCGGTGTCCGACCAGTCGGCGTCCTGGTCGGGCGGGCCGATGAAGAGGATGTAGGCGCGCGCGGTGTCGGCGCCGAAGCGCTCGACGATCGTGCTCGGCGACACGACGTTGCCGCGGTTCTTGGACATCTTCTCGCCGTCGCGGAGGATCATGCCCTGCGTGAAGAGCGCGGCGAACGGCTCCTGGATCGACGCCGGGCAGGTGGCCGAGATCCGACAGCGCCTTCGTGAAGAAGCGCGCGTAGAGCAGGTGCAGGATCGCGTGCTCGACGCCGCCGATGTACTGGTCGACGGGCATCCATTGCGCGACGACCGCCGGGTCCCACGCGGCCTCGTCGTTGCCGGCGTCGCAGTAGCGCAGGAAGTACCAGGACGAGTCGACGAACGTGTCCATCGTGTCGGTCTCGCGCTCGGCCGGGCCGCCGCACTGCGGGCACGTCGTGCGGACCCAGTCCTCCGCGGCGGCGAGCGGCGAGCGGCCGCGCGGCTTGAAGTCGTCGACGTCGGGCAGCATCACCGGGAGATCCTCGTCGGGCACCGGCACCGCGCCGCACCGCGGGCAGTGGATGATCGGGATCGGCGTGCCCCAGTAGCGCTGGCGGGAGATGAGCCAGTCGCGCAGGCGGTAGTTGATCGACGGGTGGCCCTTGCCCTCGCGGTCCAGCCAGCGCACGATCGCCTCGAGCGCCTCGCGGTTGTGCAGCCCGTCGAACTCGGGCGCCGAGTTGACGAGCGGCCCGTCGCCCGTGTACGGCAGCTCGTCGGAGCCGGAGGGATCTTCGATCACGCGCCTGATCGGCAGCCCGTAGGCCTGCGCGAACGCGAAGTCGCGCTCGTCGTGCGCGGGCACGGCCATGATCGCGCCGGTGCCGTACTCCATGAGCACGTAGTCGGCGACGTACATCGGCAGCTGCTCGCCGTTGACGGGGTTCGTCACCGTGCGGCCGAGCGGGACGCCGGTCTTCTCCTTGTCGACGTCGCCGCGCTGCGTCGTGTCGTCGGTCAGCGCGCGGTTGACGTACTCGCGGACCTCGGCCTCGTGCTCGGTGCCCGCGGCGAGCCGCAGCACGTCGGGATGCTCCGGCGCCATGACGAAGAACGTCGCGCCGAACAGCGTGTCGGGACGGGTCGTGAAGACCGGGTAGTCGACGCCGAGCTCCTCGTTGCGGAACACGACCTCGGCGCCCTCGCTGCGACCGATCCAGTTGCGCTGCATCGTCTTGACGTGCTCGGGCCAGCGGATCGTGTCGAGGTCGTCGAGCAGCCGGTCGGCGTAGTCGGTGATGCGGAAGAACCACTGCTTGAGCTGGCGCACCTCGACGAGCGCGCCGGAGCGCTCGCCGCGGCCGTCGATGACCTGCTCGTTGGCGAGCACCGTCTCCTCGACGGGATCCCAGTTGACGGCCGCCTCCTTCTGGTAGGCGAGGCCGCGCTTGAACAGCTCGAGGAAGATCCACTGCGTCCAGCGGTAGACGCGCGGCTCGTGGGTGGCGAACTCGCGCGTCCAGTCGATCGAGATGCCCCAGCGGTGAAACTGGCGCCGGAACTCGGCGATCGCGGCATCCGTCGAGTCGCGCGGGTGCTGGCCGGTCTTGATCGCGTGGTTCTCGGCGGGCAGGCCGAACGCGTCGTAGCCCATCGGGTGCAGCACGCGACGGCCGGTGCGGCGGTGGAAGTGCGCGACGGCGTCGCCGACGGAGTAGACCTTCAGGTGCCCGATGTGCGGCTCGCCGCTGGGGTAGGGCAGCATCTCGAGCACGTAGGAGGTCGGCCGCTCGTCGCTCGTGTCGTTGGCGACCTCCCACGTGCCCTCGTCGGCCCAGACGCGCTGCCAGCGCGGCTCGATCTCGGCGGGGTCGTAGTGGTGGTCTGCTGCCATGCGCGCGGCGAAGGATAGAAGCCGTTGCGTCGCAGGCGCCAACAAGGCTCGAACCGGCGCGCCACCCCCCGATGGCGCGCCGGTCCGCGCAGTATGCCTACTGGCCGTTCAGTCCGGCAGCCTCGCGAAGCGCGTCGGCTTTCGTCGTGTGCTCCCAGGTGAAGTCGGCGTCGTCGCGCCCGAAATGCCCGTACGCCGCGGTCTTCTGATAGATCGGGCGATGCAGATCAAGCTCACGCCGAAACGACCCCGGCCGCAGATCGAAATGCTCATCGACAAGCTCCTGCAACCGCCCCCTGCTCACGCGCCCCGTCCCGAAGTCCTCGACCATCACGCTGACCGGATGCGCCACCCCGATCGCATAGGCCACCTGCACCTCACAACGATCCGCCAGACCCCGCCGCCACGATGTTCTTGGCCACCCACCGCGCCGCATACGCCGCACTGCGATCCACCTTGCTCGGATCCTTCCCGCTGAACGCCCCGCCACCATGGCGCGCCATCCCGCCATACGTATCCACAATGATCTTGCGCCCCGTCAACCCACAATCCCCAACCGGCCCACCAATCACAAACCGGCCCGTCGGATTGACCAAAAACTCCCTCCGCAACTCCGCCGCGATCAAACAACTCCGCCGGCAACGACGGCAACACGACCTGCTCCCACAGATCGTCGGGGATCCGCGCCTCGAACCCCGCGGCATGCTGCGTGGAGATCAACACCTTCTCGATCCCCACCGGCACCCCACCGCGATAGCGCACCGACACCTGCGTCTTGCCGTCCGGACGCAGATAGTCCAGCGTCCCATCGTGACGCACGTCCGCCAGGCGTTTGGCGAGCCGGTGCGCCAGCGCGATCGGCAACGGCATCAACTCCGGCGTCTCACTGGACGCATACCCAAACATCATCCCCTGATCGCCCGCACCCGCCACCAACAACTCATCACCCTCAGACGACCCCGACCGCGCCTCATGCGACGCATCAACCCCCAACGCGATATCCGCCGACTGCTTATCAATCGCATTCAACACCGCACACGAATCCGCAGAAAACCCAAGATCCGCATCGATATAACCAATCCGCCGAATCGTATCCCGCACCACACCCTGAATATCCACATACGTCTCAGTCGTGATCTCCCCCGACACCACAACCAACCCCGTATTCACAAGCGTCTCACACGCCACACGCGACAACGGATCATCCGCCAAACACGCATCCAACACCCCATCCGAAATCTGATCGGCAACCTTATCCGGATGCCCCTCCGTCACAGACTCCGACGTAAACAGATACTCATCGTCTTCGAAAGCGCTCATCCGCGGCACGCTATCGCTCGGCGCCGCTGCGGCGAGACTTGCGCTCGACGAAGTCGATGATCAGCGGGATGCCGTCCATCGCGAACCGCGCCCGCAACCGGTTCTCGATGTAGTAGGCGTAGTCGCGCGTGACCCGCTGGCGGCTGTTGACCTGGATCGCGAAGCGCGGCGGGCGCTCCCCGATCTGCGCCGCGTAGAGCAGCTTCAGCCGGTGTCCCTGCTTCGCGGGCGGCTGGCGCGCCTGCACGGCCTCGCCGAGGAAGCGGTTGAGCTCGGGCGTCGGGATCCGGCCCTGCATCCGGTCGCCGAGGGCGACGACCTCGAGCAGGAGCCGCTGCACGTGACGGCCCGTCAGCGCGCTCGCCGTCAGCACCTTCGGGCGCAGCCGCAGCTTCTTGGCGACCTTCGCCCGCTCGTGATCGAGGTCGGCCTCGCTCATCTCGGCGGCGTCCCACTTGTTGAGCACGATCGCGGTCGCGCAGCTGGCGCCCATCGCGAGCTCCGCGATCCGCATGTCCTGGGCGGTGACGCCGTCGTTGGCGTCGCAGACGACGAGCGCCACGTCGGCGCGCTCGGCCGCGCGCTGGGAGCGCAGCGTCGTGTAGTACTCGACGGACTCCGAGACCTTCGACTGGCGCCGCATCCCGGCGGTGTCGACGACGACGAGCTTGCGGCCGTCGATCTCCAGCGGCAGGTCGATCGCGTCGCGCGTCGTGCCGGCGACCTCGGAGACGATCACCCGCTCGGAGCCGACGAAGCGGTTGACGAGCGAGGACTTGCCGACGTTCGGCCGCCCGATGATCGCCAGGCGGATGAGTTCGGCGTCGGCCTCCTCGTCGTCCTCGGGCAGCAGGTCGACGAGGCGATCGAGCAGGTCGCCCGTCCCGAGGCCCTGCGCAGCGGAGACGGCCATCGGCTCGCCGAAGCCGAGCCGGTGCGCCTCGACGGCGAGCGAGAGGTCGCGCACGCTGTCGATCTTGTTCGCCGCGACGACGACCGGCAGCTTCGAGCGGCGCAGGAGGTCGGCGAGCTCCTCGTCGCCGGGTCGCAGCCCGGCCTTCGCGTCGAAGACGAGCAGCGCGACCTGCGCATCGGCGAGCGCGGCGCGCGCCTGGTCGCGGATCGAGCCGGCGATCGGGTCGGCGTCCTCGTTGTCCATGCCGCCCGTGTCGATGAGCGTGAAGCGCCGCCCGTTCCACTCCGTCGCGATCTCCTTGCGGTCGCGCGTGATCCCGGCGCGCTCGTGGACGACCGCCTCGCGCGAGTTCGTCAGCCGGTTGACGAGCGAGGACTTGCCGACGTTCGGATAGCCGACGACCGCGACCTTCATCGCACGGCCCGCACGAGGCGCACGATCTTCTGCGTGACCTCGTCGACGCTCAGGCCGGTCGTGTCGACGCGCAGCGCGTCGTCCGCCGGCTGCAGCGGCGAGTGCTCGCGCGTCGAGTCGCGCTCGTCACGCTCGCGCTGCTCGCGCAGCACCTGCTCGGCATCGACGCCGAGCTGCTCTGCGCGGCGGCGCGCGCGCTCCTCGGGCGACGCCGTGAGGAAGACCTTGAGCTCCGCGTCGGGCGCGACGACCGTGCCGATGTCGCGCCCCTCGGCGACGTAGTCGCCCGCGCGGATCATCGCCCGCTGCAGCGCCACGAGCTGGCCGCGCACCTCGGGCCGCGCGGCGACCTGCGACGCGCGCTCTGAGACCTGCGGCGTGCGGATCGCGTCGGTGACGTCCTCGCCGTCGAGCGTGACGTGTCGGGCCGAGCTCGATCCCGCAGTCCAGCGGGTCCTCCACGCCACGCAGCTCAGCGAGCGCGACGCAGCGGTACATCGCCCCGCTGTCGAGGTACGTGAAGCCGAGCGCGTCCGCGACGGCGCGCGCGACCGTGGACTTGCCCGCGCCCGCGGGACCGTCGATGGCGATCAGCATCGGAGTGAGGATAGGCGCGCCGCGCGGGCGCCCGCGGCATCACCCCAGCAGCCGCGCCAGATCCTCCGCGAACCCCGGATACGAGACCGCCGCAGCCTCCATCCCGACGACCTCCACGCCCTCCTCCGAAGCGAGCCCCGCGACGGCGCCGAGCATCGCCATGCGGTGGTCGCCGCGGGCGTCGATCGTGCCGCCGCGCAGGCCGCGGCCGCCGCGCCCGTGACCACGAAGCCGTCGCGGTCGCCTCGATCGTCGCGCCGAGCCCGCGCAGGCCCTCCACGACGCCGGCGATCCGGTCGGACTCCTTGACGCGCAGCTCCTGCGCGCCGCGCACGACCGTCTCGCCCTCGGCGAAGCAGCCGAGCAGCGCGACGAGCGGCAGCTCGTCGATCGCGAGCGGCACCTCGTCGGCCTCCACGACCGTGCCGCGCAGCGGGCCGGCGGTGACGTCGATGTCGGAGATCGGCTCGGCGACCGCGACGGTCTCGGACGGCTCCTCGAGCGCGCCGATCACGATCGCGCCCATCCGCTCGAGGATCCGCAGGAAGCCCGTGCGCGTCCAGTTGACGCCGACGTCGCGCACGATCAGCCGCGAGCCCTTCACGAGCACCCCCGCGGCGATGACGAACGCCGCCGAGGAGAGGTCGCCCGGCACGACGAGGCTCTGCGCGTCGAGCTCGTCGGTGCACGTCACGCGCACCGTGCGCCCCTCGCGCTGCACGGCGACGCCGGCGCCGGCGAGCATCCGCTCGGTGTGGTCGCGGCTCGGCGCCGGCTCGACGACGCAGGTCGTGCCGTCCGCGCCGAGCCCCGCGAGCAGGACGCAGGACTTCACCTGGGCGCTCGCGACCGGCAGCTCGTACGTGATCGCGCGCAGCCGCGTGCCGCGCACGACGAACGGCGGGAAGCGCCCGTCCGTCGCCTCGATCTGCGCGCCCATCAGCGCCAGCGGCGCGGCGATCCGGTCGACCGGCCTGCGGCGGATCGAGCTGTCGCCGTCGAGCTGGAACGTGCGCCCGTCCTGCGCGGCGAGCCAGCCGGGCAGCAGTCGCATGAGCGTGCCCGCGTTGCCGACGTCGATCGGGCCGTCCGCCTCGCGCGCCTCGCGCAGCCCGGCGCCGCGCACGACGACGGCGTCCTCGTGCTCCTCGACGAGCGCCCCGACCGCACGCAGCGCGTTCAACGTCGAGATCGTGTCCTGCGCGCGCAGGTAGTTCGCGATCCGCACGGGCTCGACCGACATCGCGCCGAGCAGCGCGGCGCGGTGGGAGATCGACTTGTCGGGCGGTGCGACGACCGCGCCGCGCAGCCGCCCGGACGGCTCGAAGCGGACGGAGGTCACGCGACGCCCGCCGGGTAGCCGAGCTCCGCGACGAGCGCGATCGCCCGCTCCGCCTCGGCCGCGCCCACCCACAGCGCGATCAGGCCGGTGCGGTTGTCGGCCTCGGGCGCGAGCGACATGTCGGAGATGTTGATCCCCGCCCGCCCGAGCGCGAGCGCGATCTGCGCGACGACGCCGGGCCTGTTCGGCACGGCGGCGCGGATCTCGCGGACGCTGGCGCCGCCGCCGCCGACGAGCCCGACCTCGAGCAGCGCCCGGCGCTGCTGTGCGGCGGCGTCCTGCCACGCCTGAAGCTCCTCGCCGCCGCCCGCGTCGAGCAGCGCTCGGACCTCGCCCAGCCGCCGCACGAGGTCGTCGATCTGGCCGCCGAGCGCGGCGCGGTTGGCCGTGTAGATCTGCGCCCACAGCTCCGGGTTGGAGCCCGCGACGCGCGTCGCGTCGCGAAAGCTCGGGCCCGTCGCCGGCAGCGTCTCGCCGCCGAGCGCCGCGGCCGCCTGCGCGACGAGCAGGTTGGCGACGACGTGCGGCAGGTGCGAGACCGCCGCCATGAGCCGGTCGTGGTCGCCGGGCGCGATCGCGGTCGGCACGGCGCCGAGCCCGGCGACGAAGCGCGCGAGGCGCTCGTAGAGGACGCCCGGCGTCGCGTCGCGTGGCGTCAGGTACCACGTCGCGCCGTCGAAGAGGTCCTCGCGCGCGTGCGCGACACCCGTCGCCTCCGCTCCGGCGAGCGGGTGGCCGCCGATGAAGCTCGCGCTCTCGATCGCGCCGACGAGCGCGCCCTTCGTCGAGCCGACGTCGGTGACGACCGCATCCGGCAGCGCGTCGCAGAGCGCGCGGACGACGTCCGGCAGCGCGTCGACGGCGACGCCGGCGATCGCGATGTCCGCCGTGCCGATCTCGTCGATGCTCGTGACCGCCTCGTCGATCGCCCCGCGCTCGAGCGCGACCCGCAGATGCCGCCGGGCTGCGGTTCCAGCCGACGACGTACGCGCCGAGCCGGCTGCGCGCGGCCATGCCGACCGAGCCGCCGATGAGCCCGACGCCGACGACCGCGACCCTCATGCCGCGGGCACACTAGCCGAGCGCGCGGCGGGCACGCACCGACGCGGCGAGCTCGTCGAGCACGCCGACCGTCGCCTCCCAGTCCATGCAGGCGTCGGTGATCGACTGGCCGTACGTCAGCGCGCCGCCCGGGACGGCCTCCTGGCGGCCGGCCACGAGGAACGACTCGAGCATGACGCCGACGATCGCGCGGTTGCCGCGCGCGACCTGCGCGCCGATCTGCGCCGCGACGGCCGGCTGGCGCTCGTGGTCCTTGGCGCTGTTGTCGTGCGAGGCGTCGATGACGAGCCGCTCCGCCAGCGCGGCCTTGCGCAGCTTCGCGAGCGCGGCGGCCACGCCCGCGGGCCCGTGGTTGGGCTCGTCGCGCCCGCCGCGCAGGATGACGTGGCCGTCCGGGTTGCCGGTCGTGTGCATGATCGCCGGGACCCCGCTCACGTCGACGCCGGCGAACGAGTGCTTGGCCGCGGCCGCGCGGACGGCGTCGACGGCGACCTGCACGTTGCCGTCGGTGCGGTTCTTGAAGCCGACCGGCATCGACAGGCCCGAGCCGAGCTGGCGGTGGATCTGGCTCTCGGTCGTGCGCGCGCCGATCGCCGCCCACGAGACGGCGTCGGAGATGTACTGCGGCGTGATCGGGTCGAGGAACTCGCAGCCGACCGGCAGCCCGAGCCGGAGCACCTCGAGCAGCAGCTCGCGCGCCGCCCGCACCCCGGCGTCGACGTCGCCCGAGCCGTCGAGGTGCGGGTCGTTGATGAGGCCCTTCCAGCCCGTCGTCGTGCGCGGCTTCTCGAAGTACACGCGCATCGCGATGCAGAGGTCGTCGTCGTGGCGGCGCGCCTCCTCGCGCAACCGGCGGGCGTACTCCAGGGCGGCGTCGACGTCATGGACGCTGCACGGGCCGACGACGACGAGCATGCGATCGTCGATCCCGTCGAGGATCGCCGCGACGACGTCGCGGCCGCGCAGGACGACGTCGGCCAGCTCGGGCTCGAGCGGCAGGCGCTCGAGCAGGTCGGCGGGGGTCGTCAGCGGCGAGACCCGCGCGATGCGCAGGTCGCGGATGCCGGCGACCTGCTCTGAGCGCGTGGAGGCCATCGTCAGACGACCGCGGCGATCCGCTTGCCGGCGATCCGCGCGACCTGCTCGACCTTCGCCGCGAAGCGCGCGACGTCGTCGCAGTGCAGCGCCTGCGGCCCGTCGCAGATCGCCTCGTCGGGCGCCGGGTGGACCTCGACGATGATCCCGTCGGCGCCCGCCGCGGCCGCCGCGAGCGACAGCGGCTCGACGAGGTCGCGCCGGCCGGCCGCATGGCTCGGGTCGACGATGACCGGCAGGTGGGTGAGCTGCCTGAGCACGGGGATCGCGGTGAGGTCGAGCGTGAAGCGGTAGGCGGTCTCGAACGTGCGGATTCCGCGCTCGCAGAGCATGACCTCCTCGTTGCCCTCCTTGAGCACGTACTCCGCCGCCATCAGCAGCTCCTCGAGCGTGCTCGACAGGCCCCGCTTGATCATCACCGGGCAGCCCGAGCGGCCGACCTCGGTCAGCAGCGTGTAGTTCTGCATGTTGCGCGCGCCGATCTGGATGACGTCGGCGACGTCGAGGACCGCCTCGAGGTCGCGCACGTCCATCAGCTCGGTGACGATCGGCATGCCGGTCTCGGCCTTGCACTCGGCGAGGATCCGCAGGCCGGCCTCGCCCAGGCCGTGGAACGCGTACGGGCTCGTGCGCGGCTTGTAGGCGCCGCCGCGTAGGAACGCCGCGCCCGCGTCCTTGACCGCGCGGGCCGTCGCGAGCGCCTGGTCGCGCGACTCGACGGTGCACGGCCCGGCGATCAGCGCGAAGTGCTCGCCGCCGATCCGGCGCCCGCCGATCTCCAGCACGCTGCGCTCGCCCGGTCGTCGGTCCTCCCCGGAGGCGAGCGGATGGCCGTCGACCTCCTGATCCGTCGCCGCCTGTTTCATCACGATCGTCACTGTCTTACCGGTCCTTTCGAAGATTGAACGCCTGGAGAGAGGTACTGCGGGCGCTCGGCGAAAGGGCGATGAAAAGGGTGCGGTGAGCCGAGCGCCTAGATAAATCGCCAGGCGAAATACCGACGCGCGAACGTAAAGGAGCTGCGAGCGCTGTCGGCGGACCGGATCATCGAAGCGGAGCTTAGAGGACTTCGCCGAGGGCGTCGAGGAAGCGGACGTTCTGCGCCGGCGTGCCGTACGTGACGCGCAGCGCTCCGGCGCGCCCGAGCGCCGTGCCGGCGCGCACGAGCACCCCGCGCTCGGCGAGTCCCTTGACGACCTCGGCCTCGTCGGCCTCCTCAGGCAGGTCGAACCAGCAGAAGTTCGCCTGCGACTGCGCCGGCTCGATGCCGAGCGCGTTGAGCCCGGCCTCGATCTCGACGCGCGCGACGATCGCGCGCTCGACGCGCTCGGCGACGGCATCCTGGTGCTTGAGCGCCTCGATCGCCGCGGCCTGCGCGGCGACGTTGCAGAAGAACGGCTGGCGCACCTGGTCGACGGCGCGCGGGAAGTCCTCCGAGCCGCACAGCGCGAAGCCGACGCGCAGCCCGCAGAGCCCGTAGACCTTCGAGAACGTCCGCAGCAGGACGAGGTTCGGATGGCGGTCGAGCAGGTCGAGCGTCGTGTCGGGGTCGTCGAGCAGGTTGAACTCGCAGTAGGCCTCGTCGACGATCAGCGCGACGTGGCGCGGCACGCGCTCGACGAAGGCGGCGATCTCGCCGTACGGCAGCGCGGTCGACGTCGGGTTGTTCGGGTTGCAGACGATCACGAGGCGGGTGGCGGCGGTGATCTCCTCGGCCATCGCGTCGAGGTCGTGGCGGTGGTCGTCGTCGAGCGGGACGGTGATCGGCCGCGCGCCGGAGGCCGCCGCGAGGTGCGGGTAGACGCTGAACGACGGCCACGCGTAGACGAGCTCGGCGCCCGGCTCGAGCAGCGCCTCGCCCGCGGCGAGGAGGATGTCGCACGAGCCGTTGCCGATCGCGATCCGGCTCGTCGGGATCCCGTAGCGGCCGCTCAGCGCGCGCTTGAGCGTCGAGTTGGAGGGGTCCGGATAGCGGTTGGCGCCCGCCAGCGCGCGCGCGGCGGCCTCGACGACCTGGCGCAGCGGCGGGTCGGGCGACTCGTTGGACGCGAGCATCGCGACGTCGTCGGGAAGCGAGTAGCCGTCGGCGACGGGATACGTCGGGATGCGCCGGATGCGCTCGGAGAACTCGATGGACACGCAGCCATTGTGGCGCACGTCCGGCGAGGCTGGTCGCGGGCTACGCCGCCTGCGCGAGGTTGCCGTACGAGACGGCGGGGCGGATCGTGATCGGCTGCGCCAGGGCCATGCGCCGGCGGCGCGCCGGCCGGGCCTTCGCAGCGGCGTGCTCGACGAAGCGGGGCAGGTCGGCAGGACGCTCGCGCTGGGGGTGGTGGCCCATCCCGTCCCACACGGTGATCCTGGCCTGCGGGAAGGCGGTCAGCACACCGTCGGCGTGCGAGCGGGGGACGACGAGGTCCTTGGAGCCCCAGAGCGCGCGCACCGGCCCGTCGTAGCCGACCTGGCGGCGGTAGAACGCGTCCTTCGAGCGCCCGGCGTCGGCGGTCGCCTTGACCGCCATCTGCACGCCCGGCGTGGTCCGGCGCGCGCCGGAGCGCAGGCGGCCGAGCAGCTCGCGGTCGGGCGTGCTGCCGTTGGCCACCATCGCCATGTAGATGCCCGTGGCGGTGATCGGGTTGGCCAGGGCGAGCGGAAGGGTGTGGCGCAGGATCCGCGAGACGACCGCGCTGCTGCTCAGCTCCGACGCGGCGAGGCGCCCGAAGCAGCTGGGCGCGAGCAGCACGAGCGCGGCGACCTCGTCCGGGATGAGCTCGGCGAGCGCGGTGACGACGGCGCCACCGAGCGAATGGCCGACGAGCGTGAAGTCGTGGACGCCGAGGCGGTCGATGCCGTCGGCGAGATCCTCTGCGTAGGCGGAGATCTCCGGACGCGTGGGACGCTCGGAGTTGCCCATGCCGGGCAGGTCGAAGGCGACGACCGGCCGATGCGTCCGCGCGACGAACGTCTTCCAGCCCGCCGAGCAGTCGAACAACCCATGCACGAGCACGAGCGGGCTGCCGCGGCCGGGGCGCTGGCGGTAGGCCAGCACGCGGCCGTCGGGGAGTGTGAGGTTCTTTGAGGCCGGCGGTCATCGTATTCACGTGATCGGCAGCGAGCGGCGCTTGAGTGAGCGGCGAGGCGCTCGCGCAGCCACGTTGGCCGGCGGCCCGCCCGCGAGGGCCGGAATCCGGCGTATCCCGCGCAGCATTGGAACAATCGCTCCAGCGCGGCGGTCGCCACGACGCGGCGACGCGCGATAGCCGTCCATCTGCGGAAAAAACGCGCCTGGACGATCGGCTGCTCGAGCGCGGGCCACGGACGCCCCGAACCCCGTGAATTCGGTCTCGCTGACGCCCATACAACATATGAGCGCCGTGCCGCGGTCGCTGATACGGCACAGTCCAGGCGTGCCTAGGCGGGGGCGCCGGCCTCCTGGGCGATGCGGTAGCCGCCGTAGGCGACGAGGATGCCGCCGAGGATCCCGCTGTAGGCGCCGTATCCGAGCAGCTCGGTCTCGCGGAACAGCTTGACGAGCAGCACGACGCCGACGAACACGCCGGCGATCAGGTGGACCTGGGCCCACAGCCCCGCCGGTCCGGGCAGGCCCGCCGGCGTCAGCCTGGCGAGGACGATCTGCAGCACCATGATGCTCGCGAGGACCACCGCGACGACGCCGTAGGCGGCGTTGGGCTCCTGCACCGCAGTCCGTGTCGGGTCGAACGCGATGTCGAGGCCGAGGTGGAGGGCCGAGGTCGAAGCTGTGCCACGGCAGGACCAGGAGGTCGAAGATCAGCGCCAGTCCCCCGATGAGCACGATCCGCTCGCCCTGCGACAGCCTCCCCAGCACCTGCACGGCTACTGCGCGCCCTCGAGATCCAGCCGCAGCTTGCGTGCCTCGCCGAGGTAGACGTGGCGCGTGACGTGGTTGTCGGGCGCGTAGTAGTGCATGAGCACGCGGATGACGCGCGGCAGCGAGCCGGGCACCGGCACCTCGCGCGCGCACAGCAGCGGAACCTGCGAGAAGCCCATGTTGCGCGCGGCGACGGCCGGGAACTCGGCGTTGAGGTCGTCGGTCAGCGTGAAGATGCAGCTGATGACGTCGCTGGGGTGCAGGTCGTTGAGCTTGAGGATCTCGCGCAGCAGCCACTCGGTCGCCCCGAGGATCGCCTGGGCGTCGTTGCGGTCGACCGACGAGGCTCCACGCAGGGCGTACAGCCGCATAGGGCGGCGACTCTAGTGGGTCTTCCGGGTGCGACGCGTGAGGCGAGCGCCGCCCCTCAGCGCGCCGCGGTACGCCTTGCGCAGCCCCTCCACCTCGGCGGCCTTCAGGCGCCGGTGGCCGCCCTCGGGCAGGTCGTCGAGCCGCAGCGGCCCGAAGCGCACGCGCTGCAGCGTGCGCACGCGATGGCCGACGGCCTCGCACATCCGCCGCACCTGGTGGTTGCGGCCCTCGTGGATCGTCAGCTCGAGCACGCCGGGGCGCAGCTGGCGCACGCGCGCGGGCGCGGTGCGGCCGTCGTCGAGGTCGACGCCCTCGCGCAGCGTGCGCAGCGCGCGCTCGCTCACCGGCACCGGCCTGACGGCGGCCCGGTAGGTCCGCGGGACCTCGAACGACGGGTGCGTCAGGCGCTGCGCGAGGTCGCCGTCGTTCGTGACGAGGATGAGCCCGGTGCTGTCGGCGTCGAGGCGGCCGACGGGGTACAGCCGCGCCCCGCGGGACGGGACGAGGTCGACGACGGTGCGGCGCCCGTGCGTGTCGGCGGCCGTCGACAGGACGCCGATCGGCTTGTTGACGACGAAGACCATGCGCTCCTCCGGGCCCTCGAGGTAGCGCCCGTCGACCGCGACGCCGCTGTCGGCATCGACGTCGCGGGCCGGGTCGGTGACCGTCTTGCCCGCGACGGTGACGCGGCCGGCGCGGACGATCTCCTCGGCGCCACGGCGGGAGGCGACACCGGCATGGGCGAGGAACTTCGCGAGGCGCATCCATACGATGGTCGCAGGTGGCCGCCAACCCCTTCCATCCCGTGATGACGCACTTCACGCTGGCGCTGCACGCGACCCGCGAGGAGCTCATCGCGCTGGCCGCGCGCTGGGCGAAGGAGCACGGGCTGCACATCGGGATCGAGCGCTACTTCCCCCGCTACAGCCCGGCCGCGGTGCCGTTCGGCGCGAACCTCGAGGCGACGATCGCGGAGTTCGAGCCGGTGCGCAGGATCTGCCTGCGCCGGGGCGGCTTCGACGTGAGCGCGGTGACCGAGATCGAGCACCTCATCCGCAATCCGGACTGCTTCGTCATGGTGCTCGAGCCGCTCACGGAGGACGGGCTGCGGGCGACCGCGCTGACCGGGCGGATGGGCGACGAGGAGGTCCTGCGGTGGTGGGTCGCGCTCGCCCGCGACGCGATCGTCGAGATGCACCAGGGCGCCGTGGCGACCGAGCCGTCGGGCGGGCGCACGCCCCTGCCCGATCACGTCCACACGGCGGGGGCGCACGACCTCGCCGCGAGCGGCGTGCCGATGCTCGCGGCCACCGGCAGCACGGTCTTTCAGTTCGACGACCTCACCTGAGCGCCGAGCCGCCGGGCCGCCGGGCCGTCGCGGCTAGGCTCAACCGATGGACCTCGAACTGCTCGAGCGGACGCTCGCCGACGCCGGCGAGCCCGCCTTCCGCGCGCGCCAGGTGTGGGCGTGGGCCGCGCGCGGCGCGGACGGCTACGAGGCGATGACCGACCTGCCCGCCGCGCTGCGGGCGCGGTTGACCGATGCGGTCCCCTTCTCCACGCTCGCCCTCGTCGACGAGGCGCACGCCCGCGACGGCACCGTGAAGTCGCTCTTCCACACCGCCGACGGCCGCCCCGTCGAGGCGGTGCTCATGCGCTACCGCGACGGCCGCCGCTCGCTGTGCCTGTCGTCGCAGTCGGGCTGCCCGCTGACGTGCACGTTCTGCGCGACGGGCGCGATGAAGTTCGGCCGCAACCTCACCGCGTCGGAGATCCTCGACCAGGCGCTGCACTTCCGCCGCCTTCTTCGGACGGCCGGAGGAAGTCCGTCGCCATCAGGACGCGGGGCCGGATGCCCCGCGGAGGACTCCCCCGACCACGCGGTCTTCATGGGCATGGGCGAGCCGATGATGAACCTCGACCACGTGCTCGCCGCCTGCGCCCGCCTCCCCGACATCGGCATCACGCACCGCCGCACCGCGATCTCGACGGTCGGCTGGATCCCCGGCATCGACCGCCTCACCCAGACCGCCATGCCGATCCGCCTCGCCCTCTCGCTGCACGCCGCCGACCCGGCCCTGCGCTCGCAGCTCATGCCCGTCAACGACCGCTACCCGCTCGCCGACGTGCTCGCCGCCTGCGTGCGCTTCCACGCCGCCAAGCGCCGGCTCGTCTTCGTCGAGTACGTCATGCTCGCCGGCGTCAACGACCGCTACGAGCAGGCCGTCGCGCTCGCCGAGCTGCTCGACCCGAAGGTCTTCAAGGTCAACCTCATCCCGTACAACCCGACCGGCTCCTACGACGGCTCGGGCACCGACGCGATCGCCGCGTTCCGCGCCGTGCTCGAGGAGCACGGCCTGCGCGCGACCGTCCGCCTCACGCGGGGACGGGACATCGCAGCGGCCTGCGGCCAGCTCGCGGCGGCGCGGGCGTAGCGCGCCGCGGCTCAGGCCGCGGACGGGTCGCCTGCGCGCTGCTCGCCGGCCCGCAGCAGGCGGTCGCGCAGGTCGGCCTCCTCCTCCGGCGACGGGTCCCACTCCGCGACGCTCGGCAGCGCCTTCAGCGAGTCCAGGCCGAAGAGCCTGAGGAACAGGTCGGTCGTGCGGTACAGGACGGCGCCGAACTGCGAGCGGCCGGCCTCCTCGATGAAGCCGCGCTCCTCGAGCGTCGCGGCCGCCGACTCGGCGGCGACGCCGCGGATGCGCGTGATCTCCGGCCGCGAGACGGGCTGCAGGTAGGCGACGATCGCGAGCGTCTCGGCCTGCGCGGGCGTCAGCGGCGGCGTGCGCGGCTTGGCGAGCAGGCGCCGCGCGGCCTCCTCGGCGACCGGGTCGGTCGCGAGCGCCACGCCGCCGGCGACGCGCTTGAGCTGCAGGCCGCGCGCGCCCGGCGCGTACGCGCGGTCGAGCTCGGCGAGCGCCGCGGCGACCTCGTCGGCCTCGCAGGCCGTGGCCTCGGCGAGATCGGCGACGCTGACCGGGTCGGGCGAGAGGAACAGCAGCGCCTCGACGATCCGCGCAAGCTCGGTCATCGCGAGAAGCTCCGATCCGGGTCGACGCGAACCAGCGGTCGAGCAATGGCGCGACTGTCACGACGCCACCGCCCGCAGGTTCGCGGCGCGCGTCCCCGGCGCGATCGCGATCTCGCCGAACGCCTCGGGCTGGCTCCACGTCGCCTCGCCCTGCTTGTAGAGCTCGAGCAGCGCGAACAGCGTCACGGCGACGGTCACGCGGTCGGCGCCGCGGACCGCCTCGTCGAACGTCGTCGCGCCGCGGCGCAGGAGCGCGCGCAGGTGCGCGAGGCGCTCGGCGGTCGTCACGCGCGGCATCGTCAGGTGCGCGAGGCTGAGCTTCGCCGGCACGCGCAGGAGCCCGCCGAGCGCGGCGCCGAGCCGGCGCGGGTCGTACACGGCGCCCGCGTCGGCGAGGTTCGTGCGCCGCAGCGCCGGCGGCAGCGGCGCGGCGCGGTAGCGCACGCCGTCCTCGCCGGCCAGCCGCGCCGCGAGGTGCTCGGCGGCGCGCCGGTAGCGCTGCGCCTCGAGCATCCGCGCGAGCAGCTCCTCGGCGGCCTCGCCGGGCTCGAAGTCCTCCAGCCCGTCGTCCTCGCGCGGGAGCATGAGCCGCGACTTGAGCTCCAGCAGCGCCGCGATGAGCACGAGGAACTCCGTCGCGACCTCGAGATCGAGCTCGCCGCGCGAATCGAGATGGTCGAGGTAGGCGACGACGACGTCGGCGAGCTGCACTTCGAGCAGGTCGATCTCCTCCCGCAACACAAGTGTCAGGAGGAGATCGAACGGCCCGGAGAAGACCTCCAGGTCGAGCTCGAGGGAGGCGGCGGACATCGCTTCGCAGGCTACCGTCGCGGGAAGACGGCCCGCCGTCTCAGAGCCCTGTTTCAGCTCGATGCGATGAGCAACGAGATGCCAAACAGGAGGAACAGCATCAACAGGACCAACACGATGTCGAATCCCTCGAAGCTTCCCCGCTCGTTGTACCTATTCATAGAGCGCGACTGTACCGCGAATGCGCCACGATCAGCGCGGCGGTCCGACGCCCATCGCTTCGCGCACGTCGGCGAGCGTTCCGGAGGCCATTGCGCGCGCCTTGGCGGCGCCCGCCGCCAGCGCGTCCTCGAGCGCCCGCTCGTCCGCGCGGATCGCGCGGTAGCGCTCCTGCAGCGGCGCCAGCTCCGCCACGACGGCCTCGCCGACGGCGGTCTTCAGGTCGCCATAGCCGCGCGCGCTCGCCATCTCCTGCTCGACCTCGCCGGACGACACGCCGCGCACGGCGGCGAGGATGTCGATGAGGTTCGTCACGCCGGGCTTGCCGTCGCCGCGGCGCAGGACCGGCGGGTCGTCGGAGTCGGTGACCGCGCGCTTGAACTTGCGCCGGATCACGTCGGGCTCGTCGAGCAGCAGGACCGTCCCCTGCTCGGTGCCGCCGGTCGTCGACATCTTGCGCCCGGGCTCCTGCAGGTCGCGCACGCGCGCGCCGACCGTCGGGATCACCGGCTCGGGCACGACGAGCAGGCCCTCGCCGAAGCGCGCGTTGAAGCGCTCGGCGATGTCGCGCATGAGCTCGACGTGCTCGCGCTGATCCTCGCCGACCGGCACCTCGTGGGCACGGTAGGCGAGCACGTCGGCGGCCATCAGCACGGGGTAGAACAGCAGCCCCGCCGAGACGAGCTCGCGCTGCGCCGAGGACTTGTCGCGGAACTGGTGCATGCGGTTGAGGCTCGCCGAGCGCCGTGACCGACGACAGCAGCCAGCACAGCTCGCTGTGCTCCGCGACGTCGCCCTGGCGAAAGAGGATGCAGCGCTCCGGGTCCAGGCCCGCGGCGAGCAGGATCGCGGTCGTGTCGTGCACGCGCTCGCGCAGTTCGACGGGGTCGTACGGCACCGTCGTCGCATGCAGGTCGACGATGCAGTAGATCGCGGGGTCGCCGCGATCCTGCCCCGCGACGTACTGCGTGATCGCGCCGATGTAGTTGCCGAGGTGCTTGCGCCCGGTCGGCTGGATGCCGCTGAAGATGACGGGGGCCACGGCGGCGGAGCGTACTGCGACGCCGCCGGCCGTGGCCTCCCGCAGCGCTATCCGGTCGCGGCCTTGCTCAGGTTGACGCGCCCGAAGCCGGTCTGCGGGTCGCGGCCGGCCGGCGCGAGGTCGTCGACCGCCGCGTCGAGCTTCGTGCGCCACAGCGACGGCCCGCCCGCCGGGTAGCGCCCGGCGATGACCGCCGCCACGCCCGCCGCGTGCGGCGTCGCCATCGAGGTGCCCGAGATCGACCGGTAGCCGCCGTCGTTCCAGGTCGAGAGGATGTCCACGCCCGGCGCCGCGACCTCGACGTCGGGGTTGAACGTCGAGAACGGCGCGCGCTGGTCGCGGTTGTCCGTCGCGGCGACGGACACGACCTCGGCGTAGTTGGCGGGGTAGTTCGGCGTCGCGTTGGCGCCGTTGCCGGCGGCCGCGACGACGAGCGCGGTCCTGCTCGCCGCGGCGACGGCGTTGTGCAGCGTCGCGGAGTCCGACGTGATGCCGAACGACATCGAGATGACCTTCGCGCCGTTCGCGGCGAGGTAGCCGATGCAGTTGGCGATCCCCGCGATCCCGCCGAGGCCGTTGCGGTCGAGCCCCTTGCAGATCGCCAGCGGCGAGGTGAACGCCACGCCCGCCACGCCGCGCCCGTTGTTCGCCTTCGCGGCGGCGATGCCGGCGACGTGGGTGCCGTGGCCGTTGTCGTCGGCGCAGCGCCCGTCGACGAGCGTCGGGTCGGCGAGCAGCGGAAGCGTGATCAGCCCGAGCACGTCGATGCCGAAGGAGCGCACGCCGGCGCAGTTGACGACCTTGCCGGCGAGGTCCTCGTGGCCGGCCGCGATGCCGGTGTCGACGATCCCGATCTTCGCGCCGCTGAGGGCCGTCGGGAACACGCCGGAGCCGAACAGGCTGTCCCAGCCCTCGGGCGCGTCGATGTCGGCATCGGGCGCGCCGCCGGTCTGGCCGGTGTTGTCGAGCCCGTACTGCTCGCCGAAGCGCGGATCGTTCGGGATGCCGGTTGCGCGCGCGATGTAGTTCGGCTCGGCGTAGAGCACCGCGCCGGAGCGGTTCAGGCGCGCGGCCGCGGCGGCAGGATCGCCGCTCACGCGCACGACCTGGGCGCCGACGCCGCGGATGCTGCCGAGGCTCTGCAGCACGCCCGCGAGGCGGCCGGCGAGCGAGCGCTGCGATGGCGAGGCGCCGTCGGCGTACTTGACGATCAGCGTGTTGGGCTTCATATGCCGGTGTCGCCGCGTTCGCCGTGGCCGTCCAAGCCAGGCCCGCGAGCACTGCTGTGAGCACGAGCCCAAAAGCGCGATTCATGTTCGCCTCCATTCGCCGGCAGCCGGCCGGAGGCCTGCCACGTTGTCGTCAACAACGCACGACCGGTTCCCAAACTCCTACAGCCGGGTGGACGTTCCGCAAGCTCAACAGCCTGCCTAGGACCACGCGAAGCGCCGCGAGGACAGCGCCCTCTGCGCGAGCGCGAGAACGCGTACCGGTGTGGGGCGGCGCGGCTGACGGGTCGCTTCGCGGTGCGGCCGAGGCCGCTTCGGCGCCTGGGGACGGGGGTTCGACGGTTGCGTCCAGCGGATGGACGGTTCAGGGCAACCCCCGGCCGCTTTCCGGCCCGGGGCCGCGGGCGGGACGGTGGCGCGAATGTGCTGCATACGAACACAAACGCGCCACGCTCTCACTGCGGCGCCGGCGGAGTGCGACGGTGGCGCGAATCTGCTGCATGCGAACACAAGCGCGCCACGCTCCCGCCGCGACGCCGGCGGCGCCCGAAGGCACGCCTCAAGCGTCCCGCTCACCCACACCGTCATCGATGCTGTTCGCAAGCGCCGACGCCGACGCACGCGGCGGGCGGACTCGGGCTCCCGGCGCGCGGGTCGCTCGATGGCTATCGCAGCACGATGCGTGCAAGAACAGCATCGATGAAGGGTGCGAGGGCCTGTGCCTGGTGGTGCTCTGTGGGGGTGGGTCGAATGATCGTCGCTGGGTGACGGTTATTCGCCACACCCGTGGTGGGCTCGGCGTCCGGGCGTTGGGTCGAGTTGTTCATGTGTGGCGTGAATGATCGACCCGGGCGTGGAGGCGTGATCAGGCGTCGCGGCCGGCCGGGCCGGACCGGACCCGGGCCGGGCGGCGCCGTTCCATCTAGGCCATGCTTCCGCGCCCAGACCCTCGCTGACGTGGCGCCCGCCCGCGGCTACGGTCGCGCCGCCACGAGCCAGCCGAGGTCGCGGTCGCCGGCGACCTGGTCTGCGAGCGCGGGCCGGTCGGCCAGCAACTCCGCGACGGTCGCACGCGCCGCCTCGACGTCGCCCTGCCCCAGAGCGAGCAGGGCCGCGCCGATCTCGATGCCGGGCGACCCGGGCCGCGCGGTGCGAAGCTCCTCGAGGATGCGCCGCGCCCGGGCGGGATCGGAACGGATGTACGGGCGAGCGCGCTCGATCCACTCCGACGCCGAGGGCTCATAGGTCGCAGGCCCGCCGAGCGCGAGCACCGCGGTGCCAGGCTCGATCGCGACGGCGTGCCTGTGCACGGCGGGCGCCACGACCACGAACGTGCCGGCCGGCGCGTCGCACTGCGCGCCGTCGAGGGTGAACCGCGCCCGGCCGCGCAGGACGACGTAGACCTCCTCGTGGCCGCGGCCGTCGACCACCTCGCTGTGGCCCTCACGATCTCCTGCCCCGCGCGCTCGGCGGTGAACGCGGCCATGCCGACGATCTGCGCGCCCAGCGCGTGGCGGAGCGGGCGCCACGTCAGCTCGGTCCCGAGCCACGGCACGGCTTCGACGTCGTCGAGACGGACCGCCTTCCAGCCCGGCGCGCCGTCCACGGGCGCTACAGCGTCTCGCGCACCCGCGGTCGCCGCGCGGCGCCGGCCTCGTCGAGCCGCCGCACCGGCGTCGTGTAGGGCGCGTTGCGCGCGATCTCGGGGTCCTCCTCGGCCTCGGCGACGATCGCCGCGATCGCGTCGGCGAACGCGTCGAGCGTCTCGCGCGTCTCGGTCTCGGTCGGCTCGATCAGCAGCGCCTCGTCGACGACGAGCGGGAAGTAGACCGTCGGCGGGTGGTAGCCGTGGTCGAGCAGGCGCTTGGCGAGGTCCAGCGTGCGGATCCCGAGCTCCTTCTTCATCGGCGCGCCGGACAGCACGAACTCGTGCATGCAGCGCTCGCCGAACGCGAGCGGCAGGCGGTCGCCGACCTTCTCGCGCAGTCGCGCCAGCAGGTAGTTGGCGTTGAGGACCGAGACCTCGCTGACCTCCTGCAGGCCCTCCGCGCCGAGCGAGCGGATGTAGGCGTAGGTGCGCACGAAGACACCGTAATTTCCCTGGAAGCCGCGCAGTTTTCCGATCGACTTCGGGCGATCGTCGTCGAGGTCGAAGGTCGGCGGGCCACCGTTGGAGGGCGGGCGCCGCACGACCTGCGGGCGCGGCAGGAACGGCGCGATCCGGTCGCTCACGGCGATCGGCCCGGCGCCCGGCCCACCGCCGCCGTGCGGCTGCGTGAACGTCTTGTGCAGGTTGAAGTGCACGATGTCGAAGCCCATGTCGCCCGGCCGCGAGTAGCCCATGATCGCGTTGAGGTTCGCGCCGTCGTAGTAGAGCGTCGCCCCCACGCCGTGCACGATCGAGGCGATCTCCTCGATGTTCGGGTCGAAGATCCCGAGCGTGCTCGGGTTCGTCAGCATGAGGCACGCGACGCCGTCGTCGGCCTTCGCGCGCAGGTCGTCGACGTCGACGCCGCCGGCGGCGTCGAGCGCGACCTTCACGACCTCGTAGCCGGCCATCGTCACCGTCGCCGGGTTCGTCCCGTGCGCGGAGTCCGGGGTGAGCACCTTCGTGCGCTCCTCGCCGCGGTCGGCGTGGTAGGCGCGCGTGAGCAGCACGCCCGCAAGCTCGCCGTGCGAGCCGGCCGACGGCTGCAGCGAGACGTGCGGCAGGCCGGCGATCTCCGCCAGCGACTCCTGCAGGTTGAACATGAGCTCGAGCGCCCCCTGCGCGCGGCGCGGGTCCTGCAGCGGATGCAGCCGCGCGTGGCCGGGCAGCGCCGCGACGCGCTCGTGCAGGCGCGGGTTGTGCTTCATCGTGCAGGAGCCGAGCGGGTAGAAGCCCGAGTCCAGGTCGAAGTTGCGCTTGGAGAGGTTGACGTAGTGGCGGACGATCTCGGGCTCCGACGCCTCCGGCAGCTTCGGCCCCTGCTGCGCGGCGCAGGGCCTCGGGGATCAGCCCGTCGACCGCCGGCACGTCGAGCTCCGGCGCCCGGAACGCGCGCCGGCCGGGCGCGCCCTTCTCGAAGATCGTCGTCGCGTGCTCGCGCTGCTGGGCGGTCTGGGCGGTGCCGGCGCTCATGCCGTCACCCCGCTCCCGGTCGTCGCGCGCTCCGCCGCGACGGCCGTCGCCGAGCACCTCGGCCAGGCGGTCGATGTCGGCCCGCGAGCGCTGCTCGGTGATCGCGACGAGCAGCCCGTCGCCGTACTCGTCGTAGGAGCGCCCCAGCGCGTAGC
This sequence comes from uncultured Solirubrobacteraceae bacterium, assembly GCA_963727785.1. Classification (GTDB taxonomy): domain Bacteria; phylum Actinomycetota; class Thermoleophilia; order Solirubrobacterales; family Solirubrobacteraceae; genus CADCVQ01. Next base: position 107,615 of record CAVSHS010000023.1, read on the forward strand.
CGGCGTTGACGCCCGCCGCCGCGCAGCGCTCGAGCACGCGATCGACCGGCGCGTCGAGCCGCAGCGCGAACTCGCGCACGACCGGCCGGTCGTGGAGCTTGTGGACGCCGTCGAGCGCCGCGAGCGTCTCGCGCGCGTAATGCGTGCGCTGCAGCATGAGCTCGCCGATCTCGACGATCCCGCGCCGGCCGAGCCAGCTCAGGTACACGACCCCGCCGAGCGCGTTGAGCGCCTGCGACGTGCAGATGTTCGATGTCGCGCGCTCGCGGCGGATGTGCTGCTCGCGCGTCTGCAGCGTCAGGACGAAGCCGCGGCGCCCGTCGACGTCGGTCGTCTCGCCGGCGATCCGGCCGGGCATCGAGCGCAAATGCTTCTCCGTCGCGGCGAAGAAGCCGAACGACGGGCCGCCGTAGTCGAGCCGGTTGCCGAGCGACTGGCCCTCGCCGACGCAGACGTCGACGCCCTGGCTGCCGGGCGCCTCGAGCACGCCGAGCGTCAGCGGGTCGGCGGCGCAGATCACGAGCGCGCCGTGCTCGTGCGCGGCCGTCGGCGAGCGCGCGCACGTCCTCGATCGCGCCGAGGAAATTCGGTTGCTGCAGGATGACCGCGCTCACGTCGTCCGACAGCGCGTCGCGCAGCGCGGCGAGGTCCGTGACGCCGTCGTCGAGACCGATCTCGTCGACCGTGGTGCCATAGCCGACGGCGAGCGTCGCGAGCGTCGCACGGCTGTCAGGATGCGTGCCGCAGCTGACGAGCACGCGCGGGCGCTTGTTGGCGAGCTTCGCAAGGTACGCGGCGGCGCCGACGGCGCTCGGCCCCTCGTAGAGCGAGGCGTTGGACACCGGCAGCCCGGTCAGCTCGGAGATCGCCGTCTGGTACTCGAACATCACCTGCAGGCCGCCCTGGCTGACCTCGGGCTGGTAGGGGGTGTAGGGCGTCAGGAACTCCGAGCGCGACATGAGCATGTCGACGATCGCGGGGACGTAGTGGTCGTACATCCCCGCGCCGAGGAACGTGATCTCGTCCTCGGCCGAGACGTTGCGCGCGGCGAGCCGGCGCAGCTCGGCGTAGACCTCCTGCTCGCTCTCGCCCGGCGGCAGGTCGATCGGCCGCCCGAGCCGCACGCCCGCGGGGATCGCGTCGAAGAGCTCCTCGATCGACCCCGCGCCGATCGTGTCGAGCATGATCGTGAGATCCTCGGCGGTGAGCGAGGTGTAGCCGGCCATTGGCTAGAGCGTCTCCACGTAGGCGTCACGGTCCATGAGCTCTTCGGCCTGCCCGGGATCGCTGAGCTTCACGCGTCACCATCCAGCCCGCGCCGTAGGGATCCTCGTTGATCGCCTCCGGTGCGTCGGCGAGCGCGGCGTTGACCTCGACGATCTCGCCCGTCAGCGGAGCGATCACCTCGGAGACGGCCTTGACGGACTCGACCTCGGCGTAGAACTCGTTGGCGGTCACCGACGATCCGACCTCGGGCGGGTCGAAGAACACGACCTCGCCGAGCGCGTCCTGCGCAAACCAGGTGATCCCGAACGTCGCGACGCCGTCGTCGATGCGCGCCCAGTCGTGCTCGGGGTGGTACAGCAGGTCATCCGGATAGCTGGCGTCAGCCATCGGTCTCCTTGGTGTAGATGGGTCGGGATGCGACGATCGCCCTGCGCAGCTTGCCGCGCACGTCGATCTCGAACGTCTGGCCGACGGTCGCGCGCTCGGCCGGCAGGTAGGCCATGCCGATGCCCACGCCCAGGCTCGGCGACATCGTGCCGCTCGTGACCTCGCCGCCGCCGACGACCGGGTTGCCCTGGCGTGCGATGCCCGGCCCGTCGATCTTGAAGGCGACGAGCTTCTGCGCGGTCCCATCGGCGCGCGCGGCGCCCACCGCGAGCGAGCCGATGAAGCCCGTCTCCTCGCGGCAGGCCCAGCCGAGACCGGCCTCGATCGGGTTGCGGTCGGTCGAGAGGTCGTTGCCGTAGAGGTGAAAGCCGACCTCGAGGCGCAGCGTGTCGCGTGCCGCCAGGCCGCAGGGAACGGCGCCGCGGCGCAGCAGCTCGTCCCAGATCGCGGTCGCATCCTCGGGATCGACCAGCAGCTCGACGCCGTCCTCGCCCGTGTAGCCGGTCCCGCAGACGAGCGCTTCGCGGCCCTGCACGATGCGGCGGGCGGCGTGCATCCGCGAGGGCAGCGGGCTGTCGGCGAGCGCCTGCACGATCTCGCGCGCGATCGGGCCCTGGACGGCGAGCATGACGTAGGAGTCGGCGACGTCGGCGATCTCGACGTCGTAGCCGTCGGCATGGCCGCGCATCCAGGCGAGGTCGCTCGTGTGGTTGGCCGCGTTGGTCACCGTCAGGAAGCGATCGGGCGCGAGGCGGTAGGTGAAGACGTCGTCGAGCACGCCGCCGTCCTCGTCGCAGATCAGCGCGTATTGCGCGCGGCCGACCTGCATCCGCGAGACGTCGTTGGAGTAGACGTGCTGGAGGAACGCCTCGGCGTCGGGTCCCGACACCTCGACCTCGCCCATGTGCGAGACGTCGAAGACGCCGGCCGCGGTGCGGACCGCCTCGTGCTCGGCGCGGACGCCGTCGGCGTACTGGATCGGCATCTCCCATCCCGCGAAGGGGACGAGCTTCGCGCGCGCTTTCACGTGGGCTGCGTAGAGCGGCGTGCGCCTGAGGGTGGGGGTCGTCACACGCACGAGGCTAGCGGAGCCGTCGGCGCTCCCCGGACGCCGAAAGCTCAAAATTCCGTCGGGTCTCATCGGTGCCTACAGTGGGGCCGATGGAGTCCTCCGGGGCGCCCGCCCCGCCGCCGCCCGCAGCGCCCGGCTGGTACCCCGATCCGGGCGGATCGGCGAGCCACCGCTACTGGGACGGAGCGCGCTGGACAAGCGCCCTGTCCTCCGCGATTCCGCCCGCCGGCCCGCACAACGCGCGCGACGATTCGCGCACATACGCGCTCGCGGCGCACCTCTCGGCGCTCCTGTCCGTCGTCGTCGTCTTCATGTTCACCGGACCGCTGCTCGTCTACCTCGCGAAGAAGGACGACCCGTTCGTGCGCCGCCACGCGGTGGAGGCGCTGAACTTCAACCTGTCGATCACGCTCTACTGCTGCATGGCGCTGCTCGCAGGCGTCGTCATTTCCGGCTGGCTCGCGCTCGCGCTGCTCGTCCTCCTGCTGATCGCGTGGTTCGTCTTCGTCTGCGTCGCGGCGGCGAAGGCGGGCCGGGGCGAGGAGTACCGCTACCCGCTGACGATCCGCTTCGTCCGGTAGGTGACGCTCATGCGGATCGGCCGGGTAGCGTTCGCCCATGTCCTCTGACTGGCCGGCGCTCCCCTACGAGGCGTGGCGCCCGACGTGCGACACGCTGCACGCCCACACGCAGCTCTTCGGCAAGCTGGCGGCGAAGCTGGCCCCGCCCGAGCCCCAGCTCCAGCACGCCGCGCTGCGACTCAGCGCGCGCGGTTGGGAGACGCTCCCGCTCCCGGCGCCCGACGGCTCCGGCGCGCTCGTCGTCGCGCTGGACCTGCACACCCACGAGGGGGTCGCCGAGCACAGCGACGGACGCGTGCGGCGCGTCGCGCTCGCGCCCGACCGGCCCGTCCGGGAGGTGACCCGCGAACTGCTGGCGGCGGTCGTCGACCTCGTCGGCCCGGTCGAGCTGAACCTGACGCCGCAGGAGACGCCCTGGACGACGCCGCTCGACGAGGACGACGAGCACGCGACCTATGACCCAGACCAGGTCGAGACGTACTTCGCGGTGGCGACCCGCGTCGCGCTCGTCCTGGCGGCGTTCCGCGCGCCCTACCGCGGGCGCTCGACGCCGGTCAACGCCTGGTGGGGCTCCTTCGACCTCGCGGTGAACCTGTTCTCCGGCCTGGCCGCCAAGCCCCCGTCGGACGACTTCATCATGCGCAACGCGATGGACGCCCAGGAGGTGGCCGTCGGCTGGTGGCCGGGCGATCCGCGCTATCCGAAGGCGGCGTTCTACGCCTACGCGCACCCGGCGCCGGAGGGGTTCGCCTCCGCGACGCTGGCGCCCGCCGCCACCCGCTGGGAGGCGGCGCTTGGCGAGTACGTCCTGGATTGGGACGACGTCATCGCCGCCGACGACCCGCACGCGGCCGCGCTGCAGTTCGCGCGCTCAGCGTTTCAGCATGCGTGCCTCGTGTGCGGGTGGGATCACGGCCTGGCCGCCTCGGCCGAGGGAACGCCGCCGCCGGTGGCGTGAGCCGGGGGCGCGGCGGCGCGGCACACGCGTGAGGGACTCGAGGGTTCGCGGCGCCGCCAGCGCTGGTGAACTGCATCGATGAAGGAGTGGGTGTTTGAGCGCCCCGGCGTTCCTGCGGACGCGCGCCCGGGCCGGTCCGTGTCGCCTTGTGATCGGATATGGATCACAAGACGACATGACGGTCCCCCGCCATGGGGGTCTTGCGGGTTATGCGCCAAATGGGCCGATAACCCGCACGACCCCCGTCCGACAGCGCGACTCGGGAGCACCGGTGCGCCCGGCCCCTCTCACTTCTTCATCGATGCAGTTCACCAGCGAGAGCCGCCTCGAGCGTCAATGGCACCACGACGGCGGCGGCGTCGCCCGCCCGACCAGCGGGCCGCGACCTACCTGAGGAACGGCGGGATCTCGATCTCGTCGTCGGGGATCTCGAGCGACGAGCGCTGGCGGTCGCCGAGGCGCGGGCCGCGGTCGCGGGACACGGCGCGCTCGCGCGTCTCCTCGCGGGCCGTGCGCGGGCGCGCGCGGCCGTGGTCGAAGCCGGTCGCGATGACGGTCACGCGGACCTCGTCGCCCTGGGCCTCGTCGATGACGGCACCGAAGATGATGTTCGCGTTCGGGGCCGCGGCCTCGCGGACGATCTCGGCGGCCTCGTTGACCTCGAAGAGGCCGAGGTCCTTGCCCCCGGTCATGTTCAGCAGGATGCCCGTGGCCCCCTCGACGTCCTCCTCGATGAGCGGGCTGGAGATCGCGATGCGGGCGGCCTCGGCGGCGCGGTTCTCGCCGTTGGACGTGCCGATCCCCATGAGCGCCGAGCCGGCGTCCTGCATGATCGTGCGCACGTCGGCGAAGTCGAGGTTGATGAGGCCGGGGATCGTGATGAGGTCGGTGATGCCCTGGACGCCCTGGCGCAGGACGTTGTCGGCCTCGCGGAAGGCGTCGAGCATCGTCGTGCGGCGCTCGACGACCGCCAGCAGCTTCTCGTTGGGGATGACGATGAGCGTGTCGACGACCTCGCGCAGGCGCTCGATGCCCTCCTCGGCCTGGCGGGTGCGCTGGCTGCCCTCGAACTCGAACGGCTTCGTCACGACGCCGACGGTCAGCGCGCCGATCTCGTTCTTCGCGATCTCCGCGATGACCGGCGCGGCGCCGGTGCCCGTGCCGCCGCCCTCGCCCGCGGTGACGAAGACCATGTCGGCGCCCTTCAGCGCCTCCTTGATGTCGTCGCGCGACTCGGCTGCGGCGCCGAAGCCGATGTCGGGGTTGGCGCCGGCGCCAAGGCCCTTCGTCAGGTCGTGGCCGATGTTGAGCTTGATGTCGGCATCGGTCATCTGCAGCGCCTGCGCGTCCGTGTTGGCGGAGATGAACTCCACCCCGCGCAGCCCGGCGTCAACCATCCGATTGACGGCGTTCGTGCCACCGCCGCCGACACCGACGACCTTGATGACCGCGAGATAGCTGCTGCTGGATTCCATGAGGACGCGTCCGACCCTTGAGTTAGCGTTGAGAGATTTGGCTCCCCGACCCGAACCTGCGGAAACCACAGTAAGCACGGGCCGGAACGGATGTCAACGCGAAGTCTCTCCGCGCAAGAATGATTGCAGAACGCCGGACTCTCGACCTTAGCAGGAGAATCGTCCTTCCGGTGGCCTAAACCTAAAGTTGAGGTTCAGTGTCTTGGGGTCTGGGCTGCAGCCCGCCTGCGACCGGCCGCTCGGGAACGCGCAGGTCGACGTACGCCGCGCCCCGCGAGGTGCTGTGAGCGAGCACCAGCGCGGCCGCTTCCCACTTCGCCTCAATCCGGCCCGTGCCGCCAAAGTAGAGCTTCGGCCCGTTCTGCCATCGTGGCCGCCAGGCCACGCGGGCCGCGGTAGACGCGGTCCACACGCGCGCGCAGGGCACGGGGCGCATCGGCGAGCAGCCGCACCGCGACGGACGTCTCGCCGCCGCCGAGCCGGTCCCCACCGGGCGTCGTGCGAACGCCGATGAGCGGCAGGCCGCGCGTCGAGCTGCCGCGCAGCAGCGTGCCGTCGCTGGCGACGGCGGTCAGGGCCCCGCCGGAGGCCTGCAGCGCGGCGACCGGCTCGTACGCATTGACGATGATCCGCAGCCCGTGCGGGAGGTCAGTCTCGGTCCGCAAGCTGCGCACGACCGGGTACGCCGAGACCGACTCGAGCAACGCCTTCTCGCGCACGTGCAGCGTCGTCATGTCCTCGCCGGCGGAGATGAGCGTCTCGCGGATCTGCTGCGCCTGCGGACCCTCCACGCCGGTCACGGTCACCTGCTCGACCCGCACGAGCGAGCTGTTGCGAAGCCACAGCGCGAGCGGGGCGAGCACGAGGAGCGCCACGGCGACGCCGAGCAGGAGGCGCGGCCGGCGGCGGGCGAACGAGGCCATCGCTGACGTGTTCGTCGCCGCTGGGCGGGACCCTTCCCCTAGGGTGCTTCGGCGCTCCCGGCAGCCCGCCGGAGCTTGCGCGCACGGCGCTTGCCGCGCTTGACGAGCAGCATCGAGATCCCCGTGACGGCCAGCAGCAGCGGGACGAGCCCGAACAGCAGCCAGATCGAGCGCGGGATCCATCCGACGTACTGGCCGTAGTGCGTCGTATAGGTCCAGTTCTCCCAGAGCTTCTGCGGGAGGGTCGTGTTGTCGCCGTAGACGATCGCCGTGCGCGCAGGGTTCTTGCGGTCAACCGCGATCTCGACGGTGCCGGGCCACTCGCCGGTGCGAGACGGATCGACGCCGTGCGACAGCCAGACGTCGTAGTAGGCCTTCGGATCCTTGGCGTCCGGGAACGTCACCGACGTCACGCGCCCGCCGGGGAACGCCGCGAGCGCCGCCTGCTGCGCAAGCGCGGATCCGATGTCCGGCTTGCCGGCCGCCTTCCCGGAGACGAAGGGCGACGCCTCGGCCGGCGCCGAGCCGGGCGCAAGCCCGTACCAGACGTCGCCGACCGCGGGCAGCTCGAAGTTCGTCCCGGTGATCGCCCACATCAGCAGGAACGGAAGCGCCGCGAACCCCACGACCTTGTGCAGGTCGTAGTCGCGCTTGTAGCGCCCGCGGCCGCGCCGCACGACGAACCCGCGCGCGAAGCGCTTGACGCCCGGCCACCAGAGCACGAGCCCCGTGACCGACAGGAACAGCAGGGCCAGCCCGGCGACGCTGAGCAGGAGCCCGGCGACGGTGAGCTGCTCGTCTTCGAAGCCCCACGGGATCCCCGTGTGCTGGGCCATCAGCGGCACGTAGGCCGTGTAGCCCTCGCACGACAGCAGGCACTCGTGCAGGTTCAGGAAGAAGCCGATCACCCCGCCCGTCGGGTTGCGCGTGCCGAGGACGTGGCCCGTTCCCGGGTCGACGGCGGCGTGACGCAGGAAGTCCTTGTCCCAGACGTCGTAGATGCCGCGGTTTCTGACGACGATCGTCGCCTCGAAGTCCGGATGCGCGCGGTTGACGGCCGCCAGCGCGGTCTCGAAGCTGACCGGGTGCTCGGTCGGCGTGGCGCGATAGAGCTCCGGCTTGGTGAGCTGGTCGATCTCCGGGGCGAACAGGACGACGACGCCGGAGAGGACGACGACGAGCAGCAACGCCCCGACGAGGAGCGACACCCACTTGTGCAGCCGGCGCAGCAGCGGCCGCAACGACCATGATCGCCGCGGGCGTGGCTGCCCGGGGTCCTGCGCTGCCGCCGGGCGCGCCACCTCTCTCGTCGCCATGGACACTCCTTTTCCGTTGCGTTAGGGCACCCTAATTTCCACCGTAGCTCAATACATGGCTGAATGTAAGGGTGGCCTGACACGCGTCACGCGTCCCGGCAGGCGGCGCCGCTCGCCCCGCAGGCGGCGAGCTAGGGTCCCCTCGCATGCCCCCGCCGCCGCTGTCCGAGCTCACGACGCTGCGTCTCGGCGGCCCCGCCGCACGGATGACGAGCGCCGACAGCGACGGCGCGCTGATCGACGCCGTGCGCGCGGCCGACGCCGGCGGCGAGCCGGTGCTCGTGCTCGCGGGCGGCAGCAACGTCGTCGCCGCCGACGCGGGCTTTCCGGGGACGGTCGTGCGCGTCGCGACGCATGGCGTCGAGACGTACGCGATGAGCGACGGGCGGCTGCGGCTCGACGTCGCCGCCGGCGAGCACTGGGACACGCTCGTGGCGGCCTGCGTCGAGCAGGAGCTGTCGGGCATCGAGGCGCTGTCGGGGATCCCGGGCAGCGTCGGGGCGACGCCGATCCAGAACGTCGGCGCCTACGGCCAGGAGGTCGCCGACGTGATCGTCGGCGTGCGCGCGCTGGACCGCAGCAGCGGCGAGATCCACGACCTCGACCCCGAGGCGTGCCTCTTCGACTACCGCTCGAGCGTCTTCAAGCGCGACCCCGGCCGCTGGCTCGTGCTGCGCGTGATCTTCGCGCTCGAGCGCACCGCGCTGTCGGAGCCGGTCCGCTACGCCGAGCTCGCCACGCGCCTGGGCATCGCCGAGCGCGAGCGCGCGCCGCTCGCGGAGGTGCGCGCGGCGGTGCTCGCGCTGCGCCGCCGCAAGGGGATGGTGCTCGACCCCGGCGATCCCGACACCGTCAGCGCCGGCTCGTTCTTCACCAATCCGATCCTGCGGGCGCGCGACTTCGACGCGTTCGCGCAGCGCGCGGCCGAGCGGCTCGGCGCCGACGTGCGCCCGCCTGCGTGGCCGGTCAGCGAGCGAGCCGTCAAGACGTCGGCCGCATGGCTCATCGAGCGGGCGGGCTTCACCCGCGGCCACGGCGACCCGGACGGGATCGCGATCTCCTCCAAGCACACGCTTGCCCTGACGAACCGGGGCGCCGGCACCACGACGCAGCTCGTCGCCCTGGCGCGCGAGATCGCCGGCGGCGTGCGCGAGGCCTTCGGCGTCGAGCTCGTGCCCGAGCCGGTGTTCGCCGGGCACAGCTGGTGAGCCTGGCCGGATGATCGCGCGGCTGCTGCGGGTCGCGCGCCTCGGTGCGGCGATGGTGGTCCCCGCGGGTCGCGCCGTCGCTCACGACGGCTCTGCGGTCGGCGACGATGCATGCCGCCGGTGAACAGCATCGATGAAGGAGTGGATGTTCGAGCGCTGGGGGCGATCCTGCGGTCGCGCGGGTGGTCGGTCGTGTCGGATAGTGATCGGATATGGATCAGAAAACGACATCGGTGGCGGTGCGGCCAGGGGTCTTGCGGATTACGCGCCAAATAGGCGGATAACCCGCAAGACCCCCCTCCGTCAAGGCAGCGCGAACCGCGCTGCGCACCGGCGCGATCGGCCCCTCACTCCTTCATCGATGCTGTTCACAAGCGCTTGCAGCGCAGCGAAACCGCTGAGGCATTTCAGCGACAGCGCAGCCGCCCGCCGGCTCAGCTGCGCTTCGGGCGAATCGGGTGCGCCGTTCCGGCGCTGATCTGGGAGACCTTGGGAGTGAGCATGTGACGATCCTGCTCCTCGCCGAACCCGCAGACATCGGGGTTGCTCCCTGATCCCGACCCGTACTACGCCGCCACGAGCCGTCGCCCGAGCGCGTCGACGTTGCCGGCGCCGAGCACGAGGCACAGGTCGCCGGGCCGCAGCGCGGCACGCAGCAGTCGCTCGGCGGCGTCGAAGTCGGGCGCCCAGGCCACCGGCCGGCCGCGCGCGGCGTCGGCGGCGCGCTCGGCGACGAGCAGCCCGGTGACGCCCGGGAAGTCCGCGGCGTGCTCGCGCGACGGGTAGACGTCGAGCACGACGGCCACGTCGGCCTGCGCGAGCGCCGCGCCGAACTCGCGCGCGAGCAGCTGCGTGCGCGAGAAGAGGTGCGGCTGGAAGACCGCGACGACGCGCCGGTGCCCCAGCGTGCGCGCGGCCGCGATCGTCGCGCGCAGCTCGGTCGGATGGTGCGCGTAGTCGTCGACGACGAGCGCGCCCGCGGCCGTCTCCCCGAGCCGCTCGAAGCGCCGGCCGGCGCCGCGGAAGTCGGCGAGCGCGCCCGCGAGCTGCGACGGCAGCGCGCCCGCGATCACGCACGCCGTCAGCGCCGCGGCGGCGTTGGCGACGTTGTGCGCGCCGGGCACCGCCAGCGTCACCGGCTGCCCGCCCAGACGAAGCGCGAGCCGCCGGCGCTCAGCTCGATGTCCGACGCGCCGAAGAACGCCGCCTCGACGATCTCGGCGCGATCGAGGAACGCCTCGGCCTCCGCCGTGTCGGCGACGACGCGGCGCAGCGCCGGTGCGCAGGAAGTCCGCGAACGCCGCCTCGAGCTCGACGTGCGACGCGTACGTCGTGTGATGGTCGAGCTCGATGTTCGTCACGACGGCGATCTCCGGGGCGAGCTCGAGGAACGAGCGGTCGGACTCGTCGGCCTCGACGACGAGCCACTCGCCCGCTCCGTACGCAGCGTTCGTCCCCTCGCCCGTTCCGTACGCAGCGCCGCCCTCGCCCGCGCCCGAGCACCCGGCTCGCCCGGCGGGCGCAGCTCGCCGCCGATGACGAACGTCGGATCCCAGCCGAGCGACAGCAGCGCGTGCGCCGCCATCGACGCCGTCGTCGTCTTGCCGTGCGTGCCGGCGATCGCGATCGTGCGCCGCAGGCGGCTCAGCTCGCCGAGCAGCGCGCCGCGGTGGATCTCGCGCAGCCCGCGCTCGCGCCCGGCGCTGCGCTCGGGGTTCGCTGCGCCGATCGCCGTCGACACGACGAGCTCGACGTCGTCGCCGGCGGGCACGTTCGCCGCGTCATGGCCGATCGTCACCGCGATCCCGGCCGCGCGGACGCGCTCCAGGTACGGCGACGGCGCCTGGTCGGAGCCGGTGACCGTCGCGCCGAGGGCGTCGGCGATGAGCGCCAGGCCGCTCATCCCCGCCCCGCCGATGCCGACGAAGTGCAGCCGCCGCCCGCGCCACTCGCTCATCGCGACCGCCGCTTCGCCAGCGCGGCCGCGAGCACCTCGTCGGCGACCGCCTGCGCTGCGTCGGGCCGGGCGAGCCCGGCGGCGGCGGACGCCATCGCCGCAAGACGTGAGGGGTCGCCGAGCAGGCCGCCGACCTCCACGCCCAGCCGCGCCGCCGTCAGCTCGTGGTCGGGCACGACGACCGCGGCGCCCGCGTCCGCCATCCAGCGCGCGTTGGCGGTCTGGTGGTCGGCGCTCGCGTAGGGATACGGCACGAGGATCGCCGGCTTGCCCGCCGCCGCGATCTCGAAGATCGAGCCGCCCGCGCGCGAGACGCACAGATCGCAGGCGGCGAGCGCCTCGCCGAGGCCGTCGATGTACGGGCGCAGGTCGTAGTTCTCGCCGTCGACGCGCGCCGCGAGCGCGGCGTGATCGCGCGTGCCGGCCGCGTGCAGGACGTGGAAGGGCGCTGCCTGGAACGCCTCGACGGCGGCCTCGTTGATCGTCCGCGCGCCGAGCGAGCCGCCGAAGACGAGCACGCACGACTCGCTCGGGCGCGAGCCCGAAGCGCGACCGCGCCGCCGCGACGTCGGTCACCGGCGGCGGAACGGGCCGTCCGGTCACGCGATAGCGCGGGCCGCTGCGGCCCTCGATCGGGAAGGCCAGGCAGACCCGGCGCGCGCGCGGCGCGAGCAGCCGGTTGGTGATCCCGAGGTGGCTGTCGGCCTCGGTCAGCACGAGCGGGATCCGGCGCAGCGAGCGCCGCCAGGCCGACCGGCCCCGCGACGTAGCCGCCGCCGCCGAGCACCGCGGCCGGCCGCAGCTCGCGGAGGATCGCGTTGGCCGCGCCGACCGCCGCGCCCGCGCGCACGACGGCGCGCGCGGCGCGCAGCGGGTTCGTCCGGCTCAGCCCCTCGACGCGGATCGTGCGCAGCTCGTAGCCGGCGGCGGGGACGAGCTCGGCCTCGGCCCGCTGCCCGCCGACGAAGACGACCTCAGCGCCCGCGGCCCTCAGCCGCTCGGCCACCGCCAGCGCCGGCACGACGTGGCCGGCCGTCCCCCCCGCGGCGATCAACACGCTCAGCACCGCGTGATCCTTGCGCATCCGCCCGACGTCCGGCGGGCTCGGGCAGCGCGGCGAGGTGGCTCGTGCTGCGCGCGGCGATGTTCAGCAGCAGGCCCATCGTCGCCAGCAGCACGAGCAGCGAGCTCGAACCCGACGAGATGAACGGCAGCGGCACGCCGGTCAGCGGCGCGATCCCGAGCACGGCGAAGATGTTCAGCAGCGCCTGGCAGATGATCAGCGCGGTCAGCCCGGCGGCGAGCAGCTGCGCGTAGCGCGTGGCGGCGGTCTTCGCGGTCCGCAGCCCGGCGTATCCGATCAGGCCGTAGAGGAACAGCAGGCCGCAGATGCCCGCGATGCCGAGCTCCTCGCCGATCACCGCCAGGATGAAGTCCGTGTGCGCCTCGGGCAGGTAGAAGACCTTCTGCACCGACTCGCCGAGGCCGACGCCGAAGAAGCCGCCCGAGCCGAGCGCGATCTGGCCCTGGACGGACTGAAAGCCGACGGAGTCGGCGTGCGCCCAGGGGTTGATGAACGCCGTCAGCCGCGCCGCGCGGTAGGGCTCGACGACGATGAAGAGCATGACGAGCACCGCGCCGATCCCGGCGATCGTGCCGATCAGGCGGATCGGGGCGCCGGCGACGAGCAGCAGCGCCCCGAGCGTGAAGGCGATGACGAGCGAGGTGCCGAGGTCCGGCTGCGAGGCGATCAGCAGCATCGCGGCGCCGGCGACGAGCAGCAGCGGCCCCGTCACGCCCCTCACCGTCTTCAGCCGCGCGGGGGTCGTGGCGAGCAGGCCGGCCGCGTAGAGGACGAGCGAGAGCTTCATCAGCTCGGACGGCTGGAACTGCAGCGGGCCGGCGCCGATCCAGCGCCGCGCGCCGTTGATCTCGATGCCGATGCCCGGGATCTTCACCGCGATGAGCATGAGGAACGAGATGCCGAGCAGCGCGGGCGTGAAGCGCGGCAGCAGCTCGAGGCCGCCGCGCGCGAGCAGCTGCATGACGACGAGGCCGACCGTGCCGAAGGCGAGGTACTTGACGAGGTACACGGTGCCGTCGCCCTGGCCCTCGAGCAGCGTCCGGGCCGACGAGGCGCTGTAGACCATCACCGCGCCGGCCGCGAGCAGGCACAGCGTGGCGGTGAAGAGGATGTTGTACTCGACCGGTTTGGGCTTGCGCGCGGGCTTTGGCGCAGCGGAAACTCGGGCGGCGGCAGCCATCCGGTCGCCCTTCGACGCGCGGCCCGCGTTTCCTCGCGCCGGCGGCTCGTTCAGGCCGTGCGCTCGCGGCGGCGAGCGAGCACTGCGTGGTGCCATATTGAACGTGTGCCGATCGCATTCGCGCTTGCCGGAGGATCCTGGGTCTTCCTCGGGTTCGTCGTCTTCTTCTTCCTCGCGATCGCGCACGGCTACTACTCCCGCAGCGGCAGCGCGATCAACCAGCACCCGTACCACGACGCGTCCGGCGACGCCCCCGGTGCCGAGATCCCGAGCACGATCGGCCGCGACATCGACCGTCGCGACTACTCGCGCGGCACGCGCTGATCAACACATAACTGCCGGACCTCGAACAAACTGATGGGAAACGGCCAGGACTTCCGCCGGACTCTTGACAAAACATTGCGACGTTCGGCACAGTTGGCGCGATGGCACCCGTCGGATCAGGCTCGCTGGAATCACTCAGGGAGCGCAATCGCCGCCAGCTGCTGGACCAGCTGCGGCGGCACGGCAGCGCGAGCCGCGCCGATCTCGCCCGCCTGACCGGACTGTCGCGCTCGACGGTCTCGACGCTCATCGCGGACCTGCAGGCCAGCGGGCTCGTCGTCGAGCGCGAGCCCGACGAGCGGGTCTCCCAGCAGGGCCGGCCGCCGACGCTGCTCACGCTCGACCGCTCCGCCGGCCTCGTGCTCGGCATCGACTTCGGCCACGAGCAGGTACACGTCGCGATCGCCGACCTGTCGCGGACGATCCTCGCCGAGCGGGTCCGGGAGCTCGACGTCGACCGCTCCGCGGCGCAGGCACTCGACGTCGCGGTCGAGCTCATCGACGCGGTCATCGCCGCCGCCGACGCCGACCGCGAGCGGATCCTCGGCGCCGGCGTCGGCCTGTCGGGCCCGATCGACGTCGCCGCGGGCACGGTCTACGCGGGCAAGATCCTGCCCGGCTGGGCGGGCGTCCGCCCGGTCGACGAGCTCGCCGCGCGCCTGAGCCTGCGCGTGCACCTCGACAACGACGCGAACCTCGGCGCGCTGGCGGAGGTCACGCTCGGCGCGGGGATCGGCGCGCGCGATGCGATCTACGTCATGGTCTCCGACGGCGTCGGCGCCGGCCTGATCCTCGGCGGCGAGCTGTACCGCGGCACCGGCGGGACCGCCGGCGAGCTCGGCCACGTGCTCGTCGACGAGAGCGGGCCGATCTGCCGCTGCGGCAACCGCGGCTGCCTGGAGATGATGGCCGGCGGCCGCGCGATCACCGGGTTGCTGCGCCCCAGCCACGGCGACGACCTCACGCTCGAGCAGGTCGTCGCGCTCGCCGACGAGGGCGACTCGGGCGCGCGCCGCGCGATCGCCGACGCCGGCCGCGTGCTCGGCCGCTCGGTCGCCGCGATCGTCAACGCCTTCAACCCAGAGCTCGTCATCGTCGGCGGCAAGGTCAGCGCCGCCGGTGACGTCCTGCTCGACCCCTTGCGAGAAGCAGTCCACCGCTACGCCATCCCCTCGGCGGCGGCGGACGTTCGCATCACACGCGGCGTGTTGGGCGAGCGGGCCGAGGTTCTCGGCGCGCTCGAGCTCGCGGCGCGGCAATCCGATGTCGCAGCTCCGGCGACGTCATCCCCGGTCACTGGACCACGAAGAGGAAAGGGACACCAATGATGGTCATGCGAGGAATACGACGTCGAGCTGTGCCGCTGACGCTGGCGGCCGGTGCTGCGGCGCTGGCATTCGTCGCCGCAGGCTGCGGCGACGACAACAAGAGCGACAGTGGCAGCGGGTCGGCGTCGGGCGGCGCCAAGGCGGGCAAGGTCGCGGTCCTGCTACCCGACTCGAAGTCGTCGGTGCGCTGGGAGTCCGTCGATCGTCCGTTCCTCAAGGCGGCGTTCGACAAGGCCGGGCGTCGATTCCGAGATCCAGAACGCCGAGGGCGACAAGTCCGCCCAGCAGCAGCAGGCCGAGCAGGCGATCACGAACGGCGCGAAGGTGCTGCTGCTCGTGAACCTCGACTCCGGCAGCGGCGCGGCGATCGCGGCGAACGCCAAGTCGCAGGGCGTCAAGGTCATCGACTACGACCGCCTGACGCTGAAGGGCGATTCGGACTACTACGTCTCGTTCGACAACGAAGAGGTCGGCCGCCTGCAGGGCCAGGGCCTCGTCGACTGCCTGGAGGGCGAGAGCAAGCCCGCCGTCGCCGTGCTCAACGGCTCGCCGACGGACAACAACGCGACGCTGTTCAAGAAGGGCTACGACTCGGTCATCAACCCGAAGTTCAAGTCCGGTGAGTGGACCGAGGTCGCCGATCAGTCCGTGCCCGACTGGGACAACCAGAAGGCGCTGACGATCTTCGAGCAGATGCTGCAGAAGGCGTCCAACCAGGTCGACGGCGTGCTGGCGGCCAACGACGGGCTCGGCAACGCGGCGATCTCGGCGCTCAAGCAGCGCAAGCTCAAGCAGATCCCGGTCACCGGCCAGGACGCGACGCTGCAGGGCATCCAGAACATCGTCAACGGCGATCAGTGCATGACCGTCTACAAGGCGATCAAGAAGGAAGCCGACGCGGCCGCCGCGCTGGCGATCACGCTCGCCAAGGGCGACACGCCGAGCGGCGTGACGGCCACGGTCAACAACGAGAACCGCGACGTGCCGGCGGTCCTGCTCAAGCCGGTCGCCGTCACGAAGGACAACATCAAGGAGTACCTCGGCGCGCCGGACTTCCCGAAGCAGACGGAGATCTGCGCCGGCAAGCTGGCCTCCAAGTGCAAGGCGGTCGGCTTGTCATGACCGCGTCCACCGACGGCGGAGGGTCGCGCGAGCGGCCCTCCGGCGCGGTGCCGATCCTGGAGCTCAAGGGAGTCTCCAAGCGCTTCGGTGCCGTGCAGGCACTGCACGAGGTGGACTTCGACGTGCGGCCGGCGAGGTCACGGCGCTCGTCGGCGACAACGGCGCCGGCAAGTCCGTGACGATCAAGTGCATCGCCGGCATCTATCCGATCGACAGCGGCGAGATCCTCTGGGAGGGCAAGCCCGTGACGATCAGCGGGCCGAAGGACTCGGCGGCGCTCGGGATCGAGATCGTCTACCAGGACCTCGCGCTCGCCGACAACCTCGACGTCGTGCAGAACATGTACCTCGGCCGCGAGGAGATCACCCCCTTCCGCGCGCTCGACGAGACGAAGATGGAGCGCCGCTGCAGCGAGACGCTCAGCTCGCTGTCGGTGACGACGATCCGCTCGGTGCGCCAGACGGTCGCCGGCCTGTCCGGCGGCCAGCGCCAGTCGATCGCGGTCGCCAAGGCCGTGATGTGGAACTCGCGCCTCGTGATCCTCGACGAGCCGACGGCGGCGCTCGGCGTCGCCCAGACGCGACAGGTGCTCGACCTCGTCAAGCGCCTCGCCGAGCAGGGCCTCGCGGTCATGCTCGTCTCGCACAACCTGCACGACATCTTCGAGGTCGCCGACCGCATCACGGTGCTGCGCCTCGGCCAGGACGTCGCGCGCTTCACCACGCGCGACACGACGCAGCGCGAGGTCGTCGAGGCGATCACCGCGGGCACGCTCAGCACGGTCCCCGGCCAGGAGGAGGCGCACGCATGACCTCGCGTCATTGCTCGACCGTCGTCGACGCCGAGCCGAAACGGCGGGTGCTCGCGATGAGCGCCATCACACCGCCCCTGCCGGCGCCGGCCGCCGCGCCCACCGCGACGATCGGCGCCTACGCCAGGCGCTGGGCCGACAACGTGCGCGGCGGGGAGCTCGGCAGCCTGCCGATCATCCTCGGGCTGCTCGTCATCTGCATCGTCTTCCAGGTCCAGAACGACCGCTTCCTGACGGCCGGCAACTTCGTCAACCTCATGGTCCAGGGCGCCGCGTTCGCGATCGTCGCGATGGGCATCGTCTTCGTGCTGCTGCTCGGCGAGATCGACCTCTCGGTCGGCTACGTCAGCGGCGTCGCCGGCGTGCTCACGGCGCTGCTGCTGCTGCCCGACGGCTCGCAGGTGCCGACGGCCGTGGCGATCGCCGCGGCGCTCGGCTCGGGCGTGGTCATCGGCACGCTGCACGGGGTGATCATCACGAAGGTCGGCATCCCGTCGTTCGTCGTGACGCTCGCGGGCCTGCTGGGCTGGAACGGCGTCGTGCTGCTGCTGATCGGCAGCCGCGGCACCGTCGTGCTGCAGGACGACTTCGTCATCGGCTTCGCCAACGACTTCGTCGGCAAGAGCGCGGCCTGGGTGCTCATGGTGCTGGCCGTCGGCGCGTACGCCGCCGTCCAGATCTGGGGGCTGCGCAAGCGCGCGGCCGCGGGGCTGCCGAACGACCCGCCGCTCATCGTCGCGCTGCGGATCGCTCGGGCTGTTCGTCGCGCTGGCGCTCGTCGTGTACGTCGTCAACCAGGATCGCGGGCTGCCGTACGTCGCCGTGCTCGTCGGCGTGCTGCTCGTGTTCTGGACCTACGTGCTGCGGCGCACGCGCTTCGGCCGCCACGTCTACGCCGTCGGCGGCAACGCCGAGGCGGCGCGGCGGGCGGGCATCGACGTCGACAGGATCAGGATCATCTGCTTCGCGATCTGCTCGCTGATGGCGGCCGTCGGCGGCATCGTGCTCGCCTCGCGGCTGCGCTCGGTGGACACCAACGCGGGCGGCGGAGAGATCCTGCTCTACTCGATCGCGGCCGCCGTGATCGGCGGCACGAGCCTGTTCGGCGGGCGCGGCCACATCAAGTCCGCGCTGCTCGGGGCGCTCGTGATCGCCGGGATCGCCAACGGCCTGGGCCTGCTCGGCCTCAGCTCGGGGACGAAGTTCGTCGTCACCGGCCTGGTGCTGCTGCTCGCCGTCGCCGTCGACTCGATCTCGCGCCGCGGTCGCGAGCAGTCGGGCAGGGCATGACCGTGGCCATGGAGGGCCTCGAAGGCAAGGTCGCGCTCGTCACCGGCGCCAGCCGCGGCATCGGCGCCGCGGTCGCGCGCCGGCTGGCGGACGCGGGCGTCGCGCTCGGGCTGGGCTCGCGCAGCGGCGACGATCTCGGGATCGAGGGCGCGGTGGCGATCGCCACCGACGTCCGCGATCCCGCGGCGGTCGACGCGCTCGTGGCGGCGACGGTGCAGGCGCACGGGCGCCTGGACATCGTCGTCGCCAACGCCGGCGTCGGGGCGTACGGGCCGTTCCTGGAGCTCGACCCCGAGCAGCTCGAGCTGATGATCGACGTGAACCTCAAGGGCGTGATGTACACGGCGCGCGCCGCGCTGCCGCACCTGCTCTCCGGCGGCGGCGGGGACTTCGTGTCGCTCGCGTCGGTCGCCGGCGTGAACGCGTTCCCCGGCGAGGCGGTCTACAACGCGTCGAAGTTCGGCCAGGTCGGCTTCACGCGCGCGCTCGACCTCGAGCTGCGCGAGCACGGCGTGCGCTGCACGTCGATCTGCCCGGGCGGCGTCGCGACGGACTTCGCGATCGGCACGGGCCGCACCGCGGACATGCCCGAGCTCGCGGAGATGATGAGCCCCGGCGACGTCGCCGACGTCGTCATGTTCGCGCTCACCCGGCCGCGCTCGATGCGGCTGATGACGACGACGTTCCGGCCGATGGGCGAGGCGTCGTGGGGGTAGCGTGGGGCATCCTGTCGACGGCGCGGATCGGCGCGCGCCTGATCGGCGGCGCGCGCGGAGACCGATGCGGCCGACGTCGTCGCCGTGGCGAGCCGCACCGAGGCGTCCGCCCAGGCGTTCGCCGACGCCAACGACATCCCGCGCGCGCACGGCTCCTACGAGGCGCTGCTCGCCGATCCCGCCGTCGAGGCGGTCTACATCCCGCTGCCCAACAGCATGCACGTCGACTGGACGATGCGGGCGCTGGAGGCGGGCAAGCACGTCCTCTGCGAGAAGCCGATGGACCGCAGGCCGCAGCAGGTCGCGCGCGCGTTCGATCTCGCGCAGCGGTCGGGGCTCGTGCTGAGCGAGGCGTTCATGTGGCGCCACAACCCGCAGACCGCGCGGCTGCGCGAGCTGCTCGACGAGGGCGCGGTCGGCGCCGTCCGGCTCGTCCGCGCGTGCTTCTCGTTCATGCTCGCGGGCGACGTCGACGTGCGCCTCGATCCGGCGCTCGACGGCGGCGCGCTGATGGACGTCGGCTGCTACGCCGTCAGCGGCGCGCGGTTCGTCGCGGGCGGCGAGCCGCTGAGCGTCGCCGCGGAGGTCGTGACCGGGCCGACCGGGGTCGACACGCGGCTGACCGGCCTGCTGCGCTTCGACGACGACGTGCTCGCGGTCGTCGACTGCGGCCTGGACCTGCCGAGCCGCAGCGAGCTCGAGGTCTGCGGCACCGAGGGCCGCATCGTGCTCGCCGACCCGTGGCACTGCATCGAGCCGCGGATCGTGCTGGAGCGCGGCTTCGAGCGCGAGGTCGTCGAGCCGGAGCCGGCCGACAGCTACCGCCTGGAGCTCGAGGACTGCAGCGCGGCGATCCGCGGCGAGCGCGAGCCGCTGCTCGGGCGGGCGGACGCGCTCGGCCAGGCGCTGACGATCGACGCGCTGTACCGCTCGGCCGCCGAGGGCGGCACGGTGCCGGTCGGATGAGCGGCGCGCTGCGGGTCGCGATCGCGGGCTACGGGCTGGCGGGCGAGGTGTTCCACGCGCCGCTCGTGGCGGCGACGCCCGGGCTCTCGGTCGCGGCGGTGACGACGTCCGATCCGGCGCGCGCGGCGCGGGCGCGGGCCGCCTACCCGGGCGTCGAGGTCGCCGCGGACGCCGACGCGCTGCTGCGCGACGTCGGCGCCATCGACCTGCTCGTCGTCGCGACGCCGAACCGGCTGCACGTCCCGATCGCGCGGGCGGCGCTCGAGCGCGGGATCGCGGTCGTCGTGGACAAGCCGCTCGCCGCCGACGTGGCGCCCGCGGCCGCGCTTGGTGGACGACTTCGCCGCCGCGGGCGTGCCGCTCACGGTCTTTCAGAACCGCCGCTGGGACGGCGACTTCCTGACCGTGCGGCGCATCGTCGAGTCCGGCGAGCTCGGCGACGTGACCCGCTTCGAATCGCGCTACGAGCGCTTCCGGCCGGAGGTGCGCGCCGGCGCGTGGCGCGAGCTGCCGGACGCCGGCGAGGGCGGCGGCCTGCTGCTCGACCTCGGCGCGCACCTCGTCGACCAGGCGCTGACGCTGTTCGGCTACCCGGAGCGGGTGTACGCCGAGATCGACGCGCGCCGCCCGGGCGCGCAGGTCGACGACGACGTCTTCGTCGCGCTCGAGCATCCCGGCGGGGTGCGCTCGCACCTGTGGATGAGCGCCATCGCACCGCTCGGCGGGCGCTCGCTGCGCGCGAGCGGGACGCGCGCGGGCGTCCACACGCCGGGCCTGGACCCGCAGGAGGACCAGCTCGCCGCGGGCCTGCGGCCGGGCGATCCGGGCTGGGGCGAGGGCGAGCCCGCGCGCTTCGTCGACGGCGACGGCGAGCGTGCGCTGGCGATCGAGCGCGGCGCCTACGAGCGCTTCTACGCGGGCGTGCGCGACGCGCTGCGCGACGGGGCGGACATGCCCGTCGACCCGCGCGACAGCGTCGCCGCGCTGCGCGTCATCGCGGCGGCGCGGCGCAGCGCGCGGACCGCCGCGGTCATCGACACGACGCAGGAGGACGACGCATGAAGACAAGCCTCGGCATCTGGGCGATGGGCCCGATGGTCACGCGGTTCAACCCGGGCGGCTACAAGCCCGAGCTGGCCGGCCGCAGCACCGCGGAGCACGTCCACACGGCGGTCGCCGGGCTGGGCGACATGATCGACGACTACGAGTTCCACTACCCGCAGGAGCTGTCGGAGGACAACCTCGACGACGTCCGCGGCGCGCTCGACGGCCACGGCATCTACGCGATCGCCAGCGGCCTGCACCTCGACAACCGCTTCGCCCGCGGCGGCCTGTCGTCGCCCGACGACGCGATCCGCGCCGAGGCGGTGCGGATGACGATCGAGGGCGCCGACTTCGCCGGCCGGCTCGGCGCGCGGTTCATCATCTGGCCCGGGATCGAGGGCTACAACTACCCGTTCCAGACGCCGTACGCGCGAGAGCTGGGCGCGGCTCATCGACGGCATCGGCGAGGCCGCGGTCGAAGCTCGCCGAGCACGACCAGATCCTCCTGCTCGAGCACAAGAACTCCGAGCCGGCGATGAAGATCCACATGGGCAACATCGGGATGACGCTGCACGTCATCCACACGCTGCGCGCCCGCGGGATCGACAACGTGCAGGTCAACATGGACTGGCAGCACCTGATCATGAACGGCGAGAACCTCGCCGAGTACGCGGCGCTGCTGGCCGCCGAGGGGCTGCTCGGCCACCAGCACGCGAACTCCGGCTGGGGCACGTTCGACGACGACAACATGGTCGGCGCGACGGCGTTCATGGAGACGCTCGAGCTCGCCGTCGAGCTGCGGCGCGCGGGCTACGGGGAGCGCGGCGAGCGGCTCGGCTTCGACCTGTACCCGTACACCGAGGAGGCGGTCGACGTGGTCAGGCGCAGCGTGCTGCAGTGGCGCTTCATCGACGGCGCGGCGGCGCGGATCGACGACGCGGCGCTGCGCGAGGCGCAGCAGGCCAAGGACGCGATCCGCGCCTACGAGCTCGTGTACGCGGCGCTCGGCGCCTAGCGGCGTCGCCGTGGCGCTGCTCGCCGGCCTCGACGTCGGCACGTCGTCGGTGAAGGGGCTGCTCGTCGTCTCCGACGACGGCGCGGTCGTCGCGCGCGCCGAGGTCGCCCACCCGCTGTCGACGCCGCGGCCGGGCTGGGCCGAGCAGGATCCCGAGGACTGGTGGGCCGGCGCGCAGGCGGTGCTCTTCGAGCTCGGCCGCGCCGGCGAGATCGCGGGCATCGGCCTGACCGGCCAGATGCACGGGCTCGTCGCGCTCGACGCGAGCGATTGCGTGCTGCGCCCGGCGATCCTCTGGAACGACGGGCGCACGGCGGCGCAGTGCGCCGAGATCGAGCGGCGCGTCGGCCTGCAGGCGCTGATCGCGCAGACCGGCAACCGCGCGCTGCCGGGCTTCACGGCGCCGAAGCTGCTGTGGCTCGCGCAGCACGAGCCCGACGTGTACGCGCGCATCGACCGCGTGCTCCTGCCGAAGGACTTCGTCCGGCTGCGGCTGTGCGGCGAGCACGCGACGGACGTCGCGGACGCCTCGGGGACGCTGCTGTTCGACGTCGCGCGGCGGCGCTGGAGCGATGCCGTCGTGCAGGCGCTCGGAGATCGACCCGGGGTGGCTGCCGCGTGCGCTGGAGTCGCCGGAGGTGAGCGGCCGGACGGCCGGCGGCGTGCCGGTCGCCGCGGGCGCGGGCGACCAGGCGGCGGGCGCGCTGGGCGTCGGCGTCGACCGGCCGGGTCCGGCGTCGGTGGTGCTCGGCACCTCGGGCGT
This sequence comes from uncultured Solirubrobacteraceae bacterium, assembly GCA_963727785.1. Lineage (GTDB taxonomy): Bacteria > Actinomycetota > Thermoleophilia > Solirubrobacterales > Solirubrobacteraceae > CADCVQ01. The sequence goes on from CAVSHS010000023.1 coordinate 130,362, forward strand.
CGTGTTCGCCGCGTCGGCCGCCTTCGCGCCCGACCGCGATGGCGCGCGTGCACGCGTTCTGCCACGCCGTGCCGGGGGCCTGGCACAGCATGGGCGTGATGCTCTCGGCGGCGGGCTCGCTGCGCTGGCTGCGCGACGTGGCCGCGCGCGGGGGTCGAGTTCGCCGCGCTGGTGGCCGAGGCCGCGGTCTGGGAGCCCGGCGTCGAGGGCCTGACGTTCCTGCCGTACCTGGCGGGCGAGCGCACCCCGCACGCCGATCCCGCGCGCGCGCGGCGCGTTCACCGGGCTGTCGCTGCGCCACGACCGCGGCGCGCTCGTGCGCGCGGTGCTCGAGGGCGTCGCGTTCGGCCTGCGCGACGGCCTGGACCTCGTTGCGGAGTCTGTCCGGCCGGCCGACGCTCGGGCGCGTCTCGGGCGGCGGCGCGCGCAGCGAGCTGTGGCTGCGCATCCTCGCGTCGGTGCTCGAGCTGCCGCTGCAGCGCACGGCCGTCGACGAGGGCGCGCCGTTCGGCGCGGCGCTGCTCGGCGGCGTCGCGGCGGGCGCGTTCGCGGACGTCCACGAGGCGGTCGCCGCGTGCGTGCGGCCGGGCGCGATCGTCGAGCCCGTCGCGGAGTGGATCGAGCCCTACCGTGAGGCGCGCGAGCGCTTCGTCGCGCTGTACCCGGCGCTTGCACCGCGCGCGTGAAGGCGTCGCCGTTCCTGCTCTGTGACCTCGACGGGGTGCTCGTCGATTCGACGCAGGCGATCGCCCGCGTCTACCGCGCGTGGGCGCGGCGGCACGGGCTGGACGAGGAGCTCGTCGTCGCGACGGCGCAGGGGCGCCCGTCGCGGGAGGTCGTGCGCGTGTGCGCGCCGTCGCTGGACGCGGCCGCGCAGAGCGCGGCGATCGAGGCCGCGCACACCGCCGACCAGGACGGCGTCGTGGCGATCGCGGGCGCGGCCGAGCTGCTCGCCGACACGCCGCCCGGGCGGCTTGCCGTCGTCACGTCGTGCTCTTTGGCGCTTGCCGTGGCTCGATTTGCAGCGGCGGGGCTGGCGCAGCCGCGGGTCTGCATCACCGCAGGAGCAGGTCGCCCACGGCAAGCCCGACCCGGAGGGCTACCTGCGCGCCGCCTCGGCGCTCGGCGTCGTCGACCCGGCGACGTGCGTCGTGCTCGAGGACGCGCCCGCGGGCGTGGCGGCCGGACTGGCGGCCGGGATGCACGTCATCGCGCTGCTGACGTCGCACGCCGCCCGCGAGCTCGGCGCGGCGCACGCGTTCGCCGAGGACCTCGTCGGCGTGGCCGAGATCGCGGCGCGGCTCGACTGCGCCGGTCTGACGCTATCCTCGCGCGCCGTGGGCAAGAAGAGCGATCCGATCCGCAAGCTGCTCGCCGGCATCCCGCCGGCGCTGTTCCTCGGCAACCCGTCGGACACCGTCGCGATCATGCAGGACAAGGTCATCGACGCCGGCGGCGATCCCGACGAGGTGCTCGCGTGGGTGCGCGAGCACGGCGGCTACGCCGACAAGTCCTTCGGCGTCCGCGCGCGCCAGGGCTTCGACATGCGCCCCAAGGCCGCGAGCAAGCACTACTACGTCGTGCCCGAGGACGCTTTGAAGTAGCGGCTCGGGCGGTTCGCGGCGCTGCGAGTGCGGCACTCTCGAGTGGTTTGCGGAGCCGCGAACGCGTGCGAACAGCATCGATGAAGGAGTGGTGGTCTGGGCCTCGTGGCGCTCGGTCCCGGCGTTCGCCGCGGGCGCGTCGCGGGCGGGGTGGGTCGAATCGTTCGTCCATGCCGACGGTTATTCGACCCACCCCCAAAGGCACTGGCCGATCGTGTCGTTTTCTGATCCATATCCGATCACTATTCGACACGACCGACCGCCGCACGGTCACAGGAACGCGCCGGGCGCTCAAACACCCACCCCTTCATCGATGCAGTTCACCAGCGCCGGCGTCACTCAAGCCGCAAAGCTGCCACGACCTGCGCAACGCCCGCACCATCACCCCACCGAGCGCGCGATCCGCAACAGCTCGCCGACCGGCTCATCGGCCTCCAGGCGCAGCAGCAACTCGCCGTGCTCCCACATGAGCGTGGTCTTCGCCAGCCGCGACTCCGCCAGGCGCGTGCCCCCGCCACGCCCCTCGAAGATGACGACGTGGCGCCCGCGCAGCAGCAGCCCGGGCCGGCCGCCGATCCGCACGTGGCGCGTGCGCTGCGTGACGATCTTCTCGATGTAGTTGCGCGTGCTGCCCGGCACCTGCGTGAAGAGGATCGGCTGCCCGGAGCGCTCGCGGTAGACGAACGCCACGACGTCGCCGTCGACGTAGACCTCGGCGGGCGCGCCGAGCGCCGCCGGGCGCAGCAGGTCGTGGCCCGCGGCGCGGCGCGCCTCCGCGAGCGTGGTGCGCTCGCCGAGCGCGAGCCGGCCGCCCAGCGCCGTGGGCGGCAGGCGCCGCACCTGCGTCACCGTCGCGCTCTTGAGCCCGAGGCGCTCGAGCAGCCCCGATCCCACGCCGGGCGCGGCGAGCGCCCCACCGACGACGAGCGCGAGCAGCGCGGCGAGCAGCGGCCGGCGCGAGCGCGACGTCGCGCGCAGCGCAGCCCCCTGCCCGGCAGAGCCGACGCAGGCGCCGCCTCGATCGCCGCCCGCACGCTCGGCGCGAGATCCGGCGTCGGCGGCCAGCGGGCGTCGGCGGCGAGCTGCGCCAGACGGTCGTGCAGATCAGGCATGGAGCACCTCCGAGCCGGCCTGCGCGCGCAGGCGCTCGAGCGCCCGCGAGAGACGCGACTTCACCGTGCCCGCGCGGCAGCCGAGCGCGGCCGCGGTCTCGGCCTCCGTGAGCTCGAGCAGGTAGCGGCAGGCGATGACCTGGCGGTCGCGCTCGTCCAGGCGCTCGAGCGCGGCGACGAGCGCGCCGTGGCGCTCGGCGACGAGCAGCGCGAGCTCGGGCGACGCGGCGCCGCGCCGGCCGCGCTGTCCGCCGGACCACCCGGCGAGGCGGCAGCGGCACGCAACACGAGCGCCTCGCGCCGCCCCGCCGCGCGCCGGCGGTTGCGCGCCTCGTTGGCGACGATCGCCAGCAGCCACGGGCGAAACGGGCGCGAGCGGTCGAAGCGCCGCAGCGCGCGCCAGGCCTTCACGAACGCGTCCTGGGCGGCCTCCTCGGCGTCGGCGGCGTTGCGGGCGAGCACGAGCGCCGTGCGAAACGCGATCTGCTGATGGAGGCGCACGAGCTGTTCGTAGGCGTCGAGATCTCCCCCGCAGGCGCGGGCGAGCAGGGCCGATTCGCTCTGGAGTGGCGGATGCACCACCGCAAGCTCTACACCTCGCGCGGCCGCGAGGTTCCGAAGCTGGATCCAGCGGGGACCCGGCCTATCCCGTTGGCCAGGCGAATCGACCACGCTCCGACCCCAATGCACTGTAATTTGGACTCATGGCATGGATGCCAAGGGCCGCGGTCGTGGTCGCACTGTCGGCCCTCGCGGGCGCGATGCCGGCAGCGAGCCTCGCGGCTCCCCGGCACCCGTCGCCGATGACGTCACGCGCGTCCGTGCCGCTCGGATCGGCCCTCTGGTTCGGCTGCACGGCCGCCGGATACACCGGCCCCGCCGGCCTGGCCTGCCTGGTCAGGCCATACGACGCCCGCTACGGCGCGACGTTCGCGCAGAGCTTCGACCGCGCCTCGCCCGAGAACGAGTTCAAGATGCTGTGGACGCAGCCGCGCAAGGGCCAGTTCGACTTCACGACCGCCGACGGGATCGCCGCGCTCGCGGCCTCCAAGCACAAGACGGTCCGCGGTCACGCGCTGCTCTACGCCGCCGCGAACCCGGGCTGGATCGACAAGCCGTTCTTCCTGACGCCGTGGACGCGCACGAGCCTGCTCAACACCGTGCGCACGCACATCTACACGGAGGTCGGCCATTTCAGGACGAAGTTCCCCGGCGTCGTGACCGAGTGGGACGTCGTCAACGAGCCGTTCGTGCAGAGCGGCGCGCGGGACAACAACGTCTACCAGCGCGTCATCGGCGACGACTGGATCGAGCAGGCGTTCCGCGCGGCGAACGAGGCGGATCCCAACGCCATGCTCTACCTCAACGAGTTCGACGCCGACACCCCGAGCGCCCGTCAGCGTGCGGTCTACGCGCTTGCGAGCGACTTCGTCCGGCGGGGCGTGCCGATCGACGGCATCGGGCTGGAGATGCACGTCGGCGCCGACGGCCGCTATCCGACGCTCGTCGAGCTGAAGAACGTGATGGCCCAGTACGCCGCGCTCGGGCTGCGCGTCTCGGTGACCGAGCTCGACGTGCTGCGCCCGGTCGCCGGTGACCCGGTCCTGATCCAGCGCGCCGCCTACAACACCGTCGCGCAGGCCTGCCAGGAGTCGACGAACTGCACCGGCGTGACGATCTGGGGCGTCGCCGACCAGTACTCGTGGCGCGGCGCGGCGCAGACGGCCACGCTCTTCTCCAGCGCCTTCACGAAGAAGCGGGCGTACGACCTCGTGCGCTGCCGGCTCAACGATCCCAAGCCGCTCACCGGCCCCTGGACGCCGAAGGACTGCGGCCCGGTCGAGGTCACCCCGCCCAACGCGACGACCCAGCCGCCCGGTCCGGCGGACGGCACGTCGGCGGGCTCCGATCCCCCGGGGCCGAACTACCGGGGCAGCGGGGAACCGGCATCGCGGTGGGAGGTGTACCCGTGCCATGAGACCTCTGCTGCCGATCCTCATCGTAAGCGCGGCGCTCGCCGCCCTCCCCGCCCCCGCGCTCGCCAAGGGCACCGCGACGGCCGCCCAGGTCTGCGGCGCGCAGGGCTGCAACACGGTGGACCTGTCCTCCCTGCCCGCGCTCGCCGACGGCGTTCCGGCACGCAAACCCGCGGCGCCCGCGCCCTTCGTCACGCTGAGGACGACGGTCGAATACGGCCCCGACGCGGCGCCGCGCACCATCGCCTACGACTACCTTCCGAGCCTCGGCATCACGCGCCCGAGCGGGTCGCGCGACGACTCGCAGTGGGTGCGGCTCTCCGACGCCGACCGGGCGCTGCTCGACCACGCCGTCGCCCCGTTCGAGCCGTACCCGGCGTCGCAGCTTGCCCGCGTCGCACCGCCCGCGCAACAGGATGGCGGCGGCACCGCGTGGTGGCCGATCGCCGGCGCCGCGGCGCGGCGCTCGCCCTGCTCGGGCTGCTCGCGCGCTACGCGACGAGCGCCCTGAAGGCGCGCCCGCGCGCCTCGAAGTCCGCGAACTGATCGAAGCTCGCGCAGGCGGGCGACAGCAGCACGACGTCGCCCGCGCGCGCCGCCGCGCGGGCGCGCGCGACCGCGGTCGCGAGGTCGCCGCACTGCTCGCCGCCGGCCTCGCGCCCGATCCGCTCGGCGTCCTCGCCGATGAGGTACGTCCGGTGCGCGCAGCCGCGCAGCGCCGAGAAGTCCTGGCCCTTGCCCTTGCCGCCGAGGATGAGATGCACCGGCATCTCCGCGAAGCTCGCGAGCGCCACGAGCGTCGACGCCACGTTCGTCGCCTTGGAGTCGTTGACGAACAGGACGCCGTCGTGGCGCGCGACCTCCTCGAGCCGGTGCTCGACGCCGGCGAACGTGCGCAGCCCGGCGCGCACCGCGTCGCGGTCGATCCCGCGCGCGAGGGCGATCGCCGCCGCGGCCGCTGCGTTCGCCCGGTTGTGCGCGCCGCGCAGGCGGATCTCCTCGTGCGCCACGAGCGGCTCGTCGTCCCACCACAGGTGCCCGGCGCGATCGTCGAGCTCGCCGCCCGGCCCGAACGGCACCCGCCGCGCGCAGCCGCCGAGGTCCTCGACGGCCGAGGCCGAACGGCGCCACCGCGACATCGTCGTTGCCCTGCCGCGCGAAGACCTGCAGCTTCGCGGCGAGGTAGTCGTCGAGCGTGCCGTGGCGATCGAGGTGGTCGGCCTCGACGTTCAGCAGCACCGCGCCCTCCGGCGCGAACTCGAGCGTGTCCTCGAGCTGGAACGAGCTCGCCTCGCAGACGACCGTCGCGTGCTCGTCCAGCGCACCCGCCAGCCCGCTCACCGCCGTCCCCACGTTGCCCGCCACGGCGACCGCCAGGCCCGCTTCGCGGTGGATGTGGCCGAGCAGCTCGACGGTCGTCGTCTTGCCGTTCGTCCCGGTCACTGCGACGAACTCGTTGGGCATGAGGCGCCAGCCGAGCTCGAGCTCGCCGAGCACCGGCACGCCGCGGGCACGCGCGGTCGCGATGACCGGCGCCTCGCGCGGCACGCCCGGCGACTTCACGACCGCCCGCGCGTGCGGCAGGAACGCCAGCCCGTCGGTCCGCACGTGCGCCTGCACCCCGTCGGGCAGCACCGGCGAGCCGCTGTCGACCGCGACGACCCGCTCGCCGCGCGCGAGCAGGGCGCGTGCCGCCGCCACCCCGGACCGCGCCAGCCCGACCACGAGCCACGGGCCGGGCGGCAGCGGTGGCCGGCTACGCAACGGAGGCCTGGTAGAGCGTGAAGCCGATCGCGCTGCAGATCGCGGCGATGATCCAGAAGCGCAGGATGATCTTCGTCTCCGACCAGCCCAGCAGCTCGAAGTGGTGGTGGATCGGCGCCATCAGGAACGGCCGCTTGCGAAACGTCTGAAAGGAGAAGACCTGGATCATCACGCTCAGCGCCTCGACGACGAAGATCCCGCCGAGCAGGATGAGCAGGATCTCGGTCTTCGTCATGATCGCCAGGCCGGCGATCGCGCCGCCCAGCGCGAGCGAGCCGGTGTCCCCCATGAAGATCGTCGCCGGGAACGCGTTGAACCACAGAAACCCGACGCAGGCGCCGACGAGGCAGGCCGACAGCAGCGCGAGGTCGTGCTGGCCGGTCGTGATGAACGTGATCCCGATGTAGGCGAGCGCGACGATCGCCGCGCAGCCGGCGGCGAGGCCGTCGAGCCCGTCGGTGAGGTTGACGGCGCTCGTCGTCCCGGCCACGACGATGTAGATCATCGCCAGGAACGGCAGCCCGGCGAGGAAGCTGAGATCGATCTGGTAGTCGATGACGCGCAGGCGCAGCGTCTGCGGCAGGCCCGCCTTCTGCGTCGCGATCCACCACAGCCCGACCGAGATGAGGATCGTGATGCCGAGCTTCATCCGCGCGCTCAGCCCCAGCGAGCGGCGGCGGACGATCTTCGTGTAGTCGTCGGCGAAGCCGAGCAGCGCGCAGCCCAGCGCCGCCCCGTAGACCCCGACCGCGCGCCAGTCGTACTCCGACAGGATCAGGAACGGGATCGAGATCGCCGTGAAGATGATGATCCCGCCCATCGTCGGCGTGCCGGCCTTGACGTGGTGCTTCGCCGGGCCCTCCTCGCGGATGAACTGGCCGAACTCGCGCTGCTGCAGGAACGCGATGAACTTCGGCGACAGGAAGATGCAGATGAGCAGCGCCGCGGTGCCGGCGATGAGGACCTCTCCCATTACAGGGCCGCCCGCAGGCCCTGCGCGACGACCTCGAGGCCGACGCCGCGCGAGCCCTTGACGAGCACGGTGTCGCCGGGCGCGACGAGCTCGCGCACGAGCGCCGCCGCCGCGGCCGCGTCGTCGGTGCGATGCAGCTCGCCGGCGAACTGCGGACCCATCGCGGCCGCGAGCGGCCCCACGGTGACGAGCACGTCGACGCCGCACTCGCCCGCGTAGCAGCCGATCTCGGCGTGGAAGGTCGCCTCCTGCGGACCGAGCTCGAGCATGTCCCCGAGCACGGCCACGCGCCGCCCGGGCGCGGACTCGGCGAGATCGTCGAGGGCGGCGCGCATCGACATCGGGTTGGCGTTGTAGCAGTCGTCGATGACGAGCACCGGCCCGGGCAGCTCGATTCGCTCGCCCCGCAGCGCGCTCAGCGTCACGTCGAGGCGCCCGCGCGGCTGCACGCCCGCGGCCCGTGCCGCGGCGAGCGCCGCGAGCGCGTTGAGCCGCATGTGGCGCGACGTGAAGGGCAGCTCGAGGTCGTCGCCGAGCGCGGCGACGTCGCCGCCCGGCCCGAACGTGACGGTGTGCAGGTCCTCGCGCAGGTGCGCCTCGAGCAGCGGCTCGTCGGCGGGCAGCACGGCCGTCGCGCCCGGCCGCAGGTCGACGAGCAGCTCCGCCTTCGCCGCGGCGATCGCCTCGAGCGACCCGAGCAGCTCGAGATGGACCGGGCCGACGTTGACGATCACGCCGATGTCGGGCTCCGCGATCGCCGCCAGCTCGGCGATCTGGCCCTCCCCGCGCATCGCCATCTCGAGCACGAGCACCTCCGTGCCGGCGGGCGCCGCCAGGATCGACAGCGGCAGGCCGATCTCCGTGTTGAGGTTCTGCGGGCTGGCGACGACGCGGCGCTGCTGGGCGATCATCGCCGCGAGGAGGTCCTTCGTCGACGTCTTGCCGGTCGAGCCGGTGATCGCGACGACCTGCGCGCCGAGCGCGCGCCGCCACGAGCGCGCGAGCGCCTGCAGCCCCGCGAGCGGGTCGTCGGCGGCGAGCAGCACGCCGGCGCCGCTGGCGCCGACAGCATGCTCCGGCGACACGAGCACGCCCCATGCGCCCGCCGCCAGCGCGTCGCCCGCGTAGTAGCCGCCGTCCACGTTGCGGCCGGTCAGCCCGACGAACAGGTCGCCGGGCCGGACGTCGCGCGAGTCGATCGTGACGCGCAGCGGCCCCGGCGGATCGCCGTTCGCAGGCAGCAGAGCGGGCCGCACGAGCCGCACGCCCGCGGCCTCGGCGAGGGTCTCAGGCGACCAGTCGCGCACGCAGCGCCTCCCGCGCGACGCCGACGTCGTCGAACGGCAGCTTGCGCCCGCCCTCGAACTCCTGGCCCTGCTCGTGGCCCTTGCCGGCGATGACGACGACGTCGCCGGCCCGGGCGAGCGCGATCGCGCGCTCGATCGCGGCGTGCCGGTCGACGATCGCCTCGGTGGTGCTGCGATCGTCGATCCCGGCGAGGATCTCGTCGACGATCGCCGCCGGATCCTCCGAGCGCGGGTTGTCCGAGGTGACGATCGTGTGGTCCGCCAGGCGCGCGGCGATCGCGCCCATCAGCGGGCGCTTGCCGCGATCGCGGTCGCCGCCGCAGCCGAAGACGCAGTGCAGGCGGCCGGCGGTCAGCGGCCGGGCCGCCGCGAGCACGTTCTCCAGCGAATCGGGCGTGTGCGCGTAGTCGACGAGGACGGCGAAGTCCTGCCCTTCGTCGACCGGCTCGAAGCGGCCCGGCACGCGCCCGGCCTCGGGCAGCGCGGCGACGATCGTCGCGTCGTCGACGCCGAGCGCGCGCACCGCCGCGACGGCGCCGAGGACGTTCATCACGTTGAAGCGCCCCGGCAGCGGCGAGCGCAGCTCGAGGCCTCCTGCGACGAACGTCGAGCCGTCGAAGGCGCTCTCGATGTCCGTCGCGCGCAGATCGGCATCGGGGGAGTCGATCCCGATCGTGACGAGCTGCGACGCCTCGCCCGCGAGCGACGCCGCGAGCCGCGCGCCGTACGGATCGTCGATGTTGACGACCGCGACCTGCGGCCGGCCCGCGTGAAAAAGCCTGCACTTGGCGGCGAAGTACTGCTCCATCGTCGGGTGGAAGTCGAGATGGTCCTGCGTGAGGTTCGTGAAGATCGCGGCCGCCCAGTGGATCGCGTCGGCGCGGCCGAGCTCGAGCGCGTGGCTGGAGACCTCGATCACGCAGTGGCTGTCGCCGGCGGCGCGCATCGCCGCGAACGTCGCCTGCAGGTCGATCGCCTCCGGCGTGGTGCGCGCGACCTCGTGCTCGACGCCGCCGATCACGGACGTCACGGTGCCGAGCAGCCCCGTCTGCTCGCCGGCGGCCTCGAGCAGCGCGCGCACGAGGTACGTCGTCGTCGTCTTGCCGTTCGTGCCGGTGACGCCGATCGTGCGCAGCGTCGCGGTCGGATCGCCGTGCAGGCGCGCGGCGGCGGGCGCCATCGCCGCCCGCACGTCGCCGACGACGACCTCCGGCACGCCGAGCCCGAGCGGGTGGTCGACGACGAGCGCGACCGCTCCGCGCGCGACGGCGTCGGCGGCGAAGTCGTGACCGTCGCGGGTGAAGCCGCGGACGCAGAAGAAGACGCTGCCCGGCTCGACGCGGCGGTTGTCGTAGGCGAGTGCCGTGACCTCGACCGGCGGCACGTCCGACGCGACGTCACCGAAGACCTCGCGGAGGGTCATCAGTCCGCCCAGAAGCTGAGTTGTCAAGGCTGTCGAAGTTCGAAGCGGTCGGTCGGCCGATGGCGCCAGGATAGATGCCCGACCGCGATCGGATGGCTCAAGTGGTCCCGCCCCCGCGTACGCGCCGCTCGCCAGTGAGCGCGCACTCACTGCGCGCGGATCTTCGCCGACGTCACCGCGTTGCTCTTCAGCTCGCGGTTGCCGACCGACTTGGCCGGCAGCCTGATCACCGCATAGGAGGTGCCGCCGAGCGCGACGAACAGCGCGATCAGGGAGATGACGGTCGGAAAGCTCGGGCGTCTCATGGCGCCAGGATAGATGCCGGGACGGGCGCCGGATCCAGCATCAGCGGTTCGGCGGGATGCCCAGGTACGGCAGCGCGAAGCGCATGATCTCCTTGAACGCCGGCGCCGCCACCTCGGACCCGTAGATCTCGCCCTGCGGCTCGTCGACCATGACGGTCACGAGCAGCTTGGGCTTGTGCGCCGGCGCAAAGCCGACGAACGAGCCGATGAAGCGGGACTTGGAGTACTCGCCGGTCGCCGGGTCGATCTTGTTCGCGGTGCCGGTCTTGCCGGCGATCGAGTAGCCCGGGATCGCGACCTGGCTCGCGGTGCCGCCGACCTCGACGACGCCCTCGAGCATGTCGCGCAGCTGCGCGGCGACCTTCTGGGAGATCACGCGCCGGCCTGGCGGCGTCGGGCTGCGCACGCCGCCGACGTCGCCGATGATGCGCGGGCTGCGCAGGATCCCGCCGTTCGCGATCGCCGCGTACGCGGTCGCGAGCTGCAGCGGCGTGACGGACTCGCCCTGGCCGATCGGCAGGTTGCCCATCGAGGAGCCGGAGTACTTGTCGAGCGTGAGCACCTGACCGGACTCCTCGGCCGGCAGCTCGACGCCGGTCTTCGCGCCGAAGCCGAAGCGCCGCACCCAGTAGTCGAACCTCGGGGCGCCGAGGCGCTGGCCGATCCGCACCGTGCCGACGTTGCTGGACTGCGCGAGGATCTGCTTCGTCGTGAGGTCGACGGTCCCGCGGTCGTGGGCCTCCTTGATCGTGCGGTCGGCGACGGTGATCGACGGCGGCAGGTGGAAGATGTCCGTCGGCGTGACGACCTTCTCCGTGAGCGCGCCCGCGACCGTGAAGGCCTTGAACGTCGAGCCCGGCTCGTAGTTGAAGCCGACGGCGCGGTTCTGCGCGGCGTAGGCGGGCGCGGCCGCGCTGTCGTTGGCGTCGACGCGCGGCCAGTTGGCCATCGCGAGGATCGTGTTGGAGGACGGGTCCATGACGAGCGCCGTCGCGCCCTTCGGCCGCCAGGCGGCGCCGACCTGCGCGAGGACGTCCTCGACCTTGCCCTGCAGCTCGGAGTCGAGCGTGAGGCGCAGGTCCTTGCCCGGCTTCGCGCGCTGCGTCTCCTGCAGGGTGATCGGCTCGCCGAGCGCGTCCTTGACGATCCGCCGCGTGCCGTTCGTCCCGCGCAGGACGCTGTCGCGGGCGTACTCGAGGCCGGCGAGCCCGTTGCCGTCGGTGCCGACCCAGCCGAGCACCTGCGACGCCAGCCACTTGCGCGGATACTCGCGCCGCGAGCTCGGGATGAACTGCAGGCCGGCGATGTCGAGCTTCTTGATCTTCGCCGACCTCGTGCCCGGCAGGTTGCGCGCGAGGTAGACGAAGCCGCTCTTCTGGGCGAGCTTGTCGAGCAGCTCGGCCTGGCTCATGCCGAGCAGCGGCGCCAGGCGGCGGGCGACCTTCAGCGGCGACTTGACGAGGTACGGCGTGACGGCGATGTCGTCGGCGGGCTCGGAGACGGCGAGCTCGATGCCGTTGCGGTCGCTGATCGCGCCGCGCCGCGCCGGGACGACGAGCTGCTCGACCTGCTGGGTGCTCGCGACCGCCTGCAGCGACGGCCCGCGGATCGCGCCCAGCCAGGTGGCGCGCGCCGCGGCGATGGCCAGCAGCGCGAGGAACAGCGCGAACAGCAGCCCGATCCGCCGTTCGGTGAGACCCATCAGGGGAGCGCCGCTGCGCCGGAGACTGCTGCGGGTGCGGTGGCCGCTGCGGGCGCGACCGTGGCGCCACCGGCGCGCCACCGGTGGCCGGGGTCGTCGCGGGCGGAGCGGTCGTGGCGGGCGCGGTCGTGGCGGGCGCGGTCGTGGCGGGCGCGGTCGTCGTGGTCGCGGCGCCGCCGCGGTCGTCCCTGGGGCCGCGGCCGTCGCCGCCGGGTCGGTCGGGGCCGCGCCGGCCGCCGCCGCGGCGACCGCGTTCGCGCCCGCCGGAGCGGTGATCGCGGGCGTGCCGCTCGCCGCCATCGCCGAGCCCGCCGGCCCGGCGACGGCCGGATCGGGAGCGGACATCCGCTGCGCGGCGCGGAAGCCGTCCGACGCCAGGTTGCCTGCGTTCAGGTAGCGTCACGTCGCCGGGCTCGGGCATGATGAACCCGCGCGCGCCGGCAAGCGACTGGATGCGCTCGCCGGAGCTCAGCTGCGAGACGTCCGCGCGCAGCGTCGCGTTGGTGCGCTCGAGCGTGGCCGCGGTCTCGACGGCGCGGCCGATGCCGGCGTTGAGCTTCAGCATCGAGACCTGCATCGCGACGATCCCGATCAGGCCGAAGGCGACGATGACGACCCACGCGCGGCTGCGCACGAGGCGGTCCATCGTGCGGCTGCCCGAGACCTCCAGCGCGGCCTCGGCGACGCGCAGCGCGATCGCCGCGCCGCCCGCGACGACGCGCAGCGGGCGGTCGCGCCGGCACCCGCGGGCGCGGTACCGGATGCGGCGCGAGCGCCGCATCGGACATCGCCAGCGCCCCGCCGTCGACCCGGGCGGCCGCCGGGCGCATCGGCCCCGAGACGCGGCGCTGCGCGGCGACCGTCTGCGCGCGCGGCACGCCCGGGACGCGAGGGTGATCGGCACGGGCAAGGGCAGAGCGACTCATCGCGAGAACCTGCCGTCCGGATGACGGTTTCGCCGACCACCCTCGCCCTTCGGGCTCGGGGCGTGTGCCCATCGCCGCAAGCGGCGACCTCCCGGCGACGTCACACGAGCAATGGCGCGCTGTCATCCCTGATCCTCTCTCAGCTTCGATGCGACGCGCAGGCGGGCCGACCGTGCGCGCGGGTTGGCCGCGACCTCGCCCGGCGTGGGCGCGATCGCGCGGCGGCTGACGAGCTCTGCCTCGGGCTCGCGCCCGCAGGCGCAGATCGGCAGGTCCGGCGGGCAGATGCAGCCCTGCGCCCGCGCGGCGAGGAAGCGCTTCACGCGCCGGTCCTCGAGCGAGTGAAACGAGATCGCGGCGAGGCGGCCGCCATTGTGCAGCAGCCCCCAGGCCAGCGGCAGCGCCGCGTCGAGCTGGCCGAGCTCGTCGTTGACGGCGATCCGCAGCGCCTGGAAGACGCGCTTGGCCGGATGTCCCGCGGCGAATCGCGCCGGCGCGGGGACGGCGCTCGCGATGACGTCGACGAGCGCGATCGTCGACGCGATCGGCGCGCGCTGGCGGGCGCGCACGATCGCGCGGGCGATCGGCCGGGCGTAGCGCTCCTCGCCGAGGTCGCGGAAGATCGTCTCCAGACGGCGCGGCTCGGCCTCGTTGACGAGCTCGTGGGCCGTCAGCTCGATGTCGGGGTCCATCCGCATGTCCAGCGGCGCGTCGTAGGCGTAGGAGAAGCCGCGCTGCCACGTGTCGACCTGCATCGACGACATCCCGAGGTCCATCAGCACGGCGTCCGCGCGCACGCCCTCGTCGCTCAGCTGCGCGAGGCCGTCGACGAACGAGGCGCGGATGAAGCGCGCGCTCGGGGCGAGCTCGGGCTCGAGCTCGGCGAAGCGCTCGGCGGCGACCGGGTCGCGGTCGATCGCGATGAGCGTCCCGGACGCGCCGATCCGGCCCGCGAGCAGGCGCGCGTGGCCGCCTGCGCCGAACGTGCAGTCCACGACGGTCTGACCGGGCTGCGGGTCGAGCAGCTCGATCGCCTCGCCGGCGAGCACCGGCACGTGGGGAATGGTCATGTCAAGCAGTGTTGCCAAGGGATGCGGTGATCTCGTCGACATCGGAGGCGAGCGCGTCGTTGTACGTCGCCCAGGTCATGCGGTCCCAGATCTCCAGGGCGTCGCCGGAGCCGGTCACGACGACGTCCTTGCTGAGCCCGGCGTGGTCGAGCAGGAAGGCCGGCAACCCGATCCGGCCGGCGGCGTCGAGCTCGGTGTCCAGCGAGTTGGCGGCGAAGAAGCGCCGCAGCTTCTGGGCTTCCTTGGACAGCGGATGGAAGTCCTTGAGGGCGGCAGCGGTGTACTCGTCGTAGGCCGCGGGCGTCCAGAGAGACACGCAGCGCTCGAGGCCCTTGGCGAGGACGACGCCGCCGGCGAGCTCGGCGCGAAAGCGAGCTGGAACGGTGAGGCGGTTCTTCGCATCAAGCGTGTAGTCGAAGGTTCCGCGGAAGGCCATTGGCTGGGATGCATCTGAAGAGTCCGGAGCCGGAGTGGAGGGGTGGGAGGAGCCCCTCCACTCCGGCTCGCTGCCGCGACGCTATCCCACTCTCTCCCACATGGCAACCCTTTTTGCATGCTTTCCCCCACCACTCGACACATAGGCCATCCGAACTCTGGAAAACGGGCTGTTGAGCAGGGATTTTTGCCGGGTGCGCCACGGACCTCGGCCCGCGGCGCACGCGCACGAGCCGATGCACCGGCAGCGGACGGGCGCGTTCTTGCAGTTCGGGCAGGATTCCGCCGCTCGGTGTGCTTGGCGGTGGGTGATCGTGGGGCCGCCGTCAGCCGCTGCCGGTGAGTCCGTGCACGAGCACCGCGGCGACGAGCAGCATGACCGCCGGGACGAGCACGAGCGCGACGACGAGCTGGATCTTCGGCGCCGCCTTCGCCGCGCCGTCGCGCAGGCGGCGGGCCTGCTCGGCGCGGGCCTCGGCGGCGAGCGCCTCGAGCGCGGGTGCCAGCGGCGCGCCGTGGCGATCGGCGCGCGCGATCGCCGCCGCGAGCGAGGCGACGCCCGCCGCCGGGCAGCGCGCGACGAGCTCGCGCAGCGCCTCCGCGCGTGCCGCGCCGAGCTGCATCCGCGCCGCGGCGGCGTCGAGCTCGGCGGCGAGGACGCCGGTCATCCGCCGTCCCACCTCCCCCATCGCGCGCCCGACCGGCAGGCCTGCGCCGACGGCGACGCGCAGCAGGTCGAGCACGTCGGCGAGCTCCCCGGCGATGCGTTCCCCGCGCGCGCGTGCGAGGCGCCGGAGGGCGAGCTCCGGGGCGAAGCAGCCCGCGACCGGCGCGGCCAGCAGCGCGGCGAGGCCGAGGCGGCCGGGCAGCGCGCCGGCGAGCGGGAACGCGAGGAGCAGCGCGCCGAGCGCGCCCACGCCCTTCAGCGCGACAACGTCGCCGGCGGCGAGGCCGAGCGGCGCACCCGCGGCGGCGATCCGCGCCTCGAGGTCTCCGGGCGCGGCCCGCACGCCCGCGCGGCGAGCGATTCGTGCGGCCAGCACCGTCATCCCGGCAATGTGCGATCGGCCGTCAGCGCCGGCGTCCGGACGCGGGCGCGGGCGTGCCCGCCCGAGCCACTCGGCGATCGCGGCCGCCGCGCACGCGCCGGCGCCCGCCGCCAGCAGCGCCGCGACGCTCACCACGGCACGCCGATCCGCGCGATCCGCCGCACGCAGGCGAACGCCACCGCCTGCAGCACGAGCGCCAGCGCGACCATCAGCGCGGTCGGCGTGGAGGACACGAGGTCGAGCGCGAAGCCGGGCTGCGCGAGCTCGCCGAGCGCGAGCGCGGCGGCCGGCAGGCCCGCCACGAGCAGCGCGGTGAAGCGCGCCTGCGCTGTCGCCGAGCGCGCGTCGGCAACGACCCGCGCACGCGCCTCGAGCGCGGCGGCGAGGTCACGCAGCAGCGCGGCGAGGTCGCCCCCCGCGTCGCGCTGCAGCAGCACGGCGGCTGCGAGCGTGTCCAGCGGCCCGTGGCCGGCGCGGCGGGCGAGGCTGCGCAGGACGTCCTCAGTGCGCTCGCCGAGGTCGAGCGCCGCCGCCGCGATGCGCAGCTCCTCCCCCGCCGGCCCGGTCACGCCGCCGTCGCGCGCGGCCGCGACCAGCGCGCCGCGCACGGAGTGCCCGCCCGCGAGCGCGTCCGCGAGCGCGCGGGCGATCGCCGGCGCGCCCGCGCGGACGGAGGCAGCGCGGCGGCGCAGCCGCGCGCGCACGACCCGTCGCGCAGCCCAGGGCGCGGCGGCGCCGAGCGCCACTCCGGCCCACGGTCCCGCGACGAGCCAGCCGCCGGCGAGCAGCGACAGCACGCCCAGGATGACGAGCCGCCGTCGCTCGGGACTCGTCGGCTCGCGCCCGGCGCGCACGGCGTCCAGTGCCGGCGCGAGCCAGCGCCGCACGGCCTGCACGGCCCGCTCCTCGTCGGCGGCGGCGATCGCCTCCCAGGCGGCCAGCACCGCGCACGCGCCGGCCAGACCCGCCAGCAGCGCGGCACCGCTCACGCGGTCCGCCCGAGCCGCCGGGCGGGACCAGCCGGCAGCGCGACGCCGCTCACGCGGCCTGCCCGAGCCGGCCGGCGAGACCGTCGCCGAGCGGAGCGCGCCACGTCGGGCGCCCGTCGCGCAACGCGTACAGCTCGCGGACACCGACCCCGCCCACGACCCGTACAACCTCGCTGACGGCAACGACGCGGCGTGTGCCGTCGGACATCCGCGCCTGATGGACGACGAGGTCCAGCGCGCCCGCGACCTGCTCGCGGACCGCCTCGTGCGGCAGCCCGAGCCCGGCCATCAGCGCGAGCGTCTCGATGCGCCGCAGCGCCTCCTCGGGCGAACCGGCGTGGACCGTCGACAGCGACCCGTCGTGCCCGCTGGACATCGCGCTGAGCATGTCGACCGCCTCGGCGCCGCGAACCTCGCCGACGACGATCCGGTCCGGCCGCATGCGCAGCGCGTTGCGCACGAGGCGACGGACGGTCACCTCGCCGCGCCCCTCCAGCGACGCCGGGCGTGCCTCGAGCCGCACGACGTGCGCGTGGCGCAGGCGCAGCTCGGCCGCGTCCTCGACCGTCACGATCCGCTCGCCGTCGCCGATGAACTCCGTCAGCGCGTTGAGCGTCGTCGTCTTGCCCGAGCCGGTGCCGCCGCTGATGAGGACGTTGCAGCGCGCGCGCACCGCGCGAGCGAGGAGGTCGCGCAGCGGCGCCGCCCAGGTGCCGTTGGCGACGAGGTCGTCGGGGCCGAAGCCGCGCGGGCGGAAGCGGCGGATCGTCAGCACCGGGCCGTCGAGCGCGAGCGGCGCGACGACGACGTTTACCCGGGAGCCGTCGGGCAGGCGCGCGTCGCACAGCGGCTCGGCCTCGTCGACGCGGCGCCCGAGCGGCGCGAGGATCCGCTCGATCGCGTGTCGCAGCGCGGCCTCGTCGTCGAAGCGCGCGCCGGTCGGCTCGATCCGCCCGGCCCGCTCGACCCAGACCTGTCCGGGACCGTTGACCATCACCTCGTCGACGGACGGGTCTGCGAGCAGCGGCTCCAGCGGGCCGAGCCCGAACGAGCGCTCGGCGATCCTCACTGCGAGCCGCGCGCGGGCGTCGTCGTCGAGCAGCCCCGCCTCGCGATCGACGAGCGCGCGGATGCGCTCGTGCAGGTCGCCCCCGCTGCCGTGGCGGCCGGCCTCGGCCAGCAGGCGCTCACGCAGCGCGCCGGCCAGCGCGTCGAGCGCGTCGTCGCGGGCCCGATCGGGGTGCTCCATAGCCCTTGTAGGGCTCGGAGCACCCCGATTCGCCCCCCTGCCGCGACCTCCCGACTCGGGTCCTACGCCTCGAAGACCTGGCCGGCCGAACGCCTCGTCTGCGTCACGGCGCCACGCCCGGCGTCGCCTCGGTGGTCGTCGTCGTGGGATCGGTCGCCGTCGGTGGTGGCGGCGGCGGTGGCGGCGGCGCCGGCGGCAGCGGCGCGGCCGGGCACCCGTTTCCGGTGTCGGGCCCGGGCCGGTTCGGGCACGCGTCCGTGCCATTCGGGAAGCCGTCGCCATCGCGATCGGGGTCCTCCGAATTGGGAATGCCGTCAGCGTCACGATCCCCCATCGGCCCCGTGTCCGACAGCGGGCATCCATCCGCCGTCCCGGGCCCGGGCCTCTTCGGGCACGCATCGACGACGTTCAGGAAGCCGTCGCCATCCTTGTCGTCGTCGTTCGCGTTCGGCACCCCGTCGCCGTCGCGATCGCCGGGCGTTGGGACAGTGACGACCGGGTCGACCGTGGACGGGTCCGGGCAGCCATTGACGGTGCCGAACGTCGCGGGGCACTTGTCCACGGTGTTCGGGACGCCGTCGCCATCCTTGTCCTCGTCCTTCGCGTTGGGGATGCCGTCGCCGTCGCGATCACCTCGTGACGGCTTGGGAACCGTCGATGGGGCCGTCGCGGGGTCCGGACAGCCGTTGACCGTGCCGGGCTTCGCGGGGCAGTTGTCCTGCGCGTCCGGCACGCCGTCGCCGTCACGATCGTCGGCCGCCCCGGTGCCCGAAGCCGGATTGGTCGTCGTCGGAGCGCTCGACCCCGTCGTCGGCGCCGGAGCCGAGGCCGGACACCCGCTGGCGCTCCCAGGCTTCCTCGGGCATTTGTCGATGCCGTTCGCGACGCCGTCGCCGTCGGCATCGCCGCCGGCTTCGCGATCGTTCATCGGCCGGGCGACCGGCCGCGAATCCACCGGCGGCTTCTTCGGGCACGCGGAGGCGCCCGCGGGCTGCTTGCAAGCTGGATCATCGGTCGGCACGACGACAGCGCCGAGCGGCGTCCTCGGACCCTGCTTCTGCGGCTGGTCGCGCTGGACCAGCGCCGACTGCGTGCGCGGAGCGGGCTCCGGATTGCCGGGAATCTCCTGCACGGCCGCGTAGCCACCGCTGCTGACGGCCCCGGTCAGGGCCAGGGCGGTCAGGGCCTTCACACCCATGACCTTGGCGCCGAGGACGGCTCCTCCGGTCGTGAGGACGGCGGAGCCGCCGATGCCGGTCGCCGTCACGCCGCCGGCCGCCGCCGCGCCGCCCGCCGCCGCACCGCCCGCCACGGTGCCGCCCGCAACCGTGCCGCCGGCTGCCGTGCCGCCCACCATCGCCGCGCCACCCGCCGCCGCGCCACCCGCGGCCGTGGTGCCTGCCGCTGTCGCGCCGGCCACGCCACCGCCGCCCGCCGCACCGCCACCAGCGGCCGCTCCGCCACCGGCGGCAACGGCGCCGCCGCCGGCCGCCGCGGCACCGCCGCCGCCAGCGGTGAACGCGGCGAGCAGCGAGCTCTCCTTGAGCGCCAGCGCGGGCACCACCGGCAGCAACACGGCAAAGCCGGCGCGCTGGACACGGACCTCGGCATCGAACGCGCGGCAGCCTTCGCACTGCGCGATGTGGTGGCGCAGCTCGCCCCGTCGCCGAGCGCCCCCGCGCAGCAAGGCGAGCTGCTCGCGGATCGCTCCGCAATCAGCATCGCGCGCCTGGCGCCTGCTCATCAGCGCCTGGCGAGCCTGGAACACGAGCGCCTTGATCTTGGTAGTGGGCACGCCGAGGATGTGCGCGATCTCCTCGTGGGAGTGCGCGCCCAGCTCGGCGAGGATGAGCGCAGCGCGCTGGTCCTCGGGCAGACCCTGCAGGTCGGCGAGCAGTGCGCGCAGGTCCTCGCGCTGCTCGACCTCCACCGCCAGTCCGGCAGTCGCGGGAACGCGTGCGTCGGTGTCGTCGAGCTCGACATGCTCGCGCCGAGAGCGCAGGACCGACACGCAGCGGTTGCGAGCGATCGCGTACAGCCAGGCCTTGAGCGCGATGTCGCGATCGTCGGCGAGCAACGCCTGATAGGCCGCGATGAACGTGTGCTGGACGACGTCCTCGGATTCCTCGCGCGACCCGAGCATGTGCCGGGAGAACGCGAGGATCCCCGCGTGATGGCGGTCGTAGACGGCCTCGAAGGCGTCGCGATTGCCGCGGCGCACCTCGACAACGAGCCGCTCGTCGCTGACCACGCGCAGCGCCCGCCGCGAGAGCGCGACGTGCAGTCTCGGGGACAGGATCGCTGTTGCCACGCGAGAACTATGCCGGGCCCGGCGGAGGAATGCGACATATAGCTGTACACGCCACCGGGTAGCGCGTTCAGCGGTCGCTACCGATCCATGCCTGGACCGGCCTCGACACCACCAGTTGGGCTCTCGCCGGCTTACTGTACGTAGGGGGGCGCAGCAGCTCGCGAGCGCCGTCGAATGGCAGCCGCGACAGCAGCCCGGCCGTCTCGAACGTGCTCTGCACCTCGTCGTTGCCGCGGACGAGCATGAGCCGCTTGCCGCCGGCGCGCGAGCGGGCGTTGGCATGGATGAAGACCTTCAGCCCGTCGGAGCCGATGAACGTCAGGCCACTGAGATCGACGACGATCTCCTCGGCGTCGGTGGCCTCCACGTGCTTCAGCACGGATTCGAACCTCGGGGCGGAGTCCTTGTCGAGCTCGCCGCTGAGCTTGAGCACGTGGACGACGCCTTCAAGCTCGGAGCGGATGACGAGCTCCTGAGGAGCACAGAGCAGTTCGCCCTCTCGAGAATGGTCAGCGTGCTGGCGAAACATGCTCACTCCGATCGCGGTGCTTGGATGAAACGCGGCCCTCCGTGGCCGCTCTCGGTCTTCCGTATCCAATGGCTAGAACGCAGCACCCGGCCATCGGTTGGTCGATGACGGAAAACTTTTTGACGGGCGCCGCCGGCGGCCGCCGGACGCCGGATCGCCGTGCGGGCGGTCGGGCTTGGCCCGCTGGACATTGCAAGCGGCGGCCGATCGCACGAGACTGCGCTCGATCGCCGATGGCCAAGTCCTCGCCAGCCAAGCGCAAGAAGCTCGACCGCAAGGTCTTCGACAAGGAGCTCATCCGCCTGCAGCGGGAGCTCGTCCTGCTGCAGGAGTACATCAAGGCCAAGGGGCTGCGGGTCGTCGTCGTCTTCGAGGGTCGCGACGCGGCTGGCAAGGGCGGCGTCATCAAGCGCATCGCCGAGCGCACGAGCCCGCGCGTGTGGCGGATCGCCGCACTCGCCGCGCCGACCGAGCGCGAGCGCACGCAGTGGTACTTCCAGCGCTACGTCGCGCACCTGCCGGCGGCCGGTGAGCTCGTCCTATTCGACCGCTCCTGGTACAACCGCGCTGGCGTCGAGCGCGTGATGGGCTTCTGCACCGAGGACGAGTACCGGGAGTTCATGCGCTCCTGCCCGGAGTTCGAGCGCATGCTCGTGCGCTCCGGGATCATCCTCATCAAGTACTGGTTCTCCGTCTCCGATGCCGAGCAGGAGCGGCGCTTCCAGGCGCGCGTCAACGACCCGATGCGGCGCTGGAAGCTCAGCCCGATGGACCTGCAGTCGCGCGAGCGCTGGGTCGAGTACTCGCGTGCGAAGGACGACATGTTCGCCGCCACGGACATCAAGCAGGCGCCGTGGTACGTCGTCGACGCCGACGACAAGCGCCGCGCACGGCTGAACTGCATCTCGCACCTGCTTTCGATGATCCCCTACGAGGACG
The DNA here is from genome assembly GCA_963727785.1 of uncultured Solirubrobacteraceae bacterium. GTDB lineage: Bacteria > Actinomycetota > Thermoleophilia > Solirubrobacterales > Solirubrobacteraceae > CADCVQ01. Next base: position 152,025 of record CAVSHS010000023.1, read on the forward strand.
TCATCCCGCCGCCGCTGGAGCTGCCCAAGCGCCAGAGCGACGAGCACTACGTGCGCCCGCCGATATCAGACCAGACGTTCGTTCCCGAGAAGTACTGACGCACTGCCGCGCGGCGCACGGCCGGCTGTATGCAGGGTGTGTGGGTGTCGATTCGTCGCCGCTCTACGACGACGAGTCGACACACCCAGCTACGGAAGGTCGGGGGCCATCCGCAGCCCCGCCCGCCCGCGCCCGCGGTCGCCGGCCGTGCGCGGGAGCAGCCGCAGCTCGCGGGCGTAGTCCTGCACGGCGGCGAGGTAGACGGCCTGGCGCAGCGTGACGCGCAGCGAGGCCGCGACGCGCGGGCCCGGCGCGTCCTTGCCGGCGGGCGCGTCCGCGGCCGCGAGCGGGGTCGCCGCGATGACCTCGACGTCCTCGAGCGCCAGGATCGCCTCGCCCGGTCCGTCGCTGCGCGGCTCCGGGGTGACGAGCACGTCGACGCGGCTGCCAGCGGTCACGAGCTGCGGCGAGCCGAGGGCGACGACCTCGGCGACGCGCTCGCCGGGTCGGACGGGCGGCCCGGGGTGTGGCGCGCCGGAGCGGGAGCCTGGGCCGGCGCCGGCGCCGGCGAGCATGCCGGCGGTCAGGTCGGTGCCGGCGGGTATGTCGACGGCGGCGCGCTGTCCGACGAGCGCCCGCGGGTCGCCGGTCGTGCCGCGAGGCGCGAACCGGGCCGGAACCCGGCGGATCGCCAGCGCGCGCTCGCGGACCCTCGTCCCGGCGGCGATCGGCTCATGCGCGACGACGATGCCGACGAGGCCGCCGACGCGGCGCTCCAGCGCGGCCTCGCGACCGGCTACGTTGAACGCCGCCAGCCCGCCGAGCACGAGCGCGAGGCCGCCGAGCAGCAGTGCCCGGCGCCGGCGGCTCACGGTGGATGCCGCACGAGCGGCAGCTCGAGGCCGATGCGCGTCCCGCGCGGCGCCGGCGCAGCGACGAGCCGCCCGCGATGGCGCTCGGCAATCTGCGCCGCGATCGCCAGCCCACGCCCGCGCCGCCCACGGCCGCCACGCGCGCGGCGCGTCAGCTCGGCGAGCGGGACAGGCAGGCCGGAACCCTCGTCGATGACCTCGATGCGCACGTGCTGCGCGCCGACGAAGCGCGCCGTGAGCTCGATGCGGCCGGGGCCGTGCTCGAGCGCGTTGGCGATGAGGTTCGAGATCGCCTGCGCCAGGCGCAGCCGATCGCCGACGACCGTCGACCCCGGCAGCACGCAGCCGAGCAGCACGACGCTGTCGAACACGCCGGCGACCGCCTCCCAGCTGTGGAACTGCTCCTCCATCAGCTCCGCGACCTCGACGGGCTCCTCCCGCTCGGCGATCCGCCGCCCGCTGCGGGCGGCGGCGAAGTCGTCGAGCGCGAGCCCGGCGCGGCGCAACTCGCTCTCGAGCGTCGCGAGGCGCTCGGGCGGAGCTTCGTTTCGGCGCTCCATCGTCGCGAGGCTGAGGCGCACGGCGGTGAGCGGGCCGCGCAGCTCGTGGCACGCGCGCGCGACGAGCTCGCGGCGGCGGCGCAGCTCGAGGGCGCCGAGGAGGGCCAGCGCGAAGCCGGTCGCCGCCAGCGCCCAGGGGAGGATGCTCGTGCCCATCTCTAGGTACTAGGGCGCGGGGTGCGGAAGTTCGCCCCCCTGACGCCGCGCGGGCGGCGAGACCGCGCACCTGGAGCCAGACAAGGGTCCGCTGGGGTTCCTTGCCCCGCGGACGAGCGGCTGCTGGTATCACCTCTCGTAGCGCGAGCTGTTCACCATCATCCACGAGCCGGCACCCACGCGCCGGACCCGGCTCGGCTCATTCGATCTTCTAGTTACAGGCGCGATGAATCGAGAGCACGCGCCTCAGCATCACCTGGTGACCGTGATCGGGGTGAGCGTGCCGTCACCCTCGCCGGTAACCCATACTCCGCCTTCCCCGACGGCGATCGCTGACGGCCGTTTGCCGGCACGGAGAGGTGGCCCGGCTGCCTTCCGCGTTGCGGGGTCCACGCGCGTCACGCCGCCGCGATCGCCAGGCTCGGGTTGGGACGCACCGCCGCTGTCGGTCACCCAGAGGCCGTCCCCGGCAACCAGGTCCAGTGGAACCGCGCCGGCAACCGCAATGGGGTGTCCCACGACCTTGCCGGCCGCGGGATCGATCTGCACGAGTTGCGTGTGGTCGGCGTCGGCGCCACCCGCGCGGACGACCCATACACCACCCTCGCCGACGGTCACCGCCAGCACCTGCCGGGCGCCCACGGCGATGGGCGCGTCGGTGCGCCCGCGGCGAAGGTCGATGCGGCTGATGCTTCCCCCGTCGGCATTGGCGACCCAGACGGCGCCGAGGCCGACGGCGATGTCGGCCGGTCCGCGACCGACGCGGATCGGGTGGTCGGCGCGACGGGTACGCGGATCGATGCGGGTGACGGTCCCGGCGCGCCGGCTGGAGATCCACACGCCGCCGCTGTCGACCGCCAGCCCGTTGGCGCCAGGAACCGTGGCGCTCGCGCCGGTCGGCTCGACGTTGCGTGGATCGTAGGCGCGCACGGTTCCATTCCCGGCGGCGACCCAGACGGCCCCTGCGCCGACGGCGACGGCGAATGGGCCGCCGTCGACGCGTCGCGGCTTGCCGACGACGGCCCGTGTGTGCGGATCGACCTTGATGAGGTTCTGGCGTGCGGCGTCGATGACCCAGACCGCGCCGGCTCCGACCGCGACCGCGACCGGGTTCGTGCCGACGTCGATCGGTGAGCCGACGTTCGCGTGCGCGAGTCGTGACCGCGACGGCTCCGGCGGGGAGTGCCCGCCGGAGGAAAGGACAAGGGCGAGCACGATCGCGACGAGACCGGCCGTCGTGACGGCGCCCAGGAGCTTGAGACGAATGCTCATCTGCACGCTATTCGCCATGTGCACCTCGGTAGATCACCGTGCACGCGTGCGCGCCAGCTTTCACCATCTTGGCATCAGGTGCACCATGCGGCGTGACAACCTAGGCGACGAGCCCCGGCTGGAATGCCGGAAGGTGTCCACGGCCGGACTCACACACGTCAGCAGAGGAGTCCCATGAAGAAGCTGTCCATGGCCGGAGCGTTGGGAGCCGCCATCGTCGCGGGCCTGATGTCAGTGTCGCTGAGTTCGGGTTCGAGTCACCGCGAGGCCCCGAACATCATGCTCGACCCTTCTGCGGACAACACCGATACGTACGCGTTTACGGCCAACGACGCACAGGCCTCCCTGACCGTGGTCGCCAACTGGGTGCCGGGCGGCAACCCGGCCAACGGGCCGAACTTCTTCCGCTTCGATGACCGTGCGCGCTACTACATCAACATCGACAACACCGGCGACGGCAAGGCCGACATCCGCTACCGCTTCGTGTTCAAGACGAAGGTGAGCGACAGCTCCTACCGCCAGGCCCTCGTGGGCGTGCGGTCCTTCGACGATCCCCGCCTGCTGCAGTCCCAGCGCTACTCGATCGTGCGCGAGGACTACACGGACGGTAAGGCGGCCGGCGAGCACACGATCGCCACCGATCTGCCGGTCGCGCCCAACAACGCGGGGCCGAAGTCCTTTCCCAAGTACGGACAGGTCGCCAACGAGGCGATTCGGGTCATCGGCAACGCCAAGTACTTCGCCGGCCAGCGCGACGACGCCTTCTTCGTCGACCTCGGCGCGGCATTCGACAACATCAACCTCCGCCTCCTGACGGGCGCCTTCGGCGCCGGCACGGACACGCAGGCGGACACGTCGGTTCAGACGATCACGATGCAGGTCCCCGAGTCCGACGTCACCCGAGATCAAGCAGCCCGTCTCCGGGCCCGATGCCGACAACGCCACCGTCGGCGTGTGGGCTTCGACGGAGCGGCGCAAGCTGCAGGTCACCAACGCCCGCTTTGACACCAACAAGGGAGCACGGGGCGGCTGGGTGCAGGTCTCGCGCCTGGGCACCCCGCTGGTCAACGAGCTGTTCGTGCCGACCGGACTGAAGGACGCCTTCAACAAGGCGCGCCCGGACACCGACGACGCGCGCATCAAGAAGTTCCTCCTGACGCCCGAGTTCGCACGCCAGATCAACGCCCTGCCCGCCGAGCTGCTGAACAACGAGCTCGGTCTGCCGATCAAGCTTCCGATCAAGCTCAATGCGCCGGAGACGGACCGCAACGATCTCGTCGAGGTGTTCCTCACCGGGATGCCCGGCCTCAACCAGATCGACAAGAACGAACCCCGTGCCGACCGACACGCTGAAGATCAACATGGGCATCCCACCCGCCCGGACCCCCAACCGCTTCGGAATTCTCGGGGGTGACCGCGCCGGCTTCCCCAACGGCCGCCGCCTCGAGGATGACGCGGTCGACATCTTCGTCCAGCTGGTCGGCGGCTTCTTCAAGTCCAACAAGCTGCCGGCCGGCGACGGCGTCGACCAGAACGACAAGCCGCTTCTGGACACATTTCCCTATCAGGCTGCGCCGACCTCGGGCTTTGAGCAGGCTGTCGGACGACGCGTCGAGCCGCCGCACCTGATCACACCGCCGGGGAACAACCCGCAGATCCCGATCATTCCCCAGCTGCCGCCCATACGGCTGCCGATCGGGCCGAAGCTGCCGGTCGGACCCACCGTGCCCTAGCCGGCGTGACTCGCCATATGCCCAGACCGCGCGTGCTCGGGGTATGCGCGGTGGCCTTCGTCGTGGCGATGGGTGCCTTCCAGGCGCTCAACGGCTCGCGCGCAGCCGGTCCGCGCGAGCGCCGCGAGCGCCGCGGCGCTCACCGAGCGGGGCAATGACGAGCTGCAGCGTGCCCGGGAGACCGCCGATCCCGCGCATTACGCGCGGGCCGAGGCGGCGTTCGGGGAGGCGCTGCGCCGTGATCGGCGCTCGGTCGACGCCACGATCGGGATGGCCACGCTGGCGCTCGCGCGCCACGACTTCCGTGGCGGGCTGCGCTATGCGCAGCGCGCGCGCCGCCTGGGACCCAAGCTGGCGCGCCCCTTCTCGGTGCTCGTCGATGCCGAGCTGGAGCTCGGTCGCTATCAACAGGCGGGACGCTCGCTGCAGCAGATGATCGACCTGCGTCCCAGCCTGGCCTCCTACGCACGGGTGTCGTACTTTCGCGAGCTGCACGGGGACCTGGTCGGTGCGACGCAGGCGATGAGCCTCGCCGTCTCCGCGGGGGGCGGCGTGCCCGAGAACGTGGCCTACATCCAGACGCTCTTCGGCGACCTCGAGGCCATGCGCGGACGCATCCGGGCCGCGCGCCGCGCATACGCGGCCGCCCTGGCGGGGGTCCCAGGCTATGTTCCCGCGCTCGCCAGCCGCGCGCAGTTGGATGCCGCCACCGGACATCTCCGGGCGGCGATCCGCGGCTACGAGGACATCGTGCGCCGCCGGCCGCTGCCGCAATACGTGATCGCGCTCGGTGAGACCCAGCAGGCCGCCGGTCGCCGGGCCGACGCCCGCGAGACCTTCGCGCTCGTCGACGCCGAGCGGCGACTGCTGGCTGCCAACGGCGTGAACAGCGATGTCGAGATCGCGCTGTTCGAAGCCGATCACGGCGACCGCGGACGCGCGGTCGAACTTGCCCACCGCGCGTGGCGTGCCGCGCCGAGCATACGATCGGCCGACGCCGTCGGTTGGGCGCTGACGCGATCCGGGCGCCCCGACGGCGGGCTTGCCTGGGCGCGACGAGCGCTGAAGCTGGGCTCGCGCGATCCCTTGCTCCTCACGCGCGCGGGCCTGAGCGCGCGGGCAGCCGGACACGACCGCGAGGCCCGCCGATACCTGCACCGCGCGCTGCAGGCCAATCCGCGCTTCTCCGTCGTCTGGGCGCCCCGCGCTCGCAGGGCGCTACGAGGCCTCGGGTGAGGCGCCTGCATCGCGCTGCTGGTCTTCGTCGCGATGGCGTCGTGGGCCACAGATGCGAACGCTCATCCGCTGGGCAACTTCACCGTCAATCACCTCACCCAGGTCGGCGTCTCTCACGACGCGGTCCAGCTGCGCTACATCCTCGACATCGCCGAGATCCCGACGTTCCAGGCCCGCCGGCAGTCACGCGTGCAAATTCTGCAACGTGCCCGCCAGGAGGTCGCCCGCCGGCTCATCGTCACCGTCGACGCGCGCCGCGTCGCCCTACACGAAGCCGGCACGGCGCTCCTGTCCTTCCCGCACGGGCAGGGCGGGCTCGACACGACGCGCATCGAGCTTCCCCTACGAGCCGCGGTCACCGGCGCTCACCGCGTCCAACTGCACGACGCCACCTATCCGGATCGCCTGGGCTACACGGCGCTCGTCGCCCGGCCGGGCACGGGCACCGCGGTGCGCTCCGACGTGTCCTCGGAGGACCCGACGCGCGGACTGCGCACCTATCCGCCATCAGCGGTCCAGCGTCCGCTCGATCAGCGCACCGCGACGCTGAGCGTGCGCGCCGGCAACGCGACCCTCGTCGCACCACGCTTCAGCGGCGGCGACACCGTGACGACGCAGAGCGGCGCGGGCGACGGATTCGCCGGCGTCTTCGAGGACGCCGCCGCCGGCAGGACCGCGCTGATCGTGCTGTTGCTCGCCGCGTTCGGGTGGGGCGCGCTGCACGCGCTTTCGCCCGGGCACGGCAAAGCCATGGTGGCGGCCTACCTCGTCGGCTCCAAGGGCACGAGCCGCCACGCCGTCGTGCTCGGCGTCGTCGTCACGATCACGCACACGATCGGCGTCTTCGTCCTCGGACTCGTCACCTTGCTGCTTGCGCAGTACATCCTCCCCGAGGACCTTTTTCCGTGGTTGACGCTGGTCTCCGGTCTGCTGGTCGTGGCGATCGGGCTTGCCGTCCTGCGCTCGCGCGTGAGCTACCACCGCGCGGAGACAGCACACAGGGAGGATCACGACCATTCCGACAAGCATCCCCATCACGGCCATGACCACGACCACGGCGCGCACGGCCACGGTACGCACGGCCACCGCCACGACGTCCCCGACACGATCACGTGGAAGGGCCTTGTCGGCATGGGGGCGTCGGCCGGACTGATCCCCTGCCCATCCGCGCTCGTCGTGCTCCTCGGCGCGGTCGCCCAGCACCAGGTCGCGCTCGGACTGCTGCTCATCGTCGCCTTCAGCGTCGGTCTGGCCGCCACCCTCACGACGCTCGGACTGCTCGTCGTGCACGCCCGCCGCGTCACGACGAGGCTGAACATCCCTCGCCGCGTCGTCACGGTAATACCCGCGGCCTCTGCCCTCGTGATCGTCGGCCTGGGCTGCGTGCTCGCGCTGCACGCCGCTCCCAAGCTGCTCTGATTTAAGTAAGAGAACTTGCGGGGACCGGAGGCTCCCGCCTCGGGTCACATCTGCTCGGTGCGCAGCAGCGCCCGCCACGGCTGCTCAGGCGGCCCGCAGGAATCGTCGCAGCGCCTCCCTGATGACCTCCGAGGGCGTCGTGCCGTCTAAACGAGCGTTGCAGCAACTCGGATCGCAGCTCTGGATCAAGGGGAACGGACTCGACGCTGGCCGGCGACGAGCCCAGTGCGGGTTGGCCGTGCTTGCGACGTCGGGCGATCAACCGGTCAACGTCGTAGCCGGCTTCGGCTTCTGAAGCAAGCGCCTCGATCTTGCTGTCCGTGATCGGCGCTCTTGAGCGGCTCTGACTGTGGGTGGGGGCGTGGTCGGTCATGGTTCGAGCAGCTTCTTGTACTCGCCCACATCGATGACAAGCGCATGGTCGATGACGTGATAGATGTCCTCGTCGGCGACACTGTGCTTTCGCGCCGAGTCGTGGATCTCCATTTCCACTTAGCATAGTGCGAAAGAAGCAGGCCAACACAGCTTCCGCGCCTGTGACACAGCTGCGTACCGTTGGTGCCGCCCTCGAAGCTCAGCGACGTAGCCAGGACCGAGAACCCTCACGCCGTCAGCCGCTCGTCCGTCGCCGCCACCCCCGCCATCGGCGCGTCCACCAGCCGGTACCCCAACCCGCTCACGTTGACCACGTAGCGGTCGCCGTGGGCGGCGAGCTTCTGGCGCAACCGGCACGCGTGGGAGTTCAGCGTCCGCGTGGAACGCGCGCCCGGTAGCCCCAGATCGAGCGCAGCAGCTCGTCCTTGGTGAAGACGAAGAGCAACGTCAGGGCGCTACCGCCTAGCCTCGCGCGTGGGGTGGGCTCCGAGCGTATGCGTCGTCGCTTGTCCTGACGATGGGGTCGTGGACATCGTCAGCAAACTTATTCAGCAGCATCCGAGCAACGTTCTCTGGTATGTCGACCTCCCGTGCGACATCTGCAGCCGTGCGGATGATGACTTCGTCCGCCTCAAATGGAATAAAAAGATCTTGTACCGCTGTATCGATCGCGCGTCCAGACCGAGATGCCGTGCGACGCTCAGACCTGACGGGCTGCTTCAGTCCTCGCAGCTCATCTCGAAGATCATTGATTGCTGCGAGCACGTCCCCGGCTGCCTGTGCCTCGGGATCATCGCTCTGTCGAAGTAGCGTGACGTTCCGCGCAACGGAGATTGGATTGCGGACATCGGTAGGTTGCTTTTCGACGGCTCTCACCTTCTGAGCCAGGTCGAACTGGGCCGCTTCGAGCTTGTCCGGGTCGTGCAGGTCATAGAAGACCGTTCGTACGTCCTTCACGTCAAAAGGAATACTCTCCCCGGCTGTCATCAGCGTGATGACGGGCTTCCGCGCGGCATGGCGGACCGCTAGCTCGTAGAAGACGTTGGGGTTCAGCCCCGTGAGATCAGCGACAACAAGATCGTCATCAAGCAGCCTCTCGATAATCGAGTGCGTGATCGGGCCGAGGTCGTCAATGTCGTCGGCGCGCTGGACGATGTAGCCCATCGGCTCGCAGACCTTCTTGACGAGGTGCTTGAGCATCTGCGTGCGCTCGATCCGGGTCTTTTCGTCGGCTCCGAACTCGGAGATCACGAAGCACTTTTTCGTCTTGCTCCGCGGCGTGGCCGCGTCGTCGTTTGGAGGCTGCGTGGCCACGATCCGAGGCTACGTCAACAGGCGATCCCCTGCTGCAATAAATTTCGCGCTCTCGCTACCGGACGCTCACCGGCCATTTCTCTCGGACGTGGTCGTCTCGATCGAAGATGGCGCGAAAGTCGGCGTCCTCGATGCAGCGTCGGAGCGCGACACGGACGAGCAGCAGAACGGCGCCGAGATCCTCGACCATCTGGGGATGATCATCGTCGCCGGCAAGCGCAGCCCCATGCACGCTCACAGAGCGGGTCGTGTAGAACCGACCGGTGAGTTCGTCTGTGATTCCCGCGACGTGAAGCTCATCGGCCAGGCCACGACACCGTTGGACGAACTGGCGACGCGCCCTGTTGCGGTCGGTGTTCAGCAGAGCCTCAGTCGCCGACACGGTCCAGATCACCGCCGGCACCACCGCCCCGGCGCGGGCCGCGTACTCAGCGAGCCACATTGCGTTCATGACACGGACTGACCATCGCTTCTTGGCACGGAACTGTGGCAGCAGCCGTCCAAGGTGCTCGGCCTCGGGCTGACTGAGCCACGTACGGGCTGTGTCGCCACTTACGTGCCATGCGCTCCATCGGTCGGCGGGAACGACCTGGGGGCCGCCGTCACGGTATTGCTCGGCTATGACCCGAACTCCGTAGAAGACGTCGTGGCTGTTGTCGCGCACGAGTCGGCTCAGCATGAGCGCGTCCTGAATGACCGAATCGGAATCCCACTCGTAGATCGGGCCAGGCGCTCCACGGCGAACGAATGAGTAGCGCTGGCCGAACTGTCGGGTCGGCTTGAAGTTGCGCCCCCTCGGCTCGGCCGCGTCCATGTACGACTCAAGCTCCTGGTGCGGCAAACATTCGAGGGTCAGCCCCGGCAGCAGCTCTACTGGCGAATCGCCGGCAGGCTCGGTTCCATCGTCAAACGGGACGCGATCTCCCTCGATGATCGCGACGTCTGTGATGTCGAGCCCGGCGAGGATGTCGCTTGCCATCGTCTACGGCGCCAGGCGTCGAGCGGCGGCGCGAAGGCCTCGCGTGACGCGCCCGTCACGGCAGATCGAACTCGCCGTCCTTGGCGCCCTTGATGAAGGCATCCCACTCGCGTGGCGTGTAGACGAGGGCGGGGCCGCTGCGGTCTTTGCTGTCGCGGACTGCGACGTGGCCGTCCGGGAGGAAGGCGGTTTCGACGCAGCCTTGGTCGGTGTCGCTGTGGCGGCTCTTGCGCCAGCGAACGTCGCCGAGGTTGGGCGCCGTCGGGCGTGGGCGGTTCTGCGCGGTCATGGGCTCTCCCCGGCGATAGCTTCGATCTTGGCCAGCGACTCTGCGGTCGGCAGCGCGACGATCTCGAGGTGACGCAGTGCGGCAGTATAGGAGTCGCCATTGGGGAGGTACATGCAGCCGCCGCGCGTCTCGACGAAGACGGTGTCGTCCTCGTCGCGGAAGCGCAGAAGGTCAAAGCTCCCGGTCAGGCTGGCGTGCGCGCCTGCTTCGAACGGGATTACGCGGATCTCGACGTTCGGCAGCGCGGCCCGCTCCACGAGCAGTTCGAGTTGGGCGCGCATGACCTCCGGGCCGCCGACCATGCGGTGCAGGACGGCCTCGTCGAGGATCGCTGAGAGCTGCAGCGGCGGCTCGTCGTGCAGCCGGCGCTGGCGGGCCTCGCGCGCGGCGACGGGGCCTTCGACGCTCTCCGGCGCCCGGGTGGGGTAGGCGGCCATGAGTACCTCTCGGGCATAGTCGCTGGTCTGCAGCAGCCCGTGCACCGAGTTGCTGCGAAACGTCTCGATCCTCCACGCCCGGCTCTCTAGCCACAGATGGTCGGCGACGACCTCGGCCACGTCGACCTCCGAGAGCCCCGGCTGCCGGGCTTCCTCGGCGTGTCGCATGAGTCGCTCGCGCTCGTCGTCGCCGACGCCGTAGATGTCGAGCATGTAATAGATCTCGCTCGGCCCGGGGATGACGTCGCCGCTCTCCCACTTGCTGATCGTGCCGGCGGTGCGACCCACGCGCTTGGCGACCTCGGCGCCTTTCAGGCCCGCGGCCCGGCGATGCGCGCCCAGTCGCGTCCCGAGCCATCGTCCGCGCATCGTTGCGCGGTCGATCCCGACTCGCAGCATCCGCGTCGATGCTGGCGGTTCGGCGTCCTCTGCGCTCTCCATTGGTTCTCGACTCCTTGGTGGTCCGGCGTTTCACGATTTCGTTCGTGGATGGACGCATGCACGATACTAAAATATGCGACTTTTCGGGTTGCATGTACTTGAACTGATGAAAGTTGCATGGAACGCTCGCGCGGTGACCATCTTCGAAAAGCGCTACGCATGGGGACGGGCATATCGCGACGGCTTGCTTGTCTGCACACGGGTGCACGTCACGTTCAGGCGTGACGAGCGCCTCGGCCTCGCGCCACACGAACGCCGCTACGTCGCCGCGCGATTCCTCGATCGGCTGCACCCTGATCTGCGCGCCGAGCTTGCTGATCTGACGCGTCGCCGTGGCGCTGCCGCGCGACGTGCCGCCGAGCGCATCGAGCCGATCGTCGTCGTCATCGACGATCCACTGAACGGACGCGAACGGATCGTCGGCCGGATCGAACCACCACAGGTACGCCGCGGCGATCTGGGCGAAGTCGAGTTCGGACTACGCGAGCCCGTGCGATGAGCGATCGGCCGCGTCGCCTATCCGGCGACGAGATCGCGGCGCTCACGTTCGCGGCACGGCGGCAGCTCACGCGCTGGGCGAACCGTCGCCAACTGCAACCGCACGAGCAGGCGCAGCGCGCCGCGCTCATACGCGCCGTACGCGTCCTCAGCGACCGGGCGTTCGGACGCGGCTGCGAGCTACGCGCGCCCGGCGACGCGTAAGGAGATTGATCGCTGCTACGGGCGGATTACGCACGGCACGGATTACCGCCCCGATGCCGCCTGTACGTCGCGGCCGTTGACTGCGCCGTATTCGCCTACTTCGAGCCGGCCGGCCGCTCTGGACATTCAGACCGGCGGCGCATCACCCGCACCTCTCGTGGTGGGAGGCCGCTCGGAGTCGACACCCTCACGCCGTCAACCGCTCGTCGTCGGCTGCCATCCCCGCCATCGGCGCATCCACCAGCCGGTACCCCACGCCCCACACGTTGACCACGTACCGGTCGCCGTGGGTGGCGAGCTTGTGGCGCAGGCGGCACGCGTGGGAGTCCAGCGTCCTCGTCGAACCGCGCGCTCGGTAGCCCCAGATCGAGCGCAGCAGTTCGTCCTTCGTGAAAACCCGTGTCGGGTCGGAGACGAGCGTGCGCAGCAGCGCGAATTCCTTCTGCGACAGCGCGACGCGGTCGCCGTGCAGGCGAACCTCGCGCGACGGCGGGTCGACCTCCAGCGGGCCGGCGCGCAGGCGGGCGTGCGAGGGCCGGTGGTCGGCGCGGCGCAGCAGCGCTGCGATGCGGCTGCGCAGCTCCGGGTAGGAGAACGGCTTGCAGACGTAGTCGTCGGCGCCGCGGTCGAAGCCCCGGAGGCGGTCGAGCTCCGTCGCGCGCCCGCTGATGACCATGAGCGGCATGTCGGGGTTCATCCGGCTCGCGACGCCGTCGGCGCCGCGCACGCGGCGCAGCAGCTCGAAGCCGCTGCCGTCGGGCAGGCCGACGTCGACGAGGGCGATGTCGGGGAACTTGCGCTCGATCAGGCTCAGCCCGACCGCGGCGCAATCGGCGACGAGCAGGTCATAGCCGTCGGCGGTGAGGTTGTCGGCGAGGAACGTGCGCGTGGCATCGTCGTCCTCGACGACGAGGATCGTGGAGGCGTCGTCGTTCGTCATATCCGTATGAGGCCCCGGCAGGCCATGATTCGCCCCGGGGGCCAGGATTGCCCACTTGGGCGCAGGGGTGTGGGGCCTTTCGAGCGCTGTGGGACCGTAAGGCCCCACACCCCCCAAGATGCGGACGTCGCGCTTCGTCCGGGAGGAGAGCGCGACTGGATCGAGATGGCCGCAGTGGAGCGTGCGGGGCCGATCAGCGCCCCCCGAAGGCCGCTAAATGCGCGATCGAGTGCAAGTTCGCATGCACCTGCTCTCGCGAGCAGGAGTCCTGCCTAGGATGCCGACGCGTCATGGACGAGACCCAACGACGCGGCAACTATGACTCGGGGGAGGACTTCGTTCTCGAGTATGGGGAGCTGCGCTTCACCTTCAACGAACGCGACTTCAGCGAGCGCTGTGAGCAGGCTGCCCTGAAGCTCGGATTCGTCCACGGACGCCTCGGCACGAACGAGCTCGACGATCTCGTCAACCTCGCCGTCAACGGCGAGATCCAGGCGCCCGCGTCTGCCCTCGGCGAGCACGTCAACGACTGCTGGCCGGAGCTCTGCGGCCCCTCGGACCGCTCGCTCGTGCACTGGCTGCGGCGCCTCGTGTTCCGCTCCGCGTGGCTGGATCAGCGCGTCAAGGAGGGCGAGCTGGACATCGCGTTCTGCCCCGAGACGCAGACGTTCGGCTACATCCAGCCCGATCGCGATGGCGAGGCGATCGAGCTGTCTCCCGAGCCCTCCTGGGATCGGGTCGCGTACGTGCCGCGCTGACGCCGTCCGGCCGCTGCGTCAGCATTACCTGCCCGATGCGCACTCGCTCGGTCCAGCCCGGCGACATCATTCTCGTCACGAAGCACGGGCGGATCTTCCACGCGAAGGTGCGCGGCCTCGCGGTCGGCGGCGGCTTCGAGGTCGCCCCGATCGAGCGCGGGATCAGCTACCGGCACGTCAAGGCGAGCGAGATCACCGACCACTGGGCCCGCAGCGGCGCGCGCCGCGAGGGGCGCCCGCCGACGGGCCAGATGGACTTCGAGGAGCTCGGAGCGTAAAGGCCGGTCCGGGCGAGGCTCCGTCAGCCGATCGCGGCCGCGCGCGCCTCGGCGATCGCCTCGGCGCCCTTCTCCCCCACGAGCAGCTCGGAGCGGATCGTCCCGCTGGCCGGGAGGTCGAGCGCCGGGATGCGCCCGGCCGCGGTGAGCGCGGCGTCCAGCGCGATGACCGTCGTCTCGCCGCCGACCGGCTCGTTCGCGGTCGCGACGATCGTCAGCGACCCGCCGTCGACGATGTTGCGCGCCGCCGCCAGCACCCGGCGTGCGACGGGCGACGGAAGGTGCTCGAGCGTGTCGATGAGGACGACGGCGTGACCGCCGCGGGCTGCGACTCGGCGGCCCGTCTCGATCACGCGCTCGATCGCCTGGCCGTGCGTGTCGGGCGCCGCACCGAGGCCGAGCTCGACGGTGGGTTGCAATGCGCCGGCCTTCCAGTCGCCGATCTCCTCCGGGCGCACGCAGGCGAGCACGACGCTGCACTCGAGCTCATCTTGGCGCGCGAGGGCGCCGGCGAGGCGGCGCAGCGCCTCGGTCTTGCCCGCCCGGGGACCGCCGGTGATGACGACGCGCGAGCCGCGGCCGAACGGGGTCAGCCACTCGATCGCCTTCAGCGTCGGATCCTCGTCGTCGAGCGCGAGGCGCTCGCCGGCCCACGTGCACGGCAGGTCGTCGTACTTCGTCCCTTCCGCGACCTCGTCGGCGGCGCGGCCGTTGATCGTGTCGACGCGGATGAGCGACGGGTAGCGCTCGGAGCGGCGCGGGGAGCGCACGGGCCCGGACACCTCGTCGCCGGTGACGAGCTCGCAGCGGCGCACCTGGGCGGCCGAGATGTAGACGTCGTCGTCGGAGGGCTCGGGCGGCGAGACGCGCACGAAGCCCGAGCCGTTGGGAAGCAGCTCGACGGTCCCCGTCGCGACGCGGTCCTCCGCCGGCGAGCTGTCGCGATCGCGATCGGCGTCGCGGTCGCGGCCTCCTTCGCGGTCCCGATCGCGGCCGCCGCGGTCGCGGCCACCGCGCGAGCGCGCCGGCGCCGGCGCCGGCGCCGCATCCGCGTCGCCGTTGTCCTCGCCGACCTCGATGTCGCCCGGGTCGCGGTCACGCGCGCGGCTGCGGCCGCGGCCACCGCGGCGCGAGCGGCGTGCGGGCTTGTCGTCGGTGTCGGTGTCGGCGTCGGCGTCGGTGTCGACGCCGGCCTCGCCCACGGCCTCTGCGTCGGCGTCCGCATCGGCCGGCGCGTCGCCGTTCGTCCCCTGGCGATCGACGATCGCGGCGACGAGATCGGCCTTGCGCAGACGGCGGTAGCCGTCCAGTCCGAGCTCGGATGCGATCTCGTGCAGGTCGGCCAGTGAGCTGGATTCCAGGGCGGAGCGGGAGATGACGGACATGTGTGTCCTCCTATCAGTAGTCGGTAGGCGTCCGGCCGCGTTGGACAGCGGCCGGCGACTCGTTTCGCGCCAGACGTTAGCGCGCGTGGCGGATCGCATCGTCGAGCGCGAGCCGCGAATCGACCTCGGCCTCGCCTCGCAGCGCCGCGCGCACGGCGAGGAAATCCGCCGCCGCAGCGACGTCGTGGACGCGCAGGATGTGCGCTCCCGCGTCGACGCCGTGGCCGATCGCCGCAAGCGTGCCGGCGAGCCGCTCGCCCGGCTTGCGACCCGTCAGGGCACCGACGAAGTCCTTGCGCGACACGGCCAGCAGCAGCGGGCGGCCGAGCGCGTGCAGCTCCTCGAGGCGCGCCAGCAGCGCGATCGTCTGGGCGGGCGTCTTGGCGAAGTCGGGTCCGGGATCGAGGATCAGCTGCTCGTCGCGCACGCCGCGCGCACGCGCGCAGTCGATCCGCTCGGCGAGGAAGCCGATGACGTCGGCGACGACGTCGCCGTAGAGCTCGGGGTCCTGCAGGCGCTGCTTGGGCGCAGCGCGCGTGTGCATCAGCACGAGCGCCGCGCCGGTCCGTGCGCAGACGTCCGCGAGGGCGGGATCGCGCAGGCCGCTGACGTCGTTGACGATCACCGCGCCCGCGGCGATCGCCGCCTCGGCGACCGGCGGCTTGTACGTGTCGACCGAGACGGTCGCATCGAGCTCGGAGACGAGTCGCCGGACGAGCGGGACGACGCGCTCGATCTCCTCCTGTACCGCGACCGGGGGCCGCAGCGTGATCCCGGACTCGCCGCCGACGTCGATGATGTCCGCGCCGGCCTCCAGCAGCTCGCCCGCCAGCGCCACGCGCGCGTCCAGGTCGGGATAGGCGCCCGCGTCCGAGAACGAGTCGGGCGAGGCGTTGACGATGCCCATCAGCCACGGCCGCTCGCCGAGCGCGAGCGCGCGACCCGCGGCGGCGACGGTGTGGCGGCGCATCAGCCGATCCGCACCGTGCGCCGGTCGCTGCGCCGGTTGCCCGCCCTGTCCCTCGCGACGATCTCGAGCGTGTACGTTCCCTTGCCCGGGTAGCGATGGCGTGCGCGGACCGCGAACGTCCCGAGCGCGGCCTTCGTCCGGTCGCCCCACGACACGGCGATCGATGCCATGCCCGACGCGCGGTGGCCACTCGGATCGGGGTCGCGGGCGCGCACGGACAGCCGCACGACGCGCCGCGCGCGCTTGTAGCCGACGCTGATCCGCGGGGCGAGGTCATCGATCCGCAGGCGCCGCGTGCGCGTGCGCTTCGTCTGCCCGCGCACGTCGACCGCCTGCACCTGCCACTCGTGCGTCGGCCCGGTGAGCGGCGCCGGCAGCGTCAGCGACGTGTCGGTCGTCTCCCCGGCGGGCGTTCCGTCGATCGTGACGACGTAGCGGACCGGACCCCAGAGGTTGAACGACGCCTGCCAGCTCAGCCGCGGCTGCGCGCCCCGGCAGCAGCGCTGCGACGTGTAGCCGGCAAATGTGCCCGGCGGGCGGTCGAGGTAGCCCGCGACGATCTTGCGGTCCTGGACGCCGCCCTGCACCCAGGCGACGACGACGCCGCTCGCGCGGTCGGCGGCGACGTCGAAGCCGAGCTCCGGCACCACCGCGCCGAGCTCCGGCCGCGAGAGCACCTGCTCGGCGCCGGGCTTCGCGTCGTCGATCGCGCGCACGCCGACGTACGGCGCCACGCCGGGCGGGCCGAGCACGGCGCCCAGGAGCCCGCTGTTGTTCTCCGAGATCGCCGGCACGACCGCGGGCGCCGCGATGCTGGGAACGAAGAAGCGGCTGCCGGCGCCGAACTGATCGCGCTCGAGGATCGCCGCCATCGGCTGGCCGCTGACCGCGCCGGTCGTCATCGCCAGGCCGACGCCGCGCCCATTGAGGTCGATCCGCGGCGCGCCGACGGCCTCGCCGCCGTTCTCGTCGATCGCCACCGGCGGGTCGAAGGCCGTGCCGCGCTGGCGGCGCGCGAGGATCCGCGTGCCGCCGTCGGCGAAGCGCTGGCGAAAGACGACCCAGGCGTAGCTCGAGTCGTCCTCTGCGTCGATGTCGGGCAGGTCGGAGAGCACCGGCACGCGCCCGCCGAAGTCCGCGGGCGCGGGCGTGAGGTCCTGGGGCGCGTCGGAGAGCGCGCCGGCGAACATCTTGCGCGCGTAGACGTGGCCGCCCTCACCCCAGGTCACGATGCCGATGCCGTCGGCGGAGATCGCCACGCGCGAGCGCCCGGTGCCGACGCCCGCCGCCTGCGCCGGGTTGGCGTCGGCGGGCTGCGCGATGACCTCCCAGGTGTTCGTGCGGCGATCCAGGCGTGCGATGCGCACGTCGCTGGCCGCGGTGAAGGAGGCAAACGCCGTCCCGTTGATCGACAGGTCGACGGACGGATCGGCCCCCGCGCCGAGCGCGACGGGCGCCGACCAGGCCCCGCCGGCGGGTCGCACGACGCCCTGCACGATCCCGCCGCTGACGAACACGACGACGAGGCGGCCGCCGTCGGAGGCCCCCACCACGGGCTGAGAGCTCGCCGTCGGCAGCGGCCCGTCGATCCGCTCGGGCGCCGTGAAGACGCCGCCCTCGAAGCGCGACACGAACACGTGGTCGACGCCGTCGACCTGCCGGACGTAGGCCAGGGCGCCCGTGCTGTCGCGCGCGAGGTCGACGTCGCCGAGGGAGCGGATGTCCGGGCTGGGACCGTCGATCGCGTCGCCGAGGAAGAAGGCGGCGTGCGCCGGCGCGGCCGCGAGCGCGGCCAGGAGGGCGAGCAGGGATGTGAGGAGAAGAGGACGGCGCATCGACGCGTTGCAACCAGCGGGGACGCGCAAAGTTACGCGCTGCCCACGACGCCTTCGGCGCGGGCCTCCGCGGCCCAGGCCTCGCGCTGCCCGGCGAGCTCCTTCTCGTCCCAGTCCAGCTCGGCCGCGAGCGTCGCCGCGACGCGCTCCACGACGGGCCCGTCCGCGCCCAGGTCGCGGCCCGCGAGCAGGCCCAGGCGGGTGCGCCGCAGCAGGACGTCGCCGATCGACCGGGCCTGCTCGCGGCGGACCGCGAACGCCACCTCGGCGAGCAGGTCGGGCAGTCCGGAGACGATCGGCGCGGCCAGCTCGTCGCGCTCGCGCGCGACGGCCAGCACGTCGTGGGCGGCGTGGCCGTAGCGGCCGGCGAGCGCCGCGTACGCCGCGTCGGGGACGCCGTCGACGCGCGGCAGCTCCTCGACGCCGACCGGCGCGCCGAGCGGGACCTGGTGCGTGCGGCACGGCGCGTCGCGCGCCTCGCGCTCGACGAGCCGGTCGACGGTCATCTTCGCCATCCGCCGCCAGGTCGTGAGCTTGCCGCCCGTGATCGTGACCATGCCGCTCGACGTCTCGTAGAGCTCGGCCTTGCGCGAGATGTCGACGGACTTCTTCGGGTCGCCGCTCGTGATGAGCGGCCGCACTCCGGCATAGGCGCCCGTCAGGTCGGCGGGAGCGCAGCGCCGTGCCGAAGTACGCGTTCGTCGCGTCGAGCAGGTACGCGATGTCCTCCTCGGCCGGCGCCACGTGGTGGTCCGTTCAGCTCGCCCTCGTAGTCGTTGTCCGTCGTGCCCAGCAGCGTGCGGCCGAGCCACGGCAGGGCGAAGATCGAGCGTCCGCCGCCGGCCGGCACGATCGCGCCGCCGCCGGTGAGCGGCAGGTCCTCGTGGCGCAGCGTGATGTGGGTCCCGCGGCTCGGGCGGATCCGGGGGACCTCGGCCTCGTCGTGGAGCTCGTCCGGGCGCAGCCGATCGGCCCACACGCCCGTCGCGTTGACGACGTTGGACGCTCGTACGACGAGCTCGTCGCCGCTGACCGCATCGCGCACCCGCACGCCGGCGGCGCGGCCGGCGTCGTCGCGCACGAGCTCGGTGACGTCCAGGCGGTTCGCGCAGACCGCCCCGAAGCGCTCCGCCTCCCCGAGCACCGTCAGCACGAGCCGCGCGTCATCGGTCTGGCAGTCGTAGAACAGGTAGCCGGACGTCGGAGCCCGCTCGGCGAGCGCGGGGATGAGCTCGAGCACCTCGTCGCCGGAGATCACGCGGTGGCGCTCGGGGCTCCACTCCGAGAAGTCGCTCGCCGAGGTCCGTCGCCGGGCGCCCGCGGCGCGCGCGCGGCAGCCGCGAGCGCCCGCGCAGCCGCTCGACCGCCATGACGTCATAGAGGTTCAGGCCGACGCCGATGAGCCGATCGGGCCGCGCGCCGTCGAACGCGGCGACGACGAGCGGCAGCGGATGGACCAGGTGGGGCGCCAGCGCGACCATGAGCTGGCGCTCCAGCAGCGCCTCGCGGACGAGGCCGAGATCGAAGTTCTGCAGGTAGCGCAGGCCGCCGTGGACGAGCTTGGAGGAACGGCTGGACGTGCCCGCCGCGAAGTCCGCGCGCTCGACGAGCGCGACGCTGTAGCCGCGTGTCGCGGCGTCCAGCGCGACGCCCGCTCCTGTGATCCCACCGCCGACGACGACGACGTCGAACTGCTCGTCTGCGAGGGCCACGAGGGCATCGGGACGGCCGATCATCGGATTTCAGTCTGGCAAAGGCTCATGAGCGTTCAAGCAACCCTCGCCTATCTGCCGAAAACCCGCCACATGCTTCTCACCCGCTCCCGCCGCGCAACCGCGGCCTTCCTCACCATCGGGGCGCTGACCGCCGGTACCGCCGTCGGAGCAGCGCCCGCACAAGCCTCGCCGCGTGGCGGGGCCGGCATCACCGTCGTCGCGGCCTCAGGAGGCCTGCTCGGCGGCCTGCTGCCGAACCTCGGGACGATCATCACGAACACGGGCGCGACGCTCGGCAGCCTCATCCCGGGTCTCGGCGGCGTCGTCACGGCCGTCACCGGCAGTCGTCGGCGGCGTCGTCGGCGGCGTCCAGGACACCGTGGTCGGCGTCGTCGATCAGACGCTCGGCGGCGTCCTCGGCGGCTCGAACGGCCTCCTTCCCACCGGCGTCCTCGACACGCTGCTCGGCACGCTGCTGAAGAACAGCACCGCCGCGCCCGGCACGCCCGGCACCGGCAACTCGGGCGGCGTCATCGTCCTCTCCGGCGCCCAGCCCGGCCCCGGCGGCGCCGTCCTCGACACGAGCGCCCCGCGCACGACGGTCAAGGTCATCTCCCGCCTGCGGGACATCGGCTCGACGGGCACGATGAAGCTCGAGGTCAAGTCCAACGAGCCCGGCATCGTCGCCGTCGGCGGCAACGTCCGCCCGGGCGTCGCGGTGAAGGCGAAGAAGGGCAAGAAGGCCGCAAGGCCGCCAAGCACTCGCGCGCGCTCATCAGGGTCCCGCGGATGACGCTCGCCTACCGCAAGGCCGGCAAGCTCATCGTCACGGTCCGCCTGTCGCGCGCGGCGCAGCGTGCGCTCGGCGGGTCGGCGAACGCCGCGATGTCCGTCGGCACGATCGCGGTCGACGTCTTCAGGAACCAGGATTCCGACAACGCGCGGCTGAGCATCCCCAGATAGCCGGCAGATGAGACGGAAGGTCGATGGCCCGCCGGGCACGCGCGCAGCCGAACAGGCGATGCGCGGGCCGCGGGCCGTCTGCCGTTCCCGAGGCCGGGCGTCAGATGTTGCCGAGCTCGGACGTGATCTCCGCGACGCTCGCCTTGGCGTCGCCGAAGAGCATCTGCGTCTTCTCGTTGTAGAAGAGCGGGTTCTCGATCCCCGCGAAGCCCGAGGCCATCGAGCGCTTGAGGACGATGACCTGCTTGGACTCGTCGACGTTGAGGATCGGCATGCCGTAGATCGGCGAGTCGGCCTTCAGGCGCGCGTCGGGGTTCGTGACGTCGTTGGCGCCGATGACGAGCGAGACGTCGGTGCGGCCGAACTCGGGGTTGATGTCGTCCATCTCCTTGAGCAGGTCGTAGGGCACGTCGGCCTCGGCGAGCAGGACGTTCATGTGGCCCGGCATGCGGCCCGCGACGGGGTGGATCGCGTACTTGACCTCGATCCCCTTCTTCTCCAGGGCCTTTTCCATCTCGCGCACCGCGTGCTGCGCCTGCGCGACGGCCATGCCGTAGCCGGGCACGACGACGACCTGGCGGGCGTAGGCGAGCAGGATCGCGACGTCGGCGGCGCTCGTCGAGCGCACGGTCCCGCCGGTCTCGCCGCCGCCGCCCTCGACCGCGGGCGCCTCGCCGCCGAAGCCGCCGAGCAGCACCGAGCCGATCGAGCGGTTCATCGCCTTGGCCATCTGGTCGGTGAGGATCGTGCCCGAGGCGCCGACGATCATGCCCGCGACGATGAGCGCGTAGTTGCCCAGCGCGATGCCGGCGGCCGCGGCGCTGAGGCCCGTGAAGGCGTTCAGGGTCGAGATGACGACGGGCATGTCGGCGCCGCCGATCGGCAGCACCGAGAGGTTGCCGAGCACGGCGGCCGCGACGAGGATGAGCACGAACAGCCCCTCGCTCGTCGAGCCGAGCAGGATCGCGATGCCGGAGCCCGACCGCGGTCGCGAGCAGCGCGATGTTCACGAAGAGGCCGGCGGGGATCTTCACCGGGCTGCCGGAGATCAGGCCCTGCAGCTTGCCGAACGCGATGTTCGAGCCCCAGAAGGAGATCGAGCCGATGATCGCCGCGAAGACGAGCGGGATGCCGACGGCGAGGTCCTCGCTGAGGTCGCCGCCGCGCTGGCGGAACTCCGCCCACGCGATGAGCGCGACCGCGCCGCCGCCGACGCCGTTGAACAGCGCGACCATCTGCGGCATCGCGGTCATCTTCACGTTGCGCGCCGCGGGGACGCCGACGACCGTGCCGATGATCAGGCCGATCGCGATGAGCAGGAAGTCCGTGCCGTCGAGACCGGGCTCCAGCAGCGTCGCCACGACGGCGATGAGCATGCCGAAGGCGGCGATCTTGTTGCCCTGGACCGCCGTCGTCGGGCTCGTGAGCTTCGCCAGGCCCGTGATGAACAGCGAGAACGCGACGATGTAGCACGCCGCGATGAAGTCGACCTCCTGGAAGAAGGCGGTCGCGGTCACGACGAGGCGTCCTCGGCGTCCGCCACCGGCTCGGGCTTCTTCTTGAACATGCTCAGCATGCGGTCGGTCACGAGGAAGCCGCCGACGACGTTGATCGTGCCGAACGCGATCGCGATGACGAGGATGAACTTGTTCAGGAAGCCCTCGGCGTGGTTGATCGCGACGAGGCCGCCGAGCAGGACGATGCCGTGGATCGCGTTCGTGCCCGACATGAGCGGCGTGTGCAGCGTGTTCGGGACCTTCGAGATGACCTGGAAGCCGACGAACGCGGCGAGGACGAGGATCGCGATGTTCGTGAGCACCTGCGACGGGCGACTTCGTGGCCTCCGCCGCGGCGAGGATGAGGGCGTGGGTATGCACGGGCTGTCCCTCCTATTCCGCCGGAGCCTCGGCGCGGGCGGCACTCGACGGTCTTCTTCGCGGCCGCGTGGACGATCTCCCCGTCGCGCGTGATGCACGCCCCGGCGATGATCTCGTCGTCGAAGTTCAGCTCCAGCGCGCCGTCCTCGCCGACGAGCAGCTCCAGCAGCGACTGGACGTTGCGCGCGTACAGCGCCGACGAGTGCTCGGCCATCGAGGCGGGCAGGTTCAGCGGCGAGACGATCGTGACGTCGTGCTTGACGACGGTCTTGCCGGGCTCGGTCAGCTCGCAGTTGCCGCCCGTCTCCCCCGCGAGGTCGACGATGACGCTGCCGGCCTTCATCTTCTCGACGCTCTCGGCGGTCACGAGCCGCGGCGCCGGCCGCCCGGGCACGAGCGCCGTCGTGATGACGACGTCGAAGGTCGCGATCTTGTCGGCGAGCTCCTGCTGCTGGGCCTTCTTCTCCTCGTCGGTCAGCTCGCGGGCGTAGCCGCCCTCGCCCTCGGCGCCCTTGCCCGCCTCGAGCTCGAGGAACTGCGCGCCGAGCGACTGGACCTGCTCGGCGACGGCGGCGCGCACGTCGTAGCCGGTGACCTGGGCGCCGAGCCGGCGCGCCGTGGCGATCGCCTGCAGCCCCGCGACGCCCGCGCCGAGCACGAGCACCTTCGCCGGCGGGACCGTCCCGGCGGCGGTCATCATCATCGGCATGAAGCGGCCGAGGTGATCCGTCGCGACGAGGACCGACTTGTAGCCCGCGACGTTTGACTGCGAGGAGAGCGCGTCCATCGACTGCGCGCGCGAGATCCGCGGGATCGCCTCCATCGCGAAGGAGGTCGCGCCCGCGTCGGCGAGCGCCTGCGTCGTCTTCGGGTTGGAGAGCGGGCCGAGGAAGCCGATGAGGACGGTGTCCTTGCCGAGCTTGGCGATCTCCTCGGCGGACGGCGCGGCGACCTTGACGACGACGTCGGCGGTCCAGACGTCGTCGGAGATCGTGGCGCCGGCGTCCTCGTAGAGGGCATCGGCGAGCATCGAGCCCTCGCCGGCGCCGGACTCGACGGCGACCTCGAACTCCTTCGCCGCGAGCTTGCGCACGATCTCAGGCACGAGCGCGACACGCGTCTCGCCCTCAGCAGTCTCCTTGGGCACACCGACCTTCATGCGGCGGAGAACATATCCGACTCGGCGTTTCAGCCTCGGGTCACGGCTGCGGGACGGCGACCGGGAGGTCGTCGGAGATCGCGAGCGCGAAATGGTCGCCGAGCACCGATTCGTCCAGTGCCCGCGCGGCCGAGGCGACGCCGGCGTCGTCGGTTCCGGTCACGAACCAGACCGGCTGGCGGTCCTTCTCGCGCGTCGCGGCGATCAGCCCGGTGCCCGCGCCGAGCGTCTTGGCGACCTTGCCGGCCGGGTTCAGCACCGCGAGGCGGTCGCCGGCGGCGTCGAAGCGGGCGTAGACGCCGCTCGAGCGCGGGCCCGCGTCGATGCTGTCGGACTCGAGGTCGCGGCCGCGCAGGCGCTTCCAGGGTCCGACGAGGATCCGCACCGTCTCGTCGGCGGCGCTGCGGCTGACGATGCTGCGCCCCGCGACGACGCCGAGCTTCACGAGCTTGTCGGCGACCGCGGCGCAGGCGCCGGCGCGCGGGTTGTCGCATTCGACGCGCACCGGCAGGCGCTTGCCCTCGCTGCCGTGCAGGAACGGCTCGGGATAGGACCCCACCACGGCCGGGACCTGCGCCGCGGCGCCCGCGTCGTGCTGGTCGAGCCAGACCCGGTCGCCGCCGTGGACCTCGAGCTGCGCGGCCGGCTCGGCGGCGAGGATCCCGTTGACGAAGAGGCTCTGCGTGTCGCGGGTGTTCGCGTAGCGCTGGAAGATCCGCGCGAGGCCGCCGGGCGGCGGTACGCGCTCGTGCCTGAGCGCGATGAAGTCCGTGCGCCCGTAGTCGCGGGTGACGGTGAGCGCCATCTCCTCGCTGCCGGTGCTGCGCGACAGACCCGCAGCCGGCGAGCGCCGCGAGGACCAGGACGAGCACGAGCGTGCGGGCTGGTCGGGGCGCCATCGCGCGGGCCACTGTAGCGTTGGAGAGCACCATGACCGTCAACCTCACACGCATCTACACGAAGCTCGGCGACGGCGGTGAGACGCACCTCGGGGACATGAGCCGGGTGCCCAAGACGCACCCGCGGATCGAGGCCTACGGCGACGTCGACGAGCTCAACGCCCAGATCGGCGTCACGCTCGCTGTGGCGGACCTGCCCGAGCAGTACGCGCCGTGGCTGCGCCGCGTGCAGAACGACCTCTTCGACGTCGGCGCCGACCTCGCCGTGCCGCACGGCGGCGATCGCGAGCGCCTGCGCGTCAGCGCCGATCAGGTGACCTGGCTGGAGGGCGCCTGCGACGAGGTCAACGCGACGCTCGCGCCGCTGAAGTCCTTCGTCCTGCCCGGCGGGACGCCGGCGGCGTCGCACCTGCACGTCTGCCGCACCGTCTGCCGCCGGGCCGAGCGCCGCGCGCTGCTCGTCGAGGACTCCAATCCCGAGGTCGTGCGCTATCTCAACCGGCTCTCGGACCTGCTCTTCATCCTCAGCCGCGGGGCCAACGGCGGTGCCGAGCCGCTGTGGGAGCCCGGCAAGTCGCAGTCCCAGTAGCGATGGACGGCGAGGAGATCCGCAGGCTGCTGGCGTCGGTCGCGGTGCCGGCCGAGCTGCCGATCCCCGTGCCGCCGAACATGTCGGCGATCCCGGCCGCCCCGGTGCACGAGGGCGGCGCCGACCCGGCCGAGGTCGAGGCCTGGGTGCGCGGCGTGCTCGGCTGGCCCAAGCGCCTGCCGCCGATGTTCGCGCCACCGGACGCGACCGAGCTCGACCTCATGTACTACATCGTCCCCGACCGCGAGCTCGAGGGCGCGCGGGCGCCGGCGATGTCGCTCGCCACCGCCGACTTCATGGGGTTCGTCCCGACGAAGGACATGAGCAAGGCGCGGCCGTTCTACCAGTCGGTGCTCGGGCTGCCGATGGAGGGCGAGAGCCCGTTCGCCTGCGCGTTTCGCGCCAACGGGGTGCTGCTGCGCGTCGTCACCGTCGAGCAGCTGACGCCGTTTCCGTTCACGCTCATCGGCTGGAGCGTCGAGGACATCGCGCCACGGTCGCCGGGCTGAGCGCGCGCGGCGTCGTCTTCGAGCGCTTCGAGGGCGTCGAGCAGGACGAGCTCGGCGTGTGGCAGGCGCCGGGCGGGGCGAAGGTCGCGTGGTTCAAGGACCCCGACGGCAACACGCTCTCGCTCACGCAGTTCTGACCCCACTACACTGACGCCCGATGGCCACCACCGAGGATCCGATCCGCACACTGCTCGCCGGCATCCCGCCGCAGCCCTTCATCTGGGCGCCGCCGGGCAACGTCGTGATCATGGAGGACAAGATCGTCGAGGCCGGCGCCGACCTGGCGGAGGTGCTCGCATGGGTCGAGTCCGTGGGCGGCCAGGAGGACCGGACGATCCCCGTCGCCGGAACGCGGCGCGGGACGACCGCCGTGCCCAAGCCCGTCGGGCGGCGCTACTACGTCGTGCCCGAGGCCGCGCTGTCCGGCGAGCCCGCCGCGTAGCCGCGGCCGGCGCAGGAGAGCGACGACAGGCGAGCGGCACGGTCGGGGCGCCGCCCGCCTGCATCAGGCGCTACTTGACGGTGAAGTCCTTGTGCATGCCCTCGCTGTAGTGGTCACCGATGTTGCAGATGAGCGCGTAGTGGCCCTTCTTGAGCTTGAGCTTGAGCGACTTCGTCTTGCCGCTCGCGACCTCGACCTCGCCGACGCTGCCGGTCTCGACGGCCTTGTCGTCCTGGTGGTCTTGAGCTTCGCGGCCTTCGTCTTGGTCTTGATGACGACGAGCTCGTGCGGGAACTCGCCGACGTTCTTTGACCTTGAACGTGACGGTGCCGGCCTTGGCGCTGGAGCCACCCGAGATCTTGTACTCGCTGAGCTTCTCGTTGACCGTGCTCGCCGCGAACGCGGGTACGGCAACCGCGAGCATGATCGCGGCGCCGCCGGCGGCGGCCGTGCGACGACTGCGTGATGCAAACAACGATCCATACCTCCATGTCGGGAAGGGCATTCCTCGACACGAAGACGCCTGACCGGGTGGATTCCTTCCCTCAGGCCGCCGTCATCTCCCGCACCTGGGTCAGGCGGAAGCTGTTGCCCGACGGGTCACGGAAGCCCGAGTCGATGCCGTAGGGCCGCTCCTCGGGCGCCTCGCTGAACTCGACGCCGCGGGCCTTGAGCTCCTCGTAGCTGGCCTGGCAGTCGTCGGTCGTGAGGAAGACCGTGCCGGCGAATCCCTTCGCCATGAGCGTCCGCACCTGCTCGGCGGTCTCCTCGTCGAACATCGGCGGGCCGGGAATGGCCATCAGCACGATCGAGAATCGTCCTGGCCGGCCGGTCCGACCGTGAGCCAGCGGAAGTTCCCCAGCTCGGCGAGCGTCACGTCGGCGCGCACCTCCATGCCGAGCTTCTGGGTGTAGAAGGCAAGCGCCTCGTCCTGGTCGTGCACCCACAGCTGGGCGTTGGCGATCCTCATCATCGTGTCCTCCTGCGTCGTGGTCCGGAAGCGTGCGCGAGACGCTAGACCTGCTCAGCGCCGCTGTCTTCTCGAAACGTGCGGCGTTGCGGGCGCCCGTAGGCGCGCACCATGCAGGCGGGAACGAGGGCATGGGCGGCGGCGGGCGGAAACCTCGTCCGGTACGCGGTCGGCGACATCTCGTAGGTGCGCGTGAAGCTCGAGGTGAACGAGCCGACGCTCTGCAGGCCCACCGAGACGCAGATGTCGGCGACCGAGCGGTCGGTCGTGCGCAGGAGCGCCGCGGCGCGTTCGAGGCGCCGCGTCAGCAGGTAGGCGTGGGGCGACTCGCCGAACGCGCGGCGAAACTCGCGGCTGAAGTGCGCTCGCGACAGGCCCGCGGCGCGGGCGAGGTCGTCCACGCCGAGCGGCTCGGCGTACCGCGCATCGGCGAGGTCCTTGGCGCGCAGCAGGTGCCGCGCGGGCGGGACGAACGTCGAGGCTGCCGCGAGCCGCACCACCGCAGCAGCATGGCAAACGCGACGCTCGCCATCGCACGCTGAACCCAGGATCGGGCGGTCCGGGCGTCGATAGCGTGTGCGCATCGGCAGGCCGGCATCACCTCATCGACCGTGGCTCGTCGCCGGCGAGGTCGCGCGGCTGCGCGTCGTGGCGCTGCGCCGGCCGGCATGAGCGGTGGCGGCGGCGCCACGTTCGCCGCGCTCGCAGTCCCCAACTACCGCCGCTACATCGCCGGCCAGGCGGTCTCGCTCGTCGGCACCTGGATGCAGGCGATCGCCCAGAGCTGGCTCGTGCTGGAGCTCAGCCACTCGGGAACCGTGCTCGGCCTCGTCGTCGCCGTCCAGCTGCTGCCGGTCCTCGTCTTCGGTGCGTACGGCGGCCTCATCGCCGACCGCTTCGACAAGCGGCGGATCCTCATCGCCGCGCAGGTCACGATGGGGACGCTCGCGCTGGTCCTCGGGCTGCTGACGATCACGGGCGCCGTGCAGCTGTGGATGGTGTTCGTGCTCGCCTTCGCGCTCGGCCTCGTGCGCTCGGTCGCGAGCCCGGCGCAGCAGGCCTTCCCCTCCGAGGTCGTCGGGCCGCAGCTGCTCGGCAACGCGGTGAGCCTCAACCAGATCGTCGTGAACACGGCGCGGGCGGTCGGGCCGGCCGTCGCCGGGACGCTGATCGCCACCGTCGGGATCGGCCCGTGCTTCCTGGTGAACGCCGCGAGCTTCGTCGCGGTCGTCTTCGCGCTCGTGCGCCTGGACCGCGGCGCGCTGCACCCCGCCACGCCGGTGGTGCGGGCGTCGGGTCAGATCCGCGAGGGCCTGCGCTACGTCCGCTCCCAGCGCGAGCTGCTCCTGCCGCTGGCGATGATGGCCGTCATCGGCACGCTCGCCTACGAGTTTCAGGTCGTGCTGCCGCTCATGGCGCAGGGCCCGTTGCACGGCGGGCCGGCCGCCTACGGGCTCATGACGTCGGCGATGGGCATCGGGGCGGTCTGCGGTGGGCTCGTGCTCGCCCCGCGCGTGCGCATCGGCCTGCGGGCGCTGAGCCGGCTGGCGGCCGCGTTCGGCGTGGCGATCCTGGCCGCGGCCGCGGCGCCGACGATCGCCGTCGAGCTCGTCGCGCTGCTGGCGGTCGGTGCCGCCAGCACCGCCTTCCTGACGACCGCGAGCTCGACGTTGCAGCTCACGGCCGAGCCACAGTTTCGCGGGCGCGTGATGGCGCTGTGGACGATGGCCTTCATGGGCAGCACGCCGATCGGCGGCCCGATCATCGGCGCGATCTCGGAGGCCGCCTCGCCACGTGCGGCGCTCGTGACCGGCGCCGCCGCGTGCATCGCGTGCTCGCTGCTCGGCGCGGCCGCGGCGCGCCGCGGCTCACCCGATCGGCGCCCGGCGCCGGACGACCGGATCGCGGACGATCATCCGCTCACGCCTGAGCACCCCGCGCTGGATACCGAGTGCGAGCCCGGGCGCGCGTCCACGGTCGGCGGCCGGTCGTATATCCGGCTAACGCCATTGCGGTGACTGCCTTCGAGGGTGATGTTGAGGGCATGTTCGCGATCCCGTCATCTCGTCGGCGCTGGTCTGATGTCCTTTCCCGCACGGTCGTTGTCGCGTCTGCGCTCGTGGTGTGTGCCCTGACTGCCAGCGAATCGGCGTACGCGATTCCCCAGGATCGTCTGAGCTGGATCACTCGAGCAGACACCGACTCCGCCTACGACTACGAGCAGAGCACCGTCGATCTCGGAACCGAGGACGAGAGCGTGCAGCACTGGCTGGTGGCCAGCGAGGCGTACACCCTCATAGGCGATGGTCCGGTGTCGCCTGACGGCTATCAGCGCGTCGACAACCGCGGCTACTCCCTCGGCGGGATCGGGTTCGGCGATGCTGCCGATCTCCGCCCGCTGACGGCGAACTCGCACTATCCATGGTCCGATCAGGCGCCGGCCGAGGGTGTCGACCAGTTTTTCAGTGAAACCGAGTGGGATCCGAGCGGAGACGCCTTCTATGCCGAACTGGCCGAGTACGGGTGGGAATGGCCGCCGACCTCCGAGTCGAGCATCGTCCGCGTGGACCTCGACGGAGGCGATGTCACCCGGGTCATCGACTTTCCGGAAGTCGCGGGGCTCGACGGGCCCCGGGCACCGACTGTGGAGGCGGACGGCTCGCACGTGGCCTTCGTGACGCAGGTCGACCCTGCCGGGGATCCGATAGGGCCGCCGATAGACTTCGGCTTCTTCTCGATCGCGCCCGTGGGGTTGTACGTCGCCAACAGCGACGGAACGTCGCCGACCGCGGTGATCGCCGGCGGGGGTTGGCTCTCCATCCTGCAGCCGGACTTCTCCCCCGACGGTTCGGAGATCGTGTTCACCGGGGTCACCTCGGATTTCGCGATCGGCGTTTTCAAGGTCAGCACGTCCACCGGCGACATCACGCAGGTCGCCGGGATGGACTACTACGCCTACAGCGTTGCGAAGTGGTCTCCGGACGGGCAGTACATCGCGTATGCGGACGGGACCGCCACCGAGTACAACCCGCTGCGCATCATGCTGATCGATGCCGATGGGGCCAACGAGCGGACGCTCGACACGCTGCCCGAGGGCAGCCACGTCAACACCGTGATGACGTCCTTCAGCTTCCTGAAGTCCTCGACGGATCCCGAGCCCGGGCCGGGCCCGTTCCCGGTCCTGCCGTCGGAGCCCGCGTCAGCCGCCGGGGCCGGGGCGCAGGGCGTCGCAGGCGGGTCGCGCCGCGTCTCGCCGCGAGCGACGGGATGCGGCGGCAACGGCAGGTCTGGCAATTGCGCGACGGGCGATCAGCGGCAGCTGCGCCGGGTGGCGCAACTCTGCCACGTCGCTGCGATGCGGCCGGCACGGCGTGCGCAGCCATCTCGCCGGTCGCGGGCGCTGAGCGCGACCGTCAGCAGATCCGCCCACGGGAGGGTGTGTCGATTCGTCGTCGCCGGCCGACGGTCATTCGACACACCCCCGCGCCGCAGGGAGTGCAGGGGTCAGGGTTCACTGTCGGAAAAATCACCTCCCGATTAAGCTCGCGCTCATGCCACGCGGAAGACCGCTCAAGTCCGTTGACGCCAACGCCTCATGCGCCGCCCGACTTGGCGCGCAGCTACGGGGAACGCGCGTGCAGCAGAACCTGACATTGCATGCGCTCGCACGCCGGATCGGTTACGCACCGCAGTACATCTCAGAGGTGGAGCTGGCTCGAGCGAGCGCCAGCCAGGCGTTCGTTGCGGCATGCGACCGAGCGCTGGACGCCGGCGGGCGCCTGGTGGCGCTGTATCCGGCCGTCGCGATAGAGCAGCTGCACGAGCGCGAAAATCGCGCGAGCCGCCGCCGGGGCGCTGATACGCTCGGTGACGACGTGAAGCGGCGTGCGTTCTTGGGGCTTGGACTGGCGGTCGTGCTGCTGGGACCGGAAGCCGCAGCGCGCGCCAACGCGGACGATTGGGAGCGGATCGCGCAGGCGTGGTCGTACGAGATCACGACGGCACCGGATCGCAGCGCACTCCTGCCCGGTCTTCTCAGCGATCTCAGGCGCTTGCGTGCGAACGGAGGCCCGCAGCGCACCATCGCTCAGCTGTCCTCGCACGTCGCGATGATCGCTGTGAGCAGCGGCGACGCCGAGCTTGCGCGCCGTTGGTTTCGCAGAGCGCAGGTCGCAGCCAACGCATCCGGCGACACCCACCTGCAAGCCGGCGTGATGGGGCTGCATGCTGTCGAGGGGGTCTTCGGCATGCACGCGCCGGGCCGCGTTCTCGCGCTGGCAAACAAGACGCTGGCGATCACAGACGCGCCATGCATCGGCCGCCAGAGAGCCCTGAGCGCTCGCGTCCGGGCATTGGCGTTGCAGGGACGCAAGCGCGAGACACGCAACGCCCTGAAGGCCCTCGAAGAGGGATTCGAGCGGCTGCCGCTGGATATCACGCGCGAGAAGATCTCAGTCAACGGCTGGGCAGAGGAGACCCTGCACAACGTCACATCGTTCGCCAGCGCGTTCGCAGGCATCGATGGCGGTGAAGCGGCGCGCGAGGAGGCTCTGCGGCTGTACTCGTCGGCGCGATGGCGCGGTCCTGCTCAAGTCAAGCTGCATCGCGCGATAGACGAGACAGGCGCGTACATGGCGCTCGACGCGCTAGCGCCGCTGACCGATGCGCAGCGCAAGGACAAGTTCGTGCGGTTGGTCGGCCTCAAGGCACTCGATGCCTGCGCGTCCCGCAAGGTCGCCGGGACGGCTGAGCTTCGCGAAGCGCTGGCCTCGTAACACTCAGGGCTGGCTCGCCGAGTGCGGCGGCAGGCGCGAGTGCTCCAACTCGACAGGTCCTATCCCCAGCACGAGAACTCGAGCGTCGGTAAGAGCGACCGTCACCTGAACGCGGACCAGCCCGGGAAGACCCCCGCCCGGCTCAGGCGCAGGTGGCGAGGCCCGATCGACCGGAATGCTGTCGCAGCCGATGATGAAGAACTCGCCGTGAGAAACTGTCGCAGTTACGCCGAACGAGGTGGAACCTCGACGCGATCCTCTTCACCGATCTCGCGCCGGACGCGGGCAGGCACGCCGGCCGCGACGACGCCGGCAGGCAGGTCGCGTGTGACCACCGCACCTGCGCCGACGACGGTGTCCTGGCCGATCGTCACGCCGGGGCAGACGATGACGCCGCCGCCCAGCCATACGTTGTCGGCGATCGTGATCGGCTCGGCGTACTCCCAGCCCACGCGCCGGGGTTCCGGGTCGACGGGATGGGTCGCCGTCAGGAGTTGCACCCGTGTGGCGATCTGGCAGGCGGCACCGATGGTGATCGGCGCAACGTCGAGCATCACCGCGTCGACGTTGACGAACGTGTGGTCGCCGATGCTGACGGCGCCGTACTCGCAGTAGAAGCGCGGCCGCACGACGACACCCTCGCCGACGTGCCGCAGGATCTGGCGCAGCAGCGCGTCGCGCTCATCCGACGCTGGCGGCGCGGAGCCGTTGAACCGGGCCAGGAGCTCCTGCACACGTCCGAACTCGGCTTCGCTCTCGGGATCGTCGGCGATGTACAGCTCGCCACGCAGCATCCGCTCGCGCATCTCGCCCATTCGCGATCAGGCCGCGTGCGCGAGTGCTGAGGCCGTCTGGCAGCCGACGATCGCCGCGGCCTCGCGGACGAGATCCTCCTTCTCGAGGGCGTCCACCATGAACAGCGCGAAATCGATGCGGCGCGTGAGGTTGCTCGCGAGGATCGGGTCGCCGACGTGGCGGCTCCACACGGGCAGGCCCTGACTCTCGCCCTCTTCAAGGTCACTGCCTCGCACGACGGTCCACCGCGTGTCGCTCGCAAACACCCGCCGGCACGCCTCCACCTGGTCATCGAGATCCGCGAAGCGAGCCAGTCGTGCAAGCGGAGTGGCGATCTTCAAGAACACCCGCAGCTTCCACGTGTACACGTCCTGACCGTCGCGTGTGATGTGCCACCCAGACGAGAACACCAGCCGCGCCCCCGTTTGCGCATGGTCGAGCACCGCCTGGGCCGTTCCCGACGAGTAGTCGTGGACTCCCCGCGGCACGAGCACGACGAGAACCCCGTCGCACCCCGCCACCGCCTGCCTGATGACATCGCGGTCGTCCGTCGCTCCCGCAACGACCGTGATGCGCTCCTTGAATGCGTCGAGCTTCTCGACGCTCTGCTGCCTGCAGACACCGACAACCTCATGCCCACGGTCCAGCGCGTGCTGCACCATGTACCGCCCAAGCTTCCCAGAGGCCCCGACGATGCAGACCCTCATCGAGTGCCTCCCGTCGTGTCTTCTACGCGCGATCTCGTCATCCTGGCGTCCCTTCATAGACGGACGGAGATGGCGCCGACACTACTCGACGGTCCCCCTCCATCGAAGGGGAGCGTGCTCGGCCGATTGCTGCAGCGCCCCAGGGCCGGGACGCCCCGGTGACCACCCATTTTCGATAAAGCTGTAGAACGTAGAGAGCGTCCAGGACGGGAGCGGCAGCGATGGAGCCCTACTTCGATCTCGGCATCTACACGCGCGCGACCTCGACGGCCTCGACGAGCGCCCAGACGTGGTTCGACCGCGGACTGGTGTGGTCCTACGCGTTCCACCACGAGGAGGCGATCCGGTGCTTTGAGCGCGCGGTCGAGCACGACCCCGGGTTCGCGCTGGCCCACTGGGGCATCGCCTACGCGATCGGGCCGAACTACAACAAGCAGTGGGAGGCGTTCGACCCGGTCGACCTCGCGGCGTCCATCGAGCAGGCGTGCGACGAGGCCGCGGCTGCGCGCGCGTGCGCCGATCGCGCCGCGCCGGTCGAGCGGGCGCTCGTCGAGGCGCTCGGGAGCCGCTACCAGGCCAACGACCCGTCGGCCGACCTCGTCGCGTGGAACGTCGACTACGCCGAGGCGATGGGTGACGTGTATCGCGCGCATCCCGACGACCTCGACGTCGCGGCGCTCTTCGCCGACGCGCTGATGAACATCACGCCGTGGGCACTGTGGGATCGCCAGACAGGCCTGCCGTCCGAGGGTGCGGCGACGCTCGAGGCCAAGGAGGTGCTCGAGCGCGCGCTCCAGCGGCCAGGCGGCCGCACGCATCCCGGACTCGCGCACCTCTACGTGCACCTGATGGAGATGTCACCGTTCCCCGAGCAGGCGCTGCCGGTCGCCGACGAGCTGCGCTCGCTCGTCCCGGACGCCGGGCATCTCGTGCACATGCCGACGCACATCGACGTGCTGTGCGGCGACTACAAGAGCACGCTCGACTGGAACTTGCGCGCGATCGCGGTCAACGAGAAGTACGTCGCGCGCGAGGGCCGGGTGGGGTTCTACGCGCTCTACCACGCGCACGACCGCCATTTCGCGATCTATGCGGGGATGTTCCTCGGCCGGTCGCAGGTCGCGCTGCGCGTCGCCGCCGACCTCGAGGCCGCGCTGCCGGAGGAGCTGCTGCGGATCGAGCAGCCACCGATGGCCGACTACCTCGAGGCGTTCGTGCCCATGCGCCTGCACGTGCTCATCCGCTTCGGGATGTGGGCGGACATCCTCGCGCTGCCGCTGCCCGGCGACCCCAAGCTCTACTGCACCACGACGGCGATGACGCATTACGCGCAGGGCGTCGCCTATGCGGCGACTGGGCGGACGGAGGAAGCCGACGCGGCGCGCGACGCGTTCCTCACCGCCGTCGCGCGCGTACCCGACTCGCGCTACCTGTTCAACAACACGTGCCAGGACATCCTCGCCGTAGCCGGCGCAATGCTCGACGGCGAGATCGAGTACCGGCGCGGCCAGTTCGACGCGGCGTTCGAGCACCTGCGCCGAGCGATCGCGCTCGACGACGCACTGCCATACGACGAGCCGTGGGGCTGGATGCAACCCACGCGCCACGCCTACGGCGCGCTGCTGCTCGAGCAGGGTCGGGTCGAGGAGGCCGAGATCGTCTACGCCGAGGACCTGGGCTACGTCCCGTCGATCCCGCGTTCGTCGTGGCACCCCGGGAACGTGTGGAGCCTGCACGGCTACCACGAGTGCCTCGTTCGGCTGGGGAAGCCCGAGCCGGCGCGGATCGTCAAGCAGCAACTCGACGTCGCCGTCGCCCGCGCCGACGTCCCGATCGAGTCGTCGTGCTTCTGCCGCATGACGCCCCACGCGGCGGTCGCCTAGCCAGTGGCGCCACGAGACCCGCGATGACCTGAGCTCCGCGCAGCGTGAGGCGGCCGCTCAGCGCGACAGGTCGCTGTGCGTCGCCGGTTCCAGCACCCAGCGCGCGAAGTCGGCTGGGTCCACGTTGCTTCCGCACAGGATCGTGGTGACCCGCCGTCCGGCGAACCGCTCAGGCTGCTCGAGGACGGCGGCAATCCCGAGCGCTGCGGATGGCTCGACGACGAGCCCTGCGTGCTCATAGAGCGCGCGCATGCCGGCCTTGATCGAGTCCTCGCGCACGAGCACCACGTCGTCGAGCAGGACAAGCAGGTCGCCCAGCACCTCGGGGATCGGACAGCGCCCGGCGACGCCGTCGGCGATCGTCTCGATGCGGTCCGTCTCGACCACCGTTCCCTGACGCCAGGACAGTGCCATCGCGGGAGCCCCGACGGGCTGGATTCCGACCACCTCCACGTGCTCGGCGAGCGAGCGCACCGCGTAGCCCACACCGCTGGCCATCGCTCCGCCGCCGACGGCAACGAGCACGACATCGAGCCCTGGATCGTCTCGGGCGAGCTCGAGCCCGATCGTGGCGGCGCCCTCGCAGGTCGCGAGTTCCAGGCTGTCCTCGACCAGGTAGGCGCCACCCGCCTGCGCGATCTCCCGCGCCAGCAGCCGGGCGTCCTCGATGTCCTCGCCATCGAGCCGCACGTCCGCGCCGAAGGCGGCGATCTGGCGCAGCTTGAATGGGCTGGCGGTTCTCGCCGCCACGACTGTGACCCCCAGGCCTCGACGCGAGCCGCTGTACGCCAGCGCCTGCCCGAGATTGCCGGCGCTCGCGCACACCATGCGCGTCGCACCCTGGTTGCGCGCCACGGCTGCCACCGTCTCGGTGCCGCGCCCCTTGAAGCTCCGGACGGGGTTGAGCGTCTCGACCTTCAGCGTCACCGAGCACCCGAGCGCGCGGCCGAGCGGCGCGCACGACAGCACCGGCGTGTCGAGGAACACCGGATCGATCTCGCCGACCGCGGCGCGGACCCGATCGAGCTGGAGCCGAACGCGATCGAGGCCGCTCACGGCAACGCAGTATCCGCCATCCAGCGCTCGACGTCGCGCCGCTCCGCGCAGCGGACGCGGCCGGCGTAGCGCACGGGGTACTCGCGGCGCCGCCTCGGCTGCTGCGAGAGCGCGTAGCCGAACAGCGACTCGCGGCCATGCACGAGCGCGTCGAGCTCGACGAATCGCACGCCGAGCCGCGTCGAGCGCGCGGCCAGGTCGTCGTTGCCGTTGCCGCTGGCCGAGGCGATGATCGCGACGCGACGCACTGGTCGACCGTACTCAGGCCAACGTCAGGTCGTGATCTTCGTCGTCGCGTCTTGCACGGTCCGCGCGAGGCCGCGTCCAGATACCGCTACGGGGATTCGAACCCCGGTTTCCGCCGTGAGAGGGCGGCGTCCTAGTCCCCTAGACGATAGCGGCGCGACGGGCTGCCACGGTAGCAAAGGCTCGCGCCTACACGGGCGTGCGCCACGTACACGACCAGCGGACGCATTCGGCCGCGGCGCCCGAGGTGCGACAGGCTCCTCGCGGGCACCAAGCGGCGACGCCGAACGCTAAGGTTGACCGCGCCTGCGGATGTGGCGGAATTGGTAGACGCGCGGCGTTCAGGTCGCCGTGAGCTCACGCTCGTGGAGGTTCGAGTCCTCTCATCCGCACTCGGTGGCGCTTCGTGGCCATCCCCAGAACGAGCCGCCAAGACGTATCAAACTAGGTTGATGTATTGTCCGGCGGGTGATCGCCACGGTGCAACATGGCGAGGGTTCGCCACCGCGGTTTCTGCGGCTGGCGGGGCACCCGTTGCGGTGGCGGCTGTTGAGCGAGTTGGCGCGCAGCGATCGGCGCGTGGGCGAGCTGTGCGCGCTGGCGGGCCGGCGCCAGAGCCTGGTCTCCTACCACCTGCGCCAGCTGCGCGACGGCGGTCTTGTCTCGATGCGCCGCAGCGCGGCCGACGGCCGCGACAGCTACTACGTCCTCGACCTGGCGCGCTGCGGCGAACTGCTGTCGAGCGCCGGTGCGTCGCTGCATCCGGGCCTGGCGCCGGCCCCGCTCCCACGCGCCGCGCGCGAGCGCGGCTCCGCGTTGGCGCGTGTGCTGTTCCTGTGCACCGGCAATAGCGCGCGCTCGCAGATCGCCGAGGCGCTCGCCGAGCAGCTGTCCGGCGGGGCGGTGAGCGCGGCAAGCGCGGGCAGCCATCCCAAGCCGCTGCATCCCAACGCCGTGCGGGTCATGCGCGAGCGGGGCATCGATCTCGCCGGCCGTCGTTCCAAGCACCTCGACGAGTTCGCCGCCGAGCGCTTCGATTCCGTGATCAGCCTCTGCGATCGCGTGCGCGAGGTCTGCCCCGAGTTTCCCGGCGGACCCGAGTTGATCCATTGGAGCATCCCCGACCCCGCACGCGAGCTTGGGACCGACGAGGAGACGCTGCCTGCGTTCGAGCGCACCGCGGCCGAGCTTTCCACGCGCATCGGCTTTCTCATCGAGGCAATCGAACAGACACCACCATTCAGAAAGGTGACCGAACGTGCCTGACGAGGTCGTGAACGTCCGCTACATGGTCGACGACGTCGAGGACGCCGTCGCCTTCTACACCAAGCACTTCGGCTTCGAGCTGCGCTCCAGCGCGGCCCCCGCATTCGCCGACGTCGTGCGCGGCAACCTGCGGTTGCTGCTGAGCGGCCCGGCGAGCTCGGCCGGGCGGCCGATGCCCGACGGCCGCACCCCGGCACCGGGAGGCTGGAACCGCATCCACTTCATCGTCGAGGACATCGCGGCCGACGTCGAGCGGCTGCGGGCCGCGGGCCTGACGTTCCGCAACGACATCATCCAAGGACCGGGCGGCCAGCAGATCCTGCTCGACGACCCCTCCAGCAACGCGATCGAGCTGTTCCAGCCCGCCGGCGCATAGCCGCCGTATCCCGGCCGGCGATCGACGCCGAACAGGTGCGCGTGCGCCCGCCGGCCGGCGCGCCGGCGCCGCGTCCGGGACTACCGGTCGTCCTGTGCGAGTGGGGGCGCATCGGATCCATCGGCTTTGGCGGCCCGCCGACGCACATCGCGCTGCTGCGCGAGCTGTGCATCACGCGCCGCGGCTGGCTCGATGACCGCGAGTTCGAGGACGCGATCGCCGCGACCAACCTGCTGCCAGGACCGGCGTCGACGCAGCTGGCGATCTACTGCGCCTGGCGGCTGCGCGGCATCGCCGGAGCGATCGTCGGCGGGGTCAGCTTCATCGTCCCCGGCCTCGTACTGATCCTCGCGCTCGCCGCGCTGTTCCTCGCCGCCTCCCCGCCCGACTGGGTGCTCGGCGCCGGCGCCGGCTCGGGCGCCGCCGTGGCCGCCGTGGCGCTCCAAGCGGCCGCCAGCCTCGCCCCGGCGAGCTGGCAGCACGCGGCCGCGCGGCCCCGCTGGGTCCTCTACGCGCTCGCCGGCGCCATCGCCGCCGCGACCATCGGTGCGTCGCTGGTGCTCGTCCTGCTCGGCTGCGGCGCCGTCGAGATCGCCGTCCGGCGCGCGCGAGCCGGCGCAGGCGCGGGCGCGGGCGCGGGCGCGGGCGCGGCGCGTACACGCCTGGCCGCTGCTCGCGGCAGCAGGTGCGGCAAGCGGCGGTCTGCTGGCGCTGGCGTGGGTGGCCTTCAAGGTCGGCGCGCTCTCCTACGGCGGCGGCTTCGTGATCATCCCGCTGATGCAGCACGACGCCGTCGACACCTACCACTGGATGACCGACGGGCAGTTCCTCAACGCCGTCGCCCTCGGCCAGGTCACCCCCGGGCCGGTCGTGCACACCGTCGCCGCCGTCGGCTACGCCGCCGCCGGGATCGGCGGCGGGCTGCTCGCCGCCGCCGCCGCGTTCGCCCCCTCGTTCTCGTTCATCCTCATCGGCGCCGAGCGGTTCGACCGCCTGCGCGCCAACAGGAGCGTGCGCGCGTTCCTCGACGGCGCCGGCCCCGCCGCGATCGGGGCGATCGCCGGCGCCGCGATCCCGCTCGCGCTCGCGCTCACCGAGACCTGGCAGTTCGCCGTCCTCGTCGCCGCCACCGCGGCGCTGTTCGTCGGGCGCCGTGGCGTCGTCCTGACGCTGATCGCCGCCGGCGCCGCCGGCGTCCTCGCGAGCGCGCTCGGCGCGCCGCTCGCGAGCTGACCGCTACCGCCGCTCCACGAACAGCGCCTGCGCGCACACCCCGAACGGGCCGCGCAGGTCGTGCAGCACGCCGGTCGAAAGCCCGATCCCCGACGCGTCGGAGACGGTTCGCGCGTCGAGGCCGATCCACTCGCCGAATGGCTCGCGGTGCAGGTGGACCGTCAGCTCGGTGTTGACGAAGAGCCACTCGTCGAACGGCAGGATCCAGCTCAGGCCGTTGGAGAAGTCCGCCGCCGCCGCGGCGCGGGCGAGCGGTGACGGCGCGACGCCCGGCAGCAGGTCGCCGCGCAGGCGGATCCAGGCGACCGCGTGGCCGCTGCCGAGCTCGCCCCCGACCTGGCGGATCTCCGTCGCGTCGGGATAGAAGAGCTCGTCGCCGGAGTCGACGAACTGCGGCAGCGGCGAACCGCTCTCGGGCGGCGCCAGCGGCTCGGCCACCACAGCACCGGACGCCGCATCCGGCATGTCCGCGCGGCGCAGCCGCACGGCGCGCGCGAGGCACGCCCGGCGATCGCCCGCGTCGAGCGTCGCGTCGACGATCTGAAAGCGCCGGCCGGGCTTCGCCAGCGTCGCGCCGACCGCGACCGGTCCGACCGGCACGCCGCCGAGGAACTCGATCGTCAGCCGCGTCACCGCGAGGTCGCCCCCCGGCTGCAGCTGCTCGATCGTGTGCGCGAGCAGCGCCGACGGCGCACCGCCGTGCATCATCTGCGCGTCCCACGGCCCGCGCGTCGCCGGCGCCGCCGTGAAGCCGTCGCCATCGGGTTCGAACAGTGCGCGGACGGGTGCCTCAGCCATCGCCGGGCACCCTACCCGCGCCCACCCGGCTCGCTACCGAGCCACCCCGCGCTACCGCCCGCGGCCCGAGGCGGCCGCGCGCTCGCGACGGCCGGGACGCTGCTGCGGACGCGGACGGCGGTTGTGCCCGTCGGGGCGACGCCCGCCGCCGTTCGTCGAGGTCCCCATGCCGCTCAGCGAGAACTCGCGGTGCAGCCCGAGGTCGGTCGCGATCCGGCTCATGTCGTGCGCCTGGTCGCCGAGCACGAACGTCACGCCGGTCCCGGCGCGGCCCGCGCGGCCGGTGCGGCCGACGCGATGGACGTAGCCGTCGCGATCCTCCGGCGCGTCGTAGTTGATGACGTGCGTGACGTCGCGGACGTCGATGCCGCGCGCCGCGACGTCGGTCGCGACGAGCGTGTCGACCTCGCCGCGCTCGAAGCGCGCGAGCGCCTTCTCGCGCTGGGACTGCGACTTGTCGCCGTGCATCGCCACGGCCGTGACGTAGTTGTCCTTCAGGCGCTTGACGAGCCGGTCGGCGCCGCGCTTGGTGCGCACGAAGACGATCGTCAGCCCGCGCTCCTCGTCGCGCAGCTCGCGCACGAGCGCGTCGACCTTCGCCTCGTGGGCGACCTTGACGAAGCGGTGGACGGTCTCGGCCGTGTGATCGACGGCGGGCGCGTGCTCGTGGCGGCGCGCGTTGCTCGTGTAGGCGTCGGCGACCTTGCCGGCCGCGCCCTCGAGCGTGGCGGAGAAGAACAGCGTCTGGCGGCTCTTCGGCGTGCGGGCGACGATCCGGTCGACGGCCGGGCGAAAGCCCATGTCGAGCATCCGGTCGGCCTCGTCGAGGACGAGGATGCGGATGTGCTCGAGCGACACCGCGCGGCGCTGGAGGATGTCCTCCAGCCGGCCGGGGGTCGCCACGAGGATGTGCGCGCGGCGGGCGAGCTGGATCTGGCGCTGGATGCCGGCACCGCCGTACACGGCCGCGACGGACAGCGCGCGGGCGTGGGCGATGTCGGTCATGTCGTCGACGATCTGCAGCGCGAGCTCACGCGTCGGGGCGAGGATGAGCGCGCTCGGGCGACGGTCGGTCGCCTTCAGGCGCTCGACCATCGGCACCGCGAACGCGAGCGTCTTGCCCGAGCCGGTCGGCGACTTGGCGAGCACGTCGTGGCCTTCCAGGACGTCGGGAACGACGAGCGACTGGATGGCGAACGGATCGGTGATGCCACGCGCACGAAGCACGTCGACCACCACCTTGGACACGCCGAGGTCGGCGAAGGACTGCGTTGACATATGGAGTTGCTCCTAGCGAGCGATCACGTCATGTGACCGCTGAAAGATTCGGGAGATTCGACTGGCCCGAACCGCGCGGAGCGCACTCAGAGACAAAGAACCTCACGAGCGGCGGCGCCGCTCGTGGACCTGACGGTAGCAACCTTCCTACCGTTCCCCGGACGCGGGCGGGCTCTTGCACCCGCGAGAATGACCGCCGATGCCCGCGCAACCGCCGCCCCTTTCCTCCCGCCTGGGCGACGTGCGCTCCTCCCCCGTGCGCGACATCCTCGAGCTCACGCAGCGCGCCGAGGTGATCTCGTTCGCCGGCGGCCTGCCCGCGCCGGAGCTGTTCCCCGCCGAGCTCATCGCCGACGCCTTCGCCCGCGCGCTCGCGCCCACCGTCGCCGCCCGCGCGCTGCAGTACTCCTCGACCGAGGGCGACCCGCAGCTGCGCGCGCTGCTCGCCGAGCGCTTCACCGGCCGCGGCCTGCGCACCGGCGCCGACGAGATCCTCGTGACGACCGGCTCGCAGCAGGCGCTCGGGCTGGTCGCCGCGGTGCTGCTGGACCCCGGCGACGCGGTGCTCGTCGAGAACCCGTCCTACCTCGCGGCGCTGCAGTGCTTCGGCTTCGCGGGCGCGCGGCTCGTGCCCGTCCCCTGCGACGAGGACGGCCTGGACCCCGAGGCGCTGCCGGCGCTGATCGCCGAGCACGCGCCGAAGTTCCTCTACGTCGTGCCGACGTTCCAGAACCCGACCGGCCGCACGCTGCCCGCCGCGCGCCGCGCCCGGCTCGCCGAGATCGCCGCCGAGCACGGCCTGTGGATCATCGAGGACGACCCCTACGGCGAGCTGCGCTACGACGGCGAGCCGCTCGCGCCGATCGGCTCGCACCCCGGCGCCGCCGACCGCACGGTGACGATCTCCTCGCTGTCGAAGGTGCTCGCGCCCGGGCTGCGGATCGGCTGGCTGCGCGCGCCCGACGCGATCCTGCGCCCGCTGACGATCGCCAAGCAGGCGGCGGATCTGCACACCTCGACCGTCGACCAGCTCGCCGCTCGCACCTCGCTGGAGGCCGCCGACCTCGAAGCGCACATCGCCGGCCTGTGCGACGAGTACCGCCGCCGCCGCGACGCCCTGCTCGGCGGCCTCGCCGCCGCGCTGCCGGAGGGATCGACCTTCAACCGCCCCGACGGCGGGATGTTCGTCTGGGCGCGGCTGCCGCCGGGCTGGGACGCCGCCGAGCTCCTGCGCGCGGCGCTGGAGCACGACGTGGCGTTCGTGCCCGGCTTCCCGTTCTTCGCCCTGCAGCCCGACCACCGCACGCTGCGCCTGTCCTTCACGACGCACGCCCCGGCCGAGATCGGCGAGGGCCTCGTGCGCCTGCGCCGCGCGAGCGCGCCATGAGCGCCGAGCCGCGCGGCGTCGCGATCCGCGAGGAGACGATCCGCCTCGGCCAGCTGCTCAAGCTCGCCGGGATCGCCGACTCCGGCGGGGAGGCGCGCGAGCTCGTGCAGGACGGCGTCGTCGCGTCAACGGCGAGGTCGAGACGCGGCGCGGGCGCCAGCTGCGCGACGGCGACGTCGTCGAGGCCGGCGGCGAGCGCGTACGCGTCATCTCGTGAACCGCTCGCGACCCGCGTGCGTCAGACGATCCGATGCAGCGGATCGGGGCGCAGGCCGCGCGCGTCTTCAAGGCGCTTGCGGGGATCAAGAAGGACGAGCCGCTGGGCTCGTACGTCATCGCGCTCTACCTCTTCCTGTTTCTCATCGCGATGGCGCTCTTCACCCTCTGGATCACCGGCACGCCGCTCGTCTGCACCACGCGGGGGCAGTGCTGAGCGAGCCTGGCGGAGGAACGCTGTCGGTACGGTCATGGGGTGATCGATCCGAGTAGCTGGACTCCGCGGCTGCGGTGGAGCATGGTCTGAGGGTCATGTCGCGCAACCTCGTCGAGATCGTCCGCCGCCACCACGAGGTGGGAGCGCCGACGGCGCTGGAAGTCCTCAAGGCGGCGATGGAGCAGCGCGGCGAGATCACCGACGACGATCGCCGCCTGGCCGCCGAGCGCTCCGGGCTGCCGGAGGCGGCCGTCCACGGCGTCTCGACGTTCTACGACGATCTGCTCCAGCCGCGCGGGCGCAGCCGCCACGTGCGCGTCTGCACCGGCACCGCCTGCTTCGCGGCAACCGCCGACGCGCACGTCGACGCGATCCGCGACGGCCTCGGCCTGCAGCTCGGCGCGCGCAGCGCCGACGGCGAGGTCTCGCTCGCCGAGACGGTCTGCCTCGGCTTCTGCCACAGCTCGCCCGCGGTGCGCGACGGCGATGTCATCGACGCCGGGCCCGGCGTCGTCGAGCGCGTGCTGGCGGGCGCGGTGCAGCCCGCGGCCGAGCCCGCGCCGCGCAGCGTGCTCGCCGGCGGGCCGGCGCTGCTCGCGGCCGGCCGCGACTGGGAGGGGCTGCGACGCGCCGTCACGTCGATGACGCCCGAGGAGCTGCTCGAGGAGGTCAAGGCGGCGAACGTCCGCGGCCGCGGCGGCGCGGGCTTCCCCGCCGGCTCGAAGTGGGAGTTCGCCCGCAACGCCGGCGGCGAGCGCAAGTTCATCGTCGCCAACGGCGACGAGGGCGACCCCGGC
This sequence comes from uncultured Solirubrobacteraceae bacterium, assembly GCA_963727785.1. GTDB lineage: Bacteria > Actinomycetota > Thermoleophilia > Solirubrobacterales > Solirubrobacteraceae > CADCVQ01. The sequence continues at coordinate 196,168 of CAVSHS010000023.1, forward strand.
TCCTACATCGACAAGGTCCTCATGGAGGCCCACCCGAACCTGCTCATCGAGGGGATGGCGCTCGCGGGCTACGCCGTCGGCGCCGACCACGGCTTCGTCCTGACGCGCTCGGAGTACCCGCGCTCCAAGCCGCTGCTCGAGGCGGCGGTCGCGCAGCGCACACCGCGACGGCATGCTCGGCGCGGGCGTGCTCGGCAGCGACTTCGCGTTCGACATCACGATCGTCGAGGGCGCGGGCTCCTACGTCGTCGGCGAGGAGACGGCGCTGCTCGCCTGCCTGCAGGGACTGCGCGGCACGGTCTCCGCGCGGCCGCCGTTTCCCGCCCAGCGCGGGCTGCACGGGATGCCGACGGTCGTCAACAACGTCGAGACGCTGTGCAACATCCCGGTCGTCGCCCGCGCGGGCGCGGAGGCCTACGGCGCGCTGAGCCCCGCGAGCCCGACGTCGGGCACGAAGCTCGTCTGCTTCAACGAGCGCTTCGCGCGGCCCGGCGTCTACGAGGTCCGCTTCGGCACGGCGCTGCGCGAGCTGTGCGAGGACGTCGCCGGCGGCCTCGTCGACGGCCATGCGATCAAGGCGCTGCAGATCGGCGGCCCGCTCGGCGGGATCCTCCCGGCCTCGCTGCTCGACACGCCGCTGGACTTCGACGACCTCGCGGCGGTCGGCTGCATGGTCGGCCACGCCGGGATCGTCGCGTTCGACGAATCGACCGACATGCGCGCGCTCGCCCGGCACCTCCTGCACTTCGGCGCGGCCGAGAGCTGCGGCAAGTGCTTTCCCTGCCGGATCGGGCTGCGCCGCGCGCACGAGATGTTCGCCGGCGGCGCAGCGGTCGATCGCGGCGCGCTGGAGGCGCTGCTGGAGACGCTCGAGCTCGGCTCGCTGTGCGCGCACGGCGGCGGCATGCCCGCGCCGATCCGCAGCCTGCTGGCACACTTCCCTGAGGAGCTCGGACTCGCATGAGCATCCGGATCGAGATAGACGGAGTCCAGACGGAGGTCGCTTCGGGCACGACCGTGCTCGAGGCAGCCCGCTCCCTGGGCGACTACATCCCGACGCTGTGCTTTGACGAGCGCCAGGACCCGTTCGGCGCCTGCCGGGTCTGCATGGTGGGCGTCGACGGTGTCTTCGGTCCCGTCGCCGCGTGCACGACGCCCTGCCGCGACGGGATGAAGGTCGACACGCAGGACCCGACCGCGCGGCGGATCGCCGCGGCGACCGTCGAGCTCGTGCTCTCCGAGCTGCCCGCGCCGCCGGCCGAGCACACCGAGCTCGCGGTCGTGGCACGCGAGCTCGGGATCGACGGCGGCGCGCTGCGCTGGCCCGGCGAGCAGCATGCGCGCGAGCACGACGAGCGCCACCCGTACCTCGCGCTGCAGCACGAGCTGTGCATCTCCTGCGGGCGCTGCGTGCGCGCGTGCGACGAGATCCAGGGCGCGTTCGCGCTGACCGCCACCGGGCGCGGGTTCGGCGCGAACATCGCCGCCGGCCTGGATCAGGGCTTCCGCGAGTCGACCTGCGTGTCGTGCGGCGCCTGCGCCGACACGTGCCCGACCGATGCGATCACCGAGATCTCCCTGCTGGCCCTGGCGGAAAGGTAGGCAACCACATGCGCTTCGACCACGACGTCACCACCACCTGCGGCTACTGCGGCGTCGGCTGCCGCCTCGAGGCGCACGCCGTCGACGGCCGCGTCGTCTCGATCGCGCCGGCGCTCGACGGTCCCGCGAACAAGGGCCACACGTGCCTGAAGGGCCGCTTCGCGCACGGGTTCTCGCGCAAGCGCGAGCGGCTGCAGACGCCGCTCATCCGCACCGGCGACGGCAGCTTCCGCGCGGCCTCGTGGGACGAGGCGATCGCGCTCATCGTCTCCGAGCTGTCGCGCATCCGCGACGGCGCCGGCCCCGACGCCATCGCCGGCCTCGCCTCCTCGCGCGCGACGAACGAGGACTGCTACGTCATGCAGCGCCTCATGCGCGCCGCGATCGGCACGCACAACATCGACAACTGCTCCGCGCGTCTGCCACTCCCCCACGTCGTGGGCGCTGCGCCAGTCGTTCGGGCTGTCCGGCGCGACCGGCTCGTTCGACGACATCGAGGCCGCCGGCGCAGCGATCCTCATCGGCGCCAACCCGACCGAGGGCCACCCGGTCGCAGGTGCGCGGATCAAGCAGGCGACGCTGCGCGGCCTGCAGCTCGTCACGATCGACCCGCGGCGGATCGAGCTGGCGGACTACGGCGTGCTGCACCTCAGCCCGCGGCCCGGCGCCAACGCGGCGGTCATGCTCGGCCTCGCGCACGTCGTCGCGCGCGACGGGCTCGTCGACCGCGCCGTTCCTCGACGCGCGGACCGAGGGATACGACACCGTCGAGGACCTGCTCGCCGACTACACGCCGGCCGACGTGGAGCGCATCAGCGGCGTCCCGGCCGCCGATCTGGAGCGCGCCGCGCACATCTACGCCGAGGCCGGCGACGCGTGCATCCTCTGGGGTCTCGGCGTGACCGAGCACAAGTACGGCTCGGAGGTCGTGCGGCTCATCTGCAACCTCGCGCTCATGTGCGGCAAGGTCGGCCGCCCGGGCTCGGCGCTGCTGCCGCTGCGCGGGCAGAACAACGTCCAGGGCTCGTCGGACATGGGCGCTCTGCCGGACACGTTCACCGGCTACCAGTCGGTCGCCGACGAGGAGGTCGCCGCCCGCTTCGAGGCGCGCTGGGGCGTGCGGATGAAGCGCGAGCGGGGCATGAAGATCCCCGAGATGTTCGACGCCGCCGTCGCGGGCGATCTGAAGGCGATGTACATCTTCGGCGAGGACGTCGCCCAGACCGATCCGAACACGACGCACGTCGTGCGCGCACTCGAGTCGCTCGAGTTCCTCGTCTGCCAGGACATCTTCGAGAACGAGACGACGAAGTTCGCCGACGTGATCCTGCCCGCTTCGTCGTTCCTCGAGAAGAGCGGGACGTTCACGAACGCCGAGCGGCGCATCCAGCTCGTCGACGCGGCGATCGAGCCGCCCGGCGACGCGCGGACGGACTTCGACATCCTCACGACGATCTCGGCCGCGCTCGGCCACGACATGGGCTTCGCGACGCCGGCCGACGTCATGGACGAGGTCGCCGCGCTGACGCCCGACTGGGCCGGCGTCTCGCACGAGCGCGTCGGCCGCCGCGGGCTGCAGTGGCCGGTCGCCGCGGACGGCACCGACTCGCCGATCCTGTACGGCTCGCAGTTCGCGCTGCCCGGCGGCCGGGCCCGGCTCGCCGCGCTGCCCTACAAGCCGCCCGGCAGCGAGGCCGACGAGGAGTTCCCGCTCGTGCTCGTCACCGGCCGGCGGCTGGAGCACTACAACGCGGGCACGATGACGCGCCGCACGGGCAACCTCGAGCTCATGCCGAGCGACTGGCTGGAGCTGCATCCCGACGACGCCGCGCGGCTGTGGGTCAACGACGGCGACATCGTCTCGGTGCGCAGCGCGTACGGCCGGATCGAGCTGCCGGCGCGGCTCACGAAGCGCATCGAGCCCGGCCACGTCTTCACCGCGTTTCACTTTCCCGAGGTGAGGACCAACCTGCTGATCGGCTCGTCGTCGGACGTCAACACGTCGTGCCCGGAGTACAAGGTCGTCGCGGTCGACGTGCGGCCGGTCGCCGAGCAGGCGAGCCACACGCCCGCGATCGCCACGCCCGCATGAAGCCGTGACCGCCCCCGCCGAGCCCGTCGCCGGCCGCATGACCGCCGTCGTGCGGCGCGACGGCGAGCGCGACGAGGTCGCCGTCGAGGAGCCGCTGGAGATCCGCGTCGACGGCGTGGCGCTGACGGTGACGATGCGCACGCCCGGAAACGACGAGGAGCTGGCGCTCGGGTTCCTCTACGGCGAGGGGCTGATCGACGGTCCGCGCGCGGCGGGCCTGACCGACGACCTCGCCGCGAACGTCGTCGAGGTGCGCGGGCCGCTGCTGCGCGACCCGGGCGCGCGGCGCTTCTACACGACGTCGTCGTGCGGCGTCTGCGGCAAGGGCTCGCTCGAGGAGGTCGCCGTCCACGCGCCGGCGCTGCCGCCGGGCCCGCGCATCGAGCGCGCGCTGCTCGCCGCGCTGCCGGACCATCTGCTCCAGCCGGCCTTCCGCCGCACCGGCGGGATGCACGCGACCGGGCTCTTCAGCGCCACGGGCGAGGTGCTGCTCGTGCGCGAGGACGTCGGGCGCCACAACGCGATGGACAAGGTCGTCGGCCGCGCGCTGCTCGACGGGCTCGTGCCGCTGGGCGGCCTCGTCCTCTGCGTCAGCGGGCGCCTGTCGTTCGAGCTCGTCCAGAAGGCGGCGGTCGCCGGCGCCCCGATCCTCGTCGGCGTCGGCGCGCCGACATCGCTCGCCGTCGAGCTCGCCGCCGACCGCGGCATGACGCTCGCCGGCTTCGCGCGCGGCGGGAGCGTCAACGTCTACAGCGGCGACGAGCGCGTCGCGTAGCCGCTCACTGCCCCGCCGAGGCTACGCCCGCCGCGCGAAGACCGCGAGCCGGTGCGCCGCGAGCACGCCGAGGTACGTCGCGCCCGCGCCGGCCGCGATCGCGAGCGTGTAGGCCAGCGGATCGGGCGCGTCGAGGATCAGCGGGATGAGCGCGATCGCGAGCGCCGGCGGGTGCGGGGTCGCAAGCAGCCGCATGAGGGCGAGCGCCGCGGCGACGGCGACCGCGCCGGCCACCCAGGCGGTGGCGATGAGCGCGGCGGCGAGCGCTCCGAGGAGGGCGGCGCCGACGAGCAGCGTCCAGCGCCGCAGGCCCCGGCGCAGCGTGCACGCGTGCTCGGCGAGCCACTCCAGCGCCGACACGAACAGCGGCGGCGCCAGCGCCGCGACGGGCAGCGCGAGCAGCGCTCCGCCGAGCAGGATCCAGCCGCCGATCGCCGCCAGCCCACCCGCGACCACGCCCCATGGATAGCGCCCCGGCGCGTCCCCCGACGCGGGCGGGGGACCGCGCCGCCGGGACAGCCATGGCATCGCCGCGGCGATGACGACGCAGATGACGAGCACGGCGAGCGGATAGCTCAGCTCGTCCACGCCGAACACGATCGGCAGGACGGCGGCCGACATCGCCGGGGCGAGGCGACTGTCGGCCGCCTGGAGGACGAGCAGCGCGAGCGCCGCGGCGAGCATCGCCGCCGCGGTGACGGGCAGCTCAAGCCTGACGAGCAGCACGCCGAGCAGCGCGCAAAGCGGCGGCATCGCGGCCACCCGCGCGCTCGAGGCCGCCCAGCCGGGGAGCGCGAGCGTCCACACGCCGAGCGCGAGCGCGGCGCCCTCGGGGAAGATGATCGCGTGCGTGCCGAGCACCGACGCGAGTGCCAGCATCGGGACGACGATGACGAGCGGGAGCGCCCAGGCGGGCCGCACCCAGCAGGCCGCCGTCGCGAGCCGAACCGCCTCCGCCGTCGAGCCCATCGTCGCGCCACCTCCCCCGAACGCTCGCGTCGTGCCCAGCCCGCCCCCCGACGGGCTTCGAGCCGGCGCCGCCCCGTCGGGCCGGGCCGGAGCTCTCGACGATACAGATCGGTCTCCCTACTTGCATCCCCGGTGACCGACGCGATCGGGGCGCAGCGAGGACCGCGATCGCTGTTTCTCGCTTGACGGCGGTGACGCCGCGCCGGTTCGCCTGCCGGCAGCCGTAGGTGAGCCATGTCACATTTGCGTATTAATGGCAGATGGCTGTAGACATCACTCATGAGCGACTATCCCGTGACGTACAAGCAGCAGCCGCCGGAGAAGCGCAACCGCCTCTCGATCTTCTTCCGCTGGTTTCTGGCGATTCCCCATTACATCTGGTCGTTCTTCTACGGAATCGCGGCCTTCCTCGCAGCCTTCATCGCGTGGTTTGCGATCGTGATCACCGGCCGCTGGCCGCGCGGCCTGTATGACTTCGTGGCCGGGTTCGTGCGCTACTACGGGCGCCTGACCGCCTACCTCAGCCTGATCGTCGATACGTATCCGCCGTTCGACGGTGGGGAGCACCCCGAGTATCCGGTGCAGATCATCGTCGCGCCTCCGAAGGAGCAGTACAGCCGGCTGAAGGCGTTCTTCCGATTCATCCTGGCGATCCCCATTGCCATCGTGCAGTACGTCCTCTCGATCTGGCTGTTCATCCTTTCCGTCGCGATCTGGTTCGTGGGGGTGTTCGCCGGCAGCACGAGCGCGGGCCTGATGGAGGCGACGCGGATGCCGATGGCCTACTACGTCCGCGCGAGCGCCTACTTCTTCCTCATCACGGAGGACTGGCCGCCGTTCGAGCCGGGCCCCGCGTAGCGGTCGCCTCGGGAGGCGTCAGGGCAGGACGACGAGCGGGCTGTCGAGCTCTGCGGCGAGCCCGCGCTCGCGTGCGATGAGCTCGAGCATGATCGCCGTGTCGGCGATCGCGACGCCGGTCAGGTGGTCGTCGCGCGCGGCGAAGTCGGCCTCGATCGCGGCCGCCGCCGCGGCGTAGGCGGCGCGGTCGCCCGCGGCGAGCGCGCGCAGCGCCGCGGCCGTTCGCTCGAACGCCCCGCCGCGCGGCTCCATGACGTCGGCGAGCGGCGCGACGGCGTCGTCGTCGCCGGCGATCAGCGCGGCGACCGCGAGCACGTAGGACGCCACAGGCGATCCGGCCGCGTCGGGATCGGCCGCGAGCGCCGCCCGGACCTCGTCCGCCTCGGGCCCGCCGGCGCCGCCGAGCACGGCCGCCTTCAGCAGGCCGACGAGCCGCCCGTAGCTCTTCGGCGGCGCGAGCGCCCACGACGCCCGATACTGCTCGACGGCGCGCGCGTAGGCCGCGCTCGCCGCCTCGGCGTCGCCGGCCAGGAGCGCGGCGTGGGCCTCGCCCTCGGCGGTGATGGCGGCGATCATGAGATCGCGATGCTCGCCGTCCTGCATGGGTGCGCCGAGCTTACGCCCCTCGACGCCCGGCGGGCCAGCGGTCGGCCTGGCAGGTGCGGCGCGCAGCACGAGCCGGTGCGCCGCGAAGACGCGATGCATCACCATTGCGTCGTGACAGACATGCGCGACGACCACTTCCGCAGGCGAACGCCCCGCCCCTCCGCCGGTCCCCGCCCGTCAGCGCGTGGTGGGTCCGGCGGGAGCGAACCGGCGCCCGAACCCGAGGCCCGATCGGAGGCCGAGCCGCAGGGCGATGCCGGTCCTCCGACGGCCCGTCGATCCCGTGATGCGGTGGCTGCTCGTCGCCACGGTGGCGTGCATCGCCGGCTGCGCCGTGCTGCTTGCGCTGAAGGGCTCCGACGTCGTGACGTTCGCCGGGATCGCGCTCGGCGGCATGGCGTTCGTGCTCGTGCTCGCGGCGGCGTTCTACGCGGTCGGGCGCAGCGAGGACCGCGCACGAACGGCCGAGCAGGTCGCGCGCGAGGGCGGGCCGGAGGGTCCGGCGGTCTAGGCGCCGCCTGCTCGGGTCTCGCGTTCAGACGGGGCGGGACATGATGAGCTCGTCGAGCGTGCGGCCGGCCTGCGACCACGTCGTCTCGCCCCGGACGACGAAGCCGGCCGCGCGATACGCGCGCAGGGCCGGCTCGTTTCCGACGACCACGGTGAGCGTCAGCTCATGCAGGCCGCGTGCCTTCGCCCAGCAGACACACGCATCGGTCAACGCCAGCGAGCCGCGACGACCGCGGGCCTGCGGCGCCACCCACATGCCGTACAGGACCGCGCGCCCCGGCGCGTCGCGATCGCGCCGCACGAGCGCCAGCCCGAGCCACCGGCCGTCGCCGTCCACGAGCACGAAGGTGCGCTGTTCGGTGCCCGTCATCGGATTCGGCGGACCACCGCTCCCACCAGGCCGCCGGCCTGGCGGCATCGCGCTCGTAGGTTCCGCCGAACGCATCCGGATCGGTGGCCAGCGACGCGAGCCTGAGCGCTCGTAGACGCGCGGTCTCCTCCCTCAGGACGTGACGGACGCACAGCATCGAAGGCACGTCCACAGCCTGCCAGCCCGCGCCGCTGCCACGCCCTCGGCCGCGCGACCGAGGCTGATATACATCAAGCGCGAGGGGGCGTGTGCTTCATTTGCGTTGGAGCGGGCGTTGGGAACGACCACCTCGCGACTGCCCGACAGGCAACGCATCGGACTGGCGGCAGGCGCAGGCGGGAGGGTCACGTCCGCCGCGCTCGAGGTTGGGGAGCAATCATGGTTTCGTGGTCGGCCGAATCGGCTGGAATGCAGGCAACCGCCGTACAGCGGCAGCGGACGGGATCCGACGGCATCACGCAGGGCGATCGTCCTGCGATGCACCACGCGGTCGCACTACCCGGATCGGCGCGGAGGTTCGCCGCGCGCTGTCACTCCCGTCAACGGCGCCAGAGCGATGGCGCGCCGTTCATCGAGCATCCCCTGGAGGTCGCCCGGCTGCTGCGCGCTGCCGGCTGCTCGGATGTCGTGGTCGCGGCGGGCCTGCTGCATGACGTCGTCGAGCAGACCGACGTCACCATCGCCGAGCTGAGGGCGCGCTTTGGCCCGGCCGTCGCAGACCTCGTGCTGGCGGTCTCCGACAACGCGTCCATCGACAGCTACCGCCTGCGCAAGCAGCTGCTGCGCGAACAGGTCCGCCACGCGGGCGGCGACGCGGCGCTGCTGTTCGCAGCCGACAAGATCGCCAAGGTGCGCGAGCTGCCCGATCTCGTCAGACGCGACCAGGCGCGCTCCGACAGGGGGGCACGCGGACATCGCGCCCACAACCACATCGACGAGGATCACCAGCTGCGCCTGGAGCACTACCACGAGAGCCTGATCATGCTCCGGCAGGTCGTTGCCGGTCATCAGCTCGTCACGCGCCTCGCGACCGAGCTCGACACCTGCCCGATCACCATGCGCGCGGCGGCGACGAGCGTGCGGCTGTAGCTTCGGCTTGCGGTCCCTACGTGGTCAGGACTGCGTGCTCCAGCCCAGGCCGCGCAGGCGGGCCGGATGCGGGACGCGGTGGGTTCGTGCGACCGCTGCCTCCTCGTCGGCCGGTGCGCTGGCTTGGACGAGGATGTCGAGGAGCTCTCCGATGGTCCGCTCGCGGGCGACGGAGTCGCGCAGCAGGAGGTGTCCTTGGATCTCGTAGCGGTTGCGGCGGCCGTCCTTCTCCTTGACGACGTAGCCGGCGTTCGTGAGCTCGGTGACGATGCCGAAGGCGCTGCGCTCGGTGATGTCGAGGGCGGCGGCGATCTCGCGTAGGCGCACGCCGGGGTCGTGCGCGATGCAGATCAGCGCGCGGGCGTGGTTGGTCAGGAAGCTCCACTTCGCCATCCGCGGCCATACTACCGCATTCGTGTTCTAGAATTCTTTTGCCGCAATATGCCCGTTTCCGGTGTGGCGATCGCTCGAAATCCCGCCTTAGCGGGCCCGGCGCGAGAAGAGGTCGCGTTGAACGACAGCTTCGGCGTCGACGCGCTCGTTGAGCTCAATGCCGGCGTGGCCTTTGACCTGATGCCAGTGCACGGTGTGGCGCTCGACCGCTTCGACGAGCGGCTCCCACAGGTCCTGGTTGAGGACCGGCTTCTTGGACGAGGTCAGCCACACCCCGTCGACGGCGCGGCTGCGCCAGCCCGCAACCCAGCGCTTGGTGAAGCCGAACATCACGTAGGTGGAGTCGATGTGGAGGTCAACGACGCAGGGGCGGGTCAGCGCTTGCAAGCCCCCGACGGGAGCGAGCAACTCCATGCGGTTGTTGGTGGTGTGGTCCTCGCCGCCGCTGAGCATCTGCTCGCTGGTGCCCATGATGAGCAGCGCGGCCCAGCCGCCCGGACCGGGATTGCCCGCACAGGCGCCATCGGTCCACAGCTGAACGGGCGGGGAGCTCACAGGCGCCCGCACACCGCGCGAAACCCCAGCAGCAGGAGGTCAGCGAGCGTTTCCACCTGCTCGCCCATCCAGGTCTGAGTGGCGCGATGGGTCATCTGCAGACCGTAGTCAAACGTTCAGGACTAGCGCCAGCCACCCAGCGCGCTTGCCCCGCACCCCAAGTTGACCGCGGCGCTCACCACGGGCGTCGGCAGTTCCTCGCTCGACATCTGCGCATGCGCCGCGAGGGCCAGGTCGCGGGGTTTACGGGCTCCTCTTCGGCTGCGTGAGAACCCCGAGCGGAAGCCAGGCATGACGCTGTTCGCACCCGTAGCCGCGACCCAGACCCCACCAACCGTGCCCGCAAGTCGCACCGGGACTTCGAATCGGGGAGACAGCCACAAAGATGCCCAAGAGCAGGGGAAAAGCAGGCGCGGCTGTAGACCGGCTGTATACGACCCTCGCTGGATCGACATCTCCCCCACCGCTCAGCCCTCCCCTCGGGTGCGGAACGTGCGTAGCTCGCCGGTCGCGTGGCCGTCCATCACCGCCGTGATGCGCGCCCGCGCGGCACGGTCGGACGGGTGGCCGTACGTGCTCATGACGAGCGCGCCGCCGTCGGTGTGCCCGAGCTGGACAGCGACGTCGGCCGGCGCCAGGCCCAGCTCGAGCAGGTACGTCGCGCAGAAGTGGCGCAGCTCGTGCAGCGCCATCGTCGGACGACCGAACGCCGCGCGGACCGGCTTCCACAGCCAAGAGAACGACGACGACCACAGCTGACGACCGCTCGGCCCCGGGAACACCAGGTCGACGCCCGCCAGCCGCGGCACAAACTCGACCGCCTCGCGCGCCTTCGCCGGGTAGACGACCATCCGCGCGCGGCCGTTCTTCGGCAGCGTCAGCGAGCGCGTCCGCGAGTCGGCGGCGCGCCGGACCTCCAGCGTCTCGGCTCCGAGATCGTCGTGGCGTAGCGCGTACAGCTCACCCGGCCGCAGGCCGGTGTAGGCCGCGAAGACGAGTAGGCCGGCGAGCGTGTCGCCGTAGCCGTTGGCGGCGTGGACCACGCGGGCGCACCGCGCCAGGCGCTCGACGTCGGCGGCGGTCAGCCACTCCGACGGCAGGTCGCGGCGGCCGCGCGAGCGCTCGATCCCCAGCTCGCGGAACGGGTTGCTGACGACGATGCCGCTGCGCCGCGCGTCGTTGAACATCGCGCGCAGCGCGAGCAGCTGGCCGCGATGCTGGACCGCCCACGTCCGCGCCTCCTCCACGGTGATCGAGTCCATCCGCCGCCGCTCGTGCGCAGCTGCAAACGGCCTGACCCGCTCGGCGTTGTGCAGGTTCGTCGAGGCCCGCGGGCGCGGGTAGTCCGCCGGCCAGCGCGCCGCGAACGACGCCACGGTCTCGCGACCGGTCGCGGTCTGGCGGTCCATCGCCGCCGACTCCGCGCGCCTCGCCTCGCGCCGCGTGGCGAACGTTCCGATCTGACGGCGGCCGCGCGTCGCCGGGTCGTAGACCTGTGCCACCCACTTCCCGTTCGGTCGCTTGTAGACGGTCATGCCGCCGGCCCCGCCTGCCGCGCGTCGAGCCATGCCTCCACGGCGCTGACCTGAAAGCGCAGTCGCTGACCCATGCGGCGCGCCGGCATGCCCTCGCGAACGCGGAGCTCGACCCACCGCACGCTGAATCCCAAGTGGTCGGCCAGCTCCTGCTTCGTGCACCACGGCTCGCGGCCGCGGCGCACCGTCCGCTCCTCGTCGAGGTTCACCAACCGACCGCCCATCACCGACGCCTCCCGGTTCTCTCGCCCATGCCCAGTCTTGGAGACATGGTACGGACCATATGTCCGGGATCGACCTTAGATCATGGTCCGTACCACGTCAATTATTCTGGTAGACGCTAGAAAACGCCCCAAAGGGGGTCGGCGGTTCGAATCCTCCAGAGGCGACGTCGTCGGCCGCGGCGGCGTGTCCGGAGCCTCGCGGAGGCGTTCAGCTTCGGGCGATCGGGCGATCCGCGAGGCCGCCGCGAGCGATCACGACTCTTCGGACGGCGCGGCTTGCGTCAGAGCCGCCAGGCCGGCGATGTAGGCGCGAGCGTCATGCAGCGTCGCGTGGTCGCCGTCGTGCATGCACCAGCCCGACCCGCTAGACCGGCGCTCGGCGACGAGCCAGCGATGCCGCAACTCGGTGCTCAGCTTCCAGGGATTCGCGATGCGCCACTGGCCGTCCGGCGACTCGTAGAGGCCGCGGTCGATCCTGTGCCAGTCGTCAACCATCGACAGTCCCGTTCTTGCTGAGAGCGCGCAGCTCACAGCCGCGCGCGAACGCCTTGTCCTGGAGCATACGAACGGCGCGCCTGAGCGCGGCGCGCTGTTGGTGCTGGTGGGCGCTCAGCCCCGGCCGAGCCCACCGGGCGAGCTGACGATGCGCGGCAAACTTCAGCGCCACGACCTCCTCGCCCGACAGCCGCGCGGCCGGCTCGCCGGTCATCGCACCGACTCCAGCTTGCGCAGGGCGAAGTCGACGTCGCGCAACCGGCCGTGACGCACCTGCGGCGACTCGACAAGGCCGACGATGCGTTCGGGCTCGCCGTGGGCGTCACCGACGACGATCTCGATCGGCTCGATGCGCTCTGCCGCGCGGCGGGCGGATGTACCGCGGCGTCGCATAAGCTGGGCCAGCTCGGAGCGCAGACCGTCGTCGAGCGGCTCGTGGAAGCGCAGCCGAACGCGACGACGCTCCTGCAGGGTCATGCCCAGCCGTTCGTCAACGCTGATCGTCACGTGAACCCACCCGCAGACCAGCCGCCCCGCGCGATACGCGCGCCCCAGACGGCTGCGTTGCACCGCCTGCTCCGTGCCCGCCGCACCCCCTGGATCAAGACCGGCCGACTGGCTCCCAGCACCCCGTGTATGCATGTCCCTCCCTCAGCTCAACGATGGTCCGTACCATCAATTTCGCGCGACCTTAGGCTATGGTCCGGACCATGTCAACAGTCCGCACCATGACGACGCGCTCGCTGAGGCACCGAGAGGTGCGCGAGGTGATCGCCGCCCGGATCGCCAGCGCCGAGCTTGCGCCGGGCGACCGCCTGCCTTCGGAACGCGCGCTACAGGAGCAGTTCGGCTGCGCGCGATCGGTGATCCGCCAGGCGCTCGCTGCGCTCAGCCGCGACGGCTGGATCGCGTCCTCGAACCAGCGCGGCTACACCATCCTCGGGCCGCGCATCCCGTGGATCAGCCGCCTGCGCTTGCTCAGCGACGAGCCCTGGACGCTGACGATCGACGACGTGCGCGAGGACGTCGCTCCCGACCACATCGCCGAGGCGCTCGAGATCTCGCCCGGCGCTCCCGTCATCGTGCGCGAGAGCCACATGCGCGCGACCGCATCGGGGGAGCGCTGGAGCGTCGGCGCGTCGTACTACCCGGCCGAGGGCTTGGACGCCGACGCCCGCGCCATCCTCATGACCCCGGATGAGATGAACTACGACGACATCGAGTCCGCGTACGGACGGCGCATCCTCGGGTATCGAGAAGTCATGCGAGCCCGCGCACCCAGTCCGTCAGAAGCCGAGGCCTTCGCCATCAGCGACCGCCGTCCGCTCATCGAGGTCCGGCGCACATCCCGCACCACCACGGCGCCCGTCTCGACCTTCACGTTCATCGGCCGCTCCGACCGCTTCGAAGCCGACTACCTCATCCAGTCATGACCGAACGCCAGCACGCGTCGCCCCACCCTGCGGCCAAGGATCTCGCTCACGAGGACCCCGCGCCGATGGACGCCAAGCTCGCCGGCTACCCGTGGCTGCCCCGCATGATCGACAAGGCGCGAGCCAGCCAGGCCGGCACCCTGGGCACCTACTACCGCTACCCCTGCCCGATCGACAAAGCATGCCTCGATCTGCTCGGCATCGACGCGGACACGTTCCGGGAGATCGCCAACGAAGCCGTCGACGGCCAGGCCGTCATCGATCAGCTCGCGACGATGGGCGCCAGCGCGGAGCAGATCATCGACTTCGATCCTGTCCAGCTCAACGACGATCTCCACCGCGACGGTTCGTAGTCAAGGCCGACGAGCGCGTACAGGCCCGCGCCGACGACTGACCTCCCGCCGTCTACCCCCACGGTCCCAAGAGGTCCCCGCCTGCGGAACGGCCGGCGGCCGCATGCGCGAGCGGCCGTCAGAGGTCGGAAAGATCCTCGCGGGCGTCCAGAGCTTGTAGCTCGCGCGCCCACGCGGTGACGAGCATCAGACCGTGCAGCGCGTTAGCCGGCGTGTACTGCACCGCATCGACCTTGTGTGCCGAGCTGTGGCGGTTATAGCCGGGCAGTTGGTGATGCGTTTGCTCGACGGCAACCGCCGTACGGCACATGAGCAGGCCGTAGCGGATTTCGATAAGCGGCCACCCGTCTAGCGCGTCTTCACGACGCCACTCGTTCCTCAGCGCCGCAAACTTCTCGTAGGAGAGGAGGTCGTGTACAACCGTGCCGAGCGTCGCAGTGGCGAGCGCTTGGGCGGCCGTCCGGTGGCCCGTTTCCCAAACTGCCCATCCTTCGCTAAGGGCGGCTCTGAGCGGCTGCAGTCGAGGGCTGTTGACCTGGCTCAGGATTTCGATGGCGGCCACCGCAATGTCAGCACCGCATGCGACGACGATGGCATCGCGCTCGGCCATCGTGTCGACATCGACGAGCTGCTCGACGATCTCGGCAGGTGGCATCCAGACCACGACCACACCGTCGTCCTTCGACATTAGCTCCAACGCCGCGATTGCTACGTCAGCATCGAGCGGGTGGAGGTTGTCGGAGAGCGAGCGCTGGTACTGGGTGCGTAGGACTTCGAGAGCCGCGGCCAGCTCGGGCCCGTGCGCGGCGAACCAGCCCTGAAGCTTGCGGATGTCCGCGAGGATCTGCTCGGGTGGTTGGAACTGACTGACGCGGCGGCTGAACTCGCTGAAGGCGTCGAGCTGCGGCTTCATCTGCTGATGCCATTTCGCGATGGCCTGCAGGGACGGCTCGATGCTCTGCTGAACGTGCGAGATCAACCTCCGGAGCTTGCGCAGCTCGTCCTCGTTCATGACTCCGACGGTACCCGGGTAGGTGCACGATCCCGGAAGATGAGCCTTCAGCTAGACAGGTCAGAAGGGAGCTGGCCGTAAGCGCCTTCGGATCGGAAGCCATAGCGCACGTCGCGTGATCCGTTGAACCAACATGCAGGAACCGGCACAGCCGCCTCGCCATCCAACTCATACAGATTCACCCACTGATACGCGCCTGGTGGCTCCTCGCCGGCTTCGACTCTCGCGCTGACCTCCCTGTTCGCCTCAAACATGGCATCGATTCCTGCCTCCATCGTGTCGTCGACCGATCGATAGCCGTCGAGAATGCACTCTCGCCAATCCGTTGAATGCAGACGCTCGCACACGACCGCGACCGCCGAGACATGCGGGTTGCGGTTCTCCCAGGCCACAATTCGTCCGTCGCGAAGGACCGGGGACCAAAAGACCCCATAGTCCTCAAGCGCCAAATGTGGCTGCGCTCCTTCAGGCATCCCACCGATCCGCGGATCGATCGGGAATCGCACGGACGCGTTCCCGAACATCGCCGCCGTGATGTGGCCTTGGTCCAGGATTACATCGGCGCCACGCGGATTGGCCAACACGATGACGAGCGGTACTCGGGCATCTGCGAGCGGGAGCAACTGCTTGGCCTTCTCCACCAGAGCCCAACGGACAGGCTTGAGGATCATCTCCGGGCCAGTGGTCATGTATCGGCCGGCCAGCGCCAGTGCATCTCGAATCGCTGTGCCCTCGAACTGACGGACCTCGCATACGGCGCGATCCCCGTCGCGACGCACCAGGAAATCCGGAGTCGTGGGCGATGGCGCGGACAAACCGAGCGCTCGCTGGTAATCCGGCTCGTGGCTCCACGCGTAGCCATGTGACTCGAGATACGCGACAAAACGCCGTTCAGCCTCGTTGAGCTGCGACATGAAGGCAGTCTGACGATCTCCGACAACGGCCTAAACGATCATGCGCCCCGCGACAGAACCACGACAGCCCACCCCAGTACCGACGCTCGCACTGCGAATCGAGCACGCCGCAGCGTCCCTCAGTCTGAGCGAGAGCGCCTTCCTCGCGACGTGCTCGATATGAACGTCGGTCAGCACCTTTCGGAACAGCTCAAAGCTGCGAGTCTCGTCCTCCCCGAGCGCGTCGCACGACCCGCGATCAGGATGCAGCGTGCGTTGTAGCTTCGGAGTTGCCCAGTCCGCTTTCCATCCGCAGCTGAGTGCCTCGATCTTCTCGATTATCACGGCCAAAGCCTTCCGCGAAGCGACCCGGGTCGACGACCGATCCATCGTCGACGAACTCGACCGGATCAGAGCCACCACAGACCGGATGTTCGTTTCGATCCCCTCCAGTTCAACGCCGAGCTTCCATCGCGAGGACCCATAACCATCCAGGTCGCTCGCGCCTGGGCACCTACGCGGCCCGCTCGACTCGCTCACGGCCACCGCCACGCACGTCGTCAGACTGAGGCCTCGTGGCGAACTCCATAATCGACGTACTCCATGGCGTCATCGGTCAGGACCTCAGCGCCGAACGCGTCAATGACCTGACGCTCGACGAGGTCGCTGAGCTCGCCGATGCCGTGCAAACCCATTACCTTGACTGGCGGCCACCGGATGGCGACGGGCTTCGGGTCCACCTCGGGGGATGGATCGGTGGAAACTTCGCCGACGCAAGCGCGCGCAGCATGCTGGCGACGATGCTTCTGTACGCCAACGAAGTATTGATCCACGACCCGGTCGCCGAGTGGTTCTCAGCGAGCCGTGATCGGCTCCGAGCGCTGGACCCGATTCGGTACCGCAACGGCACCAAGGTGCAGGGCTCGGAGGGGCACCTATTACGCATTGACGGATGGCTCGCGCATTCGACGGACCTCGACCGCAATCTGCACGAGCTGCGGTGGCGGATTCCCGCCCTGGATAGCATCGAGCCGCTGGTTCGCAGCGGCGCCGCCATCCCGGTATCGCACATCGACCTAGTCTTGGCCCTTCAGGACCAGCTGCTCAGCGCCGTCCGTCATGACATGCGCAACGACCGTTTCGTTCGTGCGGTGAGCGAGCCCGTGGACCTGCAGCCGGTCACCACCGATTTCTCGCGTGGTGGCCAACTCGACCTCGCCGGGGCCGGCGGGCTGCTGACCGACAAGGACCGCCGACTAAGCGTTGCCGGCAATCCCGCCTACTACCTCAACAAGACCCTGGCGGTAGCGGCGAGCGCGGGCGCCATCTACCTGCCGCCATCCGCCACCGACTGGGCGATATTCCACGCACGCATCGACGCCGCCGCTGTCGAGCTACGTCGGGCGGGCGAGCTGGACCTCAATGTCCTAGCCGCACTCCATACGTCCGAACTTCCACTCCTTGAGGACCTCGACCTGGCGACGGTCTCGCGCCTGCGGAACGAGGAGGGCCTCGTGGAGGAGTGGCGGGCTGCGCTGCGTCAAGCCGCACGCGGACTCCAAACGATTCCGAGCGAGGGACCGGCCTTCGCCTCGGATAGCCGACAGCTGCTCGAAGACATGCTGCTACCGGCCGAGAATGAGCTAGCCAGGAACGCCACCTTTCGTGGACGTCTGCGCCGCGGTGGGCGCGATGCTTCGGTCAGTCTGATGGCCGGCGCTGCCGGCACGGCCGTCGCAGGTCCAGTCGGCGGCCTGCTCACCGCTGGAGTCAGCGCTGCCGCTAGCTGGACGCTGAAGGCGCTGCTACCCGAGCAACGAACAGGAACGGCGCAGATCGTTGCCCACCTGTCGCATCGACGCAGTTAGTTCGTGCCGCCGATCGATTCGTGGAAAGTTCTACATCCTCGAGCGACCCGTTCGGCAGTTCGGCGCTCCCGCCGTGCGGTCGACCCAATTCGAAGAGGATCGCGCACTCCTGACGTCCGGCCTTCTACTCCCCAGGTCATCGGATCCATCCTGCTCTGGATCCCTAGCCGCCAACCCGTGCCTTGCAGAGTTTAGGCACACCTGCTCACCTGTTAGCGCTAATCCCCCAGGCCGCAAATACAATGAACGTGACGACAAACAGCCCCACAATGGCGTACTGCAGCATTCTCGTTCCGCTCTGCGTCTGGATAATCTCATTGGTAGTCAGGTTTCTGAACTCTCTTGCGCGGAGTGCCCCACCTCGCTCCCAGCGCCCTGCCACCTCGACCCAGTCGCCTTCGGCGGGTTGTTCTCCGTGAATGGCTGGACCTTCTACTCTCACACTCACTGGCGGTAGCGGGTTGCCGGACTCATCGACTCGGTCGACGCGAAACGTTAGTGTGAATATCTGAGCGCCACCAATCCACGGATCTCGCCGAGCTTGGAGTCGAATCCTGTGCGCCTGTCCGACGAGCGCCTCAGGGCTCACATTCATTTGTACAAAATCAACAGATTTCCCCTGATCACCGAGTTCGGCAAGCTTCTCCCGAGCTCGGTCGAGCGTGGGATTCACGGCCAATGCTGCCCCCAGCCACGTCCGCGCTTCGTCGCGACGACCAAGCCGGAGAAGGGACAAGGCAAGACCATAGGAGAGTCGATCCTCCTCGGGCCTCTCTCCCACTAATCGCCGAAACGCAGCTTCCGCTTCTACGTTCCGCCCTGTCCGGTACAGCGCGGTCGCGTACCAGTACATAGCTTCAAAATCGTCGGGCTTGGCCTCGAGGATCCGATCAAGCGTCGTGAAGGCAGCCGCGTACTCACCCGCGTCGATCAATCTTGTCGCATGCTTGACCGTCGCCTCTCCACTAGGCTCGGGACTCGCCATTCCTCCCCACCGCCCTCCGCGTCGGTTCTACCTCAAGAACGCTTCCACTCTACGTCATCGCTGTCGCCCCGTGCCAGCGTCGCGGGCTTCGTCGTCGTAGTCGTCGTCATGAGAGGAGACGGGTTCCTCACCTCCGGAGCCTGAAGCGCCGGCAGCGCCACCCTCATAGTCATCGGCATAGGAGACCGCTTCCTCACCTCCGGAGCCTGAAGCGCCGGCAGCGCCACCCTCATAGTCATCGGCATAGGAGACCGCTTCCTCACCGCCGGAGCCTGAAGCGCCGGCAGCGCCACCCTCATAGTCATCGGCATAGGAGACCGCTTCCTCACCGCCGGAGCCTGAAGCGCCGGCAGCGCCACCCTCATAGTCATCGGCATAGGAGACCGCTTCCTCACCGCCCGAGCCTGAAGCCCCGGCAGCGCCACCCTCATAGTCATCGGCATAGGAGACCGTCGACTCCTGCTCCGTGGACTCCCGCTCCGTGGACTCCCGCTCCGTGGACTCCCGCTCCGTGGACTCCTGCTCCGTACCCGACGAGCGACTCTCACCGCCGCCGTCATCAGAATGGGGGACCGCCGTGTCGGCGGGCAGCTCATCCGATTCCTGAAGTGTCGGAGATGAATACGAGAGGTCGTCCCGGGATAGCGCCTCAGAGATCGGATACTCCGCCAGATCAGCCGGTGCCCTGGTAATAGCCTCTTTGTCGTTCGCCTCCTTTTCCATGTCGATTTGCTGCGTCGCAGCCTCCCGCTCCATGTCGAACTCCTGAGGCTCTGCACGGGCGTCGTCGACCTTCCACGAGCCAGCTTTCAGCTCAAGTGCAAGACGACCCAGCGACGTAGCCATCCCATGGACGAGCGTTTTGTATTCATCACCATCCGGCGAAAAAGCTATCCCACGATCGGCCGCGAACCGATACACCTCAAGTTGAAATGCAACCCTTTGCTGCTCCGAGAGCTCGTTCGCAGCAATGAACCCTTCCCATAGCTTGGTGGTGAGCCGGTCCAACGCGCGATCTCTGCCGTGCTAGAGCCCATGCGCTCCCAGACATCCAGTTCATTACGTACCCAGCCCGCATCCGCTCCGGCCAAGCCTGCCGCGAAGCCGTCGAGGTATCCGCCTCGTTCGCCTTCGGCCTTTGCAATCTTTATGCCTTTCCAGATGTCTTCGCCGCCACCGGTGAAGGCCGACATCCACTGTGACGTCAACATCAGTACGTTACTCGCCACAGCCAGCTTTGCTGCGAACGCGGCGCCACTGATTGAGCCAGCGGGAATGCTTGCCTCGGTGATCATCGATCCAAGCCCAGTCACGTCGTCCGCCAAGTCGATTACTGACTGCACACGCTTCACTGGCTCATCCTCGAACACGAGTTTTATCACACTTCCAAAGACGCCCCCCACCTTCGCGGTCATTCCGACCATCGGTTTATTGTCAAAAATGTCAGCTACATCAAACATGGGGGTTGCCCCCGAGCCCAGAGCGAGCGCCGTCAAGTCGGGCACAGTCATAGGATCGTCCCGATGTTGTGTCGGTTCATCGGGCACCTTTAGGACGTCCGCATCCAACACTGAGGGCTCCGCGTTCGCAGGCCTCCCGTCAGCGCTCTCTGATCCTTTGTCTGATTCAGATTCAGGCACCGGATGCGAACTGGCACCTGACTCGCTGGCGCCGTCTTCAGGGTGCGCTTGGACTCGGTTGCTCCACTGTCGTCCGCGCCGGTACGTGGTGACGGGCGGTTGACGGAGCGGCCGGGGCCGGCGCCTGCGCCTGCGCCCGCGCTCGGAGAAGTACTTTCGGGATCGCTCATCGCATTGTCGCCCCTCGACTCGGGTCCCCGCCGCATAACACCCCGCCACGAACCGACGTGGTGCAACGTGTGCTCACGAACCCTGCGCGCTGGCGGTGGACAAGGTGTCTGCAGTCCGGTAGTCCAAACGTATTTCGTCGGTCATGATCACTTCCATAGGACGCGCGGTTGCTGTGACATTCGGCAACAAAGATGACCGCGACACGACACGCCAGCGCACAACACGCGTGAGCTGAACTCTAGTCGGCGCGCCTCCATAGGATAACTCTCGGACGCGGCCGACGCAGCAAACCGTTTCGCGATCACCCACTTGCACAGTATCTCCCGGTCCACGAGTCTCGCCGATCGCTCGCCGTCCGACGGCAGAACGCACCTGTGACTACTTTCTTTACATCCTCAAGGGCGGCGCTGCGCGCCGCCGCCGGCCTAGCCGCTGCCTGCGGCCCGCCTGCCCCTACGGGCTTCGCCCTCCGGGCCGGCGGCCGCGGCCCGGCCGGCCATGGACCGTCCCACACGAGCTCGCGCCGTCAGACGTCAGCGCGGCCACGCTCGCGGCGCCGCGCGACGTGCCGCGGCGCCGCGAGATTCATAAGTCGTTTGGCCGTCAGCGTCCGAGCGCGATAGTTCGTCCGGCACGGACCTGACCGGCCGTGTAGGTGACCTGGTCGACGGTGCTGCCTTGGTGGTCGGTGAGGCGGATCGTGTCACCGCGGTTGCCGAGCTGGACTGCTGGCTGGAGGGTGATGCGAACGGTCGCGCCGGCCGCGAGCTCGCCGCTGAGTGCCTGGCGGCCGCCGGCCGCGTCGGTCAGCTGCCAATCGGCGAGATCGATCGCCGCTGCGGTGGTGTTCAGCAGGGTCACCGTTTCGCCGCCGCCGTCGGCACCCGCGGGGTCTGGTAGGGCGGCGATCAGTAGCACGCGTGCGACCGCGGGTGGCGATCGGGCGCGGCCCGGGTGTCGGTGCGACCGGGTCGGGGCTGATGATGAAGTCCTCAGGCCAGACGGTCATCTGGATCGTGTCGCCGGCGGCGTGCACGATGTCGTGGAGGTTGCCGCGCTCGAGGCGGTCAAGCAGGAACAGCTCGTCGTCGCGGTCGACGGGGTCGGCGCGAAGCCAGCCGTCAAAGCCGTCGAAGTTCGCAAAGCCCGCGGCGAAGTACGGCACGAGGCGACGAAACAGCTTGGGCCAGATCACGAGCTGCTCGACCGCGTCGAGGTCGGTGATCGTGGCGGCCCCGTTGGGGTCCGCGGTCGATCGTGCCCACAGCTCCCGTGGCGGCTGATTGTCGCGTGCGGTGCGTGACACGCCGGCGAGGTGGGTGCGGAGCGTCGCCGGCAGCGTGGCGTAGAAGGCGGGGTAGGCGTGGCCGGCCGCCAGGAGCTTGGCGTTGACCGACAGATCGAGTAGCGGTTCGTCGAGGAACACGTCGCTGCCATCCGGCAGGGACGGGTTGCCGGCGTAGACGACGCCGATCATGCGGCCGTTGGCGTCGATGCCGTTTGACAGGACGTGGCCGGGCAGGCTGTCCTGGTCTGCGGACTGGACCTTGTTTAGCAGGTCAGCAAAGAACACAACGTTGGTGAAGCCAAGCTCGGCCAGCAGCACGTCGCGGACGGCGTTTGCGCCGGCGAGCTCCTGGTGGCTTTGCTCAAAGTGCGTCTCAAGCGCGTCGATGGCTTCCAGCGCGCCGAGATGCCTCGCGCGTTGATCTTCGGCGCGTGACCTGATGGACGCGGGAGCGTCTCGACCAGCGCGGGTGTATCAGGCACGAACTTGACGGTATCCCCGTCAGGCTCGGGACCCTGACGCGGCAGATCCGCATACCGGATGACAAACCGCCCAGCCAACAACGTAAACCATCGCTGCCCCCAACCACCGATAACCGGTCGCGTCGATCGTAACCCCGCTGTGACCCATACATGCGCGAGCGTGTCGAATATCACGCACGTTCACACCCGAAGCTCGCCGGGCCGGGGCGGTCAAGTGCACCGCTTCGCGGCTCGCTGCGCTCGGCCCTGTCGGGCTGCACTGGACAGCCCCGGCCCGCTGCGCTGAGTGCTCGGACATGGTCCGGCGGGGCCGGACCCGGCAGGAGCGCTGCCGCATGGCGCAGACAGGTCGGTGATGGCACCCGCGCTTGGTTTCTCGACTCGGGAGCGCGTCATGGCCAGCAATCCTTCCCAGCAGCAGCTCAGCCTCACGCATGGTGTGCCGGGCACCGTGTACGTGCTGCATTTCGACCCGGCGTACAAGCACGCCCGTCACTACATCGGCTGGACCAGCGGCGATGACGTGAGCGCGCGGCTGGCGGTGCATCTGCGGGGTCAGGGGTCGCCGTTGGTGCGCGCGGCCGTGCAGGCCGGGGTGGAGGTGCAGCTGGCGGCGACGTATCCGGGGACACGGTATCTGGAGCGGCGGTTGCAGCGCTGGCACAAGACCGGGCAGTTCTGCGCGATCTGTCGCGAGCGCCGCGGCGGCCGAGCCCGCTGAGCCGGGTGAGCGTCATGGAGCAGCACACCCTCCTGATCGCCGGCGCCCACTCGGTCGGCGCGGGTTCCTGGCCGGGCAGCTGGATGCCGACGGGCACACCGTCCATGAGGCCGATGACCTGGCGGCCGCGGTCGCCAAGCTGTCTGCGCACGCGGTCGACGTGCTCCTGCTCGGCAATCTCGAGCACCCCGCCGACAGCCCGGCGCTGCTGCGGGCGCTGCGCGCGGGCCGCCACCCGCGGATCCATCCCGGCCAACCGGTCATCACGCTCGGCGCGGGCGACGAGCTGACGGCGCTGCGCGCCTATGAGTGCGGCAGCGATCACCACCTGGCCGACAGCACGGGGTACGTGCTGCTGCGCGCCGTCCTGGCGACGGTCGTCAGGCGCGCGCTCGAAGAGCAGGCCCCCGGCCGTCACGTGCACGCCGGTGAGATCCACATCGACCTGGCCGCCCGGACCGTCGACGTCGCCGGCACCATGGTGCGTGTCAGCCGGTTGGAGTTCGAGCTGCTCGTCAAGTTCGCCGGCGACCCGACCAGGGTGTTCGGCAAGGACGAGCTCGCCCGCTGCATCTGGCGCAAGCCGATCAGCGGACGGACCGTCGACAGCCACGTCGTCCGTCTGCGCACAAGGCTCACCGGCGCCGGCGCCGACGGCGTGCTCGTCAACAGGTGGGGCCAGGGCTGGTCGCTGACCACCGCGCTATAGCGCAGCGGGCCGGCCGGCGCAACACGCATCCTGCATAACGCGATCCGCATGCGGATCTGCAGCCAGGCCGGAGTGGGGGTGAGGTCACCCGAGGCCCGCCAACCAGATCGAGGGTCAGAGCCACCCATGAGGCCTGGCTGCCCCACGAGACGTCGAGCGTGCCCATCCGCGCAGACCATGCCCCGACAGACAGCCAGACGCCGGCGGGCCGGTCAACCAATTTCGGGTGCCTTCGGCAACAAGCATGGTCCGGTGAAATTGGCCGGGACTGCGTCCCTTTGACAGGCCCACCGCCGCCTGGCGATCGACGGATCACGGTCCACACGGACAAAGCACGATCAACCCCCAGGAGGCAGACAGATCATGAGCGGCTTTGACATCAACCAGCTGTCGATCTCGGGCAACCTCACCCGCGACCCCGAGCTGCTGCACCTCGACGACGACACCGCGCTATGCAGGATGCGGATCGCCAACAACGACCGCACCAAGAACCGCAACGACGAATGGGTCAACCGCCCGCAGTTCTTCAACGTCACGATCTGGGCCGGCATCGGCGAATGGGTCGCGCACAACCTCGCCAAAGGCGACAAGGTCGTGCTCTCCGGCCGCCTGAAGTGGAGCGAATGGGACGCCGCCGACGGCCGCCGCCAAGCAATCGAGATCCACGCCGACAGCATCGTCCCGATCACCACCCTCAAAGACACCTGGGAGGCCCACGAAGACCACGGCGCCAACTTCAACCCGGTCCCCGGCGAAGAGAACATCGAGCCCTGACCGCACCACAGCGGCCCGCCCGGACCAGGGCGGGCCGCCACATGCCGCCGCCCGCAGACAGGCAGTCTCGTGACCATCTCCTTTACGTCCTCGAGGGCGATCGGGCACACCAGCTCGTGGAGGAGCGCCCGTCGATCCGGTGACCTCGAAGTACGCCCACCGGACGGAGCTTCTTATCGCTCGGCCCCAAACGGTTGTGCCGGGCTGCGCCAGAGCCCGCCGATCCCGCTCGATCAAGGTCCAATGGGTCGAACTGAAGCACAGCTCTCGAGCTAACAGGCTGTGTCCATCCAAGCCCGTCGCGTGTCAGGAGCCCTTCATTCGTTCTCACGCCATTCGATGCCGGTGTTCTCAAGTCGTGCGCCGGCGCTATCGGGTCAAACCCTTTCGGCCAGACCGTGTTGTCGTCGTACCAAACCTCGCGGAGGTCCGCGCCGCTGAGGTTCGCCCCATGGAGGTTGGCGTCGCGGAGATCTGAGTCGCTCGATTCGTCTCACGAAGATTTGCCCAGCGGAGATCCGTCCCACCAAGGTATGACTCGCTGAGGTCTGCCCTAACGAAGTGCGCCCCACGAAGCCTCGCCCCACGGAGGCCCGCCCGCCGAAATCGGGCCTCGAAAAGTATCGCCCTGTGTAGGTTCGTCTCGGCCAGATCAAGCCATGGTGGCGGCTCCGTCTCATGGCTGACCTTGCGTCGGCCCAGCACCGTGAGCACAGCCTGCACGTCGGTCTCTGGCGTTTGCCAACCCGACTCAGGATCCGGATCCTCGGCGTCACGATCCAGAGGGGCGTGCTCGCGGACGAAGGCAGTCAACACCTCAACCACTTGAGGATGATCCTGCTTGGAATCTCTCGCGATGCGCTCAAGCGCGTAGATCCCGCCCAGGCGAACATCGAGTTCCTTGTGACCGAGCTGCTCGATCGCCTTTGTAAATCGATCTGTGAGCTGCCCAGCGCGATTGAGCGCATACCCACGTGCCGTATAGACGGCACCAACCACACCGATAGCTCCCGCCAGGAGTGCGAGGCTGGCGGTCCGCACACCCTGTCTGGCATCGGCACGCTCTCCTGCATCAAGACCGTTCGTCTGAGCAAACCAATCAGGCGCCAGCTTCAGCACGACGTACGCGAGCACGAGAAAGACCATCAACCCCGCAATACCGAGCGTCGGCCAGCGCCACCGTCTCGCGATCCACGACCGCCGGAGACGTGACCGCCCGAGACGTGAGATCACGCGGAGAGAATCGGTTGACGTTGACGTCTGCGCGAGCGTGGCACCGGCATGGACCCAGTTATAGGGGGATCGGCGGGTCCTGCGGCAGTTCGCATAGGGCCCCATAACGTCGGTTGTGGTGGTCATAGAGCGCTTCGCGCGCCAGTTCGCGGTGCTCGCGGGCTCTGGCGGCGGCTTGAGCGGCGAGGTAGGCGTCGGCGGTTGTGAGATGGCCCACGCCGACGAACTCAAAGCGTGTGACATGGTGTTCGGGCGCGACCTCTGCGAGTTCGCGCTCCCGGCGATCACCGTTGACGAGCAGCTGCTCGCGGACGTGATCGACCCTGGCTTGGCGCAGGTCTTTGAAGTTGACCGAGAAGCGACGGCTCTTGGTCAGGCAGTGGCCGCGGTAGCCGATGGTGTGCGCGCACGCCGCTAGCCGCCGGTCACGCCGATCGCGTTTGGGCGTTGGAGGGGGGCGGTCGTGATCGCGCACACCTCGGCTACCGCGATCTCTTGGCCGGTGTCGAGGACCAGGCCGTCATGCGTGCGGCGAACGATCTGGCCGACGAGCTCGTCGCCGATGTGCAGCCGGATCAGGACGCGTTCGTCGGTGCTCATCGCCTGCAGCACCCGCAGGATCAGCTCGTTGGGATAGCGCGAGTGGCGGGCGCCGGCCGCGGCGCCTGCGGTGGCGGTGCGGGCATCGGGTCGGCGGCGATCGCCGTCGCTACCCGGTCGTCCAGATCAAACGCGGTGTGAGGTAGCGGCGGTTGTGCTCGGACGCGGACGTGGTCGACCTCATCACGGGTGATGCGGTGTAGCAGGCCGCCGGCCTGTTCGGTGCTCTTGGTCGTGTACTTCGCCAGATAGCTCGCCCAGCGCCGGCGGTCTTGTCGTCGGCCGGGAGCTGTTGGACGTCGAGCTGCTTGCCCCACGGATCGTCGCCGGCGCCGAGCTCGTCGGGGATCTTGACCTTGACCTCCTTCGCCGTCTTCCGGAGCGCCTGTTCGAGCAGCTCGCTGGTGAAGCGCTTGTCCGGTGGCCGGATCTCGCCGTTGCGGTAGTCGGGCATCCGGCGGTCTAGACGGATGAGGGCGTGCAGATGCACCAGGCCGCGGCGCTGGTACTCCGATGCCTTGACGTAGGACACGCGGACGAGTTCGTGCAGGCGCTTCTGCGTCATGCCCGTGAGCGGCGGCGAGCTGGCTGGGGAGGTAGATCGTGCTGTAGCGCCACAGCTCGCCGAGCAGGTTGTTCCAGATCACCGCGCCCTCGTGATCAAAGCAGTCCAGGCACAGCGGTTCGCCGAGGCACGGATCATCGGGTCCGTGGATCCGGCCGCAGCTCATCGGCATGCCGTGCTCGCAGACTGGCCGGTCGCTGCGCGGATGACATCTGCAGCGGCTGGCCGTCCGGCCCGAGGACGTGCGCGTGCACAACCCCGAACGACGGCGCGGTCAGCGTCGCGAAGACCGCGGGATGGCCCGTCACCGTCCCGGGGACGCCCTTGCCGCCGCGCAGGCCCGCGGCGATCAGTTGCCAGGCGTCGCTGCGGTAGCGCTCCGCGCACGGCGCGCAGACGGCTTCGCGACGGTTGCCGCAGGCCTTTCTGAGCAGGCCGTCGGGCTCGCCGTCGGTAGTCCAGACCTGTTGGCGACGGCCGTGGCCGTCGCAGACGTCGACGCGGCCTTGCAGCCGGACGGGGCGGGCGCAGTAGCCCGAGGAGCGCAGCTGCGCCTCGAAGGCGCGGTAGTCCGGACGGGTGATCCGTTCGATCACGCCGTCCAGCAACGCGCCCTCGAGAACCGCTGTCATCGGGCTGTCTCCCGCGCCGTGTCGTCGGTGATCCCGCAGCAGGCGCAGGCCTGACCGGCCGGGTCGGCAAGCCAGGCGTGCACGATCGTCGCGGCGGTCTCGCAGACGCCCTCGGCGTGCAGCTCGTCGACGCAGTCGCCACACAGGACGGTGTCGTCCTCCATCACCGCGAAGGAGCGCGGTCATGACGCCTGCCTCTTGCCGTCGCCCTCCGGGCGGTCCTTGCGGGCGGTGGGTAGCTCGACGACCTCGCCGGCGACGTCTTCCTCGGCGGCCTGGAACAACGCCTCGCCGTTCAACACCGGCCGGGGTGCGTAGTCGACGACCATCGCCGCGATGTCGTCGTCGGTGACGTAGCCCGCGCGGACACGGGTGGGTTCGCGGATGCCGTCGATGCGGACATAGCCCGTGCCCGGCATCGACGTCGGGATTCGGTCACAGCGTGCGCCCTGTTCGCGTGCGCCGTCGCCGAGGACCATGTCGACCTCGACCGGCCCATCCAACCGCAGGCCGACCTTCGTCGGGAACAGGTTCCTGAGCGCGAGGACCTCGCGGCGCGGGTCCTGCAGCGCCGCGATGACACTGACCCCGACCGCCCTGCCCTGCGTGAGCAGCAGCCCGAGGGCCTGATTGATGCGCTCCTTGACCTTGCGGTCAGTCAGGTACGCGGTCAGGTTCGCGATCTCGTCGATCAGCACCACGATCAGCGGCTCCGCGACCGTTGGCGTGTGCTTGCGCGTCACACCAGCCAGGCCCTGCGAGCGGCGCTGCATCACCTTCACGGCGTCCTCGAGCAGCACAGCGATCTCCTCATACGGCGCGTCGTCGAGCGTCGGCACCTCAAAGCGCGCGTACAACGGCCGGCCGGGCCCGAGCTCCATCCCGCCCTTGGGATCGATCGCCCACACCGTCACGCGGCCATCGCGGATCTCCGGACCCAGGCCCCGCAGCAGCGACTGAAACACCGAGCCCTTCCCAGCGCCGGTCGAGCCAGCGACGAGCATGTGCGTCCCCAGCACCTTGACCTTCCAGGGCCGGCCGTCTTCCTGCAGCCCGATCGGCACCGCCTCCAGATCGACGTCCTCGCTAACAGGGAGCGCGGGCACCGTCTCGACCAAGCGGGTCCTTGGTCGTGAACTCAAGCCAGACGCGGCCCGGGCCAGTCCTCACTGACCCGGCAGGACGTGGCGCCGAAGCTGTGCGCCAACTCGGGTGCCGCGGCCTCGAAGTCCTCGGTGCACTGGCCCAGCAGCAGCCGCACCAGCACCCGATCACACCACGGCGTACTGACGACCTTGCTGATCTTCGGGACCGCCTCCCGGACACGCGTGCGCTTGCCCAGGCCCGAGAGCAGCATCGTGTTGCGCCACCTGCGCTCGTAGGTCCACCAGCGCACCCACGGACTACGCAGCCGCCGGCCGATCAGCCTGTCGAACGAGGCGCGGTGCGCGCGCCGCCAGATCAACAGCCCAACCACGATGTAGATCGCCAGGCCCTGCGCGTCGTGCATCCCCATCAGCAGCACCAGGCCGGTGAACGCGGCGACGGGCAGCGCGAGGATCGGCCGCTTGATGACGGCCCAGGCCAGCAGCAGCCAGCCGAAGAACAGCACCGCCACGACGATCACGACCGCGCGGACGATCCCGCCAATGTCCGGCGCAACCTGACCGCCGTTCATCGCTCTGCCCTCCCCGCCGGCCGGTACACGCCCTCGCGCAGCGCCAACACGTCGGCCCCGCGCGCCTGCGCCTCGCTGTAGCCGAGCGGCCGCAGCGCATCCTCCAGGCGAACGGCTGCCTCTCCGACATCGGCGCCCAGCTGGCGACGAGCCTCAGCCGCCTGCTGGTACTCGTCGAACGCAGCGCGGATCGCGTTTGACAGATCGCGACACAGGGGACCCACCGGACCCCTCGCCGACAGGCCTTGCATGTCGTCGTTTGCGCCCAGCAGCCGGTGCTTCGCAGCGTTCATCACGGCGACCAGCTCCCGGTCACAGTCGAACAGGGTCGCCAACACGTCGGCCACCGCCCGCACGTCCGCGCCCAGGACCGGCTCCGATCCACTCACGAGCACCACCCCCTCACGCTGCCTCGGCGCGCTTCGACGTCGCCGCGCCCGAGGCCTCAAGCCGGCGCGCGCGGAAGCTGATGCCATGGCGGCCGTCGATCTCCCACGTCATCGCCGTCAGCCCGTCGACCTTCACCGGCTGGCCGGTGGCGATGCCCTTCGGCTCGCCAGCGATCCGCACCGGCCACACCTGGGCGCCGTCCTCGCCGCCGAGCGCGACCAGGTCGAAGCCCCACAGCAGCTCACCCGTGGCCTTGTCCGCCCGCTGGCGGCCCTCCATGTCCATGACGCCCGCCGGGTCGCTGCCAGCGATGAACGTCAGGTTGCTCACATCAATTGGAAACCGCATCTCGCTACTCCTTCTCAGTTAGGGATTTGAGGAAGAAGCAGCGACCGGGGGCGGCCGAGCCAGGCCGGACAGCCACGACGTGCAGGCGTCATCCGCGAACGCCGAAGCGGCCAGAATCGGCCTGCGGACCGCCGCGCCCCAGACGCGCTGTCGACTACAGCCGACCGGCTGTAGTCCGGCTGTAGATCGGCTCGCGAGAGGCCCGAAAACCCCTGCAAACGCGTGCTGCGGCATTTCGCCTGCTTGCGCGCCCGTTCGCCCAGTGTCTACGGGCGTTTTCGGGGTCCTGCGGCCCGTGCGGGCCG
Source organism: uncultured Solirubrobacteraceae bacterium (assembly GCA_963727785.1). Taxonomy (GTDB): domain Bacteria; phylum Actinomycetota; class Thermoleophilia; order Solirubrobacterales; family Solirubrobacteraceae; genus CADCVQ01. Next base: position 226,321 of record CAVSHS010000023.1, read on the forward strand.
AGTCGGGGAGACAGGATTTGAACCTGCGACCGCCCGGCCCCCAGCCGGGTGCGCTACCAGACTGCGCCACTCCCCGTGGCCTGAAGCGGGCGACGGGAATCGAACCCGCCCTAGAAGCTTGGAAGGCTTCTGTGCAGCCACAACACTTCGCCCGCACGCCCAGCTCTGCAGCAGGATACTGCCCGCGCTAGGGGCCGCGGCGTTCCTCGGTCGGCACCGTCCCGCCGTGGCCGACCAGCGCGTCCGGAGGCCACGGGCCCCACCAGTCGTCGGCGGCTCCGTCGAGCGTGATCGTGCTCCCGCTCAGCGAGCGGCCGAGCGGGGACGCGACGAGGGCCGCGAGCCAGCCGAACTCGCGCGGCTCGCCCAGCCGCCCGAGCGGGACGGAGCGCGCGGCGCCGGCGGTCAGCTCGGCCGGGTACTTGCGCAGCGACTCGGTGTCGAAGCGCCCAAGCGCAAGCGCCACGGCGCTGATGCCGTCGTCGGCCCAGCGCTGCGCCCAGTCGCGCGTCATGTCCTCGATCGCCGCGCGCGCGACGCCGCTGTGCGCCATCGCCGGGAAGCCCTGGTGCGGCGACACCGTGACGCTCGCGATCATCCCGCCGCCGCCCGGTCGCAGCGCGCGCTCGACGCAGGCCTCGGTCATCTGCAGCGTGCCGTCGATGTTCAGCCGCTGGACGGCGGCGAACCCTTTCGGCGTGATGACCTCGGCCGCGGCGAAGTACTGGCCGCCGGCGTTGTTGAGCAGCGTGTCGACCTGCCCGTGGCGCTCGAGCGCCACGTCGACGATTCGCGCGCAGTCGGCGGGCTCGCGGATGTCACCGCAGACCCACGTGCAGCGCGCGCCGAGCTCGTCCGCGGCGTCCTGCAGGACATCCTCGCGCCGGCCGGCGATGACGACGTCGGCACCGCAGCGGGTGAGCTCCGCGGCAGCCGCCTTGCCGAGGTTCGTGCCACCGCCGGTGACGATCGCGACATGCCCGCGGAGCAAGTCGCCGGCGAAGATCTCAGAGGGCGGCGCGACGAGCTCCATGCGCGACGAGACTAAGGGGTCTCATACGTCCCGTCCAGCATCCGGTCGAGCACGCGCTTGAGCACGTTCAGCGCGGGCCGCGGCTTGTTGTCGGAGCCGACGAGCGCGGAGTCCCAACTGTCGCGCGGGGTCTCGGATCGCCAGTGGTAGATGTAGATCCGCGCGACGCGCCGGTCCAGCCGCGCGAGCCGGTCGAAGATGTAGCGCGTGGCCTGCGCGGCGTGCGCCTTGCCCTGCGGCAGCTTGATCGTCGAGCGGTTGCGGCGCGCGACGAGCCCGCCGATCTCCGTCAGCCAGACCTCTCCCTTGACGGCGCCCAGGAGCTTCGCGGTGCGCGTCGACTGAAAGCGGTTGGCGTCGATGTAGTCGTGCAGCCCCCAGTACTTCGGCTCGATCCGGGCGGCGCGGCGAAACGCCTTCGCCCAGCTGATCATGTTCGGCTGGTCGAGCAGGTCGGCGGCGACGATCTTGCAGCCTGGGCAGTTGCGACGGATCGCGTTGAAGTAGCGCGCGACGAGCTCGGGTTTGTTGCACGTGCCGACCCCGCACTGGTTGGCCTCGTTCCAGGTCGACCAGGTCTTCACGCGGGGATAGCGCTTGCGGAAGCGCAGGAACTCGCGCAGGAACTGCTGGCCCGTCGGCGGGCGGTGCTGGCGCGCCTCGATCTTGCGCGAGCGCGAGAACGTGATGAGCGGCTCTGCGCCGATCGACTCGGCGCCGTCCACCCATGCGTCGAGTGCGGTTCGCTCGTCGGCGAAGTGCAGCGCGTCCCAGGCGACCGAGCGCCGTACGTAGCGAATGCCGAGGTCGCGCAGCCGCTCGTCGTCGAAGACCGAGGCCTTTGGTCGGCGACCCTGATATTCAGTGCGCTCAGTCAGCCTACCCACTACGTGAAGTACTACTGGATGGGAGAATGGAAGCGCGGTGGAGAACGGCCGAACGCGCGGCCCGGCAGCGGGCTGTGAACTAGGCCCCGCGGCGTTCCTCGGTCGGCACCGTCCCGCCGTGGCCGACCAGCGCGTCCGGAGGCCACGGGCCCCACCAGTCGTCGGCGGCGCCGTCGAGCGTGATCGTGCTCCCGCTCAACGAGCGGCCGAGCGGGGACGCGACGAGGGCCGCGAGCCAGCCGAACTCGCGCGGCTCGCCCAACCGCCCGAGCGGGACGGAGCGCGCGGCGCCGGCGGTCAGCTCGGCCGGGTACTTGCGCAGCGACTCGGTGTCGAAGCGCCCGAGCGCGAGCGCCACGGCGCTGATGCCGTCGTCGGCCCAGCGCTGCGCCCAGTCGCGCGTCATCTCCTCGATCGCCGCGCGCGCCACGCCGCTGTGCGCCATCGCCGGGAAACCCATGGTGCGGCGACACCGTGACGCTCGCGATCATCCCGCCGCCGCCCGGTCGCAGCGCGCGCTCGACGCAGGCCTCGGTCATCTGCAGCGTGCCGTCGACGTTCAGCCGCTGGACGGCGGCGAACCCCTTCGGCGTGATGACCTCGGCGGCGGCGAAGTACTGGCCGCCGGCGTTGTTGAGCAGCGTGTCGACCTGCCCGTGGCGCTCGAGCGCCACGTCGACGATCCGGGCGCAGTCGCCGGCCTCGCGGATGTCACCGCAGACCCAGGTGCAGCGCGCACCGAGCTCGTCCGCGGCGGCCTGCAGCACGTCCTCGCGCCGGCCTGCGATGACGACGTCGGCACCACAGCGGATGAGCTCCGCGGCAGCCGCCTTGCCGAGGTTCGTGCCGCCGCCGGTGACGATCGCGACATGCCCGCGGAGCAGGTCGCAGGCGAAGATCTCAGACTGCTACGAGCTCCATGCGCGACGAGACTAAGGAGCCTCATACGTCCCGTCCAGCATCCGGTCGAGCACGCGCTTGAGCACGTTCAACGCGGGCCGCGCCTTGTTGTCGGAGCCGACGAGCGCGGAGTCCCAGCTGTCGCGCGGTGTCTCGGAGCGCCAGTGGTAGATGTAGATCCGCGCGACGCGCCGGTCCAGCCGTGCGAGCCGGTCGAAGATGTAACGCGTGGCCTGCGCGGCATGCGCCTTGCCCTGCGGCAGCTTGATCGTGGAGCGGTTGCGGCGCGCGACCAGCCCGCCGATCTCCGTCAGCCAGACCTCTCCCTTGACGGCGCCAAGGAGCTTCGCGGTGCGCGTCGACTGGAAGCGGTTGGCGTCGATGTAGTCGTGCAGGCCCCAGTACTTCGGCTCGATCCGGGCGGCGCGGCGAAACGCCTGCGCCCAGCTGACCATGTTCGGCTGGTCGAGCAGGTCGGCGGCGACGACCTTGCAGCCAGGGCAGTTGCGGCGGATCGCGTTGAAGTAGCGGGCGACGAGCTCGGGCTTCTCGCACGTGCCGACCCCGCACTGGTTGGCCTCGTTCCATGTCGACCACGTCTTCACGCGGGGATAGCGCTTGCGAAAGCGCATGAACTCGCGCAGGAACTGCTGGCCCGACGGCAGGCGGTGCTGGCGCGCGGCGATCTTGCGCGAGCGCGCGAACGTGATGAGCGGCTCGGCGCCTATCGATTCCGCGCCGTCAACCCACGCGTCGAGCGCGGCACGCTCGTCGGCGAAGTGCAGCGCGTCCCACGCGACCGAGCGCCGTACGTAGCGAATCCCGAGGTCGCGCAGGCGCTCGTCGTCGAAGACCGACGCCTTCTGGTCGGCGATCCCGATCTTGACCGTGAGCTTGCCGGTGACGGGCTTGAGCTTGCTGGCGGCCCCCGCACCGGGCGTGACGGCGAGCGCGAGGCACAGGAGCGCGACAGCGCTGGCTGCGGCGCTGGCTGAGCGGCGGCGGGCATCCATGCAAAAAACAGCGTACCGGCCCGCGGCATCATTGCTTCCCACATCCGATCGCGTCGAGGCGCGCAACGCTCGCGCGGTGCGCGACGGAGACGTTGCGCGGGTTCGACAGCGTCCAGCGCACCCCGAGGGCGTCGCACGCATCGCAGAACAGCCCGCGGATGTCGGCGGACAGGTTCGAGAAGAAGTAGCGCACGTAGGCGTACTCCGCGACACGGCCGCTCGGCAGCGTCGTGCGAAAGCGGTTCGTCGTGCGGCAGCCGTCGGAGTGGATCAGACCGCGGACGAACTCTTCGGGATGCCGCGTGACGATCTCCTGCTGCCACGGCTCGAGCGCGATCGTTCGCTCGTGCTTGCGCCCGTGCCCATGCTGCGGGAACGCGTGCAACCAGAGCTTGCCTGCGGCCTGCACTTGCACGACCTGAACGCCTGCGCGCGGCACGAGCCCGGGGCGGTAGCACGGCATCGAGAGGACGAGCGCGCTCCAGCAGTCGTCGACGACCCGCGGATAGCCCGCGTCCAGGCAGATGCGCAGCAGCACACCGCCACGACGGTTGACGTGCAGGCAGCCGTCGCCGAGATAGAGGCCGAGCAGATAGGCGTAGGACTGCGCGTGAGCGGGCCGCCAGCGGACCGGGATCGCCGGCCAGGAGCGTCGCCAGCGACCGACCGTGCTCGGCGAGACGCCGGTGCGCGCCGCCACCTCGCGATCCGAGCACCCGCGGGCGAGCAGCTCACGTACCAGGGTACGATCGGCATCGCTACGTGTCACGAACGTATGTTCGCTGCTGCGCCGGACGGGACGGCGCGCGCACGAGCGCGATTCGGGGGCGCGAAGCGGGGGACCCAGGAATCGAACCTGGCGCGGCGGTTTTGGAGACCGCAGTGTTACCGATACACCAGTCCCCCGAGGGCACGCATTGTAGATGCGCGATGGATCGCGGAGAATCGTCGTCATGAGCACTGCAGCCGATCCCGCGCTCGCGCCGCGCCTACCGGACACGCTGCGCCTCGGGCCCGTCCACCTCACGGTCTCGAACCTCGGCGGTTCGATCGCGTTCTACGAGCGCGCGCTGGGCCTGCAGTTGCACGACCGCGACGGCGAGGTCGCGACGATGGGCGCGGGCGGCGAGGACCTCCTCGTCCTCGTCGAGGAGGCCGGTGCCGCGCCCGGTGGCCGTCACGCCGGCCTGTACCACTTCGCGCTGCTGTTCCCGACGCGCCAGGAGCTCGCCCGCGCGGTGCTGCGCCTCGGCGGCGCGGGGACGCGCATCGAGGGCGCGTCCGACCACGGCGTCTCCGAGGCGATCTACCTGCGCGATCTCGATGACAACGGGATCGAGCTCTACGTCGACCGGCCGCGCGACGCGTGGCCGCCGCCGCGCTCGGCCGGCGAGCGCGTGGAGATGTACACGATCGCGCTCGACATGAAGGACCTGATGCGCGAGGTCGAGGGCGAGGATCCGCCGCCGCATGCCGGACCCGGGCTCGCCGTGGGTCATGTCCACCTCCACGTCGGCGACGTCGAGCGGGCCCTGGCGTTCTACCGCGACGTGCTCGGCTTCGAGGTCATGGCCAACATCGGCAGTGCGGCGTTCGTCTCGGCGGGCGGCTACCACCACCACCTCGGCTTCAACGTCTGGCTCGGTCCCGACGTCAAGCCGCTGCCACCGAACACCGCCGGCCTGCGCGCGTGGACCGTCGTGCTCCAGTCCGCCGACGAGGTCGCCGCGGTGCGCGCGCGGGTGTCCGCCGCGGACCTCGAGCCGACCGAACACGACGGCGGCTTTCTGGTCCGCGATCCGTGGGGGACCGCGGTCGTCTTCAGCGTCGGCTGACGGCCCGCGGGCAGCACCAGGTCACGGAGCGCGGGAACGCTCCGCGCTCGGCGCCGGGTGCGAACTGGCGCGCGATGTTCGCGACCGCCGTGCGTCGCGCCGCGCCGTCCGCGCGCAGGAACAGCCACTGGTCGGCAGCGGGCCAGGGCAGCAGCAGCCGGCGGCCGTCCGGCGACCATGCGGGCGCGCCGAAGCGCCCGAGGCGGGCGAACAGCGGCCGCGCGCGCAGCCCGTCGGCAGCATCGAGCAGGACGAGCTCGCTGCGCGCCGAGCGCGGGTCGGAGCGCACGAGCGCCACGCGCGACCCGTGCGGCGCCCAGGCGGCGTGCTCGGCATGCGCACCGGCCGGCAGCGACCGCGAGACCATGCGCCGCCCGTCACCGCCGTAGAGCGTCAGGCGCCCGGCGCTCAGCGCGAGAAGACGGTCGCCGCGCGGCGACCAGACGAGCTCCCGGACGCCGGCCAGCGGCGCGCCGCGCCAGCGGCGCAGCCCCGTGTCGGCGTCGGCGACCGTCACTCGCCCGCGCGCGTCCGCGTAGGCGAGCGTGTGGGTCGCGTCCGGTCGCCAGGCCGGCGCCACCCCGGCGCGCGCGTCCGCGAGACGGTGGTCGCCGGCGCCGTTGCCGCCGACGACCCGCAGCGCACCACCCACGCGGTACGCGACGAGGAAGCCGTCGTCGGGCGCCCACCGCGCGTCGGCAACCGCCGCGGCGTGCGCCAGCGACCAGCGCACACGGCCGACCGGGTCGACCGCCGTCAGCTCGCGCCCACGCCAGACGACCGCGAACTTCCCGCGCGGTGACCACGACGCGCCCGCATAGGCGCCGAGGCGCCGCTTCGCGCCGTCGCCGGCGACGATCCAGGCGTCGTCGCCGGCCGCGACGAGCAGCCGCCCGCCGCCGGGCACGTGCACGAGCGCGGGTCGCGCGTGCGGCTCGCCGACGCCGAGCACACCGCGCACGAAGCGCCCGACGTCGCTGCGCGGCGCGCTCGCGGCCGCCACGCCGGCCGCGCCGACGACGGCGAGCAGCGCCGTCGCCAGGAACGCCCGCCACGGCCTGCGGCGCCGTCGCGGCTCGAGCTGCTCGTAGGCCGCGCGCACGACGCGCCAGGAGCGCTCGCGCGCGGCCGGGTCCTCCCGCTCGCGCGCGGTCCGCTCGAGATCGCGGCGCAGGCTCATGCGCGCCCTCCGTCCACCCGGACGCCGAGCGTGTCCACGTCGCGGCGCAGGCTCATGCGCGCCCTCCGTCCACCCGAACGCCGAGCGTGTCCACGTCGCGGCGCAGGCTCATGCGCGCCCTCCGTCCACCCGGTCGCCGAGCGTGTCGAGTCCGCGGCGCAGGCGCGAGTTGACGGTGCCGCGCGGGAGGTCGAGCGCCGCCGCGATCTCGCCGGGGGTGAAGTCCAGCACGTAGCGCAGGACGATCACCGCGCGCTGCTCGGGCCCGAGCGCCTGCAGCGCCGCCATGACGTCCTCGCCGAAGCCGGCACCCGCGTCCGCGCCGGCGGGCGCGTCCGGCGCGGCATCCGCCGGGACCTCGCCGCGGTGGGCCCGCGCGCGCGACCAGTCGATCGCGCGGTTGACGACGATCCGGTGCAGCCACGGCGCCAGCGGGCGGCGAACGTCGAAGCGCGGCAGCGCGCGCAGCGCCGCGAGGAACGCCTCCTGCGCGATGTCCTCGGCGGCGGCGCGGTCGCCGGTGACGAGCAGCGCGGCGCGGTAGGCGCCGCGCCAGTGACGCGAGAAGAGCTCCTCGACCGCGTCCTGCGAGCCGCGCTGCGCGGCCCGCACGAGCGCCGCGTCGCCGACCCTTCCCGGAAGCCTCAGCGGTCGCCTCCGGGCCGCGATGTCCGCACGCGCCGGCACCGCCGCGACACTACTCCCGCCCGCGGAGGAGCCGTAAGCGAACTCGGTCGATCCAGGGTCGTCGTGGCCCACAGGGAGCAGTACGGCTGCGTGGCGCCGACAGGTCCCGCGGGCACGGTTAGGGTCTTGCGGAGCTGGTCGAGCTCGCGGTAAGGGGTCGTTTCCGGTCCCGCGAGGGAGAAGGCGAGGAAGTAGACCCGGGACGCCCACCAGCTCGGTCCGACCTGACCTCGATCGACGCGATGCGGGCGGAGGGACTCGAACCCCCAAGGCTTTCGCCACCGGCACCTAAAGCCGGCGTGTCTACCAATTCCACCACGCCCGCGGGCGCTCCCGGCTTGGTGGGGATTGTATGTTGGCCACGATGGCCGATGACGATGTGATCATCGAGCACCCCAATCGCGACAAGCCCGAATCGAAGGCCACGCGCGTGCTCGTCGTCGCGCTGCTGCTCGTGAGCGCCGCGGTCCTCACGCTCGCGACCGTGGGCGGCTGGTCGAAGATCCAGGGCGCCAAGCCGGTGCAGGTCGCCTACATCCTCATCTACCTGCTGCTCGCGTTCTACATCGCGCGCTGGCGCAGCGGCCTGCTGCCGGTCGCGGCGTCGTTCGCGATCATCCTGCTCATCTTCAGCGCCATCGGCGGGCCGGAGTGGTTCTCGCGCGACAAGGCCGGCTTCACGGACCCGCTGCTGGCCGAGAGCATCGTCGGCGTCCTGACGCTCGTGCTCATTCCGCTGCAGCTCCTGCTGATCTTCGTCGCCGCGCGCGGGTTCTCGCAGAAGTGGAGCATCGAGGTCGAGCGCCGGCTCGACGGACGGCCCGCCTACGTCGCGCAATCGCGCTGACCCTACAATCGGCCCGCGCCCGGGTGCTGGAACTGGAATACAGGATCGGCTCAAAACCGATTGCCCGTAAGGGATTGTGGGTTCGAATCCCACCCCGGGTACTAGCCATCTCCCGACGGCCCCTCATGTGCTTTGAGTCGTGGGATCGTCGACTGCCCGCCGAATCTCAGCTTGGAGTGTTTCGTTCCACGGCCGGCCGTCGCTGCGCTCCTGCGCGCACGGCGTATATGCCGCATAGCCCGGGTAGCGCTGTCCAAGGAACTGGGGGTCGCGTTCAAGCGCTGATTGCGGCGGCGTCGGGGCGCCGTCGACGATCCGGAGCGGGTACTTCCAGCAGGCGCGTGGCTTGTACGTCCACGGATCCTCACCGCGCTTCGCGGCTAACGCCTGCAGCGAGCACGCGCCATCGGCGAACGCGAAAACACAGCGCGTCTGGTTGAAATGCTCGGGGAAGTCCGGGCTATGAAAGGTGTGTGGGCGCACAGCCGTCTTGGCCCCCGATACTCCGGGCCACTCGCCGTGCACGATGAAGCTCTCAGGGAGGTGAGCGAAGAATTCCGGGTCGGATGCGACGGCCGAGCGAATGCGTTCTGGCTCTCCGTCGCGGAGGTAGACCCCGTCGTAGCAGCACCTCGCTTCGCAGGCTCGGTGGTCGCAGGCGCGCAATCGAAGCTCTCCGCCCATCCGAGGCTCGAGAACCCGCGGGGCGAACCGTGCCGTCCACCGGATCACAAATTCGGTTTGGACAGGATCGAGCAGATCGAGTGCGCGTAATCGCTGGATGGCTTGGACGACAACAGGCGGCCTTCCCTTGAGTCCTTCACAGCGCCCCAGCGCAGCCACGAAGCGGATCGCTTGGCCGCGGCTCGGCGTCTGGGCCAGCAGGATCTCGAGGCCGTGCAGGTGAGCTGCCGGGCCGGTCGCGAGCTCATCCTCGTCATGGCGAATCGAAGAGTCTCCGAGCGCGCACCGGGCCGCCTCGGTGTCTCCGGCGGCGTAGGCGACAAGCGGCGCGTACGCAACCGCGAGGCTCCTGAGATAGTCATATCCAGCGTCACGAGCTCGATCGCTCAGTCGCAGCAGCTCCTGGAAGTCCGCATGCCGATCGGCCTCCGCAACGCCCAGCGCGCGGTGAACGCGGCCGTAGAGCGCGTCCCAGTCATGCCCGATCCGGTCTGCCAGCTCGATGCCGGCGTCGTAGAGCTCAAGCGCGCGGCTGTGGTCGCCGGTGGCAGCAAGGACGTTCGCAAGACACATTGCCGCAATGTCCTGGGCGTGCGGGAGACCTGCCGCCTCGGTATGCATCCAGACGTCTTCCAGGACGGCTCGCGCGTCCGTGACGCGTCCGGCGCCCCACAGACCGTCGCCGAGGTTCACACTCATGATGAGCTGTGGCTCTATGCGCCCCGCTGTGCGGTAGGCCTCGACGGCGCGACGAGCGTGGTCCACGACGCGGAGGTTTCGCTCGAGATCGTGGAGCGCCAGCGCGGCGGCGTGATCGACAGCGACCCGCGCCTCAGCATCAGAAGCCAAGACAGCGTGCTCTTCTCGCTCGCAGGCATCCAGCGCCGTAAGTGCCTCCTTGGCCTGACCGGCGGACCACAGAGCGCGCGACAACGTCGCAGCGGCCAGGACATGCATCCGCGATCCGGTTGGCGTGTTATCGAGGGCGAGCCGAGCGGCGTTCACCGCCGATGCCGGGGCGCTTTGACGAAGCGCGACCGCCGCCGTCCAGCACAGCACCCGAGGAGCATGCTCGCCGTCGGATCCGCGCCAGGCGTCAAGACGTCGGCGCTCGGTCTCCACGTCCCCAAGCATGTACGCGGCCTCGGCGAGCAGCCGATGCGCCTCGGCCCGGTGGGCGCGGGCATGCGAGCCGCGAGCGAGGCTGGCTTCCGCGAGCCTCGCGGCTCCGTGGGCGTCTCCGACGTCCAGCCGCGCACCGGCCAACTCGAGCAGGTCTCCGCGTTCCCACCGTCCGGCAATCGCGAGTTCCACCCGGTTCTCCTGAGCGGCGGAGCGCTGAGCCGTCGCCGCCGAGCGCAGCGTGGCCGCACTGGCATCGCGCGCTCGTCGCTCCCTGGTCTCGCGCTCGATCAGGCGATCGAGCAGCCACGGCCAGCACTCCGCTTTGGCGCGGCGGCGCACGGTCCGCGGCGCGGACGGAAACTGCGGCGTCCCGAGCCGGTCGCCGGCGATCCGCTGGCGCGCATCCCGACTGCGGCCCGAAGTTCCCGGCTCCAGGCCGGCGAGCACCCGCAGCACCTCGCAGCAGGGATGATCCAGCGCGTCGGGCAGCAGCTCGATGAGGACCTCGCGCAGCGCCACCGTCCGCGACGCCGTCGCCTCGTCCTGGCATCGCCGCTGGACGCAGACGAGCCGCAAGAGCAGCTCGCAGTCACCGAGGACGGCGTGGTCGTGGAGGTGCAGGATCGCGCGCGGCAGCTCGCCGTCATCCCAGCGCTCCTGCGATGTGGCGGGGATCAGGCGGCTGCGCAGCTCCTCCCAGCTCGGCGCAGCGGTGGGATCGGGCGACGGCGCCACGGCGCCGATTATGTCAGCGCCAACATGTGTCCCGAAGGCGACCAGCACGTGTCCAGGAGTTGGCCGACGCGTGTCCGCCACAGGAGGCGAGTGTTGCCCGCATCATGCATCACCGAGTCCATGCTGCGGAAGCGCACCGTCTCAAGAAGCGCTGGCCGTCGGGCCGGGCGTATCGCGCGGGACGGCTGATCTGCGGATGCGTGCAGGTCACGATCAGCCTCGACGACCGGCTCGGCCTGACCGAGCGCGAGCGTCGGCGTGTGCGCGTCAGCTTCCATGAGCCGCTCACCGACGACCTGCGCTCAGAACTCACCGAGCTCGTACGCCGCCGGGGCGCGGCCGCCCGCCGCATCGCCGACGCCGGCCACGAGATCGCCGTCATCGTCGACGACCACGACAGCGGCCCCATGCGCATCGTGGGCCACCTGCAACCACCCGAGGCTCGTCACGCCCCGCTGCGCGAGATCGAATTCGGCCTGCGCGAGCAGACCCGATGAGCGACCCTCCGACCGGACGTCTCTCCCGCGAGGAGATCCTGGCGCTGAAGTTCGCCGCGCACCGCCAGCTCGCCCGTTGGGCCAACAGACCGAGGCTGAGCGCCGATCAACATGCACGGCGCAACGCGCTCAAGCGGGCCGTCCGAGTCCTGCACGACCGAGCCTTCGCACACGGCTGCCAGCTGCGCCCTCCCGACGGAGACGCACGGTGACACCTGACGGCTGGCGCAAGATCGATCGCGGGCTGTGGGAGTCCGCCGACGGCCAGTGGCGCATCGCGAATCCCTGGAAACTGAGCACCGAGCTACGCCACCGCTGGCTGGTCGCCCAGCGCCGCTCCAGCGGATCGGGCTGGAACATGCACGACGGCGACCACGCCACGCTGCAGGACGCCCGCGCCTACGTCGCAGCGCTGAGCAATGCCGCACCACCGGCGAGCGCCCCTGGGGAGTAGATGTCGCCGTCGCCCCGAAGCCCGTCGATGGTATGCCGCGCCGCCGCCGGCTACACGACGATCTCCGTCAGCCCCGCAAGCAACCCCGCCGGGGCCACGATCACACCTTCCGGCACATCGTCGACCGCCTCGATCGGCCGCACCTCGAGCCCCGCAGCCGAGCACAGCACGGCGCCCGCGGCGATGTCCCAGATGTGCACGCCGCGCTCGTAGAACGCGTCGTAGCGCCCGGCGGCGGTCCAGGCGAGATCGAGCGCCGCGCTGCCCATCCGGCGCACGTCGCGCACGCGCGGCAGCAGCCGGGCGATCACCTCGGCCTGCGCCGCGCGCACCGAGGAGTCGTAGGCGAAGCCGGTGCCGACGAGCGCGGTGCCGAGATCCGCGCGCTCCGATCCCCGCACCTCGGCGCCGTTGAGCGTCGGCGGGCCCGCACCGCGCTCGCCGGCGAAGAGCTCCTCGCGCAGCGGGTCGTACACGACCCCGACGAGCCCGCCGTCGTCGTCGTGCACCGCCACGCTCACGCACCACTGCGGCACGCCGAAGAGGAAGTTCACGGTCCCGTCGAGCGGGTCGACGATCCAGCGCAGGCCGGCGCCCTCCTGCGTCTCTCCCCCCTCCTCGCCGAGGATCGCGTCGCCCGGCCGTGCCGCCGCGATGATCTCGCGGATCGCGCGCTCGGCGGCGAGGTCGGCCTCGGAGACGAGATCGGTCGGCGTCGACTTCGAGCCGGTCGCGCGCTCGCCGCCCGCCTCGAAGCGCTCGCGCAGCAGCTCGCCCGCGGCGCGCGCGGCCTGCTCGGCGATGGCGCGCAGCTCGGTGGGGGTCAAGAGACCGGCGGGCGCGCGTCGGCCCAGGGCCGGGCGGCCTCGAGCTGGTGCGAGAGCGAGAAGAGCGTCTGCTCGGAGTCCAGGCGCCCGACGAGCTGGACCGACAGCGGCATGCCGTCGGCGTCGACGCCGGCGGGCACCGCGGCGGCCGGGTTGCCGAGGTGGTTCCAGAGGCCGTTGAACGGCACCCAGCGCAGCACGCCGTTGAGCGTGTAGGCCGCGCCGCGGCCCTCGTAGCGACCGATCGGCAGCGCCGACTTCGCCAGCGTCGGGCCGAGCACGATGTCGACGTCGTCGAAGATCGCGTTCACGCGCGCGCCGTCCTTGGCGGCGTTGCGGAGCGCACGCGCCGCGGCAGGGCCCGCAACCCGGCCCAGCCGCGCCAGCCCGCGCGTGCGCCGCTCCAGCCGCTCGGGGTGCTCGACCGACCGCGCCTCCTCGTCGATTCCCGCGAGGTAGCGCGCGACGACGTTCAGGCCGACCGGCCCGATCGCCGGCTCGCGCTCGACGACGTCGTGGCCGAGCGAGCGCAGCAGCTCCGCCGTCGCCTCCGCCGCCTCACGCCACTGCGAGTCCAGCCGCGCGGTGCTGCCCGGCGGGATCCGCTGCGACAGCGCGATCCGCAGCCGCGGCGGATCCTGCTGCGCGGCCGTGACGTACGGCCGCCCGGCCGCGACCTCGTACAGCAGCGCCGCGTCGGCGACGCTGCGGGTGAGGAAGCCGTACACCGCCAGGCCGCCGAACGGCGTGTCGTACGGGGCCGTCGGGACCACGCCGCGCGAGGCCTTCATCCCGAACAGGCCGCAGCACGCCGCGGGGATCCGGATCGAGCCCGCGCCGTCGGAGGCCGTCGCGCGCCGGCACGAGCGCGGCTGCGACGGCGGCGCCGGAGCCGCCGCTGGAGCCGCCCGGCGTGCGCTGCGGGTTCCACGGGTTGCGCGTGATGCCGCCCGCCACCGTCTCGGTGAACGGCCACGCCGTGAGCTCCGGCGTACGCGTGATGCCGACGACGATCGCGCCCGCGGCGCGCAGCCGCGTGACGAACTCGGCGTCCTCCGGCTCGGGGCCGCCGTAGGCGTTCGAGCCGCGGGTGCGCGGCTCGCCGGCGACGGGGGTGTCGTCCTTCACGGCGATCGGCACGCCGAGCAGCGGGCGGTCGCCGCCGGTCCCGACCTGCAGGCCGGCCGCGTCGGCCTCGCGCAGCGCCTGCTCGGCGAAGACGACCCTGAAGGCGTTGAGCTGCGGGTCGAGGTCGGCGATCCGCTCCAGCGCGGTCTCGACGAGCTCGCGCGGCGTGATCGCGCCGCTGCGGACGAGCTCGGCCTGGCGGGCGACGCCGGCGAAGGCAAGCTCGCGGCGCTCGGTGGCGGTCGGGGAGCCCATCTGCCTGCCTAGAGTAGTCGGCATGACAGCGCGCCACTGCCCGTCCGTCGCCGGCGTCCGGCCGCAAGCAAGGCTCTCGCGATGAGCCTCGTCCTCGTCGAGGACCGCGACGCGGTCCGCCATGTCGTCCTCAACCGTCCCGAGAAGCGCAACGCGCTCAGCGGGGCCCTCATCGAGGAGCTCGGCGAGGCGCTGCACGGCGCCGCCGCCGACGCGTCGGTGCGCGCCGTCGTCCTGCGCGGCGAGGGGGCGATGTTCTCCAGCGGCATGGACACGGCCGACCTCGGGGCGCTCGCCGCCGATCCGACCAGGGGGCGCGAGTACCGCGCCGGGATCCTCGCGATCTGGAACCTCTGCGAGGACATGGCGAAGCCGACGATCGCCCAGATCCACGGCGCGTGCCTCGGCGGCGCGGCGGAGCTCGCGCTGGCCTGCGACATGCGCGTCATGGCCGCCGACGCGATGATCGGCCTCGTCGAGACGCGCATCGGGCTGATTCCCGACGTCGGCGGCTGCTCGCGGCTGCCGGCGCTCGTCGGCCTGGGCCGCGCGAAGGAGCTCATCATGGCCTCGAAGGTCATCGACGGCACCGAGGCCGAGCGGATCGGGCTCGTCAACCGGGTCGCCCCGGCGGACGCGCTCGATGCGGCCACGGCGCAGCTCGCGGGCGAGCTGCTCGCATGCGCGCCGCTCGCCGTCGGCCTCGCCAAGCAGGTCATGAACGCGTCGGCGCGGCCCGCGCTGGCGCAGACGCTCGAGCAGGAGATCGCCGCCCAGGAGCTCTGCGCGACGAGCGCCGACTTCCGCGAAGGCGCGCAGGCGTTCGCCGAGCGGCGCGCGCCCGCAGTTCGGCGGGCGCTGAGCTCGCGCCCTCCCGAGCGCCGGACAGCCGCCCCGCCGCGTACGGAGGGTCAGGGGCATCGCCTTGGCGCCGGATATGCTCGCTGACGCCTTGCCCGAGCCGGTCTCCATCATTGGCGCCTCCGGCGCGCTCGGCTTCGGGCTCGCCGTCCGGCTCGCCCGAGCCGGCTGCGCCGTCACGATCGGCTCCCGCGATGCGGAGCGCGCGGAGGAGGCTGCCGCCCGTGCCCGCGAGGCCGTTCCCGACGGACTCGTCGCCGGGCTGCCCAACGCGCTCGCCGCCGCCCGCAACGAGCTCGTGATCCTGTCGGTGCCATTTCGCAGCCAGTCCGAGACGCTGCACAACCTGCGCGACGTGCTGCGCCCCGGCCAGCTCGTCGTCGACGCGACGGCGCCGCTCGCCGCCGCGGTCGGCGGCCGCGCGACGCGTACGCTCGGCGTCTGGCAGGGCTCCGCCGCCCAGCAGGCGCAGGAGATGGTGCCCGCCGGCGTGACGGTGCTCAGCGCGCTGCACACGGTCAGCGCCGTGGTGCTGCGCGACCTCGACCACGAGCTCGACGAGGACGTCCTGCTCTGCGGCGACGCGCGCGCCGACAAGCAGCGCGTCGCGGCGCTGATCGGCGCGATCGACGGGCCTGCGCTGCGTGGACTGCGGGCGGCTGGAGATGGCCCGCATCACGGAGGGGATGACGGCGCTGATGATCTCGATCAACAGCCGCTACAAGACGCACGCGGGCGTGCGGATCACGCGCCTGCCCGCCGACCTGTGGCCCGTGAGCTGATGGCGCGGCGGGTCGTGGTCCTGGCGGGCGGCACCGGTGGCGCGAAGCTCGCGCGCGGGATGCTGGACGTCGCGGGCGCCGACCTCACCGTCATCGCCAACACCGCCGACGACATCGAGATCTACGGCGCCTACGTCAGCCCCGACCCGGACCTCGTCACGTTCTGGCTCGCCGACCGCATCCACGAGCGCGGCTGGGGCCTGCGCGACGACACGTTCGAGGTCATGGCGGGGCTGCGCGAGCTCGGCGTCGACGTCTGGTTCTCGCTCGGCGACCGCGACCTCGCGATCGGGATCGAGCGCGCGCGGCGGCTCGCGGCGGGCGCGCGCCTGACCGAGACGCTCGCCGACCTCGCCACGGCGCTCGGCGTCCCCGCCCGGGTCCTGCCGATGACCGACGCGCCCGTGCGCACGTGGGTGCAGACGGGCGCCGGGTGGCTGCCATTCCAGGAGTTCATGATCCGCGGCGGCGGCAAGGGCCCGGTGCAGAACACGCAGCTGCGCGGCGTCGAGACGGCCCGGCCGACGCCCGAGGTCGTCGAGGCGATCGCCGCTGCGCATGCCATCGTTATCGGTCCCTCCAACCCGGTCATCTCGATTGGGCCGATACTCAATGTCCCGGAGATGCGCCAGGCACTGATCGACAGCCCCGCCCCGATCGTCGCGGTCTCGCCGATCGTCAACGGCGACGTGGTCAAGGGGCCGACCGAGGCGTTCATGCGCTGGGCGGGCTACATCGTCAGCACCGAGGCCATCGCCGCCTGCTACGACGGGCTGATCGACGGGCTCGTCGCCGACGAGCCCGTCGAGGGACTGCCCGTGCTGCGGACGGACACGCTGATGAGCGACGCCGGCAGCCGGCGGCGCCTCGCCGCCGAGACGCTGCAGTTCGCCGAGGGGCTCGCGGCATGACGGCCGCGCCGCGCCAGCGCACCTACGCGATCCTGCCGGTCAAGCGCTTCGCCGATGCGAAGGGGCGCCTCGGCAACGACCTGTCCGCGGGCACGCGCCGCGCGCTCGCCGAGTCGATGGTCACCGACGTGCTCATGGCCCTGCGGCGCACGAAGGCGATCGACGAGGTGCTGATCGTGACCTCCGAGCCGACCGCCGAGGCGATCGGCCACGGCTACGGAGCGACCGTCATCGCCGACCACGTCGAGGAGGGCCAGAGCGCGGCCGCGCTCATCGGGATCGAGCTGGCGCTCGAGCAGGGCGCGACGCGGGTGCTGCTCGTGCCCGGCGACTGCCCGGCGCTCGACCCCGCCGAGCTCACCGAGCTGCTCGACCTCCCGCCCGCCGGCCGCTCGGTGACGCTCGTCCCCGACCGCCACGGCAGCGGCACGAACGCGCTCGTGCTCGCCCCGCCGGACGTCATCGAGCCGTCGTTCGGGGAGGACAGCCGCGCGCGCCACGAGCAGGCCGCGGCGACCGCGGGCGTGCCATGCCACGTCGAGCACGTGCAGACGCTGCTCATCGACGTCGACACCGCCGACGATCTGGCCGCCCTGCGCCAGCTGCTCGCCGATCACCGCGGCGGCGCGGCGCACACGCGCGGGATGCTGAGCCGGCTCGCCGGGCGCGAGCGCCCGCCCGCCGCCGGTTCGTGATCGTCGCCGCCGCGCTGCCGGAGATCCCCGAGGTGCGCGCCGGGGTCGACCTCGCCGAGCTGCTCGTCGAGGCAGCCGGCATGCTCGCCGACGGCGACGTGCTCGTCGTCGCGCACAAGATCGTCTCCAAGGCCGAGGGGCGAACGGTCGCGCTGGACGACGTCGAGCCCGGCGAGCGCGCCGTCGAGCTCGCGGCCGAGCACGACAAGGACGCGCGCCTCGTCGAGGTCATCCTGCGCGAGAGCAGCGCGATCGTGCGCTCGCGGCCGGGCGTGCTGATCTGCCGCACGCCGCACGGCTTCGTCTGCGCGAACGCGGGCGTCGACGCGTCCAACGCGGGCGCGACGGGCGAGCTCGTGCTGCTGCCGATCGACCCCGACGCCTCGGCGCGCGCGCTGCGCGGCCGCCTGCGCGCCCTGACCGGCGTGGCGCCCGCGATCGTCATCACCGACTCGTTCGGCCGCGCCTGGCGCGTCGGCCAGTGCGACGTGGCCATCGGGATCGCCGGCCTCGCGCCGGTCGACGACTGGCGCGGTCGCCCCGACGGCGCGGGCCGTCCGCTGCAGGCGACGATGATCGCCATCGCCGACGCCGCGGCGGCCACCGCCGACCTGACCCGCAGCAAGGACTCGCGCGAGCCCGCCGTGCTCGTGCGCGGCCTCGAGCGTCACGTCAGCGACGGCGATGGACCGGGCGCGGCCGCGCTCGTGCGAGCGCGCGAGGAGGACCTCTTCCTCTAGGCGCGGCGCCGCGGCGCTACGTGCACTTCGCGCTGGAGAACTCCTGGCTGCCGTGGCCCTTGTAGCAGCGCTGCTGGTGGGCATCGGCGGTGACCACCCACTTCCCGTCCCGGCGCCTGAGCTTCATCCCGTGGCGGATGTCGCGGATCGACTTGCCGCTGAGGCTGAAGACGGTCAGCGTCGCGGTGGCAACCGTGGGGGACGTCTGGCATGCGGTGATCGTCAGCCGCCCGGCGGTGCCGCGGGGCCTGTCGAGCGAGGGCAGCACGACCGGACCCGCGTGCGCGTGCACGGCGAGCAGCAGCGACCGGTCCGGCGGGACCTTGCAGTTCGTCGTCGCACCCGAGCCGCAGCCGGCGACAGCGACGGCAAGGGATAGGCACATCGCAAGCAGGACGAATGTTCGCATCGGCCGGGAACTATGCCGGGCCGCGGCGAAGCTCGTAGTGACGGTCTGCTCAGCCGACGCGCTCGACGCGATAGCGGCGCTCGCCACCGGGCGTGTCGACCGTGACCGTGTCGCCGGCGCGCGCGCCGACGAGGGCCTGGGCGACGGGCGACTCGAACGACAGCCGGCCGTTCTTGAGGTTGGCCTCCGTCGGCCCGACGAGCACGAGCTCCAGCGTGCGGCCCGACGCCTCGTCGACGACCGCGACGCTCGAGCCGAAGCCGACGACGCCGGGAGCGATGTCCTCCTCGACGACGCGGGCGGCGCGCAGGCGCTGGTTCAGGCGCTTGATCTTCGTCTCCAGATGCGCCTGGTCCTCCTTGGCGATGTGGTACTCCGCGTTCTCCTTGAGATCGCCGAGCTCGCGCGCCGCCTTGATCCGTTCGGCCATCTCAGCGCGTCCGCCGGACTCGAGCTGCTCGATCTCCGCGCGCAATGCGACGAGGCCCTCCGCGGTGATCTTCTCTGGCTCGGGCATCTGGCGAGGGTAGCGGCATGGTGCAATGCGCGCATTACCTGCAACCGGGTCGCATGAGCGATTGGTGAACGCCTCGCGGCCCTACGCCGCCGCCACGCGCAACCCGTGGCGCCGCCTGATCTCGTACAGCGTCGTGCGCTCGGCGGCGGGGCGGCCGGCGCGGTGCGCCGCGCCGATGAGGTCGGCCGGCTCGAGCATGACGCCGTGGTAGCTGCCCGCGAGGCGGCTGATGCTCTCCTCCATGAGCGTTCCGCCGAGGTCGTTGACGCCCCAGCGCAGCGCCTCCGTCGCGGCGTCGAGACCCATCTTCACCCAGCTCGCCTGGAGGTTGCGCACGCTGCGCCCGAGCGCGAGACGGAAGACCGCGGTGTGCTTGAGGTTCTCCTCGCGCGTGATCTCCTGCACCCCGTGCGTGCGGCCGAGCAGCGTGTGAAACGGGATGAAGCTCAGCGGCACGAACTCGGTGAACCCGCCCGTGCGCTCCTGCAGCTCGCGCACGACGCGCATGTGCTCGGCGAGCTCCCACGGCTCCTCGATGTGACCGAACATCACCGTCACCGTCGAGCGCAGCCCGGCGCGGTGCGAGGCCTCGATGATCTGCACCCAGCGCGCGACCGGCAGCTTGTTCGGGCTGATGCGCTCGCGCACGCCGTCGTGCAGGACCTCGGCGGCGGTGCCGGGCGTCGAGTCCAGCCCGGCCGCGCGCAGCCGCTCGAACACCGCGCCGGGCGACAGCCCGCTGACGTCGCACATGTGCGCGACCTCCATCGCCGAGTAGGCGTGCAGGTGCAGCTGCGGCGCCGTCTGCTTGGCGAGCCGCAGCCAGCCCTCGTAGTCCTCCAGCCGCCAGTCGGGATGGATCCCGGACTGCATGCAGATCTCCGTCGCGCCGAACGCGACCGCCTCGTGGATGCGGCGGACGAAGTCGTCGCGGTCGTGCTCGTAGGCGTCGGGCGAGCGCCTGCCCTGCCCGAAGCCGCAGAACGCGCAGCCGACGATGCAGACGTTCGAGACGTTGATGTTGCGGTTGACGACGAACGTCACGGTGTCCCCCGCCAGCTCGGCGCGCAGCTCGTCGGCCGCCTGGCGGATGTCCTCGATCGCCTCGGGACGCGTCTCGGCGAAGAGCGCGGTCAGCTCGTCGGGATCGAGCGCGGCGCCGTGGCGCGCCCGCGCGACCGCGCCCGCGACGAGATCGGGGCGCAGCCGCCGCGGCGGCTCGGTGCGCCCGCTGCCACGGCGCGGGATGAAGCTCCAGTAGCGCGCCTTGACGACGTCGAGGACGCCCTGCGCCATCCACTCCGGGTCGATGTAGCGCGGATAGACGCACAGCCGCTCGGTCAGCGCGACGCCGTCGGCGGCGAGCCGCTTGCGGACCTGGTGGGGCGACGGGAACGGGTGCTCGGGCGAGATGTGGTCACCGTTGGCGCTCAGGCCGCCGAGGTCGGTCGCGCCCGCGCGCACGAGCTGCGGCCACCAGTCGGCGAGGTTCGGCGGGACCTGTACGCCGACGTCGGGCATGAGCCGGCGGCACTCGGCGATGAGCCGCTTCATGTCCTCGATCGACACCGGCGTGGCCCACGCCGGCAGCTCGCGGTGCGGCGTGTCTGTAGCTGGGGCGGGTGGGTGGGTGCTGATCCCGGTCGCCCAGCGCCGCTGCGCCGCCGCGTCGGCGATCTCCGCGGGCTCGCGACCGTAGTAGCTCTCGTGCGGGACGAAGTTCTGCAGGATGACCTCCTGCAGGTGGCCGTGCTCGGCGTGGACCGCCGCGAGCGCCTCGAGCGCCGCGACGCGCTCGTCCTCGGACTCGCCGATCCCGACGAGGATCCCGCTCGTGAACGGGATCCGCAGCGCGCCCGCTGCGCCGATCGTCTCCAGCCGCCGCGCCGGGTGCTTCGTCGGCGAGCCCTGATGGGCGACGAGTTCGGGATTGACGGACTCGAGCATGAGCCCCTGCGACGCCGTCACCTCGCGCAGCCGGGCGAGGTCGGCCGCCGCCAGGACGCCGAGGTTCGTGTGTGGCAGCAGCCCGCGCTCGAGCGCCTGCTCGCAGGCCCAGACGACGTACGCGACGAAGTCCTCGTGGCCGTGCTCGGCCAGCAGCGCGCGCACGCCGGCGTCGACCTCGGGCCGCTCCCCGGTCAGCACGAGCAGCTCCTTGACGTTGCGCTTCGCGGCCCGGTCGAGCAGCGCGAGCACCTCGCCGGGCGGGTGCAGGTGCGTGCGGTGCGTCGCGAACGCGCAGTACTTGCAATAGCAGCGGCACGTCCGCGACAGCGAGAGCGTCAGGTTGCGGCTGAAGGTGACGCGCCGGCGCACCTGCAGGAGTCTAGGCAGCGCGCGGGCTCAGCCGAGCTTGTCGACCGGCCGCATCGACGGGCCGTCCCCGAGGATCGCGGCCTGGTAGGCGAACGCCGCGGCGAGGGCGCCGACGATCGGCCCGGCGATGTAGACGAACACGAACGTCGCGCCGTCGCCGAACTGCCACGCGACGAGCGCGGGGCCGAACGCGCGCGCCGGGTTGAAGCTCGCGCCGGTCATCGGCGCGAGCGCCATCACCCCGATGCCCAGCGTCGCGCCGATGACGAGCGGCGCCCACTCCTTCGCCGCCTTCGGGTTGACCGCGACGCCCATGATCGCCCACATGAGCGCGAAGGTCCCGATCAGCTCGCGCGAGGAAGCCCGCGGCGGGCTTGCCCTCGAGGAAGTTCTGCCCGACGGCCGGTGCGCCGAAGTTCACCGCGTCGGCGCTGCCGTCCTGGACGAGGAGCTTCACGACGAGCACCGCGAGCACCGCTCCCGGCGAGCTGCATGACGATGTAGATGAGCGCATCGACGGGGGCGATCTTGCGCAGCGCCGCGAGCGCGATCGTGACCGCCGGGTTGACATGCGCGCCCGACGTCCCGCCGATCGTCGCGACGATCGTCATGAGCGCGAACGCGTGCACGAGCGCGACGACCGCGACGTCGGTGTAGCCGATCCCGGCCTCGGAGTTCACCGTCACGACGAGGGCGATGAACAGGACGAGGAGGAAGGTCCCGATCAGCTCTGCGACGTAGGCGGACGTGGCGCGGCGTTGCATCCCGGCTCCCTGCCTCGTGGTAGGAGAGCGCATCGTATCCTCGGCGCGACATGCGCCGCCGGTTTCTGGCAATCCTGTTCGTGGCCGTGCTGGCGCTCGCCGGCTGCGGCTCGGACGAGAGCGGTGGCGCGCCCAACGTCGATGCCACGCTGCTGCTGGACTTCCAGCCCAACGCCGTCCACACGGGCATCTACATGGCGATCAGCCGCGGCTACGACACCGCGCTCGGCGTCAAGCTGCACGTGCGCGCGCCGTCCGAGTCGACGGACGCCGTCAAGCTGCTCGCCTCCGGCCGTGCCGACCTCGCGATCCTCGACATCCACGACCTCGCGCTGGCGCGCGAGCGCGGCCGCGACCTCGTCGGCGTCATGGCGCTCGTGCAGACGCCGCTCGCGGCGATCTTCGCGCAGCCGACCAACCACACGCCGCGCGACCTCGAGGGCAAGCGCGTCGGCGTCACGGGCCTGCCGAGCGACGACGCCGTCCTGCGCTCGATCGTCGCGGGGGCGGGCGGCGATCCGGACAAGGTGCACGTGACGACGATCGGCTTCAACGCCGTGCGCAGCGTCCTGACCGGCCGCGTCGCCGGCGCGACCGGGTTCTGGAACGCCGAGGGGGTCGCGCTGCACGCACGGCGGCCGGAGATCCGCGAGTTCCGCGTCGACGACTTCGGCGCGCCCGCGTACCCGGAACTCGTCCTCGCGGTGACCCGCGAGACGCTGCGCGACCGCGCGTCGCTCGTGCGCGCGTCGGTGGCGGCGATCGCGCGCGGCTACGAGGAGGTGCTCAGCGACCCGGAGAGCGGCGTCAGCCGCGCTCGTCGAGGCGGTCAAGGGCCTGGATCGCGCGGAGGTCCAGCGCGAGCTCGACGAGGTGTCGCCGTCGTTCACCGCAGGCGCGCGCGGCTTCGGCGAGCTCAACCGCCCGCGCCTGGAGGCGTGGGCGCGCTGGGAGCGGCGCTTCGGGATCACGAAGCGCGTGCCGGACGTCGGCCTGGCGTTCGACGGGCGCTACGTGCCGAGGCCGGGGCGGGACTGATCGATGCGCCGCAGCGTCCGCGTTCCGCGTCTTCGTCGTCGCAGCAGCGGCTGCGGCGATCGCGCTGCTCGCCGCGCCGGCCGGGGCGCAGGCCGCGCGCTACCGCGTGACGTCCGGCGGCGGGGCCTGCGCCGGCGCGGACACGACCTGCGGCTCGATCAGCGCCGCGGCGACGGCGATGCAGCCCGGCGACAAGCTGACGATCGCGCCCGGCCACTACGAGGAGAGCCCGCGCTTCGGGGCGCCGGGGCTCGTCGTCCGCGGCTCGAAGACCGCCCCGGGCGTCGTCGTCGACGGCACGATCACGTTCGCCGCGGACGGTCCGCCGAGCGCGTTCGAGAACGTCGCCGTCAGCGCGACGGCGCCGGATGCACCATCCGTGCTCGTCAGCGGCACGGCGGGTCTCGTCATGCGCGACGCGTCGCTCTTCGCCGTCGACGGCAACGCGCTGACGATCGCCGGCTCCACCGGCAACGCCGTCATCCGCAGCCGGCTGCTGTCCAGCCGGATCGGGATCGCGATCGGCGGCGGCGATCTGGCGCTGGACTCGAGCATCGTGAGCGGCGGGCCCGGCGCGGGTGGCGCCGGCGTCGCCGCCGGCGCCGGACCCGAGTACCCGCTGTCCGCGGGCGCTCCGAGCGCGAGCGTCGTCGGGCGCCACGTCACGATCGCCGGCGCACCCGCTGCGATCGTGCTGAGCGGCGCGGCGAGCGCCGCGATGAGCGACTCGATCGTGCTCGGTGCCGCGCCCCCCGAGGTCGGCTTCGTCCGCACCGACCGCCAGAGCGCGCCCGCCGCGCTGTTCGTCAATCCCGCGACGCGCAACTTCCGCCTGCGCCCCGGATCCCCCGCGATCGACCGCGGGCAGATCACGCCCGGCGACTCGGCGACCGACGTCGACGGCCAGCCGCGCACGCTCGGCAAGGCCAGCGACCTCGGTGCCGACGAGATCGACACCGTCGCGCCGCAGGTGACGATCACGCGCCCGCGCGCACGCCAGACGCTCGCGGTCGGCAGCAGCCTGCGCCTCGCGGGCCGCGCCCAGGACCCCTCGGGCGTGGCGTCGGTCGTCATCGCCATGGACGTCCTGCCGTCGGGCAGGACGTGCCGCTGGTTCTCACCGCAGCGCGGCCTCGTCACGCGCAGCTGCAAGGACCCGGTGCTCGTGCGCGCGCGGCTCGCCAAGGACGGGACCTGGAGCTACGCGGGGCCGCGCCGCCTGAAGCTGCCGGCCGCGCGCTACCGCGTCCGCGCGTACGGCACCGACCGCGCCGGCGTGTTCGGCAACGCGGCGCGGGCGAGCCGGGGCAGCGTCACGTTCCGGGTCGGGGGCTGAGCAGCCGCGCCATGATCAGCGACGAGCGCAGCGAGCCGTCGCGGCGGCGGTAGTGGTCGCGGCGCAGCCCCTCGACCTCGAAGCCGTAGCGCTCGTAGAGCGCGATCGCGCGCGCGTTGTCGGGCCAGACCTCGAGCTCGACCTTGTGCAGGTCGCTGCCGGCCAGCCACGCCATCGCCGCGTCCATCAGCATGCGACCGCCGCCGGCGCCGCGCGCGTCCGCCACGATCGCCGTCCCGAGCGAGACGACGCCGCACGCGTGCGTCTTGTGCAGCCCGAGGCAGCCGACGACGCGCCCGTCGCCGTCCTCCAGCACCCAGAGCGCCTCGCCGCGGTCGAGCATGTCGCGCGTGTGGGCGGCGCTGCTCGGCGACGTCGACCGGCGGTTCGGTGCCGATCCAGCGCCCCTCGTCGGCGACCGCGCGGATGACCTCGGCGAACGCCTCGGCGTCGTCGGCTGTCGCCGGCCGCGCCCGCATCGCGTCAGTTGACCGACTCACACGCCCGCGGGTCGAGCAGCCGGTCCAGCCGGTCCATCGTCACCTTGTCGACCCCCGCGCCGCACGTGATCTGGTCGGCGGCGCCGTCGAGGCCGTTGATCTCGTCGTCGCCCGCGCCGCCGAAGAGCCGGTCGGCGTCGTAGCCGCCGTTGAGCGTGTCGTTGCCGTCGTCGCCGCGCAGGATGTCGGCGCCGCGGCCGCCCTCGAGCTCGTCGTCGCCCTGCCCGCCCTCGACGATGTCGTCGCCGCCCTCGCCGAACAGCGCGTCGTTGCCGTCGTCGCCGTAGATCGCGTCGCTGCCGTCGTCCCCGCGGATGTCGTCGTTGCCGGCACCGCCGCGCAGTATGTCGTCGCCGTCCTGGCCGTTGATCGAGTCGGCGAGGACGCCGCCGATGAGCGTGTCGTCCGCGGGCGTCCCGTTGACCGTCTCGTTCTCGGACTGCACCGCGATCGCCTCGAGGATCGCGGCGCCCGCCGCTCCGCCGGTGAGCTTGCCGAGCTGCTGCGCGCCGCGCAGGCCGTCGAAGCGCGGGTCGTCGATGGACGGGTCGGAGAGGATCGTGTGCTCGCAGCTGGCGGCGATCAGGCGCGGCAGCGACGGCAGCGCGAGCAGCTCGGCCGGGTCGACGTAGACCGTGTCGACGCCGGCTCCGCAGTCGTAGATGTCGTACGTGTTGGAGCTCGCGCCGCCGTACAGGACGTCGTTGCCGTCACCGCCGTTGAGCCGGTCCTGCGAGCCGCCGCCGAGCAGGATGTCGTTGCCCGGGCCGCCGTCGATGACCGCGTCGGCCGCGGCCGAGCCGTCGGAGTTCAGCGTGCCGTCGGGGGCCGAGCCGGCGAGGATGACGTCGTTGCCCTCGCCGCCGAGGACGGTCCTGTCGCGACCGCGGTTGGTGTGGATGTAGTCGTCGCCCGGTCCGCCGTCGACGAGGATCTCGTTGCCGAAGCGCGACTCGACGATGAAGTCGTTGCCGGGCCCGCCGCGCAGGATGTCGTCGCCGTCGCCGCCGTCGACGCGGTCGTCGCCGTCGCCGCCGTCGACGCGGTCGTTGCCGGTCCCGCCGTTGACGTTGTCGTTGCCGGCGCCGCCGGTGACGGTGTCGTCCGCGGAGTCCGCGTCGAGCGTGTCGTCGCCGTCGCCGCCGTCGATCGCGTCGCCGCCGAAGCCGCCGCTGGCGATGTCGTCGCCGGGGCCGCCCGCGAGCGTGTCCAGCCCGCTGCCGCCGCGCATGTGGTCGTTGCCGCCGACGCCGGTGAGCACGTCGTTGCCGGTGCCGCCGTCGAGCCCGTCGGTTCCCTCGCCGCCGTTGAGGTTGTCGCTGTTCGTCCCGCCGAAGAGCACGTCGTTGCCGGCGCCGCCGAGGATCCGGTCCGAGCCGCCGCCGCCGTCGCCGACGTCGTCGCCGCCATCGCCCGTCAGCCGGTCGTTGCCCTTGCCGCCGAACAGGCGATCGTTGCCCCGCGCCGCCGGAGAGGCGGTCGGCGGCCTTGCCGCCGTCGAGCCGGTCGCGGCCGCCCAGGCCCCGCAGCGTGTCCTTGCCGCCACCGCCGTCGAGGCGGTCGGCCTTCGACGTTCCCGTGAGCCGGTTGGGCTTGGCGTTGCCGCGCTTGGTCACGGCGAGCGCCGTCGCGGTGAACGTCAGCGCGAAGAAGGCGACGAACACGGCAACGACGTGGCGCGGCATGGCCGTGCGGAATGTATGTCACGCCCGCCCGCCCGACGGCGGCCTGGACGAGTGTTGCCCGCGCCCAGGCGATAATCTATACAAACTTGATCGACTTTCTGGCTATTATGTGCCGGCCATGACCCGCACCGACATCCACCAACACCTCTGGCCCGAGCAGCTGATCGCCGCTCTGACGTGGCGACGGGAGCCGCCGCTCCTGCGGCGCGCCGGGCGCGGCTGGATCCTACGCCTGCGCGACGAGCCCGAGTACCGCTTCGATCCCGCCGATCACGATCCCGAGGCGCGGGCCGGCCTGCTCGCGCGCGACGGCCTGCAGCGCGCGCTGCTGGCGATCTCCAGCCCCCTCGGGATCGAGGCGCTGCCGCGTGACCGAGGCCGAGCCGCTGCTCGACGCCCACAACGCAGGGCTGCTCGGGCTCGACGGGCCGTTCGGGGTCTGGGGCGCCGTCTCGCTGCGCCCGCCCGACCCCGCCGACGTCGACGCGCTGCTCGACGCCGGCGCGGTCGGCATCTCCCTGCCGGCCGGCGCGATCGCCGGGCCCGACGGCCTCGATCGCTGCGGCGGGCTGCTGGAGCGCCTCGCGCGCCGTGGGGCCCCGCTGCTCGTCCACCCCGGGCCGGGGCCCTGGCGCGCGTGGCGCCCGCAGGCGTACGCCGAGACCGACGCGCCCGGCTGGTGGCCCGCGATGACGCGCTACATCGCCGACATGAACGCCGCCTGGCACGCCTTCGCCGCCTTCGGGCGTCCGCAGCATCCGCAGCTGCGCGTCGTCTTCGCGATGCTCGCCGGCGGCGCGCCCCTGCACAGCGAGCGGCTCGCCGCGCGCGGCGGGCCGTCCGACGCGGTCGCCGACGCGCGCGTCTTCTACGACACGTCGTCCTATCGCGCGCGCAGCATCGACGCGCTCGTGCGCATCGTCGGGATCGACCAGCTCGTCTACGGCTCGGACCGCCCGGTCGTCGACGCGCCGTCCGGGCCGTCGCCGCTCGGGCCCGCCGCCGAGGACGCGATGGCGTCGGCGAACGTCGCGCGCCTGTTCGGCGGCGCGCCGCTGGCGGTGGCCGCGTGACGACGACGATCGAGCAGCGGCGCGACCTCACCCGCGCCGAGCTGAACGCGCTCGTCGCGGACCTCGCCGCGCGGCCCGAGGCGTGGCGCCACCTCGTCAACCACGATCCCGAGGCGCGCACCTACGAGCAGCTGCGCCGCGACGAGCACGTCGCGATCTGGCTCATCTGCTGGATGGACGACCACGACACCGGCTTTCACGACCACGACGTCTCCTGCGGCGCGCTCGCGGTCGCGCAGGGCGAGATCGTCGAGGAGCGCCTCGCGCTCGGCGGCCCGCCCGTGCAGCGGCGGATGCGCGCGGGCCAGGCGGTCGACTTCGCCGCGTCGGACATCCACCGCGTCGTGCACGGCGGCGGCGGGCCGGCGATCACGATCAACGCCTACTCGCCCCCGCTGTGGCGGATGGGCGCCTACGAGACGACGCCGACCGGCGAGCTGCAGCGCCACTCGATCTCCTACGCCGAGGAGCTGCGCCCGCTCGGGCTCGGGGCGCTCGTCAGCTGAAGAGCGTGATCGCGCCGGCCATCACGAAGGTCGACGCCCACAGCGCATCGGTGTTCAGCCACGCGCGGCCGAGCATCCGCAGGCCGAGCTTCTCGTAGACGACGACCGCGACGATCCCCATCACGAGCAGCATCGCGCCGACGTGCAGCGCGATCCCGAGGCCGCCGGCGAGCAGCGGCACGTCGGCGACCATCGCGGTCTCGGCGTGCTGGTGCGCCGATGCCGCCTCGGCTCCCTGCAGACCGATCAGCACGGGCGCGACCATCAGCCCCGCGCCGTGCGCGGTCGACATGAGAAACGACCACCACGCGAGCTCGCGGCGGTTGACGCGCATCGTCGTCCAGCGCGGATGCGCGCGCGGCTTGGCGAAGCGGAAGACCCCGAACGCCAGCAGCGTCGCGGCAGCGCCGATGTGCAGCGCCCGCGGCTCGACGACCGCGGCCGCGCCGAGCACGATCGCGGGCGCAGCTCGGGGACGATCCCGCCCTCGACCATGCTCGGAAAGCCCCACTCGCTCGTCAGCAGCTGGTCGTAGCCGATGTTCCACCACACGTCGTAGGCCAGCTCCTGCGGGCCGCGGTCGACCTCCCACCGGCCGAGCGGATCGAACGAGTCGTGATCCAGCAGGAACACGCCGCCCGGGCCCTCGCCGTCGGGCGCGCCGAGCGCCGACACGTAGAGCCCGTCGGGGCCGCAGTGGATCGTGTGCGGACGGCTGTAGCCGGTGCGCTTTGCGATGTCGTCGGCCTCGATGACCTTGACGATCTTCGGCTGTGCGGGATCGTCCTTGACGTCGATGACGTGGATCCGCGACGAGCGCAGGCCCGGTACGAGGAAGTAGCGCCGCTCGACATGCGGGTGCGGCGACCACGGGCAGAGCGCCGACGAGCACGCGTTCCAGCCGAAGTGGTGCAGCTCGTCGCCGACGTTCGGCATGTCGAGGCGGCCGATCGTCCTGCCGTAGGTCGACGAGCCGGGCTTGAGATCCACGACGGTGAGCGCGTCGGGCTGCGCGTCGCCGTTGGAGCCCGTGTTGAGCGTGACGACGTAGGCGAGCTCCTCGGCCGGTGCCTCGGCCGCGAGGCGAGGCGATGCGTAGAACGTCGGATCGGGCTTCCACTGGGCCACGGCTACCTCCGATGCGGTTCGACTGGGCCCAGAAATCTACACAAAGTCGATCTACATTAGGGAGATTCGTCCCTGTTCAGAGTCTCGGGCGCCCGCAAGGGACCCCGGCGCGTCCGAGCTACGAGGCGGGCGCCGACGCCAGCAGGCCGTCGGCGAGCGACGCGCCCTCGCGCGCCATCCGCGACCGCGGCACGACGAGATCGAAGCCGGCGTCGAGCGCGCGCACGCGCGTGTCGACGTCGGTGTGCAGGTAGAAGGCGAGCAGCTTCGTGCTGCCCGCCGCGGAGGCGAGCAGCGCGATCCGGTCCTGCGCGTCCTCGCAGAGGTCGGCGACGAGCAGGTCGCTGCCGTCGAGCTGCTCGAGCGCCGCCGCCGGCGAGCCGACGACCGTCACGTCGTGCCCGGCCGCGGCGAGCATCCCCTGCACCTTGGAGCCGAAGAGGAGGTCCGGCAGGAGCGCCACGACGCGCGCCATCGCTACTGCGCCCTGCTGCGCTTGAACTCGTCGCGCACGGACTGCGGGCGACCCCACATCTGCTTGACCTCGACGCGGCCCGAGCGCAGCTCGCGCAGCGCGAGCTCGCCCTCGATGCCGGCGTCGTCGAGCAGCTTCAGCGTCCCGTGCACGCACGGCGCGGCGGCGGCGTGGCCGAAGCGGTGCGCGACGAGCAGGCGCCAGTGCCAGTCGTGCTGCGAGTACGGCTGCGCGTTGCACGTCACGAGGTAGGTCGCCGCGTCGATGTAGCGGTGCTCGTCGGCGATCCGCAGGTCGAGCTCCATGTCGGTCCAGTCGTCGGGCAGCGAGTCGACGATCTGCTGGAAGGTGTCCGCGAGCGCCATCGCCTCCCAATCTAGATGATCGACCCGGCGGCTATCCTCGAAGGCATGGCGACGCTGACCGACGACCTCGCCAGCGAGTACCGCGTCCTGACGGACGGCTGCGGCCTGATCGATCGCTCCGAGCGCGGCAAGCTCGCGCTGACGGGCACGGAGCGCAAGTCGTTCCTCGCCGGCCAGGTGACGAACGACATCGAGGGCCTGCCGGCCGGAGGCGGCTGCTACGCGGCGTTCCTGACGCACAAGGGCAAGATGCTCGGCGACCTGCGCGTGCTCGCCGCCGAGGATCCGGGGGTTGAGCCCGAGCTGCTGCTCGACACCGAGCGCGCGACCCTGCAGGCGCTCTTCGACATGGTGCGCCGCTTCAAGATCGGCTACGACGTCGAGCTGCACAAGCGCACGGTGCAGCGCGGGCTGCTCTCGCTCGTCGGGCCGGGCGCGCGCGCGGTCGCGGGCGCCGACGACCTCCCGCAGGACGAGTACGCCCACCGCGCGGGTGAGCTCGCCGGCCGTCCGGTCCGGCTGATCGTCACCGACGTCGGCGTCGACGTGCTCTGCGACGCCGACGACACCGACGCCGTGCGCGAGGCGCTGCTCGCCGCCGGCGCCGAGCCGGTCTCCGAGCAGGCCGCCGAGATCCTGCGCGTCGAGCGCGGCCGGCCGCGCTACGGCTACGAGCTCGACGACGCGACGATCCCCCAGGAAGCGGGCCTCAACGAGCGCGCCGTGAGCTTCACGAAGGGCTGCTACGTCGGCCAGGAGACCGTCGCGCGGCTGTTCTACCGCGGCAAGCCCAACCGCCACCTGCGCGGCCTGCGGCTGTCCGAGGCGGTGCAGCCGGGCGCCGAGCTGCGGCTCGGCGAGCGCGTCGTCGGCAGGCTCGCAAGCTCGCTCGTCTCCCCCACGCACGGGCCGATCGCGCTGGCGCTCGTGCGCCGCGAGGCGGCGCCCGGCGACACCGTCGCCGTCGAGGGCGGCGCGACGGCGCAGGTCGTCGAGCTGCCCTTCTAGGCGCCGTCCGCATGGCGTGACGGACGGCGACCGCCACTGTGTTCACCACGCCCGCACGAACGCCGCCAGCGCGGCGGGGTCCGGCAGCGGGTCGAGCTCGAGCGCGGGCGCGTCGTGGCTCGCCAGCCAGGTCTGCACGATGCGCGCCTCGGCGACCTCGTCGGGCGGCAGGCACGCGATCGCGCCGCCGGCGGACCGCGCGACCGCGCGCAGGGTGCGCTCGTGCAGGTCGCTCTGACTCGTCCGGCGCGGCGGGCGGGGCGGGCGGGCCCCAATCGACGACGCGGCCGTCGGCGAGCCAGAACGCGTCGTAGCGGCGCGCCGCGCGCGGGTGCGGGGCGAGCACGAGCCGCGGGCGCGCGTGCGTCGCCTGCAGCGCGCCGTCGAGCGCGTGCACGAGCGCCGCGATCCGCTCGCGGCGGCGGCGCAGCCAGGCGGCGCGCTCGAACCGCTCGGCGGCGGCGGCCGCGCGCATCTGCGCGTCGATGTGCGCGAGCAGCGCGGCACCGCCGTCGCCCGCGCCCGTGAACAGCGCGAGCGCCTCGTCGAGCTTGCGGCGGTAGAGGTTCGGATCGAGGTCGTTCAGGCACGGCGACATGCAGCGGCCCATCTGCCCGTACGCCGACGGCCACGGCCGCAGCCGCAGCTTGCGGCCGCAATGGCGCAGGCCGAACAGCGAATCGAGCTGCTCCTTGAGCTCGACCGCCGCGGCGCGGCTGCGCAGCGGGCCGATCGTCACCGCGCGCCCGGCGGCGGGCTCGCGCGCGACCTCGAGCACCGGGTAGGCGATGTCCAGGCGGCAGCGC
Organism: uncultured Solirubrobacteraceae bacterium; assembly: GCA_963727785.1. GTDB lineage: Bacteria > Actinomycetota > Thermoleophilia > Solirubrobacterales > Solirubrobacteraceae > CADCVQ01. The sequence continues at coordinate 258,326 of CAVSHS010000023.1, forward strand.
AGGTAGACGAACGCGTCGTCGTGCTTGTGGATCACGTTGCCGGGCGGGCGCAGCTCGCGGATGAGCCGGTGCTCGAGCACGAGCGCGCCGAGCTCGGAGTTCGTCGTGCGGTGGTCGACGAGCGCGGCCTGCTCGGTCCAGCTCTCGGCGGGCGCCGAGGTCGCGAAGTGCGAGCGCGCGCGCGTGCGCAGCGCGACGGACTTGCCGACGTAGAGGACCTGGCCGGCGGCGTTGCGGAAGATGTAGACGCCGGGCTCGTCGGGCAGCGCAGCAGTGTCCGGCTTGTGGCGCTTGATCGCACCGGCCGGCCCGGTCGTGCGTCCCGCCCGCGGCGCGCGCGGGCGCCGGCGCGCGCGGGTTCAGCGCCTCGAGCGCGTCGCCGACGGTCGCGGCGTGCGCGCACAGCCGCCCGAACAGCGCACAGAAGACGCGCGCGCACGTCTCGGCGTCGGCGAGCGCGCGGTGCGTCGTGTGGACCTCCACGCCGAGCGCGTCGGCGAGCGCGGCGAGCCGGCGCTGGCGCACGAGCGGGGCGAAGCGCCGCGCCAGCGCGACGGTGCACAGCGCCGGCGGATCGGGCCAGTGCAGGTCGGCGCGCTCGAAGGCCTGGCGCAGGACGCGGCGATCGAACGCCGCGTTGTGGGCGACGAGCACGCGCGCGGGCGGCGATCCGATGAGCTCGGCGAGGTCGGGCAGGACGGCGTCGGCCGCGGGCGCCTCGTCGACCATCCCCTGCGTGATCTGCGTGAAGCGCTGGATCGCGCGCGACAGCGGCGCGACGCCGCCGACGAGCGTCTCCCAGCGGTCGTGCAGCTCGCCGCCGCCGACGAGCACCGCGCCGACCTCGGTCAGCTCGCAGGCGTCGCCGGCGCAGCCGTTGGTCTCCGTGTCGACCACGACGAACTCCGTCGTCGCAAGCGGCTGTGCGAGCAGCTCCATCCCGATGAAGGCTCGCGCCTGCGCAGGACGGGATGCACGTCGCGTTGCAGGCCGCGGCGCATCGGATCGTCCATTCGACGACCGCGGCCGGGGGTAGCCTGTCGCTCATGCACGCACATGCCGACGTGGGACTGAGATGACGACGTTCGCGACACCCGGCACCGCGCGCCTCCTGGCAGAGCTCGATGCGCGCACGCGGGTCGCATGGACGTCCTACCGCGACGAGCTCAGCAGCCTCGAGGGTCGCGCCTACGACGACGCCGAGGCGGCCGCGTGGGACCAGCTGCAGGCAACGCTGCGCGAGCTCGAGATCGCGCGCGCCGAGCTTGCGGCATCCGACGACGCCTGACAACGGCGTGCGCTCTCCGGCGCACCTCTACCTGCTGGGATAGGTTTCAACGGCTGGTGAGAACGCTGGATGCGATGCGCAGGATGCCATGGACCGCCGCCGGGGTCGCCGTTGCGCTGGCGTTCGGGACCGGCGGCTGTGGCAGCGACGACGAGTTCGCCAACGACGAGCGGGCACCCGCGGCGATCACGCTTGAGCGCCTCGATCACGGCTTCGAACGTCACGGTCTCGCCGTCGCGCCTCGGGGCGGGCACGATCGAGCTCATCGCGAGCAACCTCACCGCGACCTCCCAGCAGCTCACGCTGCGCAGCGAGCGGCTCAGGAACGGCGCGGAGCCGCTCGAGCAGCGCACCGGCCCGATCAACCCCGGCGACACCGCATCGCTGACCGCGGACCTCGCGCAGGGCACGTATCGCGTCACGGCGCGCTCCGGGGCGATCGCCGCCGCGACGATCCGCGTCGGGCCGTCGCGCCCGAGCGCGAAGGACACGCTCTTGCAGCCGTAGCGCTGGCGCCGTCGCGCTTGCGACAATCGCGCGCGTGCGCCGCTCCCGGATCGTCTACAGCGTGCTCGCGGCGCTCGCGCTGGCCACGGTCGGCGCGGTGCTGACGACCGGCGGATCGAGCGCCGCGCCGTCGAAGTCCCAGGCGCTCTTCAAGAAGACCCTGCTCGCGGACCCCGCGACGACCGCCGCGATCAAGGACCTGCTGAGCAATCGCGGCGGCATCGTCGCGCCGGACATCACGTTCGCCGACCTGACCGGCGACGGACGCTCCGACGCGGTCGTGACGGTCGACACCGGCGGCGTCGCGGGCGCCGTCGCGCTGTACGTCTTCAGCACCGACGGCGCCGCCGAGGACAGCGACCTGCGCGCCGTCTACCGCTCGCAGCGCCTGTACCGCGCGAGCGCCGAGGTCAGCAACGCGACGCTCGTGGTGACCACCCCGCGGTTCGTGGAGGGCGACGACGTGTGCTGCCCGGCGAAGGTCGTGCAGCGCGTGTACGCGTGGAGCCCCGGGCAACAAGACGCTGACGCTGCGCAGCTCCGAGGAGAAGCCGGGACCGACGGGCTGAATCGGCGTCGAGGGACTCCGCCGGATCAGCGAGCTCAGTCTGGCTCCAGCGTCCGATCGGGCGCGACCGTCTGTGAACAGCATCATTGAGAAAGACGGGCCCATGCCCCCGGGCGTTCCTGCGAGGCCCCGAAGGTCGTTGGGTTCAGGGGGTCTTGCGAGTTATGCGCCTCACAGGCCTATAACTCGCAAGACCCCCTCCGCTCGACGCGGACAACCCCCCCGCTCCACAGATGCGACCAAGGAGCCGGCGCGCTCGTGCTTCCTACTTATCGATGCCGTACACAAGCGGCGGCGCCGACGCGGACCGCGCGGATAACCGCGAGGCTTGACGCGCCGCAGGCCCGTCGCCTACCACCGCGCAACAGATACCCGCAGGCAACCAATGCGTGTGTGCAATACTTGCTTGCATGCAAGCATCTTCCTCGAGCCCTCCTGCCCGCCGCGCCGGCCGCCGACGGCGGCTCGGCCGCCGAGCTCGCCGCGCAGCTGCTCGCGCTCTGGCGCAGCGTCATCAACAACGGCGGCATCGGCACGTACGCGATCTTCGAGGAGCTCGACCTCACGCTCACGCAGGTCAAGGCGCTCTGCGCGCTCTCCAACGCCGAGCTGACCGTCAAGGAGCTCGCCGAGCGGCTCGGCCTGTCGCTGCCCGGCGCCAGCCGCTCGGTCGACGCGCTCGTCGACCGCGGCCTCATCGGCCGCCGTGAGGACACCGCCGACCGGCGCATGAAGCGCCTGCGCTGCACCGACAGCGGCCAGAGCGCGCTCGTGCGCCTCGACGAGGCCCGCCTCGCCGGCCTTGAGACGTTCGTCGCCACGCTGCCGCACGCGCAGCGCAAGCGGCTCTCCGGCGCCCTGCGCCCGATCCTCGACGGACTCGACGACGAAGGAGGACGCATGACCAAGCGGATGGCTCTCAACGACGGCAACCGCCGCTGGTGGACGCTCGCGGCGATGTGCTTCGCGCTGTTCATGGTCATGCTCGACAACACGGTCGTCAACGTCGCGCTGCCGTCGATCCAGCACGACCTGCACACGTCGATCGCCGGCCTCGAATGGACGGTGAACGCCTACACGCTCGCCTTCGGCGTCCTGCTCGTCACCGGCGGGCGCCTCGGCGACATCTTCGGCCGCCGCCGCGTCTTCCTCATCGGCGTGCTGCTGTTCGCCGCCTCGAGCGCCTTCATCGGCTTCTCGCAGTCCTCGGCGTGGCTCATCGGCGGGCGCGCCGTCCAGGGCCTCGGCGCGGCGCTGATGATGCCCGCGACGCTCTCGATCATCACGAACGCCTTCCCGCCGCACGAGCGCGGCAGGGCGATCGGCACGTGGGCCGGCGTCTCGGCGCTCGCGCTCGCGATCGGTCCCGTGCTCGGCGGCGCGCTCGTCGAGCACGTCTCCTGGCAGTCGATCTTCTTCATCAACCTGCCGGTCGCCGCCGGCGCGATCGCGGTGACGCTCTTCGCCACCCACGAGTCGCGCGACGAGACCGTCGTGCCGACGGTCGACATCGCCGGCATCGTCGCGATCACCGTCGGGCTGACGGGCCTGACGCTGGCGCTCGTCGAGGCCAACTCCTGGGGCTGGGGCTCGGCGCGGATCCTCGGGCTGTTCGCGCTCGCCGCCGTCGCGCTGGCCGCGTTCGCCCAGATCGAGCGGCGCGTGCGCGTGCCGATGGTCGACTTCGGCTTCTTCAGCTCGCGCACGTTCCTCGGGACGAACATCGTCGCGTTCATCGTCTCGTTCGCGATGCTCGGGATGTTCTTCTTCCTCACGCTCTACATGCAGAACGTCCTGCGCTACTCGCCGCTGCAGGCGGGCATCCGCTTCCTGCCGACGACGCTCATGGTCATCGTCGTCGCGCCGATCGCGGGCCGCCTGACGGACACGATCGGCCCGCGGCCGCTGATCACGGCGGGCCTGGCGCTCGTCGCCGCGTCGCTGGGGTGGCAGTCGTTCCTGACGCCGACCTCGGGCTTTGACTTCCTGCTGCCCGGCTTCGTGCTCATGGGCGTCGGCATCGCGCTCGTGATGTCGCCGATGAGCACCGCCGCGATGAACGCCGTCGACCAGAGCAAGGCGGGCGTCGCCTCCGGGATCCTCTCGATGAGCCGCATGGTCGGCGGCACGCTCGGCGTCGCGGTGCTCGGCACGTTCATCGGCCAGACGGCGTCGCAGGCGGACTTCGTCGACTCGCTCGGCCAGGGGCTGCTGATCGGCGCGTTCGTCGCGGTCGCGGGCGCCGTGCTGGCCTGGACGCTCATCTCGCCGGAGCTGGCGGGCGGCGCGATCCGCCAGGCTCCGCCGGCCGGCGAGGTGCCCGCGCCGCCCGCGGAGCCCGCGCGCGAGTCCGTCGGCGCGTAGGATTCGCCGACGCACAGCGCAAGCGAACGAGGGGAAAGCAACGCCGTGGCCGTCGATCTCAGCCAAGTCGCAACCATCGAAACCGAGCCCGGCGAGCTGCCCGCGACGATGGCCGCGTGGGTGATCCGGCAGGAGCGCGAGGGCGAGCCGAAGGACGCCTTCCAGATCGAGGAGATCGAGGTCGCCCGAGCCGCAGGCGTTCGAGGTCGTCGTCCGCGTCATGGCCGCCGGCGTGAACTTCAACAACGTCTGGGCGTCGCTCGGCAAGCCCGTGTCGGTCTTTCGCTACCACCCCCAGGACGACCATCACATCGGCGGCTCGGACGCCTCGGGCATCGTCTGGAAGGTCGGCCCCGGCGTGACGCGCTGGAAGGTCGGCGACGAGGTCGTCGTCCACTGCAACCAGGCCTCCTACGAGGACGTCGAGGTCCACGGCCTCGATCCGCTCGCCGCCCCGAGCCAGCAGATCTGGGGCTACGAGACGAGCTGGGGCTCGTTCGCGCAGTTCTGCAAGGTCCAGGCCCAGCAGCTGCTCGCCAAGCCCGAGCACCTGGCGTGGGAGGAGGCCGCCTCCTACGGCCTGACGTACTTCACGGCCTACCGCATGCTCATGGACCAGGTCGAGCTGCAGGCCGGCCACAAGGTCCTCATCTGGGGCGCCGCCGGCGGCCTCGGCGTGTTCGCCACGCAGCTCTGCGCGCTGACCGGGGCCGACTGCGTCGGCGTCGTCTCCAGCGACGAGAAGGGCGAGCTCGTCAAGCAGCTCGGGGCGAAGGACTACATCAACCGCAACGAGTTCGCCGGGATGATGCGCAAGGGTGGCGAGACGCCCGACGAGGAGAAGGCGCGCTTCGCGGAGTCACGCCGGTTCGGCAAGCGCGTCAAGGAGATCCTCGGCGACTCGCCCGACATCGTCTTCGAGCACGTCGGCAAGGCGACGTTCCCGACGAGCGTCTTCGTCGTCAAGCCGTTCGGCAAGGTCGTCATCTGCGGTGCGACATCCGGCTTCGACCTCGACTTCGACGTGCGCTATCTGTGGATGCGCCAGAAGCAGATCCTCGGCTCGCACTTCGCCAACGCGTACGAGTGCACGAAGGCCAACGACCTCATCCGCGAGTCGAAGATCCGTCCCGTCCTGTGGAAGACCATGCCCTTCGAGGGCGTCGCGGAGGCGCACCAGCTCATGTACGAGAACAAGCATTCAGGCAAGATCGCGATCCTCGTGGGCGCGACCGAGGCCGGCCAGGGCAAGACCGCCGAGGGGCCCGGCGCGATCCGGGCGGAGGTCGGCAGCTGATGGCCGCCGGGATCGTCCACCTGCCCTTCTACGCGACCGGCTTTCGCGGCGACGACCTCGAGGCCGCGCTCGCCGAGCTCGCGCTGATCTCCACGCGCTACGGCGCGACGCGCTACGAGGTCTTCCGCTCGCGCGACGACCGCTACAAGTTCCTCATGTCGATGGACTTCGAGCGCAAGTCCGACTGGGACGCGTTCTGGTTCGGGCCCGAGTTCACAGACATGCGCGCCGCATGCTCGGGCTGGTATCAGGTCCCGCTGCTCTACGTCTGGCAGGACCTCGTCATCCGCGGCGAGCTCCGCGAGCGCGAGCGGGCTACGGTCGCCGAGTTGTCGGACTGACGGGCGCCTGCGCCTGCGCCGCGCGGGTCGCGTAGCGCGAGGGCGCCGTCTGCACCACCGGGTTCGGGATCCGCCCGAGACGGTCCACGAGGCGCAGCCACTGCCCGGGCCGCAGCCCGAGCGCATGCACCCCGCGCCCGCCGGCGGCGCCGGCCTCCGGGCGGAAGCCGATGTGGATGTGATCGGCGTGGTCGGCCTGCGCGAGCGTGTTCTCCACGCCCGGGTAGCGCATGAGGCTGATGATCTGGTCGGGCGCCATCGTCCCCTGGAGCGTGAGCAGCCGGCGGACCGTCGCATCGACGATCGAGCCGGCGCCCTGGTTGCCGAGGACCGGCGTGCCGTTGATCTTCGAGATGTCGACGGCGTTGCCGGACGCGTGCTGGGAGACGTTGCCGCTCTCGGTGAGGTCGCCATGCCCGCAGTGCAGCGATGAGACCGTCGGCCGCAGGCCGCTCGCGGAGAGGAACGCGAGCGTCGCGAGCACGCGGCGGTCGACGACCCCGGCCTCGATGTCGCGGCGCCCGCAACCGTAAACCTCGATCCCAGGGTCAGCCAGCACGCGGCGGGTGAGCATGTCCTTGCTCATGAGCAGGATCTGCCCGATCGAGCCGCCCGCCAGTGCCGCGGGCCCCTGGGCGCGGTAGATCGCGGTCGACTCGAGCAGGCGCCAACCCTCGACGAATGGTTCAGGGTCGATCCGCGGCGCGTCGGTGCCGGGCGGGCGGATCTCGAAGAGCATGTGCGGCGCACCCGGCGCCTCGGTCCTGCCGACCCGCCCGAGGATCGTGCCCGCGATGACGCGGCGACCGGGGAACAGGCGCTTGAGCTCGAGCTCGTCGCGCTTCAGGCCGACGTCGCCGGCGAAGTAGGAGCGCAGGCTCGCCGAGGCGGGCAGTGCGAACGTCGCGTCGAGGATCTGCTGGCGCCCGCCAGCGGTCAGGGAGCGCGACCGCGTCGGGTTGGCGAAGAGGCGCTCCTTGGCGGTCGCCTTCGCGGCGACCCGCGCCTTGGCGCGCTTCAGCGCCGCGATCAGGCCCTGCGCGGTCAGGCCGGCCGATGCGGAGGCGGCGGGCTTGTTGGACCCGGCGCTGGCCGGCTCCGTCGGGACGGGGTCGGGGACCGGCGTCTGAAGCGGGTTGGCGGCCGGCGGCGGCGGCGGCGCCTGCTCCTTCGCCACGAGCACGCGCTTTGAGACCTTCGCGAGATGCGCGTACGTGTACGTGTTGCCGTATGCGTCGCGCAGCATCACGAACCGGCCCAGGCGCGCGGTGCGACCGACGCGTACGATCTCGCCGTCCTGCACCGCGACGACCGGGGCGCCGGCCTCCGCGAAGATCCGCAGGTTGCGCCGCGGGGCCGCTCCCGCGCTGCGGCGGTCATAGCTCATGCGGGCGGCGACGGGTGAGCGGCCCTGCGCGAGGCCGGTCAGCGAGCCGACGAGATCGGAGGGCATGCCCGCGATGAGGCGCGCGCGGTCGAGCACCGAGTCCACGTACCAGTCAGCGTGGTTGTAGGCGAAGATCGCCTTGGCGAGATCGGTCCCGGCACCCGCGGCCTTGAGGTAGCGCGCCGCGGCGAAGATCGCGTCGACGGGGCTGTACGGGTCCTCGCGGCCGTCCTCGTTGGCATCGACGCCGTACGTCTGCCAGCTGCCGGGCATGAACTGCATCCAGCCGAGCGCGCCGGCCGACGACACGTTGAGGTTGCGGCCGTAGTCGGTCTCGACCTCGTTGATCGCCGCGAGGACCTCCCACGGGACCCCGTACTGGATGCCCGCGGCCTGGTAGATCGACAGCAGGAACGGCGGGATCTGGAAGTGGCCGATGAAGAAGTCCGGGATCTGCGCGGGGAGCATGGCGGCACCGAGCAGGTCGCCCGCGGCACCGGCCTGCGGCTGCTCGCCGGCCGTCGCGCCCTGCTCCCCGGTGGGCTGCGCGCGCGACCGGCGCGCGTCGCTGACGGTGTGCTCGCGCTTCGGCGCGCGCGTGTCCTGGCGCTCGGCGGGGAGCTTCAGCTCGGGCAGCCGGTCGGTCACGAAGTCCAGCGGGCCTGACACGGGCGGGATGAACAGGCGCGCCGGCGGCGCCTGGGCGGCCGGTACGGCGGGCGCTGGCGCGGCGGGGGTCGCCAGCGCAGCGGCGGGCGGGGGCGCTGCAGGCGCCGGGGCGGGAGCGGCCGGCGGCGCAGGGGCAGCGGCAGGCGGCGCCGGGTTGGGAGGCGCGGGCACGGGCGCGGGTGCAGGCGTCGTGGCAGGGTCGGGCGCAGGATCCTGCGCCGCCGCCGGCAGCGGAGCGGGTCCGGCCATCATGCCTGCGCCCAGCGCGGCGATCACGACGATACGCCTCGTGGCGCGATCGCTGCTCATGGCGTTGTCTGGGCCTCCATCGGGGGTCCTCGCATCGCGTTCAGGCCGGGGACCACCCCCGGCCGGACGCGGACGCTATCGGACTTCGCGGCGGCTCGCCGCCAAAGCGGTGTCTCACCCTCGCCAAAGCGGTATCTCACCCTCGAGTCGACGTTGAGTCTGGGCGCAGCGGGGCGCGCGACTACGCTTGTGGCATGCATCCTGCCGAGCACCGCGGCCTGCGCGAGCTGTACGCCATGACCCGCCAGCTGCGCGACCACTGGCGCGCACTCGCGGCGCGGCTGGACGCAAGCGCGGGCGACCAGGCGCAGCTGCTGCGCGAGGGCTCGGACATGGCGCGCACGCTGCTGGCCGAGCTTGAGGACGTCACTGCGGCGCGCGGGGTCTACGGCCGGCCGCTGGCGCAGGGCCTCGGGGCGCAGCTCGCGACGATGCACGGCGCGCTGCTCGACACGGCGCTCGAGGTCAACCAGGCCATGCGCCTCGCGGTGCTCGACGTCGTGCACGTCGTCACGCTGCTGGACTTCCTCGCCGGCGTTTCGGCGAAGGAGGCCGACCCCGAGCTGCAGGCGTTCCTCGAACGCTGGTCGGCGCAGATGCGCGTGCAGGAGGACGCGATCCGCATCGCGGTCATCGCGCTTGCCGACGACCCAGACCTGTCGGTGCGGCCGTCGACGCGCGGCTGCGCGGGCCGCGTCGGGCACGGCGCCGCGAACGCGCTCGGCACGCTCGGCGAGTGGGTCGACCGGCGCGCCGGGCGCTGACCGCTACCGGCACAGCGCGTAGATCGTCCCCGCCGCGGTCTCACCGAGGGCGGTCTGGCGGGTGTCGTAGCTGGCCATCACGAGGACCGAGCGCTTCTTCGACACCGCGCGGTCGAGCACGCTGACGCCGATGTCGCCCGCCGAAGCGCCCGAACGCCAGGTCTTGCCCGGTGGGCACGCCATGCGCAGCGCGGCGTAGGCGACCTCGCCGCCGCGCGCGATGCGGACGTCGCGCGCCACGGCGACGTAGCCGTCGGGCAGCGGCTCGCCGGCCCGCGCCCGCGCGACGCCGGGGAAGTCGGCGGGGCTCTGGGCGGGCGCGGCGATGAGCACGCGCGGCGACACGGCGATGGTGGTGTCCGGTCCGCCGCCGGTCGCCGCGACGGCCCCGACGGCGGCCGCGAGCATGGCGGCGATGACAAGCCCGGCAACGGCGGTCCGGCGCGAGACGAATGACGACACGACGACTCCTTTGGCAGCGTTTCACTCCCCGCTGCCATGCTGCCTCAGCCGCGCCGCGCGTCGGGGCATCCCAGGGGTACTCGCGACACACCTCGCGTGCCGGGCGCAGCGGTCGCGCCCCGCCCACACGACGACCGCGGGCTCGGGCCCCGGTCGCCTCGCGCGTCAGCTCACCACGAGCGCCTACGCGGCGTCGCTGCGCTCCTTCTCGCGCTCGATGTCCTCGCGCAGCGTGCGCAGCGCCTGGCGGATGATCCGCGACACCTGCATCTGCGAGACCCCGACGACGCGCGAGATCTCCGTCTGCGTGAGGTCCTCGGCGAAGCGCAGCCGCAGCACCTGGCGATCACGCTCGGAGAGGACCTCGAACGCGTCGTCGAGCAGGACGCGCATCTCCGCACGGCCGATGTCCGGATCGCGGGCGCCGATCGAGTCGGCCAGCGTCATGTCCTCCCCGGTCGGCTCGTCGAGCGAGCGCGTGCGGCGCGCCTCCTGGCTCTGGATCGTGATCAGCACCTCCTCGAAGGGCTGGTCGACGGCGTCGGCGAGCTCCTGGACGGTCGGCGAGCGGCCGTGCTGCGTGGTCAGCTCGTCGCGCGCCTTGGCAAGCTCGATCTGCAGCTCCTGCATGCCACGCGGGACCCGCATCGCCCACGTCTTGTCCCGAAAGTGGCGCTTGATCTCGCCGAGCACCGTCGGCGTCGCGTAGGAGGAGAAGCGCACGTCACGCGAGAGGTCGAAGCCCTCGATCGCCTTCATGATCCCGACGCAGGCCACCTGCACGAGGTCGTCGATCGGCTCGCCGCGGCCGCTGTAGCGCCCGGCCAGCGCGCGCGCCAGCGGCACCATCTCCTCGGCGAGCGTGTCACGTGCGCGGGTATCGCCGTCCTCGTGGTAGGCCCGCAGCAGCGTTCGCTCACGGACGGCCCGGTCGGCGTTGGTGATCTCCCCCTCGCTCACCCTGCGTCACAGGCTCCCACAGGTCCACACTGGCGGGCTCGCCGTCCGGCGAGTACCCGGTCAGCCCCGCTCAAGCGGAGCCATCGTCAGACCCGCGCGGCTGAGCTGATCGAGATACAGCTCAGCCGCCTCGCGATGGCCGGTCCATACGATCGCGAGCCCGCTGTGATGGATGGTGTCGGCGATCCGGTAGCCGCGATCCAGGCTGATGCCCGGGATGTAGCGCGCGAGGGTGTGCGCGACGTGATCGAACGTGTTGTGGTCGTCGTTGCGGACGATGACGCGCCAGTGACCGCCGAGCCCGCTGCCCGGGCCGCTCGTCCGCGGCTTCTCGATCGTCTGGCTCATCGAACCTGGAGGATACGAGCGCTCAGCCCGTTGCGCCAGCATCGCGCATACGGCTGAGGTAGCGGTCGATGCCGAGCCACTGATCCTCTGGCGGCATCGCCTGCGCGAACGACAGCGCGTCGCGCTCGTCGAGGCCGGCGTGCAACTCGGCGCGCAGCGCGTCGGCGTAGCCCTGGCGGTCCGTGCTGCTGGCCAGCTCGGTCCAGCGGGCAAGGCCCTCGCGCATGCGGTCCAGGTGCTCGCCGACGTCCGAATAGTCACCGAAATGGGTGATCGCGAGCGCCTGCGGCTCCCACGCCTCGATCGTGTCGATCGACGTGCGCCACGCTGCGAGGTCGAACTCCGGCGGCGGCGTGGGCGGCAGCAGGAGCGAGCCGGGCGGCAGCCGTACGCCTGCGGTGTCGCCGGCGAACACCCATCCCGTCGCCTGATGTCGATAGCTGACGTGGTGCGAGGCGTGGCCGGGCGTGTGGGCGACGTCCCAGCCGTCCTGGGACTCGCCGCCGCGCAGCACGCGCAGGTTGGCCTCCGGGATCGGCACGACCTCGCCCCACAGGCGGTCGAACGCGTCGCCGTACAGGCGCTTGGCGGACGCCACGAGCCGCGTCGGGTCGGCGAGATGGCGTGCCCCGCGCTCGTGGACCCAGACCTCGAGGTCGGGCCAGTCGCGCACGAGCGCCCCGGCCGCGCCCGCGTGGTCGAAGTGGATGTGCGTCAGCAGCAGCGCACGCGGCTGCTCGTCGCCGAGCGCGTCGAGCAGCGTCTCGACGCTCGCCTCCGGACCGGGATCGACGATCACGTCGTCGACCTGCCAGGCGCAGATCACGTGCTCCCGGCCCTGGTGGCAGACGTCGATCGCGCGCATCGACCCTTGACGCTACCCGTTCGCCTCCTGCGGCCGGGACGCCGCAGGCCTCAGCAGCGCGGGCACCGCTCGCCGCAACGAGCGCCGCCGCGCTGCCGCGGCGCACGAACAGGCGCCGCGTGTGTCGCTCACCTCGTACGGGTGAGCGATCGGAAGCCTCCGCAACCTGCGGTGTGCGCCGCTACGCGTCCTCGCCCGTGTCCGGGGCGACCTGCGCCTCGACGTCCGTCTTCTCGGGCGCGTCCTCGCCCGCCTCGTCCGCCGCCGTGCCCTCCGCCTCGGCGTCGCCCGCTGCCTCGGCGTCGCCCTCTGCCTCGGCGTCGCCCGCTGCCTCCGCGTCGCCCTCTGCCTCCGCGTCGCCCTCTGCCTCCGCGTCGCCCTCTGCCTCGGCGTCGCCCGCTGCCTCGACCTCGGCCTCGCCCGCTGCCTCGGCATCGTCGTCGCCGCCTGCCTCGGCATCGCCGGGCGCGTCGTCGCCCTCCTCCGACACGATCGCCGACACGTCGATCGCGCCGCCGTCGTCACCCTCGTCCCCGCCACCGCGATCCTCGGCTGCCGCGATCTGCTCGTCGGACAGCGCGTCGACGCCCTCCGGGATCTCGCTCTCGACGTCGCCCTGGCCCGTGTCCGGCTCGGCATAGCCGAGATCCGGCGGCTCGTTCTCCCTCACCTGGTTGGGCTGCTCCTCCGCCATGAGTCCTCCTCCTCTGTGGTCACTCGTGCTGCATGGCACGTACCCGGTTCCCCGCGGGACCATATCGCGCGCGAGTACGATTCCGAGAGCGATGAGCGAGCCTTCCGCCCACCGGCTGCCCGAGCGCGATCGACCGTGGATGATGCGCACCTACGCGGGTCATTCGACGGCGAGGAAGTCCAACGAGCTGTACCGCTCGAACCTCGCGAAAGGGCAGACCGGCCTGTCGGTCGCGTTCGACCTGCCGACCCAGACCGGCTACGACGCCGACCACGAGCTCGCGCGCGGCGAGGTGGGCAAGGTCGGAGTTCCGATCGGCCATCGCGGGGCGATGAGCGAGCTCATGGACGGCATCCCGCTGGAGACGATGAACACGTCGATGACGATCAACGCGACGGCGGCCTGGCTGCTGGCGCTCTACATCGTCACGGCCGAGGAGCACGGCGTCGACCAGCAGGTCCTGCAGGGCACCACGCAGAACGACATCATCAAGGAGTTCCTCGCGCGCGGGACGTACGCGTTCCCGCCCGGGCCGTCGATGCGGCTCATCGCCGACATGGTCGCCTACACGGTCACCGAGGTCCCGCGCTGGAACCCGATCAACATCTGCTCCTACCACCTGCAGGAGGCCGGTGCGACGCCGGTGCAGGAGATCGCCTACGCGCTCTCCAACGCGATCGCGGTGCTCGACGCCGTGCGCGAGCGCGTCGACGAGGAGATCATGGGCAAGGTCTTCTCGCGGATCTCGTTCTTCGTCAACGCCGGCGTGCGGTTCGTCGAGGAGCACGCGAAGCTGCGCGCGATGTCGCAGCTGTGGGAGCAGATCGGCCGCGAGCGCTACGGCGTGCAGGACGACAAGCAGCTGCGCTTCCGCTACGGCGTGCAGGTCAACTCGCTCGGCCTGACGGAGTCCCAGCCGGAGAACAACGTCCAGCGGATCGTGCTCGAGGCGCTCGGCGTGACGCTCGGGCGCAACGCCCGCGCGCGGGCGATCCAGCTGCCGGCGTGGAACGAGGCGCTCGGCCTGCCGCGGCCGTGGGACCAGCAGTGGTCGCTGCGCATCCAGCAGGTCCTCGCCTTCGAGACCGACCTGCTCGAGTACCCGGACATCTTCGAGGGATCCGTCGTCATGGACGGCCTCGTCGCCGAGCTCGTCGAGGGCGCGCGGGCCGAGATGGCGGTCGTCGAGGAGCACGGCGGCGCCGTCGAGGCGGTCTCCTACATGAAGTCCGCGCTCGTCGACTCGCACCGCGAGCGGATCCGCCGCATCGAGGCCGGCGAGCTGATCGTCGTCGGCCACAACAAGTACCGCGAGACCGAGCCGTCGCCGCTCGCCGAGGGCGAGGACGGCGGGATCATGACCGTCGATCCGGGCGTCGAGGCCGAGGCGAAGGCGTCGCTGCAGGAGTGGCGCGCCGCGCGCGACCAGCCCGCGGTCGACGCCGCGCTGGACGAGCTGCGCGCCGCCGCGGCGGACGACAGCGTGAACATCATGCCCGCGACGATCGCGGCCGCCCGCGCCGGTGCCACGACCGGCGAGTGGGCGCAGGCGCTGCGCGACTCGTTCGGCGACTACCGCGCGCCGACGGGCGTCGGCGAGGCGTCCGCCGGCCCGGCCGCCGCGGGCCCGCAGCTCGAGGAGCTGCGCGACGAGGTCGCCCGCGTCGGCGAGGCGCTCGGCCGGCGGATCAAGATCCTCGTCGGCAAGCCGGGCCTCGACGGGCACTCCAACGGCGCCGAGCAGATCGCCGTGCGGGCGCGCGACGTCGGCATGGAGGTCGTCTACGAGGGGATCCGCCTGACGCCGTCGCAGATCGTGACGTCGGCGCTGCAGGAGGGCGTCCACGTCATCGGCCTCTCGATCCTCTCCGGCTCGCACCGCGAGCTCATCCCGGGGATCATCGACGGGCTGCGCGAGGCCGGCGTCGACGCGCCGGTGATCGTCGGCGGGATCATCCCCGAGGTCGACGTCGCGCCGCTGAAGCAGGCCGGCGTCGCGGCGGTCTACACCCCGAAGGACTTCGACCTCACGCGCATCATGTGCGACATCGTCGCGCTCGTGGCCGAGCGCAACGGGGTGGCGGCCGCAAGCGCTTGACAGGCCGCGGGTTCGCGCCGCCGCACGTAGCGCTGCATTCGTCGAACAGGAGCGCTCTCCGTTTCCTGTCCACGCACGCTAGCGGTTAGCTTCGGCGTCGCGGCACTGGTCGATGCCGTCGCGCGCGTACTGCAGCGAGCCGCGAAGGTTGGGGGGCGCGGTGACCCGACGCTGGGAGCGTGGCGCGTCGGTTTGGCTTCTCGTTGTCGTATCAGGTAGCCGGGTGGCCGCCAGAACGTGCGGCGCCGCGTGTCCGTGAGGCTAGGCGAGGTCGATCTCAGCCCAGATCGCGGCGTGATCTGAGGCCTGCTCGCTCTTGGTTGTGACGGTGTCAAATACCGGCCAGCGGTCGCTGGCGCTGAAGACGCCCTTGCGGAAGATGCCGCCGGCGGTGACCTTGTCTGTGAGGTCGGGCGACAGCAAAAGATAGTCGATGCGGTTACTCGCGCTTTTGCGTGCCGAAGGTCCCCGGGAAGCCGCCGTCGTCAAAGCTCGGGTGGGTGCTGATGTCCTTCAGCGGCGTGCCATCGAGAAGCGGTTTGAGGTTGTCGGAGTGCGGTGTGTCGTTGAAGTCTCCCAAGACGACGAGGTTGGGATGCTCGGCCAGTCACTCGAGGACGATCTCCTTGACGCGGGTGGCCTGTCGCAGCCGCTGTGCGTCGCCGCCGCCGCGCTTGCTCTTGAAGTGGTTAACGAGTACGAGCACCTCGCTGCCCGTCGCGGTGCGGATGAGGTACTCGGGGCAGTCGCGGCTGAAGATCCCCCGGTGGGGCTCAAACAGATCAAAATGTGGGTGCGCAGCGCGTCGAAATCAAAGCCTTCCTTGGTCAGCAGGCCGACGTTGATGCCGCGGTCGTCGTTGCCCTCGATGAGCATTGTGTGCTCGTAGGGGCTGACCGCCGACCTGACGCAGCAGCACGCGCGAGAAGTCGCGCAGCGAGTGACGCGATTCGGCTTCGACGACGGCGAGG
Source organism: uncultured Solirubrobacteraceae bacterium (assembly GCA_963727785.1). Lineage (GTDB taxonomy): Bacteria > Actinomycetota > Thermoleophilia > Solirubrobacterales > Solirubrobacteraceae > CADCVQ01. The sequence continues at coordinate 274,218 of CAVSHS010000023.1, forward strand.
ATGTCGGCGTCGATCTGCGTCATGACGAGCGCGGTGTTCTGCGTCGAGACCTCGTTGACTGGCTCCATCTTGGGCTCGACCCAGCCCAGCCAGTCGCCGCGGCCACGCGCGACGACCTCGACCGAGCCGTCTTGACGGCGGCGGACGAGCTGCCCGTGGTTTTGGCGCAGCATCACAAACGCATTGCCGTCATCGCTGTCGCGCAGTCCAAGCTCGGTCAGCAGCTCGAGGATTTGCGCCCGATCAGGATGGTCGTAGGTCGCCTTGCGCAGGCAGCACGTTGATCTGCCCTTGCTTGATGAGCGCCTGCGCGGCCGCGCTGCTGTCGGCGCTGGCCGACAGCGCCGCCGCGCGCTCAAAGAGATTCTCGACGTTGTATGACGCGATCTTCATCCCCATCCCGACTTTCCATTGCTTGCAACATGCTCTCACAGCCCCCACCCAGGCAATACCACGGGCAGCTAAATTGCAGAGCACCCAGACCATACGTAGATACAGCCACCACCGTGCTGCTCTCGGGCACGCCGTAGCCCGTATCCCAACCAGCGACCGGGACCCGCCGACGCACACACCCATGAGCGCCTGCCCGGTTTCACTGTGGGCGTTGGCTAGCGCCCCATCGTGGGAGCGTACGCTGCCACGATGAGCGGGCTCGATGACTGGCCGCCGGCGCCAAATCTTCAGACAGCGCGGATGTCGCTTGAGCCGTTGAGAATCGATCACGCCGAAGAGATGGCGCCGCTGCTCGACGACCCGCGACTGTTCGGCTTCACCGGTGGGGCACCCTGCACGCTCAACGAGCTACGACAGCGCTATCAGCGCCAGGTGACCGGCTGGTCGCACGATCGCCACGAGCGATGGCTGAACTGGATCCTGCGTGACCGCAGCAGCGGTCACGCGATCGGTACAACACAAGCCACACTCACCATCAACGGCGACGCAATCAGCGCCGCGATCGCATGGATCATCGCCTCACGACACCAAGGCCAAGGCCGCGCATGCGAAGCAGTCGATGCGATGGCGTCCTGGCTGCGCCAACAGGGCGCACGAACCCTCTTCGCCGACATCCACCCAGACCACAAAGCCTCGATCGGCGTGGCTCGCCACCTGCAACTCAATCCCAGCAAGCTGATCCTCCAAAGCGGCGAGATTCGCTGGACCGCGTAACCAACCACGACCTCGTATCACGACAGCGAGAAGCCAGGCCGAAGCGCCGTGCTCGCACGCTTCTAGCGTCGGGTCACCGCGCGCCCCGACCTTCGCTGCTCGCTGCGGTACGCGCGCGACGACATCGACCAGTGCCGCGACGCCGAAGCTAACCGGTAGCGTTGCAGCCTGATGTCGCATGCCCACAGCTCTGGGCTCCCGCGTGGGCCTACGGTGAACTGGACCACATCCCCGCACGTGTGGATCACCGAAGACAAGCCGCGGTGGTCGCATCCTCTGCAGCGCTACACCGTCCACGCGATCGTCGATGGCCAAGAAGACAGCATGGGCTTCTGGAGCAAGACAGCAGCCGACAGGGTCGCCGAGCAAGCCCGCAAGATCCCGCTCTACCCCAAGTTCAGCCTGCGCGCCGTGCACGCCAGCATCTACCACGACTAAATCCCAGAAGCCGCCGGCCCGCCTTCACGACCGCACAGCGGTGCGCAGCTTGTCGCTCGCCGGCCGGGGGACGTCACGCTGCGGTTTGCTGAGTGCCCTGTTTGGCTAGCCTGGTGACATTACTGTTCCTGCTTGCCTGAACGGGGAGACGTATATGGCAACCATTGATTTCTTGGATGAGAAGCGACATGAGATCGCCGCGCGGCTGAAGGAACTGCGCCCACTCGTCGATGAATACCAGCGCCTTGACGCCGCCGCGGCAGCGCTCGATGGCGTGTCGGCATCGCTGCACGCCACGCCGGCGACCCGACGTGCACCGGGACGCGCAGCGGCGCGCAAGCGCGACGCGACGCATGGCGCGCGGCGCGGGCGGCCGAAGGGCAGCGGGACCCGCGGCGCCGAGGCGCTCGCGCTGGTCAAGGCCAACCCCGGCATCACGATCCCCGAGATCGCCGAGAAGATGGACATCAAGCAGAACTACCTGTACCGCGTGCTGCCCGGTCTCGCCCAAGACGGACTCATCGTCAAGGACGGCCGCGGCTGGAAGCCCAAAGACGCCGCCTGACACACTCACCGCCGTCCGCTCACCTTGCCTGCAACGTACGCAGCAGACAGCAAGATCACTTGAAGGGTCAAGCTCCTCGTCGCCGTCGCGACGGCCGTTACGACGGCGTTGTCGTCCGTGGCGTCGGCGGCCGTTCGCGGCGCGTGTTGAGCGCCCGGCCACCGCGCGCGACCTCGCGGTATGCGGTGATGATGGTGCAGTTCGCGGCGGGCGGTGCCGAGCACCTCGCGCGACCCGTCCGCAACGTCATGCGTGCCGATGATCGCCAGCAGTCGCCCCCAAGGTAGGTCGCCAGCGTATCGCCGGCGCGTGCGCGGCCTGACACGCGATCTCGAGGACCGACATGCCCTCACCAACATGCGTCCGGTGTCGACGAGCGCTGGCGTAGCGGAGAGCGCCGGTCCTCGCGCGTTCCAGTAGTCGTCCGACTGGCCTGCGAGGCCCGCGACCCTATCTGTACCGCGACAGCTGGCGGGCCGCGCTGAGCGCCGATAACGTGCGTCTGCTTTCCGTGGCCGTCCTCGCTCCAGACGCAGGCGACATACTGCGTGACATCGTCCCTTTTTTGCCTGCGCCGCCGGCCATTTAGTGCGAGAGGAGAATGAATCCTGACAATAGCCTAAGAGCAATGCCGAGGACGGTGTCGTTAGGGCCTATACGTGGCAGAGACAGCCAGCGAGGGCTTCGCGGTTTCAGCCGTGAGTTTGAGTGGTTGGGCTCGGTCGGAGAGCGCCTTGAGGCCGAGCTGCTTGGCCACGGCAAGTGCCTCGGTTAGGAGTTGCAGTGCCTTATCGGTGTCGCCCGCGTGATTGCGCAGGAGGAGCATGCGGGCGTAATCGTGCTGGGTGTAGGCGATCCAGAGCGGTGATCTGATCTGGGCGTTCATCTTGAGGGCATGCTTGAAATGGTGCTCGGCCTCGTCGTAGCGCGCGAGGGTAGTGGCGAGCCCTCCGAGCGGACGGGAGGTGGAGCCTTGACAGATCGCGGCGCCGGCGCTAACGCAGCGGCTGGCGTAGGGCAACAGCAGCTTGGAGAGTAGCTGTGCACGAGGACGGTCGCGGAGGAAGAAGACGACCTCGGATAGAGCGCACAGGTTCGTCAGCCAAAATCCGTCGCGCGGAACATCTTCCAGATCGGCGTAGGTGAGCTCCTCAAGCTCTTGGCGCGCCTGCTCTCGGCGCTCGAGCAATGCATAGACGACGGCGAGCGTGAAGCGCCAGCCGACGTTTTGGGGGTACTGAGCCGCGAGGCTCTCGACCGTGTCCAGCAGTTCGTCGGAACGTCCCTGCGAGATACGCAACACGAGCATCTGTGCGCCGAAGATCTGGGCGGCGGCTTCGTCCTGGCCTTCATAGCGGTGCGCGTGGGCGTCGCGCGCGAGTGTCTCGAAGTCCTCAAGGTGTCCCCGCAAGTGCGCCTGATTGGCCCGAACGACGGCCAAGACCCATTTGAAATAGCGCTCTCTTCGGGCTTCGGCGAGCCGTTGCAGCGCGTCGACTTCGCGCTGGACCGCGTCGATGTCTCCCACTTGGAGCAGGTAGTCGAAGAGCCGAGCATGCGCCGTGGCCTCCAGTCGGGGGTCGCCCAGCTCGCTCGCCACGTCTGCGAGCTCTTGGGCTATCGCCATGGCTTCGTGCAGGACGTCGGGACCGTAGGTAGCCCAAAGAGTGCTGGCAAGCACGTCGGCGAGCGTCGCCTTATCGGCGATCCGGCGGGCCATCGCCAGCCCCTGATGCGTGAGTACACGCTTCTCGGGCTCAACGCCGGTATAGGCAAGCACAGCCCCCAAGCGGCCCATCAACTGTGCTCGCAGCACGCTGTCGTCGTCGGCGAGCGCGGCAAGCGCTTGTTGCAGCAGATCGACGACGGGCCCTGTCACCGCGGCGGTCACCTCACTACGATGCGGTCCGCAGAAGCCAAGTGCCGCTCTGGCCAGCGCGGTGGCGTCGCCGAGTTTCTTGGCCAGTTCGGCGGCTTGCCGGTAGGTCTGTCTGGCCTGATCGAGCTCCCCCGTATGCCAGCGCGCTTCGCCGAGCGCCAGCAGCAGTTCGCAGCGCCGCTCGTGCTGTGGCTGCCCGGTGAGCGTCAGTGCCTCCAAGCCCCGCTCGTAATGGACGGCCGCGTTCTCATATCCGAGGCGTCGTGTCGCGCTGCGTCCCGCGGCCAGGGCGTATGCGGCCGCCTTCACGCCTTGGCCGTCGGGTGCGGCTTGAGCGAAGTGATGCGCGAGCGCTTCAACGTCGGCCTGCTCGCCGAGGGTTTCCAGCGCCTCGCCAACTCGCCGGTGAAGGCGTATGCGCCGCGCCGATCCAAGCTGCCCGTAGATCGTCTGGCGCACGAGCGCATGCGCGAAGGCGTACTGGCCGCGCTCGGCCTCGGCCAACAGCCCCGCCGCCACGGCCTCATCCAGCGCGTCAAGTACGCCCGATCCCTCGCCCAGCACACGCTCGAGCAGCACGAACGAGAACGTTGACCCCGCGACCGCCGCTCCTCCCAACCCGCGTCGTCCAGGATCCGACAACCGCGCGACGCGCTGCATGATCACATGCTGCAACGCCTCGGGCGCCTGGATTTGCTCCGCGTTGGCTCCAGTACTAAAGCGCGTCCCCGATTCCGTCAGGTTGGCCAGCAGCTCACGCACGAAGAATGGGTTGCCGGCGGTCTGAGTCTGTAACACGTGCACAAGCTGTGACGCCTGCTCGTCCAGCGCATGCCCAACCGCGGTTGCAAGCATCGCTGCGATCGCTGCCTCAGGTAGTCCACCGATGCTCAGGCACTCCACGCTGGAGTCGCGGTGCAGGTCCGCCAACAGTTGCGCGAGCGGCTGGTCGCGATCAACCTCGGTCTGGCGATACGTGCCGAGTAGGAGCACGCCGATCTGGCGCTCAGAGCGGATAAGATGACGCAGCAGCAGCAGCGTCGGCGGGGCGGCCCAGTGCAGGTCGTCGAGAACGAGCAATACGCGCCGCTTATGTGTCGCTGCCTCGATCAGCGCGGCGACGGCCTCAAATAGCGCGAAGCGTTCTGACTCGGGGTCACCGCGGACCGGCTCCCCCAGTTCGGTCAGCTCTGGCCACATCCGCGCAAGCGCGGATGCCAAATGACCAAACCGCGCACGCAGGCGATCCACCCCCGCCGCGCGGACATACGGTCCAAGCGCTTGAACGAACGGTTGGTACGGCACCGCAAGCCCCTCATCGCAGCGCCCGTACAGCACCAGCGCCCCGTCAGAGTGCACCGCCTGGGCAAGTTCGCCGGCAAGACGGGTCTTGCCAATGCCGGCCTCCCCGCCGATGAAGACCGCTGAGCACGAGCTACCGCAGACCTCTGTCCAGCGATCGCGCAGGTGCTGCAGCTCCGTCTCCCGACCAACGAACGGCCAGCTGGTAGGAGACTGCAGCGAACGCGGAAACGCCAGCATGATCGGCGCGTCATCACGCCCCACCAGCGGCAACACGGTCGGGGCGTCTAGTGCAGGTGGCAGGTCGGACACACGACCGCGCGTTTGCAGCGTAACGTCTTGGCGCAAGACCGCCTGCTGCAGCTCGCGCAGCCGGGGTCCTGGTTCGACGCCGGCGTCGGCGACGAGCACGCGCCGGGTGTCCTGGTAAGCCTCCAGCGCGTCGGTTTGGCGGCCGCAGCGATACAACGCGAGCATCAACTGGCCAGCCAGGTGCTCGCGCGTCGGATGCGCCGCCACCAAGCGCCGCAGCTCACCGACGAGCTCAGCGTGCCGGCCAACCGCGATGTCCGCCTCCACGCGCGCTTCGAGCGCCGCGAGATGCTGCTCCTCCAACCGCGCGATCTCCGCTTGCGCGAACGGCTCCGCCGCAAGATCCGCCAGGGCCGGGCCACGCCACAACGAAAGCGCCTCACGCAGCAGCGCTGCCGCGTTCCCAGGCTGCTCGTCGGCGAGGGCCCTTCGTCCCTCCTGGACAAGCCGTTCAAACCGTGCGACGTCAAGCTCGTCGAGGCCTACCCGTAGGCAGTAGCCGGCCGACAGCGTCGCGATCAAGTCCGCATCTCCAAGCGCTCTGCGGAGGCGCGAGATATGGACCTGCACGGTCTTCGTCGCACCGCCCGGCGCGTCCGGGCCCCACAGCGCAAGTGCGAGCCGTTCGGCGCTGACGGGTTTGTTGGCGTGCAGCAACAACACCGCAAGCAGCCCGCGCAGCTTGTTGCCGCTCAGTGCCACCGTGCCCTGCTGGCCTCGAACCTCAAGCGGCCCGAGGATGAGAAACCGCATCAACGAAACGCTACCCGCTCATGTAGCCCGCGTCTGTGAGATACGACCGCGACACCCGCGAGCACGCCGTGTCCGCCGCGCCGCTCTCGCGGCTCACCAAAGCCTGGTGCATGGACACCGACCCGCACCTGCAGCCACAGACAACCTCGCAGACATGTCGAGTCCACCGTGGTCTCGGTAACACGCATGTCAACGCGCTTTCAGCACGCCGCAAGCGCGTCGGCGCAGACTGCCGGGCGATCAGCACGACACCGGACCACGAACGACAACTGCACGTCGGGTCGTGACCGGTCCCACACCACGCCGCCCTTTCACGCGAGCTTCAGGGACACCCTGAGGCGTGCCTGGCGCGGGCGACACAACCACCTCCAAGCCCACAGAAGGGATAGTCATGAAGAACACGACCACAGAGACGCACGGCGGGCTGAGCCGCCGCGCAGGCCCGCCACGAACCTGGCTGAGAACCGCGCTTGTGCTCGCCAGCACGCTGGCGCTGAGCGTCGCGGTCGCACCGCAGGCGCATGCGCAGACAACTACCCCCAGCGCTCCGCCGCCACCGTCGCAGGTCAACCCGAGCGCGCCCAACGCGCTTGGCCCCGCCACCAAGCCAGACGAATCGAATTTCGTCAGCAGGTGCCCCCAAAACCGCATCTGCCTCTTTGAGCACTGGCACTACGAGGGCCGCATCCGCGTCTCCGTCAACGGCTCAGACAACCTGGACCGGTCCCCGTCCTTCAACGACATCACGTCGTCCGTCCAGAACAACACCCCCTACCGCTTTTGCGTGTACGAGCACTGGCACTACCAAGGCCGCTGGGCGTACGTCCAAGCGCACGCGTCCTACCCGACGGTGTACCCGTGGTGGAATGACGTGATCAGCTCGTGGCGTCGGTGCTGAACGCGAGTCGGCGGGGCCGCCTGCAATCCCGCCGTTGCAAATAACCGAACCACCCAATCACGGCCAACGGCTGTACGCCAGGTCGCAAACCGGTCCTCAGATCAATTCGCCGCTAACCCCGCTTGGATCAGCCACCCGTGCGCGATGCGGCTTCACAACCACCCGAAGGGAACACCATGCACCGCACGCTCATCGCACTCAGTCTCACCGCCGCCGTCGCGGCCGCTGGACTTGTAAGCCAAGCCAGCGCTCAGGACCCCACGGCGCCGCCCGTCATGTGCCAGGGCAAGAAGGCCACGCAGGTTGGCACACCCCGCAACGACACGATCATCGGCTCGCGCGGCGTCGACGTCATCGCCAGCCTCGGCGGCAACGACACGATCGTCGGCTTGGCAGGAGACGACGTCATCTGCGGCGGCGACGGCCACGACTACCTCAACGGTAGCGACGGAAATGACGTCCTGCTCGGCGAGAACGGCAATGACACCGAGTTCGGCGGCAACGGCAACGACACGCTGTACGGCCAAGCCGGCAACGACACCCTCTACGGCCAAGCCGGCAACGACTTGCTGTTCGGGATGACCGGCAATGACAGCCACAACTGCGGCACCGGCGCTGACCGCGCAGACGGCGGGCCCGGCAGCGACGCCCAAACCGACTGCGAGATCGTAGGAAACATCCCGTAGCGCAGCCGCGCGGGCCGGTCACTCGTGCCGGCCCGCGAGCGCTAGGGACCGCACTTTCTCAGCTTGCTTGCGACAAAGACGCCTCGCGGGCCGCGATCAACGGGTTCAGACATTCCTATCCACGAGCAATATTCCAAGGGACACGACATGCCTACCATCAGTCTTTACCACTGGGTCACGCGCGGCTTTCCGCGGACATGGACACACATGCTGAAAGGGGGATTCGCGGACCCGCAGACGGCCAGCCAGAACGCAACGGACCTCTTCTGTTATGACCGCAACGCGGGGATCGGGAAGTTCTTCGCCACGGTCAAGAACGGCAGGCTCGACAACGGCGTCCTTGTCCAAGACGGACCGTACGAGGTCGGCGGGGCACACACCTTCAGTCGGCGCTGGACCGACATCGCGAATGTCACGCCATTTCAGTTGCTGTTCTACGATGCCTCCGCCGGTATCGCCGAGATCCACCGAACCGACGGATTGGGCAACCTCATGCTGCAGAGGCGCTTCAGCGATTGGCGTCCGTCTTGGACGAACATCGTTCCGGGACGCTTCGGCAGGGCGCAGATGCTCCTGTACGACCGGTTCAACGGCCACGGCGAGTTTCTCTCGGTGACTGACTCAGGAGAGGTCCACGCCGTGTCGTCGTCCGACGGCTGGCGCATGAGCTGGAACTCGATCGTCACGGGCAACTTCAGCAACAGCCCTTATGACGATCTGCTGTTCTACGACAAGGCTGCGGGGACAGGGGAGTTCTACAGGGTCGACGGCAACGGCGGGATGCCGATCTTCAGCAAGCACGACAACTGGCGGACAACCTGGGCACAGATCGTGCCTGGGAAATTCTGGGAGAACCAGTCCTACGACGGTCTGCTCTTCTACGAGGAGAACGGTGCCTACACCGAGGTCTTCTTGACCAACGGCCATGGCAGTCTCAGCCAGATCCAGACGCATTTCGGCAACCTGTGGGCGCTCCCGTGGCAGGCCATCCTCGCCGGCAACTTCATCGGCAACATGGCAGGAGGCACCGACTTGGTCGGCTACGACGCCCGCGACGGCGTCCTGCGGTACTTCCACGTCCAGCCTGCCGTCATCGAGACTGTGATCGATCTCAACGGCCGCTGGACCGACGGAGGCACCGCCAAGCCGATCATCTCCGTCAACAGCACCGACCTCACGATCGACATGTCCGCGCAGCACCGGCCGACCGCCCACGGGTCGATCATCGACAACCAAACCATCAGCGTCACGTTCCCCGACGACGCGACGTACTCCGCGACGTTGCGAGCGCCCGGCACGATCCGCTGGTCGAACGGGTCAGCGTGGACAAAAGTCACTGCCAAGGCCAGCACTGGCTCCGGCGCGACACCACGCTCCACAACTCCCGCCTGAGGGCCAGCGGCTTGCCCGGCGACTTGTGGTCTCCGGATGTAGGCATCCTTTGCGCCAAACCTTGAGGCGCTCGGTGCCATTACGGTGGCATCGAGCGCCTCTCCGTGGGATGCAAGCGCCCACCCGGCTGAGTCAATCTGTCGCAAGCAGATGTGCTTCGGCTGACGCGCGCCTACTCAACATGGGTAGTCCCAGCGTGTTGGCTGTGGCTGTCGCTGCCGCGAGGAGGGTGCGTGCGCGGTCGCGATCGCCGGGCGTGGCGCGTAGGCGGAGCAAGCGGGCATATTCGTATTGGGTGTGGGCCGTCCAGAGTGGTGAGCGGACTCGGGCGTTCATGTCCAGCGCATCCTCGAAATGTCGCTCCGCGTCGTCGTAGCGTTCGAGCGTTGTCGCGAGCATCCCGAGCGGCCGTGACGTCGACCCTTCGCACGTAAACGCCAGCGTGACGAGGCATGTGTCGGCGTGAGGAAGAAGCAGGTCGTACGCTTGGTGACTGGAGTTGTGATCGTCGAGGAACACCGCCGCCATCCCGGCCATCGTGATGCTCGCGAGCCAGAAGGCGTCGTGTCTAAGCCTTGCAAGATCGCCGAGCAGCTGCAGCTCGCGTCTGGCGCTTTCGCGATCGCCGAGCTCTGCGTATATGTGCGCCAGAGCGCAGCGCCAGGGCGCAAAGTCCGGGCTTTGGTCGACATTGGCTGACGCAAGGTCGACAAGTTCGTCAAGTCGTCCCTGCTCGCGGCGCAGCAGGAACATCTGCGTTGCAAACACCTGTGCGGGAGCCGCCAACTCCGGCCCGCCAGACCAATGGCCAATGGCCTCGACGGCTAGCGACTCGACGGAATCCAGCTGCCCCTTGATGTGCGCGAGCATGACGCCGAGGGCAGCTAGCAGCCAGCGACCATAGCGATCGTTTCGGCTCTGTACGACCCGTTGGAGCTCGTCGAGTTCTCGGAGGACTCCTCTGATCTCACCTTGTTCGAGGAGATGGCCGCTCACCCACGCGCGCCCGTACGCGAGCCCTTGGAGGTCGCCCACTTCCTCGGCGAGACGTGTGAGCTCGCGCGCGATCTGTAGTTCACGATCAGGATCGGTGGTTCCGCGCGTCACCCAGTAGCAGGTGGCGAGTACGTCGACGAGTGCGTGCTTGTCGTTTGCTTGGCGTGCCATTGCGAGCGCGTCGTATGCCAGCACACGATGGTCATGCTGGCCGGCCGCGTACGCGCGGGAGGCGGCCAGTCGGCCCATCAGGCGTGCGCGCAACGCACTGTCGGGCTCGTCGAGCATCGCGAGCGCCCGTTGTAGCAAGACCTCGCTGCACGATGCCGAGGTCTCGACCCCGAAATAGAACGGTCCGCTGAAGCCGAGAGCGGCATCGGCCGCGGCCGCGGCATCGTCGAGCGTGTGTGCGATCTCAGCGGCGTGCTTGAAGGCACCGCGTGCCCTCTCGGCGTTGCCGGTGCTCCAGCAGGAATGGCCGAGGCCGAGCAGCAGGTCGACGTGGCGACGTCCATCAGTTTCTTGGGTGCGGGCGAGCAGGTCCAGGCCGCGTTGAAAGTGCGCGGCCGCGTCTTCGTATGCCAGTCGTGCGGTGGCGGCATGTCCCGCGGCGATTGCATAGCTGGTTGCCTTGTCCATCTCGCCGTCCGGCGCGAGCTGCGCGAAGTGATGCGCGAGCGCCTCAGCGTGCTCGTGCGCGTCGTCGCGGGCCTCGAGGGCCTCGCCGAGGCGCCGGTGAAGGTGCAGACGTCGAGCCATGCTGAGATCGTCGTGGACTGCTTGGCGGACCAGTGCGTGAGTGAAGTCAAACTCACCGCGTCCGCGCTCGACCAGCAGCCCAGCTGTGACCGCTTCGTCAAGCGCGTCTAGCAGCGCACCGCTCTCAGACAGCACGGACTCCACTAGCCAAACGTCGATCGCGCCGGTCGCGACCGACGCGATCGTCATGAGCTGTCGCGCCGGCTCAGACAGCCGTGCGACGCGATGACAGATGACGCCGCGTAGGCCGTCGGGAATGTCGAGCTTCGCGGGCGTGAATGCCCGCCCAGAATCGTGCCCGGTCCCACGGAGTGCGTCTGTCTCCAGGAGGTGGGCAACAAGCTCGCACACGAAGAACGGGTTACCGGCGGTCTCGGCGTGGACGTTTGCGACCAGCTGCCCTACTTGGTCTGCCAGCGCGGGTCCAACCGCGACTTTCAAGAGCGTGCCGATCGCCTGCTCATCCAGACCGCTGAGGGCGACACGCTCGGCGCTGTTGTCGCGCTGCAGGTCGGCCAGTAGCTGCGCCAGTGGCTCATCGGGTTGCAGCTCGGTGCTTCGAAACGTGACGACGATCAGCAGCGCTAGCCGGCGCTCAGAGCGGATCAGGTGGCGCAGCAACAGCAACGTCGCAGGGGCCGCCCACTGCACGTCATCGATGACAAGCAGCGTGTGCTGGCGCGCAGTCATGAGCTCCAACAGCGCGACGACGGCCTCAAAGAGCGCAAACCTGGCGGACTCCGCATCCGCCGACGCCGGCGAACCCACATCCGTCAGCTCGGGCAACAACCGTCCCAGCTCAGGTGCTAATCCCCCAAGCTGGGCGCGCAACTGATCAACATCGATCATCGGCAGCAGGCTTCGCAGCGCTTCGACGAACGGCTGATAGGGCACCGCGAGGCCCTCGTCACAGCGCCCGTACAGCACCAACGCGCCCTGCTCGTGCACCTCGTGGGCGAGCTCGCTCGCGAGGCGGGTCTTACCCATCCCGGGCTCCCCGGCGATCACGACGGCTGACCGGCCCCCAGCTTGGATCCGCGTCCAGTGCTCGCGCAGGCGCCCAAGCTCTCGGTCGCGTCCGACGAACGCGGAATCCGCCGAGACATGCAGCGAACGCGGAAGCACCAGCACGACGGGCTTGTCGTCACGGCTCACCGGCGGCGAAACGCTCGCGCGGTTCGCGACGGGTTGCAGGGGCACGCGGCTGGGCTCGAGTACGGGGTCTTGGCGCAGGATCGCGTCCTGCAGCTCGCGCAGCCTGGGTCCCGGCTCGACACCGACATCGGCGATGAGCGCCCCCCGAGCCTCCTGAAATGTCTCCAGCGCGTCGGTCTGCCGACCGCATCGATACAGCGCGAGCATCAGCTGCTCGGTCAGGCGCTCGCGCGTCGGGTTGACCGCGACGAGGCGACGAAGCTCGCCGATGAGCTCATTGTGCCGGCCAGTCGCGAGGTCTGCGTCGATGCGTGTCTCGAGCGCCGCGAGGTGCTGCTCTTCCAAACGTGTGATCTCGGCGTTCGCGAAGGGCTCATTCGCAAGCTCCTCAAGCGGCGGACCACGCCATAACGCAAGCGCCTCATCGAGCGTCACCGCCGCCTGGTCGGGCTGGCCGTCGGCAAGCGCCCGTCGACCCAGCGCGACGAGCCGCTCAAATCGGACGGAGTCAAGCTCGTCGGGACCCACCCGTAGGCAATAGCCCGCCGGCATCGTCGCGATCAGCTTTGCGTCGCCGAGTGCCTTGCGCAGACGCCCGATATGGACCTGCACGGTGTTTGTCGCCCGGCCCGGCGCGTCCTCGCCCCACAGCGCAACCGCCAGCCGTTCGGCGCTGACGGGCTTGTTGGCGTGCAGCAACAACACCGCAAGCAGTCCGCGCAGCTTGTTGCCGCCCAGTGCCACCACGCCCTGCTCGCCTCGAACCTCAAGCGGCCCGAGAATCAGAAACCGCATCAACGACACGCTACAGCTCACGTAAGTCGCGTCTGTGAGATCGGAGCGCGATATCGCTATGCCCCGCCCCGCCCGCCGTCGGTAGACCGACGACTCAACGAAGCAAACGCAGTCGATAGCCACATCAGCGCTTGCTACCAGCGCGAGTCCACGTCGCCTTCGTCAAGCGGTAACAAGCGTGTCAGCACGGTTTCAGGCATGTGAAAGCGTCCGAGCGCAGACTGCCCGGCGATCAGTCCTTCCGCCGGATCACGACCACGACTTCGGCCTCCGGCGCGGCTTCCAAACACCGGGCCGCTACGGCCCACAACGGGATTATCCCAAGGAGAAGACTCCATGAAAACGTCCTTACGAAAGAGCCTGGCGCGCGTCGCGACGGTGATGTCGCTCATGGCCGTTGGCGTTGCCGGTGCTGGTGCGGCGACAGCATCCGCTGCCACCGCGGAGCTGACGATCACCCCGACTGGCCTCGGCTTCAACCAATACGACGTGTCAGTGGTGGGAACTGTGCGCAATGTGCCAACTGGCTCCTACGTGGAGATCCGCTTGTGGGACGACGACGACTTCAGCGACGACTTCATCGTTGGCCCGATGCGCGGCGAGATTATCGCCAGGCGCTTCTTCGCGCACGAGTTCCGCGTCTACGGCAATCAGCTCGACCGGGACTGCTGCTCACCGTTTGACGGTGAGGAAGAGATCTACGCCGGCGTGCGGGTGTACGACCCCAGCGGCCGGCAAATCGACCAGGTCGAATCCAACCGGGTCGTCCACGACTACGAATAATCACCCCGCGCGCACCGCGAGATCGCGGTGCGCGCGTCACAACCATTGCGGCGCACACCGATGACCTCGCGGTACGCCTACGAGGTTGCTCTTGACGCGACACCTCTGATAGCGGACCCGCGTCGCCGCGGATCACGTCGTCTGAATTGAGCAGACCCCAGCGCATACTCATCGATCGTGCGAGCTTCGGGCTTAAGCAACCCGAACCTCATGATCGTACGCAACTCCACGCAGTCAACCAGCGCCGCAGGCAGCCGCTCCTGCGGACGGCTGCAGAAGTGGTTGCCGCAGATCGACTCGCGTGGTTCGTACTCGCAGCCGTAGAGGAGATGTACCTCGGCCGTGGTCTACGTCGCCTCAACCTGCCCGAGCAGCTGACCGAAGCTGCCGCCCCGCGCAACAGTGCCCCTTTTCGCGCAACTGGGCGCTCTTGCCGCTCTCCTCAGGCGCTGCCCCATCTCGTCCGAGGGAGAACGCCGCAGAACGGCACCTGCCGCTCCCTGCGCGAGAGCAGAAACGATTGCGGTGGTGGCTATCGATGCGAGGCGCGACGGCTCCGGGGTTACGCCGTCGTGGACCGACCGCACGTGAGATCGGCCAGGTGGGGGTCAGCCCCGCGCGCACAACGGGCGTCGAACCATGCCGCCGCGTCCGCCAACTCGGCGGGGAGGCGGTCGATCACCGCGTGCGTCGCCAGGCGACGGGCGTGACGCTCGACCTCCAGCTTCAAGGCTGGATACCGCTTCGCGTACGTCGCTGCGAGTTCCGCGAGTGCCGCCTGCGCGGCATCATCGATCCGCTCCCCGATCAGGCCGAGCGCGAAGGTGCGTACCTTGGTGTCATGTTCGAGCGCCGCACGCGCGAGCCCGACAGCGGCGTCGAGTGGTGCACTGGTCCTGTAGGACGGGCGCCACCGCGGCGCCTCGGGGTGTCCGCCGCTCGCAACCTCAGCCGCGAGCCGCTCGAGCTGCTCGCGCTGAGCTGCCGGCTCGCCAGCGGCGGCCAGATGGTCGATCACGGCCTGGCGGATCTCGTGCGTCGTGTCGGCCAAGAGCAGCTCGCGCGCACGTACGAACTCACCAGCTTCGATCAACATGCCGACTGCGTTCAGCCAGGGACCCCGGCTCGGACCGAGCGCGGCGAGGCGCGAGAACAAAGCCTCGGTCAGGGCATTGGATCGGGGTCCCACGCTCGTTATCACGATGAGACGAGAGAGCATCCGCCCGTCCTTTGCCGCCGCGATGGCCTCGAGCAAGCACGTGTCCGCGTCGGGCGGCCGCTTCTTAGCGAGCCACCAGGCAACGTTGTCGCCACCTAGGTCGAACTGCTCCCACGGATCGGTGGCGAAGTGGGCATTGAAGAGCTCGGCCCAGCGGGCGTCCGCGAGCGGCAGCTCGAGCTCGGCGCCGACACGGACCGCGACGAGCTGCCGTCGGTGCCCTTCGCGCGACACGTCCCCTCCGGGATGGGCGAAGCCATCGGCGGGCCACCAGTGATCGACGAGTTCCGTGAGGATCTCGCGCTGCTCGTGCGAGAGTGTTCGAAGTTGATGTGCGTCAGCCACGATGTCCAGGGAGAGATCGGAGCCGCGCTCCTCGATCGCGCGGGCGAGCCGTGCGAGGCCGAGCTCCGGGCCGACGGTGCGACCGCGAATTTCGTCCTCGTCTCTCAGCACATTGGCGATCGCTCGCCGCAGCTCGGCGTGTGCCTCGCCTGCAAGAAGCGCGGGGTCCAGCCGGCTCAGCGCGAGGAGCTGAGCCGCCGAGCCCCACGGCTCGTCGCCGACCATGCTGAGCCGAACTGCGTCAATTGCCGTCACGGGGTGGCGCGCGAACACGCGTGCGAGGCGCTCGGGATCCGGGCGCTCGCCGCCGATGGGGGCGCATGCACGCATCAGCGCCTCGACTCGCGCGGAGTTCCAGGCGTCTGGATGGGCGTCGTCGATCAGTCGGTCGATCAGCCACGCGGTCGTCGCGCTGAGTTGATGGCCGCTGCCCGCGACGACGATCCCGGTGTCCAGGTCGACGCGCTCACATAGTCTGCGCGCGACGGGCCGCAGGCCATCCAGGCCCTTGATCTCCCGCGCAAGCGCTGGCAGCTCGGCGACGTCGAGGAGTTCGACCAGTGCCAGCAGCGCCGCGATCCGTGCATCTCGCTCGTCAGACGAGAGCAGCGTACGCAGCTGCGGGACGGCCTCGGCGACGTGCAGCTCAGCTGCCAATGCGGCAGCGGTCCTCGTCACCCTCGGCCGAGGGTCGTCCAGGCAGGGGAGCAGCCATGTACTCGTTCGCGCGTCACGCGGCACGGCCCCGAGAGCGGCGAGCGCCCGCTCACAGGTCGCGAGATCCGCCAAACGGGTGTCGCGCTCGAGTGCTGCCCGACGCTCCTCGACCAGTTCGGGCCACCGCTGAATTATCGCGCGGATGGCGCCGGCCGCCGTACGCAGGCCGCCCTCGCCGAGGGCGCCGAACGGGATGTGGCGCTCGGCGTGCCAGTCTGTCAGCGACGTGAGCCCGTCGCGTGCCTCGGCGAGATCGCCGCCGGTGACGACGGTTCGCGCCCACCGCTGCTCGTCGAGCGTCCGTAGAGCGGGGCGAGTCACAGCATCGGCGTGCTCGAACACGAGATCGAGCACGAACTCCATGTCGTCGCGGAGTCGGGGCACGCCGCCAACGTCCGCGACGGCGATCAGGCGCACCATCGACACCGGGTCGTCGCTGTCGAGGATCGCTCGTGCGCAGAGTCCCTCCGCGAGGGTCTTGCGCGGGAAGGCGGCGATGTCGGGCACGTCGGCCAGCAGGCTCGCCCTCACTAGTCGCGCACGCGCCGATACGCCGGTCACGCCGGAAGGCGCCTCCAAGCGCGCCAGCTCGTCCAGCTGCGCGAACGTGCGACCGCGGAGTTCGAGCGCGATCGCGAGCGACCGCATCCACTGTCCCAGGTCGGCTTCGTGCTGTTCGTCGCGCCGAGCCTCGCGCACTGTTGCGGCGTACTGCTCATCGACGAGGAGGTCAAGCGGCGTCAGATCGCCGGTCCGGTCCTCCAGGAGTCGATCGGCGAGCCGTTCAGCGAACAGCGGGATGCTCATCAGGTCGCCCAGTCCATAGCCGTCGAGCATGGCCCGCCGGACCCGCTGCGGCGGGACGCTTCGCGTCTCCAGATATCGAAGGGCCCACCGTCGACTAGGCATGATGCGGAACTCCTGCACATCCTCGGCTCTGAACGTCGGCGCGAACGTCGTCGGGCGTGACGTGATCACCCATATGTGGTTTGGCCAGCGCTTGAGCGCCTCCGCGATCGCGGCGACGGCGGCCGGAACGACGTCGTCACGCACCTCGTCCAGGCCGTCGAGGAAGAGCTGGGCAGCACGGTTGTCGAGGATGTCGATGCCGAGTGCCTCATCGTCGGGTGTACGCAGAAGGCGGATAATCGCCTGCTCGGGAGGATCGTCGCCGGTGGCGGGCGAGAAGTCGCGCAGGTTGCCCAGCGCCGTCGGTCTGCTATCCGACGAGGTCCAGAGGCGATGCGCGAGCGTGGACTTGCCCATCCCCGGTCCACCCGTCAGGAGGATGCGCTGGGACTTGAGCGCGTCCTCGACGCTGCGCGCTTCGTCGCTGCCGCTCACGTCGAGGTCGAAGGACCAGGCGCGCTGGCGCAGGCGCTCCTCGTCGTCGTCGGGTCCGATGGACATCAGCACCGGCTCAACCCACGTGACGTGCGATCCCGACGTCGCTGGGTCGTTCGCCCGCGGTGCAAACGCGAGGGCAACCCCCTCGACCTCGGTGAAATCTGGGTCCTTGGTGTACGGGACCACGGTCACCGGGGTGTACGGGTCGAATCGCGAGAGGTCTCCGATCTCGTCTTCGGGTAGCAACACGTAGTGTCGCCCGGTACTTGCGACGTTGTCGTTTAGCCAGCCGAGGATCCGGTGCAGGTGCACCTCGCTGCGGGCGAAGCTGAACCCCAGGTGCACGACGCCTTGGGGCGCAAGGCGCGACCGAACGAACGTCTGGAAGACCTCGTTGCGGTCGAGTTCCTCCGTCGTCCGACCCGGGAGCACAAGTGAGCACGGGTCGCTCGGCATGCCGTGGAGATGCACCACGTGCAGCTCGTTCGGACCAGGCGGGACGAGGATGCGCGGGTCGGTCGGGAGCAACGAGATTGGCCGCAGACCGCGGTCTCGGGCGGATCGCTCGATCCCGTCGTCGTAGTTCGTCGTCAGCACGCAGCGCGTCGGGGTTCCGCAGATCGCACGCAGCGCCGGAGTGGGCCGCAGGATCCATCCCGTCACGATCTCCACAAGATGCTCGCGGACCTCGCGCAATGTGCAGCGAGCCTCCGCGGCGCGCGTGACCTCGTCGAGCTGCGGCCACGGGCCGGGCGCCGCCACCCCCGTACGCAATGCGAGCGTGCGGGCCAGCGACGTGACCGATGGCGCCCCGGCGGCGATTGTCATTCCCGAGCCGACGAACGGCAGCAGCGTGGCGCGCTCGGCACGAATCAATTCGGAGAGGGCTTGGACGTCCACGTGTCCTTAGACGTTAGGGGCCCCTGGAGGATCATGTGGGCGCTGACCTCGACGCTCCCGTAGCCGGCGTGGAAGCGTAATGCGCACTCGCGATCGCCCTCGGCGCCCCGCACAGTGCGCGGCCGGGCGCCCGCCCCACGGTCGCGGACACGACTCAGCCGGGGGGCCATAACGATGAAGCAGTTTGGTAGAGCGCCGCCTTGCGTGAGGAAGAGGTCGCGCCGCGATGACTCGCACCACTACTGGATCCCATGCGGGGCGGTCGGACGACGGGCGGTGACGGCTGGCTTGACGAGTGCGACGTTCTGGGCTTCCACGAGCCCGAGGAGGTCTGTCATGTCGCAGGTGCTGTTGGATGCCGCCGGTCGTCCTCGTTCGCCGGCGACGCTGCCGGGATTTCACGCCGGGCGCCCGCCGCGCAACAAGGGCCGTCGCTACCCCGCCGACCCACCGACGATCGAGGAGATCGTCGCGGTCATGCGCCACGCCGGCAATGGCGTGCACGGTCATCGCTTGCGCGGATTGGTCGTCGTGTTGTGGCGCGCCGGGCTGCGCATCCACGAGGCCTTGCTGCTGAACGAAGGCGACCTCGATCGCCGACGCGGATCGCTGCTGGTGCGGCGCGGCAAGGGTGGCCGTCGCCGTGAGGTCGGGATGGACGAATGGGCCTGGGAGCGACTGCAACCGTGGCTCGACGCCCGAGCGGAGCTTCCCGTCGGGCCGCTGTTCTGCATCGTCACTGGGCCGACGCGCGGACGCGCATGGTCGAACACCGCAGTGCGCGCGCAGCTACGACATGTCGCAGCGCAGGCCGGCGTCCGGCGGCGCTTCGCTCCCCATCAGCTGCGCCACGCGCACGCCGTCGAGATGGCCCGCGAAGGCGTCCCGCCTCGTCATCCAACGCCAACTCGGGCACACCAGCCTCGGCGTCACCTCGATCTACCTGCAGGGCATCGACAGCGCCGAGATCATCGACGCCGTCCACGCACGACGCGCACCGATGATCCCCGTCGACGCCTCGCTACGCCTCTGAATGCAGCACCCGCTCGTCGTCCAAGGCGGCAGTGACGCGGCTGTCGACATCGCTGCTCCTTCTGCCTCAAAGGCGCACTGTCGGCCCGTGGTCCGACACGCCTTCTTGGTCATCCGCCCCGGCGGCTCCAATCTGTCGTGGCTCAGATTTGCAGCCGCTGGTCTTCGAGGTCGAGCTCGCGTGTAAGTGAGCGCATGACCTCGTCGGAAGGGCGACGTCGGGAAGACCACCGGCGCTGCGAATACCGCCGCCGCGCACTCCGAGACCGGCGCGCGTGTGCTGGCGATCGACCTCGATCCTCAGGGCCAGCTCGGCGAGCTGTTCGCGATCGACCAGCATTCTGAGCGGCCGCGGCTGGAGCACGTCATGCTCCGCCGGCGCCGGCCCGGGGACGCGATCGTCGCCGCCAGCGAGTACCTGCACGTCCTGCCTTGCTCCGAGGCCCTCGCCGAGGCGCAGTTCGACGTCGCCGGAGACTCTGATGGCCACTACCGCCTACACGAGGTCCTCGAGCCCCTGCAGGACGCCTACGACTACATCGTGCTCGACAGCCCACCGGGGATCGGCTTCTGGAGCGGCATGGCCCTCATGACCGCCCAGTGGGCGGTGATCCCGACGCTCGCCGAAGACCTCGCCGTCCTCAGCTCGGGCAAGATCGCCGACTTCATTGAACGCGTCGTCGCCGGCGCCAACCCGCAGCTACGGCTACTCGGCGTCGTGCTGACCCAGGCCAAGCCGGAGCGCTGGCGCCTTATGCACGACACGACCGCCCAGTTTCGAGCCGACGGCCTGCGCGAGCTGGGATTCATCCCCAAGCAAGAGCAGGTCGCCCGCGCGCTGCGCCACGGCCGCCCGATCCTCTGGCTTGAGCCCAACGGCCGCGCCGCCCGCATACCGTGGCGTGCCCGCGCGATCGAGCACGCCACCGCAACGGTGCCGGCGTGAGCTCCAGCGGAATGCGCTCGGGTCGCGGCACCCGGCTGCCCGGCATGGGCGCTCCCTCCCGTGGCTCCCGATTCGCCGCCCGCGGGGCCCGAGACAATCGCGGCCACGTCGGCGAATGCTCGACGGGAGCGCCGCAGCTCCGGTCGCCTCACCGACCCGAGCAGCAACGCCCGCCGGGCGCGCGTCGCTGATAAGCGCAAACCACCGCCGCCCCCATCGCCGACCGATGCCGGACCGCCGTACATCCCGCACGCGGGCGACACGAAGATCCAGGTCAATCCCCGGATCTATCGAGGCATCTGGAGCCCACTACGAGCAGCTCGTCGACGAACTGCCGCGCGATCGCCGCCGCGGCGCGCTAACGGCGCTCATCAACGCCGTGCTCGCCCAGCACGCGCCCCGCGACATTGCCGAGGCCCGCACCGCGATCTCATGGCTACGCCAAGCCGAAGCACGCGACACGGGCAGCTGACGATCGGCTGGGGCACCACGAGCGCGAGGGGTGGACAACGAGAAGTGCTGATAGCGCCGACGCTGGCGGCGTGCTACCGCCCAGACGACCGAAGCTGCCCGACCGACCCTTCCTACATGCGATCTTTCTCGCGCCCATGGCGCGTGGGCTGGTGCACGTTCACGCGATCATCCGCCTCGACCATCCTGACGACCGCGCCAAACCGGCCGGTCTGCACGTCAGCGCCGACGAGCTGGCCGCCGCGATCCACACGGCCGCCGGGCGCACCAGTGTGCAGGGTCATGCCGGCGGCGGCGAGGTCCTCGAGCTGCGTCTCGGCGAGCAGGTCGACACGACCCGTCAGGGGCGGGCGAATGCGAGCCGCGCAGCGGCGCACTCGCCTGTCTGGGACTGCGCGATCGAATATCAGCCACCGGGGTCAAGCAGCACTTTGCGGGCGGTTCCTTAGCCCTCTACCGCGTCCTGCTCTGCGACGAGAAGCGCACGACATCACGGATACACCTGTCGCAGCCGGATGCACCACGCCACCGTGTGCACTGCGACAAGGTCCGCAAGTACCCCTTGTTGTCGACAGTCGGATGGACCAAGCCACCACCGCTCCGCGCTAGGACGCTGAAGCCGCGGGCTATTTGCGCTGCAAACAGACGTATCGGCCGTCGAAATCAACCGGGAACGAGCACGCAGAGGCTCCGAATCGCCCGTCTGGCCGCCGTAAAGCACCATCGGCTGAACGCACGGCAATTTGCGCTGCGGGCTGAACTAGTCGGCCCAAAAGTGGTTATGTCCCTGAAGTCCCGCTGCTTAAAGGACTGGAGGCCCGCGCGAACGGACCTCCGCAACACAAACAATCCCCAAACGCCAGGAAAGGAGAAAACTTATGCTGCCCTCAAGCCTCTCAATTCTCGGGCTTGCTGTCGAGACATTCGGCCTCGGCCTCGCGATTGGCATTGCCATCCGGCGCTGAGAGCGTCGATCTCGGCGACGCCACCGTCCGCCGGGGATTGTGCTTGCCCTTCACATAGCTCATCCGTCTGACGCCTGTCCCGTGCACCGCTCCCTCGGCCTGCTAAAAGGAGAGCAGTGTGCGGGAGGGCGCCCGGTCTCAGGGGCGCTTGCCAGCGTCAACGCCCTGCTTGGTGCGTGCGTCACGGGGTGGCCGCTACTCGCTGACACGGAGGGTGCTCGATCGCACAGTCTCGGTCCGGTCGGGTTCCGATACTCGGGGGTATGGCGAAGAGTCTGTATGGCAAGCGGGCCGCGCAGCGAAACCGCTGGGATCTCGCCGTCGTCGCGCAGGCGCACGAGCTCGCGGCGTTGAGTGTCGAGCAGGTCGCGCATGGTCCGCTGATAGCTCCGTGAGCGGTCGTCGAGGTTCTCGCCGGCGTCGAGCCATCCCGCTCGCTGGGCGGCGCGGCGGTAACGGAACTCGTGCAGGGCGTGGAGGCGGTCAAGGCTGTCTCCGCACCGAGGACTGGACGCGCGGCGAAGTTGCTCGATGCGGTCGAGTGCGGCGCGGGGCCGCGGCTTTGCGGGCGCGCAGCTCGTCACGGGCGGCGTCTTCGTCTTGGCGGATGCCTAGTCCGCGGACCAGCGGCGGCAGCCTGAGGCCCTGCAGCACGAGCGTGGCGAGGATGACGCACAGCGTCAGCCGGATGATTAGGTCGCGGTCCGGGAAGTCCTGCCGCAGCGCGAGCGCGGCGGCGAGCGAGACGGCGCCGCGCAGCCCCGCCCAGGCCATGACCGTCCGCGGCCGCCACCCGAGTCGCATGCGGACCTGTTGCGGTCGGCGGTCCAACGCGCGGATGACGTACGGGGTCGTGTGAACCAGACCAGTCGAAGTGGCGATAACGATCGCGCCTGCCAGCGCGCCCAGGCTGGCCAACGTCAGGGCGGAGCGGTCCTGGTCTTGGAGGATCTGCGGGAGTTGCAGTCCGACGAGGACGAACAGCAGGGCGTTGAGCAGGAACACGAGGACGTCCCAGAAGGCGAAGCTGCGCAGCAGTGAGCTCGCGGTTGAGTGCTCGCGTGTGGTGGCCAACGATGACGCCGCCGGTGACGGCGGCGATCACGCCCGACACGCCGAGCTCTTCGGCGGGCACGTAGGCGCCATAGCCGGCGATCAGCCAGATGGTGACGCCGAGCAGGTCGTCACCGACACCTGGCGGAATACCCACAGCAGGATCCGGGCGACGACGAGACCGATCGCCAAGCCGCCAAGGACGTTGAGCACGAACTGACCGCCGGCGTGCAGGAGGCTCAACGACGCGGCGGAGGCGGCGACCGCGGTCTGGTAGGCGGCAAGCGCGGTGCCGTCGTTTACCAACCGCAGCTACACGATCTGCAGCCGCTGACCGGCCGAGATAGCCGTGGTGGTATCGGTCGTGGTGTCGCTGGGGTGCATGAGGAAGATCTCGACAGCGACATCGGGTTCATAGAGGTTGTCGCTGAGAAACGCCTCGACACTACGCCCGGTGAGTTCTCGACGGCCGCGATCATGTCGTCGCGCATCGTGTTCTGAAAGGCGCGGCGCATCGCCAGTACCTCGACCTCCTGGCCGCTCTGGGCAAGCGTGCGCTCGGCCTTGGTCAGGCTGTCGCGCAGCGTCACGACGATCGTGTCCGGGCCGATCGTCGTGCGCGCATGGGTCGGCCCACGGCCCGTGTAGTCATGCAGCGATCTGACGACCGCGTTGGAGATCGCCGCCGACAGGCGTCCCACGGCAGTGCCGGAGACGACGGGTGCGTCGGGTGCGTCGGGCATCAAGCCCCTCCGCTCTCGCCCCCTCGAAGATCGGGTGCCGCTCACGAGCGAGCAAGACGACAAAGATCCGCGAGCCAACGACGGTACCCCCCAGCCTAGAGCGTCGTGATCCCCAGATCGCACGCGTCCACGCTGTCGTTTGATCAACAGACCCCGCGCGGGCACGCCGCACGCGAACCTCACCGAAGGACCGTCGACCCGAACTCCCCCCGGGCCACCTCTTTCGGATCGCGCGCCCGGTGCCCTCCGGCACCGGGCGCGCCGACGGCTCGATCACGCAAAGCGACCGCTGCCCAATCCGCGCGACGAACCGTTTTCGAAAAGCCTGCTACCCGGCCGGGGTACGCGCGTCTGGATGCTCTCCCGCAAGCGGCCCAGTGCCGTCCCGCGCAGCCGCGCCCGCGTTCTTGTCAGCGCCGGCGGCGCGCAGCTGCATCGCGTCAAGCGAAGATGAGAACATCGACGTGACGATGCCCGCGCGCGCCAAGCAGCGCGGACAATGCTCGACAAGCAAGTAGCCCGCGCGACAGCGGATCGCGAGGCGACAACGCCGGCAATAGCGATAGAGCATCAGCACCTGCTCCTTCACGCGACATGAACCGAGCGTCCACGAATCCGGGCGATCCGCTGGCCGCCACGAAGCCGGCGACCACACAGCGGGCACACACGATGCACAACCGGGACGGCGAACATCGATCCAGCCTCGCGCACGCCTCGATCGTCGACGTGCATCGTCGCGCCCCGATCGCCCGGCTGATCGCAACGCTCACCGAGCGGCTCGCTATCGAGCAGCGCTGCAGCGGAGCAGCCGAAGAGCTCATACCTAACGTCCTGCGCTGACATTGCTACCCACGGGTTCTCCACAAGCCGGATGATCGAACCCGCCGTCGGCTGCGCCGCATCGACGACGCGCACCGCTCGTTGGGGATATCGCTACGGGCAGCGGCGGGCGTTCCATCTGACACTCAGCGCATCGAGAAATGCCGTGCGCGCGACCGTCTAGAAATGCACGATAGGTCGTTATGTAGGTGACTTACGGGCGATGATGGGTGGTGATGAGCTCGCGCGTACGGACGATGTCGATGACGGGCTGGCTACCGCTCGTGTTGATCCTCGCGGGCCCGGCTGGTGCCGGGGTCGCTGTTTGGCATAACGGGTGGGACACGCCGTGGAAACTCACAGCGATCGCGGTGGCTGGCGCGCTGTCTGCCACTGCGGCGAACCTGCTCGAGCGCGAATTGGTGCGGCGCCGCGAGATCGCCGAGCGCACACCACTGCCGGCGCGGCTGTCGCCTGAGGACCTTGAGCTGTGGCGCAAGGCTGTGCGCAGCGCCGTCGTACAGCTGCGCCTCAGCGCCGGTCAGCAGCTGGACACGATGATCCGTCAGGGCGACCCCGTCGACCCTGTCGCGCGCGTCGACGCGTATCGCCCGCGCGTGCGCGTCGACGGACGCCTCGTAGCGTGGTCTGAGCTCACGCGCCGCTGGGACGCCGCGCCGCGGCGCCTAGTGGTCTTGGGTGACCCGGGCTATGGCAAGACGATCGCCGCACTGACGCTCGTCAAGCACATCAACGCCAAGGGCGCCAAGACGCCTGGCGCGCCGGTCGCTGAGCTGTTCGCCCCCGCCGACTGGCAGCGCTGGCGCGCCGAGCACCCCGAGGCGTCGCTGGCCCAATGGCTTGGCGAGCAGCTCATGCTCACCCACCCGCAGCTCGGGATCCCGATCGAGGTCGCACGCCAGCTGATCGACGATGAGCTGGTGCTGCCAATCCTCGACGGACTCGACGAGATCGCTGACGTCGACGATCGCCGCGCCTGCGCGGCCGCGATCGATGCCTACGCCGGGCGGGGGGAGCCGCACCGCCCGTTCGTGCTGACCTGCCGCACCACCGACTACCAGCAGCTGGCGCCCGACCTCGTCGGCGACGACCAACGCATCGAACTCGTCGGCATGCAGCCCGATCAGATCCACCAACGCCTGGACGAGCAGACGGCCGGGCGTCCTGCGTGGATGGAGCTTCGCCGGCGCCAGGCCGCGGGCGAGCCCGCGATCGACGAGCTGTTTGAAAGCCCGCTGTACCTCGCGATCGCGCTCCAGATCTACCGCGACGGAGACCCCAGCGAACTGCTCACGCTCCCAGTCGCTCAAGCGCGCGGGCGGCTATGGGAACTGCTACTCGCAACGAACGCCGAGGGTTACCGCGGCATGACAGCAGCGCAAGTCCGCGCCTCGCTCGCCTGGCTTGCCACAGGACTACGACGCATCAACCGCCAGCGCTTCATGCTGCACGAGCTGTATCTGCTTGACTCGCGGCCGACCAAGAACCTCCGAGCGTTCCGAATCATCGGCGGGATGTTCTTCGGACTGTCGTTCGGGCTGTTCTCCGGGTTGGGCGCCGGGGTGGGTGTCAGGCTCAACGACGGCTTGGTCCTCGGCTTGCCCGTCAAGCTCGACGTCGGGCTGCACGTCGGGCTGGTCGGTGGGCTGCTCTTCGGGATGATTTTCGCGCTTAGCGTGTTGCCACGGCCGTCGGTTCCCAAGCCTCTGAGGTGGCGCGCGCGCGTACAGCATGCGACCACTAAGGACCGGATCGTCTCCACGCTGTGCTTCGGGCTTGCCGTTGGGCTGTTCTTCGGACTCCTTTTCGGACTGCTCTTCGGGTCGGTCACCGGACTGTTCTGGGGACTGTTCATCGGGCTGGCCGGCGGGCTGGTGAGCTTCGCCTCAGACCTGTTGGAGGGAGAGGTTATTACGGCGGATCCACCACAGCGCTTCGCCCACGCTACTCCCGACGCAGTGCTCAACGCCAGCCGCCGGAATGGGCTCGTCGTCGGCCTGATCGTCTGGCTCGTCTTCGGCCTGTTCTTCGGCCTGATCGGCGGGCTGCTCAACGCGCTGCTGCTTGACGCGCAGCTCGAGGGAGTCGGCGGGCTGCTCGGCAGGCTGCTCGGCGGCCTGTTCGCTGGGATCCAGTGGCTGAGCGGTGGGCTGTTCTTCGGGCTGGTCCTCGGGCTGACCATCGGGCTGCTCGTCGGGCTGGACGCGTGGCTATATCACCACTGGCTACGCTGGCGGTTGGTCGCACAAAACGTGCTCCCCGCGCGGCTGCCGGCCTTCTTGGAGTGGTGCGCCGAATACGACCGAGGCTGGCTGCGCATCACCGACGCGTACGAGTTTCGACACCGCGAACTGCTCGACCACCTCACACCCCCAGAACCAGACAACTGACCCAGCCGCACGACACGCCGGCGGGACCGCGGACGTCTCCCCCATTCCCGTCCGCACGCGCAAGGGGGACGTCCTTTACCACGCGTCGCGCGGCGACCTCGGCGCGCTCGTCCGAGGCGACCGATCGAGCCCGGCTAACCGCCATCGACGGTCCGCTGACACCCTCCTCGGCCTCTGTGATCCTCGGCAGTACTTGGCGCGATGTCTTCAGCGCTATTGGCTACCCACAGCTCGCGTGCGAAGCCGTCTTCGGAATGCGCAGAGCTGCACGCTTCTGCTCTTAGGATCACGCCGTGTCGCGACGATTCGATTCCAGAATCATCCTGGTGTCGCTCGACATTGATGTCGAGCGACTGTGTGTAAGACGACAGCCGAATGAAACGATGCGACACGGAGATGGAACGTTCGTGCGACAGCGAACTGAAACGTTTGCGCGCGCTCGTGGACGTCCGCCGTGTCCGCGACGGGCGGCCGTGATGTGCCGCAACACGTGGCGAGACCCTCGCGCTGCGCCTCGAGCGCTCAGCCGCAATGCGGCCGGCGCCAGCGTCGGGAGCTAGTCCATAGCTGACCTTATGGACTAGCGTCGTGACCCTGCGGCGACCCAGCTCGACGCGATCGAGAGCCGCTGCTTTCGTCGAAGAGCAGCGCTCTCAAGCGCCCACTAGCTCGATCCAGGGTCGAGCTCCCGCTTGAGTCGGTCAGCGCTCAGGAAGTGCTGCGCTGGGCTCTGCTCGTCTCCAGCCGCCGCACGCATCGAACCGAGGCGCATCAAAATGCCAGCTGTTTGCTGACCAGATTCCGTGTCAAGCCGCTTGCTGCCTGGCCTCGCCGAAGGATCGACAGTGCCGTTGCGTAGTGCCTGTCGGCCTCTTCTTGTTCCCCCGCACCAACGAACACAACCGATGACACGCCGCACATCCTGCCGGGAAGCCCCGATCCTCGCCGCGAGACGTCACATGCCGGCATGTCCCTGCCACGCGCGGACGGTTGGTGGGAAGGGAGTTCTCCCAAGGCTCATGGGGCGGGCTACGTGCTCATGGAGCTTTGGGCCCCTTGCTTGGCTAACCGCGAGATTTGCGCGAATCGTTGCGGTCGCTGGGTGGGCGGCGCTCAGGACCCGCTCACGGTCGGCGAGCGTGGCCTCGAGCAGGGCGATCGCGCGGCCCACGTCGCCCGCCGTCCGGTAGGGCGCCGGCGAGGTTGTTGCGCGAGCTCAGGGTGTCGGGGTACTCAGGGCCCAGGACCCGCTCACGTCCGGATCTCCGCTGGGCGATGCGGCCCGCCGAATGATGACGACGCCGCATCGCTTCTCAGCGGATCCTCACTAGCCGTTGATGGTCAGGCCCCATTGCACCAGGATGTTGGCGACGTCGGTGAACCAGACCGTTCCGCTGCACTTCCGTGGCTTTTGCGCTCCCCAATTGGAGCACTGCACCGAGTCTGGGCCGCCGGCGATGATCCCGACCGCTTTGGGTGTCGACCCGAAGTATTGGTAGACGGGTCCTCCGCTGTCGCCTTCGCCGACACTCTGCGGATTGGGCCCGATCGCTTGCGTTACATGACGGCTCAAGTGGTACGTCTGAGTAGCTGGTTCCCAGAAGAGCTGGCTTTGGTCGACATGATTGGGTTGCACGATGAGGTCGCAATGCTCGCCCTCGAAGGCGCCGCTCACACAGACGTTGCTTCCGGCCGCAACCGGGCCGGCGCCACCAGCGAATGAGCGTGACGTGGTGGTCGCGGTCGCACCGACCCAAGTCAACGACGACGCAGCTGCGGAAATGAGCTCGGCGTCCAGGTAGCCGTCGCGGTAGTCACGCGAGTACACCGTGCCGATACGCGTCGAGGGCGTTGCCGCGCCCAATCCGATGTCCGGTGCGTAATTCCATACCGTCGCCCCCGCGGCGAAGCAGTGGCCAGCCGTGACCAGAAACTGCTGGCCTGCGCCGTTGTGTGTCGGCAGTCCGCTCGTGCAGGTCCCGCTTCCATCGGAGATGAAGTCGCCGCCGTTCCACGGCGCGTGGTCGGCGATGCGGCTCGCCCTCAGAACGGGAATGTCCGCGCGCGACGCCGCTTGGACGTCGATGTCCGAGCCGAACCGCTGACGCAGGTAGGCCTTCTTGGCTGCCGTGAGGTCGACCACTCGGATGACCTCGGTGCCGCTCGCATCTGGTCCCGCGCCGGCGATGAGCATGTGGCCTTCTCGCTGTGCCGCGACCAGGGAGCTAGCGATCCGGTCGTAGCGTGCGCGCTGCGCAGACGGTGTCGCAGCCGCCGCGGCGTTTGCCGTCACAGTGAGGATGAGCGCGACGCCGACGAGGGCACCGCGCAAGTGCTGGCCCGCGCCGCTGACGCGCGACAGCGAGCCGTGTCCTGCAGCGATGTCCCCGACGCGCGGGGCGACAGCAGAACGCCAGCGCTCAGGTCGTCCATCTCTCGGGAGGGCGTCGGTGAAAGGCGCGCTCGCCTCGCTGGGACGAGCGTCTGTGGCAAGGACCTGCCCCGACTGCTCGCCAGAGCAGTCGTGGGGGGTCCATTCGGAAAGCGATTGCAGTGAGGGCACTGGAACCTCCGTGATCGGATGTCAGCGAGATCTCGGAAGTCAGATCTGTTGCGCACCCCGTGGATGACGGGAGGCGCCGACTTAGCTTTCGTGGCTTCCGGGGTCGTAGGCCACAACGCGGTGAGAGGTCATTGGTTGGTCGTCAACCAACATTTCTTTTTGTCGCGCTCGCCGTGTTTATCCAAACGTCTGAAGCGAGCGTCGATATCGAGCGAGAAAGTGCCGCGTTTGCTCATCGTCGGTGATCTGAAGAGCACTTGCAGAGCATCGGGTGCCTCAAAGCGCCGTCGCACCCCGACGCAATTCTCCGCAGATTCTGCGTCAGCAACGCCGCAGGACGGCCCAGGCCAGCTGCCCGCGCGGGCGCGGGGCTCGCCGGTGCCGACACCGGTCCAGCCGCGACCGACACGTCCCAGTGAGCGTCCCGGCGTCCAGCGCCCATTGCGTTGAGTACCGGGTAGCTGTTCGGCGTTGTTTTCGTACTATTTTGTTTGTGCCGTTTTCGTCGGTCGAACAGGTGCGGCTCACGGCGGATGAGGTCGCGGTCGCTTGCGCGGTCGTGGCGCTGCCGGGCCATGAGCTGCTTGAGCGCCCGGAGGCGCGCGCCCGGTTGGTGGGGCTGCGCGACGCCGGCGTCGTTGACGAGCAGGGCGCGCTCGTCGAGCCGGCGGCGACGATCGTCGGCGTGCTCGCGCGCGCGGAGCTCAAGCTCGACTTGCGCGTCTGGCGTGCGCGCACGGAGGTTGTCGAGCATCGGGTCTGGACGGACGATCGCGATGCCGTCATCGCTCGGATCTCGCCGGCGGGGCTCGATCTCAAGCGCATCGCCTGGGAGCATGTGCCGCTCGCGGTGGCGGTCCGCTTGGGGCTGCTCGGCGACGCCGTCGCGACCGATCGGCGACGTGAGCCGCTCGTCGTCGCTCCGGAGGCGCTGATCGAGGCGCGTTTGCTGTTGCTGGACGGTGACCGTGCCGGGGCACGGGCCGTCATGGACGAGCGGGAGGTCGGTCGCGGCGTCGCGGCCGCCGCGTTGCGCCTGGCCGAGGGGCTGTGCGTCGTATGGAGTGTCGCCGCGGCGTGGCGCGAGACCGACGGCACGGCGCACCGCGGATCGCTGTCGGCACTGAATGGCGGGCCGGCGGGGTGGTGGCAGCTCGTGCCGGACGCGGAGGCCGCGCACGTCGCGCCCAGCGATCCGCAGACGCTGTGGACGAACCTGCACGCGCTGCTGCCCCGCGAGGTGCAGGACTGATGGCCGAGATCCGCGTCGTGCCCGAGTCGCTGCGCGAAGCCGCGTCGCGGACCCGGCGGGCGAGCGACCAGGTCAGGCACGTCGTGAGCAACGCGCAGCAGATCGCCGCCGGCGCCAGCGGCGCACCGCCGGCCACCGCCGCGTCGCTGCACGGGTTTCACTCGAACTGGTCGACCGCGGTCACCCACCTGGGCGACTCGCTGTCGGGCCTGGGCGTCGGCACCGAGGCGGCCGCGGCCCTCTACGAGCAGACCGACGCCGACGTCGTGCCCGACTTGTGACCCCGACGTACGTTGAGGGCATCCCCTGGCCGCAGGGCGATCCCGAGGCGCTGCGCGCAATCGCCAAGCACGCCAGCCGGCTCGCCTTGGAGCTCCTGCTCGATCACGTCGTCGTCGATGGCGCAGACTGGAAGGGCGCGGCGCAGGATGCGTGGGCGATCCAGGTCGCTGACCACGCCCACGCGGCCCAGGCCGGCGCCAAAGCAATGCTCGCCGCGGGCGATGCCCTGACGGTGCTCGCGGCGGCGGTCGAGGCGGGCCAGCATGCGGTGCGGACGGCGGCGGCCGACGTCGCGAAGGTCCGCGACACCGCGACAGCCGTCGCTGACCGCGCCCACGCGCTGCGCGAGGCCGCAGACCAGCAGACCGCGATCACGACGATCCTCGCCGCTGGGACGCGGACGGCCGCGACACCCACCGCGCCACCGTCGGCCGAGGAGCTCGCAGCCAGGCAGGCGGAGGCCGACGCGCTCAAGGCCAGGCTTGCCGCGCTGGACCTAGAGGCCGAACGGCGCAAGATCGGCCAGGCCGCCTTCGATGAGGTCCAGCGCGCCGACCGCGCATGCGCTGCCAAGCTCGATGCGCTGCATCTCCTCCTGCCGCCCGGAAGCTCATCGCTCAGCGGCAACGTTTCGGCTCTGACCGTGCTCGGCAGCGTCCTTCTAGGCAACGGGGCCGAGAGCGAATCCTCGCTAAAGGCGCTGCTCACCAAGCCTCCGCCGCTGCCCGAAACCGTCAAGATGCCCAAGAAAAAGCACTTCTGGCAGCTGGCGGGCCTGACCGCCATGGCCTTAGCGCTGACGGCCATCAACGCTGTGCAACTGGGTCTCGATCCCGCCACCGACGCGTTCGAGGCAGCCGCGCTCGCCGAGGAAGCACGCTGGATATACGACGCCATGGAGGCGGGCAGCACGGTCGACGACCTCAGCTACGAGCACGCGCTAGAGAAGGCCAAGAAGCGCGCCGAGCAGCTCGCCGAGGCCGGCGCCCCGCCGGCAGTGAGCGCGGCTGCGGCCGCCGCCGCCGACGCGCTGATACTCGAGCAGCGCGGCGACATCGACGGCCCGCTGCGACCGGCCGACGGCAACGCCAACTCGCGCGAGCAGGGTGCAGACTACGTCGACGCCAACGGCAACCTCTGGCGCCACGAGATCGCACTATCTACGCCCGGCCAGTTCGACGCGGCGAAGTACGTCGACAAGCTGCAGCGCAACGACCTGGCACAAAACCAGGGCGTCATCCTCAACTACGAAGAGCTCACCTCAGACCAGCTGACAGCTCTGCTGCACGAGATCGACGCACACGGCGCCAGATCCCAATTCAGGTTCATCCCACCGCTTTGAGCCACCCCAGCAACTGAGCGCACCGACGCCGTGGCGCCTGACGACCCGACTGCCGCGGCGTGCGAACGGCCTTATCTGTAGGCACGGAGATCGTTAACGCGGCTGCGCTTGCCCCAAAGCGAAACCCGCGCTCTAGTCTGCGCAGAGTGTGGAGTTCCGAAGAGGTTGAAGGCTTGCGGCGACTTCTGATGGAGTGGTGGGATCCCATCGGCGTCCACCACTTCCCCGAAGACGACAAGGTCCGGGAGTTGAACCGGGAGTCCTACTGGGACGAGTACGACCAGTACATGCCCGCGATCCTGCGGGAACTAGTACGCGGCACCGACGTTGCATGGCTAGCGCAGTATCTGGGTTGCCGCAGAACTGGCGAGATGGGGCTAGCCGCAAGACCCCACCTCGATGCTCGGGCCGCGCAGGCCATCATCGACTGGAACCCCAAGCGACCGACCTAAGACCGCCGCTTTCGCGTGCCAGGAGCGTTCCGTGCCGGCGCGAGCGATAGCGCTGCTCCTCGCGCGAGGCGACAGTCACTCGACGGGCGTCCGATGGCAAGCTGGAAATGCCCTGCTCCCGCGTGGGTGCGTGCCCGACGCTTCTATCGCAATCGCGCAACGGATGACTGCTGTTCGTCCATGGCGAGAGCGGCAACGGCGAAGCTGATCGCCGCGATGCCGGCGTGCCTCGTCCGAAGCCGCCATCACGCACGTCGCACTGGGCCGGGCACCACTGAGTCTGCCATACGCCGGGGCGGGCGATACCTTCCGGCTTGTGCGACCGGAGGACTTCATCGAGGACACGGTGAAGCCCTCAGACTTTGGCTTCGATTCGACGGTTCATCGATTCCGGAGGGAAGTCGCCCGACGGCTTCGACGAGGCCCGCTTGATATCGCGCCAGACGTGGAGGTTGCGGTGGGCTTGGCGCGCTTGATCCATGATGAGTTTGAGGCGTTCGGGACGGGCGGCGGCGAGGTCATGGACGACGCCGACATGCGGGAGGCGCTTCAGGCGCTGCGAGCCCTATGCCAACGCCTTGGCGTAGGTGCTCCCGACGTTCCGTTTCGGGACTTCACAACGTTCCGGAGCTACTGGATACGCACTGGCGCCAGCGGCGCGGGCGGCTGGCAAGCCCGCCGCGACATACTCAGCGGCATCTTCGATGCGCTGCACGACCAGCTGGCCGATCTGGAGTCGCGATCGCTCACGTCGTCGCTCGCCGAGGCAGTTAGCCCGCGGGGCCGCACCGGGTGGACCAAGGTGGACGCCGAGGTCGCCGAGCTCCGCCGCCACTTCCAAACGGCGACTACTCCGCAGGACTACAGGAACGTTGGCAACGATTGTGTAATCGTTATTGAAGCGATCAGCGCCGCCGCGTATGACGCCGCGCGCCACCTGCGGCCGGATGCGTCAGAGCCGCCAGTCGCCAAGACAAAGGACCGTTTGGACCGCGTCGTCGAGGTCGAGTTGGCCGGTCCGGGAGAATGCAGAGGTACGCAAGCTCGTGCGGGCAACCATCGAGGCAGCGCAGGCGATCAAACATCGCACCACGCCGAGCAGGCGCGATGCGGGGCTCGCCGCTGACGCGACCATCATGCTCGCGAACTTGATCCGCAGGCTCAGGAACTACACCTAGACGAGCCGCCGACGTGGCCCATGGGGTCCTGGTCGGTCAGGCTCAGCCAGCGCCTCAAGTCGCCCCGGGGTACAAGGCCATCGCTCCGCTTCTGGTTTCCATGGAGGCTGTTGCGAAAGGGCGTGGGCGCGTTGGGTTGTGGCGTGGTGAGCTGGGGGCCCGGGCGGTGCGGGTGAGGCGGCTGCTGGTTGCGGCCGTGCTCGTGCAGGTGCCGGTCGTCCGCGGGGGCGTCTGCCCCCGGCTCGGTCAGGGCGCGGCGAGTCTGAGTTGATGGCGGTGGAGCTTGAGCAGGTTGCCGCTGGCGGTGATCAGTCGCCATTCGGAGCGGGCGGCTGAGCGGCCGCGGCGCTGGAAGCGGTCGATGCGACGGTTGAACTTTGTGTCGGCGAAGACCGGCTCGATCATCTGTTGGCGTTTGCGATAGAGAGCGGCGCCGGTTTCGATCTGCAGGATGCGCCGCATGAATGCGTAGCGGCCGCCGTTCCAGCCCGGCCGGGTTCCCTTGCGCTTGTTTGCGTCGGGCGGGACGAGGACCCCGATGCCGCGCCCCATCAGTTCGTCGATCTGCTCGCCGTGCCAGTAGCCGGCGTCGGCGAGCACGACCCCGGGCTCAGCCGTGACCCCAGCCCTGGCGAGTTCGGTTTCGGCGTTGGTGATCATCGGCCCATCAGCCCGAAGTCCGCGGAGCTGACCGAGACCTCGGCGGCGACCACGATCTGCTGCTCGTTGCAGACAGCTTGGGCGTTGTAGCCCTGCACGTACCCGCGGGGCGTCTTGACGTTGCGCGAGTCGGGATCGGTCACGTTGATCTTCCCGACCGGCTGCTGGGGTGGCGTGTAGGGCTTGGCCGGCGAACCGAACCGGCGGCCGTCGCGCATTACGCCGCGCGCCCGGTAAGCCTCGTAGGCGTCGTTGGCGCGCTGCTCGGTCCACAGCTCTTCTTCCAGGCGGCGCTTGGCCTCCTTCACACGCGCGGGACGTGGCGCGGGGATCGGCCGGGCCTCGGCTTCACGCTGGGCGTCGAGGCGGCGCTTGGCAGCATCAAGCCACTTGCGCCGACCGTTGGCGGTCGCAAGCTCGGGCGGCAACTCGTCGCCGCGATGGTCACAGAACTGCTCGTCCTCGGCCGCGTCGACCTCACCGGCCTCCCGCAGGATCTCCTCGGCGAGCTGCCGGTAGTCGCGCGTCGCGCGCTCAGACGCGTTGGCGTGCACCTTCGTGCCGTCCACCGCGAGCACCTCGACGCCGGCCAGACCCGCGTCGGCGCAGAGCGTCAGTACCTCACCGAACACCTCCGCCAGCGCCGACTCATGGCGCTGACGAAACCGCGCGACCGTGCAGTGGTCCGGCGCCCGGTTAGCCGCGATCACACGAAAGGCAATGTTCTCGATACAGCCGCGCTCGATCACGCGCGAGGACCGCTGGCCGCGCGCATAGGCGTAGACCATCAGCGCGACCATCATCGACGGATCGTGCGCCGGTCGGCCGAAGCCGTCGGCGCGGTAACCGGCGTAGAACGCGGCCAAATCCATGGCTTCGACCGCGGCGATCACGAACCGTGCGAAGTGATCGCCCGGCAGCCACTCATCCAGGCTCGGTGGCAACAAGAACGCCTGCCCGCGATCACACCCCAAGAAGCTCTGCGACATCCCAGCATCGTCTTAAACCCCTCGGACGACACCAACCCACTTATGCAACAGCCTCCATGCCAGGCAGTAGTCCGACGAAGCCGACGCGCGTTCTCCCCCGAGCAGCACTCGGCCTGTCATCCCGGATCGCTCACGTACGGCCGGCCGATTGGCCTCTCCCCCACGCTGCTCTCGCCTGTGGCGTGAACGGGAGCGCGCACGCTGCGTCTCAGTTCGCTGTCGTTAGCGTTTCATTTCGCTGTCGCGGATCGTTCCAACTCCGTGAGGTCCCACAATGATGACCGCGACCTGCCGCCGGTCGCCTACGCGGGCTTCGGCTGGCGGCGGGCATCTCGTCCCCGAGAACGTTCGACTGTCCCACATCTGGTGCAACAACCGGGACTATGGATGGCGGACGCAGATCCGGACGCTGCTCGCGAAAGGCAAGTCCCTCGTCGAGATCGCCGAGGCTCTGAACAGCAAGGGTGTCCCCCGGCCCACGGTACAAACCGATGGACGGCCGCCATGGTGCGCAAGGCCTACGTGTCCTAGAGCCCTGACTCGGGTTCTGTCGAGGAGACGATGAACTCGCCCGTCAGAGCCCAGCTCCGGATCAGGGGCCAGGCGTCGCGTCGACGAGAGCGCGCCTGAGCGTCCCGGTCGCCACGGCACTCTCAGTGCATGCTTCGTCTAGCTCTCACCCGCGTGCTTCGCGCCACTCTCATCGGCGTGCTTCCTGACGGCGCGGTGCGACAGGCACCGACACCGGCGCCGCGTCAGCTGGAAGCACGTAGGCTCCAACGGATGGTGGAGAAATTCGAGGGACCTCAGACGACGCGCGGGCAGGAGGGTCTGGCCTATGTGTTTCCGGGCGGGCCGAAGCAGCTGTATGTCGAGACCGACGACAACACGCTGTACTTCAAGAGCCTTCAATCCACTGAGAAGGAATGGGTCCTCATCGAGGTGACGCCCAGCGCGAAGCCAGATCCGCGGGCGCCCGAGCATGCTGGCTACGACAGGGTCGTTCCTGAGAAACAGCGAAGGATCCCGCCGCTGAAGCCAATAGCGGTACCGCCGGAGGCAAAACCCGTCGCGCCGCCCTCGCAGGTTGCGCTCGAGCTCATGCAGCACACAAACCACTTTTACATCCGGAACCTCGCAGACAAGGTCGACGAGCTGCTCGGCAAGAACGCGATCGACCTCGTCGTCGGCGACGCGCTTCAGCTCGAAGGCGATACGGTCGAGGTCAAGTTCTCGGTCCGCGAGAAGGACAAGCCCGACACGGTGATCGCGTTCGTCGCGCACTACCACGCGGATGCCACGGGCGCCTCGACTGCGGCCCACCATGCCTCCCAGTGGCACCTCAAGAAGTGGACCAACAAATGGGCGCACAAAGATCTCGAGCCCTCGGCGACGAAGTACCCCAACCTCTTCAAGCTGCTCCCGAAGCGCAAGGACGCGCTCAGCAATGCGCGTCCCTACAAGAGTGGCGAGGTGCTCCACAGCCCGAAGTGATGCAGACGGACATGCGGCGCCCGTTGGCCCGAGCGCGCCCGGAAACTGCCTGAGGTAAACGGCGACGACGAGCCGATCCCGCCCGACGCAGCCGCCGAACTACGGAGGTCGTGACATCACCCGGCGTCGAGTTCCACCGGTCAGTGATTTCGCACGCGTCCTGGCGCATCCAGCTGATCGACGAGATCCGCGCGAAGTTCAAGCCCGACGTCCCCGACGGCTACCCCCTCTGAACGCCGCCGCACGCAAACTCGGCGTGTCGGCCAGACAGTGCTCAACCGGGTTTCGAGCCGACAAACGCAACGCCTCCAGGTCGTCGAGGTCAGCGCCCAAGCCTGCGCATCGACGCCAACGGCCGATGAGTTTCCGAGGTGGGCCGAGTCCATGACGCCATGACATCCATCCCGGAACAAAGCAGCAACATGGTCTCACTGGTCCTGAAGATGTCCGTCTCGCTGGACGGCTACGTTGCACCGGCCGACGGCAGCAGCAACTGGGTCGCGGCGGGTCGCTCCGATGACTCAACCAGCTGGGTAGTCGAGACCGTCGGCAACGCCGGCGCGCACCTCATGGGTGCCGCCACCTATACGGCGTGGGCCACCTACTGGCCCGGCGCCTCCGGGCCGTTCGCAGGGCCGATGAACCAAATCCCCAAGGTCGTGTTCTCAAACTCACTCACATCCGCCGACTGGGACGAGACGACGATCGCCGCCGGCGACCTGGCCAAGGCCGTCACGCGGCTCAAGCAGCAGCGCTCCGGCGGATACCTACTCGCCCAAGGCGGGGTGCGGTTCGCCCGCGCGCTGGTCCAGACGGGCCTGATCGACGAGTACCGGCTCGTCGTTCACCCCGTCGTCCTGGGCGCAGGCGAGCGACTCTTCACCGCACCGCTCACCATCGAGCCGATCAGCACCACCGCCTTCAGCGGCGGAGCCGTCGCCCACGTCTTCGCGGCGCACCCGTGATCGAGCCCGATCAGCAAGCAAGGAGCGCACGTCGTCACCGCGGGCCAGCGTGATTGCTCACCCGAGGAGCCGGTCCGCCGCAACGAGCTACGGATCACGCGCAGTATCGCTATCGCGTGCCGGCGGAGCGCTCTATGCGCGCGCTCGCAGAGCGCTCCTCTTCGCGCAAAGCGCAAGCGGGACGGGGTGGCTTGAGCTGGATACTGCGTCGATGAATCTTCGCGACTACGTCGGCTGGCACGACGATTACGAGCGCCTCGGCTCGCGCCTGCACCTGCGTTTGGTCGTGGTGCGCGATCTGCTCGCTGGAGCACTGGACGAGCTCCCAGATGGGCCGCTGCGGGTCATCAGCGTGTGCGCCGGGCAGGGCCACGATGTGATCAGCGTCGCCCGCCGTCACCGCCGCGGAAGCGATCTCGTCGGACGACTCGTCGAGCGCGATCCTCATAACGCCGCCGCTGCCCGCACGGCGATCGGCGCCGCCGGTCTCCGCGGGCTTGAGGTCCTCGAAGCTGACGCGGGCTCGTCGGACGTCTATGCAGGGGCCTGCCCGGCGGATGTCGTTCTGGTCTGCGGTGTGCTAGGCAACATCTCTGACGATGAGATCGAGCTGACGCTGAAGTTCCTTCCGCGACTGTGCGCGACGGGCGCGTGGGTGCTGTGGACTCGGAATCCGCGGCCGGTCGGAATCATCGCGACGATCGAGGGGTGGCTCGTCGAGGCCGGGTTTGAACCGCGGGCGCTCGTGGTCCCCGACGCGCCGCTCTTCGGTGTCGGGGCCGCACGGCTGGTCGGACCGGCTCAGCCGTTCCAACGCGGCCAACGCCTCTTCAGGTTCAGGCGTTGAACTCGCGTCCCAGGCGCGCCGGCCAGAGCGCCGAGGATCCCTTCCGCGCAGCGACATCGGCTGCCGGGTCCCGCGAGCCAGCGGTACTCGGGTGGGGTATGACGAGTAGCGCCATTCCGGTTAGCCGGCCGAACAACGGCCGATCCGGAGCGCCACTCGTCTGCGCGAAATGCATTGCCGCTCCGGGGGCCACACCTAGTGCCACCTAGGCGGGGCGAGAGTGTCGGATCGGTCCGTGAGCGGACGGGTTGTCAGGAGGAACTGGGTGGTGCAACGCGACCGCGTCCGCGATGTTGGCGCGGGTCCGACGATCGGCTGATCGGGTCAGCGTGAGTTGTCGGGTTTGACGCCGACGAGTAGCGCCATCTCGAGCCACTTCCAGTAGCAGTCGACGTCATCAAAGCCGTGCTCCCGTAGCCAGCCGAGCTGCGTTTCGACATCAAGCAGGCGGTCGGAGGGATCTTCGTGCTCGAGCGGTTCGTTGATCGCCGCGAAGAACGCCAGGTGCAGACGATGCGTCGCCGACGCCACATGCTCGAAGTTCGCGAAGACCCCGCCGGGCTCCAGCAGGTCGAAGACCTCGCCGTACAGCGAACGTTTGCGCTCGTGCTCAAGATGGTGGATCGCCATCGACGAGACGATGACGTCAAAACGCCCAAGCGCCGGCAAGGGGTCAGCCAAGTCATGCTTGATGAGCTGGATGCCCTTGACGGCGGCGAAGCGCTCATGTGCCGCGTCGAGCATGAGCTCGGAGAAGTCAAGGCCCACACCGAACGCGGCGGGACGGTCGATTCGGAGAAGGGCGAGCAGGCGACCGTCACCCGTCCCGAGATCGAGGATGCGACGCGCGTCGCGAGGCACCTGCTCAGAAAGGACCGCCTCTCCCTCCGCGCGGTGGGGAACCTCATCCGCCAAAGCCAAGTAGCGATTGGCGTGCTCAGCCGCTTTCCACTCCTCGCCTGCCATACGCCGATGGTCCCAAAGACCCAGTCCAAGCGTCGAGGAAGCCTGCCACACATGCGGGCATCTCAGCCGACAGCGCCACTCCTCGCGCAGACGAGCGGCGCCCGGCCGGGCGCTATCGGGGTTGGCGCAGACCGGCGCTGGCGGGATCATCGGTGCGCGGCGCGAGTGGACGGTGTCGATGATCTCGGCGCTGTCGATGCCTTGTAGGTAGACGGACGTGACCCCAAGGTTGGCGTGTGCGAGCTGGCGCTGGATGACATTCAACGGCACGCCCTCGCTTGCCATCTCGACGGCGTGTGCGTGACGCAGCTGATGCGGCGCGAAGCGCCGCCGCACGCCGGCCTTCGCGGCGGTGCGCCGTAGCTGCTGGCGCACACTTGTCGTCGTCAGCGGCCGGCCGCGCGTGCGACCGTCGATGACGCAGAACAGCGGACCGACGGGGATCTGTACGCGGTACGCCAGCCAGGGCCGCAGCAGGTCCCATCCCCACTGGTCCATGAGGGCCGAGGCTAAGCGTCGCGCCCTCGATGGTCACTGCCGCTCTGGGCATGACCGGCACTATGCCGGCTGCGGCGACCGCGCTGCTCGTCGGGCAGAGCGACTGATGACGGTGAGGAGTCAGCCGTCACCGTCACCACCGTCACTGTCATCCCAGACACCGGAAAACCAGCCGCCGCGTTCGCCGCGGCTGTTAGGTTCCGCCTGGGGGAAGACAAGTAGTCCTGCAAATATGGCTGCGGACGCTATTCCTCCGAGCTCCCAGGAATGGGTTAGCAGCCCAACTGCGGACCCACCACCTACTACTGGCAGGCTGAAACTTATGACCACCGGCGTGACAACCTTCAGTCTCTGTACCAGCGATGGAGGAGGTGGAGGAGGTTCAGGTTCTAGGTGACGAATTAGGCCTGAACTCCACGGGGATTGCATATAAATATCCTATCATGAGGTCCAGAAGCCCTGTGCAGACTGGTCATTTGTCAGCCTCGTCGACCTTGATGTATCTGGGAGAGCAGGATCTCGCTGAGACGGCGTCGGGGGTCAGCACCACATACCACGTAAAGAGCCGAGCCCCCAGCCGCATGACCTCAGGCCATGGTACCCCGAGATCGTGGGTTCGCGACATCGGGCTAGGCTGCGCGCATGAGCACCTGGGAATACACGACCACCGTCATCACGCACGGCTTCATGGGCCGCCAGAGCGACGAGCTTGACCGCGAGAAATTTCAGGAGGAGCTCTCGCGGCTCGGGGCTGAAGGATGGGAGCTCGCGACGGTCTTCCTCGGCGTCAACCTCCACCGCGAGAAGGACGGTCACGTGATCGTCTTCAAGCGACGCGTCGACTGACGCGCGTCAAACGGTCAGGCTTGATCCGTCGCCCGCGGTGTCGGGGACCGGTAGGCCCATGACCGATCAAAGCGAGGAGCCATGAAGCGCATCGACGGGTTCGTGGTCACGGAGCGCAGCTACTGCGACGACGAGTCGAAGCTCTCGGTGGGACTGGCCAATATCCACGCCGAGGTCCCGGACATCGAGGCGAACAAGGACAAGATCCTGCGGGCCGCGAGCATCTTCAAGGAGCGCGGCGTGAACATCGGCGTGTTCCCCGAGTTCTGCCTGTCGGGGTACTTCTGGGACGAGCGTGCGGACTGCCTGGCGTACATGCAGGAAGCGGTGGCCGAGAACCACCGCGACTGGATCCAGAGCGAGTTGCAGCCCCTGATCGGCGGCGACCTCGAGGCGATCGTGCTCAACAACCTCGTCGCGGCCAAGGAGAAGGACCGTTTTCTCAACCGCACGTTCGCCGTCGGCCGCGACGCCGACTACCTGGCCGACGAGAACACCTACGACAAGGTCTTTCTCCCGGGGATCGAGAAAGAGCTACACCGAAAGCGGTCGCGACGACCGCCTGGTCCTGCAGACCCGGCACGGCCGACTGGGGTTCACCACGTGCTACGACTACCTCTTCAGCGAGTTGCTGCGCGAGTACTCGATGGTGGAGGAAGTGGACGCCATCGTGCAGATCGCGTCGTGGCGGGCTGCCGGGGGCCGAGACTACCCCGCCATGAACCTGCGTACCGACCACTACTACGGCGAACTGTGGGACTACGTGATGCCGGCATCCTCGGCGAC
Source organism: uncultured Solirubrobacteraceae bacterium (assembly GCA_963727785.1). Taxonomy (GTDB): domain Bacteria; phylum Actinomycetota; class Thermoleophilia; order Solirubrobacterales; family Solirubrobacteraceae; genus CADCVQ01. The sequence goes on from CAVSHS010000023.1 coordinate 316,186, forward strand.
GAACCAGATCTGGACGATCGCGTGCAACGCCGTGGGCAACCACGGCGTGACCGGTGACCCCTTCTGGGGCGGCTCGGGGATCTGGGCGCCGTCGGGCATCTGCCTGATCCAGGCCTCCCACGTCAACGAGGAACTGGTGATCGTGCACAACGTGGACGTCGAGGGCGCCAGAGACTCCGAGAAGGACGACTTCGACTACGCCTTCGACTTCAAGCAGATCTACCGCCCGCTCGAGGGCGGGAGCACATTCACGCGCGACCTGCCCTAGCGGGGCGATCACTGAACGCGCGCAGACGAGCCGGCCCCTTGTCGAAGCTCAGGCAACGGGCCCCGAAGGTGGAGACCGATAGATATGCCCTCTGCTCTGCGTGAGAACGTGCACGGGTGGCCCCACGGCCGCCGCCAGCTACGCACCGGCGCCGCGGCACCCATCGGCGGGGTCGACCTGATAGGCACGGTCCGTTCGGCGGACGGCCGGGTAGCGCGGCCCACGGGCGGCGTGTGCCACGCTGTCTGAGTGCGCTTTGGCAGAGATCGCTCCCGAGGCGCGACGTCGCGGCGGCGGATCGGCCCCACACTCGGGGTCCATGACATCGCGATCGATCTCGGTACGGCGAACACGCTCGTGTACGTCGGCGGTGAGGGGATCGTGGTCGCAGAGCCGTCGGTGGTCGCGATCGACACCGAGAGCGGCCAGGTACATGCCGTCGGTGCTGAGGCTGAGCGGATGATCGGACGTACGCCGGCGACGATCTCGGCGGTTCGTCCCCTGCGTCACGGCGTGATCGCCGACTTCGAGGTCACCGAGCAGATGCTGCGGTACTTCATCGCGCGGGTGCTCGATCGGCGCTGGGCTCACCCTCGGTTGATCGTATGCGCGCCTTCGGGGGTCACCGAGGTCGAGCAGCGAGCCGTCGAGCAGGCGGCGCTCGCCGCCGGCGCCCGGCGCGTGCAGCTGATCGAGGAGCCGATCGCCGCCGCGATCGGAGCGGGGGTGGCGATCGAGGAGCCGATCGGGCGGATGATCGTCGACATCGGCGGCGGTACGAGCGAGGTGGCGGTGATCTCGCTTGGCGGCGTCGTCCTGTCGCGCTCGATCCGCGTCGGCGGCTACGAGATGGACGAGGCGCTCGGCCACTACATGCGCGGCGCACATCAGCTCGTGATCGGCTCGCGCACGGCCGAGGCGATCAAGCTGGCGATCGGCTCGGCGCATCCGCTCGCCGACGAGATGACGTTCCCGGTACGCGGGCGTCACATCGTCAGCGGGCTGCCCAGCGAGGTCGCGCTGCACAGCGAGGAGGTCCGCGAGGCCCTGCGGACGCCGCTGCGCGAGATCCTCGCGGCGATCACCGAAACGCTCGAGCACACCCCGCCCGAGCTTGCGAGCGACATCGCCCGTCACGGCATCCTGCTTGCCGGCGGCGGCACGCTCCTGCGCGGCCTGGCCGACCTCGTCGAGGCCGAGACCCAGATCGCGACCACGGTCATCGAGTCGGCGCTGACCTGCGTCGCGGTCGGCTCGGGCCTCGCGCTGGAGCACTTCGACCGGCTCGCCGGCAGCACGACCGCAAAGCGCGGACGGGCAAGCCGGTCAACTACGGCGACGACCTGAGCGTGTGCACGCCCCGTGCGCACATGCGGGCCTACGGAAGAACGTGAGGCAGAGTCCGGCGGTCACGGCGCCTCCTCACGCCGTGACCGGCTCGGCCGCGCGGCGCCCGCCGGCGACGGGCTCGGCGTCCGCCGTCGCAGCGTCGTCGCCCGCCTCCAACGCCGGGTCCGCCAGGGAAGGATCGTCGAGCACCGCGTGAAAGCGCTCCTCGTCGAGCTCGCCCTGCCAGCGCGCCACGACCATCGTCGCGACACCGTTGCCGATGGCGTTCGTCAGCGCGCGCCCCTCGGACATCATCCGGTCGATCCCGACCACGAGCGCGATGCCGACGGCGATCGACTCGGCCGAGAAGAACGTGCCGCCGAAGGCCTGCAGCGACGCGGTCAGGGTGACGAGCCCGGCGCCGGTGATGCCGGCCGCCCCCTTCGAGGTGAGGACCATCAGCCCGGCCAGGGCGATCTGCTCGCCGAGCGCCATGTCCTGACCGGAGGCCTGCACGATGAACAGCGCGCCCAGCGTGAGGTAGATGCACGTGCCGTCGAGGTTGAACGAGTACCCCGTCGGCAGGACCACGCCCACGCTCTGCCGCGACGCGCCCGCGCGCTCGAGCTTGACGAGCAGGCGTGGGAGCACCGTCTCGGAGGACGACGTGCCGACGATGATCAGCAGCTCGTCCTTGAGCAGCCGGATGAACTTCAGGATCGAGAAGCCGTTCAGGCGCGCGACGAGGCCGAGCACGCCGAGCACGAAGACCGCCGCCGTGCCCCAGAACGTGACCATCAGCAGGCCGAGATGCTTCAGCGCGCCGCCGCCGAACTGCGCGACGGTGAACGCCATGCCCCCGAAGGCGCCGAGCGGCGCCGTCCACATGATCAGGCGGATGACGCCGAAGACGATCTTGCTGGCGGTGTCGAACCCGCCGACCACGCGCTCGCGCAGGGCCGGCGCGAGCCCGGAGATGGCGGCGGCGACGAGGATCGCGAGGACGAGGACCTTCAGCACCTCGTTGTCGGCGAACGGCTGCACGAAGCTCGTCGGCAGCAGGTCGTTGGTGATGAAGCCGACGACCCCGCTGCCGGCCTGCCCGGCTTCGGCGATGCTCTCCTTCGCCGCGCCCGAGGCGGTCTCGACGGCGATCCGGAGAACCCGGCGCCCGGCTGCACGATGTTCGCCGCCAGCAGCCCGAGCGCGAGCGCGACGAGCGTCGCGACGACGAAGTAGCCGAGCGCCCGCGCCGCCAGGCCACCGGCCCTGGCGAGGCTGCCGAGCGAGGAGATCCCGACGACGACGGTCAGGAAGATCACCGGCGCGGTGATCGTCTTGACGAGCTGCAGGAAGGCGTCGGCCAGCCACTTCGCGTTCTCCGCCTGCGCGGGCGCGGCGAGCCCGAACGCCGTGCCGGCGACGATCGCGATCAGGACCCAGAACCACAGCTGCTTCAGGACGCGGCGACGTGGGCGCGGTGAGTTCGTGTCCATGGCCCTGCTCCTCCCTCGATAGTCGACGCATCTGCATCGGCGCCACGACGGTCAGGTGACCGCGAGCGCGGTTTTACCCGCGTACGTCCGCAGGCACGTCCACCGATCTGCAGGATTTATGTGCAACGACGTTTCTTCGCGCCTCACGCACGCGGGCGGGGTTGCGGCACACGGCGCGGGGTATCCACCGGCCATGCATCTCTGGGATCCGCCGAGCATCGAGCCGCAGCCGCATCACCCGGTCGTCCTGCACTCCGAGGACGGCGTCGCGAGGATCGTCGCGATCAACCTGCCCGCCGGCGAGGCGCTCGACGAACATCAGGTCCACGAGCACACATGGCTGCACGTCCACCGCGGCGCGCGTCGAGGTCAGCGCCGACGAGCGGACCGAGCGCGCGCCGACAGGCTCGCTCGTGCACTGGGAGCCCGGCGAGCGCCATGCCGTCCGCGCGCTCGACGACGCGCTGCTCGTGCTGATCCTCGCGCCCTGGCCCGGGCCCGGGCATCCGAGCCTGCGCAACGCCGGCTGACGAGCGCCGAGGCCGCGCGCCGGCCGCCGTGGCTCCGCTAGCGTCCGCGCGATGCCCGCCACCGGCGACGACCTCGGCCAGCGCCTGCGCGACGGCGACCTCTCCGCGGCGCCGGCGGTGCTGAACCTCGTCGAGAGCCGCGCGCCCGGGCACAAGGACGAGATCGACGCGCTGCTGCACGGGGTCTCCCCCGCGGCGCTCGGCGGCGAGGCGCCGGCGCACGTCGTCGGCGTCACGGGCCGCCGGGCGTGGGCAAGTCGTCGCTGCTGTCGGAGCTCGTCAGGGCCTGGCGCGCGCAGGGGCGCAGCGTCGCGGTGCTCGCCGTCGATCCCTCCTCCAAGCGCTCCGGCGGCGCGCTGCTCGGCGACCGCTCGCGGATCGTCGTCGACCCCGCCGACCGCGCGGTCTTCATCCGCTCGATGGCCGCCGGCGGGCGCCTCGGCGGCCTCGCCCCCGCGACGCGCGCCGCGGCCCATGCGCTCGCCGCCGCGTTCGACGTCGTCGTCATCGAGACGGTCGGCGTCGGCCAGTCCGAGACCGAGGTCGCCGAGGTGGCCGACACCGTCGCCGTCGTCGTGCAGCCCGGCGGCGGCGACGTCCTGCAGTTCCTGAAGTCCGGGATCATGGAGATCCCCGACGTGCTCGTCGTGACGAAGGCCGACCTCGGCCAGGTCGCGCTGCGCTCGCGGCGCGACCTCAACGCCGCGCTGCGCTCGCTCGGCGCCCGGGACACGAAGGTCGTCGCGGTCAGCTCGCTGCCGCCGGCGACCGGCTTCGACGACCTCGTCGCGGCGCTCGACGAGCACCGCGGCCGGCTCGACGTGCCCGCCCGCCGGCTTGCGGCGCGCCGCGCGAGCGCGCTCGCGGACTTCGTCGCCGAGCACGGCGAGCGCGGGCTGCGCGCGCTCGGCGGTCAGCGCGCCGCGCTGAAGCTGCTCGGCGAGCAGGACGCGGCGCTCGACGTCCCGGCGCTCACGCGCGCGCTCGAGCAGCGGGCGGCGGCGTGAGCCGGCCGCCGCCGGCGCCGCGGACCGTGCGCCTCGGCTGGCTCGCGACGCGATCATGCTCGGCGCGTTCGTCGCCGCGACGCTGATCGCGGAGCTGGCAGGCGCCGCGAACCTCGGCACGGCGACGTCGTTCGGCCAGATCGCCTTCGCGCTGGCGGCGGTGTACGTCGTGCTGCGCCGGTAGCTCAGCTCCGGCGACGAGGCGTTCAGCCTGCGCCGGTCCCTACGGAGCGGCGCCCGTGGACTGGGTCTCGGAGCCAGGCGGCGTCGCGATGTGCCAGCTGCCGTCCTCGCGGACGAGGCGGTACGTCGAGGTCCCCGACGGCTCGCCGACGGCGCTGCCGAGCACCCTCGCGAGCGCCTGGTCGCCGTTGACCTCGACCGCCAGCACCTTCAGCGTCGGGTTGCGCCGGTTCTCGAGACCGGTCTTCAGCGCGACCTCGCACGGCAGCCCGGCGCTGCGGATGCGCTCGACGAGCTCGGATGCCAGGAGGTCGTCGCAGAGCGTCTGGTAGTCCTTGTCGCGCGACGCGACGGCGTAGCGATCGAGCGTCTCGCGCACCTGCTTTTCCTCGTTCGGGCCCGGCTTGAGGGTGATCACCGCAACGACCACGATGACGGCGAGCACGGCGAGCGCCACGATGCGCGCGCGGCCGCGCAGGCCGGCGAGCTTGGCGAACGGCTTGCCGAGCACGCGCAGCGAGCGCAGGAGCTTCAGCAGGAGCCGGCCGATCGCGCGAAACGGCGCGGTCACGACGGAGACGACCTTCTTCATAGGCGCGGCAGCCTAGTACTTCGGCGCCGCCGAACACGTCAGCTCATCCCCGCCCCTGCGGCATCGCGCTGTGCGACCGTGAGCTACAACGCGTTGCGGTTCCGTCGGATCGCACCCACGTTGGCCCATTTGTACCGCGGCCGCAGGACCACGAGGCTCCACCCACGACCGTAGCGTCCGTACTGCCTCGTGATGAGTCCGCTCACGATCGTCCACGGGAGGTCGTGGTATGTGCGATCGCCGGATTCCTGGGCAATGATCGGCTGCCCGCGTCGAAGCGCGAACACGATCTGCGCGTGGTCGAAGCGCTGCGAGCGGTGGCTGAAGAAGTCCTCGAAGATCAGATCTCCCGGCCGCCACTGGCGCGGATCGGCGGAGACCGGGTCAGCGAGGCCGTACTCGTACAGGTGTCTGGGCAGCTCGTCGGCGTTGACGAACGAGGACGTGAACTCCCGCTGGATCGGATAGCGCTCCAGCTCAGGGGAGTACGGATAGGTGACCCCAGAGCCGGGTGCGCCGAGGGCATCGCGATACCACCACGCTCCCTTGTCGTGCCCGTACTCGCCCATGAATCCCATCCCGCCGGCGTACAGCACCTGGCTGACGAAGTTCGTGCAGTTGCCGCCCTCGCCGCCGAAGTTGGCGAAGTGCGGGTTGTGATCCCCTGCGTGTTTCGTCCATGCCCACGTGTAGGTCAGGGCGCCGGGGACGTCGAAGCGCCCGCACGGGCTTGCACCGGCGCAGTCGCTGCCATCGGCGGCATGTGCGGTGGCCGCCGGAGCCGACCATGCCGCGAGCACGATCGCTGCAGCCGTCGCGATCCTCCGAGCATATGTGCGACCGCGCTTGCGGTGTGCGGTCCTCAAACGTCGCATAGCGATCTCCCCTCAGCTCCACGCCTCCCCGCGCTGGAGGCTACCTGGGCCTGCAAGCTCCGCCTCCGGGGCCGCCGCCGGCGCCCGTACGACCTCGTCAAGCTCGATTCGGCCGGCGAGCACGCGCTGACGTTGCGCCTGGACCCCGGCGTGAGCGGCTTCGCGTTCACGTTCGGCTGATGTCACGACGGCCGCACTACCATGACGCCCATGGAGGCAAACGAAGCCCGCTCGTGGCTGCGCTGCTATCGGTGCTGGTCGACGGACCTCGAGGTCCAGGTGCACTACGAGGGAATCCACAAGATCGATCCCGAGACCGGCGAGCGCGCCGAGCCGGTCGACGAACTGCAGGAGGCGGTCGTGCAGTGCCTGGAGTGCATGCACGATCAGCCCCACCTCGGTTTCCACAACGGCCGCGTCGAGCCGATCGAGGACCGCTGGGAGCGGATGATCGCCGGCACGCCGTGGGTTGCCTCGTGCACCGTCACGGTCGATGCCGACGACGTCGAGACCTGCTCGGGCCCGGAGGCCGGCGACGCGCTGTCCTACGCGGCGTTCGGCGACTACGGCACGCGCGAGTTCTTCACGCACGTGCGCTTCCACAAGCACGACTCCGACAAGATCGTCGTCCACCTGCTCGTCGAGCTGTACGCCCGCTCGCTCGACGAGGCGACGGGCGTGCTCGAGGAGGCCGCCCGCGGCATGCTTGCGATCACCTCACTCGCCGAGGAGTCCCGCCCGCCGGCGGCGACCGGCGAGGAACGCCACTAGCCGTCACGCCCTACGGGTAGACGCCGCGCATCCGGGCCGCCTCGGAGACCCGCTCGATCGCGACCGACAGCGCGGCGAGCCGCCAGTCGCAGGAGAGCCGGTCGGCGGCCTCCATCACGCGCCCGAACGCGGCGCGCAACTGGCGCCGCAACCGCTCCTCGGTCTCGAGCTCGTCCCACGAATAGCGCTGGTGGTCCTGGACCCACTCGAAGTACGACACCGTCACGCCGCCCGCGTTCGCGAGCACGTCGGGGACGACGAGGATGCCGCGCTCGCGCAGGATCGCGTCGGCCTCGGGCGTCGTCGGGCCGTTGGCGGCCTCGACGACGAGCCGGCACTGCAGCCGGCCCGCGTTCTCGTCGGTGATCTGCTGCTCGACGGCGGCCGGGATGACGATCTCGCACGGCACCTCGAGGACGTCCTTCGGACCGACCTGCTTGGCGTCGGGATAGCCCTCGAGCCTGCCGTGCTCGGCCTCCCAGCTCGAGATCGCCGCGATGTCGAGCCCGTCGGGATCGACGAGCCCGGCCGTGTGATCGGACACCGCGATGACGCGCGCGCCGATCGCGTGCAGCTCGCCCGCGGCGACCGACCCGACGTTGCCGAAGCCCTGGATCGCGACGCGCGCCTCGCGCACGTCGAGGCCGATGCGCTCGCAGACGGCCTCGGTCACGTAGACGACGCCGAGCCCGGTCGCCGCGCGGCGACCGACCGTGCCGCCGAGCACGACCGGCTTGCCCGTGACGATCTCGAAGACCGAGTGGCCGACCATCTGCGAGTACGTGTCCATGAACCACGCCATCTCGCGCTCGCCGGTCGCCATGTCAGGCGCGGGGATGTCGCGATCGGGCCCGATGACGGGGATGAGCTCGGCGGCGTAGCGGCGCGTGAGCCGCTCGAGCTCGCCGACGCTGTGGTCCGCCGGCGTGCAGCGCACGCCGCCCTTGGCGCCGCCGTACGGCAGGCCGAGCAGCGCGCACTTCCACGTCATCCACATCGCGAGCGCGGCGCACTCGCCGAGCGACACGTCGGGCCCGTAGCGAAAGCCGCCCTTCGTCGGACCCATCGTCAGCGTGTGCTGCACGCGGTAGCCGGTCAGCCCCAGCACGCGGCCGGAGTCCAGCCGAACGGGGAAGTTCACGACGAGCGAGCGCCGCGGCTCGCCCAGCCGCGTGACGAACTCCGCGTCGAGATCGACCAGCGCCGCCGCACGGTGGAACTGGTCGTTGGAGATGCGATACAGCTCCGACGCCCATTCGCGCCCCTCGTGGAGGTCTTCCTGCGTCTGCGTTGCCATGCACGGCAACGTATCGCCGAGCTCGGCTGAGGACACGTGCTGACAGCATCGACCCATGGGCGCGAGCGTGTTTCGGCCCGGGCCTCGTGGCGCTCAGCGCGGGGCGCCGTGTCTCTTCGGTGGGGTCTTGGGGGGTGTGTCGAATATGCGTCGCCGGGCGACGCTGGTTCGACACACCCCTCGTCGCCCGGCCCCGATGCAGTTCGCAAGCGGCAGCGCCACCGCCTACGCCGGCACTCGCGGCAGCGTGTGGGGTGAACGAATCACCCCGACCCGTTGGCGCCGTTGCGCGGCCCGACGATCCGGTCGACGAGCCCGTAGGCGACGGCCTCCTCGGGCGTCATGTAGCGATCGCGCTCGGAGTCGGCGTTGATCTGCTCCGCGCTCTGGCCGGTGTGCTTCGCGTAGAGCGCGTCGAGCTGGGCGCGCAGGGCGAGCGTCTCGCGGGCGTGGATCTCGATGTCCGAGCTCTGGCCCTGATAGCCGCCCGTCGGCTGGTGGATGAGCATGCGGCCGTTGGGCAGCGTCAGGCGCTTGCCGGGCGCGCCCGCCGTGAGGATGAGCGCCGCCATGGACATCGCGACCCCGCAGCAGATCGTCTGCACGTCGCAGGCGATCGACTGGATCGTGTCGTAGATCGCCAGGCCCGCGTACACCTGGCCGCCGGGCGAGTTGACGTAGAGCGCGATGTCACGGTCGGGATCGGCGGCCTCGAGGTGCAGCAGCTGGGCGACGATGAGGTTCGCGATCTCGTCGTCGATCGGCTGGCCGAGGAAGACGATGCGCTCGTTGAGCAGGCGGCTGTAGATGTCGAACGAGCGCTCGCCGCGCCCGTCCTGCTGAACGACCATCGGGATAAGGGGCATGCTGAACGGCTCCTCTCACGGTTGCGCAACCATCGGGTTGCATGTTGCTTGAGCAGCACGGTAGCATGCAACCAATCAGTTGCACGAAGAAGGAGCCGTCCATGGACGTCACCCGCGAGATCACCCTCCCCGTCGACCCCGAGACGGCGTGGGACGCCGTCACAGACCTCGAGCGCTGGCTCACCGACGACGGCTCGCTCGAGCTCGAGCCGGGCGCCGCGGGCGAGCTGACGCTGCGCGACGGCGAGACGCGCTGGGCGACCGTCGAGGAGGTCCGCCCCGCCGAGCACCTCTCGTTCTGGTGGCATGCGCCCGACGCGCTTGCGACGCTCGTCGAGCTCGACCTCGTCGCCGTCCCCGACGGCACGCGGATCGTCGTCGTCGAGAGCGGCTACGCCGGCCAGCCGGTCTGCGGCTCGCCCTGGGCGGGCGGCGCGAGCTGCGGCCCGCGCGCGCGCAGCGCGGCGGCCGCGACGGCATCGCCGAGCTTCGAGATCGGCCGCGCCCACGTGCTCACGACGCTCGACTGGGAGCCCGCGCTCGAGCGCCTGCGGCGTGCCGGGGACCTCGTCGAGGCGTGAGCCGGATCGATCAGGAGCAGGAGCAGGCCGTCTTCGCCGCGCTCGCCGACCCGACGCGGCGCGCGGTGCTGCGCTCGATCGCGTCAGGCGAGGCGTCGACGGCGACCGAGCTCGCCGCGCGCCTGCCGATCACCCGCCAGGCGGTCCAGAAGCACCTCGCGCTGCTCGAGCACGCGCGGCTCGTCGACGCCGAGCGCGTCGGCCGCGAGACCCGCTTTCAGGCGACCCCGGCGCCGCTGACCGACGCGATCGCCTGGATGACCGGCGTCGGCGAGCAGTGGGACGACCGCCTCGCCGCACTGGGCAAGGCGGTCGGCGAGCCGACGTAGAGCCACGCCGCAACTACGGAGCGAAGGGCGCGACGAGGTTCTGCTCGGCCTCGTAGTAGGCATCCAGCCCAGCCTGGCTCACGTACGCGTGCACGAACGGCTGGTCGCCTGCCGGCAGCTGCATCGTGTCGATGCACGCGGCGGGATCGGCGGACTGCATCCTGCTACTGCCTACCTGCGGGCAGGCGCAGCCCGAGCGACGACACCGTCGCCGTGACCAGCGACGCGGTGTAGGTGGTGGTGAGCGTCGCGGAGCCGAGGCTGACGCCGGCGCTCGTCACAGCGTTGGTGAGCGTCGTGGCGGACGAGATGAGCCCGACGATCCGGGCTCAAGCGGCCCAGAGATCCCACAGCCAGGCCGCGCCCGCCCGGTCGACCACGCTCTCGCCGGCCGGCGCGATCTCGCGCGGTCCACGCCGGTCTGCGCTCAGCTCGGCGGCGCGGCGCGCCGGCGTGGCGGCGAGAAAGCACGCCGTGCACAGATCGCCGTAGCGCGCGGGCTTCGTGCACTCCGGCGATTCGCAGCATTGCTCCCAGCGAAGCTGGCTGCTCAACGGACTAACGGGTAGGGTCGCGGGTGCATGGGAAAGCCAGCCTTTCCTGTGCCGGGGCCGGACGTGGCAGCGTCGCGGCCCAAGTTTTCCTCTACGACCAGGGTAGGTCGTTACCCCGACAGCAAAACCGACATCGGTACAAGATCGGTGCCCGCACCATCCGACCGGATGGCGCGGGCACCGAAACCCGGTGCGACTCAGCGCTTGCGCGCCTTCTTGCGGCGCCGCTGGCGCAGCCAGCGCTTGAACAGCTCGATCATGCGGCCGCGTCCAGGCGCTTCTCGAACGCGTCGAGCTGGCCGCTGATCTCGGCCGGCAGGTCGTCGCCGAACTTCGCGAGGAACTCGCGCATCTGCGGGAGCTGCGCCTTGAACGCCTCGGCGTCGACCTCGACCACCTTGGCGAGATCCTCGTCGGAGATGTCCAGACCGGCGACGTCCAGCTCGTCCGGCGCGGGGACGATCCCGACCGCGGTCTCGACGCCCTGTGCGGTCCCGGCGCAGCGCTCGAAGATCCACTTCAGCACGCGGCTGTTCTCACCGAAGCCGGGCCACAGGAACTTCCCGCTGTCCGGATCCTTGCGGAACCAGTTGACGTAGAACAGCTTCGGCAGCTGCGCGCCGTCGCGGTTGCCGATGTCGAGCCAGTTCTGGAAGTACTCGGCCATGTTGTAGCCGCAGAACGGCAGCATCGCGAACGGGTCGAAGCGCAGCTGGCCGACGCCGCCGGCCGCGGCCGCCGTCATCTCCGAGCTCATCGTCGAGCCCATGAAGACGCCGTGCTCCCAGTCGAACGCCTCGGTGACGAGCGGCACGACCGTCGCGCGGCGCCCACCGAAGATCATCGCGTCGACCGCGACGCCCTTGGGGTCCTCCCACTCCGGCGCGATCGCCGGGTCCTGCGCGGCGGGCGTCGTGAAGCGGCCGTTGGGGTGCGCGGCGGGCGTCTCGGAGTCGGGCGTCCAGTCGTTGCCCTTCCAGTCGATCGCGTGCGCGGGCGGCTCCTTCGTCATGCCCTCCCACCAGACGTCGCCGTCGTCGGTCAGCGCGCAGTTGGCGAACAGCGTGTTCTTCGCGACCGTCGCCATCGCGTTGGGGTTCGTGCCCTCGCCCGTTCCCGGCGCGACGCCGAAGAAGCCCGACTCGGGGTTGATCGCGTACAGCCGCCCGTCGTCGCCGAACTTCATCCAGGCGATGTCGTCGCCGATCGTCTCGACGGTCCAGCCCTCGAGCGTCGGGATGAGCATCGCGAGGTTCGTCTTGCCGCAGGCGCTCGGGAAGGCGCCGGTCACGACCTTGACGTCACCCTCGGGCGAGGTGAGCTTGAGGATGAGCATGTGCTCGGCCATCCAGCCCTCGTCGCGCGCCATCCTCGAGGCGATCCGCAGCGCGAAGCACTTCTTGCCGAGCAGCGCGTTGCCGCCGTAGCCCGAGCCGTAGGACCAGATCTCGCGCGTCTCGGGGTAGTGCACGATGTACTTGTTCTCGGCGTTGCACGGCCAGGCCACGTCCTCCTGGCCCTCGGCCAGCGGCGCGCCGACGGAGTGCACGCAGGGGACGAACTCGCCGTCCTCGCCGAGCACGTCGAGCGTGCCGGTGCCGACGCGGGTCATGATCATCATGTTCACCGCGACGCAGGCCGAGTCGGTCAGCTCGACGCCGATATGGGCGATCGGCGAGCCGAGCGGGCCCATCGAGAACGGCACGACGTACATCGTCCGTCCCTCCATGGCGCCGTCGAAGAGGCCCTTGAGCTTCTCGCGCATCTCGACCGGATCGGTCCAGTTGTTCGTCGGGCCGGCGTCGTGCTCGGTCTGGGTGCAGATGAACGTACGGTCCTCGACGCGCGCGACATCACCCGGATCCGAGCGCGCGAGGTAGGAGTTCGGGCGCTTGGCGTCGGCGAGCCTCGTGAACGTCCCTGCGTCGACGAGCTGCTGCGTCAGGCGGTCGTATTCCTCTGCGGATCCGTCGCACCAGTGGACGTCCTTGGGCTTCGTCAAGGCCGCGATCTCGTCGACCCATTCGATGAGCTTCTGATTGCTTCGTCGGCACGGTGGTCGTGTCGCTCACGCTCGTTCCTCGTCTCTTCGCTTTGTGTTCGGCCTTCATTGTCGCGCAACTTCGATGTGAGTGATGGGTCGGGTTGTGAAGAGGACGAACCCGTTCCCTCGAGAGAGAGGTCGCATCCATGGAAGAGTCCACGAAACGCCGCCGGCTGCTCGCCCACCGCTCCCCCCGCACGCGGTCGGTCCTGCTCGCGACCGGCGTACTCGTCGTCGCGATCAGCCCGTTCGCCGCCGCGCGCACCGGCGACGTGCTGCGCCAGGGCAAGCGCGGCGGCACGGCCACCGCCGAGACGAAGATCATCGGCAACATCCGCTCGACGACGGCGACCACCGGCGGCTACGTCACGCGTCAGTCCAATCTTTCGACCGACGGCGGCGGCGCCGTCTACGGCTGCCGCTCGAAGGCCGGCGGCTCGGCCGCCACGCCCACGCCGCAGAACCCGTGCATCCGCGCGAACAACCTCTCGACCGGCCACGCCTTCGAGTTTCAGTCCAGCAACGGCGACGTCGGCGGGCTCTTCACCGTCGGTACCGGCGGCGATGCGAAGAAGCCGTTCACGACGAACGCCACGGGCGTCGCGACGGGCCTGAACGCCGACCGCGTCGACGGCCTCGATGCCGCGCAGGTCGTCAGCGCCGCGCGCACGAAGACCGGCCTGGACGCCGACACCGTCGACGGCAAGGACTCCACCGACCTGCTGCCGCGCTTCGCGCAGGTCACGGCGGCCGGGACGCTCGGCGAGAGCCGCGGCGTGCCCTCCACCGGCGGCCTGGCGCACGTCGCCGCAAGCGGCGTCTACGAGGTCGTCTTCACGGGCGACCTCGGCAAGTGCGCGGTGTCGGCGACGCTGACCGACGCGACCGGCGGCGAGGTCGCCGCGACGCCGGCCGTCGCCGCGGGCAACACGACGGTCACGGTGCGGACGGCGACCTCCGCCGGACGTCGCGGCGGACCGCTCGTTCCACCTGCTGGCGAGCTGCTGAGCGCCGGCCCGACGCCGTCGAGGGGGCGCCCGCGGGCGCCCCCTCGACGTGCCGCGTCACTCCACGTCGCCCTCCGGCGGGACCCCGTGCTCCTTGCGCGGGACGAGCACGAGGCGCTTGAACTCCGCGACGAGCACGCCGTCCTGGTTGAGCACGCGGGTGTGCACGCGCACCGTGCCGCGGTCGGGCTTCGTCTTGGACTCGCGCTTCTCGAGCACCTCGGACTCGCAGAACAGCGTGTCCCCGTGGAAGACCGGCGCCGGGTGCTTGAGCTCCTCGGTCGCGAGGTTGGCGATCGCCTTGCCGCTGACGTCGGACACGCTCATGCCGAGCGCGAGCGAGTAGACCATCGGGCCGACGACGACGTTGCGGCCCTGCTGCGACGCCTTGGCGTAGACGTCGTTGAGGTGCAGCGGGTGGTGGTTCATCGTCAGCAGGCAGAAGAGGTGGTCCTCGCTCTCCGTCACGGTCTTCGCCGGCCAGTGCTTGTAGACCGCGCCGACCTCGAACTCCTCGAGGTAGCGACCGTAGGGATGGGCGCCGGACGCCTCGCGCTCGGCCTGGTCGGTGGTGAACTCGTCGCTCATGGGTCTCCTTCGGCGGGGTCGAGCAGCCCGCGGATCATGCCGAACGGCGAGATCAGGTGGCGTGCAGGCTCTCCGCGAGCTCGGCCAGGCGGCGGCGCAGCAGCGCGTGCTTGTCCGTCAGCTCGTGCTCGAGCTCGTCGAGCTTCTCGCGCCGCCGCGCGATGAGCGCAAGCTGGCGCTCGATGTAGCGCAGCGCCTCGGACGCGATCTCCTCGCGCCGCTGCGGCGAGGCCTCGCCGCGGTGCCACTCCTCGCGCAGCGCGCCGCGCGCGTCCTCGGCCTCGATGACGTCGCGCAGCTCGTCGAGCGAGAGGCCGAGCAGGTCCTTCAGGCGCAGGATCTGCTGCAGCCGCTCGACGTCCGGCTCGCCGTAGAGCCGGTGGCTTCCGGCGTCGCGCTCGGGCGTCGCCGGCAGCAGCCCGAGCTCCTCGTAGTAGCGGATCGTGCGCGGCGTCGTACCGGCGCGCCGTGCGACCTCGCCGATCCGCAGGCCCGCCTGCGCCTGGGTCGCGCTCATGCGGCGCTCCGCTCGGGCGCGGCGACGGCGGGGCGGGTGACCGTCGCCTCGCTGCTGCGCGGGCGCAGCAGCGACACGACGGCGCCGACGAGCGAGGTCGCCGCCAGCGCCCACAGCGCGATGTGCATGTTGTGGATGAAGGGCGCCAGGCGCGCGTCGGACAGGCCCGAAGCGACGCCGGAGAAGATCTTCAGCAGGACGTCGGTCGGGACGGCGTTCGTCACGACGGCGAGCACGAACGCGATCGACAGCACCGCGCCGGTGTTCTGCAGCATCATCCGCGCGCCCGCGGCGACGCCGCGGCGCTGCGGCGCCACGACGCCCATCATCGCTGCCGTGTTCGGCGAGTTGAACATGCCCGAGCCGATGCCCACGATCGTCAGCCAGATCATGCCCTGCCAGTAGGGCGTGTGCACGTCGAGCGTCGTCATGAGCGCGAGGCCGGCGGCGCTGACGACCATCCCGAGCGCGGCGAGCGTGCGCGAGCCGTGGCGGTCGGCCCAGATCCCGGCGAGCGGCGAGGCGACGAGCATGCCGAGCGCGAGCGGCGCGAGCTTGATCCCGGCCGTGATCGCGTCGTCGCCCTGCGCGCCCTGGTAGTAGAAGACGAAGACGAACATCAGCGCGAAGCGCGACAGGCCGTTGATGAAGGCGGCGCCGGTCGCGGCCGCGAACATGCGGTTGCGGAAGATGTCGAGGTCGAGCATCGGCGCGCGCGAGCGCGCCTCGATGAGCACGAAGGCCGGCAGCAGCACGATCCCGACGGCGAGGCCGCCGAGGACGAGCGGGTCGCCCCAGCCGGTCAGGCCGCCGCGCGAGATGCCGAAGACGAGCCCGGTCAGGCCGAGCACGAACACGATCGTCCCGGGCACGTCCAGGCCGCGGACCTCGTCGGGCTTGGCGAGCTCGCGCAGGATGAGCGCGCCCCATGCCGCGCCGGCCAGGCCGAGCGGCACGTTGAACCAGAAGACCCACGGCCAGTCGATCGCGACGAGGCCGCCGCCGAGCACCGGGCCGAGCACGAGGCCGATCGCGGCGACCATCGTGTTCGTCCCCATCGCGACGCCGAGCTGCTCGCGCGGGAACGCGTCGGTGACGAGCGCGGCGGCGTTGGCGAACAGGAACGCGGCGCCGATTCCCTGCAGGACGCGCCAGAGGATGAGCTGCGTCGCGTCGCCGGAGAACCCGGCGCCGAGCGAGGCGAGCGCGAAGACGACGAAGCCGCCGAGGTAGGCGCGCTTGCGCCCGAAGAGATCCGACAGCCGGCCCGCGGTGAGCACGAGCACGGTCGAGGAGATCATGTAGGCGAGGATCACCCAGACGAGCTGCAGGACGCTCGTGTGCAGGGCGCGACCGAGGTCCGGCAGGGCGATGATCAGCGTGCCCGAGTTGATCGTCGCGAGCAGCATCCCGAGGCTCGTGCAGGACAGCGCCCACCACTTGTAGTGGGCGTGGTCGGCCGTGACGCCGGGGCGGCGCGAGCGCTTCGTCTTCGGCGTGATCTCGATCTCAAGCGACATCTTACGTAAACGTCAGGTTAGCAGGCGTCTGGTGGTCGGGGCGGAACCGGGCGGTCGTGTCGCTTTTCGATCGAATAGCGATCCGAAGGCGACACGACCGTGCGTGCGAAACGCGCCTCGCGCCACGAGGCTCGGACAGCCGCTCCTTCATCGATGCCGTTTACACGCGCTCCGCACCCGGTACCACGCCAACGCACCACAACAGACACCACGACCAAACCAACACAGATCACGGCCCCGAGCCACGCCGACTCGATAGGTTCCGGGGCGACCGCACGCCGCCCCGACGATTCCTGGAGAGCCGCCCTGTGAGGAACCCCCGAGCCTTCTTCAAGCCGCTGGCGATCGGCGCGCCCGACCCAGTGCACGAGATCCCCGTGACGCCGTCGCGGATGATCCACTTCCTCGACTTCTCCAACGAGAAGATGGTGGCCAAGGCGCCCGACATCGCCAAGAAGGTCGACATCCTCCTCGGCAACCTCGAGGACGCCGTGCCGGTCGAGCGCAAGGAGGCCGCGCGCGAGGGACTCATCACCGTCGGCCGCGACATGGACCTCGGCAACACCGCCCTGTGGACGCGGATCAACTCGCTCGAATCGCCGTGGGTGCTCGACGACCTCACCCGGATCGTCGGCGAGATCGGCCACAAGCTGTCGGTCGTCATGGTCCCGAAGGTCGAGGGCGCGTGGGACATCCACTACGTCGACCGCCTGCTCGCCCAGCTCGAGGCGAAGGCCGGCATCGACCGCCCGATCCTCATCCACGCGCTGCTCGAGACGGCGCTCGGCGTGACGAACCTCGAGGAGATCGCGAGCGCCAGCCCGCGCATGCAGGGCATGAGCTTCGGCCCCGCCGACCTCGCCGCCAGCCGGCGGATGAAGACGACGCGCGTCGGCGGCGGACACCCCGGCTACCGCACGATCGAGGACCCCGATCCCGACAACCCCGACGCGCCGCGCGCGAGCGCGATGCAGGACCTCTGGCACTACTCGATCGGGCGCATGGTCGACGCCTGCACGTCGCGCGACCTGCTGCCGTTCTACGGGCCGTTCGGCGACATCAAGGACGTCGCAGGCTGCGAGACGCAGTTCCGCGCCGCCTACCTCGCCGGCTGCGTCGGCGCGTGGTCGCTGCACCCCGTGCAGATCGACATCGCCAAGAAGGTCTTCTCGCCCGAGCCCGAAGAGGTGCGGTTCGCCAAGCGCGTCATCGAGGCGATCCCGGACGGCCGCGGTGTGCACATGATCGACGGCAAGATGCAGGACGACGCCACGTGGAAGCAGTGCCGCGTGATGGTCGACCTCGCCGAGATGCTCGCCAAGAAGGACCCCGAGCTCGCGGAGGCCTACGAGATGGAGGGCGCGCCGGCCTGACCGGCACGCCGAGCGATCGGGCGGCGCCGGTCTTATAGGGTCCCGCCCCGAGAGAGTTCGGTCCCAACGGCAGGTCAGGAGCAGATGCGTTTCTTCGAGTACGAGGCCCGCGAGATCGTCAAGCGCGCGGGCATCCCGGTCACGGACTTCGGCTTCACGACCGACGCCGCGGAGGCGCGGGCGATCGCCGAGCGCATCGGCGGCCCGACGGTCGTCAAGTCGCAGGTGCTGACCGGCGGGCGGATGAAGGCCGGCGGCGTGAAGTTCGCCGACACGCCCGAGGAGGCAGAGCGCTATGCGTCCGACATCCTCGCGCTGGAGATCAACGGCCACATGCCGCGCGGCGTGCTCGTCGATCCGAAGGCCGACGTCAAGCAGGAGTACTACGCGGGCGTCGTCTGGGACGGGACCGCGAAGAAGCCCGTGATCCTCTTCAGCGACATGGGCGGCATCGACATCGAAGAGGTCGCCGAGAAGCATCCCGACCACGTCGGGCGCGCGCACATCTCCAACCTCATGCCGATCTCGGACTTCGTGGCGAAGGAGTGCATCGCGCAGACCGGCGTCACCGGCAAGCCGCTGCAGCGCCTCACGCCGATCGTGCGGCGACTCGCCCAGCTCTTCGTCGACAACGACATGGTGCTCGCCGAGATCAACCCGCTCTGCGAGATGCACGACGGCACGTTCGTCGCGCTCGACGCGCACATGGACATGGAGAGCGAGGCGCGCGGCCGCCACAAGGACGCTGCTCGAGGCGCTCGGCATCGGCAAGGACGAGACGCGCCTGGCGCGCGAGCCGACGGCGTTCGAGATCGCCGGCGAGGAGGTCGACGGCGCCGACCACCGCGGCGTCGCGGGCAACGTCACGGAGTTCGACGGCAACATCGGCCTCGTCATCGGCGCAGGCGGCGGCTCGCTGACGCTGTTCGACGCCGTCCGCGCGCACGGCGGCGAGCCTGCCAACTACTGCGAGATCGGCGGCAACCCGTCGGTCCACAAGGCCTGCGGGCTGGCGAAGCTCGTGCTCACGAAGCCGGGCGTCGACAAGATCGCGGTGATGATGTCGATCGTCTCCAACACCCGCGTCGACATCGTCGCGCGCGGCGTCATCAAGGCCTGCCTCGAGCTCGGCTTCGATCCCGCGGAGAAGATCGCGATCTTCCGGATCCCCGGCGCGTGGGAGGAGGAGGGCTTCAAGATCCTCGAGAAGTACGGCATCGAGTACGCCGACCGCTCGGTCTCGATGCACGAGGCGGCGCGCCGCGCGGTCGCGAAGATCGGCGGCCACGAGGTCGCTTCGCGATGAGCATCCTCATCGGCCCCGACACGACGTTCATCGTCCAGGGCATCACCGGCCGCGAGGCCGTCAACCTCACGCGCGAGTGCCTGGACTACGCCAGCGGCGCGAAGATCGTCGGCGGCGTGACGCCGGGCCGCAAGGGCCGCGACGTCCACGGCGTGCCGGTCTACGACACGGTCGCGCAGTGCGTCGAGGCCCACGGCGGCCCGATCGACGGCTCCGTCGTGACGGTCCCCCCCGCGTTCACGAAGGACGCGGTCTTCGAGGCGATCGAGAACGGCATCAGGCTCATCGTGATCGTCACCGAGCGCATCCCGCGCCGCGACGTCGCCCAGATGGTCGAGCTCGCGAGCATGCGCGGCGCGCGCATCATCGGACCCAACTGCCTGGGGATCATCGTGCCCGACGTCATCAAGATGGGCGGCATCGGGGGGCCGGCGAAGAACGCGCAGCAGGCCTACACGCATGGGCCGATCGGCGTCATCAGCCGCTCCGGCGGCATGACGACCGAGATGTCCTCGACGCTGACCGCCGCCGGCCTCGGCCAGTCGACCGCCGTCTCGATCGGCGGCGACGCGATCATCGGCTCGACGTACGCCGAGCTCATGCCGTTCTTTGCGGCCGACAAGCAGACGGAGGGCATCGTCATCTACACCGAGCCCGGCGGGCGCATGGAGGCCGAGCTTGCGGCCTGGGTCATCGAGACCGACTGCCGGATGCCGATCGTCGCCTTCATGGCGGGCCGCTTCATGGACGAGATGCCCGGCATGAGCTTCGGCCACGCCGGCACGATCGTCGAGGGCAAGGAGGACACGGCGGCGGAGAAGATCGCCCGCCTCGCGGACGCCGGCATCACCGTCGCCGAGGAGATCTCCGAGATCCCGGACATCATGAAGTCCAAGCTGCCGGCGCACGTCGAGCACAAGCCGCCGCCCGGCGTCAGCGTCCCGGACTGGGTGCGCGGAGGAGGCAGTTCGCTATGAGGACCGACGGCATCTTCATCGGCATCGAGGTCGACGACGACGCGCTCGCCGGCGAGCCGCAGCTCGCCGGCCATCTGACCCAGGTCTGCCCTGTCGACATCTACCGCGAGCCGAGCGACGGCAAGCTCGAGATCGTCGAGCGCAACGTCGACGAGTGCGTGCTGTGCCGCCTGTGCCTCGACATCTCGCACCTCGACGTCGGCGAGGACGCGGTGCGCGTGCTCAAGCTCTACGACGGCGGCGCGAGCCTCGAATAGCTAGAGCAGCGGCGGCGGCACGAGCGCGTCGACCGCCGCGGCCACCGACGCATCGAGCGCGACGGTCTGCGCGATGTCGACGAGCTCCAGCAGCCGCGACACGCCCGCGCCCGGGGCGACCGCGACGCGCAGCGTCTGCCCGCGCGCCGAGAGCGTCCGCGCGGCGTCGTGCAGCAGGTGCAGCCCGGCGCTGTCGAGGTACTCGACGCCGTTGAGGTCGAGCACGAGGCCGCGATCGCCGTCGTGGACGGCGGCTGCGAGCGCGCGGCCGAGGTCGCTGACGGCGTCGAGGTCGACCTCGCCCTTCAGCCGAGCGACCGTGACGTCGCGCTCGCGCGCGAACGTCAGCGTCGCCACCGCGCCCGCGCCGGCGTCGGCCGCCGCCGACACGCCCAGGCCGGCCCGCACCGCCAGCCGGCGGCGCAGCTCGACGCGCGTGCCGTCCTGCCCGCTGGAGATGTCGATCCCGTCCATCAGGACGCGCATGAGCCGCAGGCCGTGGCCGCGGTCGGAGCGCGCCGGGGCGGGCCGCCAGCTGCCGTGGTCGCGGACGCGCAGCACGACCTCGCGACCGAGGAGCTGCCCGCGAACGTCGATCGCGCTGTCCGAGTCGGCGCCCGCATGCTCGATCGCGTTCGCGCACGCCTCGCCCACCGCGATGAGCACGTCGCCGGCCTCGCTCGTGGTCGCGCCCGCCTCCGCGAGCCAGGCGCGCAGGTCGCCGCGCAGCGCGCCGAGCTGCTCGGCGGCCGGCGCGATCGCGACCGCGAACGTCGACGTCGCCGGCGCCGTCGACGCGCAGCGCGAGCAGGGCGACGTCGTCCGGGCGCAGCTGGTCGTCGGCCGCGAGCGTCGCGGTGAGGTGCTCGAGCGCGGCCTGCAGCTCGGCGGGTGCCTCGGCGAACGCGCTACGCAGCTGCTCGAGCCGGCTGTCGATGCTGTCGTCGCGGCGCTCGACGAGCCCGTCGGTGTAGAGCAGGACGGCGTCGCCGGGCTCGAGCACGAGCCGTTCCTGCGGGATCCCCATGCCGGCCGTGGCCGTGCCGAGCGGCGTCGAGCGCGCCCCGGGAAGAAACTGCGACGGCGCGTCCCCGCCGGGCACGTGCAGGATCGGCAGATGCCCCGCGCTCACATAGCGGATCTCGCGCGTGAACGGATCGAAGTCCAGGTAGACGAGGGTCGTGCTCATGCCGACGCGCAGGTGGTCGACGAGCCGGTGCAGCTTCGCGACGACGACGGCGGGCTCCAGGCCCTCGACCGCGTAGGCGCGCAGCGCCGTGCGCAGCTGGCTCATCGTCGCGGCGGCCTCGATCCCGCGCCCGACGACGTCGCCGATGACGACGCCGACGCGCCCGTCGGGCAGCGGGATGACGTCGTACCAGTCGCCGCTGACCTCCGTCTGCCGCGTGCCCGGCAGGTAGCGCACCGCGATCTCGGCGCCGTCGACCTCCGGCAGCTGGGTCGTGAGCATGCTGCGCTGCAGCGTGTGCGCGACGCGCCGCTCGCCGAGGTCCTGCACCATGCCGATGAGGTACTGCGGCTGTCCCTCGGCGTCGCAGAAGAGGCTGGCGCTGATCTCCACCCAGATCGGGTCGCCGGCGGTGTCGACGTAGCGCTTCTCGAACCGGAACACGGGCACCGTCCCTGCGACGAGCAGCTCCATCGCGTAGCGCGTGAACGCAATGTCGTCGGGATGCGTGATCCCCACCGGGCCGAGCTGCATGAGTTCCTCGCGCGAGCGCTGCACCGTCGCGCAGTAGGCGTCGTTGACCTGCACGAAGTGGCCCTCGAGGTCGAGCAGCGACACGCCGATCGGGGCCTGCTCGAACGCGATCCGGAAGCGCTCCTCGCTCTCGCGCAGCGCCCCTTCGGCGGTGCGCTCGCGCGTCATGTCGCGAGCGATCGTCGCGTAGAAGTCGACCTCGCCGCCGGCGGCCATGCGAGCGACGATGACCTGCGAGACCGGGATCTCGTGGCCGTCGCGATGCAGTCGCGCGAGATCGCCCCGCCAGGAGCCGTCTCGGCGCGCGGCGTGCAGCGCCTCGCCGAGTACGCGCTCGCGCGCCCAGGCCGGCGAGAACTCGCCGATCCGCCGGCCGGTGATGTCCTCGTCGAGGCCGATCCCGATCATCCGCCGGCCCGCCGGATTGACGTAGACGAGGTTGTTGTCCCGGTCGGCGATCGAGACCCAGTCCGACGTCGCCTCCAGTACCGCGCCGTAGCGGCGCTCGGTCGCGCGAGCAAGGGCCCTCGCGGTGACGTCCTCGTAGACGACGAGCAGCCCGTCGCCGAGACGCGACGCAGAGATCTCAAAGCACGTGGAGATCGGCTCGTGCCCGGCGAAGCGGCCGGTGTAGTCGAGCTCCGTGCGCAGCGGCTCGCCGTCCTCGAGCACGGCGACGAGGCTGGCGAACAGCGGCGGCGGGAACGCCGGCAGCAGCTCGAGCAGGCGGCGCCCGACCAGCTCGCGCACGGGTACGCGGGCGATCGCCCCGGCGCCGCGGTTGACGTAGTCGAAGACGAGGTCCACGACGGATCCGGTCGCGTCACGCACGGGCGCCAGCAGCACCGTCGCGGCGGGCAGCTCGTCCAGCGCGCCGAGCGCCTGCGCGGGGTCGATGGAGATGGCGCTACCTCGAGTCAGCGCCACCGGCCCGTCATTGCCTGGCGCGGCGCGTGCGCTGACGCTCCTCCTGCTTCTCGACGACGTGGACGATGAGCTTGAGGATCTGATCGACGCCGGTCGCCTTCGCCTGGCCGTACGTGAAGGCATCGCGCCAGTCGGCGACGTGCGCCTCCTTGGCCATGACGTTGAAGAACGCGCGCGGTATCTCGACACGCACGCGGGCGTCCTCGGCGATGCCCTTCGTCACGACGGGGCCCGGCAGCTCGACGCGGTACATCTGGACATCGCGGCGGCCGCGCAGCTCGACCGCGAACACGAGCTTCAGCGGTGCGAGGGCGGGGACATCGTCGATGAACCGCTCGACGGCGAGTTCGATGAGCGTCTTTGCGTCCTCGGTGGACATGCCCGAGACCCTAGATCATCGCGGGCGCACCCTCTCCTCATGTGGCGGCCCCACGAAAAGGGAGGGCGGCATGAGCCGCCCTCCCCTGGAACCGCGTGTCGCGCGGTCCGGTCGTGGTTGGTTGGTGATCAGCCGGTCGCGCAGATCGCCTTCGCGCTGACGGTCCAGCTGGTGTTCGTGCTGTTGATCTCATGCACTTCGGCGACCCAGGTCGTCGCCTTGCCGGATGTGATCGTGCCCGGCTCGCTGACCACGATCGCGAGCTTGTCCGTGAAGCCGAGCGTGCTGCTCGCGCCGCCGCCGATGATGGTCTTGCCGGCGGGGCAGGTCGCGGTGATCGCCTTGTCGGCGCTGGTCGAGGTACTCGTCGCGACGACGATCTCGATGCCGCTGACTCCGGCCGACCCGGCCGGACCCTGGGGACCGATTGCGCCCGTCGTGCCGGCAGAGCCGGTCGAGCCGGTCGAGCCGGTGGTGCCGGCCGGACCGGCTGCGCCGGTGTCGCCCTTGGCCCCCGTGTCGCCCTTGAGCCCCTGCGGACCCGTCGAGCCGGTGTCGCCCTTCGCGCCCGTGGCACCCTGAGGTCCGACGGCGCCCGACGTCCCGGCCGGGCCAGCTGCTCCTGCGGTTCCGTTGGTTCCGTTGGCTCCGGTGGCTCCGGCATCGCCGGTCGCGCCCTTGTCGCCCTTGTCGCCCTTGACGCCCTGGATGCCCTGGATGCCCTGGAGCCCCTGAAGGCCCTGCTCACCCTGGTCGCCCTTCGCGCCGTTGGTGCCATCGGCACCGGCCGCGCCGGTGTCGCCCTTCGCGCCGTCGGCACCGGCCGAACCGGTGTCGCCCTTCACGCCCGCCGCACCGTTGACGCCGTCGGCGCCGGCCGAGCCGGTGTCGCCCTTGACGCCGTTGACGCCGTTGACGCCGTTGGTGCCATCGGCACCGTTCGCCCCGGTGTCGCCAGTGGCACCCTTCTCACCGGCGTCGCCCTTGACGCCGGCCTCACCGTTGACGCCGTCGGCGCCGGCGGAACCGGTGTCGCCCTTGTCGCCCTTGACGCCTTCGGCACCGGCCACGCCGGTCAGGCCGGTGTCGCCCTTCTCACCGGCATCGCCCTTCGCGCCAGTGTCACCCTTGACGCCGTCGGCACCAGCCGAACCGGTGTCGCCCTTGACGCCGTCGGCCCCAGCCGAACCGGTATCGCCCTTGACACCGTCGGCACCAGCCGAACCGGTATCGCCCTTAGCGCCGTCGGCCCCAGCCGAACCGGTATCGCCCTTAGCGCCGTCGGCCCCAGCCGAACCCGTATCGCCCTTGACGCCAGCGTCGCCCTTGAGGCCATCGGAACCGGCCGTACCCGTATCGCCCTTCTCACCGGCATCGCCCTTGTCGCCCTGAATGCCCAGAATCCCCTGAATTCCCTGGATCCCCTGGTCGCCCTTGGCGCCGTCGGCTCCGGCAGCGCCGGTGGCACCGTTCTCGCCGGCGTCCCCCTTCGCGCCAGTGTCGCCCTTGGCGCCATCGGCACCGGCTGAGCCAGTGTCACCCTTGACGCCAGCGTCGCCCTTGGCGCCGTCGGCACCGGCTGAGCCAGTGTCACCCTTCGCGCCATCGGCACCGGCCGAACCCGTATCGCCCTTCGCGCCATCGGCACCAGCCGAACCAGTGTCACCCTTGGCGCCGTCGGCACCGGCCGAACCGGTGTCACCCTTCGCGCCATCGACGCCTGCCGAGCCCGTATCGCCCTTGACGCCCGCGTCGCCCTTGAGGCCATCGGAACCGGCCGAACCGGTGTCGCCCTTCTCACCGGCATCGCCCTTGTCGCCCTGGATGCCCTGGATCCCCTGGATCCCCTGAATTCCCTGGATCCCCTGGTCGCCCTTCGCGCCATCGGCACCGGCAGCGCCGGTGGCACCGTTCTCGCCGGCGTCCCCCTTCGCGCCAGTGTCGCCCTTGGCGCCATCGGCACCGGCCGAGCCAGTGTCACCCTTGACGCCAGCGTCGCCCTTGGCGCCATCGGCACCGGCTGAGCCAGTGTCACCCTTCGCGCCATCGGCACCAGCCGAACCCGTATCGCCCTTGACACCGTCGGCACCGGCCGAACCCGTATCGCCCTTGACGCCGTCGGCACCAGCCGAGCCAGTGTCGCCCTTCGCGCCATCGGCACCGGCGTCACCCTTGACGCCAGCGTCGCCCTTGACGCCATCGGCGCCAGCCGAACCCGTATCGCCCTTGACGCCATCGGCGCCAGCCGAACCCGTATCGCCCTTCATGCCATCGGCACCAGCCGAACCCGTATCGCCCTTCATGCCATCGGCACCAGCCGAACCCGTATCGCCCTTGACGCCATCGGCACCAGCCGAACCCGTGTCGCCCTTCGCGCCGGCATCGCCCTTGTCGCCCTGAATGCCCTGGATCCCCTGAATCCCCTGATCGCCCTTAGCGCCATCGGCACCGGCGTCACCGGCGTCACCCTTGACGCCATCGGCACCTGCCGCGCCGCTGTCGCCCTTGACGCCATCGGCACCCGCCGCGCCATCGGCACCGGTCGCACCGGCGTCACCCTTGGCGCCAGCGTCGCCCTGGATCCCCTGATCGCCCTTCGCGCCATCGGCACCGGCCACACCGGTTTCGCCCTGAATCCCCTGGATCCCCTGGATGCCCTGGATGCCCTGGGCACCGGTTGTTCCGGCCTCGCCGGTCGCACCCTTCTCACCCGCGTCGCCCTTCGCACCGGCGGCACCGGCGGTACCGGCCGCGCCGGTGTCGCCCTTCGCGCCGGCAGCACCGGCAGCACCGGTATCACCCTTCGCGCCCGCAGCGCCCGCAGCGCCGGTGTCGCCCTTCGCGCCGGCAGCACCGGCTGCGCCGGTATCACCCTTCGCGCCCGCAGCGCCCGCAGCGCCCGTGTCGCCCTTCGCCCCGGCAGCGCCGGTGGCCCCGGCAGCGCCGGTGGCGCCAGTCGCACCCGTTGCACCCTGCGCGCCAGTGGCCCCGGCAGCACCGGTCAGCCCCGTCGCCCCCGTGGCACCCTTCGCGCCAGTGGCCCCGACAGCACCCGTCAGCCCGGTCAGCCCGGTCGCCCCCGTGGCCCCCGTGGCGCCCGTGGCACCCTTCGCGCCAGTGGCCCCAGCAGCACCGGTCAGCCCGGTCGCCCCGGTGGCCCCCGTCGCCCCCGTGGCACCCTTCGCGCCAGTGGCCCCAGCAGCACCGGTCAGCCCGGTCGCCCCCGTCGCCCCCGTAGCACCAGTCGCGCCCTGCGGGCCGGCCTGGTTCCAGAAGACCTTCGTCGAATATTCGGTCTTGCGGCAGATCGAGCCGGCCTTCAGCGGCTGACCGCTGCTGTCCGTGATCCGCGGAATGCCGGCGTCGCCGAGCAAGGTGTCCTTGCTGACGCACGCGTAGATCAGCCCGTCGGCGGCTGCTGCTGTGACGACTCTGGTCTGCGCAGTACGCGCCTCTGCGGTGGACCCGAATGCTGCGGCCGCGAGAACTGCGACTGCTGTTGTACCGGCGAATGTGTTCGCCCTAAGCCGTGACACAGTGTCAACCTCCGTGTTGAACGTCTGCCGAATCTGACGCCCATGGTCCTGATGGCCCCGGGGTGCGGCAATGGCCCGGACGGGTCGCATCCGTTCATGGACGTGAACGCCCGGGGTCGGCATTCCGTCCAGACCCCGTGGAGGCGCCAGTACGCTCGGATGCGATGCGATCTTTCAAGTTGGCCCTCGCCGGCCTGTGCGTCGCAGCGTTCCTGCCGGGCTGCGGAGGAGCAGACGACGACAAGACGTCGAGCGCCGTGCAGGGCGATCAGCGTGGCATCCTCGCAACGGTCGACGCGCTGCAGACGGCCAGCCACGCAGGCGACGGCCGCAAGATCTGCTCGAGCGTGTTCACGAAGAGCCTCGTGCGCTCGATCGAGAAGGCGGCCAAGCGATCCTGTGCGGCGGAGGTCAAGGAGAACCTCTTCAAGCCCGGCGAGTCGATCTCGGCCGACCGCAACATCACCGTCAAGGGCGACGCCGGAACTGCCGTGATCCGCGAGCAGAACGGCAACGTCTCGACGCTGCACCTCGTCAAGCAGGCCGACGCCTGGCGTATCGATCGCGTGATGGCGCGCAGCTAGCACGAGATGCCCGCCTCCACGACCCCAAGCCCGTCCGACCGCCGACCGCTCATCGCGCTGCTGGCAGTGTCCGCTGCGCTCGCAGCCGGCGGGTGCGGCGGATCCGACGGCGACGCCACCGACCAGCGATCCAGCGACGAGACGTCCGTCCGAACGGCGCTCGGCAACCTGCAGGCCGCCGCCCTCGCCGGTGACGGCAAGCGGATCTGCACGCAGATCTTCACGCCGAAGCTCGCGAACTCCGTGACGAGCTCCTCCAAGAGCGGCAGCTGCGCCACGGAAGTCCGGCGCAACCTGTTCTCGCCGACGACGAGGCTGACCGTGCAGAGCGTGACGGTGGCCGACCAGGCCAACGCGACCGCCAAGGTCAAGGAGAGGTCCGGCGAGATGTCGACGGTCTACTTCGTCCGCCAGAGCGGGCGCTGGCGGATCCGCAGCGTCCAAGCAGCCTGACCGGCAATGTCACGGCCGTCCGAAGAGGAGGCCGTCAGCGTGCTGGTCGTCGACGATCACGACCTCTTTCGCACCGGCCTGTGCCGCCTGATCGGCCAGGAGGACGGCCTCACCGTGGTCGCGGAGGCGCGCAGCGGCGACGATGCCGTGCGCCGAGCGGCCGAGCTGCTGCCCGACGTCGTCGTCATGGACGTCAGCATGCCTGGGATCGGCGGCGTCGAGGCGACGCGCCGGCTGCTCGCGGTCTCGCCGCACAGCACCGTCCTCATGCTCACCGTGACGCATGACGAGGAGCAGGTCCACGATGCGGTGCTGGCCGGTGCCTCGGGCTACCTGCTCAAGAGCGCCAGGCTGTCGGAGATCGTCCGCGGCGTGCGGGCAGCGGCGGCAGGGCATTCGCTCATCGCTCCAAGCGTCGCGGGCAGCCTGCTCGCGCGGCTGCGCCGTCACGCGCCGCAGGAGAAGCCCGCCGGCGACGTCTCCGGCGCTGACGCCGCGCGAGCTCGACGTGCTGCGCCTGCTCGTCGACGGCTGCGAGACGATCGAGATCGGCCGGCGGCTGCACGTCAGCCCGAGCACCGTCAAGCATCACGTCTCGAGCACGCTCGGCAAGCTCGGCGTCGAGAACCGCGTCCAGGCCGCCGTCAAGGCCGTCCGCGAGGGTCTCGTCGGCGACGATCCCGGTCCGCCGCAACTGAGCTGACCTCAACCGCCCTTCAGCACGGCAACCGCGCCCGCCCGATCCTCGACGCCGAGCTTGGCGACGACGGAGGCCGCGTGGCGGCGCACCGTCACGTCGCTGATCGACAGGCGCGCGGCGATCTCGCTCGTGTGCGAGCCCTCGGCCATGAGCTCGAGCACGTCGAGCTCGCGGTCGGTGATCGCGGACGCGCCCGCCACCGTCGCCAGGGTCCGGCCGCGCTCGCGCGTGCGCCAGCGCTCCAGCAGGACGTAGGTCATCACGCGCGAGAGCGCGGCCTCGCCGGCGAGGACGCCGCGCAGGGTGTCCGGCAGGCGCCTGGGGTCGCGGTCCTTGCGCACGTAGCCGCACGCCCCGGCCCGCACGGCGGCAAACAGCGTGACGGGGTCATCGGACTCGGTGAGCAGCACGAGCTTCGTGCCCGGCAGCCGGCCGTAGATGTCGCTCAGCGCCGCGATCGCGCCGCCGGGCAGGCGCTCGGCGAGCAGGCAGATCGCCGGCCGGCAGCGCAGCGCCGCATCGAGCGCCGCGCCACGATCCAGCGGCTCGGCGCAGATCTCGAAGCCGGCGCCTTCGAGCACGAGCCGGATCCCGCTGCGCGTCGGCTCGTCGGGCTCGGCCAGCAGCACGCCGACATGCTCGCCGACCGCTTCGCCCACCGCAGGACGGTCGAGGGTCACGGGCGTGACCCGCAGCGGCCGCCGTCCTCTAGATCTTGTGGCGCTGCAGCAGCTTGCGCCCGATGACCATCCGCTGGATCTCCGACGTGCCCTCGCCGATGAGCAGCAGCGGCGCGTCGCGGTACAGGCGCTCGATCTCGTACTCCTTGGAGTAGCCGTAGCCGCCGTGGATGCGGAAGCACTCCTCGACGCAGAAGCGCCCGGCCTCGGAAGCGAACAGCTTCGCCATCCCGGCTTCGAGCTCGGAGCTCTCGCCGGCATCCTTCAGGCGCGCGGCCTTGCGCGTGAGCAGGCGCGCGGCCTCGATCTGCGTCGCCATGTCGGCGAGCTTGAACTGGATCACCTGGTGCTGGGCGATCGGCTTGCCGAACGCCTTGCGCTCCTGCGAGTAGCGCAGCGCGAGCTCGAGCGCGCGCTGGGCGATGCCGACGCCGCGGGCGGCGACGTTCGCGCGGCCGACCTCGAGCGCGTCCATCATCTGCTGGAAGCCGCGGTTCAGGCCGGCCTCCTCGCCGCCGAGGATGTTCTCGGCCGGGCACTTGTAGCCGTCGAAGACGAGCTCGGTCGACTCGACGCCCTTATAGCCCATCTTCTTCAGCGGCGGCGGGACGATGAAGCCCGCGTACTCGCCGGTGTTCTCCGAGACATCCGGCTCCTTCTCGGCGATGAAGCACGTCATCCCCTTGTAGGGCGGGTCGGCCTTCGGGTCGGTGCGCACGAGCACGAACACGAGCTTCGAGCGCAGGCCGTTCGTGACCCACATCTTCTGGCCGTTGATCTCGTAGGTGCCGTCGTCGAGCTTCTTGGCGGTCGACTTGAGCGCCTGGACGTCGGAGCCCATCTCCGGCTCGGAGAGGCTGAACGCCGCGCGCCACTCGCCGGTCGCCATCTGCGGGAGGTACTTCTGCTTCTGCTCCTCGGTGCCGAACTTCATGAGCAGGTAGGAGCCGATGAAGTGCGTGTTGATGATCCCGGAGATCGAGATCCATCCGCGCGAGAGCTCCTCGACGATCATGCAATAGGTCGTCAGGTCCAGGCCCATCCCGCCGTACTCCTCGGGGATCGTGACCC
The DNA here is from genome assembly GCA_963727785.1 of uncultured Solirubrobacteraceae bacterium. Lineage (GTDB taxonomy): Bacteria > Actinomycetota > Thermoleophilia > Solirubrobacterales > Solirubrobacteraceae > CADCVQ01. Next base: position 346,506 of record CAVSHS010000023.1, read on the forward strand.
CGAAGAGCCCGAGCTCCTTCATCTGGTCGACGATGTCCTGCGGGAACTCGTCCTCGTGGTCGTAATGCTCGGCTTTGGGCAGGATCTGCTCGTCGGCGAACTGCCGGACCATCGCGATGATGTCCTTCTGCTCGTCGGTGTACTCGCTGTACGCGGGGGCTACGGCCATGGCGGTCGCTCTCCAGGATCAAGGAAGTTCTTCGCTTTGCCTCAGCTTACCGGCGCATGGCCGATATGAGGGCCTGAAAGACTGCCCGCCGCATGGGCAACTTCGCCGTCGACGTCGTGGAACGCGCGCCAGCGCAGCGGCTGGCGATCGTCGAGCTGGCGCGCGACGGGACCCGCCGCGAGTGGTCCTTCGGCGCCGTCGCGGGCGCTGCCCGGAAGCTCGCCGCGCACCTGCACGGCGATCACGGCGTGCGCCGCGGCGATGTCGTGCTCACGCTCGTCGGCAACCGGCCCGACTGGGTCGCCGCGATGGTCGCGTGCTTTCGCCAGGGCTACGTCGTGCTGCCGTGCAACGAGCAGCTGCGGGCGAAGGACCTGCGGCTGCGGCTCGACGTCTGCCGGCCGGCGGTCGTCGTCTGCGACGCGCGCAACGCCGACGTCCTGCGCGCTTCGGGCTGGGACGGGCCGACGGCGTGGATCCCGCGCGCCGCGGAGCCGTCACGACGCCGGCGCCGGCGACGCGCCCCCGCCGGCCGAGCTGTCGGCGCTCGATCCGTGCCTCATCACGTTCACGAGCGGCACGTCGGGCGAGCCGAAGGCCGCCGTCCACGGCCAGCGCTACCTCGCCGGCCAGCGCGTCCAGGCCGAGCACTGGCTCGCGCCGCAGCCCGGCGACCTCGTCTGGTGCACGGCCGCCAGCGGCTGGAGCAAGTCCGCTCGCAACGCGTTCATCGCGCCGTGGATCCGCGGCGCCGCGGCGCTCCTGCACGACGCGCGCTTCGATCCCGCCGAGCGCCTGGACCTGCTCGAGCGCGAGCGCGTCAACGTGCTCTGCATGGCGCCGACGGAGTACCGCGTCATCGCCAAGCGCGCGACGCTGCGACCGGTCGCGTCGCTGCGCGGCCTCGTGGCGGCCGGCGAGGCGCTGAACCCCGAGGTGCTGCGCGCCTGGGAGGAGGCGACGGGCCTGCAGATCCGCGACGGCTACGGGCAGACGGAGACCGGCCAGCTGACCGGCATGCCGCCGGGCGAGGAGGTCCGGCCGGGATCGATGGGCCGGCCGCTGCCCGGCATGGGCCTGACGGTCGACGACGGCGAGCTCGTCGTCGACCCCGCGACCGTGCCGACGTTCTTCCTGCGCTACCTCGGCGACGCCGCCGAGGCGGTCCGCGGCGACGCGCCGTGGCGCACCGGCGACCGCGTCACCCGCGACGACGACGGCTTCCTCTTCTTCGAGGGCCGGACCGACGACGTGATCATCTCGGCCGGCTACCGGATCGGCCCGTTCGAGGTCGAGTCGGCGCTCGTCGCCCACGAGGCGGTCGCCGAGGCGGCGGTCGTCGCCGCGCCCGACGACGAGCGCGGCTCCGTCGTGCGCGCCGTCGTCGTCCTGCGCGACGGCTTCGCCGGGTCCGACGATCTCGCCCGCGCGCTGCAGGACCACGTCAAGGAGCAGACGGCGCCCTACAAGTACCCCCGCCGCGTCGACTTCGCCGCCGAGCTGCCGAAGACCGCGAGCGGGAAGATCAAGCGCGCGCTGCTGCGCGACGAGGGCTGACCCGCGGCGCGCCCGCGCGCGCGAAGCTCAGTTCGGCAGCGCGACGATCGCGTCGATCTCGACCTGCGCCCCCTTCGGCAGCGCCGCGACGCCGATCGCCACGCGTGCGGGCGGGTCGGAGGCGAAGAACTCCGCGTAGGCCTCGTTGACGGCGGCGAACGCGCCGAGGTCGGTCATGTAGACCGTGCAGCGCACGGCGTCCGCGAGCGACGCGCCGGCGGCGCCGCAGACGGCCTGGAGGTTCTCCAGGCACTGCGTCGCCTGCGCGGCGGGCGTCTTGCCGACGAGCTCGCCCGACTCGGGATCGAGCGGGATCTGGCCCGAGCAGAACAGCAGGTGGCCGGCGCGAACGGCGTGGCTGTAGGGACCGATGGCGGCGGGGGCGCCGATCGCGGTGACGGGTTCGCGGTGCTGGGACACGGGTTCGGTTCCCTCCTGCCTCGGGTCGGGTGTGCGGGAAGACGCTACCCGCCGCACTGGCATGAGCATGTGTCGTCCGGCCACGAAGGCCCGGATCGGCCGCCATCGCGCCGTGTCCCTCCGGGCCACGAGGGGTAGCGCAGACACGATGGCCAACGCGCTCGCCGGCGAGACCTCGCCCTACCTCCTGCAGCACCAGCACAACCCGGTCGACTGGCGAGCCGTGGGGCGAGCAGGCGCTCGCCCGCGCCCGCGAGCTCGACCGCCCGCTGCTCGTCTCGATCGGCTACTCGGCCTGCCACTGGTGCCACGTCATGGAGCGCGAGTGCTTCGAGGACGAGGCGATCGCGGCGCAGATGAACGAGCGCTTCGTCTGCGTGAAGGTCGACCGCGAGGAGCGCCCCGACGTCGACGCGCTCTACATGGAGGCCGTCCAGCTCATGACCGGCCACGGCGGCTGGCCGCTGAACGTCTTCATCACGCCCGAGCAGGTGCCGTTCTACGCCGGGACGTACTTCCCGCCCGAGCCGCGCCCGGGGATGCCGAGCTGGCCGATGGTGCTCACCGCCGTCGCGGAGGCCTGGGAGACCAAGCGCGAGGACATCCGCGCGCAGAACGAGGCGATGGCGGCGCGGCTCGCCGGCGCGGCCCGGCTGCAGACCGCGCAGGGGCCGCTCAGCGCGCAGGTCCTCGACGAGGCCGTCGCCGAGCTGCGCGCGAACTTCGACTCCCACAACGGCGGCTGGGGCGGCGCGCCGAAGTTCCCGGCCTCCTCGACGATCGAGTTCCTCCTGCGCCGCGGCGAGCACGACGATGACGATCTACACGCTGCGCTCGATGGCCTCGGGCGGCATCCACGACCAGGTCGGCGGCGGCTTCGCGCGCTACTCGGTCGACAGCAACTGGACGGTCCCGCACTTCGAGAAGATGCTCTACGACAACGCCCTGCTCGCGCGCGCCTACCTGCACGGCTGGCAGGTCAGCGACGATCCGATCCTGCGCCGCACGGTGCAGGAGACGCTCGACTGGACGCTGCGCGAGATGACCGGGCCGGAGGGCGCGTTCTACAGCGCGCTCGACGCGGACTCCGAGGGCGTCGAGGGCAAGTTCTACGTCTGGAGCCTCGACGAGCTGCGCGCGGTCCTCGGCGAGGACGCCGACGAGGCGATCGCCTGGTTCGGCGCCAGCGAGCGCGGCAACTTCGAGGGCGCGAACATCCTCGAGTCGCGCGGCGCCGAGCCGGCGCCCGAGGTGCGCGAGCGGATCCGCGCGGCGCTGCTGCGCAAGCGCGCCGAGCGGGTCCGGCCCGGGCCTCGACGACAAGCGCCTGACGGCGTGGAACGCGCTCATGATCAGCGCGCTGGCCGAGGCCGGCGCGGTGCTCGAGCGCGAGGACTACCTCGACGCCGCGCGCCGCGCCGCGGCCTTCGTGCTCGACGAGATGCGCACCGCCGACGGGCGCCTGCTGCGCACGTACAACGCCGGCGAGGCGAAGCTCAACGCCTACCTCGAGGACCACGCGTTCCTGCTCGAGGCGCTGCTGACGCTCTACGAGGCGACGTTCCAGGCGCGCTGGTTTCATGCCGCGCGCGAGCTCGCCGACGCGATGATCGAGCGCTTCGGCGACCCCGAGCGCGGCGGCTTCTTCCAGACGTCGAGCGACCACGAGCAGCTCGTCGCGCGCCGCAAGGAGATCGACGACTCGCCGATCCCGTCGGGCCAGTCGAGCGCCGCGTTCGGCCTGCTGCGGCTCGCCGCGCTGACCGGCGAGGCGCGCTACGAGCAGGCCGCGCTCGGCGTCCTGGCGCTCTTCGGCGACCTCCTGCGGCGCTCGCCGCTCGCGTTCGGGCACCTGCTGCAGGCGCTGGACTTCCACCTCGCGCCCACGCGCGAGGTCGCGCTCGTCGGCGCGGACACGAGCGAGCTGCGGCGCGCGGTGCGCGCGCGCTTCCGGCCGCACCTCGTGCTCGCCGGCGGCGACGGCGAGGACGCCGCGGGCGTGCCGCTGCTCGAGGGCCGGACGCCCGTCGACGGCCGCGCGGCGGCCTACGTCTGCGAGCGCTTCACCTGCCAGCGGCCGGTGTCCGAGCCGGCCGATCTGGAGGCGCTGCTCAGCACCACCGCCTGAGCGAACGCCGCTGCGTGCGGTACAACGTCCCCGATGGCCTCGCCGCTCGCGAATGTCGTCGGGCGCTACGCGAAGTGGGCGATCGCCGCGATCTGGCTTCTGGCGATCATCGGGTCGTTCGCGACCAACCTCCCCGGCAGGTTCACCGACGCCGAGCAGAACGAGTCGACGTCGTTCCTGCCCGGTGAGGCCGAGTCGACGAAGGCGCTGGAGGTCAGCAAGCGCCTGCAGGGCGGCGAGCTTGCGCCGATCGTCATCGTCTACCGGCGCGCGAGCGGGCTGAAGCGAGTCGACCGCCGCCGGATCGCCCGGGACATCCGGGCGCTCAACCGCCTGCACCTCCCCGCGACCGCCCGGTTCAGCAGGCCGCTGCGCTCACGGGACGGCAAGGCCGCGATCGTGCAGTCCTCGATCAAGAGCGACGGCGAGGCGCAGACGATCCTCGATCCGATCGACGCGGTCCGCAAGCGGGTGCGCGAGCGCGGCGGCGAGCTGCAGGTGAAGGTCACCGGCGCCGCCGGCTTCTCCGCCGACTCGATCAAGATCTTCGAAGGCATCAACGGCACGCTGCTGGGCGCGGCGTTCCTGCTCGTCCTCGTGCTGCTCGCGCTCATCTACCGCAGCCCGATCTTCCTCTGGATCCCGCTGATCGCGGTCGGCTTCGCGGAGATCGCGACGCGCGCGTTCGGCTACGGCCTGACCGAGCTCGGCGTGACGGTCAACGGCCAGTCGTCCGCGATCCTGTCGATCCTCGTCCTCGGCGCGGGCACCGACTACGCGCTGCTGCTCGTCGCCCGCTACCGCGAGGAGCTGCGCCGCCACGAAGACCACCACGAGGCGATGGCGCTCGCGCTGCGCACCGCCGGTCCGGCGATCTTCGCCTCCGGCATGACGGTCATCGCGGCGCTGCTGTGCCTCACGCTGGCCGACGTCAACGGCACGTCCGGCCTGGGCCCGATCGCCGCGCTCGGCATCGCGATCGCGATGCACGCGATGCTGACGCTGCTGCCGGCGATGCTGCTGATCGTCGGGCGGCGAGCGTTCTGGCCGTTCATCCCGCGCTACGGCGACGTCGGCGCCGACGAGACGCACGGACGCTGGCGGGCCGTCGGCGAACGCGTGGCGCTGCAGCCGCGCCGCATCTGGATCGGCGTCGTGTCGCTGCTCTGCGTCATGTCGCTCGGGGTGCTCGACTTCGACGACGGCCTCACGCAGGGCAACTCGTTTCGCGACAAGGTCGAGGCGGTCCAGGGCCAGGAGCTCCTGTCGCAGTCCTTCCCGAGCGGCTCCAACGCGCCGACCGAGATCATCATCCGCGACCCGAAGTCGGGCGGCGGCGCGGTGCGCCGCGCCCTGGCCAAGGTGGACGGCGTCGCGAGGGTCACGCCCCCGATCGCCCGCGGCAAGGACGGCGTCGTGCTGGACGCCGTCCTCGAGCCCGGGCCGTTCTCGACCGAGGCCTTCGCGCTGATCCCGAAGATCCGCGCGGCGGTGAAGCAGGCGAGCGGGCCCGGCACGCTCGTCGGCGGCGCGACCGCGGTCGAGGCCGACCTGCGCGACGGCCGCGGCGCGCGACAGCCGGCTGATCGTGCCCGTCGCGGTCGTCGTCGTGTTCCTCATCCTCGTGCTGCTGCTGCGCGCGCTCGTCGCGCCGCTGCTGCTCATGGCGACGGTCGTCCTGTCCTTCGCGGCCTCGCTCGGGCGTCGGCGCCGTCGTCTTCGACGTGATCTTCGGCTTCCCCGGCAGCGACCCGTCGCTGCCGCTGTTCGCCTTCATCTTCCTCGTCGCCCTGGGGATCGACTACAACATCTTCCTCATGGCCCGGGTGCGCGAGGAGACGGCGCGCCACGGCACCCGCGAGGGGATGCTGCGCGGCCTCGCCGTCACCGGCGGCGTGATCACGTCGGCGGGCATCGTCCTCGCCGGCACGTTCTCGGTGCTCGGCGTGCTGCCGCTCGTGTTCCTGACGCAGATCGGGTTCGTCGTCGCCTTCGGCGTCCTGCTGGACACGTTCATCGTGCGCTCGGTGCTCGTCCCGGCGCTGGCGTTCGAGATCGGGCCGAAGATCTGGTGGCCGTCGACGCTCGCGAAGGGGCCGGACTAGACGGCGTCGTCGAGCCGCTCGAGCTCCTCCTCGTTGAGCTCGAGCTCGGCGGCGGCGACGTTCTCCTCGAGGTGCTCGATCGAGCCCGTTCCGGGGATCGGCAGCAGGACGGGCGAGCGCTGCAGCAGCCAGGCGAGCGCGACCTGGCCGGGCGTCGCGTCGTGCGCCCGCGCGATCTCGGCGACGACGCCGCCGGGCTTCGCGAGGTTGCCGGCGGCGAGCGGAAACCAGGGAAAGAAGCCCAGGCCGTCGCGCTCGCAGACCTCGAGCACGTCCTGCGACGAGCGGTCGGTGAGGTTGAAGCGGTTCTGGACGGAGACGACGTCGACGATCGAGCGCGCCTCCTCGAGCTGCTCGACGGTGACGTTGGAGACGCCGACGTGGCGGATCTTGCCCTCGTCCTGCAGGTCCTTCAGCGTGCCGACGGACTCGGCGTACGGCACCTGCGGATCCGGCGCGTGGAGCTGGTAGAGGTCGATGCGGTCGACGCGCAGGTCGCCCAGCGAGCCCTCGCAGGCCGCCCGCAGGTGCTCGGGCCGGCCGTTGCGCGGCCACTCGCCGGGACCGGTCCGCTCGAGGCCGCCCTTCGTCGCGACGAGCAGGCCGTCCGGGTAGGGATGCAGCGCCTCGGCGATGAGCTGCTCGGAGACGTGCGGGCCGTAGCTGTCGGCGGTGTCGATGAGGTCGATGCCGAGCTCGACGGTGCGCCGCAGCACGTCGAGCGCCTTGTCGCGGTCCGGCGGCGGGCCCCAGACGCCCTTGCCGGTGATCCGCATCGCGCCGTAGCCGAGGCGGTGGACCTCGATGTCGCCACCGAGCGTCAGCGTGCCGCTCGCGTCGACGGCGCTCACAGGACGGGCAGGTAGCGGTCGAGCTCCCACTGGCTGACCTGCACGCGGTAGTCCTCCCACTCGCGGCGCTTGATCTCCACGTAGCGGTTGAACATGTGCTCGCCGAGCGTGCGCAGGACGAGCTCGGACTCCGACGTCAGCTCGATCGCCTCGCCGAGCGTCTCGGGAAGCTGCTCGATGCCGAGGCGGCGGCGATCGTCGGGCGACAGGTGGTAGAGGTTCTTCTCCATCGGCTCGGGCAGCTCGTAGCCCTTCTCGATGCCCTCGAGGCCGGCGTGCAGCAGCGCCGCGAAGGTGAGGTACGGGTTGCAGGCCGGGTCGGGGCAGCGCAGCTCCATCCGCGTGGCGTTCTCCTTGCCCGGGTGGTAGAGCGGCACGCGCACGAGCGCCGAGCGGTTGCGCCGGCTCCAGGCGACGTAGACGGGCGCCTCGAAGCCCGGCACGAGGCGCTTGTAGGAGTTCACCCACTGGGCGAAGATCGAGGAGATCTCGCGAGCGTGCTTGAGCTGGCCGGCGATGAACGCCTTGCCGGCATCCGAGAGGAAGTACGGGTCGTCGGCGTCGAAGAACGCGTTCTTGCCGCCCTTGAACAGGCTCATGTGCGTGTGCATGCCCGAGCCGTTCTCGCCGAACATCGGCTTGGGCATGAACGTCGCATGCCAGCCGTACTTCATCGCGTACTCCTTGACCGTGATGCGGTACGTCATGCAGTCGTCGGCCATCTTCATCGCGTCGGCGTAGCGCATGTCGATCTCGTGCTGGCTCGGCCCGACCTCGTGGTGGGTGTACTCGACCTGGATGCCGAGCTGCTCGAGCGCCAGCACGGTGTCGCGGCGCACGTCGGAGCCGGCGTCGAGCGTCGTGAGGTCGAAGTAGCCGCCGCGGTCGAGCACCTCGGTGCCCTTGGAGTCGCGAAAGAGGAAGTACTCGAGCTCAGGCCCGACGTTGAACGTGTCAAAGCCCATCGACGCGGCGCGCTTGAGCGCCCGCCGCAGGACGTGGCGCGGATCGCCCTCGTAGGGCGTGCGCTCGGGCGTCAGCACGTCGCAGAACAGGCGCCCGACGCCCTGCTCCTCGGGGCGCCACGGCAGGACCGCGAACGTCGACGGATCCGGCATGGCGAGCATGTCGGATTCCTCGATCGCGTTGAAGCCGGTGATCGAGGAGCCGTCGAAGCCCATTCCGCCCTCGAACGCGTCGTCGAGCTCGTCGCGGTTGATCGAGAACGACTTCAGCTGGCCGAGGATGTCGGTGAACCACAGCCGGATGAAGCGGATGTCCCGCTCGGCGACGATCGCCTTGACGTCGTCGGGCGTCTTGGGGCGGTCGTCGATCATGGCGCGGGAGCCTAGTTGAGGCGCCACATCGCCGGGTCACCGGCGGATCGCCGGCGGGTCGTCAGGCCAGCCGGCGCTGCTGCGCGGACCGTCAGGCGAGCCAGCGCCGTGCCCAGCATTCGAGCTCGTGGACCGCGGGCGCGAGCTCGCGGCCCATCTCGGTCAGCTCGTACTCGACCCGCACCGGCCGGCCTTCGCGGACCGTGCGGGTGACGACGCCGTGGCGCTCGAGCTCCTTCATGCGCTCGGACAGCAGACGGTCCGACAGCTCGGGAACGGCCTCGGCGATCTCGCCGAAGCGCAGCGCCCGGCGATGGATGAGGACGCTGACGATGGCGCCCGTCCAGCGCCGTCCGATCAGCTCGATCGCCCGGTGGTAATAGGGACAGCAGGCGGGCCGCCCCTCCAACGTCGCGACGACGACGGTCCGCTTCGCCGGGCCGCTGCGTCGCGGCGCGGGCAACGGACCTTCGTCGTCGGCAACCATCCGGGCTCAGACGTCGCGGCGGGTCGTGTGCGGATCGCATCGGTTGCTTACGCGGCGCGCAGGGTGCGGGTGTCTTCCACCGAGCCGTCGACGGGCACGTCGCCCGCGACGTTGACCATCGCGGTGAAGCGCTCGAGCGCGACGTAGGCGATCGCCTCGAGGATCTGCTCGTCGCTCCAGCCGGCCTCGCGCGCCTCCTCGTGGAGGTGCATCGGTGGGCGTCCAGGGTTCTCGACGACGGCCTTCAGGTAGGTCAGGAGCGCGGCCGCGCGCTCGTCCTTGGAGCTGAAGTCGCGGGCGAGCGCGACCTCGTCGAGCGCGAGCCCGGCGTGACGGGCCGTGCGGCTGTGCAGCGCGATGCCGGGCTGCGAGCCGTGGTGCTCGGCGACGGCGAGCGAGATGCGCTCGAGCGTCGGGACGTCGAGCGCGCCGCGGCGCAGCTCGGAGCGGAAGCGGGCATAGCCGCGCAGGGCGGCGGGCGAGCCGGCAAGGGCGCCGAGGAAGTTCGGCAGCTGGCCGCCGGTCGCGAGCGCACCGCGCAGGACGGGCACTGAGCCCTCCGGTGCGGTGAGATCGTCGTGAATCTGGAACCTGCTCATCGGTGTCTTCATGGGGGGCCTTCTGGGGTGGCGAGGGAGCAGCGTCCGTGGCGCTGCGGCGGGCTCGAGGGATGGGTGGTGCTTACTTGTCGTAAGTGTAGGCCGGGGTCCGTACCGGCACAAGGGCGAACCCGACCTGTTCTACGCGCAACGCTTAAGGCAGGCTCAGGCGCGTGTATGGATGTTGCGAAGAGCGGCTGTGGGACGGGCTGCGCGCAGGGAACCGGCACCGTGCCCGTCCCCGGACAGGAGGTGGCTCGTGCGCAGGCCGTCGGCAGCCGCGAACGGGCGGCAGGATGTCGCGCTGGATGAGCGCTACGTCAGCGTTCCCGCCAGGCGACGAGCGCCCGCGGGCCGGGATCGGCCTGCGCATGCCCAGCCGTCATGACCGTTCGCCGCGGCGGCCGCTCCCCGAGAAGAAGCCAGGCCTCGTGCCGTCCCAGCGGGCGTGGGATCAGTGGGCGAGGACGGAGGCGTCGGCGGTGCCGACGGCGACGATGATCAGGACGATTCCCATGAGCAGCGCCCACATCGCGATCCGGTCCGGACGCGGGCCGACGCGTTCGATCGCGCGGCGCGCGGGGCGGCGGCGCTCGATCTCGACGCTGCGCGGGACGATCGGCGCCGGCACCGTCCGGCCCCGGATCTCGACCGTGCGACGGGCCGGGATGGCGGTGCCCTTGGCGTGCTCGCGGCGGCGGGGCGGCGTGCTCGGACGAGCGACCTCGCCCTCGATCTCCGCATGCTCGCGCGACCGTCGCGCGGCTACGTCCGCGAGGTCGGCACGACGGCGCGCCTCGTCGGTGCGCTCGTAGACGTCTCGGAGATGTTCTACATCGGCCCACCAGGCGCGGGCCTCAATGTGTGCCATGCGGTTTCGGCCTCTTTCCTTGGAGTGCCTACGGGGTTAGCTGACGGGCTCGCGCTGAAAGAGCTGCGCTACGCCGAAATCCGGCGATTCGCCCCTGGTGGTGGTTCCCCCGCTCTCGGAGCCCTGCGGTCCCCCGAGATTCGGCGATCTGACGGCGGCATCGTAGCAGCGATGGATTTCCCTGCATATACGCAGTGTTATGGATACATCGGATGGAAGCGCGGAGTTTGCGGGTTGCGGGGGTCTCTGGAGTGGTCGCGGGTGGCTTGCGGTGCTGGTGGGCGGTGTCTTTGCGGGCGCTGGTGGCCGGGGTGTTTCGGGTGTCGTCGTGTCCGGGCTGTGGCCGGGGTGTTTCTGGTGTCGTGGTGTCCGGGGCTGTGGCCGGGGTGTTTCTGGTGTCGTGGTGCCTGCTCCCGGGAGGACACGTGGGCCTCCTGTAGGGCGTGGGCTGTGCAGTAGCCGCCAGACCCTCCCGGAGAGCAGGACCACGCACCCGAAACACCCCGGGTCGATCGCGCTGGCAGATGCCGCTTCCCTCCTGGGGTTGTGGGGAGAGCTGATGGTCGCTGTGTGACGTAGGCGTGGGTCCGCGCCTGAGATGACCTCTTGCCCTGGGCCTGGACGCGTTGACCGCGGATGCCAGGCAACGCGCCGCGACACCCGCCCCGCCCGCCTGGGCCGGATGCCGCCCCGCCTGGGCGGGATGCTCCCGCCCACGCGGCCGATGTCGAATTTGCTGCGCATGAAGCAGCAAATGCGACACGCGCGCCCGCCAAGCCGCGCGCTGAGCCCTCCCGACCCACCCGAAAGACCCCTCCGTCACCGATGCTGTTCCCAAGCGCAGCAAGACGCCGCGACGCCCGAACTCACCACCACGCCGCACCCCGAAGCGCCAAGAGCACCAGCGCCGCCCGAGTCACCACCAGCTCTGACCCCCACACGTCCCCCGGGCGCGCTTCGTCCGGGGTGTTTCGGGGGCGTGGCCCCGGCCCCCGGGAGAGTCTGGCGGCTACTGCACAACCCACGCCCTACACAACGCCCACGTGTTCTCCCGGGGCCGGGCGCCACGACACCCGAAACACCCCGGCCACCACCACCACAAGCAGCGCAGACGGGACAGCCTACCGACCCGCAACCTCCGCGATGTACTTCGCGACGTCCTTGGCGTCGTCGCCGTCGAGCAGCTGGGCGGGCATCTGGCCCTGGCCGCGCGCGCGACCCTGGTTGATCGCGTTGAGCGTCAGCCCCTCGGTCGGCGCGAGGACGTCGAGGTCGGGCCCGACGCGTCCGACGGCGTGGGCGTCGGCGAGCGTGTGGCAGGTCGCGCACTTGCTGTTGAAGAGCTCGCGCCCGTGCTTCTCCTCGGCGGTGAGCGTCGATCCGCTCGGGCCCGCTGAGGCCTGGTTGCTCGTCAGGACGACCGCCGGGACGATCAGGCCGAACAGCGCGATCGCGCCCGCGACGGCGAACTCGGATGCGCGCATCGGACGGCGCCGCCCGCGCTCGAGCGTGTCGCGCACGCCACGGGGGCCGCCGCGCATCGCCACGAGCACGACGCCGAGTCCCAGCGCGACGAAGAACGAGACGAATGCCAGTGCTGCCATGCGGCGGGCAATCTACTCGACCGGGAGGCGCGGCCGCCTCACCGTCGCCGCCCCGCCCCGAAGTTCATGACCGACGGGGCCACCGCGCGAAAGTCGTCGGTCCCCGTCGCGGCGGCCTGTTGCAGCTCCGCCTGGCGCGCGAGCTCGATCGCGTCCAGCAGCGAGAAGTCCTTGACCTGCGCCGCCACGCGGTCGCCGACCTCCAGCCGCGTGACGCGCCGCGCGACGATGTTGATCGCCCCGCCCGCCGACGCATGGCGCTCCAGGCGGCCGTCGACGACGACGAGCGGCTCGGTCCGCACGTCGAGCCGGTCGCGCTCGTAGATCTGCGGCGAGACGATGACGTTCACCGTCCCGTGCTCGTCCTCGAGCAGCATGAACGTGATGCCCTTCGCGGTCCCCGGCCGCTGGCGCGCGATGACGAGGCCGCCGACGCGCACCCGCGCGCCGTGCCGCAGATGCTCGAGCGCGGCGACGTCGACCGCGCCCCCGGCGTGCAGGCGCGCCCGCAGCAGCCCGATCGGATGGGTGGAGGCCGTCAGCCCGGTCGTCGCGTAGTCGGCGATCATCTCGTCCCACGCCGACAGCGGCTGCAGCGGCGGCGGCGCGGGCAGGTCGAGCGCAAGCGCGAGCTGCACGAACGAATCCGCGCCGCCGGCTTCCGGTCCGGCAGCAGCGTGGGACCGCCGGCTTCCCCCGGCCCCGCCGAGCGGCGCGCACGCGCACCCGGGCGCCGTCACCCCGAGCTGCCACAGCGCAACGCGGCGATCGCCGCCCGCGAGCGCGTCGCAGGCACCCGACCAGGCGAGGCGCTCGAGCGCCGCCCGGCCCGCGCCGGCGCGCGAGGCGAGGTCCTCCAGCGAGCGGAACGGGCCGTCCTCGTGGCGCGCGGCGACGAGCGCCTCGACCTCGTCGGCGCGCACGCCGGCCACGTAGCCGAGGCCGATCTGCACCGCGCCCGGCGTTCGTCACCGTGCAGCCGACCTCGCTCGTGTTCACGTCCGGCGCGATGATCTCGATCCCGCGCCGCTGCGCCTCGTGCACGAGCGCGTCGGGCGGATAGAAGCCCATCGGCTGCTCGTCGAGCAGCGAGCAGAGGAACTCCGGCCCGTAGTGCACGCGCAGCCACGTCGACTGGTAGGCGAGCAGGCCGAAGGCGGCGCCGTGGGCCTTCGGAAAGCCGAAGCCCGAGAAGCCGGAGACCATCGTGAAGACCTGCTCGGCGAGCTCCTCGCGGACGTCCGGGTGCTTGGCCATCGCGCCCTCGACGAAGCGCCGGTGGTAGGCCTGGATCGCGTCCTCCGAGCGCTTGCGGCTCATCGCCCGGCGCAGGCCCTCGGCCTCCCCCACGCCGAAGCCGGCGAACGCCTGCGCGACCTCGAGCACCTGGTCCTGGAAGATGATCGTCCCGAGCGTGTCGCGCAGCGGCGGCTCGAGCGACGGATGCAGGTACGGGACCTCGTACGTGGGATCGGCGCGCAGCCGCTGGCGGCGCTCGATGTACGGGTTGACCGCGCCGCCGACGATCGGCCCCGGGCGCACGATCGCGACCTGGATCGTGATGTCCTCGAGGTTCTCCGGCCGCGTGCGCCGCAGCGAGCCCATCTGCGCGCGCGACTCGATCTGAAAGACGCCGGTCGTGTCGGCGTTCTGGATGCACTCGTACGTCGCGGGGTCGTCGTACGGGATCCGGCTGAGGTCGATCAGCTCGCCGCGGCGCTGGGCGATGTGCTCGACGCAGCGCTCGATCGCGGAGAGCATCCCGAGCCCGAGCAGGTCGATCTTCAGAAAGCCCGCGTCCGCACAGGAGTCCTTGTCCCACTGTGCGAGCTGGCGGCCCTCCATCGCGGCCGGCACGAGCGGCACGCAGTCCACGAGCTCGCGCGTCGAGACGATCATCCCGCCGGAGTGCTGGGAGAGATGGCGCGGCAGGCCGTAGGCCTCCTCGGCCAGGCGCGCGAGCCAGGCCCAGCGGCCGGTCCGCCGGCCGGGACCGAGCGCCGTGTCGATGTCGCGGTCGACGTCGCGCGAGGACCAGCCCTCGCTGCCGCGCGCGACGCGCTCGATCTCGCCCGGCGGCAGCCCGAGCGCCTTGCCGAGCTCGCGGATCGCCCCGCGCGCGCGATACGTCGGGAAGGCCGCGACGAGCGCCGAGCGCTTGTGGCCGTAGCGCTCGTGCACGCGCGGGATGAGGACCTCGCGGATGTCGCGCGGGAAGTCGAGGTCGATGTCGGGCAGCGCGGTGATCTCCTCGCTGAGGAAGCGCCCGAGCAGGAGCTTGTTGGCGATCGGGTCGACGTGGCTGAGGCCGGTGAGATGGCAGACGATCGAGGAGACGCTCGAGCCGCGCCCGCGCCCGGGCGGCAGCAACGCCCGGGGATTGGTCCCCGGCTCCCACTCCCCGCGCCCGCGCACCTCGACGGCGACCTCGCGCGCGAGCTCGAGCAGGTCGCGATGCAGCAGGAAGAAGCCGGCCAGGCCGAGCTCGTCGATGACGCGCAGCTCCTCCCCCAGGCGCGCCCTGGCCTCGTCGTGGTGCGCGCTGCCGGCCGGATAGCGCTCGTCGAAGCGCGCCTGGCAGACCTCGGCGAGCGTGCGGTTGGCGGTCGCGTCCTCGGCCCCGGGGTAGCGGTAGCCGAGGTCGCACATGAGGTCGAAGGTCAGCGTCTCGGCGAGCCGTCCCGACTCGGCGATCGCCTCCGGGTGGTCGGCGAAGCGGGCCGCCATCGCCTGCGGGGTCGTGAGCACGTGCGCGTGGTTGCCGCGCCGCAGCGGCTCGGAGGCGTCGAGCGTCGTGTGCTCGCGGATCGCGACGAACGCGTCCTGCAGGTGCGCGCGCTCGGGCGTGTGCGCGTGGACGTTGCCGGTCGCGACGGCCGGGACCCCGAGCCGCCCGGCGAGCCCCGCCAGCCCGCGGTTCAGCGCGCGGTCGTGGCGCTGCAGCGGGCGCTGCAGCTCGACGCGGAACGCGTCCCGGCCGAAGATGCCCAGCAGGCGCCGCATCGTCGGCTCGTCGCGGACGCCGCTGCGCGCGCAGCCGCTGAGGCAGACGAGGCCCTCGTGGTGCGCCTCGACGTCGTCAAGCGAGACGGCGGGCTCGGCGCGGTCGCGCTGCGGCCCGTCGCGCGTGTGGGCGTGGGCGCACGTCAGCAGCCGGCAGAGGCTGCGCCAGCCGGTCGCGTCGCGGACGAGCAGCGTGAGGTGGCGCCCGTCGGCAAGCGTGACCTCCGCCCCGTGGATCGCCCGCAGCCCGAGGGCCGCGGCCGCCTGCGCGAACTCCATCGAGCCCGACAGCGAGTCATGGTCGGTGAGCGCGAGCGCGTCATGGCCACGATCGACGGCGGCCGCGACGAGCTCGTCAGGCTGCGAGGCGCCGTCGAGGAACGAATAGGCGGAGTGGCAGTGCAGCTCGACGTAGGCCATACGAACACATGTTCGCAGACCGGGTGGTCGTCATTGCACGGCCGGCCGCCGGCTACCTCTCGTCAGCCACTCCTTCGCCGGTCGCCTCCAGCTGGCGCAGCTCGCAGCCATCCGGAAACTGCTCGAGCACGTCGAGCACGCGCACCAGGCGGTCGCGCTGCTGCCGGCGCCCGGGCTCCAGCTCGTGGTCGCGCCAGCGTCGCAGCTGGCGGCGGACGGCGAACTTGACCGCCTTGACGTCGTCGCGGGAGAGGCAGCCTTCCTGCATCTTGATCGCTTCCTGCGTCTTGCTCATGAGTGCTCCCGGATGACGAATTCGGTCTTGGAAAGCTCCCGCCGACGCCACTGCGGCGGCTCGAGGCGGCCGACCAGCCGCTGACCGTCCTGCAGCGGGTCCTCGATGACCAGCTCGATCGGTCCGATCCTGTCGCCGACCCGCGCCGCCGCCGCGCCGCGGCGGCAGACGAGCTGCTCGAGCTCGTGGCGAAACGCCGGCGCGAGGCGATCGACGAACCGCACGATGAGCTGGCGGCGCTCGCGCGGCGCGAGCCCGAGCCGTGCGTCCGGCCTGACCTCGAGGTCGACGCGGCCGCAGATCAGCTCGCCGTCGCGGTACGCCCGGGCCCAGTGGCAGCCCCGCTGAGTCAGCGGGGCTACCACGACGTTGGAGGGCCTCGACGTAGCGGGCTGTGGGAGGGTTGGGTGCAGCCGCACGCAAGCAGCCCATCGCACGCTCGGAATCTCCGGCAACTCTCGGAAAATGAAACCGGTGCATCGCGCTTGCACAACCGCCGCAGGGTTGATTGGGTGTAGACGCACGTAACCGAACCAACCGCTTTCTCGAACCCATGAACCAACCTCGCCGGGGCCGCCCGCCCAAACCACTTGACCCGAATGCGTCCAATGCTGCACGGCTTGGCGCCGAGCTGCGCACGCGCCGCCTGGAGCGCGATCTCACGCTCGAAGCCCTCGCCGGGCAGATCGGCTTCACGCCCCAGCACGTCTCCGAGGTCGAGCTCGCGAAGACCTCGGTCTCCAGAGCGTTCGTCGCGGCATGCGACCGCGAGCTCGAGGCACAGGGAAGCCTGCTGGAGCTGCTGCCTGCGGTCGTCTACGAGCGTGCGCTCGAGCGCCACGACCGCAGCGTTGCCCGCCGCCGGTCCAAGCCGTCCCGGGTCGCGCAGGAGCGACGCGAGCAGCTGCCCTGCAATCACGGTGATGCGACGACGGACGCCGAAGATCGGGTCATGGCCGACTTGCGCCGGGTGCTGCTGTGCCGGTACGACCGCGCGATGGCCGCCGCCGAGAAGCCCGGCGACTCGACGCTGCAGCGCGGGGTCATCGCGTGTTGGAAGCTGCGCCAGCAGGGGCGGTATCTCGACCTCGGCGGGATGCTCACGAAGCTCCTCAGCGGGCTCGACACCGCGGTTCGAAGCGGCGATCGCGATGATGCCACGGCGCTTCGGCTGTCGGTGCACGCCTACAACGCCGCGTCGGCGGTGTGCAAGACCTTCGGTGACCCCGGGCTCGCGGTGCTCTGTGCCGACCGCGCCATGCAGAGCGCGCGCGCGGTCGACGAGCCCCTGCTCATCGCGGCAGCCGCATACCGGTTGGCCAACGTGTACCTCTGTTCCGGCGATCTCCAGGAGGCGCACCAGATCGCCATGTCGGGCGCGAGCGTCATCGAGTCGGCCGTGGACTCCTCGCGGGCGCGACTGGCCACGTCGGGCGGCCTGCTGCTCACCGCCGCGGTGGCGCGTGCCCGTCAGCAGGACGCGTCCGCCGCCTGGGAGCTGATCCACGAGGCCGAGCGCGCCGCCGCACGGCTCGGCAACGAACACGTCGGCCTGCACACGATCTTCGGACCGACCAGCGTCGCCATCTATGCGGTGGCGGTGGCGGGAGAGCTGGGCGACCACCGCGACGTCATCAGGCGTGCCAACGAGGTCGATCTCGTGCGGATGGCACCGGGGCTGCTGGAGCGGCGATCGCATTTCCTCATCGAGGTCGCGCGCGCACACAGCGAGCAGACCGACGATCGCGAGGCGCTGGCCACGTTGCTCCATGCCGAGCGCCTGACGCCGGATGAGGTGCGGCTCAACGGGAAGGCTCGTGCGCTCGTGGAGAAGATCGTCGCGCGGGCGCGTCAGCGCACAACCCCCGAACTGCTTGATTTCGCCGGGCGACTGCGCATAGATCTCTGCTAGAGGCCTCGTGCCAGACGAGCTCGTCCTGTACATCGTCGCGTGTGGAGGCCGCCCGGCCGGCGACCTGGCCACGTATGTCGCGCAGATGCGGGCCGACGGCTGGGACACGTGCGTGATCGCGTCACCTTCGGCGCGGAAGTTCATGCGTGCCGATCTGCTCGCCGAGGCCTCCGGCCACGTCGTGCGCCATGAGTACAAGCAGCCCGACGAGCGGGACGTCCTGCCTCCGCCGGATGCCGTCGTCGTCGCGCCCGCGACGTTCAACACGATCAACAAGTGGGCGGCCGGCATCAGCGACACGCTCGCGCTCGGGATGCTCAACGAGGCCGTCGGCCTGGGGCTGCCGATCATCGCCGTCGCGTTCCCCGACGTCGCACTGGCGCGCCACCCGGCGTTTCGCAACAGCGTCGAAGCCCTGCGGTCCTGGGGCGTCCGGCTCATCTGCGACCCGGAGCAGCATCCGCTGCCAACGCCGAACATGGGACCGGCGGCCGTCGAGCTCTTCCCCTGGCATGCGCTCATGACCGAGCTCGCACAGGTCCGGCGCGAGCTGCTGGTGGCCCACGCGGCCGGGACGCGCCCGTCAAGCGCTGATCACGCGCGCACGCAGTCAAGACGCTGCTCCCACAGCCCACCCGGCGGTCGCGACGCCGCGGTCAGCAGCCGGCTGCGGTCGATCGTGTGGTCGAACGCGCCGCCGACCCGGACGACCTCCGAGATGCCCGCGGCGGCGCCGCTGGAGGTGCTGTCCGTGCGGTACACGCGCACGTCGAGGTGCGCGCGGTCGCGGATCGTCTCGCCGAGCGCGCGGATCGCAGCACCGCTGCTCGGGTCGTGGCGGACGTCCGCCCACGTGGCAGCGACGACAGGGTCGCGCAGGTCCAGGCGCGCCGTCAGCTCCCAGCGGCGCCCGCCCGTGCGCGCCGACCACGCCGACCCGCCGCCGAGCGCGCCCGCGAGACCGATCGGCATCGTGGCGCCGGCGGCGAGCGTGCCTCCGGCCGAGAGCGACAGCTCGATCGGGCGGCGGTGGCGGTCGAGCGTCAGGCCGAGCGTCGTCGCGCGGTCCGCGGTCCCCGCCGGCCCGCCCAGCGCGACGGTGACCGCGCCCCAGCCGGCGGCCCCGGCTCTGAGCGCGAGCGTCACGTCGCCCGTGCGCCTGTCGCGACGGGCGCCGATCATCGTCTCGGAGAACCCCTCCAGCGACGCGCCGGCCAGCGACGCGCCGATCCCGAGCGACCCGACCCCGCGGATGCCGCCCTCGACGAAGACCTCGCGCGGCGGCGCCGGCGAGCGCCCGTCGCGGATCGCCCGCATGAACGCGTCGGCCTCGCGCGCGTCGCGTGCGACGAAGACCCGGCCCGAGCCGAGCACGCCCTGGACGCCGCCGCGAGCCTCGTCCATCGCCCCGATCCCGCGACCCTTCGCCGTCGCGCTCACGCGGGCGCCGACGCCGACCTCGGCGCCCGCGCCGCCGCTGCGCGCGACCGTCAGGCGGACGGTGCCGTCCGACATCCGCTCGCGCAGCACGTAGCGGTCGTGGTCGATCCGCAGGAGCAGGACGTTGATCGCGACGTGCTGCGCGTCGCGCGTGGTCGCGACCGTGCACGGCCGCCGCGTCAGATCGGGGCACGGACGGCCGCCGACGGCGCACAGCGCGTGATGGACCTGACCGGCGACGGCGTTGACGATCCCCGGCGCGCCGGGGATCGCGCCGGCGAGCGCCGCGACGAAGAGGATCGCCAGCAGGGCGATGAGCGCGACGTAGTCGACCGTCGCCTGGCCACGCGTTGAGCGCATGGCACCGAGGCTGCCGCGAGGCGCGTGACGGATCTACGCGCGTTCGCTGAAAAGGACGCTCGGTTTCGTGCCGCAGGTGCCACCGTCGCTCGCGGTGGGCCGGGCGGCTTCGAGGGCGCAGGATGAAGGGTGTGGGGCTTTCCGAAGGCTGAGGCTGCGCAACGCCCCACACCCACAAGGCCCTACCCCGCCACGACGGCCCCGGCGACAGCGGCGATCACGGCGGCGACGAGCGCCCGGTCGCCCCACGCCGCGCGCAGCCTGTACGGCGCGGGCGCCGGCGACGCGGCGCGGAAGCGCGCGGCCTCCATCGCCACCCAGCGCAGCACCGCGGCGGCGAGCGCGCTCGGGGCGCGCGGGACGTGGCGGACCTCCGCGACGAGCGCACGGCCCGACGCGCCGAGGGCGCCGCCCGCGCCGAGGCGGTCGAGGATCTCCGACGCCTCGCCCATCGCAGGGACGCGTCGCGCGAACCGCAGCGAGCGCCGCGCCACCTCGCGCAGGCCGTCCTCGCCCGCGGCGGCGCGCAGCCACGTCGCGACGAGCACGAGCAGGCCGGCGCGGACCGTGCGCTGGAGCGTGAGGTCCAGGCCGGCGCCGCCGATCAGGCCGAAGACGAGCGCGCCGAACGCGAGCAGCGCGGCGAGCGCCAGCCCGGCGCGCAGCGGCGAGCGGTCGGCGCGCGCGGTCGCCCACGCGATCGCCAGCCAGGCCGCGACCGCGCCGAGCACGAGCCAGGCGGTCGTCGCGACGAGCACGCAGAACGCGACGACGGACGCGAGCGCGACGGCGCGCGGGTCGTAGCGCGGACGCGGCGGCGCGGGCTGGCCGCCCTCCGCGCCCGCCACCGCAGCGACTGCGCGGCCGCCCGCGAGAGGGGCCGCACCGGCGTCGGCGCCCCGCCGGCCACCCACGCAGCGCCGCACGGTAGACGAGCACCTGCACGACGCTCGCGAACGCCGTCCACGCGACGAGCACGAGCGCGGTGGCGGCGAGCGCCGCCACCGGGCCGTCCGGCACGCCCGGGATGCGGCCGGCGATCGCGTCATACGTCGCCGCGTAGGCGGCGACGCCGCCGGTGATGATCCAGATGTAGAAGAGCGTCAGGAGCGCCTGATCGATTGCGCGGATCGCCGCGCAGACGCCGATCTGCGTCGCCAGGCGCGACCCGCGCACGTGCAGCCGCCCGAGCAGCGGCGCCGACAGCGCCTGCGTGAGCGGCACGCTCACGCGCGACGGGCCGAGCACGGCGATCGCCTGCAGCATCGCGGCGAGGCTCGCGCCGTAGCCGACCCGCATGCCCGCCACCTGGGCCGCGCGCGCGAGCGCGACGCCGCCCGCGAGCGCGACCGCGTAGCCACCCGTCGGGACGACCCGCGAGGCGAGGAAGGAGGCCGTCGCGACATGGGCGAGCCCAGCCTGCGCGGCGGCCTCGGAGACGGGCTGGTCGTCACGCATGGACACGGAGAGTGTGGACGACGCCGGCGTCAGCACTGGCGGTACCACCCCCGTTCGGGTTCCACGAGGTCGCGAAAGACGACGACGTTGCGCCCGCAGACGGTGACGACCTCCCAGTAGCGCCGGCGCAGCGGCCGGTCGGTCCACCAGCGATCCTCGACGAGCCAGCTCTCGCGGACGGCGTCGACCGTCCGCCCGTCGACCTCCCGCGGCATGCCGGCGGCATCGGCCTGCACCGCCGCCCGTCGCGGCTCGGCGATCCTGCGCGGGCCGGGGCTCACGCGGCCGGGCGGCCGGGCGGGCGGGCCGGCGGCCGGGCGGGAGCGGAGTCGAACGGGGTCAGCACGACGCGCCGCTCGGGCACGCGCGAGCCGGGATCGATCTCCAGGACGCGCAGCGCCGCGTCGGGCCCGGCGACGGCGCGCGCCTGGCGGACGGCCTCGCGCAGGCGCTCGTCGCGGCGGGCGGCGCCGTCGTCGAACAGCGCGCGCGCCTCGGGATGCGGCGGGCCGAAGCGCTCGACCATGAGCTCGAGCGTGTCGGCCGGCGCGGGCAGCAGCGCCAGGCGGCCGCCGAGCGCAAGGCGCATCCGCTGCGCGTCGGCGAGCGCCTCGCGAAAGACGACGCGCTCGCGCCACGTGCCGCCCTCGACGAGCCGCGCGGCGAGCACGACGCCGCGCAGCGTGCGCCCGCGCCGCTCGCGGCGCGCGAGCAGGCGGTCGATGAGCAGCCCGAGCGCGCGGCCGAGCTGCTCGCCCGAGCCCGACTCGGGCAGCTCGAGCGCCTCGCGCAGCTCCTCGCCCGGACAGCGCGGGCGCAGCGGCGTGTCCTGCCCCCGCGCGAGGTCGTGGGCCAGCAGGCCGGGGCGCCCGAAGCGGTCGGCGACGCTGGCGCGCGGCAGCGCGGCGAGGTCGCCGAGCGTCGCGATCCCGAGCCGCTCCAACGGCTCGACGAGCGCCGCGGTCTCCGCGCGGCGGCGCAGCAGCGCGACCTCGTGGCGCGCGAGGTCGGCCGCGCCCGCGACGATCCCCGGGCGCCGGACGCGGGCGCCCGACGCGGCCACGAACGCGCAGAAGCGCGTCGGCCCCTGCCCGATCCGCGGGCCGGCGAGCACGCGCCGCAGGCGCTTGGAGCCGTGCGCGGCGAGGTAGCCCTCGGCGAGGATCCGCACGAGCCGGCCGCCGTGCAGGAGCTCCAGGCCGCGCGCGTCGAAGCAGGCCTCGCCGGGCCGCAGCGACTCGACCGCCGCGCCGAGGCTCTCCAGCCGCACGAGCGCGCGCTCCCACGCCTCGGCGACGCCGATCGGGTCCGGCGGCACGAGCGCCAGGCGCGGGCAGCGCGACAGCGCCTCCCCCAGCCGCATTCCGGCGTGGATCCCGAAGGTCTCCGCGGCCTGCGAGACCGCGCCGACGAACAGCTCGCGGCCGGGCTCCGGCGCGAGCGCGGCGGGCTCACCGAGCAGCGCCGCCCGGCTACCCGCGGCGACGGCGAGCTCGAATCGCTCGAGCAGGACACATACGATTGTCATACGAACACATGTTCGCACGCCATGGGTCGCCGCGCAAGGAACTTGGCGGGGCATCGGCACGCTCGTAAGCTGACGTCGGTGATGCGGGCACATTCGATGTTCGATACCCGGACGAAGGCCCGCTCGCTGGCGTTCCTCTTCGCCGCCGGAGCGCCTCGTCTGCGTACTGACGGTCCTGCTTCCGCACGAGGTCTCCGTCGAGGAACGGTCGGTGCTCGTGCTCGCCGCGATCGCGCTCGCGCTGGCGGTCGTCTTCCTGCGCGTCGCCGACCAGGTCTCCAACGAGATCGTGCACGTCGCGCTCGCCGCGGTGACGGTGATGCTCAGCCTCGTCATCCACTACACGCAGCACGCGACGCTCTACGCGCTGATCTACATGTGGCCGGCGCTGTACGCATTCACGTTCTTCTCGACCCCGGCCGCGCTCGGCCATCTCGGGTTCGTCGGCGCCGCCTACGCCACCGTCCTGCGCATCGACGGCACGATGGACATGACGATCCGCCTCGTGCTCGTCCTCGGCACCCCGCTCGTCGTCGGCCTGCTGATCTCGCGCCTGCTCGGGATCATGCGCACGGGGATCGAGCGCAGCGCGCGCCAGGAGCGGGCGCTGCGCTCCAGCGAGCGGCGCACGCGGCTGATCGTCGACAGCGCGCGCGACGGCTTCATCTCGACCGACGCGCAGGGGCGCGTGCTCGACGTCAACGCCGCCGCGGAGCGGCTGCTCGGCCGCTCGCGCGGCGACGTGCTCGGGCGCCCCTTCGAGGAGTTCGGCATCCCGCGCGACGTGCAGGCGAAGTTCATCCAGCGCCGGCGCGACCTGCTGAAGGCCGCCGGCGAGGGCGGCACGCGCCACCTCGAGCTGCGCGTGACGATCGACCGGCCCGACGGGACGCAGCTGCGCGGCGAGACGATGATCTGGGTCGTCGAGCGCGACGGCGAGCTCATGTTCAACGCGCGCCTGACCGACATCGGCGACCGCCTGCGCGAGGAGCGAAAGCGCGAGCAGCTCGTGCGCTCCGAGGCGGCGCGCGCCGAGGCCGAGCGAGCCGCGGCGACGATCGGGCGGCTGCAGGCGGTCGCCGACGCCGCGCTGATGGGACGCGACCTCGACGAGCTCGGGCCGACGATCCTCGCCCGCACGCGCGAGGTGCTCGACGCCGAGGCGGCGGCGCTGCTGTTGATCCAGGAGGACGGCAGCCTGTCGCTGATCAGCTCCGATCCGGTCGTCGTGCAGGACCGCCCCGCGCGGATCCCCGCCGACGTCGGCATCGCCGGCCGCGTGCTGGCGACGAAGCGACCGGTGCTGCTGCACGATCCGCCCGCGTCGGAGCTCGCCGACCCGTCGATCCTCGACGCCGGCATCTCCTCGATGCTCGGCGTGCCGCTGATCGCGCACGACGAGATCATCGGCGTCATCGAGGTCGGCGTGCGCGCACCGCGGCGGCTCGGCCCGGACGACATCGACCTGCTGCGGCTGACCGCCGACCGCGTCGCGCTGGCGATCCAGCACGTGCGCGCCTACGGGCGCGAGCACCGCATCGCCGAGACGCTGCAGCGCAGCCTGCTGCCGCAGACGCTGCCGCCGCTGCCGGGGGTCGCGCTGGCCGGGCGGTATCTGCCCGCGGCGTCGGAGTCCGAGGTCGGCGGCGACTGGTACGACGCGATCGGGCTGACGGGCGGGCGCGTGCTGCTCGTCATGGGCGACGTGTCGGGCAAGGGGCTCGCGGCGGCGTCGACGCTGGGCGCGCTGCGCAGCGCGATCCGCGCGTACGCGCTCGAGGGTCACGGTCCCGCGCAGATCGCCGATCGCCTGAACCAGTTCGTGCTCGCCGAGCCGACGCGCGAGCACATGGCGACGCTCGTGCTCGCGGTGTTCGACCCGGTCGATGCCGTGCTGTCGTGGGTCAACGCCGGCCACCCGCCGCCGCTGACGCTCGCCGCCGACGGGACGCCGCACTTCCTCGACGGCGCGCGCTCGGTGCCGCTCGGCGTGCTGCCGTTCCCCGGCTATCGAGGAGGAGATGGTGACGCTCGAGCCCGGCGGCGCGGTCGTGCTCTACACCGACGGGCTCGTCGAGCGCCGCGCGCGAGAACATCGACCTCGGCCTGGACCGGCTTGCCGCGGCGGCCGCCGACGGGCCGCTGGAGTCCGAGGCGCTCTGCGACCGCCTGCTGCGGGCCGCCCTGCCGAGCGGCGCGACGGGCGACGACGTCGCGCTGCTCACCCTCTGTCACGTCCCGCTCGGGTCACGCCTGGCGCTCGACCTGCCGAGCGAGCCGAGCGCGCTGCGGTCGCTGCGCGCGCTGCTGCGCCGCTGGCTCGCGCAGGCCGACGCCTCCGAGATCGACGTGCACGCGATCGTGATGGCCTGCAGCGAGGCGTGCACGAACGCGATCGAGCACGCCGGCGCCGCCCCGGACGAGACGATCGGCTTCGAGGCGGTCCTGCACGACGGCGAGGTCGACGTCACCGTGCGCGATCGCGGCCACTGGCGCGAGGAGCGCCCGCCGAGCGACCAGGGCCGCGGCCTGGAGCTCATCGACGCCCTGATGGACGACGTCCAGCTCGAGACCATGCCGGGCGGGACCACCGTGCGCCTGCGGCGCCGCCTCACCCAGTCCGTGATCGTATGAACATCGACGGGGCGACACTCGACAGCGCGCAGCACGGCAACCACGTCGTCCTCAGCCTGGCCGGCGAGATCGACGTCTTCAACGCCGCCCGGTTGATGGCGCTCGTCGAGGCTGCGGTGCCGACGGAGGCGCACGGCGCGGTGCTCGACCTCACCGGCGTCGGCTTCCTGGACTCGACCGCGATCCGCAAGCTGTTCGCGCTCACGAGCCGGCTGGGCGAGCGCCGCCAGCGCGTGCACGTCGTGACGCCGCTCGGCAGCACGGTGCTGCGCACGCTGGAGCTCGTGGAGTTCGCCCGCGCGGCCCCGATGCACGACTCGCTGGAGGACGCGCTGGCGCAGCTGACGTGAGGGGCGCTCGCCCCTCGTCGTCCTCAGCGTGTGCGGATCGTCTGCGGCCGGCTGCTTCCGCTGTACAGCGGCCAGCCCGGCTGCGAGGGCGCCGTGGCGCGCACGAGGAACCTGCGGTTGGCGTACTTGAAGCGGTAGCGCGCACGGAACCGACCGCTGGGCTGGGTGCGCACGAGCCGCACGCTCACCCACGCGCCGCCGTTTCTCACCTGCGCGGCGACGAGCAGGCCACCGGGCGGGATGGCGTCGCCGCTGACCTTGCCCGTGAAGATGACCGAGCGGCCGCGCACGATCGTCTTGAGGTAGACCCGGCCCGCCGAGCGGACGAGCAGCCTTCGCGAGTACACGGGCCGGGCGAGCTCACGAACGGCCAGTAGAGGATCGCGACGCGGCGGGTGGGCCCCGGCGGCAGGATCGCTTTGAAGCCGCCCTTGCTGTTCGTGGTCGTCACGCCGGCGAGGTACCAGTCGCCACCGCCGGCGTTCTGCGCCGCGAGCTGGACCGTGGCTGCGCGGATCGAGCGGCGGCTCATGCGATCGCGCAGCCTGCCCCGGACGACGATCGGCTCACCGGTGGTCCGCGTGATCACCGCGCGGCGCCGATGGCCCGACGGCAACCAGACGCCGAGGGCCACGTCCGCGCTCGCGGGCGCGCCGTTGGCGGCGAGCCGTCGTGCCCGCCAGCGGGTTGGTCGCGCCGACCACGGGCGCCGGCCACAACCCCGGCGGGGGCAGCAGGCCCGCGTTCGAGGGGGCCGCGGGCCACAGCGACGACGAGCAGGGTCGCGACCGCGACCGCGGTCGCGCTCGCGACGGGGACCGAGACGTGGGGCGCGGACGCGCGCCGCGGGTCGCGGCGGCGCGGCGCCGTCGCAGGGTGGGTGGGTGGCGGTCCGTCATCGGCTCCCTCTTATCAGAACGGAAACTCCGGGCCCGGCGGTGGCGGTGGGCGCAGGACGGGCAGGTGGCGGCGGCGGAACGACGGCGGCCGGCGGTGGCGGTGGCGGCGGCGGTGCGGGAGCGGCCGGTCGCCGCGGCGAGGCGGGGGCGCGGCGCCGGCTCTTGCTCTTGCTCGCTCCCCGTGCGCGGCTGCGCGCCGCCGAACGGCGCCGTGCGGCCGTCCTGGCACGCACGCGGCGCTCCGCCCGGCGCGCCCGAGCGCGCCACGCCGCGCGCGCCTTCTCGGCGCGCTCGGCACGCGCTCGCGCGCTTGCCTCGGCCCGCTTGAGCCTGGCGATCTCGGCTTCGAGGGCGGCCTTCACGGTCTGCAGCTCGCGCTTGGCGGCGGTGGGCGGCTCCGGCGTCCGCGTGGTCATCGGCGCTGGCACCGGCGTTTGACGCGGGACGATCGGGCGCGGCGTTCGGCGCACCCTCGTCCACCGAGGCCTTGCCGACCAGGACCCCGCCCACCGCGAGCGCGATCGCCGCCACAAGGGTCAGCAACGCCCGGAGCGCGGCGACGCGCGGACGTTCGGCGTTGCGAAACACGCGCGTCAGTTCGCTTTCGCGGTCACGCCGCGACGGTCGACGAGTGCGCTGGGGTGGTCTGAACGCACGTCGTGCAGCAGTGGGATGCTCATCGTGCGCAACAGATGATCGCCCAGAATGGAGGCGTGACGCCACCCGGCTCTGCCGCCGGTCGCTCGGTGCGGGTCGGTGAACGGCGCCGTTTCAGCATAGAAAAGCCCCGCCGGAGCGGGGCTTTTCCGTAGCAGACCGGTAAGCCGGATTCTGTCGTGAGCAGCCATCCATCTGACGCGGCCGACCTGGACCTCGGCGAGCAACCTGCAAACGGTCCTGCTTGGCCTTGCATCGGGTGGGGTTTACCTGGCCGCCGTGTCGCCACGGCGCCGGTGCGCTCTTACCGCACCTTTTCACCCTTGCCTGTGCGCGCCGCACGTGCTGACGCGCCATCGGCGGTGTGTTTCTGTGGCACTTTCCCGCGGGTTTCCCCGGGTCGGGTTCCCGACCACCCTGCTCTTTGATGTCCGGACTTTCCTCGAAGGGCGAGCCTCCGCGACTGCTTGGCCTGCCCATCCAGCGTAGATGGTCGGTGCCGCAGCCGGCAATGGCAGCCCGGTCGTGGCCCGGTCAGATGGCCGTGCGCCATCCGGAGGCGAGCCCGGATAGGGTCTGCACATGGGAGACGTGACCGGCCGCCGCATCGCGGCGGCACTCATCGACGCGGCCATCATGGGGATCCTGCTGGTGGTCATCGCCAAGGCCTTCGGCAACGAGCAGGCCAGCAGCTACTCACTCTGGGCGGAGACCTCGGGTCGCCCGCGAACGCTCTTCTTCCTGCTGGCGTTCGCCTACTTCTTCGGGACCGAGCTCGTATGGGCGCAGACGCTCGGCAAGCGCGTCATGAAGCTGCGCGTCGTGCGCGCCGACGGCGCGAAGGCCGCCGCCGGCCCGGTCTTCCTGCGCAACGTCGTCCGGCTCGTCGACTGGCTGCCGTTCCTGTACGTCGTCGGCGGGATCACGGTCTTCGCGACCGGCCCGCGGCGCCAGCGGCTCGGCGACATGGCCGCGAAGACGAAGGTCGTCGCCGACGACGAGACGCCGCCGGAGCCGCCCGAGGAGCCCGAGCGACCCAACGACGACGAGGTCCTCGCGCAGGTGCTCCGTTAGAGCAGTTCGGTACGGCACTCGCCACAGCGTCCCCCGACCGCCGACGGCCCTGATCCGTAGCGGGGCTCCATCGCCCCGTCGCAGATCGGGCACGTCGCGGTGCGGTGCGCGATGAGGTCCTCCCAGGCGCCGGATAGCACGTCCTCCAGCGTCCGCCCCTCGCGCGGGGAAGCCTGCAGCACAGCCGGTCGCTCCAGGTCGATGCAAGTCATCACGCCACGGTCCTGAACAGGCCGACGACACGGCCGAGCACGCGCACGTCGCGGGAGCGGATCGGCTCCATCGTCGCGTTCTCGGGCTGCAGGCGGATGTGGTCGGTCTCGCGGAAGAAGCGCTTGACCGTCGCCTCCTCGCCCACGAGCGCGACGACGATCTCACCGTCCTCGGCGGTGTCCTGCTTGCGCACGACGACGTAGTCGTCGGGCAGGATGCCGGCGTCGATCATCGACTCGCCGCGCACGCGCAGCACGTACTCGCCCTCCTCGCCGCCGGCCAGCGAGGGCACGTCGACGTACTCCTCGATGTTCTCCTCGGCGAGCACCGGCGAGCCGGCTGCCACCTGGCCGACGAGCGGCAGCCCGTCCGGGCGCACGATCGCCTTGACCTGCTCGACGGCGCGGTCGAGCAGCTCGATCGCCCGCGGCTTGGACGGATCGCGACGCAGCAGGCCGAGCTTCTCGAGGTTCGCGAGATGCGCATGCACCGTCGACGACGACGCGAGCCCGACGGCCTTGCCGATGTCGCGCACGGTCGGCGGGTAGCCGTACTTCGCCGAGTGGCGCTTGATGAAGTCGAAGATCTCCTGCTGTCGCTTCGTCAGATCAAGATCCATGGGCGCGGCTCCTTGGCGCGAGTCGTGTACGGCTGTCGGCGGAGGCGAACATCTGTTCGCACAAGGTAGTAGGGGCGGTCGGACGGAAGTCAAGGTCGCGCCTATACTGAGCAGCCCTGCGCCGGTGGCGGAATTGGTAGACGCGCAAGGTTGAGGGCCTTGTGGGGGGATTCCCCCGTGGAGGTTCGAGTCCTCTTCGGCGCATCGCTCGATCGACGTTCAGACCATGGCCCCGGCTTCCCGGGGCCATGGTCGTTTCGAAGGCGCGCGCACCATGTAGAGGCTCGGCCGACACCGCCGGCCGATTCAAGGGTCGTCGACGTCGGTTGAACGGCCCGCTCCATTTCAGGTGGCCGTGGCCTACGGGCACGCGCCGACGGGTGTCGCTCGGCGCCGGGCGTAAGACGCGGCGCTTGTGAACCGCATCGATGAGGAAGCCAGGCTGGGCATCGTGGCGCTCGGTCCCGGCGCCTGGGACACGGGTCGTGTCGTCTTTCCTCTCTATTCGAGGACAAGGCGACAGGGAGCTTCAGACGTGCAGCGCGACCCGGTGCCCCGCGACATCACCGCCGTGGGCCGGCGACGGGGCGCCGTCAGCGCTTCGGCTCGGTGCGCCGGGGGCCGCGCACGAAGGTCACCGTCATGGGGTTGCCGAGCGCGACCCATACCGGCTCGAGCTGCCTCGGTCCCGGTGCGGTGTAAGACACTCCAGGCGTCGGGTTGTTGCCGGGCCCGCCGGGGTTGTAGAAGGGGCTGTAGCCGCTCGAGGCGGGAATCTCAAACGCCAGTGATCCGCCGTGCAGCGGCCACCTGACCCGCAAGCACGACGTCGATGTAGTTGTCCTTGTCCTCGCGGTAGCAGTCGTCGTAGCTCTGTTGCTTCGGGCCGAGATCGGCGAGGCCGAGTATGCGCAGCTCGGTGTCCAGCGATTCGGTACGTGTGGTTCGGTGCGTCAAGCACGATGTCATTGCCACGCCCGCGGGCGTGCAGGCGGAAGTAGCGAGAGAACTCGGTGGGAAGCACTGGGCGCACCCCGTCGGGTGAGAACCCACCGCTCGTGTAGACCCGCAGGCGAAAGCGGGCCCGCTTGCCGTAGAGGGTGCGACCGTCGTTGGGCAGGGCGAAGCGGAAGGGCGCCGGCGCGTTGTCGCCTGTCGTCGAGAGGCGGGTGAGCTTCGCCGCGACGAGCCGCGGGCCGGTGCGCTCTGCGAGCGGCGCGTTGGGATCGTCGTAGGGGCTGGTCGAGGTGCTCGCGCGGAAGCCGACCGCGCTCACGATGCGGTCGCCCGGCCCGACGAGCTGCAGCGGCGTCCGGTCGCGGACCACCCGGGTGAGCACCGGAAACTCGGCGCCAGACGCGGTGCAGGACAGCCGGTTGCCGAACTTGCCGAACAGGACTGCCACGGAGCGCTCGTTGTATTCCTCGTTGGGGTAGATCGAGGCCAGCTCGGGGACCACGGTGCGGCCGGTGTTGAGCGTGATGCGGAAGTCCGTCGGATCAAGCGTCGAGGGCCGGATGGGCCAACTGAACTCGACCGGCAACCCATCGGCGAGCGTCGCCGCGTAGCCGTAGGCATTGGCCACCTGCCGCGGCGTGCTGGCCGAGGTGTAGGCCGCCAGAACGGGACTCTCGCCACTCGCGCACGCGATCGTGTCCAGGCGCCACCCGCTGCACGCGCCAATTGCTCACTGCGAGCAAGGTCGTCGATGGTGAGATCGGGCACACCGATGATGTTGGTGAATCCGAGACCGGCAGCGATCATCTTCGGCCGCTTCGCCCAGACGTCCGCGTTGACGATCACATCCTGCTTCCGCAACCGGAAGGTGGGGCTGCCACCTCCACCCGCCGCGACAGGCGCCGGAGGCACAGCCCCCAGCGCCGCCCACGTGCCGATAGCCATCGCGGCGACGCGGCGCGCGATTGCATCTTCCGACCATATATGTCGATGAACCCCCGGCGCAGCGCGTTTCGGCACCACAGCGGCGGGCGCGCGACCGCCCCGGGGAGAGTGAAGGAGGGACGGCCGCGCTGCCTTCGCGAACCCGGAGCGCCCAAGAGGGGGATGGCGCTTCCGTTGCCAGGGAGTTCGGCGCGCGCGGCCGATCGGATCAACCGAACCGCACGTGATTTCGCCCGCTCCTCGAATGTCAGCCCGCGAGCGCGAGCGAGCCCTGCTGCGCGGTCCACTCGGCCCCGACCTCGTCGAGGATCTCGAGCATCGCCGCCGCCGCCGGCGAGACGTAGCCGCCCGCGAGCGTCGCGGCGAGCACGCGGCGCACGACCGGGCGTCCCTCCAGGCAGCGGATCACGACGTCGTCGCGCACCGCGACCAGCGCGAGGTCGGGGATCAGGCACACGCCGACACCGGCCGCGACGAAGCCCTGGATCGCGACGTAGTCGTCGGACTGGAACGCCAGCCGCGGCTCGAAGCCGGCGCCCTGGCAGGCGCGCTCGAGCACGCGCCCGTCCGGGCAGCGGCCGGTCGTGCCCATGATCCACGACTCCTCGGCGAGGTCCGCGAGCCGGACCCGCGCCTTGGACGCGACGCGATGGCCCGCCCCCACGCAGAGGTAGAACGGATCGTCGAGCAGGTGATGGCGCGCGATCGCCCGGTCGGCGATCGGCTCGAAGCCCGCCTCGACGGTCAGCGCGATGTCGCACTCGCCCGCCTTCAGGCACTCCAGGCCCTCGTCGGGCTCGCGCGGCGCGAGCGTCACCTCGACGCCCGGGTGGCGCTCGCGGAAGCGCGCGATCGCGCGCGGCGCGATCGTCGCCCCGGCCGTCGCGAAGGACACGAGCCGCAGCCGCCCGCCGCGCATCCCGGCGATCGCCTCGAGCTCGGCCTCGGCATCGGCGAGCCGCGCGAGGATCACGTCGGCATGCGCGACGAGCGCGCGGCCGGCCTCGGTCAGGCGCACGCCGCGCGCGTTGCGCTCGACGAGCACCGTGCCCGCCTCGCGCTCCAGCGCGGCGATCTGCTGGGAGACCGCCGACTGCGTATAGGCGAGCGCCTCGGCCGCCGCGGAGAACGAACCGCGCGCCGACACCTCGCGAAGGACCCGCAACCGCTTCACGTCAAGCATTAGCGCACCTTATCGCCAACACCGCGAAATGTCATTTGTGCTGATGGCCTCACGTTGGAACAGTTGGTGTCGTTCAACACACAGGAGAGGCACACGATGACCACCACCACCCACACCGACGCAATCGTCATACGCCACGCCAGCGACGCCGACACCCGGCTGCTTGCCGACCTCGCGCTGCTCGACGACCGCGCGCCGCTCAGCGGGTACGCGCTGATCGCCGAGGTCGACGGTGTCGCCCGCGCCGCGCTGGACCTGCACGACGGCAGCGTCGCCGCCGACCCCTTCGCCCGCACGGCGGAGCTCGTCGAGCTCCTGCGGTCTGCACGCCCGCGGCACCCACGGCGTCGGCGACAGCTCGCTGCGCGCACGCGTCGCCTCGCTCCTGCGGCCGGCCTACGCCCGTGCATAAGGGCACGTTCACCGCGTTCGCGACCTGGCGGACCGACGCGGCGGTCGCCGCGCAGCCGCGGACGGATCGCATCATGACCACCGGTCGATCGCCGGACGAAGCGCTGCGGGCACCTCCCGGACCGGGTCCGGCCCGGGCCCGCGCATCTTCCGGCGCGCGCGACGGGCGCACGGCAGCGCGCAGCGGGTCTGCGCGTAGCCGCCTGCGGGAACGCGCGCCCGCGACGGCCGTCACGAGGGACGAGACTCGTCCGCGCGCTCTGACAGCACGGCCGGGCCGAACAGCAGGGCCCGGCCGCCCCCGGCCCGCAACGCGGCGTCCTTCGCCGCCGTCGCGCGCCGCAGCACGGTGTCGGCCTCGGTCGCGCCGGCGCCGAACACCGCCACGCCGATGCTGACGGTCACCGGCGCGCCGATCCGCCCGGCGGACTCGACCTGCGCGCGCTCGAGCTGGTCGAGCAGCGCGTCGGCGAGCACCATCAGCCCGTCGGCGTCGCCGTGCGGGACGAGCACCGCGAACTCGTCCTCGCCGATGCGCGCCGTGAAGTCGCTGCGCCGCACGCGCGCCTCGAGCGCCGCGGCCACGCGCCGCAGGATGTCGTCGCCGCCGCCGCGGCCGAGCGCCGCGTTGATCTCCTCCATGCCGTCGACGTCGATCAGCAGCACGCCGCCCTCCGTCCCGTAGCGCTCCACGCGCGCCGCGTGACGGCGCAGCTCACGGCGAAAGCCGTTGTGGTTGAGCAGCCGCGTGAGCGCGTCGCGGTCGGCGAGCGTGCGCAGCCGCTCCTCCTCGCGGCGGCGCTCGGTCATGTCCTGCAGCTGGACGAGCAGGTGCAGCGGGCGGCCCGCGCCGTCGCGGATGACCGCGACCTGCAGGGAGACCCAGATCTCGTGGCCATCGGCATGCAGGATCCGCGTCTGCGCGACGTAGACCGCCGCCGGATCGTCCTCCAGCGCCTGGATGCCGAGCGCCGGGCCCTCGATGTCCTCGGGGTGCAGCAGCGACTCGAGCGTCGCGCGCGTGAGCACCTCGGCGCGCAGCCCCGTGAGCTGCGCGAGCGCGAGGTTGACCGAGCCCAGGCGCCCGTCGAGCCCGGCGATCGCCATCCCGACCGGGGCATGCTCGAACGCGACCCGGAAGCGCTCCTCGGCCTCGCGCGACGCGCGCTGCGCGAGGCGCTGCTCGGTGACGTCGCGGATCGTCATGATCGCGCCGCCGGCGCCGGCGGCCCCGCCGATCGGGCGCCCGGCGAGGATGAGCGAGCGCCGCGGGCCCGCCGGATCGCCCACGAGGTACTCCTCGCCGGGGACGGACTCGCCGTGCAGCGCACGGTGCAGCGGCAGGTCGGACTGCGCGACGGGCTC
Source organism: uncultured Solirubrobacteraceae bacterium (assembly GCA_963727785.1). Taxonomy (GTDB): domain Bacteria; phylum Actinomycetota; class Thermoleophilia; order Solirubrobacterales; family Solirubrobacteraceae; genus CADCVQ01. Next base: position 380,357 of record CAVSHS010000023.1, read on the forward strand.
GCCCGTCGCCGCGCGCTGCAGCTCGCCGCGGACGACGAGGTCGCCGAGCGCGACCGGCTCGCCCGCGCCCAGCTCGCGCGCGGCGGCGTTGACGATCCGCAGCTCGCCGAGCTCGTCGCACGCGATCACGCCCTCGTCGAGGTTCTCGAGCACGGCGCTGATGAAGCGCCGCTCGGTGTCGAGCTCGTCGGCTGCGCGGCCGCCGCGTCGCCGCCTGCTCCGACCAGGCGATCTCGCGCCCGGCGACCTGCGCGAGCTCATGCAGGATCTCCAGGCCGTCCGCCGGCCATGCGCGTGCGCGACGGTCGGCGACGAACAGCATCCCGATCGCATCGCCGCAGCCGGTCGCCAGCGGTACGCCGGCGTAGGCGGCGATCCCGAGCTCGCCGACGAGCGGGCTGTCGCGCAGCAGCGGATCGGCGTGCGCATCCTCGACGACGAGCGGCGCGCCGTCCGCGACCGCGAGCCGGCACGGCGAGTGCGCCAGCGGCCACTCGCGTCGCGCCGCGAACGGCTCGGGTACGCCGACCTGGGCCTTGAGGAACACGCGGTCGGCGTCGACGAGCGTCACGCCCGCGATCGGCGCGTCGAGCAGCCGCGCCGCCAGGCGTGCGATCCGGTCGAACGCCTCGTCGGGCGCGGAGTCGAGCAGGCCCGTCGCGTGCAGCGCCGCCAGCCGCGCACGCCCGTCCTCGGCGACGCCGGCGGTGCTGCGCTGGACGGGAACGACCGGCACGGTGACGCACGCCGTCGTGCCCGCCCCGGGTCGCGCGCGCACGTCGAGCTGCCCGCCCACCGCGGCGACGCGCTGACGTGTGGAGACGAGCCCGACGTGCCCCGCGGCGAGCGCCTCGACGGTCCGCTCGACGACGGTCATGCCGATGCCGTCGTCCTCGACGCACAGCACGATCGCGTCGGGCTCGCGCACGAGCGTCACGGTCAGCCGGCTCGCCGACGCGTGCCTGACGACGTTCGTGACGAGCTCCCTCGCGGCGGCGTACAGCAGCGCGTCGTGCGTGCCGACGGCCTCCGGGTCGACGCGCACGTCGACGGCCAGCTTCGCGTGCCGCGCGACGCGGTCGACCTCGACCTGCAGGGCGAGCTGCAGCCCGCGCTCGTGCAGCGCCGCCGGATGCAGCCCGAGGACGGTCTCGCGCAGCGCGATGACGGAGTCCGTCAGCGCCTCGTCGGCGAACTCGAGCGACTGCAGGTAGCCGGCGCGCGCCTCGCGCACGTCCTGCTGAGCGGCGAGCAGCGACTGCAGCGTGTCGTCGTGCAGGCGCTCGCCGATCCGCGCGCGCTCGCGCTCCTCGGCGTCGAGCGCCTCGTGCAGCAGCGCCGCGCGACCGGCGCCGAGCTCCTCGATCTGGCGCGTGCGGCGCTGGGACGCGATCGCGAGCGCCACGCCGATCGCGCCGACGATCACCATCGCGGCGAGCGTCTCGATGAACGCGGTCTGCGCCCCGGGCTCGTCGAGCGAGGAGACCGACACGGCGCTGAAGCCGGCGGCCGCGGCCGCCGTGACGAACGCGATCGAGCGCGCGGAGTGGGCGAGCCCCATCGCGACGGGATAGACGATAAGCGCCATGCGCGCCTCCGACAGCGCCCCGCCGCTGGAGGCGATGAGCGCCAGGATGAACCCGACGTCGGCGAGCGAGATCTCGATCCGCGGCGCCTTGCGCAGGCCGCGCGCGGCGAGCACGACGAGCACGCCCGCATACGCGGCCGCCGCGCCGAGCGCGATGAGGAAGCCGGCACCGTGGCCGGCGGGTCCGAGCACGACCGCGAGCGCGACGACCGCGGCGCCGCCGACCCGCAGCCAGGCGAACGCCTCGGCCCCCGTCATTTCCCCAGCGTTGCGCGTCAGCCCATCCATGGCCCCGGACCTCGTCTCTCGGCGCTGCCTACTCGCCAGAGGATATGCGCGGCGTCGCTCGTCCGCACGCACGTTTGGGCAGTCGCCGGCCGTTACGTGTCTGAATGGATGATGTGCGCCTCATCTCGCGCGAATCCGGCCGCGAACCGGCCGGGACGCACCACGACGTCCAGGCCGGCCCGGTCGGTGGCGCTGGCATCCGCGCGATCGCCGACCGTCTCGCCCCGCGCGAGGGCGTCGTCACCGTCGTGCTGGCCGACGACAGCGACGTCTACCGCCGCGGCATGCGGCGGGCGATCGAGGCCGATGCGCGTTTGGCGCTCGTGGCGGAGGTCTCCGACGGCGCGGCCGCGCTCGCCGCGATCCGCGAGCTGCAGCCCGACGTCGCGCTGCTGGACCTGCAGATGCCCGCGCTCGACGGCGTCGAGGTCTGCTGCCGCATCCGCGCCGACCCACCGCCGCGGCGCCCGCGCTTCGTCCTCGTCACCGCGTTCCTGAGCGACGACGTGGCCGCGCGCGCCCAGGCCTGCGGGATGGACCACCAGCTCGACAAGACGACGCCGCGGCGCGAGATCTGCGACCTGCTCGCGGGCGCTGCGCCGGCCCGGCCCGGCGCGCCGGGCCACGGTGCGCAGCTCGTGTGACGGCGCTCCTTCCGGCACGTCCGGCCGAGCTGGCGTAGGTTCGGCACATGGCGCCACGGGTCTCGGTCTACGTCGGCGAGGACCATCCGATCTACCTCGAGGGGCTCGTGCGCGTGCTCTCCCAGCGCCCCGACTTCGAGGTCGTCGGATCCTCCGGCGACGGGCGCGAGGCGCTCGAGCAGATCCGCGCGCTGGAGCCCCAGGTCGCCGTTCTGGACGAGGGCATGCCGGGCCTGACCGGCAACGACGTGCTGCAGGCGATCAGCCGCGATGCGCTGCCGACGCGCGTGGTGATGCTGTCGGCGTCGCTCGACAGCGCGGTCGTGTTCCGCGCCGTCGCCAACGGCGTGCGCGCCTACCTCACGAAGGACTCCGATCGCAGCACGATCTGCGACGCCGTCGCAGCCGTCGCGCGCGGTGAGACGGTGCTCGCGCCCGGAGGTCCAGGCCGGGCTCGCCGACGAGGTGCGCATGCGCCAGAGCGAGCGCCGCCCGACGCTCTCGCAGCGCGAGCGGGAGGTCCTCCAGCGTGCGGCGACCGGCCTCAGCGCGCCCGCGATCGCGCGCGAGCTGTCGATCAGCACGGCGACCGTCAAGACGCACCTGCGCAACCTCTACGACAAGCTCGGCGTCTCCGAGCGCGCCGCCGCCGTCGCGGAGGCGATGCGCCGCGGGATGCTCGAATAGCCCTGGCGCCTCATCCGATCGGATGACCGCGGCCTCCTCCACAAGTCGATGCGGTCGGCCGATTGTCCGACCGCTGCAGGTCGGCGACGATCCGCGCGCGGGAAGGGATGCCTCGATCGCGCAGTTGCAGCAGCCATGGCAGGCAGGCTGGATCTCCACGCGTGATCGTGGCGGACGGGCAGGGAAGCCCGTCCGGCGCGGTCATCGCCCGCCGGGCATGATGAGATAGCCCGATCGCACCGGCGAGCTTCACCTGGAGGGACGGCGAGCGCACGATCCATTTCGGGCGCGGCGCGCTCGCCGCCGCGCTGCCCGCGCTCGGCGACGGCTACGCGCTGCTGTCGACGCCGCGCGCGATCGCGATGGCGCCGGTCCTCGCCGAGCGTGCGGGCGCCGTGCACGAGGTCGCGCCCGGCCGCGTCGACGAGATCGCGGGCGCGCTGCTCGGGGAGATCGATCCCGGAGCGCCGATCGTCGCGCTCGGCGGCGGGCGCGTGATCGACACCGCCAAGGCGCTGGCAGCCGCCTTCCCGCTCAGCGAGCGCCCGCTCGTCGCGGCCGTGCCGACGACGCTGAGCGCGGCCGAGATGACCGCCGTGCACCGCCGCGCCGCCGGCGCGGACGGCGGGCTGCCGGGCGTGCGCCCCGCGCGCGTCGTCAACGACCCGGCGCTGAGCGCCTCGCAGCCCCCGGTGGAGCTGGCCGCGAGCGCCGCGAACGCGCTCGCCCACGCCGCCGAGGGGCCCGCGACGCGGCGCGCGAGCCCGGTCCCAGCGCTCACCGGGCGCGAGGCCGCGCGGCTCATCGGCGCGGCCTACGCGGACGGCGACGAGCCCGACCGCGACGCGCTCGCGCTCGCCGCGCTGCTGTCGGGCTACACGATCGACAGCGCCGGCTACGGGCTGCACCACGTCCTCTCGCAGACGCTCGCGCGCTTCGCGGGCGTCGGCCACGGGCAGGCGAACGCGGTGATGCTGGCGCACACGCTCGCCGCGCTCGAGCGCCGCGGCGCCGCGGACGCGGGGCGGCTCGTCGCGCTCGCGACCGATCTCGCGCACCGCGCGCAGGCGGTGCACCTGCGCGAGCTCGGCGTCGACGAGGCGGCGCTCGACCGCTGCGCCGACGCCGCCGCCGAGCGCTCCGAGCTCGACCAGACCCCGCCCCGCCCCGATCGCGACGAGCTGCGCGCCCTGTACGCCGCGGCGTACTAGCCGCACAATCCACCCGATGGGCAAGGAGCAGACGCCGGTCCTCGACCGCGGCGCGTTCGACGAGTTCGCAGGCCTCTTCGACGCCGGCGAGCTGCGCCAGATCATCGAGGAGTGGCATGCCGACAGCGCGACCGCGCTGGCGGCGATCGCCGACGCGCGTCGCGCGCGAGGACCGCGTGCGGATCGGCGAGATCGCGCATCGCGCCGCCGGCGGCGGGCTCGCGCTCGGCGCGACGCGGCTCGCGCGCGCCTGCGAGGACCTGCGCGCGGCCGCGGAGTCCGGCGCGCCGGTCACCGACGCCGACATCGCGCGGATGCGCGCCGCCGTCGAGGCGACGTACGCGGCCCTGACAGACGCCGCGTCGAACGGCCGGTAGCCGGCAGCGACGCCGTGGCGCACGGCGCCCCGGCGGGGGATACTCCCGCGATGCTCGACCTGCTGACCGAGGTCCTGGCAAGCGCTCCGGCGCGCTGCTCGTATGCCGAGGCGCGCCATGTCTCCACCGACGAGGAGGATCTGCTCGTCCGCAACGGACGCGTCGACCACGTCGACAGCACGTCCGCCGACGGGGTCGGCGTGCGCGTGCCGCGCCGGTGGCGGCTGGGGCTTCGCGGCGACGCGTGAGGCGACGCGCGCCGGCGTGCAGCACGCGCTCGCGCGGGCGCTCGCGATCGCCGAGAGCCAGCCCGCCGCGCCCGCCGGCCCGCTCGTGCCGGTGGCGCCGGCGCGCGGGCACTGGTCCTGCGACCACGAGCGCGATCCGTTCGACGTCTCGCTGGAGGACAAGCTCGAGCTGCTGTTCGCCGCCGAGCAGGCGCTGCGCGGCGATCCGCGGATCGTGCGCGCCGACGCGACGTGCGCGAGCCGCCGCGTGCGCACCGCGTTCGCGTCGACCGAGGGCGCCGCCTGCACGCAGGAGCGCGTCGAGTGCGGCTGCGCGATCGGCGTGATCGCCGTCGACGGCGACGAGCTGCAGGTGCGCTCCTACCCCAGCGCGCACGACGGCTCGGCCGCGTGCGCGGGCTGGGAGCACGTGCTCAGCTTCGACCTCGTCGCCAACGCGCCGCGCGTGGCGGCGGAGGCGCTGGAGCTGCTCAGCGCGCCGGACTGCCCGGCCGGGCGGGCGACCGTGATCCTCGGCGGCGAGCAGCTCGCGCTGCAGATCCACGAGTCGATCGGGCACGCGCTCGAGCTCGACCGGATGCTGCTCATGGAGGCCTCCTACGCCGGCACGAGCTGGGTCTCGCCGGAGGACCTCGGCTCCCTGCGCTACGGCTCCTCGCGGCTGAACATCACCGCCGACGCGACGCTCGCCGGCGGCCTCGGCACGTTCGGCTGGGACGACGAGGGCGTCGCCGCGGCGCGCACGCCGCTCATCGAGGAGGGCGTGCTGCGCGCGGCGCTGTCGGACCGCGGCTCGGCGGCGGCGATCGGCCTCGATCGCTCGGGCGGCTGCGCGCGCGCCGACGGCTTCGCGCGCCAGCCGATCGTGCGCATGACGAACGTCTCGATCGAGCCCGGCGAGGCCGGCACGCTCGCCGACCTCGTCGCCGACACCGACGACGGGCTGTACCTGGAGACCAACCGCTCGTGGTCGATCGACGACCGCCGGCTGCACTTCCAGTTCGGCACCGAGGTCGCGCGCGAGATCCGCGGCGGCGAGCTCGGCCGCCTGCTGCGAAACGCCTCCTACGCGGGCGTCACGCCGCAGTTCTGGAGCGGCCTGGACGCCGTCTGCTCGGCGCCCGCGTGGCGGCTGTGGGGGCTCGGCAACTGCGGCAAGGGCGAGCCGGGCCAGGTCATGCGCGTGTCGCACGGGGCCGCCCCGGCGCGCTTTCGCGACGTGCAGGTCGGGGTGGCGTGAGAGCCCTCCGACACGCACGCGCCCTGATCGCAACCCGACCGGGGGTGGCGTGGAGCCCTCCCACACGCCCGCGCCCTGATCGCGACCGGGGGTGGCGTGAGCGAGGCCCCGCTCGACACGGCCGAGCGCGCGCTCGCGCTCGCCGGGGCGGGCGACTTCCAGGTCACCGTCGTGCGCGAGCGCTCGCTGATGTCGCGCTTCGCGCGGTCGGCGCCGACGCAGGCGACCGAGGTCGACGACACGTCGGTCGAGATCCTCGTCGTGCGCGACGGCCACACCGCGCTGGCCTCGACGAACCGGCTCGACGACGATGCGCTGCGGGCGACCGCACGGCGCGCGGACGCCGCCGCGCGCGCGTCGGCGGTGGCCGGCCCGGGCGGCTATCCCGGGCTCGCCGACCCGGCGCCCGAGCCGCCCGCGCACGACGGCTTCGACGCCGACACGGCCCGGCTCGACCCGGCGCTCGCGGGCAGCGCGCTGCGCACCGCGTTCGCGGTCGCCGCCGAGCACGGCCTGGAGGCGTTCGGCACCTGGACCGCCGGCGCGGTGCGCACCGCGATCGCGTCGACGACGGGCGTGCGCCTCGACGAGGAGGTCACCGATGCCTTCATGAAGGTCATCTGCCGCGCGCCGGACGGGCGCAGCGGCTTCGCCTCGGCGACGGCGCAGGCGGCCGCCGGGATCGACCCGGCGACGGTCGGCCGGCGGGCGGCGTCGAAGGTCGGCGGCGAGCCGCTCGCGGAGCTCGGCCCGGGCTCGTACCCGGTCGTGCTCGAGCCCGAGGCGGTCGCCGTCCTGCTCGACGTTCCTCGGCGCGCTGGCGCTCAACGGGCTGACGCACGTCGAGGATCGCGGCGCGCTCAGCGGCCGCCTCGGCACGCGCGTCGCCGCGCCGGCGATCGACCTCGCCGACCTCCCCTCCTCCCCGCGCACGCTGCCGCGCGGCTTCGACCTCGAGGGCGTGCCGAAAGGCGCCGCTGCAGCTCATCGGCGACGGCGTCGCGGAGGCCGTCGTGCACGACCGCCGCTCGGCAGCGCTCGCGGGCGGCGCGACCCGCTCGACGGGACACGCGACGCAGGCCGGCGGCTCGCCGTTCGGCCCCGTCCCCACGAACCTCGTGCTGCGCGGCGGCGACGCCGCCGGCGTCGCGGAGCTGGCGGCGCCGATCGAGCGCGGGATCTACGTGACGCGCCTGTGGTACGTCAACGCCGTGCGCGAGAAGGAGACGCTGCTGACCGGGATGACGCGCGAGGGCACGTTCCTCATCGAGGACGGCGCGATCACCCGGCCGCTGCGCGACGTGCGCTTCACGGACTCGATCCTGCGCCTGCTCGAGGCGACCGAGGCGCTGACGGCCGAGCAGCGGCTCGTCGGCGAGGGCGAGTTCTACGGCCGCCGCTTCGCGCAGGGCACGGTCTGCCCGGCGCTGCGCGCCGACGGCTTCCGCGTGACCGGCGCGACGACGTAGCCTGAGCGGGGCTTAGATCTTCAGCAGGATGATCGTGTTCACGACGAACGCGATCGCGAAGCCGATCGTCCAGCGGTTGAGGTTGCGCTCGACGAGCGAGCCTCCGCCGAAGGGACCGGTGCCCGAGCCGACGCCGAAGGCGCCCGACAGGCCGGCGTCCTTGCCCGAGTGCATGAGCACGAGGAAGATCACGATGATCGACAGCAGGACCTGGACGCCGTTCAGGATGTTCTCCATGCGCGCAGGGTACCTCAGCCGCTGCGCGTCGTCGAGCGCCTTGAGGATCTCGACCGCCTCCGCGCGCAGCTGGCGGTCGAGCACGCGGTGATCCTCCGCCGACAGCTTGCCCGTGCGCAGGTCCATCTCCGCATCGCGGATCTCGCGGTACTTGGCCTCCTTGCGCGCCTCGAGCTCGGCGATCTCGTCCTCGCGCGTCGTGGCGCACGCGCTCGACGGCGCGCCCGCGCAGCGGCGCCGACACGAGCGCCACGACGGCGCACAGCACGGCGAGGATGACGAGCAGGGCGACGATGTCCACGTAGCGGGAGCTACGCGCGCCCGAGGTCTTCGGCGACGCGTGCCGCATAGCGTGCCGTGACGCGCCGCCGCGCGGCGTCCGGCCCCGGCCACAGGGCGATCAGCCCGCCGAGGAAGACGACGATCGCGCCGATCCAGATCCATGTCACGAGCGGCGAGGTGATGACGCGGAACGTCGCCTCCGGCCGGTCGGCGAGGTACTTGTTGACGAGCCCCCGCAGCGCCAGGCCGAGCGCCTGCCCCTCGAGCTCGGGTCCGAGCTTCGCGCCGGCGGCGGCGAACACGCGGTCGCCCTTCTCGATCGTCGGCTCAAGCCGGCGGATGTCGGGCGTCATCGCCGTCCAGATGTCGCGGCGCAGGCCGGCCTTCAGGCCGATCTCGCTCGTCGCCTCACCCTGGAAGAAGCGCCCGACGGGGCCGAGCCCGTTGCCCTCAGGGGACGGGTAGTAGCCGCGCTCCGGGCGCAGCGTCGTGACGTGCCTGCCGTCGCGGCGGACGTCGACGACCGCGCCGAAGGAGATCTTCTCCAGCTCGCCCTCGCGCTGCGAGATCCGCGAGGTCGCGCGCTGGTAGGTGAACGTGTAGTCGCCCGAGCGCACGCTCTGGCCCGGCGCCAGGCGCACGTCGCGGGCGTCGTTGAACGCCGTCGAGGCCGCGACGCCGATGAACAGCAGCGCCATCCCGACGTGCACGAGGTAGCCGCCGTAGCGGCGCCGGTTGCGCGCGACGAGCGAGCGCAGCGCGCGCAGCGGATCCTCGCCCGTCATCGCGCGCCGCACGCCGACGCCGCGCCAGAACTCCTGGCCGACGCTCAGCACGACGAACGCCCCGCAGACGAACATCGCCAGCGCAAACGGCCGCGAGGCGGCGCCGAGCGCGGCCAGCACCACGCCGATCGCCAGCGCGCCGGCGACCGGCAGCGCGAAGTTGCGCCGCGCGTTGGAGACCGTCGCCTTGCGCCACGCGATCACCGGCCCGATCCCGCTCAGCAGGACGAGCACGATCGCCAGCGGCACCGTGTACTTGTCGAACCACGGCGGCCCGAGCGCCCGCCGCGTGCCGGTCAGCGCCTCGGCGATGAGCGGCCAGAACGTGCCCCAGAACACGACGAACGCCATCGCGACGAGCACGACGTTGTTGAGCAGGAAGATCGCCTCGCGCGAGAGCAGCGAGTCCAGCCGGTTCTCCGAGCGCAGCTCCGCGCGGCGCCAGACGACGAGGCCGATCGAGCCGGCGATCAGCGCCGCGATGAGGATCACGAACGGGACGCCGAGCGTCGACGCGCCGAAGGCGTGGATCGAGTCCAGGATGCCCGAGCGCACGAGGAACGTGCCGAGGATCGCGAGCGTGCCGGTCGCCAGGACGAGCGACACGTTCCAGATCTTCAGCATCCCGCGCTTCTCCTGGATCATGATCGAGTGGATGAACGCGGTGCCGGTCAGCCACGGCAGCAGCGACGCGTTCTCGACGGGGTCCCAGGCCCAGTAGCCGCCCCAGCCCAGCTCGGCGTAGGACCAGCGCGCGCCGAGCAGGATCCCGATGCCGAGAAACAGCCAGGCGCCGAGCGCGAAGCGCCGCGTCGCGCGGATCCAGTCGGCGGCGCCGACCTGGCGCGCGATCAGCGCGCCGACCGCGAACGCGAACGGGATCGTGAACAGCGTGTACCCCGAGTAGAGCATCGGGGGGTGGATCATCATGCTCGGGTGGCGCAGCAGCGGGTTGAGACCCGTCCCGTCCGCCGGCACGACGGCGTTCAGGCCGAACGGCGTCTCCATGAAGACGAGCAGGCTCGCGAAGAACGCCGCGAAGCCGAGCAGGACGGCCGTCGCGTACGGCGCGACGCGGCGCAGCTGGTTGCGCGTCGCGAACAGCACGAGGCTCGCCCACAGCGACAGCAGCCAGAGCCACAGCAGCAGCGAGCCCTCCTGCGAGGACCAGGCCGCGGCGGCCTTGTAGAACGTCGGCGTCGTCGTCGACGAGTGGCTGGCGACCGTCGCGAACTGAAAGTCCGAGCGCAGGAACGCGATCTCGAGGATCGCGAACGCGCCCGTCACGAGCGCCGCGATGCGCGTAGATCGAGCGGCGGCCGGACGCGATCCACTCGTCGCGTCCCTTCACGGCGCCGTAGATCGACGCGGCGATGCCGTACAGCGCGACGGCGAGGGCAAGGATCAACAGCGCGCGGCCGACGGTGGCCATCAGGTCCTCAGGAGGAGCGCTGCGTGGCGTCTTCGGTGAACTTCGACGGGCACTTCGTCACGAGCGAGTCGCGCTCACCGACGAACGTCGCACCCTCTTTGCGCACCGTGACGATGACCTCGCGGCCGTCGCGGAAGGGGTCCGGCACCGCGCCGACGTAGGAGACCGGCACCGACGACGTCCCGTCGCGGTCGCGCACGCGGAAGTCGACGCCGCCGTTCGTGTTGCGGACCGAGCCGTCGACGACCTTGCCGGTCAGCTGGTAGGAGGCCCCGGCCTTCGCGGCTCGCAAGCTCGCTCGGCGTGACCGCCTCGCTGGACGCGTTGAGGCTCGTGAACACGAGCGCACAGGCCAGCACGACGGCCGCGGAGAGCGCGACGACGAGCCGGATCCTGCGTTTGCGGGCGGGTGGCACGACCCCGAAGTATCGCAGTCGCGCGCGGAGCCTGATCCAGGCTCACGCCACCCCGCCGGCAGCCGCGGCGGCGCGCCGGCTGGGAGATAAATGTCCGACGTACATAGAAACCTTTGCCCCGCAGCGGAGTCCTTGTCGATAGACCGATGACCCCGATGTCCGTCCGACAGCTCGCAGGACAGCACAAGGCCCGCCGCGGCCGGCGCCTGCACGTCGTGCCCGCGCCGGAGCCCCTGCCCGCGCCGATGCACCCCGCCGAGCGGCGCATGCGCGACGCCGGCGGACCCGACGATCGCGCCTGCTACTCCTGCTCCTGCGGCTTCGTCTTCGTCGCCCCCGTCTCAACGTCGGTGCACTGCCCGCACTGCGAAACCGAGCAGGCCTGGTAGCCCGCCCGGACGCGGCGGCGAGAGCATGGCGATGGCGCTACAACAGGACAGGCGAGCCGGAGTTCTGAAACCCGATGTTGCGTGCGAGGCCTTCAAGCTCCAGCGGCTCGGACGTCATCTCGCCGACGTCGGTCGTCAGCGCGCGCCGGCGCGTCGCGTGGATGCCGACCGTGTGGAAGCTCAGCTCGGCCGTCGGGTCCTCGAGCTCGAGGTCCGGCAGGAAGACCGTCAGCGTGATCGTGCGCAGATGCGAGATGCGGTCCATCGTGACGCTGATCTCGAGGCCGCGGGCGCTGTTGAACGTCTGGATCTCGTCGCCCTCGAAGCTGTACTCGCCCATCGGTCCGTCGTAGTGCAGTCGCGGCGCGCCGTCGAACGCATTGGGCGTGTACGTGATCTTCGTGTCATCTGACACGAGTTCGAAGATGTTCGGCCCAGCGGTCGTCTGCACAGCAGCTGCCATGTGTTTCCTCGATTCAGCCGTCGGCGCGTGAGGCTGGGATGGTGAGGCCACGACGCCTCCCTGTCCAGCATTTGGGAAGGGTTTTATCCGGTTCTTAGCGATCTGAAGCGCCTGAATTCTGGGAGATCAGCTCGGCACCGAGGATCTTGGCGAGCCCGCGTGCGCCCTGACGCATGACGTATCCGTGGTTCCACGCGAACGCAGGACGGGCGACCGGCGCCATGCGATTCATCCAGGCGCGCGTCGTCGACACGTCCCAGCTGTAGATGAGCGCGGTGCCGGCGGGGCCCTCGTACAGCCGCCAGATGCCGACGCCCTCGAGCTCGCCGCTGGCGTGCCCCTCGAGCAGGTAGGGCGGCTCCGAGCGCGTGACGCGCATGTCGAACTCCAGCGAGTAGGGCAGCTTGCTGCGCCACTCGAAGCGCGACAGCGCGCCGACGCCGTGCTCGCCGCCGGGCTCGAGCTCGGTGACCTTGCGCACGCCCTTCCACCATTCGGGATAGCGGTCGCTCGCGGAGATGACGTCCCAGACATCCTGCACCGGGGCGCCGACGCACCATGTCGTGAGGAAGCTGTAGGCAGACATGAGCGGCGCGAGGATAACGCGCCGCGCGGCAGCCGACCAGCGCCACCGCGGCGGCGCGAGGCATGCCGCGCGTGCGCTCCAGCGATCTACCGGCCCGCGCCAAGCGGCACGCCGAAGGGCGATTCGGTCAGCCATTCGGTGATCTCGTCGCGCTGCCCGGGGACGATTGAAGAAGAACCCCTGGGCGTTGTCGCAGCCGTACTCGACCAGCATGTCCAGCGCCGCCTCGTCCTCGACGCCCTCGGCGACGACGCTGAGGCCGAGGTTGTGGGCGAGGTCGATCGTCGAGCGGACGATCACCGCGTCGCCTGGGACGGAGGCGAGATGCTCGACGAAGGATCGATCGACCTTGATCTGGTCGATCGGCAGCCGCTGGAGGTAGACCAGCGACGAATGGCCGGTGCCGAAGTCGTCGATCGCGAGCTTCTGGCCCATCGCGTGCAGGCGCTGCAGCGCGTCGGCCGCACCGGCGTCGATGACAGCGCTCTCGGTGACCTCGAGGATGAGCTTGCCGGGGGCGATGCCCCAGGTCTCGGTCAGCTTTGCCACGATGTCCGGAACGTCGCTGCCGCGCGCGAGGCTCTGCGCCGAGATGTTCACCGCCATCGTCAGGTCGAGCCCGGCATCGGTCCACAGCCGCTGCTGGTGCAGGGCCGCGTCGAGCACCCATCGCGTCAGCGGCTCGATGAGCTTGCTGCGCTCCGCGGCGGGCAGGAACTGGTCGGGCATCAGGAGCCCATCGGTTGGGTGCTGCCAGCGAACCAGCGCCTCGACCCCGATGGTCTGCCGCGTCGCGGACAGATCGACCTTGGGCTGAAAGAACAGGACGAGCTCACCGCGCGGGATGCCGGCGCGCAGTTCGCTGAGCATCGTCAGCCGGCGCGCGGTCTCATCCTGCGGCTCGGCGGTGAAGACGGCGAGCCTGCTCTCGGCATGCTTTGCCTCGCGCAGCGCGAGATCGGCTCGGCGCAGCAGGTCGGCGCTTCCGCGGGCGTGCTGCGGGAAAGAACGCGACTCCCGATGCTCGCCTGCAGGTCGACGGTGTGTCGTCGTCGACGCAGGAACGGGTGCTGGAACGCTTCGCTGACCTTCCAGGCGATCGCCGCGACGGTCGGGACGTCGGCTTCGCCGCCGGGCAGGATGCCGAACTCGTCGCTCCCCATCCGGGCCACGGTGTCGGAGTCGCGCAGGACGTTCTGCAGACGTTTGCCCACTGCCCGCAGCAGCGCGTCGCCCTGGTCGCGACCGAAGGTCTCGTTGACCTCCTGGAAGTCGTCCAGGTCGACGACCAGCACGCCGCACATCCTGTCGTTGCGGTCCGCTGCCGCGATCGCTGTGTCCACGCGGTCACCGAAGAGCGTGCGGTTCGGGAGATCGGTGAGGTCGTCGTGGAGCGTCCGGTGCTCGAGGGCCTCCGTGTAGGCCTTGCGACCGGAGATGTCACGGATGCAGCCGATGGTGAACGTCCGCCGGCCGATCTGCATCTGGCTCATGTCCATCTCCATCGGAAAGCTGGAGCCGTCCTTGCGACAGCCGACCGTCTCGGTCAGCTCCGCGGGAATCTCCGCGGCCGTCAACAGGCTCCAGCGCGCGCGCGGGGAGTCCGAGAAGTCGGAGTGATGGCTGGGCGCGATGATGAACTGCAGCGTCTGCCCGAGGACGTCTTCCTCGCTGTACCCGAACAACCGTTGCGCCGATCGGTTGAACGATTCGATCAGCCCGCCCTCGCCGGCCGTCACGATGCCATCCGCGACGTTGTGCAGCACCGCGTGCGCCCTGACCTCGCTCTCGCGCAATGCCGTGTGGAGGGCGGTGATCGAGTCCAGCGAGCGCCGCAGCTCCTGCGCCTGCATGTACAGGTTCAGGAAGGCCGAGACCTTGGCTTGCAGGATCTCGGCGAGGACCGGCGTGAAGATGAAGTCGACGGCGCCGCTCTTGTACGCATCCAGCGTCTCGGAGTCATCGCCTCCGAAGGCGGTCACGAAGATGAACGGCGTCAGACCGGATCGGCCGCGCTCACGGATCAGCTTCGCCGTCTCGTAGCCGTCCATGGTCGGCATGCGCACGTCCATCAGGATCACCGCGAAGTCCTGGCGCAGCACGGCGCGCAGTGCCGCGTGGCCCGAATCGGCCTCGATGACGACGTGGCCCAGCGGCGCGAGCATCGCCCGCAGAGCGAGGCGCTTGGCCGCGTTGTCGTCGACGATCAGCACGGCGGCGACGGACGCGTCCGCGGCCGGTGCTTCCCCGGGCTCGGGATCGTTCGTCATAACGGCCGGTGCGCCAGGCCCGGGAGGACCGCGTCGTCAGGCCTGCTGGCGATACGAGGACCGCGTGGGTCCCATCAGAGCAACCTCCATGTCGTCATCCGCCCGTGCCGAGGGCTCCGGCCCGCCCTGGCGGCACTGCTGCATGAGGCGAGGAGGGCGAGAGCCATCCTACGCCATGCAGTTGCAAGTTTTCTGGAACAGCGACCGTCAAACCGGTGCGTCAACTGTGATCCGGCCAGTATGAATTAATTGTGACCGACCCGGTAGCGCGCGATGAGCGACGCGCTAAGGTGAGGAGTCAATTGGATAGGCACGGAGGCCTCACCGAGGCTCGTCGCCTAGCCGCGTGGAGGCCCATAGTGGCCGACCAATCGTCAGGCGATCACCCTGCTGATTCAACGAACGGGGCGATCGAAGGACAGCAGCAGCGCCATACCGGCGCTGCGGACGATGAGCAACTTCCTCATCGACACCGAGCAGACGCTCGCCGACAGCGAGCAGACGCTCTCCGATACCGATCAGACGAGCGCGGACAACGACCAGACGAGCTCCGAGCGCGACCAGCTTGCCGTCCGAAAAGGATCAGGCCGCCAGCGATCGGGACCTCAAGGCCGGCGTCGACCCTCGTGCGCACGAGGTGAGCCAGGACATCCGCGAGCGCGCGGCGCGGCTGCGCGAACAGAGCACGCTTCGGCGCGAGCAGACGTCGCGCATGCGCCTCGATGCCGCCAGCAGGCGTGATGAGGCCGCACACGGTCGCGATCTCGGGGCGCTGGCGCGAGACCACGCCGCCGACGTGCGCGATCTCGCGATGACACAGGCCGACGCCAGCGACAGGGAGGTCGCCGGGGCGCGCGCTCACCGGCACGAACACCGTCACCCAGATCACCCGCCACCGCAGACTCGCGGCGAACCAACGTACGCGCGCGGCAAAGCAGCGGGCGCTCGCCGCCGACGATCGTCAGGAAGCTGCCGAAGACCGTGGCGAGGGCGCCCGTGAGCGCGAGCAGGCGCTCGCAGACCGCGAGATGCTCGCCCGCCAGCTGCGACTCGCGGAGATCGACATCCTGACGGGGACGAGTACACGGTCGTCGGGCCTCACGAACCTCCGCCACGAGCTCGATCGCTGCCGCAGGACCGCCGGCCGTCTCGTGATCGCCTACGTCGACGTCATCGGCCTCAAGACGCTCAACGACAGCGAGGGACACGACGCCGGCGACCAGCTGCTCCAGCGCATCGTCGCGCTGATCAAGAAGCATCTGCGCTCCTACGACCTGATCATCCGCATGGGCGGCGACGAATTCGTCTGCGTCGTGTCCAACATCACGCTGGACGACACGCGTGCGCGTTTCGGCGAGATCGACGATGCACTCGCCGAGACGCCTGGCCCCGGCGCGATTCGCTCCGGCTTCGCCGAGCTCCTACCCGACGAGACAGCCGAGGACCTCATCGCTCGCGCGGACGGCGAGCTCGTGGCCCGCCGCCGCGACCGCCGCGACGGCCGGCCGCAGCTCGGCGCCCCCGACACCGCAACCCGTCCCGCGTAACGACCGTCCAGGGCTGAGACGCTCGCCGGCACCCTCCGCCGGCGAGCGCTCCTTCAATACCGGCGCCGTGACGGGTTTCCTTACGCGATCGAGATTCCGTAGGGAGCGGGGACTGCTACGCCAGAGCTTCGCGAAGCTCCGCAGTCCCAGCAACCTTGCGGGACTCGCACGAGGCGAGTGCTCGTGCAGCGATCAGGCGGACGAACCTGTCCGATCGCTGCGCATCGCTGAGCCCGCTCAGCGTCGCTACAGCGTCCTTCGCGTCTGCCTCAGACGCCGCTCTATGCAATCTGATCTGAGCCGGACCTCGCCAATCAGCCTCCGCGTACAGGCGTAGAGCCTCATCGCGCGCAGCCTCGCCACCACCAATGAACATGCCGCAGTAGCTACGTGTGTTGTGCAGGCGTTCTTCGGGCCATCCGAGAGCGCTCAGCCTCTCGCGCGTAATGTCGCGGGGCAGCTTCTCAAAGGTCCGCTCTTGGAGAGCTAGCGACTCGTTAGCCGCCTTCTCTCGGCCGAGCATGGCGAGAGCTTGCGACCGTGCTGAGAGGGCTTCTATCCGACCTGCAGGGCGCTGTAGTGGCGCGTAGAGCTTCATCGGCCAGCGCCACGACTTGCTGGGGCGAATACGCCCCGTAGAGCCCTTGAAGGGCTTGGCGGCTCGTCACATAAGCGACGAGATGACTGTCGCCTGACGCCACCGCGCTTGCCCGTGCTCGCCTCCACCAACGGCGTGCCGATCCTGAGTCGCCGCCAACTACGGCAATGGTGGCAACGTAGCTGGACAGTTGCGCGACAACGTGCTGCGGCCCGCCGTTCGCGTGCAGGCGCCTCAGGTCGGCTGCGAGGCCGGGCAGTAGAGCCTGCCTGTCCGGGGCGGTCCAGATCTCGTAGGACCACGCATGGGCGATCCTGTCCCAATCGTCTCTGCTGGCCCGTGCTGCCGCCTCAGGGCCGAGCAGCACGACCGACAGACCCAACCCAATGAAAGCGCGGCGCTTCACGTCATCGACCTCCTCGGGGAAGCGTAGCGCTCCCCGTCGAGAAGTCTCGCGTTTCTCGCGCTCTACAACCTGCTCAAGTCGGACGGCCGGATACAGCGCTAAGAGCTTCCCCTGAGCGTCGAGCGCCTGATCACAAGCGGCTACGAACGCTTTACTGGCGCTGGCCTGGGCAAGCTCCACTTCCGATAGGTGTTGCTGCGCGTAGCCGATACGGCTCGCGAGCGCGTGCAGCGTCAAATTCTCTGCCACGCGCATTCCCCGTAGCGACGCGCCAAGCCGCGCAGCGCATGAAGCATCGGCGTCAACGGACTTGAGCGGTCTTCCGCGTGGCACGAGCGCGAGCCTAACCGAGCGGTGATTTTCCGATGCGAACGAGGTTCAGCAAGTGAGATGCGTCACGACCCTTCAGCTTAATCAGGGCGCGGTCATTACGGTGGTGCGCCGGCAGGCCCACCGCCACGGCCACGCGCCGAACCTGTGACCGTCAGCGCCGCGTCAGCGCGACCGGCGTCGGCCGGCAGACCGTCGCGCTGGAGCGCATCCACGCCGCCCGCACCGGCACGGTCTACGCCTCCGAGTACACCCTCGCGATCGATCTCGACGATGAGACCCGGACCGTCCGCCGGCCCGACACGAACTCACAGGCGACGTCGCCATCGTCGAAGCGATGCATCTTCAGTTCGCTACGCACCCGTCCTGAGATCGGTCAGCTGGTTGAGGTCCTGGCTGTACATGCGCTCCCGTCCGTTTTGTCGGCTGTTTGCGGGTGTCCGCCCTGCGGACTTGTCCGCGTCATTGCCGACCGGCGGGGGGCCCGTCAAAGGGAGCTTGCGACCGGCCAATTTCACCGGACTCGGCTGTTGCGGTGCAGGGCGCTCTGCGCCCAAGACGCCCGGAAGTTGGTTGACAGGCACGGCGCCGGTCGGCACGCCGTTCCCGTCGGTCGGTGCTGCCGGACTGCAGTCGGGCGCGGCCTGGCGGGCGAGCTCGTCGACGACGGCCCGATCGCGTGCGCCGTCTTACGCGCTCGGGCAGCTCGTTACGCGCGCACGCGGCCGGGCCGGCCGCCGGCGCGCAGCGCCGCCGCCCTCGACGATGCAAAGAAAGTTGTCACTGACGGAGCGAATCGAGCGCGAGGCGACCCGACGCCATGCCGCGACGGGCGCGGACGAGACGCCGCCGATTCCGAGTCAAGCCAGAGGGAGTCGGGCTTCCCGCCGGGTACCGCACCTTGCGACAAGCGCCAAAAAATTTTGCCATGAACCAACTAACAGAATCGTCCAGCGTTCTAGCACTTACAGAGCCAGAGCGATGACTTCCGAAACAAAGCCGCGAGCCAGCATTGACGTCCCGCCACCCGAGCAAGCGGACGCGCGGGCGCGCAACGATTCGCTATTTTCAGTCCGGGCGCGTGCAGTCGCCGGATGGTCGCTGGCGTTTGCTTTCGCCTGCGCCGTCACTCTCGTCATTGTCCTCTCGACAGGAAACGATGACTTGCTGGCGACTGTCGCACTCGCATTGGCGATTATGGCGTTCGCGCTTCAAATTGCATTTTTTATGGTCCAACTGCGCGTCGCCGGAGAGCAAGATCGTCGCAGCCAAGACTTGTACCGCGACACTAGCGGCGTGCTTACAAAGATCGACGAGCGCTCAGCAGCTACGGTGGCCGTCATCCGCGAGCAGTTTGATTTTGTGCTGCGTCACGCCTTAGGTCAACCGACGGTGAAGGTGACTGATGCGGCCATACTGGTATCTGAAGAGGCCGAGGAAAACGAAGGTAATGCTGGCGAGCTTGACAATGGTGCCAGTAAAACAGTCACACCCACCGAGATCGAGGCGATCGTTACTCGGGCAATTCAGGCGAACCTCGGATCGGATTTGCTTGCGAAATGGCGAGAGATATCAACGCCGCGACAGGAAGCCAACGTTTCTGCGTCCGCGTCGGCGGCGGAAAGTCGTCGCCTCGCGTATGAGTTCAGAAGTCAGGTGGAACGCGTGTTGCGCGCGGGGCTCGGCACAAAGCTTGCAAAGATCGAAAGTGTTGACCGGACTAGATTAGTGGTGGATGCCGATGGATCGAGGATTCTTGTGGTCACACGGCGCTGGAGGCAGCCGCTACCGACAAGCTTTCTGCGGCATCAAATCGACGCGGCTAGGGGTGCACAAGAGGAGATCGGAGCGGACAACGCGGTGATTGTATTGCCTGATGGTTTCTCAACTCTTGTCGCGAACCCAGCAGTGGCTGAGGATCTACGAAGTAGAGCAGCTCCGATTGAGCTGCTTTCGATCGACGAGTTGGTCGCGAAGCTAGCCGACCAATGGCCGGCGCGTGCATCGTGATCATCATTCTGGGCCGTCACTCACTGGGCGCGTGTGATCAGTGTCCGTTGGTATGGGGGCCGGATGATGTTGGAGGTAGGGACATGAAGACACTGCTGTCGACAATCGGAATGGACGCAACGCTCGTGGTCAGCTAATCAACCATGGACTTCGAGACCCTCCTCGACGCCGCCATCGCGAACGCTCTCGAAACGTCCGAAATCGCTACGGGTCTGGGTGTTCTTGACAACGCCGACCAGACGATGAAGGAGTTGCCTGGGGTCGCCCGGCAGTCCAGCGCCACAATCGGGCAGGCCGCCGCGGACGAGCTGCGTCGTGTAGATGAGGCGCGCGCGGCCTTGGAGGCCACCTACCGATCAGCGCTCGCGGAATTCGTTGTTGAGGACGACGATGCCGCTCAGGTGAAGGAGTTCGAGAGCCAGTTGAAGGCGATCCGGGCGAGCCGGTACACGCTGACGCGCGATGAAGCGCAGTTCCGCCAGAAGCTCGAGTTGAAGCGCACGCAGCGCGAGATCGCCTCCGCTTCGCGCGCTGGAGCGGAGGCGATGGCACCGAGCCACCGGCGAAGTTTTGCCGAAGGCGCAGCCGAGTCGCCGTCGCGGGCGGGATGTTGAGGACGACGGCGCCGCGTACCAAGTCGGGCTTGAGCAACTCGAGCTTGTCAAAAAGGCCGTCGCAGCCGCCATCACTGCCGAGCGAACCGTTCGGGAGAGCCTAGACCGCGTTAAGCACCGCGTTGTGACCCGCTTGCTCGCCGAAGCGAACGCCGATGCGCCGATTGCCGTGGCCCAGGCTCAGTTGGACGCGGCCCGCCGAGAGGCCTTGCAGGCGATGATGGAACGGGGTGTCCTTCCGGTTTGGCGGGCGTGGCTTAAATGAACGGCTCGAACGCGAGCACCACGCCCGGTACTTAATGACCTTGGATGGCGCGACAGCGACCGGACTTGCCGAACTCCCGACGCCGGCCCACCTAGTCGCAACCGATGCCGGCACGCAGCTCGCACACTTGGTGGAGAGCCTGCCGGGTGGCAGCGTCGGGATATCGGGTCCCCGAGGGGTCGGCAAGACGACACTCATCCGATCCCTCTGCGGGCCAGGTGCTCGCTTAACGAGGATCCGCTGTCCGACTGTCATGGTAAGCGCGCCGGTAAATTTCGCACCCTTGGACTTCGTTCTTCATCTGAGCGAGCGGGTTTGCCGCACGCTGCTCGGGCCGGGCGCCGACGCGGTGCTCGACCAGAACTCCACCGCGGCTGCGGCGATTGAGTCGCGGGCCACTCGCCAACGTGGTCGTATCGTCATCTCCGGATCGCTGCTTGGAGTGCTGGTACTCGGCATCGGTGTGGCTCTGGCCATGCATGCGCTTGGCCAGGCTCACCTTTCTGATGGCCGCCAACAGGCGCTCATCGCGGGAGGGCTAGCCGTGGTGGCGATGGGGATGGCGGCACCGCCGAGGGCGCGGATCTCCTACGCGAGCGGGGTATACCGGTGGCTTTCCGCGCATGTGCGCCTGGTGAGCGCCCCCCTTTGGCGGACCGCGATGCGGGTAACGGCAGTGAGCGCCGCCACCGGATACGCGATGGCGACGTTGTTGGCGCCGGGTGAGTCATGGGGGTTGTCGTCGTGGAGCCTCGTACTGCTCGCGACGCTCGTCCCCCTATTTCTGGCGGCTCTCAACCGGCGGCGACAAAGCACTTGGCCGCTTCCGCTCGGTGGGGCCATCGTGGCCGCGGCTGCGCTCGCAGTCGCCGCGTTCACCGGGTCGGATCTCGGAGCGGCCGGACAGGTCGGAGCGGCAGCGGTTTGCCTAGGCTGCGCTGTGGTGCGGCTGAGCTTTCCGCTTTCGCGCTGGATTGGCCGTTCGTCGATGCAAATCGTCCGTACTGTTGCGTCGTTGGGTCTCGTTCTAGTGGCGTATGGCCTAGGGCTCGTCGCACTCGGGTGGCTGGAGCGATCGCCGCACGTGGAGCTCGCGGTCGCAGTCGGACTGGCGCTGGTGGGCGGTGCGATCCTCGAGCTGACATGGGCAGTCCGGGTACCGGTGTACTGGGATTCGGAGGCGGACGAGGCGGTCCCCGTGATGTGGCCGCGGAGCATTCCGGGTGCGAGGGAGCGTCCGCCAGAGAGCTGAAGGGCGTGGTGACGCTCGCGCTCGCGTTGCTGAGGCGCATCCGCTACCAGCGGACGTTTGAGACGGGCTGGGGGACGAAAATGGGTGTTGCGGTAGCCCCGATCACCGCGGAGGCGTCGTCTACCGGTCGCCGCTCGTCCGCAGAGCAGGTGATGACGCTGCCCCAGGCAGTCGATCAGCTCCGCGACTTGCTGTCAGCCGCCACGACGCTCTCGGGGAAGGTTCTCATCGGCATCGACGAGGTCGACAAGATGGCTTCGGCGGACGACGCCGAGCGGTTCGTGAACGACATCAAGGCGATATTCGGCATTCCGGGCTGCTACTTCCTTATTGCAGTCTCTGAGGACGCCGTCGCGGCCTTCGAGCGCCGCGGTATGCCGTTCCGCGATGTCTTCGACAGCGCCTTCGACGATGTTCTCCGCGTCGACCATCTCGATCTCGTTGGGACCGAGCGACTGCTCGATGCGCGTACGCTTGAGATGCCACTTCCGTTCAAGGCGTTGTGCCACAGCCTTGCAGGCGGTTTGCCGCGCGACGTCATCCGCCTTGCTCGCCATGTTTTCGCGACCCGCGTGCCCGGCCGCCAGAGCGGGCTGGGCGTGGTCACGAAAACGGTGGTCAGCCGGCGAGCTGCGTGCCAAGCGCGACGGCCCGTGACAGCGCTGGCGGCACTCGCCTCGCGAGCCGACGTCGGGTCAGCGGTCACGTGGCTGGCGGACCGCCCCCTGACCATGCAGTACGACTCCTTCAGTGCTCGGCTCGACGAGCTGCCTCCTTCGGTGGGCTCGTCGGAGAAGGGCAACCTTGACCAGCACGCGGTGGACCGTTTGGTGCGCGAGCTCGCGGCCTACTGGTATCTCTGCGTGACACTCGCTGAGTTTTCACCGACGATCGCGCGGTGGTAGACCTCGAGCGGGCCGATCGATCCACTGACCAAGGCGGCATTCAGCAGCTTGCTCGTGCCCGCCAAGCGCTCGCGATCGATCCGGCACTCGCATGGGTGCGGATCTCGGCATTCCGCCACGCGTGGCAGTTTCGCGTCGCCGGGCTGGGCGGACACGGCGGAGGCGCCGCGACGCCAGGTGGCGGCGGATCGGACTCGGCGAACTGTGGATGAGAAGTGGAGCCTGGCTGCGGGCGTGGACATCTTCACGCTGGCGCGGCGGATGGGGACCAGCCTGCAGATGATCGATCGCACCTACGGCCATTTGGCGTCGGGTGCGGATGACTACGAGCGCGAGTTGCTGGATGCGTTCGACAACGGGCGTTCTGGGCGCAATGGGCGCTGTGTGGGCGCTGAGATCGAGGAAGACGAGTCGTCGTGAACGAGAAACCGCTTCGTTTGCAGGTAAGCGGACGACGGGGGTCGAACCCGCGACCTTCGGCTTGGGAAGCCGACGCTCTACCAACTGAGCTACGTCCGCGCTGCGCCGATTCTAGGGCGACTGCGCTGCCCGCGGTCACGCGGCTCTACCCTGCATCCTCCATGAAGCGGCTCGTCATTCCGATCGTCGCGGGCGTCGTCGCCCTGAGCCTCATCGGGCTGCTCGCCTACGGGCTCGTCTCGCGCTCGACCGACGACACGATCGAGCAGGCGGTCGCCCGGGGGGCGTTCCCGCCCGCGCCTAGCAGCACGCTGCCCGTGCTCGGCGGCGACGGCATGCAGTCGATCGCCGGGCTGCGCGGGAAGGTCGTCGTGCTGAACTTCTGGGCGTCGTGGTGCACGCCGTGCAAGGCCGAGGCGCCGGTGCTCGAGCGCGCCCACCGGGTCCTGCAGCGCTCCGGCGTGGGCACGGTGCTCGGCGTCACGTACGACGACTCGACGACCGCGTCGATGCAGTTCGTCAAGGACCACGGCATGAGCTTCCCGAACGTGCGCGACGTCGGGACGAAGCTCGCCGAGCGCTACGGGACGCACAACGTGCCGGAGACGTTCGTCATCGACCGCGACGGCCGGATCGTCGCGCTCGCCCGCGGCCAGATCAACCAGGCGTTCATCGACCGCGCGCTCGCCAAGGTCCAATGACGCGCCGGCTGCGCGGCCTCCCGCTTGCGGCGCTCGCGACCCTCGCAGCACTCGCCCTCGCCGTCGCCCTCGCCACGGCAACCGCCATAGCAGCAACGCCGACGCCGAGGGCCGACCTCGTCGACATCGAGGACGAGGTCATGTGCGTCACGTGCAAGGTGCCCCTGAACATCGCCGAGGGCGCGCAGCCCGACAGCGAGCGCGCGCGCATCCGCGAGCTGATCGCGGAGGGCAAGACGAAGGAGCAGATCAAGCGCGCCCTCGTCGTCGAGTACGGCGAGCAGGTGCTCGCGCTGCCAGACGATGGCGGCTTCGGGATCACCGCCTACGCCATCCCGCTGGCGCTCCTGGCGGCCGTGCTCGCCGCGCTCGCGCTGCTCGTGCCACGCTGGCGCCAGCGCCCCGCCGCGGGCATCGCGGGCGGCCGCGCCTCAAGCGCCACCGCCACAGCGGACCTCAGCGACGCCGACGCCAGGCGCCTCGACGACGACCTGCGGCGCTACGAGTCCTGAGGCTCGCGTGACATCCGGTCCGGCGCGCTGACCCCGAGCAGGTCGAGCGCCCGCGCGATCGTCTGCTTCGTCGCGACGCTCAGCGCGAGCCGGAAGGACTCGACGCCCTCGCCCTCGGCACCGACGACCTGGCAGTCGCGGTAGAACGCCGTGAACGTCTGCGCCAGCTCGACGGCGTAGGCCGCGATCCGGTGCGGCGCGCGCCGCTCGGTCGCCTCCGCCACCTCGTCGGGGAACGCCAGCAGCTTCTTGACGAGCGTCCGCTCGGCCGGATCGAGCGTGCCGTCGAAGCCGCCCGCCTGCTCGAGCGCCGACCGCACCCGCGCCTCCCCCGCCTTCGCCAGGATCGACGCGATCCGCGCGTGCGCGTACTGCACGTAGTAGACCGGGTTCTCGTTGGACTGCTCGCGCGCGAGGTCGAGGTCGAGGTCGACCGTCGTGTCGTGCGAGCGCTGCAGCATGAAGAAGCGCGCCGCGTCGCGACCGATCTGCGCGAGCAGGTCGTCGAGCGTGACGAAGTCGCCGCGGCGCTTGGACATCGACGCCCGCTCGCCGCGCTCGACGAGGTTGACGAACTGCATGATGATCAGCTCCATCGTGCCCGCCGGCGCACCGAGCGCCGCGAACGCGGCGTGCATGCGCGCGACGTGCCCGTGGTGGTCGGCGCCCCAGACGTCGATGAGCCGGTCGAAGCCGCGCTCGCGCTTGTCGAGGTGGTAGGCGATGTCCGACGCGAAGTACGACGGCTCGCCGGTCGAGCGCTCGAGCACGTCGTCCTTGCTCTCGCCGTGCGCGGTCGTGCGCAGCCACAGCGCGCCCTCGGAGCGGTAGCTCTCGCCGCGCGCGGCGAGCAGCTCGAAGGCGTGCTGCACCGCCGACGGCTCGCCCGCGTGCAGCGAGCCCTCCGAGAACCAGACGTCGAAGTCGACGCCCATCGCGTGCATCGACGCGCGGATCCCTTCCAGCAGGAGCTTCACCCCGCGCTCGGCGACGACCTCGACGTCGTCGGTCGCCGCGTTCGGGATCCGCTCGGCGAGCTCGAGCACGTAGTCGCCCTCGTAGCCGCCCTCGGCCACCGCCTCGCCGCGCGCGCGGGCCTGGATCGAAGCGCCGAGGCGGCGCACCTGGCCGCCCATGTCGTTGATGTAGAACTCGCGCGTGACGTCGTGGCCGCTGAACTCCAGCAGCCGCGCGAGCGAGTCGCCGTACGCCGCGTGGCGGCCGCCGGCCGCCGTCATCGGGCCGGTCGGGTTGGCCGAGACGAACTCGACGTTCACCCGCTCGACGGGGTCGGCGACGGCGCTGCCGAACGCGTCCCCGGCGGCGAGCACGTGGGCGAGCGCGGTGACGTACCAGGCGTCCGACAGGAAGAGGTTGAGGAAGCCGGGGCCGGCGATCTCGACGCGATCGAGCGACGGGCCGAGGCGCTGCTCGAGCTCCTCCGCGAGCCGGCCGGCGACGTCGCGCGGCGGCACGCCGGCGCGCGGCGCGAGCAGCATCGCGGCGTTCGTCGCGTAGTCGCCGAAGCCGGACTTCTTCGGACGCTCCAGCGTCGGCACCGCGGACGACGCGCCGTCGGTTCCTGCGACGACTCCCGATGCGGCGACAACCGCGCTGCGCAGATCTGAGAGTGGGCCCGCCACGCCCTCAGAGTAGCCATGCGCTCCGACGATCTAGACGACGGCGCCTGCGTCGCCGGCGGCCTTCGAACGCCGCCCGGTGACGAACAGGGCCTCGAGGCGATCGAGCGTGTTCGGCGTGCCGAGCGCCATCACGACGTCGCCGGGCCCCAGCGCGACCTCGGCCGCCGGCACCGGCAGGAACGAGCCGTCGGCGTGGCGCACGCCGACGATGAACGCGCCACCGCGCACGTCGCCGATCGTCCGGCCCGACGCCCTCGCAGCCCGCGACGACCTCGATCTCCTCCATGCGGTACTCCGAGGCGACCTGCTGCGTGCCGCTGACCTGCGGGTGCAGCGCGAGCCGCGCCATCTCCGTGCCGCTGGCCTTGTAGGGCGAGATCACGCGGTCGGCGCCGGCGCGCTTGAGCTTCTTCTCGGAGTCCTCGACCGAGGCCCGCGCGATGATCGCGATGTCGGCGCGCAGCTCGCGCGCGGTCAGCGTCGTGAAGATGTTCTCGGCGTCGGAGTCCATGCACGCGACGAGCGCGCGCGCTCGCTCGATCCCGGCCGCGCGCAGCAGCTCGTCGTCGGACGGCGCACCCTCGAGGTAGCGCACGCCGACGGCGGACGCGATCTCCCGGCTGTCGGGGTTGGAGTCGATGACGACGTAGCGCGCTCCCGCGGCGTGCAGGTCGCGCGCCACCTGGCGCCCGACCCGCCCGAAGCCACAGATGATGTAGTGGTCGGAGAACGAGTCGATCATCTTCAGGCTGCGGCGCTCCGCGAGGATCTCGGCGATGTGGCCCGCGACGAAGAACTCGGCGACGGTGACGAGCGCGTAGAAGAGCGTACCGACGCCCAGGACGATCAGCGCGACCCGCACGAGCTCGGCGCCGGTGCCCGTCGGGGCGGGGATCGAGCCGACCGTCGCGACCGTGTCGAGCGACAGGACGAAGCTGTCCCAGAAGCCGTCACCGGTCGTCGCGACGTACCCGGCCGAGCCCGCCGCGAGGAGGATCGCGATCATCAGCCCGAGCTGTCCGAGGCGGCGGACGAACGCGACGAGGTCCTGCCGGCCGCGCATGTTCGGGCTCGTCGTCGTGAAGCGCTCGAGCCGCTCTCGATCGGTGGCCATGGCCGAGCTTAGCCTCGATCCACAGAAGATCGTGGATGGCTCGCCGTCGCGAGTTTCGGTGGATCGAGGCTTCGTCCGGGCTCAGTAGTGGTAGGGCTCGCCCGCGAGGATCTTGTGCCCGCGGTAGAGCTGCTCGAGCAGGACGACGCGCGCGAGCTGGTGCGGCAGCGTCAGCGGGCCGAGCGAGAAGCGGTGATCGACGGCCTCCATCTCCAGGCCGAGCGGCCCGCCGACGACGAAGCAGACGTCGCGTCCCGCCATGCGGCGATCTTCGAGGAAGCGCGCGAACGAGAGCGAGTCGAACTGCTCGCCCTCGAGCGCCAGCAGCGACACGAAGGCGCGGTCGGGGATGCGCCCCGTGACGCGCTCCTCCTGGCGCACCTCGATCATCTCGACCCGTGCGTGACGCGCCAGCAGCTTGAGGTAGTGCTGTACGTCGTCGGCGTAGGGCGGGCGCAGACGCCCGACGGCGAGGACGATGAGGCGCACGCTGCGATACTAGGGAGCGCATGGCCGAAGAAGACGAGCGCGAACGCCACATCAACATCCACTTCTCGCCGGAGGACATGGCGGGCGTCTACGCGAACTTCGCGAACGTCTCGTTCTCGGACTACGAGTTCACGATCACGTTCGCACGCGTCGATCACGAGATCGACGCCGAGGAGATTCCGGGCGTCGTCGTGACGCGCGTCAACCTCTCGCCGAAGTTCATGCGCGAGCTGGCGGAGGCGCTCGCGGATTCCTACTCGAAGTACCGCACGCGCGAGGGAATCAAGAACCTGCCGGAGTTCGGTGGCGAATCCGCACCGGGTTCAGACGCTTAAGTCTGGACGATTAACGCGTTACGGATCGGTATCCACCTTGCGGGCCATGACCGCCTGCGCCACCATCGATCGCCATGGACTACCTCGATCCGCATCTCACGGCACTCATCGAGCTCGCTGTCGCCGAAGGAATCGGTATGGACGACATCGAGCATGACCTGCTCGACCCCGCCAACCTCCCGCGTGACGAGCACGACGCGCTGTGGCTGTACGCGCTCGGCCGGCGCGCCCAGCCGGCGCGCAAGACGGTCCCGATCGTCGCCGGCTGAACGGCTGCCGGACGGGGCACGGATCAGCCGCGGTCGCCGCGCTCGTACGCGACGCCGATCCCGATCCGCTCGATCGTCGGCGGGTGCGTGGCGAGCAGGAACGTCTCCCAGCCCGGCGGATCGGGATCGGACAGGTTGCGCAGCGCGATGCGCCGTTCGAACGAGATGAACGGCTCGGGCTCGCCGGTCAGCGTCAGCGCGTAGGAGTCCGCACGCGCCTCGACCGCGCGGCTGAGCTGGTTGGCGATCGTCGTGATCGTCGTCGTCATCACGACGAGGCTGAGCGCGAGCGCCGGCAGCGCCGCCGGACCTGGCTCGCCGCCCGGCGCCAGGCGCCGCGTGAGCTGCGCGACGGCGAGGAGCCCGAACGGCGCGACGATCGCGAGGTAGAGCAGCCCGTTGGGGACGTCGCGGTAGTGCACGTGCGAGAGCTCGTGGGCGACGACGAGGCGCACCTCGTCGCGCGTGAAGTTCTCCAGCAGCGTGTCGTAGAGCACGACGCGCTTCGTCGTCCCGAGCCCCGTGACGTACGCGTTCGCCGCGGTCGTCCGGCGGCTCGCGTCGACGGTGAAGACCTCGCCGACCTCGACGCCCGCGCGCTTGGCGAGCTCGAGCACGTCGTCGCGCGCCTGACCCGCGGGCAGCGGCTTGAACGTGTTGAAGAGCGGGTCGAGCACGACCGGTCCGGCGTAGACGCTGACGACGCCGAACGCGACGACGATGACCGTGCCCGGCACCCACCAGCCGCGCGGCAGCCGCCGCATGAGGGCGACCGCGGTCGCACCGCCGAGCCCGGCGATCAGCGCGCCGATCGCGCCGGAGATCGCCTTGTCGCGCGCGTAGCCGCCCCACGACTGCGTGACGAGGCCGACGTCCTTCGCGCGCTCGCGCGAGACGATCTGCAGCGGCAGGACGGCGACCGTGACCGCGACCGACAGCGTCGCGCCCGCGGCCGCCCCGGCCAGGACCGGGCGTGCGAACGGCCCGCGCAATCGCCGCGGCGGGCGCGCCACGAGCAGCGCGAGAATGCCCAGCTCGATCGCCAGGACAGCCGCCGTAGATCGCCAGCTGCGGACGCCTGTAGTCACGCGCACGTTCGAGTTGTGAGGCGCTGAAGTACGATTGCGCGTTAACAGGAGCGGGCTCGATCACGCCGTTGCGCGGCCGAAGGAGCGCCACCGCCACCTCCGCAACGACCACGGCGGCGACGATCGCCACTCCCCAGCGCAGGCGTGCCCGATCCACCGATCTCACTGTACGAGATGCAGGTCGCCATCTTCTCCGACATCCACGGCAACCGGCACGCCTTCGAGGCGGCGCTCGCCGACGCCGAGCTCGTCGGCGCCGACGAGATGTGGTGCCTCGGCGACCTCGTCGGCTACGGCGCCGAGCCCGACGCCTGCGTCGAGCTCGCGCGCCGGCACGCGGCGATCTGCCTGGCCGGAAACCACGACATGGGCGTGACCGGCGCGATCGGCCTCGACGAGTTCTCGACCGGCGCCGCGATCGCCGCCCGCTGGACGCAGGAGACGATCAGCGACGCGAACATGGAGTACCTCTCGGCGCTGCAGCCCGCGGGCGAGGAGGGCGCGATCGGCCTGTACCACGCGAGCCCGCGCGATCCCGTCTGGGAGTACGTCCTCAGCGCGCTGCTCGCCGAGCTGTGCATGGATACGCAGCGCCAGCGCGTGGCGCTGATCGGCCACTCGCACGTCGCGCTGTCGTTCGTGCGGCCCGAGGGCGACGTCGCGACGGGCGAGGCGCGGCGCGACGGCGACGACCTCGACGTCGGCCCGGGAACGGGCGAATGGCTGCTGAACCCCGGCTCCGTCGGCCAGCCGCGCGACGGCGATCCGCGCGCCGCCTGGATGCTGCTCGACCTCGACCGCTGGCGGGCGCGCTGGCGCCGCGTCGAGTACGACGTCGCGGGCGCCGCGGCGGCGATCCGCGCGGCCCGCCTGCCGGACTCGCTCGCGGAACGGCTTGGCTACGGTCAATGATCGTGCCACGGCCGCTTCCCAGCCTCCTCGCCCTCCTGCTCGGCGTCGCAGTCGGCGCTGCTCGCCGCGTGCGGCGGCACGAACGGCGGCATCCCGACCGCGAACGCCCGCGATCTCAAGAGCCAGATCAAGGACGTCCAGCAGGCCGTCGACGACGGCCGCTGCACCGACGTCTCGGGCCAGCTCAAGCAGGTCGACGAGGGAATCGACGACCTGCCGCAGTCGACGGACACGCAGCTCGTGCGCAGCCTGCGCGACGGCGCCGACCAGCTGCGCAGCGTCGCCGTCGACGACTGCAGCGCCCCGACCGAGACGACGACGACCGACACGACCACGACCGACACGACCACCATCCCGGAGGAGACCGACACGACGACGACCGAGACGCCGACCACCCCGACGCCGACCCAGACGCAGACGGTCCCGCCGACGACCACGCCGACGCCGACGACGCCCCAGCCGCCGCCCGCGCCAGAGCCGCCGGCCCCTGAGCCCGTGCCGCCGCCCGCCGGCACGCCCGGTGGCGGCGTGAAGCCGGAGATCCCATGACGGCGGGTCGCTGCGCCCTCGCCGGCTCGGACCTCCAGGGCAGGCGCTCGCCATGAGCAGCGCCGTCATCGCCGGACGCTACGAGCTCGGTGAGCGCCTGGGCTTCGGCGGCATGTCGACCGTCCAGCTCGCCGTCGACCGCCGCCTCGAGCGCCAGGTCGCCGTCAAGCTGCTCGCCGAGCACCTCGCCGACGACAGCCAGTTCATCTCGCGCTTCCGCCGCGAGGCGCTGTCGGCGGCGCGGCTCGTGCACCCGAACATCGTCCAGGTCTTCGACTTCGGCCTCGACGAGGCGAGCGGCCGGCACTACATCGTCATGGAGTACATCCACGGTCGCTCGGGTGCCGAGATCCTGCGCGAGGAGACGCGCCTGGGCGTCGCCGACACGCTCGAGCTCGTCGACGGCGCCTGCCGCGGTCTCGCGCACGCGCACCGGATGGGCGTCATCCACCGCGACGTCAAGCCGGGCAACATCATGCGCTCCGACGACGGCGCCGTGAAGCTCGCGGACTTCGGGATCGCCAAGGCCGTCGGCCAGACGTCGCAGATCACGCAGGCGGGCTCGGTGCTCGGCACCGCGGCGTACCTCGCGCCCGAGCAGGCGAGCGGCGCCGAGGTCGGGCCGCCGGCGGACCTCTACGGCCTCGGCGTCGTGACCTACCAGCTGCTCGCCGGCCGCCTGCCCTACGACGCCGGCTCGCTGACCGAGCTCGCGCTCATGCAGCAGCGCGAGTACCCGATGCGCCTCGACGAGATCGCGCCCGAGGTGCCGTCCGCGCTTGCGGTCGCGGTCGAGAAGGCGCTCGCGTTGGAGCCCGAGCAGCGCTACGCGAGCGCCGAGGAGATGCGCGCCGCGCTCCACGACGGCGCGCGCGGGATCGCCCCCGCGGGCGCCGACGCGACCGCGGCGACGGCGATGCTCGCGCCCGAGGACCGCACCGCCCCCACGCGCGCCGTCCCGAGCTCGCAGCGCGGCGGCCGGCGCCTGCAGCCCCAGCCGCCGCGCGAGTCGCTGCCGCCGGTGGAGTACGAGCCGATCCCGGAGATACCGCCCTCGCGGCGCGACGTCCCGCCGCCGCGCCGCAGCGGCAGCGCGGGCACGATCCTCGCGGTCGTGCTGCTGATCGGGGCGATCGCGGCGGCGATCGCGTTCGGGATCGGCAACTCGCAGGGCGGCACGTCGGTCAAGCTCTCGCCCGTCGACGGCAGGACGACGAGCGAGGTCGTCGACCAGATGAACCGGCTCATCGACGACAACACGAGGTAGCGGGCACGCCCGCCCGCGCCGCTACGACGCCGCGCCGGCGCGCAGCGCCGCCGCGTGGGCGGCGAGCGTGCCCGCGGCGATCGCGGCGCGCAGGCCGGCCATGAGCCGCGCGAGGTAGGCGAGGTTGTGCAGCGTCAGCAGCCGCACGCCGGTCAGCTCGCGGTTCTTCAGGAGGTAGCGCAGGTAGCCGCGCGAGTGCCCGCCGCTGCAGGCCGGGCACGGACAGCCCTCCATGATCGGCGCGGTGGACGCCTTGTGGCGGGCGGCGGTCAGGTCGACGCGCCAGCGGTTGGCCGGCTCGGGCACGATCGCGACGCCGTGCCGGCCCAGGCGCGTCGGCATCGCGCAGTCGAACGTGTCGACGCCGAGCTCGACGCCGCGGATCAGGTCGTCGACGTCGCCGATCCCGAGCAGGTGGCGCGGGCGCGGGTCGTCCACGCCGGCGCCCGCGATCGCCCAGCCGACGACCTCGTACATCTGCGCCTTGTCGGCGCCGAGCGAGCCGCCGATCGCGATCCCGTCGACCGGCCGCGCGGCGACCTCCTGGGCCGAGGCGATGCGCAGATCCTCGTGGACTCCGCCCTGGACGATCCCGTAGACGAGCTGCCCTCCTGGCCCGTGGGCCTCGTGCCACGCCAGGCAGCGATCGAGCCAGCGGTGCGTGCGCTCGGTCGAGCGGGCGGTGTAGTCGCGGTCGATGTGAAAGGGCGTGCACTCGTCGAAGACGAGCGCGATGTCCGAGCCGAGCTTCGCCTGGGTCTGCATCGAGGTCTCAGGTCCCATGAAGCGCTCCGAGCCGTCGATGTAGGAGCGAAAGCGCACGCCGTCCTCTTCGATCGACAGGACGCGGCCCATCCGGTCGGGTCCGCTCGGAGCGCGGCCCTTGACCTCGTCGGCGACGGTCCCGTGGCCCATGCTGAAGACCTGAAAGCCGCCCGAGTCGGTGATGATCGGATGGCGCCAGCCCATGAACTCGTGCAGGCCGTCGAAGTGCGCGATGAGGTCGGCGCCGGGCTCGAGGAACAGGTGAAACGTGTTGCCGAGCACCATGTCGTAGCCGAGCGCGGCGACCTCGCGGGGCTCGAGGCCCTTGACGGTGCCCTTCGTCGCCAGCGGTACGAATGCGGGCGTGCGGACCGCGCCGTGCGCGGTGGCCAGAACCCCGGCACGCGCCTGCGAGCCGGGGTCCCGGTGGAGGATCTGCAGGGCGCTCATGCGCCCCGCAGCCTATGGACCGCCGCTACGCGGCGGCCCGGTCAGCGGGGTCGACCCGGCCGGCTACGCGGCGGCTGGGTCGCCGGGGTCGGCGGGGTCGGACTCGATCGTCTTCGGCTCGGCGCCGGCGAGGCTGATCTGCACGCGGCGCGGCTTGACCTGCACGGGCTTGGGAACGCGCACCTCGAGGACGCCGTTGTCGAACGTCGCGGTCACGCTCTCGGCGTCGATCCCCTCGGGAAGCGTCAGCGAGCGGGAGAACGCGCCGGTCGCCCGCTCGAGGCGGTAGTAGCCCTCGTGCTTCTCCTCGTGCGTGGTCTTGCGCTCGCCCGAGACGGTGAGGATGTTGTCCTCGACCTCGATGCTGACGTCGCCCTCGTCCATGCCGGGCAGGTCGGCCTTCAGGACGAAGTACTCGCCGGTCTCGATGAGGTCCATCGCCGGGATCCAGCGGCGGCGGTCGATGTGCCGTTGGCGCCGCTGCGGGTGGTCGGGGTGTCGAAGAAGGTCGAGAAGAGACGGTTCATCTCCCCCTGCAGGGAGTCGATCTCGCGGATCGGATCCCAACGTACGAGTGCCATGTCGGTCCTCCTGTCGTGCGGTGTTCTGCTTGGGTCGAGGTATAAAACCTGAGTCTGTTCGTGTCAAGTCTAGCTGGGCTCGCGGCGCACGCGAACAGCATCGATGAGGAGTGCGATCGGCGCCTGGGCCACACCGGCGCGCGGGCCATCCAGGGGGACCGACTCCGAAGGTTGGCCGCCCGAACGCCGACGGCGCACGCCTACTTGCAGCAGCCCCAGCCGGTGCGGTCGAGCACGCGATCCCAGGAGTCGCCGAGGCGGTCGAGCTCCTCGGGGGTGAAGAGGTCGAGGAACATCGCGCGCACGCCGGCGAGGTGCGTGGCGCGCGCCGCGCGCAGCTTCTCGCGGCCGGCCGGCGTGAGCTTCGCGAACGCGCCGCGGGCGTCGTCGCTGCAGGCGACGCGCTCCAGGAGACCCTCGCGCTGGAGGCGGTCGACGAGCCGCGTCAGGCCGCTGCGGCTGAGCAGGATCGAGGACGCGAGGTCGCACATGCGCATGCGCTCCTCCTCGGCGTCGGCCAGGTACATGAGCACCTCGTAGGAGCTGAGCTGCAGGCCGTGCGCGGCCTCGAGCTGGGCATCGAGCGCCTTGGCGAGGGCGGCCTGGGCGCGCAGCATGCCGCGCCAGGCGCGCAGCTCGGGCGGCGTGAGCAGGCGTAGCTCTGAAATGTCACCGATCGTTGCCACGACATCGAGGATAGTGCCTTCTGATTGCGCACGCAACGATCTGTACGGGGCGGCGCGCGGCTAACGTTCCGGCCATGGCTCTGGAGGGACTGCACCACATCACGGCGATCACCGCGGACGCCCCGCGCAACGTCGACTTCTACGCGCGCACGCTCGGCCTACGGCTCGTCAAGAAGACCGTGAACTTCGACCAGCCCGACGTCTACCACCTCTACTACGGCGACGAGACCGGGACGCCGGGCTCGATCCTGACGTTCTTCGAGTTCCCCCACGCCGCGCCCGGCCACCACGGCGACGGCATGCCCTACCGGGTGCTGTGGCGCGTGCAGGGGCCGGATGCCCTGGAGTTCTGGAGCCGGCGGCTCGGCGACGAGGGCGTCGCGGTCTCGCGCACGGACGCCGGCCTGCTGTTCGCCGATCCCGAGGGGCTCGAGCATGAGCTCGTCGCCGACGACGACGCGCCCGACGCACCGCTCGCGGCCGTCGCGCGCGGACATCCCGCCCGAGCACGCGCTGCTCGGCTTCGCAGGCGTGCGCGCCTATGCCGCGGACGGCGGCGCGTCGTCGGCGCCGCTGCTCGAGGCGCTCGGCTTCGCCGCCGCCGCGGCCACGACGCCTGGCAGCTCGCCGGCGACGCGCGCCGCGCGTCCTGGCACTACGACGCGCCCCCCGGCCGCGGCCGCCAGGGCGCCGGCTCGATCCACCACATCGCCTGGTCGGCCGCCGACGACGCCGAGCTCTCGCGCTTTCGCGAGATCGCGGCCGGCGCCGGCGCGCGGCCGACGCCGATCATCGACCGCCAGTACTTCCACTCCGTCTACTTCCGCGAGCCCAGCGGCGTGCTGTTCGAGCTCGCCTCGCGCGACATCGGCTTCGATGTCGACGAGCCGGAGCAGACGCTCGGCGAGGAGCTCAAGCTGCCGCCGCAGTACGAGGCGCGCCGCGAGCAGCTCGCAGCGCGCGCTCACGCCGATCACGAACCCGCGCGCGGCCGCATGAGCCCGGAGCCGCTCGTCCACGTCGTCCGCGAGGCGGCCGGCGAGCCCGAGGGCGCGCTCGTCCTCCTGCACGGGCGCGGCGCGGACGAGCACGACCTCGCGCCGGTGCTCGACGTCCTCGACCCGGAGCGGCGGCTCGTCGGCCTGACGCCGGGCGCACCGCTGCCCGGACCCGGCGGCGGTCGCTGGTGGTACATGGTGCCGCGCGTCGGCTTCCCCGAGCCGACGACGTTCCACGCGACGTACGCGCAGCTCACGGCCTTTCTCGACGGCTGGCTGCGCGAACGCGCGATCCCGTGGGAGCGCACGGTGATCGGCGGCTTCTCGATGGGCTGCGTCATGTCCTACGCGACCGGCCTCGGGCCCGGACGCCCCTCCCCCGCCGGGATCCTGGCGATGAGCGGCTTCATCCCGACGGTCGAGGGCTGGGAGCCCGAGCTCGAAACGCGCGCCGGCCTGCCGGTGTTCATCACGCACGGCGCGCGCGACCCCGTCATCTCGGTGCAGTTCGCGCGCGAGGCACGCGAGCGCCTCGAGGCGGCCGGGCTCGACGTCGAGTACCACGAGCACGAGGGCGGGCATCACCTCGACCCGCGGACGCTGCCGCTCATGACCGCATGGGTGCGCGAGCGCCGCGCGTCGTTCGCACGCTGACGCGCCACGCCACCACGCTCGCCGTCAGCGCCGGTCGAGAACCCCTGCGACACGCGCGTGCTCTTCGACGTCCCCGCCGCCGACGCCGCCGGACTGTAGGACGAGAGGTTTGGGATTTTCGACGCCAACGCGGCAACAGCCGGTGATCGTCACCGTTACACCACGCTCGCCGTCAGCGCCACGAGCGCGGTGACCGCCAGCAGCGCGAGCACCGCGCGCTCGTAGCGCTCGCCGTGCAGCCAGGCGAAGGCGCGGCGTCCGATCAGCTGGCCGGCGAGCCCGGCGGCGAGCAGCGCCCAGACGCCGGCCGGCAGCGCGAACGTGCCGCTCGCGAGCAGCACCGGGAAGCTGAGCACCGCCTCGGCGACGAAGATCGCCGCAAGCGTGTCGCGCATCGCGGCGGGCGCGGCGCCGCGCGCGAGCAGGCAGAAGACGAGCGGCGGACCGCTCAGCGAGGTCGACGTCGCAAGCGCGCCGCTCGCCAGCCCGGCGACCGGGGCGTGCCAGCGCCGCGAGCGCGGCGCCGGGCCGACGAGCGCGAGCGCGACCGTGAGCGCACCCGCAGCCCGAGCGCCGCCAGCACGGCGAGCGCCACGAGCACCGACAGCGGTCGCTCGGGCAGCTCGCGCAGCGCCAGCGCGCCCAGCGCCAGCCCGGGCAGCGACCACGCGACGAGCACCACCGCATCGCGCCACAGCACCGCGGGCCGGCGCCGCTCGGTCGCGAGCGTCAGGCCGTTGAGCAGCAGCGCGAGCAGCACGCCCGCCGAGACGGCCTCCTGCGGCCCGAGCAGCGCGAAGAGGATCGGCGCCGCGACGAGCGCGAAGCCGAAGCCGGTCGCCGACTGCAGCGCCGCGCCGGCGAGCACGGCCAGCGCCGCGAGCGCGACCGTCACGGCGCGTCAGGCGGAGGAGGAGGAGGAGGAGGAGGCGAGCAGCGAGCGACCGGTCATCTCCGGCGGCTGCGCGATCCCGAGCAGGGCGAGCGCCGTCGGCGCGACGTCGGCGAGGATGCCCGGCTCGGGGTCGAGCGCGGCGCCGTCGCGCGTCACGATCAGCGGGACCGGGTTGAGCGAATGGGCGGTGTTCGGCGAGCCGTCGGGCTCGAGCATGTGGTCGGCGTTGCCGTGGTCGGCGGTGACGACGCAGACGCCGCCCGTCGAGTGGACGGCCTCGACGATCCGCCCGAGACACGCGTCGACGGTCTCGATCGCCTCCACGGCGGCCGGGATGACGCCGGTGTGGCCGACCATGTCGGGGTTGGCGAAGTTGATGATCGCGAAGAGGAAGTCCTCCTCGTGCCAGGCGCTCACGAACGCCTCGGTCGCGCCGGGCGCGCTCATCGCGGGCTTGTGGTCGTACGTCGGCACGTCGCGCGGCGAGGGGACGAGCTCGCGCCGCTCGCCCTCCTCGGGCCGCTCCTTGCCGCCGCCGAAGAAGTACGTCACGTGCGGGTACTTCTCGGTCTCCGCGACGTGCAGCTGGCGGCCGCCGTGGGCCGCGATGACGCGCGGCAGCGTGACCTCCGGCCGCGCCGGCTGGAACGCGACCGCGCGGTTGCCGTGCTCGCCGCCGTAGTCGGTCAGCGTCGTGTAGCGCGCGACCGGGGCGACGCCGCGGCGGTCGATCCCCGGACAGACCGGGTCGGCGAGCGCGCAGGAGATCTCGCGCATGCGGTCGGGGCGGAAGTTGAACGCGATGAGCGAGTCGCCGGGCCGGATCGTGCCCTCCGCGCCGACGCGCGTCGCGCTGATGAACTCGTCGGTCTCGGCGCGCTCGTAGGCGGCGCGCACCGCGGCGCCGCCGGTCGGGGCGGCGTGTCCGGCGATGCCGTGCGCGAGCAGGTCGTAGGCCTGCTGCACCCGCTCCCAGCGGCCGTCGCGATCCATCGCGAAGTAGCGCCCGATGACGCTCGCGACGCGCCCGACGCCCTCCTCCTCACACCAGCCCTCGAGCGTCTCGACGAACCCCGCGCCCGCCGTCGGCAGCGTGTCGCGGCCGTCCGTGAAGGCGTGGATCACGAGATCCTCGACCCCAGCGTGCGCCGCGGTCTGCAGCAGCGTGCGCACGTGCTCGATGCTCGAGTGCACGCCGCCGTCGGAGACGAGCCCCATGAGGTGCACGCGCGGCGCGCCCTGCATCGCCGCGAGCAGGACCTCGTTGCCGCCGAAGGCCTCGAGCTGCGCGGCCTCGTCGATGAGCGTGAGGTCCTGCTTGACGACGGCGCCGGCGCCGAGGTTGAGGTGGCCGACCTCGGAGTTGCCCATCTGGCCCTCGGGCAGGCCGACCGCCGTGCCGCACGCGGTCAGCGTCGTGTGCGGGTAGCGCTCCCAGAGCGCGTCGAAGACCGGCGTGCGGGCGAGCGAGACCGCGTTGCCGGGCCCGTCGGGCGCGAGGCCCCAGCCATCGAGGACGACGAGGCAGACCGAGGACGGATCGGTCACTGCGCGCGGGTGCTCGCCGGGAAGCGGATCGCACGACCCATCGCGGTCCTCGCTAGGTGGCGGCGGCCGCGAGCTGCACCGCGGCGTCCACGATCCGGGCGAAGTTCTCCGGGTCCAGCGACGCGCCGCCGACGAGCGCGCCGTCGACGTCGGGCAGCGCCAGCAGCTCGGGCGCGTTGTCCGGGGTCACGGATCCGCCGTAGAGGACGCGCGCGAGCTCGGCGGCGTCGGGCGCCTTGTCCTTGATGAGCGCGCGGACGAAGGCGATCGCGTCCTGCGCCTGCTCGGGCGTCGCGACCTTGCCGGTGCCGATCGCCCAGATCGGCTCGTAGGCGATGGTCACCTCGGCGATCTGCTCGGGCGTCAGGCGCTCGAGCCCCTCCTGCACCTGGTGGCGCAGCTTGCGCTCGGTGTCGCCGCGCTCGCGCTCCTCCTCGGTCTCGCCGACGCAGAGGATCGGCTTCAGGCCGGCTTCGAACGCCGTGACCATCTTGTGCGACAGGGCGCGGTCGGTCTCGTTGTAGTACTGGCGCCGCTCGGAGTGGCCGAGCACGACGCCGTGGACGTCGATCTCGGTCAGCATGGGCGCCGAGATCTCGCCGGTATACGCGCCGCTGGGCGCCTCGTGCATGTTCTGCGCGAAGACCTCCACGCGCGAGCCGCGAGCGGAATCGACCATCGCCTGCAGGTCCGTGTAGGGGACGCAGAGCGCCACGTCGACGCCGTCGGCGCTGTACACGCGCGGCAGGAAGGCCTGGATGAACGCCTCGGCCTCGGACACCGTCTTGTGCATCTTCCAGTTGCCGGCGATGAAGGGCGTACGTGCCATCCGCGTGCTCAGCGTTTCCTCAGCAGCTCGACGCCGGGCAGCGTCGTTCCCTCGATGAGCTTCAGCGCCGCGCCGCCGCCCGTCGACAGATGCGTGACGCTGTGCGCGAGGCCGAACTCGGCCATCGCCGCGCCCGAGTCGCCGCCGCCGACGACGGTCGTCGCCTCGGTCTGCGCCATCGCCTGGGCGATCGCCAGCGAGCCCGCCGCGAAGGACTTGTGCTCGAACATGCCGATCGGCCCGTTCCAGAAGATCGTCTGCGCCTTGCGGATCTCCGCAACGTACTCGGTACGCGTCTTGGAGCCGATGTCGAGCTGCATCCAGCCGTCCGGCACGTCGACGCCCTGGATGATCTGGACCTGCGCCTGGCCGCTGAGCTTGTCGGCCACGACGAGGTCGACCGGGAGGCGCAGCTTGCCGTTGGGGTAGCCGTCCTTCTCCAATGCCTGGCGCGCGGGCTCGAGGCCCGCCTCCTCGCAGAGGCCGTCGCCGATGCTGTGGCCGAGGACCTTGAGAAACGGGGTCGCCATCGCGCCACCGACGAGCACGATGTCGGCGACGTCGAGGAACTTGCTCATGACGGCGATCTTGTCGGTGACCTTGGCCCCGCCCATGATCGCCAGGAACGGGCGATCGGCGTGGTTCATGATCAGCCGGATCGTGTCGACCTCGCTCTGGAACAGCAGGCCCGCGGCGGAGTGCTCGACGAAGTGGACGATCCCAGCCGTCGAGGCGTGCTCGCGGTGCGACGTGCCGAACGCATCGTTGACGTAGTAGTCCGCGAGCGACGCCAGCCGCTTGGCCAGCTCGGGGTCGTTCTTCGTCTCGCCCGGCTCGTAGCGGATGTTCTCGAGCATGACGACGTCGCCGTCTGGCACGTGGTCGAGGTCCGACGCGAGCTCGACCTCGGTGTGCAGGAGTCGCGAGGTCCGCTCGGCGACGGGCGCGAGCGAGAACTCGGGCTCGCGATCCTTCGGCCGGCCGAGGTGCGAGACGAGCAGCAGCTTCGCGCCCTTGTCGCGCAGCGCCTCGAGCGTCGGGATCGCACGCCGCATCCTGGCGTCGTCTCCCACCCTGCCATCGACGATCGGCACGTTGAAGTCAACCCGGACGAAGACCCGCTGTCCGTCGAGATCCCCCAGGCTGTCGATCGTCCGCACGGCCTACAGCACTCTCTGCAACACGTCGACGCAGCGGTTGGAGTAGCCCCACTCGTTGTCGTACCACGACACGACCTTGACGAGGGTCCCCTCCATGACCGACGTCAGGAGGCCGTCGACGATCGAGGAGTGCGGGTTGCCGATGATGTCGCTCGAGACGATCGGGTCCTCGGTGTACTGGAGGATCCCCTCGAGCTCGGCACCGGCGGCCTCGGCGAACGCGCCGTTGACCTCCTCGACGGTCGTCTCGCGGCTGGCGACGAACGTCAGGTCGACGATCGAGCCCGTCGGGACGGGGGCGCGGACGGCGAAGCCGTGCAGGCGGCCGTTGAGCTCGGGCAGCACGAGGCCGACGGCCTTCGCGGCGCCGGTCGAGGTCGGCACGAGGTTGATCGCGGCGGCACGCGCGCGGCGCATGTCGCTGTGCGGGCCGTCCTGGAGGTTCTGGTCGGCCGTGTAGGCGTGGATCGTCGTCATCAGCCCGTGCTCGATGCCGACCGCCTCGTGGGCGACCTTGGCGAACGGCGCGAGGCAGTTCGTCGTGCACGAGGCGTTGGAGATGACGTCGTGCGAGTCGGGGTTGTACTTGTCGAAGTTCACGCCGAGGACGACCGTGACGTCCTCGTCGGTCGCGGGCGCGGAGATGATGACCTTCTTGGCGCCGGCCTGGAGGTGCTTGGCGGCGGCGTCGCGCTTCGTGAAGAAGCCGGTCGACTCGAGCACGACGTCGACGCCGAGATCGCCCCAGCCGAGGTCGGCCGGATCGCGCTCCGCCAGGACGAGGATCTCCTTGCCGTCGACGACGAGGCCCTTGTCGGAGAGCTCGATGGTTCCGGGGTACGGGCCGAGGATCGAGTCGTAGCGCAGCAGGTGCGCCAGCGTCTCGTTGTCGGTCAGGTCGTTGACGGCGACCCAGTCGATGTCGGCCTGCGCCGCCTGGGCGGCGCGAAAGACGTTACGGCC
This sequence comes from uncultured Solirubrobacteraceae bacterium, assembly GCA_963727785.1. Lineage (GTDB taxonomy): Bacteria > Actinomycetota > Thermoleophilia > Solirubrobacterales > Solirubrobacteraceae > CADCVQ01. The sequence continues at coordinate 421,724 of CAVSHS010000023.1, forward strand.
GATGCGGCCGAAGCCATTGATTCCAACGCGTACGGGCATGCGGTTGTGAGTGTCCTTCCTAGGGATCTCTAAACACAGTGAGGCTGAACGAGGCCCCTCCCGCCTCAGGCCAGGGGGCGGAACCCTATCGGTCCGGGGCGCCACATTCGGATTGGCTGACCACCCTCAGCGCGCGCGGGGTATCCCCCCGTTCATGCCCCCCGAGTACGTCGTATCCGTCCGCGCGAGGACGGTTCTCATGGTCTCCGCGCTCCTGCTCGGCGTCGCCGCCTTCGTGTGGGTCGTCCTGCGGTCCGAGCGCGTGCTCGTCTGGGCGCTCGTCTCGCTGCTGCTCGCGATGGCCCTCAACCCCGGCGTCGACGCGCTGCAGCGCCGCGGCATCCGTCACCGTGGAGCCGCGGCGGCGATCGTCTACCTCTTCGTGGCGGCGGTGATCGCAGGCATCGCGGCGCTCGTGCTGCCGACGCTCATCCAGCAGGTGGGGGACTTCGTCGACGCGCTGCCCGCCTACGTCCACGATCTGACCACCGGCCGCGGGCCGCTCGGCTTCCTGGAGACGAAGTACCACGTCGTCGAGCGCGTGCAGAAGGCCGTGTCGGGCGGCGGGAGCGGCGCCGCCAGCTCGCTCGCCGGCGGCGCGAGCGCGGCGCTCGACGTCACGCGCAGCGTCGTCACGTTCGTCGCGGCCGTCGTGACGATCACGTTCCTGACGCTGTTCATGCTCCTCGAGGGGCCGAGCTGGGTCAGCCGCGGCATCGAGCTGCTGCCCGCCGGGCGCCGCGCGGAGTGGCGCGAGATCGCCGACGACGTCTACCACCTCGTCGGCCGCTACGTGACCGGCAACCTGCTCATCAGCCTCATCGCCGGCACGGTGACGACGATCGTGCTGCTCGCGCTCGGCATCCCGTTCGCGCTGGCGCTCGGCCTGCTCGTCGCGATCCTCGATCTCATCCCGCTCGCCGGCGCGACGCTCGGCGCCACCGTCGTGACGCTCGTCGCGCTGACGGACTCCGTCACGTCGGCGATCGTCGTGGCCGTCTTCTTCATCGTCTACCAGCAGCTCGAGAACCACGTGCTGCAGCCGATCATCTACGGCCGGACCGTACGGCTGTCGCCGCTGGCGATCCTCCTGTCGGTGCTCATCGGCTCCCAGGTCGCGGGCGTCGTCGGGGCGCTCGTCGCGATCCCCGTGGGGGGCACGATCCAGATCCTGCTCGAGCACTGGCAGCGCCACCGGCGCGAACGGGAGGAGCAGCCCGCCGCCGGCGGCCCCGACCCGCCGGTCGAGGAGCCGCCCGCGGAGGAGGCCGAGCGCCGGCGCACCCGGCGCAGTCGCCGTCACCGCAAGCTGGCGCCGTCCTGACTACGGTGAGGGCATGCCGGACAGCATTCGCAACGTCGGCGCGACCGCGTCGCTGAGCCACGACGGTCCCGAGGACCCGGACTTCGCCACCGTCGACCTTCGCCTCTTCGCGCTGATCGACGGCGGCGAGCAGGTCGACGATCCGCAGCCGGCGTCGACGAGCGTGCGCTGCGAGCGCTCGAAGCTGGCCGCGCTCGAGCTGTCGGTGCAGATGTCGCTGCGCCTGCGCCAGGCGCCGACGGGCGCGCGACTGGAGGCCTGGCAGCGGATCTGCGAGGAGCTCGGCGCGCGCGGGATCCAGACCGACCCGGCGACGCTGCACGCGACGAAGTTCCAGTTCGTGCCCGACGAGGAGCTGCGCGCCGCGCAGCAGGCCGTCTGGCCGGCGTAGCGGAGCGGGTTGCGCCGTGAGGCGCCTCTGCCGGACGGACGCGGGCGAACAGCATCATGAAGGAGGGGCGGGGTCGGCGACCATGGCGCTTCCTGCCGGCGCCGGCGTCCGACGGTGGGGGGGGTCTTGCGTCTAACCGGCCTAATAGGCGCGTTTCGCGCATGACCCCCCTCCGCCCACGCCTGGCACCTTCCCGCCGTCGCTGACGCCGTCCGCCGGCGCGAGCTCAGGCCTCGCGCGCCAGCCGCAGCAGCCTGCGCAGTCCGAGCCGCTGGCCGTAGGCGAGGATCCCGACGCGGTAGATCCGGCCTGCCAGCCACAGCGCGAGCGCGATCGTCGCGAGCACGAGCACGATCGCGCCGACGACCTCGAACGGCGACGGCGAGCCGAGCGCCACGCGCGTGAACATGACCATCGGCGTCAGCGGCGGGACCAGCGCGGCGATCGCGACGACGGAGTTGTCCGGGTCGTCGAGCGCCGACAGCGAGATGAAGAAGCCGACCATGACGAGCACCGACAACGGGGCGCCGAGCGCCGGCGCGTCCTCGGTCCTGCTCGCCCCGACGGTGAGCCCTGCGTACAGCGCACCGTAGAGCGCGTAGCCGAGCAGGAAGAACCCCAGGAAGGCGACGAACGTCAGCGCGGGCACGTTCGCGAGATCGAGCGACGCCCCGCCGCCGGCGAACTGGTCGACGCCGTACACGAGCGCTGCGACCGCGAGCCAGGCGCCGTACTGGACGAGGCCGACGACGCCCATCCCGAGCAGCTTGCCGGCGAGGTGCTCGGCGGGCTTGACCGACGTGAGCAGCATCTCCGTCACGCGCGAGGACTTCTCGGTCACGATCGACGTCGCGACCGCGCTTCCGTAGAGCAGCAGCGTCAGGTAGAGCATCAGCAGCAGCGCGTAGACGAGCACGCGCGACTGCGACGAGATCTCGCCGCTCGTGCTCTGGCGGTACAGCCGCACGGGCGCGAAGACCGCGCCGCTGTCGCCGACGCCCTGCGCGCGCAGGCGCTCGCGGACGGCGGTCGCGTCCAGCGCCCGCTGCAGCGCGTCGGCCAGCCCGTCCGAGACCCGCTCTGCGCGGATCGTCGCCGACCGCAGCCGCGGGACCGACCTGCACGACCGCACCGGCGCGCCCGCCGGCGACGGCGCGGCGACCGGCCGCCGCGTCGCGCACCGCGACGACCTCGTAGCGCGGCCGGCCGTCGGGCACGCGCTCGGGCAGCCCACGCTGCAGCGCGGCCGCGATCCCGGCCGGGCGGTCGACCACGGCCACGGCGTCCGTCGAGGCGTTGTCGATCGCGTCGCCGATCGCGGGCAGGAAGAACAGCGCGACGATGGCGAGCGCCCCGATCGCGGTCGTGACCTGAAACGAGCGCGAGCGCAGGCGCTGGCGCAGCTCGCGTTGGGCGATCGTCGCGATGCGATCGCGCTTCATCGCGCGGGCTCGCGCGCCTCGCCCGCGACGCCCTCCTGGCCGGCAGCGCGCTCCTCGTCCGCGGCGCGCGCGTCCTGCCCGACCTCGGCGAGGAAGATCGTGCGCATGCTGGGCGCGACGACCGTCAGCTCGCGCGGCGTCCCGAAGCGCATGACCGTCTGCAGCAACTCGTCGCGGTCGCGATCGAGCGCGACCTCGAGGCGCACCACGCCGTTCTCGCGCTGCAGGACGTCGGCATGCGGCAGCGCCGCGACGAGGCCGTCGGCGTCGCCCTCGACCTCGACGCGCACCCGCGTCAGCGCCGAGTGGCGGGCGCGCAGCTCGCCGATCTGCCCGGCGAACGCGACCTGGCCGCGCGCGATCAGCGCGACATGGTCGCACAGGTCCTCGACGCGCTCGAGGTCGTGCGTCGACAGCACGAGCGTCGTGCCCGCCGCGCGCAGCTCGGCGAGCAGGTCGCGCAGCAGCCTGTCGTTGATCGGATCCAGCCCGCTGAAGGGCTCGTCGAGGATCAGCAGCGCGGGGTCGTGGACCGCCGCCGAGGCGAGCTGGACCTTCTGCTGGTTGCCCTTGGACAGCTCCTGCACCTTCGCGTCGCGCATGTCGGTCAGCGCCATCCGCTCCAGCCACGCGTCCGCATGCGCGTCGGCCTCGCGGGGCGCCAGGCCGCGCACGCGCGCGAAGAAGCGCACGTGCTCGCCGACGGGCATGTCCGCGTAGAGCCCGCGCTCCTCGGGCATGTAGCCGACCTCGCGCCGCGCGATCGCATGTACCGGCGTGCCGCGCCACAGGATGCGCCCCGCATCGGGGCGCAGGATGTCGACGATCATCCGGATCGTCGTCGTCTTGCCCGCGCCGTTGGGACCGAGCAGGCCGAAGACCGACGCCTCGGGGACCGTGAACGAGACGTCCTGGGCCGCCACGTTGACGCCGAAGCGCTTGTCGACGTGCTCGAGGACGAGCGTCATGTCGCCGCGGTCCGGATGACGCTCCCGTACCCCTGCAGGCCGGCGCCTAACGCGGGGCCGGCTCGAGCAGGCTCGCGCCGATCGCGCCGCCGAGGTCGCCGAGCGCGGCGACGACGAACGGCGGCGGGCGGTCGCTGAAGAACAGGTGCGGGAGCATCGCCTCGGCGATGCGGTCGGCATAGGGCTGGCCGAGCCGCACGCCGAGGCCGCCGCCGAGGATGATGATCTCGACGTCGAGCACGTTGTCGACCGAGGCGACGCCGGCGCCGAGCATCGCGACGGCGCGGTCGATGAGCTTCGTCGCGAGCGGGTCCTTGCGCTCGAGCGCGGCCGCCCAGATGCCGCTCGTCAGGCGCTCGCGGCCGCGCTTGCGGGCGATCTTGAACAGCTCGGTCGGCTCGCCCTTGTCGTGCAGCTCGCGCGCGTGACGCTCGAGCGCGTTGCGCCCGGCGTAGGCCTCGACGCAGCCGTGCCGTCCGCAGGGGCACAGCGCGCCGTCGACCTTCACGCAGACGTGGCCGATCTCCCCCGCCCCGCCGCGGCCGAGCCACGGCGTGCCGTGCAGGACGATCCCGCCGCCGACGCCGGTGCCCCAGAACACGCCGAGCATCGAGTCGTGCCCGCGGCCTGCACCGAGCGCGGCCTCGGCGTCGGTCGCGACCTGGACGTCGTTGCCGAGCGCGATCGCCGTGCCGAGCCGCTCCTGCAGCTTCGGGCCGAGCGGGAACGTGCCCGCCCAGCCGGGCAGGTTCCTCGCGCTGGAGACCGTTCCGGCAGCGGCGTCGACCGTGCCCGGCGAGCCGACGCCGACGTGCGTCAGCGAGGCGGGTTCGAGGCCCGCCGCCGCGGCCGCCTCGCGCAGCGCGCCGGCGATCGCGTCGGCGACGTCGGCCGGGCCGCCCTTCACCGGCGTCGGGCGCCGCGCCTGCCCGAGCACCACATGCTTCGCGTCGACGACGACGGCCTGGATCTTCGTTCCGCCGAGGTCGATGCCGCCGCGTGCGGCCATCAGCCGCCGGCCTCGAGCGGCGGCCCTGGGGATCTCGTGCCGGGCAGGCGCAACCGGGCGCGGAACGGGTGCCGTCCGATGGCGTCGATCCGGTCGTTGCTCATCGCAAATCAAGCGTAATGCTCGCAGCGGGGCACTCTGGCGCGGGTTACCATCGCGGTGTGCCGTACTTCCTGAAGATCGAGGGCATCGCCGGCGAGAGCACGGACGCCAAGCACAAGGGCGAGATCGAGGTCGAGTCGTTCTCGTGGGGCGTCTCGCAGAGCGCCTCGCCGTCGCCCGGCGTCGGGGGCGCCGCGGGCGCCGCGACCGTCGCCGGCTTCGACATCGCGCGCAACCAGAAGCTCTAGCGAGACCTATGGCGGACGCGTCCCCATACGACGCGGTCCTGTACCCCGCCCGCGCCTTCGTCCAGACGCATCCCGACCGGCTCGCGACGCTCGCGACGCTGTTCGGCCTCGCCCCCGCGCCGCCCGCCGGCTGCCGCGTGCTCGAGCTGGGCTGCGGCGCGGGCGGGAACCTGCTGCCGATGGCGGTCGGGCTGCCCGGGCTCGACCTTCGTCGGGATCGACACCTCGCGCCGCGCGATCGAGCGGGCGCAGGCCGTGACCGAGCGCCTCGGCCTGCGCAACATCGCATTCGAGGAGATCTCGATCGAGGACTACGCGCCGGACGATGACTTCGACTACGTCATCGCGCACGGCGTCTACTCCTGGGTGCCCGAGCACGTCCGCGAGCGCCTGCTCGCGCTCTGCGCCTCCGTCCTGTCGCCGGCCGGCGTCGCCTACGTCAGCTACAACGCGCTGCCCGGCGGCCATCCGCGCCAGGCGCTGCGCGAGATGCTCACCTACCACGTCGCCGGGATCGAGCAGCCCGCCGAGCAGATGGCCGCCGCGCGCGGGTTCCTGCGGCTGCTGAGCGCCGCCGGGGAGGCCGACAGCGAGCTCGCCAAGACGCTCGGCCCGGAGGCGCGCAAGCTGTTCGAGCACGTCGACGCGCTGTTCTTCCACGACACGCTGGCGGAGAACAACCAGCCGCTGTACTTCCACGAGTTCGTCGCCCAGGCCGGCGCGCACGGCCTCCAGTTCCTGTCGGAGGCCGAGTTCTCGGAGATGCAGCTCGGCGCGCTGCCCGAGCAGCTGCGCCAAGCGCTGCTGACGATCTCCGACCCGCTGCGGCGCGAGCAGTACCTCGACTTCCTCAAGGAGCGGATGTTCCGCCAGACGCTGCTCGTGCGCTCCGAGATCGCGCTGGACCGCACGCCGCGACCGCAGCGGCTCGCCGCGCTCGCGGTCTCCGCGCCGCTGCGCTGGGCGACGGACGAGAAGACCGGCCGCGTGACGTTCACCGGCACCGGCGGCGCCCACCTCACGACCGACCACCCGCTCGTGATCGCCACGCTGCAGCGGGTGGGCGACGCCTGGCCGTCCGCGCCGTGGATCTCCCAGCTCGGGACCGAGGCCGAGCTGCGCGGCGATCTGCGACGCGCTGCTGCGCTGCTTCGCGGCGAACCTCGTGCGCCTGCACGTCCACCCGCCGGCGGTGAGCACCGCTGCGCCGGAGCACCCGCAGGTCAGCCCGCTCGCGCGCCTGGAGGCGGCCCAGGACGAGCTGCTGACGACCGTGCGCCACACCGGCATCCGGCTCGACGACGACCTCGGCCGGCGGCTCGTGGCGCTGCTCGACGGCACGCGCGACCGCGCGGCGCTGGTCGCCGAGCTGGCGCCGGGCAGCGCGATGGAGCGCGACGAGCTCGCCGCCGGGCTCGAGCACAGCCTCGCAGCGGCTCGCGCGCGCGGGGATGCTGCTGCCCGACGGCGCCGCGTAGCGGCGGCGGTCTGCGCGGCGGCGCGATCGGATTGCGCGGGCTCGCGGCCGACCGGGTAAAGGACGACCACGTCCGCCTCCTCTGACCCATGCCCTCGATCGTCACCATCGGCGTCTACGAGTTCGACCTGCCGTCCTTCCTCGCCGCGCTGCGCGCGCACGACGTCGGCCTCGTGATCGACGTCCGCCAGCGCCGCGGCGTGCGCGGCGCCCGCTACGCCTGGGCGAACGCCCGGCGCCTGCAGGCAGCGCTCGAGGAGGCAGGGATCGCCTACAGCCATCATCGCGAGCTCGCGCCGACGACCGAGCTGCGCCACGTCCAGTACGCCGCCGACGACCGGCTCGGCGTCGGCAAGCGCTCGCGCGCCGTGCTCGATCCCGAGTACCGCGAGCGCTACGTCCGCGAGATCCTCGACCGCGCCGACCTCGACGCGCTCGTCGCCGAGCTGCCGGCCGGCGAGGACGTCGGCGCTCCTCTGCGTCGAGGCCGATCCGGAGGCCTGCCATCGCTCGCTCGTCGCCGAGCGGCTGCACGAGCGCTACGGGCTACCGGTCGAGCATGTGCGGCCTGCTCAGGCTCAGAGCGCGCCCGCGACGAGCTCCAGCCGCAACCCGTCGGGGTCGAGCAGGTAGGCGGCGTAGTACGTCGGCCCGTACTGCGGCCGCATCCCCGGCTCGCCGTCGTCGCGCCCGCCGCTCGTTCAGCCCGGCCTCGTAGCCCGCGACGACCGCCGCGCGGCCGGCCGCGGCGAGCGCGACGTGGCCGTAGCCCGGCGCCGGCGGCCGCCCGCGATCGACGATCCAGAACTGCTCGTGGTCGCGCCCGTAGGCGACCGCGCGCTCGCTCTCGAACGTGCGCCGCGCGCCGAGCGCGTGGAAGACCGCATCGTAGAAGCGCGCCGAGCGCGCGAGGTCGGCGACCTCGAAGGCGACGTGGACGATCATCGCGGGCCCCCGCGTCGGGCGGCGGCCGGGACCGTCGTCGAGCACCGGAGCACCGTCATCGCGCCGAGTGCCCCACGTCGCGGTGGGCGACCTCGACCTCGACGTCGTCGCGCGTGCGCAGCCGCGCCGCGAGCGCCTCGGTGATCGCGACGGAGCGATGGCGCCCGCCCGTGCAGCCGATCGCGACCGAGAGGTGCGCCTTGCCCTCGGCGATGTACGCCGGGATGAGGAAGTCCAGCAGCGGCGCGAGCCGCTCGTAGAACGCCTCGAGCTTGCCGTCGCGCGACATGTACTCGACGACCCGCGGGTCGAAGCCGGTGAGGGGACGCAGATCGGCCTCCCAGTGGGGGTTGGGCAGGAAGCGCATGTCCAGGACGATGTCGGCGTCGCGCGGCAGCCCGTGCTTGTGGCCGAACGACGTCAGCGTGACGGCGAGCTTCGAGCGCTCCTGGCGCGGGCAGGAACTCGTCGGCGATGCGGCGGCGCAGCGTCGCCGCGGCGATCCCGCTCGTGTCGAGCACGAAGTCGGCGCGCGCCTTGATGTGCCCGAGCGCGGCGCGCTCGGCGGCGATCCCGTGCGCGACCGAGCCGGTCGGGCTCAGGGGGTGGCGCCGGCGCGTCTCCTTGTAGCGCGCGAGCAGCGTGTCCTCGTCGGCGGCGAGGAACAGGACGCGGTGCGCGATCCCGCGCCGGCCGAGGTCGTCGAGCACCGCGCCGAGCGTCTCGAACAGCTCCCGCGCGCGCACGTCGGAGACGACCGCCGCGCGACGGATCTTCGATCCCTCGTGCACGAACAGGTCGACGAGGCCGCGGATCATCTCGGGCGGCAGGTTGTCGACGCAGAAGTAGCCATCGTCCTCGAAGACGTTCATCGCCGTGGACTTGCCCGCGCCGGAGAAGCCCGTGATGACGACGAGGTCCTCCAGGCTCTTCGTGGCGGGCGCCTCGTCCGTCACGGTCACGCCCGACATTGTGGCGGGCGGTCCGGTCGTCGCCTCGGCCTGGCTCAGCCACTCGTGCGATTGAGGTACGCGTAGAGGTCGCGCGCGATCTTCGACGGCAGGCCCGGCACCGCCTCGAGCTGCTCGCGCGACGCGCCGAGCATCGTCTCGGGCGAGCCGAAGTGCTTCAGCAGCGCGCGCTTGCGCTTCGGGCCGACGCCGGGCAGCCCGTCGAGCACGGACTCGGTCATCTGGCGGTCGCGGCGCTGGCGGTGGTGGGTGATCGCGAAGCGATGGGCCTCGTCGCGCAGCCGCTGCAGGAGCTGCAGCGCGGGCGTGTCGTGGGCGAGCCGCAGCGGCTCGCGGCGTCCCGGCATGTAGACCTCCTCGAGCTGCTTGGCGAGCGAGATGACCGCCACGCCGCGCTCGTGAAATCCCTGCAGAGCGCGCATTCCCGCGGCGAGCTGGCCGGCGCCGCCGTCGATGACGATCAGCGACGGCAGCGTCGCGAAGGACTCGTTGCGCTTGGGGTCGTTGGGGCTGATCTCCTGCTCGGACTCCCAGCGCGCCAGGCGCCGCCCGAGCACCTCCTCCATCGCCGCGAAGTCGTCGGGCACGCCCTCGATCGTCGAGCGCACGTTGAAGCGCCGGTAGTCGCTCTTCTTCGGCGCGCCGCCCTCGAAGACGACCATCGACGCCGTCGTGTTCGTGCCCATGAGGTTCGAGATGTCGAAGCACTCGATCCGCAGCGGCAGCACGTCGAGGCCGAGCGCCTCCTGCAGGCCGTCGAGCGCCTCGACGCGCTGCTGGCGGCGGCGCTCGTCCTTCAGGCGCTCCTGGTCGAGCGCGAGCGCCGCGTTGCGCTCGGCGAGCTCGAGGATCCGGCGCTTGTCGCCGCGCTCGGGCACGCGCACCTCGACGCGCGTGCCGCGCAGCTCGGTCAGCACCTCGCAGAGCACGTCGATCTCGGCGACCTCGCGCTGGACGAGGACCTGCGGCGGGACCGCCATCGCGTCGCCGTAGTACTGCAGCAGGAACTCCTCGGCGACCTCGCCGATCGGAAAGGCCGGATTCGTTGGAGAGGTAGAACGACTGGCGGTCGGAGAGCACGCCGTCGCGGATCTGGAAGACCTGGGCGTTGGCGTCGGTGCCGTCGACCGCGATCGCGACGGCGTCGAGCGTGCCGACCGCCTCGTTGGCGACGCGCTGGCGCTCGAGCAGCGAGCGGACCGCCTTGAGCCGGTTGCGCTCGAGCGCCGCCTGCTCGAACTCCTGCGCGGCCGCGGCGTCCTTCATGCGCTGCTCGAGGTCACGCTCGATCTGGCGGTAGCGGCCCGACAGGAAGTCCACGACGCCGTCGATCGCCTGCGCGGTACTCCTCCTTGGACTGATAGCCCACGCACGGCGCGCCGCAGCGCTTGATGTAGAAGTCCAGGCACGGGGAGCCGCTGCGCCGGCCCGGGTCGACGCCGCTGCAGGAGCGAAACGCGAACACCTTCTGCAGCAGGTCGAGCGTGCCGCGGACCTTCTTCGCGTTGGAGTACGGGCCGAAGTACAGCCGGTCCTTGCGGTGGCGCTCGCGCGTGAAGTAGACGCGCGGGAAGTCCTCGTCCATCGAGATCGCGAGGAACGGATAGGACTTGTCGTCGCGCAGCCGGATGTTGAAGCGCGGCTTGTACTGCTTGATGAACTGGTTCTCGGTGAGCAGCGCCTCGGCCTCGGAGGCGACGAGCAGGAAGTCGATCTGATGCACCATGTCGACCATCTCGATCGCGCCGCGGGTGACGCGGTTGGAGAAATGGCCCGCGACGCGCTTGCGGATCGACTTCGCCTTGCCGACGTAGATGACCTTGCCGTCGATGTCGCGAAACAGGTAGACGCCCGGCCCGTCGGGCAGGCTGCGGCGCTGCTCGCGCAGGCGCGTGGAGGCGGTGGATGGGGTGGTCGCGGCCACGCTTCGAGCATAGATAGGCCTGCGGCCACCCCCGGGGGCGGTGCGCGCGAGCCTGCGCCGGACGCCGTGATGTCGCTGCGCCCTACGCCGAGCGCGGGCGGCCCTGCGCCGGTCAGGTGCTGCAGCCGAGCGCCGCGCTGAGCACGCCGGCGCGCGGGGATCTCGAACCAGACGTGCGCGGCATCGTCGCGGATGCCCCAGACGCTCGCGACGCGATCCACGATGTGCAGGCCGTTGCCGCCGATCTGGTCGTGCGCGCGCCTGTGGGTGGGGCGCACGAAGCCAGCGCCCTGGTCGACCACGTCGCCGGTGACGCGCCTGCCGTCGTACGCGACCCGCAGCTCGATGTCACCCGTGCCGTGGAGCACGGCGTTCGACACGAGCTCGCTCACCACGAGCAGGACGTCATCCAGCGTGTCGCCGGTCACGACGTGGCCGAACCGCGTTCTCACGACACGGCGTGCGGCGGCACCGGCTGCGGGATCGCGGGGAAGGCGCACGGTGAGGCTGGACCTACGCTCTGCGCCGTCGCTCATGACGCCTGGCGACGCTTCTGGGGGAGACATGGTCTCCGCCTTTCCAGTCGTGAGGCGGCCGGTCCGACCGCATCACTCCCATAGGAGACTTCAGAGTTACCCACCGGCGTCCGGGCCCACGCTCATACGCTCGTCCAGCCCGGCGGACCGCACCGAGGCTACAGCACGCAACGTCAATGTTGGAAGTCCCCTGCGAGCAGGGAAAGGTAGGCTTGAGCACGGTCCCTTCGGTTCGGCACTACGGTCGCTGCCGCGGGGGATCCTGCTAGTTGCCGGAGTACCGCCGCACTTTCGTTGGTGAGCGTGGCGGGCACCGTGTCCCGTCCTTCCTGCACGGTTGGGAGTACCCGATGCACGCCCACGAAGCCGGCGCGAACGAGCACGGCATGTTGAGCGCGATCTCCAACGAGATGGTGCGCATCTACAAGGACCAGTTCGGACGCGGACCGACGAAGACCCGCACGCAATGGGCGGGTCCCGATGTCCTCGTCGTCACGCTCGAGCAGACGTTCACCCCGGCAGAGCACAAGCTGCGCGACCTTGGTGAGCACGCGCGCCTACGCGACCTGCGAATGCTGTTCCAGTACGCCGAGACCGTGACGTTCTGCGAGCCCATCGAGCGGCTCACGGGCCGTACGGTGCGCGCGTTCATCAGCGGCATCGACACCGAGGCGGACCTCGCCAGCGAGATGTTCGTGCTGCACCCCGCCGGTTACGACGGGCCGTCGCGCGCGTCCCGCATCGAGCGCGCCGCGACGTGAGTGCCGATCGTGCCGCGACGCGACTGCTGATCGTGCTCTCGCTCCACTGAACGTTGCAGTGCGCTCGAGCGCGGCGTAGTGTCGCGGGCAAGGAACGAGCGTCTGCGGGGGGAGCGTGCGATGCGGGATGCAGGCAGATTGGTGGTCGTGGCGATGGCGCTCGCGCTGGGGCTCTGCGGGCCCGCCGCGGCGGACGGTCCGGGCGTCGGCACGCCGGCCGTCGTGACGCTCGGCGACTCGGCGATCTCCGGCGAGGCCGGGCGCTGGGCGGGGAACACGAACGGCGACCCGGCGCGCGTCGACGCGCTCGGCCCGATGGCGTACTGGGACATCGAGGGCGGCGAGGCGATCCCGGGCTGCCACCGCTCGAAGGCCGCGCGAGGCGTTCATCGGCGACGGGGTGCTCGGCTACAACCTCGCGTGCTCGGGCGCGACCACGGCGACCCACGGCACCGCGGCGGGCGAGAACTTCAAGCCCGGCATCGACTTCTACTCCGACGCGCAGGGCCGCAAGGGCCAGGCGCTCGCGTTGCAGGAGCTCGCGGCGACGCGCAACGTCAAGGCGGTCGTCGTGATGATCGGCGCCAACAACTACGGCTTCGCCGACATCGTCACCCGCTGCGTGGCGAACTGGCTCACGTCGCCCTCCTGGTGGAGGAACTACTGCAGCGACGACAGCGACATGACGTCGCGCTTCACCCCTGCCCGGATCGCGGCCGAGACGGCGAACGTGCGTGACGCGCTGCTGCGCGTGCGCGACGCGATGACGAACGCCGGCTACGGCGCGTCGCAGTACACGATCCTCGCCCAGACGTACTGGTCGCCGCTGCCGCGCGGCGCGCAGATCCGCTACCCCGAGACGGGCTGGTCGCGCCAGGCGGTCGGCGGCTGCGGCGTCTGGAACCGCGACGCCGACTGGGCCAACGACACCGTCGTGCCCGCGCTGAACGCGACGACGCGCAACGCCGCCGCGGCGACCGGGCTGGCGAACGTCAAGGTGCTCGACATGCAGACCGCGCTGAACGGCCGCCGGCTGTGCGAGAACACCGTCGGCCTGCTCGAGGAGCAGGGCTTGTCGTCGTGGACGAGCCCCGGCGCGGTCGACAGGACCGAGTGGGTCGAGCAGATCCGCACGGCGTCGACGATCCTCGGCCCGTACCAGCTCCAGGAGGCCAGCCACGCGAGCTACTGGGGTCAGCTCGCGATGCGCAACTGCCTGCGGCTGGCGTACAACGGCGGCATGGTCCGCGGGCGGCGCGTGCGTGCGGGTGGCGAACGGGCTGACGAGCCGCGGCGAGCCGCAGATGGGGCTGCAGTAGGGCGTGTCCGTCGTCGTCATCGTCGCTCGGATGAGAGGCGTGTCGAACAACCGTCGCCACGCGACGACGATTCGACACGCCGAGACCGCCTGCGCCGGTCGTGGCGAATTGTGCTCGCCACACGCGGCAGATCCGCCACGGCCGCGCGACCGCAACGCCCCGCGGTGCGCGCCACGATCGCCGGGGCTCCCCCTCCTTCGTCGATGCAGTTCACAGACGCACTGCGCCCAGCGCCACGCCACGAGAAGGCGCGAGGCGTGAAGCAGCCAGCGGGTGGGAAGGAAGGGCCCATGCGCTCGCTCTCCGCTGCCGTGGTCGCCGCTGCCGTGGCCATGCTCACGCTGGCCGCGCTGGTGCCCGCGGCGCAGGCCTCCGACCCGCCGACGTCGGTCGGTCGCGACGGCGGCGCCGCGACCGTCGACCGGCTCGCCACGCAGGCCGCGGTCGACACGCTGCGCGACGGCGGCAACGCGACCGACGCCGCCGTCACCGCGGCCGCGGTGCTCGGCGTCACCGAGCCGTTCTCCTGCGGGATCGGCGGCGGCGGCTTCATGGTCTCCTACGACGCGCGTGCGCGGCAGGTCACGACGCTCGACCAGCGCGAGCGCGCGCCCGCCGCGATGACGCCCGAGTCGTTCTTCGAGAACGGCGCCCCGCTGGCGTTCAACGACGCTCGCTACAGCGGCATGTCGGTCGGCGTGCCGGGCACCGTGCGCGGCTGGGCGCGCGCGCTGCGCGAGCACGGGACGATCTCGCTCGCGCAGGCGCTCGCGCCGGCGATCCGCGTGGCGCGGGAGGGCTTCGTCGTCGACGCCGCGTTCGCCGCGCAGACGCAGGAGAACCTCGACTACTTCGACGACGTGCCCGCGACCGCCGCGCTGTACCTCGATCCCGACGGCACGCCGCACGACGTCGGCACGGTCTTTCGCAATCCCGACCTCGCGCACACGTACGAGCTGCTCGCGCGAGGGCGGCCCGCGCGCGTTCTACACCGGTCCGCTCGCGCGCGCGATCCTGCAGACCGTCCGCAACCCGCCGGTCGGCGCGTCGGCGAACCACAGCTTCCGGCCCGGCGTGATGAATGCGAGCGACCTGCGCGACTACCGCGCTCGGGAGCGCCCGCCGGTCCAGTCGACCTACCGCGGCCTCGACGTCTTCGGGATGGGGCCGCCGTCGAGCGGCGGCTCGACCATCGCCGAGGCGCTGAACATCCTCGAGGGCTACGACCTCGGGACGATGACGCGCGCCGACGCGCTGCACTACGAGCTCGAGGCGTCGCGCTACGCGTTTGCCGACCGCAGCGCCTACGTCGCCGACCCGGACTACTACGACGTCCCGCTGCAGGGGCTGCTCTCCAAGGACTTCGCCGCGACACGCCGCGCGCTGATCGGCGACCGCGCCGCGACGAGCCCCGTCGCGCCGGGTGACCCGTACGCGTACGACGGCGGCGCGGGCGCGGGCGCGGGCGCCGGTCCGGAGAGGCATCGGCGACGTCGACGCGAGCGGGCTCGACGACGCACATCACCGTCGCCGACAAGCGTGGCGACATCGTCAGCTACACGTTCACGAACGAGTCGACCGGCGGCTCCGGGCTGCTCGTGCCGGGCTACGGCTTCCTGCTCAACAACGAGCTGACGGACTTCAACTACGACTCGACGACGCATCCCAACCGCGTCGAGGGCGGCAAGCGCCCGCGCAGCTCGATCTCGCCGGAGATCGTCCTGCGCGACGGCCGGCCATGGCTCGGCCTCGGCTCGCCCGGCGGCTCGACGATCATCACGACGGTGCTCGGGATCCTCGTCGACCGGATCGATCTCGGCAGCACGCTGCCCGCCGCGATCGCCGCTCCGCGCGCGAGCGAGCGCAACACCGCCGCGGCGACGGCGGAGCCGGCCTTCATCGCCTCGCCCGAGGGTGCCGCGCTCAGCGCGCGCGGGCACGCGTTCACCGTCGCCCCGGTGGCTTCGGGCGCGCCGGAGATCGGCGCCGCGACCGGCGTCGAGCTGCTCGGCTGGAACCGGCTGCTGACCGCGGCCGAGCCCGTGCGCCGCGGCGGCGGCAGCGCGCTCGTCGTGCGACCGGATCAGTAGCGGCGCCGCGCAGGCGCCCGCCTGCCGAAGTAGTTGCGCGCACAACTACTGGGTGGGTATACTTGCTCTAGCAACAACGCAGAGCATCAGCCTTCGTCAAAGGACGACCCATGAACCTCGACGGCATCCACCACATCACCGCGATCACCGGCGACGCGCCGCGCAACGTCGACTTCTACACGCGGGTCCTCGGCCTGCGGATGACCGCGAAGACCGTCAACCAGGACGACCCGAGCGTCTACCACCTCTTCTACGGCGACGAGAACGCGCAGCCCGGCGCCGACCTGACGTTCTTCGAGTACCCAGGCGCCGCCCCGGGCCGCGCGGGCGCCGGGATGGTGCATCGCATCGTCTGGCGGGTCGCCTCGCCCGAGGCGATCGAGTTCTGGGCCGCCCGGCTCGGCGACGAGGGCGTCGCGACCGAGCGCGGCGCGAACGGCAGCCTCATCTTCGCCGACCCCGAGGGGCTGCAGCACGAGCTCATCCTCGCCGACAGCGCCGACGAGCCGCTGATCGCCGAGCACCCGGACATCCCGGCCGCGCTCGCGCTGCAGGGCTTCGCGGGCGTGCGCGCCTACAGCGCCCGGCCGGATGACAGCGCGACCGTGCTCGAGCGGCTCATGGGCGCGACGCGGCGCGAGGGAAGCGACACGTTCGAGCTGCGCGGCGAGCGACGCGGCGGCTGGATCGCCTGGGATCCAGCACCCGATACGCCCGCGCGCCAGAGCGCCGGAACCGTTCACCACATCGCCTGGGGCACGACCGACGCCGACATGCAGAACTGGATCGACGCCGTCACGAGCGCGGGCATCCCGAACTCCGGCTACATCGACCGCCACTACTTCCACTCGCTGTACTTCCGCGAGCCGGGCGGCGTGCTCTACGAGCTCGCGACGCGCGAGCCCGGCTTCACCGTCGACGGCCCCGTCGAGGAGCTCGGCACGAAGCTCATCCTGCCGCCGTTCCTCGAGCCGCGCCGCGAGGAGATCGCCGCTCGCCTGACGCCGCTGCCCGATCCGCGCGCGGACCGCAAGCCCGCGAAAGCGGCACAGCCGTAGGCACGGCCGGCGGGTCCTGCGCCCGCCGGACCGCCACGCGCCGCGCCGCCGTGCTCCCGCAGCCGCCCGCTCGGTCGTACGCGACGCGGTCGACTGCGTGACTGCCGCGGACAAGCTTGTCGTCGTCGAGCCGGCGGCCGAGATGTCGCGCTCCTAGGTCACGTCACGAGTCGCACCTCCAGCCCGCCGCCGGCGAACGTCTCCCCCGCGCCGCCGAGCAGCCCGAGGATCCGCGCGACGTAGCCGCGCGTCTCGCGCACCGGCGGCACGCAGCCGCATGCGGCGACCGGGGCGGATCCGGCGTTGTACGCGGCGAGCGCGAGCGGGACGGAGCCGAACCGGCGCAGGAGGTCGCGCATGAGGTGCGCCTGGGCGTCGATCGACGCCGCCGCGTCGAACGGGTCCCGCAGCCCGAGCGCAGCCGCCGTGCCGGGCATGAACTGCGAGATGCCCAGCGCGCCGGCGCCCGAGCGCGCGAACGGGTTGAAGTTCGACTCGACCATGATCTGCGCGGCGAGCAGCGCCGCCGAGATGTTCCAGCGCTGCGCCGCACGCGCGAGCGGCGCGGCGAACTGCGCCGGCGTGAACGAGGGGATCGTCCGCGTGCGTCTCCCCGTCGCCCTCATTCGCCCGGGCACCGAAGCCCACGGACGAGGTTCCCGCATTAAGTGTGAACCCGTAGTGCCACGGCTCCCATGAATATCGCTGAGTGAAGTGAAAGCGCTGCGCGTTCGCCGCGAGCCAGCCGATAGGCCGCGGGCGGTCCGAGATCGAGCTCTGTGGCAAGACGGTGCAGCGACCGGCCCGGCGGCGCGACCCACTTCGGGTCCGGGTGGCGGGCGAAGAGCGCGGCCTGCTCGGCGTTCGTGCGAAAGCCGCTGACGACGACGAGCGACACGGCATCCGCGGCGCGCCGCTGCCTCCATGCGATCGAACGCCGCGGCGACGTCCGGGCGCATCGGCTTGCCCTGGCGACGGGCGAGCGGGCCGCGATACTCGCCGGCGCCCGCGGCGCCGAATGCCACGTCCGCCGGCGGCGCGAGCTCGGCCTCCGCGCGCGCACCCGCGGGCACGCGCTCGCCGGAGCCGACCTCCACCGCGTCGCGCACCTCGACCCGCACGCGCACCGGCGCGAACGTGTCGCCATCCGGAAAGCCCACGCGGACGTCGTGGGCGCCGTTCGCGTGCGCGGTCTCGAGCGCCGCCCGGCGACCACGCGCCAGGTACGCCGCGCGCTCGAGATGGGCGCGGTTCGCATGGCCGCCGAGCACCGGTGGCTCGAACAGCCCGGCATAGGCGTCATGCATCGCCCGCGCGCCTGCGAGCGCCGCGAGGTCGGCAGCGCGCTGCTCGTCGCTCTGCGCGCCGATCCCGCGCGCGATCGCGCCGAGCACGAGCGCGCCGAGCAGCACCGCCATCGCGAGGCCGAGCAGCAGGATCGTCGCCTGGCCCGCCTCGCCGGAGAAACGCACCTGCCGCGCGGCGTCCATCACGAGAGTGCGGCGACCGGCGCCGCGAGCGCACGGCGTGCCGAGGGGAGGAGCGCAAGACCAGCCGCGGCCAGCGAACGGGCCGGGTGGCCGGCCGGGATCTCGCAGGTCAGCCCGTGCTCGAGGCCCGCGACGGCGAGCCGTGCGAGCGCCGGGTCGGACTCCGGTGGCAACGCGACGACGACGAGATCCTGCGCCGCGAGCACCGGGTCGAACGCCGCCGCGCGCGGTCCTGCGAGCGCGAGCACGACCGGCGCCGAGCCCGCGGCGGCGCTCGCGCGAAGCGCCTCCGCGGCAGCCTCCTCGCACGGCACCGCGAGCCGCACGACGACGAGGCGCCCGGATCCACGCGCATCGTGACCGCGCGCGGTGAGCGCAGCCGCGAGGCGAACGGCAGCCGGCAGCGCCGGGGCCCGCCACAGCGCCCGGATGGGCGCAGGCGACCAGACGCAGACGACGGCGACCCGCGCACGCTCGCGGCGCGCGAGCGCGAGGCCGAGCACCGCACCGAGCGCCGGCGCGTCGGCCGGCGGTGCGAGCACGGCGACAACCGGGGGCGTGCGCGGCGGGGGCACCGCGCACGCCCGGGTCGGCGGAACGCCAACGGGGCGGGCGTCCGCACGCATTGCCCGCCCGTCGGCGGGACTCACGAAGTGCTCCACGATCCGGCGGGCGACGCTCATCCCGGCCTCGGACCGGCGTGCGCCTCGCCGGTCGACTCGAGCATCCCCGCAAGGCCGGGCACGAGCGCACGTGGACGCAGGCGCACGCGTACGCGGCGCCCGTCGATCCGCACGTCGACGCGGCCGCGCGACCAGCCCGGTACGGCATCGCGCGCGGCCTGTGCGGGATCGGTTCCCTGCAGCAGCGCGACCGCGCCCGCCTCTGCGGCGTGATCGGCCAGTTCGCGCGCGGCGCCCGCCGCGAGCAACTGCGCCACCGCGAGCACCACGGCGAGCAGCAGCGGCGCGAGCGCCACGAGCTCGACCGACGCCTGCCCGGACTCGCGTCGCACAGCCCTCACCGCCCCTGGTCCTGCAGGCGCGCGCGTGCCGAGACCGTCGTCAGGCGCCCCGTCCCGACGATGGCCGGGATATCGATCGCGACGCGCACACCGCCGTCGGATCCCGATACGGGCCGTACGACGAGCCCGCGCTCGAGCCGGGGTGGCAGCACGCGTAGCGCAGCGGCGCGCGCGTCGGCGCCGACGGCGCTCGCTCGCGCCGCGGCGCGAGCGGCCGAGCCCGCCAGCCAGACCGCCTGCCCGGCGACGACGCCCTGCCAGAGCACCGCTGCGAGCACGGCCATGAGCGGCAGCAGTGCGACGAGCTCGACGGTCGCCTGGCCGTGCTCGGCACCTGGAGAGCGGGTGGAAGCCATGCCCGGAACCCTCGCGCGGCCCGTGTCACAGATCTACACGGGTGTGTGACAAATAGCGCGCGATCGTGTGACAAAAGAGCGCAGGCGGTCCAGCCGGCCGCCCGGCAATGTCAGTGTCGCCGCATGCCGACAGCCCGCCCGACAATGTCAGCGATCGCCACGCTCCTGACGGTCCGTCAGAACAGATCGCCCAACACGAACACCTGTTCGGTACGCTCGGTCCATGGGCGACGCTGGGTCAGCACACGCAAGGTTCCGGCGTGCGCTACTCACCAAGAACCTGACGATCATCGATGCGTCCGCCCGCGAGCTGCCGCAGATATCGCTCGCCGACGCTCTGCGGATCCTCGTCGTCATGGCCGAGAAGCGCGACAGGCGCTTCGCGCAGGGCGGGCGCGCGCTGGGCGGGCCGCGTCATCGCCGAGCGTCGCCTGAGCCTCGAGGAGAGCCACCGGCTGCTCGCGCTCGTGGCGGCGCTGCCGGTCGCGCCCGAGAGCATCGCCGTTCTGCTGCGCGAATACTGCAGCTAGCCGTCTCCGATCCAAACGCGTGGCGCCCCCTGCTTCCTGCTTCCCTCTGTCAGCCAACTCCTAGATGGTTGATTCCGCGGCCGGTGCCGTCAGATGGCCGTGTATCGCGGATGCAGGACGCCGCGGGCCGAAGGTGGACAGTGCCAGCGGCACGGCCGCCTTCGGCACGTGGCGGCCCTGCGCCGCGAGACGCGGTCAGCTGGCGGTGCCGGTCGTGGAATCAACCATCTAGTACATCTGTTGGTTTGGAGGGGTCCTGCTAACGGCGCTCATGTCCACGGCCGGGTATGCCGATGGTGTTCGTCTGGTGACGTCGTGGCTTCCCGTTCAGCCCGATCGCCTGCGACTGCTCGCCGGACTGTTCGCGTGCCTCGTGGTCTTGCTGTCGGGCACCGCGCTGCTCGGTTGGCTGGTCGGCGCGCCGACGCTCGCCAGCGGGGTCCCGGGCGGAGGCGACGATGAAGGTCAGCACGGCACTGGCGATGGTGATGGGAGCCGGTGCTCTGGGGTGTGCGGCCCGTGGCGCTGCCGGCCGCCGGCGTCTTCCTGACGTGCTCGCTGCGGCCGTCGTACTGCTGGGCGGCATCATGCTGGCCGAGAGCCTGTTCACGGTCGACCTTGGGATCGACAAGCTCTGGTTCGGCCATCCTCAGGCTCTGATGGGTGCAACGAGACCGACGGCTCCTCTGACCGCCGCAGGGCTCGTCGCGTTCGGCGCTGCGGTCCTGCTGCTCGACCGCGCCGACCGCCGGGGCCGCGCGGTCACACTGCTGGTACTGGCAGTGGGCCTGCTGGGACTGTTCGTCACGGTGAGCTACGTCGCCGGTCGGCCGCACGGGCCCGCGGGGCTCGAACGGCTGCCCGCGTTGCCGACGGGGCTCTGCTTCGCCGCGCTGGGCATCGGGCTGGTCCTGGCTCGGCCGGAACGTGAATCCGTCACGCTGCTGACGACGGGAGGGTCCGCCGCCGTCTTCGTGCTGCGATTGGTCCCGTTCGTCGTGCTCGGTCCGGTCGTGCTGGCGACGACGCTGACCGTCGGCCGGTACGCGGGGTTGTACGACATCGGGATGGTGCTCGTGTTGACCATCGTGGCACTACCGCTGTTGCTGGGGCGGCTGGTGTGGACGGCGGCCGGCCAGGTCAACGCGGACGATGCCATCCGCGAGCGGAGGCTCGCGCAGGCGCAGGCGATCGGCGGCATCGGCAGCTGGGAGCTGGATCTGCTCAGTGGTGAGCGGCACTGGTCGGCCGAGCAGTTTCGGCTGCATGGCGTGGATCCGTCGGCCGGGCTTCCGCCGGTGGAGAGCTACGTCACGCGCGTGCATCCCGACGACCGGGCGGCACTGCAGACAGCGATGGCCGGCAACATTCAGCGGCGCCACCCGTTCGTGGAGGAGTACCGCCTCCAGCATCCGACGCGCGGCATCCGGATCCTGCAGTTGCGCGGTGACTTCCTCGACGCCGAACCCGACGCCGGATGGGGTGAGCGCATGGCCGGCACCTGCCAGGACGTCACGGACGAGCGCGCCGCTCGATCCGCGCTGCAAACGGCCGAGGAGCGCTTCCGCCGGTCCTTCGACGACGCGCTGATCGGCATGATGATCATCGGCCTCGACGGCCGCTACGAGCGCGTCAACAACGCGTTCTGCGCGATCGTGGGCTACACGAAAGAGCAGCTGGCCGACCTGTCGGGGCGGAGCATCACGCACCCGGCAGACGTCGCCGCGGAGACCGCTGCGGTGCAGTCGCTGCTCGACGGTGAGACGAGCTCCCACGTGCGCGAGAAGCGCTACCTCGACGCATCGGGGCATGTGGTCTGGACGGCGATCAACCTCACGCTGATCCGCGACGACAAGGACCGGCCCGTGCACTTCATCGCGCAGGTCCAGGACATCACCGAGCGCCGCAGCTACGAGCGCCGGCTGCAGCACATGGCTGACCACGACCCGCTGACGGGCCTGCTCAACCGGCGCAGCTTCGAGCGCGAGCTCAACAGCCACGTGGCATGCGTTCAGCGCTACGGCGCGACCGGCGCGGTGCTGATCCTCGACCTCGACAACTTCAAGTACTTCAACGACACGCAGGGCCACAGCGCCGGTGACCAGCTGATCGTGCGCATCGCTCAAGGCCTGCAGTCGCGTCTGCGTGACAGCGACGTCATTGCGCGCTTGGGCGGCGACGAGTTCGCGGTGCTGCTGCCCCGCGAGGACGTGCGGGAGAGCCAGAACGTGGCTGAAGCGCTGCTGAAGCTCGTGGGCGACCAGACGATGCCCGCGCTGATCGGCGAGCACAAGCGGGTCACGGCGAGCATCGGCATCGCCCGCTTCGACGACGGCGGGCGCGTGACCGCCGAGGAGATCATGGTCAACGCGGACCTCGCGATGTACGACGCCAAGGAGGCCGGCCGCGGCCGCTGGGCGCCTTACCGCACCGAAGAGCACGGTCGCCCGAAGATCGAAAGCCGCATGAAATGGGTCGAGCAGATCAACCACGCGCTCGCCCACGACGGCTTCGAGCTGATCGCCCAGCCGATCGTCTCCTTGTCCGTCGAAGGCCCCCCGCAATACGAGCTGCTGCTGCGCCTGCGCGACGGGTACGGAGACCTGATCGCGCCCGGATCGTTCCTGTACGTCGCCGAGCGCCTGGGACTCATCCGCGAGATCGACCACTGGGTCGTCAACCGAGCGATCGACATGCTCGCCGAGCAGTGCGCAGCGGGCCACGACCTGCGTTTCGAGGTCAACCTCTCCGGCCACACGATCGGCGACGAAAGCCTGCTCGAGCTCATCGAGACGCGACTGCGCGAGACCGGCGTGCCACCCGAGCGGCTGATCTTCGAAGTCACCGAGACCGCGGCGATCGTCCACATCGCCCGCGCCGCCGCCTTCGCTGAACGTCTCTCGGAGCTCGGCTGCCCGTTCGCCCTCGATGACTTCGGCGCCGGGTTCGGCTCCTTCTACTACCTCAAGCACCTGCCGTTCGACTACCTGAAGATCGACGGCGAGTTCGTCCGCCACTGCGCCGAGAACGAGACCGATCGCATCCTGATCTCTGCGGTCGTGCAGATCGCGCGCGGCATGGGCAAGCGCACGATCGCCGAGTTCGTCGACCGCCACGAAACCGTCGAGGTGCTCACCCGCCTCGGCGTCGACTACGGCCAAGGGTTCCACCTCGGCCGGCCCGCGCCCCTCGGCGAGCACCTGGCCACCCGATGAGGCGCCCCGATGACGCCGACGTCCACCGGCGGCTGACCGATGCGGCGGATTCCTGCCGCCGGACGGCGACGTGGCGTCATCTCAGCCGGTGAACCGCGGCCCCGCCGCCACCTTGGAGCACCGCACGTAGACGAAGTGCAGCCTGCGGGCCTTCGCGCCGCTGGCCGCCGAGAAGCGGACCCTCGCGGTGATGCGATGCGTCCCGGAGTCCTGCCCGCGCGGGTTCACGCGCAGCAGGAACACGGTCCTGCCCTTCTTCGCGTTGACCGTCTGGCGGCGCCTGCCGTCGACGAAGAACCTGACCTGGGCGATCGCGCGGCCCCTGACGCGGACCGCGAACGGACCCCCGACGCAGCCATGCGGGCCCTCGCAGCCGAGCGGACGCGGGGCCGGCCGTCGTCGCCGGCTCCCGGGGCCACCGCTGGACCCGCTGCCGGGAAGCCCGCCGCCGGGAGTCCCGCTGCCGGGAGGCAGGCTGCCGGTGGGCGGCGTCGAGGCCGGGGCCGCGCACACCGCCTTGGTGACGGTGTTCGTGTCCAGCGTGACCGCACCGTTGCGGGCAAGCGCTCTGCCGGTCAGCTTCGCGCCGGTCGTCAGGGAGATGGACGTCAGCGCCAGGATGTTCCCGGCGAACGCGCTGTTCGTACCGATGGTCGCCGAGCTGCCGACCTGCCAGAAGACGTTGCACGGCTGCGCCCCGCCGATGAGAAGGACCCTGCTCGCGGAGCCGGTGGTCAGCGTCGACCCGGCTTGGAAGACGAACACGGCGTTGGGGTCACCGCGAGCGTCGAGGGTCAGATCACCGCTGAGGCCGAGCGAGCTTGCCGACGTATAGACGCCGGGGCCCAGGGTGAGGCCGGCGAGGTCGGCGGAGATCGTCGCGGTCGAGCTTCTTCCCGCGGCGTCGTTGTAGGCCGTCGTCAGGCCACCCTGGGCCTGCAGGGCGACAGCGTCAGCGGCGTGAACCGTGCCCGCGGTCACCGTGCCAGGCGGAAATCCCGTCACCGCCGCGCCCGGGCTCACCCCGAGATCGCCGCTGATGACGCTCGGCCCCGTGTTGGTGACGGTGCTGCCTCCCAGCACCGCGAAGCTGTCGGCTGTTCCCAACGGCACCGAAGCCGCCTCCGCGCTCGAGGCGAGCGACGCCGTGATCAGCAACGTGGCGAACAGCAGGCCTCCGGCACGGCGAGGGCGACCGTGCGGCCGCCGGCGCGTGCCGGCGGGCTCGCCTTCCGACCATCGGTCGACGTGGTGGCGCGAGCGGCAGGTCATGTCATCTCCTCCGTGGCACTGCATATGGATGATCGTGCGGCGAGCACGCCGCGTCCCGGGCCGGCGGGCATGCGTCTCAAGCACAGCCCGCCGGGGGTCCCCGGGACCGGCGTGCATGCCTCTCAGCACGGTGAGCTGTCGTTCAGGCCGGGGGAGCGATCCCGAGCGTGGCAAGCAGCGCGAGCACCTGGGGGAAGATGGCGTTGATCGCTCCGTTGAGAATGCCGACGAGGGACACCATCAGGCCACCGGGAATCTGAGGAAAAGCCATGAGAAGACTCTCTTTCCGTGGGCCGCCGAGTAGTAGAAAAGTCCCGTGCCGACCCGCCCGAAGCACGCTACAGCAGCAAGGCAAGACTAGCAAGTTAGTTCTAGAATTATTACTGTATCAAGCGGCCGGAGACGTTCGCCGGCGCGCATCCGCGACTCCGGCGTGCTCGTCGACGACGTCAGTTCCTGCGGCGCAACGCGAAGCCCGTCAGGTGTACGAGCGGTGGCGCTGCCACACGAGGTACAGCGTGTACGACGCCGCCCCGATGAGGGCGAACCAGGCGACCGCTCCGGGGCCCGTCTCGAAGAGCCGTCGCGACGCGGACACGGTCACGACCGCGATGCCGACCGCCGCGTAGAGCGCGAACCGCCACTCGTCGCCGAGGGCGAAGATCTCGCCGCGGAACCGGCGGTAGAGGATCCCGCAGCCCAGCGCCATCAGGACGATGAAGATCGCGTTGAGCAGCTGCATGACGAAGTCCGCACCGTCTCCGCCGCCCGGCACGAGCCAGACGACGAGCCCCAGCAGGACGATGACTCCGACGTTGCGTGCGGTCTCCAGCGACACGCAACAAAGGCTAGTCGAGAAGGCCCACTACGCGTGGGTCAGGCGAGCGCGCGCAGCGGCGCGGGCGCGTCGTCGGGGACCTCGGAAACCCCCCGCGCACGCGATGCCACCGGCGCCGGCGCATCCACGGCGCTGCCCACACCCGCAGCGGCGCCATCGGCGACCCCCGGCTCCGCCCCGACGCGCTCGGCCGCGAAGCGATAGCCGACGCCGAAGTGCGTGTGGATGTACGTCCACTCCGGCGACGTCTGCTGCAGCTTGGAGCGCAGCTTGCGCACGAACACGTCCACCGAGCGATCGCCGTGGGCCATCGTGTAGCCCCAGACGCGCTGGTAGATCTCCTCGCGCTCGAGCACGCGCCCGCCGGCCGCGGCAAGCAGCTGGATGAGCTCGAACTCCCGCCGCGTGAGATCGATCGAGCGGCCCCTGGCGAACGCCTGGAACTGGTCGGGCCGGATCTCGACCTCGCCCGCGAGGAGCGCTTCGGACACGGCGGGCGCCTCGGCGAGGCGGCGGCGGCGCGAGACGGCCTCGACGCGCGCGATCAGCTCCTCGGGGTGGCAGGGCTTCGTCACCCAGTCGTCGGCGCCGAGCCGCAGGCCGCGCACGCGCTGTGCGACGGTCGACTGGCCGGTGCAGACGACGAGCGGCAGGGACGGCAGCTCGGTGGTCACGCGTTCGAGGTAGGTCCACGCGTGCTGGCCCAGCAGCGCGAGGTCGACGACGAACGCGCCGAGGCGCATGGAGACGAGCCGCTCGACGGGCACGGCGCCCGTCAGCACGACGTGTTCCCAGCCCAAACGGTCCAAACGCTTCGTCAACACCTGGACGAAGCCGGTGTCGCCATCACTCACGGCGACTCGCAGCGTCTCTGCCGCAACCAGGTTCCGGTCAGTCATGTACCGGTCAGTCTAGGGGCGCAACGCGACCCGCACGACCCGTCGATCACAGGATCTTCACAGGAGAATGTCTGCAACGAGCGCTCGTCGGCGGCTGTCGGCCACCGAAGCGCGCGGGTTCAGCCCGCGGAATGCGACGCGTCGGCGAACTCGCGAAACAGGCCGGTCGCCACGAACGCGGTCTGCTCGCCGACGTCGACGGCGTTGTCGCCGACGCGCTCGAAGGCCCGCGCCACGAGGGTCATCGTCATCGCCCACTCGCGGGTGTCGGCGTCGTCCCCCGCATCGATCGCGAGCTTGAAGATCTGGCGGTTGAGGAGGTTGACCTCGCGATCGCGCTTGACGAGGTCCTCGGCCATCGCGACGTTGCCGTCGGCGAACGCCCGCCTGCACTGCACGACCTCGCAGCGCGCGTGGCGGCCCATGTTCACGACGCGCTCGAGGATCTCGCGGCGGACCGGCGGCTCGTGGCCGGACAGCGGGATGAGCTTGGCGATCGAGACGCACTGCGCGCCCATCCGCTCCGCGTAGCGGATGACGTGCAGCAGCGCGGCGAGCCGCCGCAGGTCGCCGGCGACGGGCGCCTGCAGCGTCAGCAGCGAGAGGATCGCGTGATGCAGCTCGACGTACGTCGCGTCGATGACCTCGTCCTCGTCGATGACGATCTGCGCGAGCTCGATGTCCTGATGCTCGAGCGCCTCCGTCACGCGGTCCAGCGCCGTGAGGATGAGGTCGAACATCGCCAGCGAGCGGACCTGGAGGTCGCCGAGGTCGTCCTGGAAGTGCGCGCGCCCGACGTTCATCTGCCACCCGCCGGGTGCAGCAGGCTCGACAGCTCGCGGAACTGGCCGGTGGCGACGAAGATCGCCTGCTCGCCGATCGCGACGGCGTTGTCGCCGATGCGCTCGAGCGCCCGCGCCGCGAGCGTCATCGTCATCGCCCACTCGCGCAGGTCCGGATCCTCGCCGGCGTGGACGGCGAGCCTGAAGACCTCCCGGTTGAGGCGGTTGACCTCCTGGTCCTGCGCGACGAGCGACTCCGCCAGCGCGACGTCGCGCTCGGCGAAGGCGTGGCGCGCCTGCGCGAGCTCGCCGCGCGCGAGCCCGCCCATGTGCAGGACGCGCTCGATGATCGTGTCGCGCGACCGGCGAGTCGGTGCAGCTCACGGGGATCAGCTTGGCGATGTTGACGCACTGATCGCCGATCCGCTCGATGTTGCTGATGACGTGCAGCACCGCGGCGGCGAGCCGCAGGTCGCCGGCGACCGGGGCCTGCAGGGCGAGCAGCGAGAGCACGCCCTGGTGCACCTCGAGGTAGCGCCCGTCGATCCGGTCGTCGTCGGCGATGACGAACTCCGCGAGCCGCAGGTCGACGGGATCGAGCGCGTCGAGCACGCGATCGATCTGGCCGAGCGCCATGTCCATGCCACCGAGCGCGGCGCGCTCGATCTCGCGCATCTGCTCCTGGAAGTGCTGCCGGCCCTCGCCGCCCGCCATCAGCTGAACTTGCCCGTCACGTACTCCTCCGTGCGCGGATTCGCGGGCTTGCTGAAGAGCGTCTCCGTCGCGGCATGCTCGATGAGCTCGCCGAGGTAGAAGAACGCGGTCGTGTCCGAGACGCGCGCGGCCTGCTGCATGTTGTGCGTGACGATGATGATCGTGAAGTCCCGTTTGAGCTCGATGATGAGCTCCTCCACCTTCAGTGTGGCGATCGGGTCAAGTGCCGAGCACGGCTCGTCCATGAGGATGACCTCGGGCTGCACGGCGATCGTACGCGCGATGCACAGGCGCTGCTGCTGGCCGCCCGACAGGCCGATGCCCGGCTCCGACAGCCGGTCCTTGACCTCCTCCCACAGCCCGGCGCCGCGCAGCGAGCGCTCGACGACCTCCTTCGTGTTGCCGCCCTTGATCCCCGCGAGCTTCAGCCCGGCGGCGACGTTGTCGAAGATCGACATCGTCGGGAACGGGTTGGGCTTCTGGAACACCATGCCGATCGCGCGCCGCACGGACGTGACGTCGACGCCGTTGCCGTAGATCTCGAGATCGTCGAGCGTGACGCGACCCTCGGCGCGGGCGCCCGGGATCTCCTCGTGCATGCGGTTCAGGCAGCGCAGGACGGTCGACTTCCCGCAGCCCGACGGCCCGATCATCGCGGTGACCTCGTTGGGGGCGTAGCGCAGGCTGACGTCCTTGATCGCGTGCGTCGCGCCGTAGTAGGCGTTGAGGTTCTCCAGCGACATGCTGCGGCCGGTCTGCTTCTCGCTCACGCGCGGCGCCGGCGCCGGCGGCGCCTTCGGCGTCGAGGTGGTCGCGGGCGTGCGCACGGGCGGCCGCGCGCGCTTCGTGGTGGACGGCATCTCGTCGGGCATCACGCGCTCCGATGAATCGGGATTGTTCATGGCTGCAGGCGACTCCTTCGCTGGACGAGGCGGGCGATGAGCGTGACGAGGAGGATCATCAGGACGAGCGTCAGGGCCGCCCCCCACGCGCGCTCGACGAGCCGGTCCTGGGCCTGGCCGACGTCGTTGAAGATCTGCAGCGGCAGCGAGTTCATCCGCTGCCCGACGTCGGTGCTCAGCCCGTAGACGAACGCCGCGGTGAACAGCAGCGGCGCCGTCTCGCCCGCCGCGCGGGCGACGGCGAGCATCGAGCCCGTGACGAGGCCCGGCAGCGCGGTCGGCAGCACGATCCGGAACACGACGCGCCAGCGCGGCGCGCCGAGCGCGAGCGCGGACTCGCGCAGCGCGTCGGGCACGAGGTTGAGCACGACCTCCGAGGCGCGGGCGACGACCGGCAGCATGAGCAGCCCCAGCGCGACCGCCCCCTTCCAGGCCGTGAACGTGCCGCCGATCTGCGAGATGACGAGCACGATGTAGATGAACAGGCCGAACATGACCGACGGCACGCCGGTCATGACGTCGACGAAGTAGCGCACGGTGTTCGCAAAGCGCGACTGCTTGCCGTACTCGACGAGGTACAGCGCGACGCCGATGCCGAGCGGGACGGCGACCGCCGTCGCCATCCCGACGATGATGAGCGTGCCGATGATCGCGCTGCGGATGCCGCCCGGATCGCCGATGAAGCGACCGGTCGGGTCGGTCGTGAAGAAGCTCCAGCTGAACGCGCCGAGCCCTCCTTGAGCAGGTAGTACAGGACGAGGAACAGCGGCACGAGCGCCAGCAGCGTCAGCGCGAGCGTCACGCCGCGGGCGATGCGGTCGCTGTTGCGCCGGCGCGCCGAGATCGGGGGCAGCACGTTCGTGCTCATCCGGCCATCCCGACCGGGACCTTGCGCTGGCTGGCGCCCGCCGCGCGGTTGACGTAGTAGCGCGCGACGAGGTTCACCGCGAGCGTCAGGATGAACAGCACGAGGCCGGCGGCGATGAGCGACGCGCGGTGCACCGGATCGGACGCGGCCTCACCGAACTCGTTGGCGATGACCGCCGCGAGCGTGTAGCCCTGCGAGAAGAGGCTGTCGCCGATGACGGCGGCGTTGCCGATGACGATCGTCACCGCGATCGTCTCGCCGATCGCCCGGCCGAGGCCGAGCATCGCGGCGCCGGAGATCCCCGCGCGCGAGTACGGCAGCACGGCGATGCGGATCATCTCCCAGCGCGTGGCGCCGAGCGCGAGCGCGGCCTCCTTGTGGTCGCGCGGCACCGTCGCCATGACCTCGCGCGAGATCGCGCTGACGATCGGGACGATCATGATCGCGAGGATCAGCCCCGCGACGAAGTAGTTCGGGATCGAGACGGTGCCGCCGACGAACGGGAGGAAGTCGAACGTCGAGGTGAACCACTTCTCCGCCGGCAGGAGCTTCGGCGCGAGGAAGAAGATGCCCCACAGCCCGTAGACGACCGAGGGCACCGCGGCGAGCAGCTCGATGAGCAGCGTCAGCGGCCCGCGCAGGCGGCGCGGTGAGAGCTCGGTGATGTAGAGGGCGCTCGCGACGGCGACCGGCACGCCGATCACCAGCGCCAGCACCGACGTGAGCAGCGTTCCGAAGACGAGCGGGAGCGCGCCGTACAGCCCGCGCGAGGGCACCCAGTCGTTGGAGAAGACGAAGTCCAGGACGCCGGTGTGCGCGAACGCCGGCTGGGACTCGAGGATCAGCTTGACGAAGAAGAAGCCGATGAGGATCAGCACGCCGGCCGCGATGCCGGCCAGCACGGCCTGCAGCAGCGGGTCGGCGAAGCGGGGCCCCGACCCGCGGGGCAATGCCCTGCGGGTCGGGGTTGTCGCCGCTGCTTCCATCGTCCAGCCTGCCTAGCTCGCCGCGATCGCGGCGCCGTTGCACTGCAGTCCGTCGATCTTCGCCTGCGCCTTGGCCTTGATCGCGTCCGGCAGCTGTGCGTACTGCAGCTCGCGCGCGAGCGCCTGGCCGTCGCCCTCGGCGTAGTTCAGCCAGTCCTTCAGGAGGCCGGCCTTCGTCTTGTCCATGCCCGCCTTGCAGGGATCCTGGTAGACGAGCAGGAACGTCACCGCCGTGATCGGGTACGTCGTCGCGCCCGGCGCGTCGATCGTGCTGAAGCGCAGGTCAGCCGGCGGGTCGGCCGCGGCTCCGGCTGCCGACGTCGCGTCCAGCGACGGCTCGACGAACTCGCCCTCCTTGTTCTTCACGGCCGCGGTCGTGAAGTCGTTCTGCAGCGCGTAGGCCTGCTCGACGTAGCCGACCGCGCCGTCGGTCTGCTTCACGCACGCCGCGACGCCGTCGTTGCCCTTCGCGCCGGTGCCGGTCGGCCACTTGACGGACTTGTCGACGCCCGGCCCGCTGTCCCACGCCTTCGAGTAGGCGGCGAGGAACTCCGTGAAGTTCTTCGTCGTGCCCGACTCGTCGGAGCGGTGGCAGACGGAGATCTCCGTCGACGGCAGCGTGACGCCGCTGTTGCTCGCGGCGATCGCCTTGTCGTTCCACTTCGTGACCTTGCCGAGGAAGATGTCGGCGATCGTCGCGCCGTCGAGCTTGAGGCCCTTCTCGACGCCCTGGACGTTGTAGGAGACCGTCACCGCGCCGAGCACGGTCGGGATGTGGACGGGGTCGCCCTTCTTCTTGGCGGCGGTGATCTCCTCGTCCTTCATCGGCGAGTCGGTCGCGCCGAAGTCGACGGTGCCGGCCGTGAACTGCGCGATGCCGCCGCCCGAGCCGATCGCCTGGTAGTTGACGGTCGTGCCCTGCTTCTCCTTGAAGCGTGCCGCCCACTCGCTGTACACGGGGGCCGGGAAGGTCGCACCGGCGCCGTTGAGGGTGCCGCCCTTCTGGGCCGCATCGCCGCCTCCCCCGGAGGACGACGAGTTGTTGTCGTCGCTGCCGCAGGCCGCGATCCCGGTCGCAAGCGTGCCGCAGGCGACGGCCACCGCCGTCATGCGCTGAAGCTTCAAGGTCAGTCCTCCTGTGAGAGTTCCCATAGCGAAGCCGACCGTCGCAGCAGCACGGCAGCCATGCTGTTACCGGGCAGTAGTCGCCGTGTGAAAAGGATGTGAAGGGGCGCCAGGGCGGCCCGGCGCTCAGGACCCCGGATCGAGCCGGTAGCCGAAGCCCACGTGCGTGTGGATGAAGCGGTGGTCGGGCAGCGCGCGCTCGAGCTTCGTGCGCAGCTTGTGGACGTAGACGTCGCACGAGCGATCGCCGTGGCGCAGCGTGCCGCCCCAAGCCAGGCGGTAGAGCTCCTCGCGGGAGACGACGCGCCCGGCGCGGCTGGCAAGGGCGACGAGCAGGTCGAACTCGCGCACGGAGAGGACGAGCGCGTGGCCGTTGGCGAGCACGAGTCCCTCCTGCGGGCGGATCTCGAGATCGCCGATCTTGACAAGCTCAGCTTGACTCGTCTGCATCGCGCCTTCGGAGGCTGGGGACTCGGCCTCGCGATCCGGTTACCCGGTCGTGAACGCACCGTGAATAACGTGTGAATGTGCGTCGCGCTGGCTCAGCCTCACCCTCAAGCTGAGGGTTCGCTGCGGGCGCCTCGCGGCGCGAAGACATCCTCGCAGCGCCGCATCGCTCCGCTTTTCTGTACTCCGCCGGCGTCCGCATCGACGTCCGCGGCGGCCCGCGCGGGCCGGACGATTGCGGCCCGCGGCGACGCGCTCGGCGGACCCACCGCGGCGGTCGGTCCAGTCAGGCCCGCAGGGGTTCAAGATCGCGCCGGTGCCCGCCGATAGCCCAACCGATCGCCCGTACCGCGGCGGCAACCCGAATCCATGGCGAGGACCCACCCGACATGAAGGCCAAGCCCGAGGGCACGACGCAACGTACGAGCCGCGCACGCATCGCGGCGGCGCTGTGCACCGCTGGCCTCGTGGCCGTCGCGCTGAGCGGCAACCTGCTCGGCGCAGGCGCCGAGGATCCGGCCGTTCCGGGCGAGCAGGTCGTCGCCGCACCGACGCAGGTCGCCCCAGACGCGCAGTCGCATGCCCAGGTGCCCGAGCCCGCGGCGTCGGCGCAGGCGACGCCCGACGACACGACGACCGCTCCGACGGTCACCGCGCCGGCCGAGGACACGACGACCACGCCGCCCACGGTCACGGCCCCCACCTCCGAGGTGCCGCCGGCCGCTCCGTCCACGCCTGCCGCGCCCGCCGATCCCGCCGCTCCCGCCGCGCCGCAGCCGGCGACGCCCGCGGCGCCGGCCAAGCCGTCCGTTCCGCTCCCGCTCAGCGGACTCGCCGGACCGGCCGGCGGCGAGGAGCCCGCGGCCGAGGACTGCGCCGCGACGGACCCGACTTCGAAGGCCGCGAGCGCCGGCGCCAAGGGTGAAGCCGTGCTCGAGGGTCTGGGCCAGGGCGCCGCCGCCGGCACGAAGGCCGCGGTCACGCCGTGCCCGACGACGACCGCGACGGCTCGCACGCCGCATCGCACGGTCTCCCCGGAGCGCGCTCCCCAGCGCGACGCGGCGCCGCAGGTCGCGCTTCGCAACGCGCGCGGCGTCCCGACGGTCACGAACCCGACGACCTCGCTCGCGCTCCCCGGCGCCGTCCCGGTCGGCGTCCCGAACTTCTTCATCGACAAGTTCCGCATCCCGCCGTTCCTGCTGCCGATCTACCAGGCCGCGGGCATCCAGTACGGCGTCCGCTGGGAGGTCCTCGCGGCGATCAACGAGATCGAGACCGACTACGGCCGCAACCTGAACATCTCCTCCGCCGGCGCGCTCGGCTGGATGCAGTTCATGCCCGCGACGTGGAAGCAGTACGGCACCGACGCCAACCGCGACGGCCGCAAGGACCCCTTCAACCCCGTCGACGCGATCTTCGCCGCCGCCCGCTACCTCAAGGCCGCCGGCGCCGACCAGGACCTGCGCCGCGCGATCTTCGCCTACAACCACGCCGACTGGTACGTCGACTCGGTGCTCATGCGCGCCCGCCTGATCGGCGGCCTGCCGGGCGACCTCGTCAGCTCCCTCAACGGCCTCACGCAGGGTCACTTCCCCGTGTTCGCCAAGGCCCGCTACGCCGACGACATCTCCGAGCGCGCGGCGACCCGCCGTGCGGCGCAGGGCCAGAACATCGCCAACCCGGTCGAGTCCGAGACGACGCGCCGCGGGATCGACATCTTCGCCAAGGCCGGCTCGCCCGCGATCGCCGTCCAGGACGGCACGATCACCGCGATCGGCACGTCCGCGCGCCTCGGCAACTACGTGAGGATGCGCGACGTCTACGGCAACACGTACGCGTACACGCACCTCAAGAAGCTCGCCCGGGACGTGCCGGTGCCCAAGCGCAAGACGCAGAGCAAGGCCTCGATCGCCAGGGAGCTCGCGCTGCCCAAGCGCGACCCGAAGCCGACCCTCCCCGCCTCCGCCGGCCGCAACACGCAGAAGGGCGCCGTCCCGGCCGCCGCGGCGAAGGCCGCCGACGAGCTGGCAGCGCCCTCCGCGAGCGCTGAGCGCGACCACGGCCGCCGGCGTCGCCAAGGAGCGCCTGTTCGCCTACCCGACGCGCCGCATCCCCTATGCCAACGGCGGCGCCCAGCAGGTCCTCGACGCCGGGACCGAGCTCACCGCGGGAACGACGCTGAAGTCCTACTTCACCGGCGCCTACGGCCTCGACCCCGCCGACGTCCAGCTCAAGCGCATGATCGTCGGCCGCCGCGTCATCGCGGGCACGATCCTCGGGCGCATCGGCCAGACCGCCGAGCCGATCGCACCGCGCCTGCACTTCGAGATCCGCCCCGCCGGCCGCGGCGCGCCGCGGATCGACCCCAAGCCGATCCTCGACGGCTGGAAGCTGCTCGAGTCCACGGCGATCTACCGCGCGAAGGGTCGCAACGCGCTCGTCGGGCCCGACGCCAACCGCGCCTCGATCGGCCAGATCATGCTCATGAGCAAGGAGGCGCTCGCACAGCGCGTGCTCGCCAACCCGCGCATCGAGATCTACTCCTGCGGGCGGCGCGACATCGAGGCCGGCGGCATCGACCGGCGCGTCCTCGCGACGCTCGAGTTCCTCGCCGCCAGCGGCCTGAAGCCGACCGTCACCTCACTGCACTGCGGCCACGGGTACTACACCGCCGGCGGCAGCGTCTCCGAGCACTCCGCCGGCAGCGCCGTCGACATCGCGAAGATCAACGGGATCCCGATCCTCGGTCACCAGGGCGAGGGCTCGATCACCGACATCACGATCCGCCGCCTGCTGACGCTGCAGGGGACGGCCAAGCCGCATCAGATCATCAGCCTGATGACCTACGCCGGCACCGACAACACGCTCGCGCTCGGCGACCACGCCGACCACATCCACGTCGGCTTCCGCCCGCAGTACCAGGCGGGCGCTCCCGGCTCCAGCCAGCTCGACGCGGTGCTCAAGCCGTCGCAGTGGATCAAGCTCATCGACCGCCTCGGCAGGATCGACAACCCGACCGTCTCGGTGAAGCCGTCGAAGTACGCCATCCGGGTGCCGGTGCCGCGCGCGTCGGAGGCCCATCGCGGCGAGTAGGAAAACGGTGCAGGTCGCCGGCCGGGAGCGTGGCGCGAACATGCTCACATGGAACACATTCGCGCCCCGCCGGCCGCCGTCGGTCCACCCATGCCCGTTCGTCTAACGATTTGTTAAAAAAAACCTAAGTGCGGGGTACGATTGGATCATGATGGCGGTCCGCGATCGGTCAACCAGCACCCGCGGGCGCATCACCACCCCACGTCACAGGTCGCTCACCGGGCCGGCGCTGTGGTGGCTCGATCACCCACATGCCGAACGTCAGAACCTCGTCGAAACGATGCTCTGCGTCCTGACCGGCGTCCTCTCACATCACGCTCGGCAGCACCGGCAACCGCGCTGATCTACAGGAATGTGGTGTAAGGTGCCGCCGTGAGCTAGGCTGGGCGACGGTAATTGTCAACTGCCTCTACGGGGAGACGTACATGGCAACAGCAGATTTCTTGGATGAGAAGCGACATGAGATCGGCGCGCGGTTGAAGGAACTCAAGCCGCTCGTCGACGAGTACCAGCGCCTCGAGGCCGCCGCAGCCGCGCTCGACGGCGTCCCCGCAACACCGCTGACGTCCTCGACGTCACCGGCCGGGACGCGACGTAGCGGCACGCACGACGGCGGCTCGCAATCGCGGCGCGTCCCACGGCGGCCGCCGTGGGCGACCGAAGGGCAGCGGCACGCGCGGAGCGGAGGCGCTCGCACTGGTCAAGGCCACTCCCGGCATCACGATTCCCGAGATCGCCGCGAAGATGGGCATCAAGCAGAACTACCTGTACCGCGTTCTCCCCGGGCTCGCCGAGGACGGACTCGTCGTCAAAGAGGGCCGCGGCTGGAAGCCCAAGGACGCCGCGTAGGGTCTCACGCGGGTCAGGTACTCACATGGTGAGAGCCTGACCCGCGCGATGTTCACGATCAGCGGTCGCGCAGCCGCAGTCCGAAGTGCTCGTGCAGGCCGTGTTCGCCCTCGTCGCTGAGGCGGACGCCGCGGGTGCGAGGGATGCGTTCGAGCCAGCCCAGCTCGAAGAGGCGGTTGGTCAGTGCGCGCCCAACCGTCCCGGAGAGGTGGTGCGCCTGTTCGGTCCAGTCCACGCAGTACCGCACGCTCACCTCACCGGCCAGCGTC
Organism: uncultured Solirubrobacteraceae bacterium; assembly: GCA_963727785.1. Taxonomy (GTDB): domain Bacteria; phylum Actinomycetota; class Thermoleophilia; order Solirubrobacterales; family Solirubrobacteraceae; genus CADCVQ01. The sequence goes on from CAVSHS010000023.1 coordinate 457,987, forward strand.
GGCGGCGGGCAGGTGGACGCCGAGTTGCGACAGACGGCGGTGACCCGCGGCGGTGAGCCGGTAGTGCAGGTCGCGTCCGGGGCTCGACAGGCGGTCCTCGCGCGCGCTGGCGTGCTCGTGACGCCCGTTGCCGCCCGTGACGAGCGCTTCGTCGATGAGCGCGCCGAAGAGGGCGACCCCGAGGCGGCCCGCGAGGTGGTCGTAGCACGTGCGCGCGCGCCGCAGCGCATGGGCTCGCGTGCCTTCGCGCAGTGACCGCACGGGCGCCGCGGGAGCGAGCCGGGCGAGCGCCTCGATGAGCTCGCCGACGTGCGGGCCGGCCAGCGCGTAGTAGCGGTGGCGTCCCTGCGGGCGCACGGTCAGCAGGCCGGCGTCGACGAGGCGGGCCAGGTGCGTGCTGGCGGTGGAGGGTGCGACGCCCGCCTCCCCGGCCAGCACGCTCGCCGGCAGCGCGCGCCCGTCGCCGAGCGCGAGCAGGATCCGGGCGCGCGCCGGCTCCGCCAGGACGGCTCCCAGCGCGGCGAGATCCGCATCCCCGGGCGTGCGGCCTGCGGCGTCGGCAGATGTGCGGGCGGTCATGTCCTGATGGTGACGCGAAATCGCTTCGGCCTGCGTCGAAGCGTCGCCGGGCCACGCTGTCGGGGCGATGAGCGCGACCTGCGAATCCTCTTCTTCGGTTACGCGAGCCGCCGCGTCCTCGCGGCTCGCGTACGGCGCGGTGCTCGCCGCTGCGCTGTGCTGCTATGCGGCGCTCGGCGAGGTGCTGTCGATCCTGCCGCGCTACGTCCCCGACCAGCTCGGCGGCGGGCCCGCCGCCGTCGGGCTGGCGGTCGGCGCGCCCGCCCTGACCGGGCTGCTGGCGCGACCGCTCGGCGGCCGCCTGGCGGACCGGCACGGCGCGCGGCCGCTCGTGCTCGCCGGCGCCGTCGTGATGGCGGCCGGCGCGATCCCCGCCGTCGCCTCGGCGACGCTCGGCGCGCTCGTGCTCAGCCGCCTGGCGGTCGGGGCCGGCGAGGGCGTAATGATGAGCGCGACCGTCCTGTGGCTGCTCAGGCTCGCCGGCCCCGAGCGGCGCGGCCGCGCGCTCGGGCACATTGGTCTGGCGAACTTCGGCGGGCTCGCCCTCGGACCCCTGCTTGCTGCCGTCCTCGGCGGCGCCGGCGCAAGCCGTGAGCTGCTCGCGGTGGCGGTCGCGCTCCCGCTGGTGGGTGCGGTGACCGTGCTGGCGGTTGCGGCACCGCACCCGGTGCCGGGGCGGAGCAGGCGATCGACCGCGTCGACCCGGTCGCTCGTGCGGCTCACCGCGCCGGCCGGGATCGGCCTGCTGCTCGTCAACGTCGGCTACGTGTCGGTGCTCTCCTTCGGCGCGCACGTCGCCCGCGACCGGGCGACCGGCCTCGAGGCGCTCATCGTGCCGGTCTTCGCCGTGCGGTGATCGCCTCGCGCACGCTCGGTGCCGGGCTGCCCGACCGCCTCGGCGGCAGGCGCACGGTCGTGCTGTTCGCGGGCGGTGAGGCCCTCGGGCTGCTCGTCTTCGCCCTCGCCTCCTCGACCGGGACGGCGCTGGCCGCGCTGCTCGCGCTCTCGATCGGTCAGTCCCTCGCGGTGCCGGGCCTCGGGCTGCTCGCGCTCGCGCGCGTCCCCGCCGCACAGCAGGGCGCCGCGGCCGGCCTGTTCTTCGCCTGGTTCGACGCCGGCGTCGGACTCGGCGGCCCCGCCGTCGGGATCGTTGCGTCGCTGACGAGCCCGTCCGGCGCGCTGATCGCCGCGGCGATCGCCGTGGCCGCGGCGGCGGGACTGGGCGTCGCTGCCGGTGGGTCGCGCTCATGGGCGGGCGATGGCGCGAGGTCCTCTGTGTGAGGCAGCGATCGACCGACTCGGCGGGATACCGCGGCCGCGCCCGGTCTTACAGCTCGGCGTCCAGCCGCCCATCGTGGCGTCTGTGCAGCGCCACGAGCAGCAACGTCGCCACGACCCCTCCGGCGGTCAGCGACCCCGCCCTCACAGCGCCCGCTCGCGCGCCTGCAGCGCCGCCGCGGCCGCATCGCACGAGGCGGCGCGGCGCGGGTCGTCGTCGCCCAGCTGGCGGTTGACCTCGACGAGCCGGGCGGCGGCGCACGTGGCGGCCTCGGCGAGCGCGACCGCCGTCAGCGCGTCGGGCCGCAGCCAGGACGGGCAGCTGCGGGCCACCTCGGCGGCGAGCAGGGTGATCTCGCTGGACATGTCGGCGATCGCGAGCGCCAGGTCGGCGGCGTGCGTCAGGGCATCCCCCACGAGCCGCTCGCGGTCGGCGGATGCGGGCGGCGGCGTCGCGACGGCGGGTGCGGCGACGCCGCGGCGCGCCGAGCGCTCGGAGCGCAGGAGAAACGAGGACGCGTCGCGGTAGGCGTCGGCGTCGCGCTCGATGAGCGCCTGCGCCTGCATGCGCAGCGACTCGGCGTGGGCGATCGCGCCGCCGGCCTCGATCCACGTCGCTCGCGACCCGCGCGCCACCTTCGCGGTCAGCGCAGCAGCCGCTGCCGCGACGAGCGCCGCGGCGGGCCCTCCGCCGCCGGCGAGATCGTGCTGCGATGCGAGCGCACCGAGCACCTCGGACAGCGGGCGGTTCAACAGGCCGGAAACCGGCTCAGGGGCGGACATCGGCCGCGATGGTACCCATGCCGCCACCGCTATACCCGCACACGCACCTCGTCCCACAACGCGCCGTAGGCGAGCGCGGCCCGCCCGCGCGGGGCGAAACCGGCGAGCGCACAGCGCCGCAGCGCCATCTTCTCGACGTCGCTGGCGGCCGGGATCGCCGTCGCGAGCACGCCGTCGCCGCTCGCCGCAAGCTCCTCCATGATCGTGCGGTGCATCGTCTTGCGCCCGTCGGCCATCGAGAAGAAGGCGAGGATCCGCGGCTGCGGCTTGACGACCTCGTCGGCGACGAAGCTGCGCAGCTGGTCGTACGTGCGCAGCGACAGCGGCGTCGGGATGAGCGGGACGAGCAGGACGTCGGCGGCGGCGAAGACGCTCTCGGAGACGAGCGAGATCGCCGGCGGGCAGTCGAGGAAGACGTAGTCGTACTCCGCCGCGAGCGGCGCGATCACGCGCCGCAGGCCTCGCCGCGGGCGCTTCGTCGCGTCGAGCACGAGGTCCATGTTGCGGTAGGAGAAGTCGGCCGGCAGGAGATCCAGGCGCTCGTGATCGGAGCCCTTCAGCAGCGCCGCCGGATCGCTCTTGCCGCGCACGAGCTTCGAGCCCCCGCCGCGCACCTTCGGCTTGATGCGCAGCAGGAAGCTCGCCGCGCCCTGCGGGTCGAGATCCCACAGCAGCACGCGCGCGCCCTGCTCCGCCGCGGTCCAGGCGAGGTTCACCGCGGCGGACGTCTTGCCGACGCCGCCCTTGATGTTGTAGAGCGCGACGACCTTCGTCATCCGAACGTGTGGGAGACGAGCTTGCGCTGCGGCTTGGCGGCGAACTGCTCGAAGCTCGCGGCGAACTCCGCCCGCGCCTGCTCCTGCTGCTCGCTGAGGCGCTCGACGAGCACGCCCATCGCCATGAGCGCGGCCGCGCCGCCCTCCATCGTCGCGATGTCGTCGCCGAGCGCGCGCAGCAGGTCGGCCTGCACCTCGCGGTCCTGGAAGCGGCCGAGCACGTCCTGCAGCCCCTTCAGCGTCGCGACCATCGGCTTGACGACCTCGGGCGGATACAGCGAGGAGAAGAACTCGAGCAGGTAGCGCAGCTCCTTGCCCTTCTTGCGCAGGTCGTGCAGCGCCTCGTGCGGGCTCTCGTCGTCGATCGCCCGGCCCATCCTCACCATCTGCCGGTAGACCTTGCCGATCCGCTCGCCGGCGACGTCGGCGACCGGCCGCGCGGCATCGGGACGGTCGTCCTCGGTGGTCGCGACGAGGCCGTCGAGGAAGTCGCGCCAGTTGTCCAGCAGCGCGCGGGTGCGCTCCGAGCGCAGGGCGCGGACCATCTTCTGGCGCTCGGCGACGAGCCGCTGCTCGAGCAGCCGGCGCAGCGGCGCGACGTCGGCCGCGGGACCGTCGGCGAGGCCGGCCGCGAGCTCGCCGAACTCGAGCAGCTGGACGTCGAGGTCGCGCGTCGGCCCGGTCAGCGCCTGCAGCTCGCGAAATCCGTCGCGAAAGACGCGCAGCGGCTCGGGCACGAAGACGCCGCGCAGCTCGCGCTGCAGCGCCCGCGAGCGGCGCACCGCGACGCGCAGGTCGTGCAGGAACTCGCTGTCGACGCCGGTCAGCGTCCCGGGCAGGTTCAGCGCGACGACGTCCAGCAGCCGGCGCAGGATCGTGACTGCCGCGGCGTCCGCACGATCGCCCGGGTCGAGCGTGATGCGCAGCTTCGAGGACGTGCCGCCGATCGTGCCGCCGAGCGCCTCGACGGCGTCGTCGAGGACGGGCCGCGGCGCGTCCTGCAGGCCGACGTCGCCGGTCAGCAGCTTCAGCACGAGGTCGAACTCGGCGTCGTAGCCGCGTACGCCGATGACGTGCAGGCGCGGGCGCAGCGGGAGCTTGCCGTTGCCGCCGGACAGCGCCGTCGGCTCCTCGGCGCGCAGCCGTACGACGGTCTTGCCGACGTCGTCGAGGACGTTCACCGGCAGCAGGCGGCTGCGCACCCGCGCGATCGGCGTCAGCGCGCGCATCTCGAGCAGCGGCGCGAGCGCGTCGCGCAGCGGGCCGGCGGGCAGGTCGTCGAGCAGCAGGCGGCGGGCCCGCCGCACGTGTTCGCCGCTGGCCTGCTCGGCGTACGTCGTCGCGTCCATCAGCACGAGGCGGTTGCCGGCGTCCGCGAGCGCAAGCCCGGCCCCGTGCAGGCGGCCGTCGAACGTGTCCCAGAACGTGCGGTCGATCGAATGTGCGGACTGCGTCGCGACTGGGACGAGGCCTGCGAGCCGGTCCGCCGTCCCGGACGCGGTCAGGCCCTCCGGGAGAAGCAGTGCAGTCCCCCGAGCGTCCATGCCCTGCAGTCTGCCACCGTGCCGCGATGGTCGGCGTGCCGGTGCTGCCATCGTCGCGAGGTGCGGCGCGCCCGCTCGGTCTCCTTCATGGAGCCTCGCCGGCCAGTTTTGGGGTGCACGTCTGTGCGTACTCGCAACTCCTCGCACGTGGCCGCTCGGGATCGGTCTATGGTGGGGCATGGCAGCAGCGCTCGACTTCGCACAGATCGTCGACGTGCTCGCCGAGGCGGTCACGGTCCGCGACCGCGAGGACCGCATCGTCTACGCCAACCGCGCGGCGCTGCAGGACATGGGCTTCGCCAGCCTCGCCGAGCTGCAGCGCCGGCCGCCCACGTCGATCATGGCCGAATACCTCGTGCGCGACGAGCTCGGGCCGCGAGCTGTCGATGGCCGACATCCCGTCCGTCCGGCTCCTGCGCGGCGAGCGTGCCGAACCGCTGCTCATGCGCACCGTCCAGCGCACGACCGGCGATCTGAAGTGGAAGCTCCTGAAGGCGTCGCCGCTGACCGGCGAGGACGGCGAGACGGTCGCCACGGTGACGATCATCGAGGACGTCACCGAGGGCAAGAACGCCGAGTTGCGCAACCGCTTCCTCGCCGACGCGAGCGAGATACTCGGTTCCTCGCTGCACTACGCCCAGACGCTGCAGAACGTCGCCTGGTCGGTCGTGCCGCAGCTCGCCGACTGGTGCGCGGTCGACCTCTTCGACGAGTCCGGGGCGCGCGAGCACGTCGTCGTCGCGCACTCCGATCCGGAGCGGCTCGAGATCGCCGAGCGGCTGCGCGAGTACGAGCCGCGCGACCTCGATCCCGAGCAGGGCGTTGGCCGCGTCCTGCAGACCGGGCGTTCTGAGCTGTTCAACGACATCCCGGACGCGTTGCTCGAGCGGGCCGCCCAGGACGAGGCGCACCTCGCGCTCCTGCGCGGCGCCGCGATGCGCTCGGTGCTGCTCGTCCCCCTGCGCACGCCGCTGCGCACGCTCGGCGTGATGACGCTCGTCATGTCCGAGTCGCTGCGCACGTTCACCTGGAGCGACGTCGAGTTCGCCGAGCAGCTCGCGAGCCGCGCCGCGATGGCCGTCGACAACGCGCTGCTGTACCGCGCGCGGGCGGAGATCGCCGAGACGCTCCAGCGCAGCCTGCTGCCCGAGCGCGTGCCGCTGATCCCGGACTGGCAGGTCGCGACGCTCTACCGGCCCGCCGGCGCCGATCGCGAGATCGAGGTCGGCGGCGACTTCTACGACTTCATCGAGCTCGACGACGGCTGGCTCGTCATCATCGGCGACGTCACGGGCAAGGGGCTGCACGCCGCGACGCTGACGTCGCTGGCCCGCCACGCCGCGCGCTTCATGTGCCGCATCGACCCGCGCCCGTCGGCGGTCCTGCGGGCGATCGACGAGGCGCTCGTCGAGCACGGTCGGATGTCGCTGTGCACGGCGCTGTGCGTGCGGCTGCGGACCGACGAGATCGTCCTCTGCGCCGGCGGTCATCCGATGGCGCTAATCGTCGGGACCGGCGGCGAGCTGCGCGAGGCCGGCCGGCCCGGGCGGCTGCTCGGCATGCCCGGCAGCGCCCGCTGGCAGGACGAGCAGGTCGAGCTCGCCGACGGCGACACGCTCGTCATCTACACCGACGGCGTCACGGACGCGCGCGGTGCCGACGGACGCTTCGGCGACGAGCGCCTGCGCGACCTGCTGCGCACGCGTGCCGGCTGGCCGCCGGCCGCCCTGCTCGCCGCGCTCGACGGTGCGCTGGCGGCATTTCGCCACGGACACCAGGCTGACGACACCGCCGCGGTCGCGCTCGCCCGTACGCCCGTGCCCCAGGCGCTGACGGGGTCGCCGACGTCCGCGCATCGCGGCTCCGCGTAGCAGAGCCGCCCGGCGGATTCACCCGGCGCGTGGGAATGTGCCGGGATAAAGATGTGGTTCGCGGTTATCAGTGCATGGGTAATCCGGCTGCCGTGCTACCGACCGATCCCGCCGAGTCCGAGTCCCTGCGTCCCGCCGACGCCGCTCGCGGCACGCCGTCGCGCAATGCCGCGGCGCAGCGCCGCGCGATGCAGGCGGCGCTCGCCAACGCCGTGCGGGCCCTGCGCTCGACGGGCGGCAGGCGCGACAAGAACCCGGGAGCGGGCGGCACGACACGAACCGGCGGCATCTGATGCGCGTCGTCGTCACGGGGGCGACCGGCAACGTCGGGACGAGCGTGCTGACGGCGCTCAGCGCCGACGACGCGGTCGACGAGATCGTCGGACTCGCCCGGCGGCGTCCGGGGCTCTCGTTCGATCGCACGCGCTGGGTCTGCGCCGACGTCACGTCCGACGACCTCGTGCAGACGTTCCGTGGCGCCGACGCGGTCGTTCACCTCGCCTGGCTGATCCAGCCCTCGCGGGACCGCTCCGCGACGCGTACCGTCAACGTCGAGGGCTCGCGACGCGTGTTCGACGCGGCCGCCGCGGCGGGCGTCCCGTCCCTCGTGTATGCGTCGTCGGTCGGGGCGTACTCGCCGGGACCGAAGGATCGTCGCGTCGACGAGAGCTGGCCGACGGGCGGCATCCCGACGTCGTTCTACTCGCGCGACAAGGCGCAGGTCGAGTCGATCCTCGACAGCTTCGAGCTCGCCCACCCGGACATGCGCGTCGTGCGCCTGCGGCCGGGGTTGATCTTCAAGGGCGACGCGGCGTCGGGTATCCGGCGGCTGTTCGCCGGCCCGCTGCTGCCGACGCCGCTGCTGCGCCGCCGCCTGATCCCGATCGTGCCGGCGCTGGAGCGCCTGCGCTTCCAGGGCGTCCACTCGCTCGACATCGGGGAGGCCTACCGGCTGGCGGCGCTGCGCGACGTGCGCGGCCCGTTCAACGTCGCCGCTGAGCCCGTGCTCGACCCGGACGAGCTCGGCCGGCTGCTCGACGCGCGCCCGGTGCGGGTGCCCGAGCGCGCGCTGCGGATCGCCGTCGACGTGTCGTGGAGGCTGCGCCTGCAGCCGACGCCGCCGGGCTGGCTGGACCTCGCGCTCGGCGTGCCGCTGATGGACGTCACGCGTGCGCGTGAGGAGCTCGGCTGGCGGCCGACACGCAGCGCCGGCGACGCGCTGCTGGAGCTGATCGACGCGATGCGCCGCGGCGACGGCCTCGACACCGCCCCGCTCGCCCCCGGCGGCGCCGGGCCGCTGCGCGTGCGCGAGTTCCTGACGGGCGTCGGCGCCCGCTCGCGCGGGTAGCCGCTGGGCTCGACTCCGATCTTTCACCGAAAACCCCCTGGCGCGGCGTGAGAGAACCGCGCCGGATCGGCGTGGACCCCAGGTGTGGCGAAGGCTCGGTGTTTCACAGCAGTCCAGCCGCCGTGGAAGAGCAGACGCGAACGCCGTTGCCTCGTCGCGTGGCGCGCCGGGTTTCACAGCATCGTCACAGGGGCGCCAGCGGGCGCTGCTGAACTGCCGCGGTGTACGCGAGGCGCCCGGGCCCAACCCCCCGGTGGCCCGGGTCCGCGCGCGACTGCATGCGTGGACGGCCCTCGGAATCCGCCACGCTGCGGTCGTGTGCGTTAATGCCTCATCCGCCTGGGCATCCTGTTAAGACATTGGCCGAACTCGAGCTGAAGCGCATCCCCGAAGACCGCCGCCTCTACGAGTTGGACGGCGTGGGGACCTTGCGCCTCGAGGGCCTCATCTGGCCGGCGGCGACCGCCGAGGCCGGACAGAGCAGCTGGCGGATCGAGCGGCAGGGATTCTGGAAGCGGGTCCAGCGCGCCACGGACGCCGCCGGCACGCCGGTCGGCGAGTTCAAGCCGCGCGGCCTGCGGGGCGGCGGGCCGCTGCAGTGGACCGAGCAGGAGTTCGAGCTGCGGCGGGCGAGCGGCTGGCGCGACCGCTACGCCCTCGTCGACGACGGACGCGAGCTCGCGATCCTCGACGGCAAGGGCTGGGGCAAGCGGCCGGTGACGATCACGGTCCACGATCCGGAGGCCGTCGATCCGGGCCTGCTGCTCTTCGCTGCCTACGTCTCGCGCGGGCTGGCCGAGGACAAGCGCAAAGCCGGTTCGGGAGCGACTGCGGGCGCCGCGGGAGCCGGCTCATGAGAAGCTCGGAGGATCCTCGGCCCGGCGCGAGCAGCGCGGCGTACGCGTAGGCGCGTGGCTGCGCGCATCGCCAAGGCCGACGTCACGCCGCCCGACCGCGGGCGGATCGAGGCGCGGTACGCCGAGCAGGGACTGCGGCCGTACTCCTGGGGCAACGGGCCGGGCGACCGCTACGGCTGGCACACGCACGGCCACACGAAGGTCCTCTGTTGGGTGGTTCGCGTCGGCGCTCCCGGTGACGCCATCGCGTGTGAACTGCATCGATGAAGGGGTGGGTGTATGAGCGCCCTGGCGTTCCTGCGATCGCGCGGATTGTCGCGCGTGTCGATTAGTGATCGGATAGAGGCTGTCGCGTAAACCCCCGGTCTGTCCGGCGGGTTTAAGAGGATCTGGGGATGAGTCAGAACTTCATCGCGTGTGATCGTGAGCAGGCCTGGTTGTTGCCGCCGAGCTTGCGTGAGTGGCTGCCGGCCGAGCACCTCGCGTGGTTTGTGCTTGACGCTGTTGAGCAGATGGATCTGGCCGCGTTCGTGACGGTCTATCGGGCTGATGGGCATGGCCGTCCGGCGCATGATCCGGCGATGATGGTGGCGTTGGTGCTCTACGCCTATGCGAAGGGTGTGCGGTCGGCGCGCGAGATCGAGCGTCGCTGCGTGGAGGACATCGCCTATCGGGTGATCGCGGCGAATCTGGCGCCCGATCACTCGACGATCTCGCGCTTTTTGGAACGCCATCAGGACTCGCTGGGCGGCCTGTTTGGTCAGGTCTTGGCGCTCTGCGCCCGCGCCGGGCTGGTTCGTGCCGGGACGATCGCGTTGGACTCCACCAAGATGCACGCCAACGCTTCGGGGCAGGCCAACCGCAGTTATGAGCAGATCGCGCGGGAGATCCTTGCCGAGGCGGCCGCTGTCGACGCCGCCGAGAACGAGCTTTACGGCGATCGGCGCGGCGACGAACTACCGCCCGAACTGGCCGACCCCAAGACCCGCAAGGCGCGGCTGCAAGCGGCCAAGGCCGAGCTTGAGGCCGAGTGGGAAGCCGAGCGCCAGCAGCGCCAAGCGATGCTTGATCGCCGCGGCGAACACGAGCAGCGCACGGGACGCAAGGCGCGCGGGCGCCCGCCCGTCGTGCGTGACATGAGCGGCGATCCGCCCGGCCGCGTGAACATCACCGACCGCGACTCCAGGCCGGTCAAGACACCACGCGGATTCATCCAGGGCTACAACGCGCACGCCGTCGCGACCGCCGATCAGATCATCATCGCCGCCGACGTCACAATCGGAACGCGCGACCAAGGCCAGCTAGGACCGATGATCACCGCGGCGCATGACGAGCTTGCAGCCGCCGGCCTCAAAGACCCGCCAAACGCCGTCTTGGCCGACGCGGGTTACTGGGCCGGTGGGCAGATCCAAGAACTGATGGCAGACGGCATCACGGTCTTGATCCCACCCGACGCATACTCGCGTACTGACCCCAACGCGAGCAGGCGCGGCGGACTCTATGACCACATGCGGCGCGTGCTCGCCCGCAACGACGGCCAAGCGCTCTACCGACGACGAATGGCAACGATCGAGCCGATCTTCGGCCAAACGAAGTTCAACCGCCGCGCCGACCGCTTCCGACGACGAGGCCACGCAGCCTGCCAAACCGAATGGCGACTGATCACCGCCACCCACAACCTCCTCAAGCTCTTCCGCGCAGCCCCCGCCACCGCCTGACCCAGCCGACGGCCGGCCCCCGACCACCCGCCGGCGACCACCCGCCGCCAACACTCGACGCACCCCACGCCACGACCAGCGCAAGCATTACGCGACAGCCTCGATATGGATCGCAAAGCGACACGACGGGCGGGAGCGCCAGGGTCTTGCGGGTTATGCGCCAATAGGCGCACAACCCGCATGACCCCCTCCGTCAGGGCAGTGCGAACGCGCTGCGCACCGGCGCGCTCGGCCCCTCACCTCCTTCATCGATGCTGTTCACAAGCGCATGCGTCGTCGCGGACCGCGCAAGCCGCCGTGAGCGGCGGCGCGACCCCGCTGCTCATCCACCGTCGACGAGGTCCAGCAGCAGCGTCGACCAGCCGAAGCCGCGCGCGCCGAGCCCCTGCCCGGTGAGCGGGTCGTAGTACTCGCGCAGCCCGTCGCGCTCGGCGGCGGCCGCCAGCGACGACACGACGTGGTCGGCGTGGCGCTCGTAGCCGAGCGCGCGCAGCGGCGGGACGAGCAGCCACGCCGTGTTCATCCACGACGGCCCGCGCCAGCAGCGAAAGCGATCCCAGCGCGGGTTGAACGACGGCTCGTCCATGCTCACGGACGGGATCCCGAACGGCGCCGCGTAGCGCCGCTCGTCGAGCAGATGGTCGTCGACGAGCCGCAGGCGCACGCGGTCGGGCAGCCCGTCGAGCACGAGCGGCGACAGCGAGGACCACGTCGAGATCGTCACCGGCCGCTCGGCCCGGCCGGCGAGGTCGAAGAACAGGCCGCGCCGCTCGTCCCAGCAGCGCTCGAGCAGCGCGTCCTCGACGCGCCGCGCCCGCGCACACCACGCCGGATCGCCGCTCAGCCGCCCCATCGCCTTCAACGAGAGCGCGAACGCGACGTTGAACCAGACGTCCTCGACGTGGTGGTCGTAGCGCTCGATGATCCGGTGCGAGTCCCAGCGCGCGCGCCGGCCGCGCTCGACGAGCAGCCAGTAGCCCGGCCGGTCGTGCGTCAGCGCACCGAACACGGGCTTGTACTTCGGCGAGTCGTCGAGGCCCGACTCGTCGGGCAGGATGATCGTCAGCAACCCGTCGCCGTCCGGGTCGCGCTCGCGTGCGAGCCAATCCAGGTGCGCGCCGAGCTCGGGCAGCGCCTCGGTGCGGAAGCCCGGGTCGTCCTCGTCGGAGACCCCGGCGACGATCTCCCACGCGAGCGCCAGCAGCGGCGGGCCGACCGTCTCCGTGCGCCAGTCGCCGAGGAAGCCGCGCGTGGCGTACAGCGGCGCGCGGCGCCACCCGGCGGGCGCATCCCAGAAGACGGTGTGCGGCAGGAAGCCGTCGCTGCGCCCGGAGCGCAGCACGGTGCGCAGCTCCGCGCGCGCCCGCGCGGGGTCGATGTGGCGCCAGGCGATCGCGTGAAAGCACGAGTCCCAGTGCCACATGTGGCGGTAGCGCGGCGCCGCCGGGCACGTGAAGGCGTAGTGCCGGCCGTCCGGCCGCACGCCCTCGCGCCAGTTGGATCGCAGCACGCGCTCGGCCGCGGCGCCGAGGGCGCCGTTGCGCGGCTGGCTCAGGTCGCGACCACCCGCGGCCGGGAGCGCCCGCTCGCCAGCCGCTCGAGCTGCGCCGTCTCGGCCGCGAACGCCGCGCCCCACGAGCAGCGCTCGGCGAGCGCCGCAGCGGCGCCGACGTCGGGCGTCGTCACCCGCGCGGCCTCGATCGCCGCCAGCAGTCCATCGATGTCGCCGGGCTCGTACGTGCGCACGATCCCGCGCATGAGCGCGGCCGAGGGCGCCGTCGAGCACGTCACGACCGAGGCGCCGCAGGCGGCCGCCTCGAATCCGACGAGCCCGAACGTCTCGTGCGCGCCGGGCATGACGACGGCCCGCGCGCTCGCATACCAGCGCGCCAGCCGCGCGCGCTCGCCGATGAAGGGATACATCCGCACGCGCTCGGCGATCCCGAGCCGCTCGGACAGCCGCCGCACGCGCTCCTCGATCGGCCCGCGGCCGACGAGCTTGAGCTGCCACGGCTCGTGCGAGCGCGCGGCGGCGTGCAGCAGCTCGATGACGCCCTTCTCGCGCCCGAGGCGGCCGACGTAGAGCACGTGGTCCTGGCGGCGCACGTCGCGCTGGGGCGCGAACGCGGGATCGAGGCCGAAGCGCAGCGGGATCGCCGCCGCGCGCCCGCAGTCCGCCTGCGGGTCGACGGCCGACATGACCGCGTCGGCGTCCGCGTAGGCGTGGTGCATCCACGCGCGCAGGACGGGACGCCAGATCGCGTCGGGCCCCGGCAGGCCGGCGGCGTCGAGCGCGATCGAGCCGTGGTGGACGGCGACGACCCGCGCGCCGAGATCGTGCGCGGTCTCGGTGACCCGCAGCGGGCGCCAGAACGGGTCGTGCAGCGTGACGACGTCGGGGCGCAGGTCGCGCAGCGTCGCCCGCAGCGCCCGCGCGCCGATCGGCAGCCGGTAGCCGTTCGTCGCGGCCAGCCGCAGCGACGGCAGCTCGTGGCGCCCGCCCTCGTGGCGCTCGGTCGGGCCGGGCACGACGACGTGGTGGTCGATCAGCCCCGTCGACTGCGCCCACGCCGCCTTCGCATCGAGGTACGTGCGGATCCCGCCGCTGCGCTCGCCGTAGAACAGCGCGATGTCGGCGACGCGCAGCGGCGCGCGCACAACCGCGTGCAGCGGCCGGCGGGCCTCGCGGCCGCGCAGGCGACGGCTCGCCTCGACGACCGACGACTCACGCGGCACGGCTGATGTCCACCACCGTCTCGGCCGGCTCCAGCGCGCGGCGGTAGCCGTCGGCGAGGCGTTGGAGCGAGCGCTCCCAGGTGCGCTGCGCGACCGCGTACAGCGCGGTGCTCGCGAGGCGCTCGCGTTGTAGCGGCTGAGCCGCGAGCTCGACCACCGCATCCGCGAGGGCGCCCGGCTCTGCCGGGCACAGGCGCCCCGTGGCCCCGTCGGTGACGATGCTCGTCGGCCCGCCTTCGCCGACGGCCACGACCGGCAGCCCGCTCGCCTGAGCTTCGAGCAGGACCTGGCCGAACGTGTCCGTGCGGCTGGCGAAGAGGAAGATGTCGGCGCTCGCGTAGGCCGTGGCGAGCGCGTCGCCCTCCAGCCAGCCGAGGAACGTCGCGTGCTCGCCGAGGCGCTCGCGCAGGACGTGCTCCTCGGGCCCGCCGCCCGCGAGCGCGAGGTGCAGGCGCGGGTCGCGCTCGCGCGCCTGCAGGAACGCGTCGGCGAGCAGGTCGGCGCCCTTCTCGTGCGTGAGGCGGCCGGCGTAGAGGACCGTGATCTCGCCCGGCAGCAGGTCCGGCCGGCGGCGCTCGGGCGAGAAGCGCGACAGGTCCACGCCGCGATCCCAGCGGCCGATCCGCTCGTCCGGGATGCCCATCTGGCGCAGGACCTCGTCGGAGGCGGTGCTCGGCGACAGGACCCGGCGGCACTGGCCGTAGAAGGCGCCGATCGCCATCCGCGCGACGAGCTCGAGCTGCGGGTCCTGCGAGCGCAGGCCGGCGTAGGCGGCGAGCTCGGTGTGGTAGCTGCCGAGGATCGGGATGCCCATGACACGGGCGATCACCGCCGCGGCCGCGCCCGACGGGCCGGGCGAGCAGAGGTGGACGAGGTCGTAGCGGCCCTCGGCGAGCGCCTCGACGATCGCGGGCAGGCTCGGCACGCCGACCTTCAGCCCGGCGTAGAACGGGATGTCGATCTCGGCGACGGCGCTCAGGCGGCGGTCGACGTTGTGGTCGGTGCCGACGACCTCGACCTCGAAGCCCGGCACGCCGCGGTCGCGCAGCTCGTCGAGCGTGTGCGTCACGCCGTGCATGCCGCCGACGGCGTCGGCGACGAGCGCGACGCGCAGCGGCTCGCCGTCGCGGCGCGCGAGCTTGGCCTTCTCGCGGCCGAGGAAGGCGGCGGCCGGCGCGTACGGGATCGCCGCCAGGCAGGCCTCGAACAGCGTGCTCGCGGTCGCCGCGAGGTCGGCGCTGCCGGGCGTGACGGCCGCGATCTGCTCGACGGCGAGCGCGAGCTTGCGCTCGTGGATGCGCTTCGCACGCCGGTAGAGGTCGGCGTGGAAGAAGTCGTCGCCCTGCAGCAGCTCGAGCAGCTCCGTCTCGCCGACGTCGAGCTCGACGGCGCGCAGCCAGGCCCGCAGCAGCGCCCGCGCGTCGTCGGGGCACAGGCCGGTGCCCGTGTGGCTGGAGCGCGCGTCGCCCTCCTTCATCAGCCGCTGGACCATCGTGAAGATCGCCGCCGGGTCGGGCGCCGCGCCGTCGCTGGCGCCCCGCCCGAGCGCGCGGGTGGCGAGCGCCATCGCGGCATGCGTCCACTTCGGCGCGCTGCCGTGCTCGCCGAGCGCCGCGGCGTCGCCCGCGACGACCTGGTCGAGGAACTCGCGCCACGTCGCGCAGTTCGGCGTCTGCGTGAACGTGCGGCCGACGTCGACGCCGGCGTGATCGTCCGAGCCGCCGACGCCCGTCCCGCCGTGCGTCTCGATGTAGACCTCGGCGGGCGAGTTGAGCTCGTGCGCGCGGGAGCCGTTGCGCGTCTCCCAGATCGGGAAGAGCTGCGCGAGGCGGCGACGGTGGCGCGGCAGCAGCGGCGCCTCGACGGCGTAGAACGGGTGTGCGAGCGCGCAGGCGATCGCGCGCTCGGCAAGCTCTTCGGCGACGGCCTCGACGTCGCCGGCGAGCGCCTGCAGACGCTCGTGGTCGTCTGGCGTGATCCCCCAGACGAGGATGTGGACGGCCTGCTGCTCGCCGCGAAACCAGGCGGTCAGCTCCTCGGAGACGAACGCGTCCTCGTAGCGCTCGGCGATCTGGAGCGCGCCGTCGATCGTGTCGTGATCGGTGATCGTCACGAAGTCCATCCCGCGCCGCTTGGCGAGGTCGTAGACCTCCTGCGGCGGCGTCGCGCATTCCGGCAGTCCCAGCGCACGTTGGACGCCGAGCTTGGAGACCGCCGAAGCGGTCGAGTGGCAGTGCAGGTCGACCCGGCTGGTCGATCGAGGGGTCATCGTCGCTCCCTTTTTCAAGTTCTTCGGCGTCGTTTCTGCTCTGCACTTTCGGCTGCAAACCGATGCGTTTCGTGAACGGCTTGGGTCTGACGTGTGATGTTCGTGTGAACCCCTGCAAGCAGGCGCTTATGCCAAGCTGACGCGATGGCCGCGCGTCCCCGCCTGCCGGGCGTCCCGCTCGTCGAGCCCAGCCGCCTGCGGCCCACGCTGCACTACGAGCTGCTCGTCTGCGGGCTCGCCGGGCATGCGCTGATCGGGGTCGACGCGCGCCACCTGTCGGATGACAGGCTGCTCGCGCGCGAGGTCGACGGGGTGCGCTGGCATCGCTGCCTGCGCTGCGACTCGTGGCTGCCGGTGCATCCGCCCGCGAGCCCCGCGCGCGAGCTGCCGCCGGCGCGCGAGGAGATCGATCTGCCGCAGCGCGGCAAGCCGCTGCGCGACACGATCGTCCTGCGGCTCATCGCCGTCAACCGGGCGCTGCACTTCGTCGTACTGGGGCTGATCGCGATCGTCATCTTCACCTTCGCGTCGCATCGCGAGGAGCTGCGCGGGCGCTTCTTCCGCGTGCTCGCCGACCTGCAGACCGGCGCGAGCGCCGACCATCCCGGCTCCGGCCACGGGCTCCTGCACGACGTCGAGCGCGCGTTCTCGCTGCGCTCGGACACGCTCAGGCTCGTCGCCGCGGTGTTCCTCGTGTACGCGCTCGTCGAGGGGATCGAGGCGGTCGGGTTGTGGTACCAGCGCCGCTGGGCCGAGTACCTGACGCTCATCGTCACCGCGTCGCTGCTGCCGCTGGAGGCCTACGAGATCGCCAAGCGCTTCTCGGCGCTGAAGGTTCTGACGATCGTCATCAACATCGCCGTCGTCGCCTACCTGCTGTGGGCCAAGCGGCTCTTCGGGCTGCGCGGCGGCGTGGCCGCCGAGCACCGCGAGCGCGAGCGCGACGTCGGCTGGGACGCGCTGGAGCGCAGCGCGCCGGAGGTCGTCGGCGCGCCGGCCGTGGTCTGACCCAGCGCGCCCGCGTCAGCCCGCCACGTCGCGCCGCACGAAGGCGAGGAACGCCCACAGCACGGCGGGCACCGCGTAGCACGCCGAGACCCACGCGGCGTGGACGATCGGGGCCCAGTCCGTCGGGTCGCGCAGCAGGCCCTGCCAGGCGTCGAACTGCTCGGAGAGCAGGTACGGCCGCAGGAAGTCCAGCCCCGAGATGGCGGCCAGCAGCTGCATCATGAACGACAGGATCAGCGTCCCGACGACGGCGCCCGCCGAGTTGTGCGTGACCGTCGACAGCAGGAACGCGATCGCCGCGATCGCGATCATCGGGACGAAGTAGGCGAGCGAGGCCGCGCCGATGAGGAGCATCCCGCGGCCCGCGGGGATCTGGGTGCCCGACAGCGACGTCAGCGGGTCGAAGCCCCAGATGGACCCGCCGAGGGCGAGCCCGATCCCGACGAAGACCAGGAGCGCGACGAACGAGTAGCTCAGCGCGGCGAGCAGCTTGGCGACGAAGATCTGCCAGCGCTCGGTCGAGCGCGTGAGGATCGTCTTCAGCGTGCCGTGGTTGTCCTCCGACGCGACGATGTCGCCCGCGACGAGCGAGGTGATGAGCGGAAACAGCCAGATGGAGCTGAACAGCAGGCCGACGAGCGGCGTCGCGAGGCCGGTCTCGCGCACGTAGCGCCCGAACGGGACCTCGTCGGGCCCGCCGCTGCTCGACAGCAGGGCGATGACGAAGATCACCGGTACGAGCGCGGCCGCGCCGAGGCCGAGGTACGTGCGCTTCTGGGAGCGCAGCTTGCGCAGCTCCCAGCGGTAGACGGTGGCGACGCCGGGGCGCTTGTGCGGGCGGCGGGCGACGCTCGGTGCGGCGACGGCGGTCATGCCCGCACCTCCTCGGGAGCCTCGGCGGGTCCGGGCCCGGACCCGGACGCGTCCGGCGCGGGCCCGCGCCCGTTCTGGGCCGCGGGCTCGTGCGCCGCCGCGCGCGAATCGGTCGGCTCCAGCGGCGCGCCCGCCTCCTCGGTCATGCGGAAGAACAGCTCCTCGAGCGTCGCCGTGCGCGGCACGAGCGCGGCGATGCCGACGCCCGCCTCGCCGAGCGCGATCGACAGCGCCGTCGCCGCGCGCTCGTCGGCGGCGAACGTCAGCCCGCGCGCGTCGCGCGCCGACGTCGCCGATGCCGCGCTGCGCGGCGGCGATCTCGGCGGCGCGCACGTCGTCGGTCGTGCGCAGCTCGTAGCGCCCGGCGGTCGATGCGATGAGGTCGTCGAGCGCGCCCTCGTAGCGCACGCGCCCGCTGCTGATGATCACGACGCGGTCGCACAGCTCCTCGACCTCGGCCATGAGGTGCGAGGACAGCAGGACGGTGATGCCCTGGTCGGCGAGCCGGCGGATCAGCAGGCGCATGTCGCGCATGCCGCCGGGGTCCAGGCCCGTCGCGGGCTCGTCGAGGATCAGCAGCCGCGGGTCGCGCAGCAGCGCCCCGGCGAGCCCGAGGCGCTGGCGCATGCCGTGCGAGTAGCCGCCGACCTTGTCGCGGGCGCGGTCGGCGAGCTCGACGATGTCGAGCGCCTCGTCGATCCGCGACGCGGCGTCGTCGCCGTCCAGCGCGGCGACGAGCTCGAGGTTCTTGCGTCCGGTCAGGTAGGGGTAGAAGCGCGGCGCCTCGACGAAGCCGGCGACGCCGTGCAGCGCGCGCACCCCCTCGACGAGCGGGTCGCGGCCGAACAGCTTGACCGTTCCCGCGTCGGGCCGGATCAGCCCGAGCATCATGCGCAGCGTCGTCGTCTTGCCCGCGCCGTTGGGCCCGAGGTAGCCGTAGACGTCGCCCGGGCTGACGGTCAGGTCGACGTCGTCGACCGCCGTGATGCGCCCGTAGCGCTTGACGAGCCCGCGCGCCTGGATCGCGGGCTCGTCGGCAGCGCTCGTGGCGGCCGCGGCCGTCACTTCAGGCCTCGCGCCGCGTTCTCGGCCGCGACCGGCGGCACCGACCCGGCGACGACGTAGGAGATGCCGCCGCGCTCGAACGTCACGACCGTGCCGAGCGCCGTGGCGAGCTCCGAGCCGGTCGCGCCGTCGATGTTGATCTCCGGCAGGCGCAGCGCGCGCTCGCCGCCGCCCTTGCCCTTGTCCTCCTTGGACGGCTTGGTCTTGTGCTGCAGGACGGCGATCGCGCCGAAGCCCTTGCCGTAGATCGTCAGCGCGGCCTTGTCGCCGTCCATGCTGATGAGGCGGACCTCCTTGCGCGGCAGCCCGGCGAGCTTGTCCGGCGCGTGCAGGGCGAAGCCCAGCTCGCGCTGCACGGCGGCGACACCCTGGACGTCCGCGTGGCCCGTCTGTGCGCATGCTCCATGCCGGCGTGCTCGGACTCGCTCGGGGTGAGGTCGGTGACCTTCGCGCCGGCCGGCGGCGCGACGTTGACGTCGGAGTCGGCCACGGCGTCGTAGGAGACGTCCGTCGCCTCGAGCTCGAAGCACCGGCGACGAGTTGCCCTGCGCGTAGACCGCCGCGCGCAGCGGCGCGCCGCGGACCGAGTCCCATGCCAGCTCGGCCGCGCCGAGCAGGCCGCCGTCGTCCTTCGGCGAGATCTTCACGGTGTACGTCGGCTGCCCCGCGGTCGTCGTCGGCTCGGCGCCGGAGACCGTCCAGGTCTTCGCGAGCCGGTCCAGCGCCTTCTGGATCTTCGCGAGCGTCAGCTTCTCGTTGCCGTGGTCGCCGTGGTGTGCCGGGCTTCGTGACGTCGCCCGCCTCGTCGGGCAGCGTCGCGCGGTACAGCGTGTTCGAGGACGCGTCGTAGACCGTCACCTTGTTGCCGATCGCGACGATCTGGGCATCGCCGGCGTCGGACTGCAGCTCGACGCGGAAGTCGCCGCTCTTCTGGATCCAGAGGCGGCCGTCGGCGCCGGAGGCCAGCGGCGATCCCGCGCCGCCGGGCAGCGAGCCGGAGGGCAGCAGCGCGTTGGTGAAGTGGATCTTCGCCGTGACGCCGTCGGGCTCGGGCGCGTTGAACGCATCGAGGATCGCGTTGGCCAGGGCCTTCGGCGACGGCGTCGGGCCGGCGCCGGTGAGCGCGCCCTGGGCGATGCCGGCGGTGAGCGCCAGCGCGGTCGCGATCGCGAAGATCGCGCTCAGGCGGCGGGCGGATGCGGTGCGAAGTCGTCTCATGGGGTGGGTCCTTCGGATCGGCGTTGCGCTATGCAGCCGGTGTTCTACGCCGCGAGTTTGAGAGTTCTCTGATAGCCGGCAGCTCGATCGTGAAGCGCGGGCCGTCGGCGCTGACGCAGCCGCCGTGGCGCTCGGCGGTCGCGCGGACGATCGCCAGGCCGAGCCCCGATCCGCCCGCGCGGGCGCCCGGCCCGCGCCAGAAGCGCTCGAACGCCTGCGCGGCCTCGCCCGCGGCGAGCCCCGCGCCCTCGTCGGCGACGGTGATGCGCGCGCGGTCGCCGGCGAGCGCGACCGTGACCGTGATCAGCCCGTCCGCGGGCCCGTGGGTGCGCGCGTTGTGCACGAGGTTGCCGACGGCGCGCTCGAGCGCGACCGGCTCGGCGCGGACGGTCACGGCCTCGGCGCCGGGCTCGACGATCACCTCGGCGTTGTCATCGGCGGCGACGACGGCGCGGACGAGCGCCGCGAGGTCGACGTGCTCGCCGCGTGCCGCCGCCGGCGCGGCGGCGTCCTCGCGTGCGAGCGCGAGCAGGTCGTCGAGCAGGCTCGCCAGCCGCGCGGCGTCGGCCTCGATGTCGGCGAGCACGGCGGGATCGGCGCCGTGGCGCGCGACGTACGCGGCGTTGCCGCGCAGCGCGGTGAGCGGCGTGCGCAGCTCGTGCGAGGCGTCGGCGACGAAGCGCTGCTCGGACTCCCGCGCGCGCTCGAGCGACGCGAGCATCGCGTTGAGCGTCGCGGCGAGCTCGCCGACCTCGTCGCGCGTCGCCGGCACCGGCAGGCGCTCGGCGGCGTCGCCGGTGCGCTCGATCTTGCGCGCGCCGGAGGACAGCCGGCCGAGCGGCGCCAGCGCGCGGCGGGTGAGCAGCGTCGCCGTCAGCGCGGCGAGCGCGGCCGCCGCCAGCGCGCACAGCAGCACGAGCCGGCGCGCCCGGCTGAGCGTCTCGTCGATGTCCGCCGTCGTGCCGGCGACGATGACGGCGCCGCCGCGAGCCGAGCCGCCACCGAGCTCGCCGAGCGGCGCCGCGTAGACGCGGATCGGATCGGAGCCGAGCGTGTCGTCGCCATAGGACGGACGGCGGCCCTTCAGCGCGGCGCGCAGCGCGGGTCCCGCCGGCAGCAGGCGGCCGCCGAGCGCGCTCGAGCGCACGACGATCCGCCCGCGGCGGTCGACGACCTGCACGAACAGCGCGCCGCCGGTCAGCCGTCCCTCGAGCGCGCCCGGCTCGGTCAGCAGCTCCGGCGTCGCCGAGGCGAGCCGCGCGACCTCGACCGCGCGACCGCGCAGCGCGCTGTCGAGCTCGTCCGTGAGCTGGCGCTGCAGCAGCGCGGGGACCGCGACCGCGAGCAGCACGACCGCGACGACGATCGCCACGGCGGCCGCCGCGGCGACGCGCGCCCGCAGGCCGAATCCGCCGCTCACGTGTCCAGCCGGAAGCCGACTCCCCGGACGGTGTGGATCAGCGCCGGCGCGCCGAGCTTGCGGCGCAGGTAGGCGACGTAGCGGTCGACCACGTTCGTCCCGGCCTCCCCGTCGCCGCCCCACACCTCGTCGAGCGCGAGCTCGCGCGTGACGACGCTGCGCGCGTTGCGCAGCAGCAGCTCGAGCAGCTCTGCCTCGCGCCGGGTCAGCTCGAGGTCGCGGCCGCCGCGGCGGGCGCTCGCGCTCTCGACGTCGAGCGTGAGATCGGCGAACGCGAGCTGGTCGCCCGGCGGCTGGTTGCGGCGCAGGAGCGCGCGCACGCGCGCGGTCAGCTCGTCGACCTCGAACGGCTTGACGAGGTAGTCGTCGGCGCCCGCGTCCAGGCCGGCGACGCGCTCGGCCAGCGCGTCGCGCGCGGTGAGCAGCAGGATCGGCACCGGCAGCCCCTTCGCGCGCAGCCGGCGGGTGACCGCGAGCCCGTCCATCCCGGGCATCGCGACGTCGAGCACGATGATGTCCGGCAGCGAGCGCTCGACCTGCGCGAGCGCGGCGCCACCGTCGGCCACGGCGGCGACGTCGTAGCCCTCGGCGGTGAGCGTGCGCGCGAGCATGCGCCGGATCGGAGCGTCGTCGTCGACCAGCAGGACGGCCGCTTCTGACATGCGAGCGAGTGTACGCAGGCGCCGATGTCGCCTATGCAGCGCTCTACGCAGCAGATCCGCCATCGCACGGTCGCGCCGCTGTGAACTTGCTGTGAAGCGCTGGCGGGCGCGGCGCGCGACCGAGAAGCTATCGACCGATGCCGGTCCACACCGCGACGGTCGCCGACGCGCTCGTGCTGTCGCGAGGTCCGCTGCGCGTCGAGATCACGCGCCACCCGTTCGGGATCGACGTGCGCCGCGACGGGCGGCGGCTCATCCGCGGCTTCGGGATCTGGTGCGCCGACGGCGAGGTGTGCGACCAGTTCATCCAGTTCACCGAGGGCGTGATCGCGTCCGAGGAGCTCGAGATCCCCGAGCGGGTCGCCTCCGCGAGCCTCGCCGAGCCGCTCGCCGACGGCGCCGAGCTCGCGCTGCGCTTCGACGGCGGCCGCGGCGGGCGGCTGCGCGTCACGCTGCCCAGCGACGAGATCGTCGCCTTCGAGCTCGAGGTCGAGGGCGCGCCGCTGCGCCACGCCGCCGGCTGGGACGCCCGCGCGGAGGAGCACTTCGCGGGCCTCGGCGCGCGCCACGCGCTGCGCGTCGACCACGCCGGCCGGCGGATCCAGCTCGGCGCCGACCGCGCCTACACCGGTCCCGACTGCCCGCCCGACATGCTCGCGATCGGCGGCGTGCCGCAGGGCGACTACGCGCCCGCGCCGTGGCTGCAGTCCTCGCGCGGCTACGCGGTCCACGCCGACGGTCACGGCAACGGCATGCGCTTTCACTTCGGCGCCGACCGCACGACGGTGTCCGCGCGCTCGAACGCCGGACCGCTGCGGCTCACGCTCTTCACCGACCCCTCCCCCATCGCCCGCCTGCGCCACTACCTGCGCGCCGGCGGCCTGCCGCCCGTGCTGCCCGAGTGGGGCTACGGGTTCTGGAAGTCGCGCGACGTCTACGGCCACCAGACCGAGGTCGAGGACGACTTCCACGGCTGCAACGACAACGCGATCCCGCTCGACGCGCTCGTGCTCGATTCACCGTGGGAGACGCAGTACAACACCTGGATCCCCAACCCGCACCAGTTCACGGACTTCACCGCGATGGTGCGGACGTTCCGCGAGGCCGGCGTGCGCACGGTCGTATGGGTGACGCCGTGGGTGAACCTCGACTCCTCCGAGGGCCAGACGCCGCCCGACCCGCAGTCGCGGGCGCTGCACCGCGCGCCGGCCTCCAACTACGCCGAGGGCGAGGCCGCCGGGCACTACGTCCGAGACGCCCGCGGCGACGCGTATGTCGCCCGCTGGTGGATGGGCACCGGCTCGCCGATCGACTTCACGTCGCCGGACGCCGAGCGGTGGTGGCGCGAGCAGGCCAAGGACGCGCTGGCGCTCGGCGTCGAGGGGATCAAGGCCGACGACGGCGAGGGCTACTACTTCCCCGACGACGTCCGCTTCGCCGACGGCCGCACGGGCGCGAACGCCGCCTGGTGCTTCGGTGGCCTCTATCGCCGCTGCATGCAGCGCGCGCTCGACGAGGTCCACCCCGGCCGCGGCGTGCTCTTCGGCCGCAGCGGCTGGACCGGGCAGCAGGCGACCGGGATGCTCTGGGGCGGCGACCAGGCGTCGGACTTCTGGTCGCTGCGGGTGCTCGTCGCGTCGACGATCTCCGCCGCCGCGACCGGCTTCTCGAACTGGTCGCACGACGTCGGCGGCTACCTCGGCCACCGCCTCGTCGAGCGCTGCCCGGCCGAGCTGCTCGTGCGCTGGGCGCAGCTGGGCTGCTTCACGCCGCTCATGCAGGCCCACGGGCGCATGGTCCAGGAGCCGTGGACCTACGACGAGCGCACCCTGCACATCTACCGCTCCTACGTCCTGCTGCACGAGCGGCTCGTGCCCTACATCCGGGCCGCCGCGGCGACCGCGCAGCGGTGCGGCCTGCCGATCATCCGCCCGCTGCACCTCACCGATCCGGGCGACGACCGCGGCTGGACGGTCGCCGACGCCTACGGCTTCGGCCCGGCGCTGTGGGTCGCGCCGGTGCTGGACGAGGGCGCGCGCTCGCGCGAGGTCGCGCTGCCGCGCGGCGACTGGATCGAGGCGTGGTCGGGCGCGCACGTGCGCGGCGGCGGCGAGGTCGTCGCGCCCGCGCCGCGCAGCACGATCCCGGTCTGGGTGCGCAGCGGCTCGATCGTCGTGACGTACCCCGCCGCGCACGTCGCGACGGGCCTCGGCGACACGCCTGAGCACGAACGCCCGCTCGAGGCGACGCTGTGGGGCGAGCCGCCGCTCGGCCACACCGCCGTCCGGCTCGCCGACGGGACGAAGGTGGCGTGGCGGCGCGGGCGCTGGTCGGTCGACCGCGAGCGCGACGTGGCGTTCAGCGAGCGCTGAGGGGCGGCTCGGCGCTCACCGCTTCAGGCGGATGATCGCGTCCGTGTACGTCGTCGTGCAGTTCTCGGGGAACGGGAGCGGGACATCGCAGACGGTGGTCGTCACCTGGGCGCTGGCCTTGCCGGGCTTGAAGACCCCGGGCGGGGTGCCGATAAAGCCACCGGCGGTGGCCGCGTCGATCGCGTACGCCTGCTCCGACCCGTCGCAGGCCAGCGTCGTATATCCGTTGCCGCTGGCCTCGCTGGACTGGATGACCTGACCGGTGAGCGACACGTCCTTGCCCGGGTCGCAGGTGACCGTTCCCGTCAGGTAGGCGTGCAGGCGCCCCGGCGACAGCTGCGCGGTCGGGTCGAGCGTCAGCCTGCTGACGGCCGCCGCCGCGGTGCCCCCGAGCGTCGCGGTGATGACGACCGCAAGGATCGTTGCTCGCTTGGACAACGCTGCATTGAAGACCTTCACGATGCATGCTCCTCAATATCGGTCAACGACGCCGCGGCGCCCGGAATCTCTTGTACAGATATGAAGATAGAGGAACTGCATCCACAGCGTTTGTCTGAGTTGCGTCGGCGGGCTCTGCAATACCTGATACACCACATCCGTGACTTCACTTGACCTATTAACGGTCCATGGGACCGGCACCTGAGGTCACCTGCGCCCGCGCCGCCGCCACCCGATCCTCGTGCGCAGCCCGCGCGGCGAGCACCCAGTCGTGCGCCTCCAGCCCCGCGAGCAGCGCGCCGCGGCACAGCGCGAGCGCGGCCTCGGGCTCACCGGCGGCGAGGTGGTGCTCGAATGCCTGCAGGTCGGTCGTGCAGCGCAGGCCGATCGTCTCGCGCCCGTTGAGGACCTCGCCCTCGTCAGGCCCGAGCGCGCGTCGCAGCGCCCAGGCCGCGCTGCGCAGCGACGTGCGCGCGTTGGCCCGCGGCACGCCCGGCCACAGCAGCGCGGCGAGCGGCCCGCGCGGATGCTCGCCCGGGTGCAGCGCCAGCCAGGCGAGCAGCGCCGGGCCCTCCGGATGCGCGGGCGCCGCGATCGGCCTCCCGCTCGCCTGCGCCTCGAGCTCGCCGATCAGCCTGACCTCCACCACGACTGCATCGTACGTCCCGATCCGCCATACACTCGCGCGCGAATGCGCCGTCCTGTCCCGCCCGCGCTCACCGTGACGCGCCCGCTCTCACCGGCCGGCGCGGGCGCGCAGCTCCCCGCGTGGTAGCGGGCCCGCCGTTGACCCGGCGGGAGCTGCTCGGCGTCGCGCTGCTGGGGCTCGCGCTCGCGCTCGCGATGCACTGGCCGCTGCCGCTGCACATGGGCCGCGACATCGCGCAGGACCTCGGCGACCCGCTCGTGCAGGCCTGGCAGGTCGCGTGGGACGGGCATGCGCTCGCCCACCAGCCGGCGCGGCTCTTCCAGGCGAACACGTTCTGGCCGCTGCACGACAGCCTCGCGTTCTCCGACGCGCTCGTCGGCTACGCCCCGGCCGGCCTGATCGGCTCGGGCACGCACGCCGCGATCGCGCGCTACGACGCGCTGTTTCTCTTCGCCTACGCGCTGTGCTTCGCCGGCGCGTGGCTGCTCGCGCGCGAGCTCGGGGTCGGCCGCGCCGGCGCGGCGGTCGCCGGCCTCGCGTTCGCGTACGCGCCCTGGCGGCTGGAGCAGGAGGGCCACATGCACGTGATCTCCAGCGGCGGGATCGCGCTCGCGCTGTTCCTGCTGCTGCGCGGCTACCGGCGCGGCTCGGCGGGGACGATCCTCGCCGGCTGGCTCGTCGCCACGTGGCAGTTCTCGCTCGGCTTCACGCTCGGGCTCATGCTCCTGTACCTGCTCGCCGCCGGGACGCTCGCCGCAGCGGTCGTGTGGTGGCGGCGCGGGCGCCCCCGCCCGCCGCGGGCGGTCGTCGTCGCCAGCGTCACCGGGATGCTCTGCTTCGCGCTCGTCGCGGGCCTGCTCGCGCGCCCGTACATGCGCGTGCTGCACGACCACCCCGAGGCGCACCGCACGATCCACAGACGTCGCCGCGTTCTCCGGCCCGCCGTACGAGTTCCTCGCCGCGTCGCGCTCGAGCCGCGTCTGGAGCGCCGCGACCGCGCCGGTCCGCGACGGGCTCGGCTTCGTCGCCGAGATGACGCTCTTCCCGGGCGTCGCGATCCTCGGCCTCGCGCTCGCCGGCTGGCGGATCGGGACGCTGCCGCGCCGGCTGCGGCGCGGCCTGGCCGCCGGCGCGCTGGCGTTCGCGATCCTGTCGCTCGGCTTCCAGCTCAACGGGTTCTCCTGGCTGTATCCGTACCGCTGGCTCTACGAGTTCCTGCCCGGCTGGCAGGGCATCCGCGTCCCCGGCCGCCTGCACACGCTGACGACGCTCTGCCTCGCGCTGCTCGCCGGCGCCGGCGCGCAGGCGCTCGCGGCGCGAGCCCGCAGCGCGCTGGGGGACTCGCGCGGCGGCGGCGGCGCTCGCGCTGCTGTGCGCCGCGATCCTCGCCGAGGGCTGGGGCTTCGCCGACCACCCGACCGTGCCGCTCGCCCCCGCCGGCCAGCGCGCCGCGCCCCAGCCCGCGCTGCACCTGCCGACGGGCGCGTTCGACAACCGCCGCTACGTCCTGTGGTCGACCGACGGGTTCCCGACGATCGTCAACGGCCGCGGCAGCTTCATCCCGCGCCAGTTCGACGAGCTCATGCGCGTGACGCAGCGCTTCCCCGACGCGCGCTCGGTCGCCTACCTGCGGCGGCTCGGCGTGCGCAGCGTGACGGTGCACGTCGCGCGCGCGCCGCGCGGCAGCGTCCTGCGCCGGGCGTCAACCCGGCCGCTGCACGGCCTGAAACTCCAGCGTACGCGGCTTGGCGGCGTGGTGCTCTTCGTCCTGCGCTGACGGCGCGCGCGCCGCGCGCAGCGGCAGCGCCACGAGCGCGACGGCGAGCAGCGCGATCAGCCCGGCCGCCACGATCAGCGCCATCGCCGCCGCCGAGGGCAGCTGCAGCGGGCGCGGCAGCACGGTCGCGCACAGCGCCCAGGTCCCGACGGCGGCCGGGACCCAGCGCGCGCCGCGCGCGAGCTCGGCGCGGCCCAGCGAGCGCAGGCCGAGCGCGAGCGCCACGGCGATCCCGAGCGCGAACGGCACGATCGAGACGGCGCCGTGCGCGATGCCGGCGAGGTCGAGCACGCTGTGCTGGTACTGGTGGAAGTCGAACATCCGGCGCACCCACTCGCCGGGGTCGTTGACGCCGATCATCGGGTAGCTCATCGTCGCCGTCACCATCGTCGTCGCCGAGATCGCGGTGAGCGCGAGCGTCACCGCCGGCCAGCGCCGCCAGGCGATCGCGAGGCCGATCGCGAGGAACGGCAGGATCGGGATGAGGAAGCGCGGGCCGGGCGAGCCGCCGCCGAGCGGCAGCCAGTAGCCGGCGTTGTAGACGAAGTACGCGAGCGCGATCGCGATGATCGTGTTCGCCTCGGCGCGATGGCGGCCGCCGCGGTCGCGCCGCAGCGCGACGGCGCCCGCGATCGCCATCGCGAGCACGGGCGTGAGGGTCAGCAGCCCGCGCCCGCTGAAGAGCAGCTCGAGCGCGTCGAGCGGGCGCGGCACGGTGATGCCGAAGAAGCCGCCGTCGTTGAGGCCGAGCGTGTCGTGTCCGGAGACGCCGGTCGTCGCGACGGCGTTGGCGTAGGACATGTGCAGCGGCGAGCCGAACGCCCACCAGTGGTAGGCGAGCAGCGGCGCGACGCCGGCCGCGAGCCCGCCCCCGTAGGCGAGCGCGCGCCGGACGAGTCCCGGCGACCGCGGCATCAGGGCGTACAGGCCGACGATCGCCGCGGCGATCGCGAGCGGGTACTCGCAGAGGACCGCCAGCCCGCCGAGCAGCCCCGCGAGCGCGAGCATGCGCAGGCCGCAGCGCGGCGGCGTGCTCGGGGGCGCGCGCCCGTTCGCGCTCGCGCCAGACGAGCGCGAACGCCGCGAAGCCCAGCAGCGCGCTGAGCATGTGCGAGAAGTACAGCGTCGAGAACGGCAGCACGAGCGTGCCGGCACCGAGCGTCAGCGCCACGGCGGCGCCCGTGCCGCGGGCGACGCGATCGGCGAAGCGCGCGACGAGCGCGAGCAGCGCGACCGCCGGCGCGAGCACGCCGAGCAGCCCCAGCACCCAGGTCATCGGCGCGTCGTCGGCGATCGCCTCGCGGGCGCTCATCGCGCGCGCCGTGCTGTAGCCGTACTGCGCGATCGGCAGCGTGCGCGCCGCCCACGGCGTGCCGCCGCCGGAC
This sequence comes from uncultured Solirubrobacteraceae bacterium, assembly GCA_963727785.1. Classification (GTDB taxonomy): domain Bacteria; phylum Actinomycetota; class Thermoleophilia; order Solirubrobacterales; family Solirubrobacteraceae; genus CADCVQ01. Next base: position 486,613 of record CAVSHS010000023.1, read on the forward strand.
TCGGCGCGCACGCGCGCGTCGCGCGCCAGCCTTGTCGGCCCCGGCCGCGTCGAGCACCCGGTAGAGCGGGAACGTCGCGAGCACGAGCCCGGGCGGCTTGACGGAGTAGTAGTGGCCGGCGTCGTAGGCGACGTCGTGCGTCTCCCAGTGCCAGCGGTCGATCTTCGCGGTCCCCGACGAGAGCGCCTTGGACAGCGCCATGTACGACGTCTGCGCCCAGCCCGGCGACTGCACGACGAACGCGCACGCGCAGGCGAAGACGACGAGGGCGCCGTGCAGCCTGCGCCGCGAGACCGGCGCTACGTCAGGCGAGCCCGACCTCTCCTCGACGTGCATCGGCGCCACAGGCTAGGCGAGACGGACGACAGTTTTGTTTCGTTCGTGCTAACGCTTGCTCATGCAAAGCGCCGTGCGCTCGGTGCGAGCGCGAACGTCATCCGCAGCTGCGCGCCGCCGCGTGGCGAGCTGCCGATGTCGAGCGTGTCGGCGGTGTCGGCGATGAACGGCAGCCCGACCCCGAGCCCGGGGCTGTCCAGGCGCGGCATCATCCCGCCGCCGTCGTCGGAGACCTCGACGAGCAGGCTGTCGTCCTCCAGCCATGCCGCAACGCGCACCGCGCCCGGGCGCCGTGCGCCGACGTAGGCATGCACCACCGCGTTCGTCACCGCTTCGGAGACCGCGAGCTTCACCGAGGTGAGCAGCGGCTCGCGCACGCCGGCCGCGATGACGAAGTCCGCGACCTCGCCGCGCAGCGCCGGCACCGACGCCGGCACGGCGTCCATCGACCGGTGCAGATGTACGCCCACGGACACATTGTCGCCTGCACGGCCGACGTACGTGCGAACCGCTCGTCAGGGCTCGCCGCGCGCGATCAGCCTGCTCAGCACGATGATCGTCTTCGTGCGCGCGATGCCGGGGTTCGTCCGGATCCGCTCCAGCGCCGCCTCGAGATGCGCGACGTCGTTGGCCCGCACCTGCACGAGCGCGTCGGCCTCGCCGGTGACCGTGTAGGCGGCGACGATCTCCGGCTCGCCGGCGAGCGTCTCGCGCAGCGCGATCGGGCTCATGTTCGCGACGCAGTGGATCTCGACGAACGCCTCGGTCCGCTGCCCGAGCGCGGCCGGATCGACGATCGCGGTGAAGCCCGTGATGACGCCCGTCGCGCGCAGGCGGTCGACGCGGCGCTTGACCGCGGGCGAGGAGAGGCTCACGCGCTCGCCGAGCTCGGCCAGGCTGATCCTGCCGTCCGCGAGCAGCTCGGCGACGATGCGGCGGTCGATGGCGTCTATGCCGCGAACGATGACGCCTGCGGCGACGCGGTGGCGAGGCGCAACGGCTCGTGCGCCGCGAGCGTGCCGAGCAGCCGCTCGAGCAGCCAGTCGCTCTCGGCGCCGGTGATCGTCAGCGGCGGGGCGAGCCGCACCGTCTGCTCGTGGGTGTCCTTCGCCAGCACACCGGCGGCCAGCAGCCGCTCGCAGGCGGCGCGCGCGCTGCCGTGGCGGGGATGCAGGTCCAGGCCGAACCACAGCCCGCGCGAGCGGATCGCGCTGAGCGCCGCCGGCGCGGCCGCGTCGAGCGCGGCGCGCAGCTGCGCGCCGATCGCGGGCGGCGTTGGCCTGCGGCTCGCCGGTGGCGAGCAGGTCGAGGACCGCGCGGCCGACCGCGCAGGCGAGCGGGTTGCCGCCGAACGTCGAGCCGTGCGTGCCCGGGCGCAGGACGCCGAGCACGTCGTCGTCGCCGGCCACCGCCGACAGCGCGACGATCCCGCCGCCGAGCGCCTTGCCGAGGACGTAGAGGTCCGGCACGACGTCCTCGTGGTCGCAGGCGAACGTGCGCCCGGTGCGGCCGAGGCCGGACTGGATCTCGTCGGCGACGAGGAGCACGCCGTGCTCGCTGCACAGGCGCCGCGCGGCGCGCAGGTAGCCGTCGGGCGGGACGATCGACGCCGGCCTCGCCCTGCACCGGCTCGACGAGGAACGCGACGACGTCCTCGCCGCGGGTGCGCAGGACCGCCTCCAGCGCGGCGGCGTCGCCGAACGGCACGCTGACGAAGCCGGGCGTGAACGGGCCGAAGCCGTCGCGCGCGAGCGGGTCGTCGGAGAACGAGACGATCGTCGTCGTGCGGCCGTGGAAGTTGCCGTCGCAGACGACGATCGTCGCGCGGCCCGGCGCGACGCCCTTGACCTCGTAGCCCCACTTGCGGGCGGCCTTGATCGCGGTCTCGACCGCCTCGGCGCCGGTGTTCATCGGCACGACGCGGTCCTTGCGGGTGAGCGCCGCGAGGTCGCGCGCGAACGGGCCGAGCTGATCGTTGGAGAACGCGCGGCTCGTGAGGGTCACGCGCTCGAGCTGGTGCTGGGCGGCGGCGACGAGGGCCGGGTGGCGGTGGCCGAAGTTCAGCGCGCTGTAGGCGCTGAGCGCGTCGAGGTAGCGGCGGCCGCGATCGTCGTGGACCCACGATCCCTCGGCGTGCGTGACCGTGACCGGGAGCGGGTGGTAGTTGTGGGCCGTGTAGCGGTCGGCGAGCGCCGCGGTGTCCTGGCGCGACAGCTCGACGTCGAGCGCGAGCGTCAGGCAGCGCGGCCCGCCGCCGGCCTTGAGGAACTCCGAGACGTCGACGACGACGGGCTCGAAGCCGCGCTCGCGCAGCTCGGTCTGCAGGCGCGGCGAGCAGGCCGCCATGACGACCGTGCGGCCGACGACGACGGCGTTCGCGCTGAACGCGCCGGCCTCCTCGTCGGTGAGGAGGATCGGGTCGGGGACGAGCTCCTGGATGAGCCGCGCGCTGTCGGCGTCCATCTTCTGCGGGGCGATCAGCGCGCTGCGGGCGTCGAGCGGGCAGAAGACGATGTCGACGTGGTAGAAGCGCTCGTCGACGAGCTCGACCGGCAGGATGCGCGCGTCGGTGAGGCGCGCGAGGTCGACGTAGGCGGAGGCCGACGAGCGCGTGCGGTAGCCGCCGACGAGCGTGCCGTCGAACGGGAGCCCGTCGCCGGCGCCCTCCTGGACGACGTCCTCGGTCATCCGCCGGATCGCGTAGCCGTGCGCGCGAAACCACGCCTCGGCGTGGGCGGGCTCGGCCTGGCGCTGGGGGTGGCGCATGCGCGCGGGGATGAACGTGTCGCCGTCGACGAGGCCGAGGTTGGCGGTGAAGACGAGGTCCGGGAGCTTGGGGTGAGGCGCGAGCGTCTCGATCTGCGCGCCGGCGTCGGCCAGCGCCTGGACGAGCGCGTCCCACTGGCGCTGCGCGCGCATGCGATCGACCTTCACCGCGACGTCCATCCACGGATTGATGGCGTAGGAGACGTCGAAATGGGTGGGCGGGCACATGAGGTAGCGCCGGCCCCAGGTGAGGTCTTGGGTCATGCGTTCATGGTGGCGTGCGGGAGGGCTCGGGGATAGGGGCGAGCGTTGCTTGTTGGTGGAAGATTGTTGCTTTGGTGGGTGGTATTTTGGTTGATTCTTGCGTTTGGGGTCAGTTGGCTTTCGAATCGAACGGTTGGGGGTAGGAGTCCGGCGCGGCGAGGCGCGGCGAGGCGCGGCGAGGCGCGGCGCGGCGCGCGGTGGCGGGCTCTCTGTCACTGAGGAGGGGTGGACGCGAGGTTCGTGGCGCGGGCGTGAGCGCCGCGGGAGACGTGAGGCGGGTCTCGAGCGCCGCGGCAGGCCGCGAGCGCTCAGGCCGGCGCGAGCCGGCGGAGGTAGAGCTCGAGCGCCAGCAGCCCCACCAGCAGCCCGCCGAGGCCGACCACGAACACGTACGTCAGGTCGTTGGACGTGTCGAAGCTGCTCCAGTCGCGCGCCGCGGCGAGCAGGATCAGCGCGAGGCCGATCGCCTGGCTCTGGAGCGTGATGTGGATCGCGCTCGGGCGCCCGTCGAGGCCCATCATGATCGCGGTGATGCCGGGCAGCGCGAACCAGCCGCCGAGCGTCTGCGCGGTCAGCGGCGTGAGCAGCCACGGCCAGTGCTCGATCATCGTCGACGGCGAGAGCAGCAGGACCAGCGCGACGATGGTCTGGACCGCGCCGACGCCGAGCAGCAGCCCGCGGACGCCCGACGGCATCCGCGACTCGCCCGGCTCGGTCGTGCCCGGATCGGTCCGGCGGTTCGCCAGCCACGCGAGCGGCACGAGGATCGGCGTCGTCACGTAGAGGCCCATCCAGATCCAGAAGGCGACGTGATCCTGGAGGAAGCGATCGAGGTGCGAGAACGACGCGATCGCCATGAAGATCGTGAACGAGGTCACCGGCAGGAACCCGACGTGGATCCGATGAAACTGCTTCTCCATCACGACGCGGGCGAAGAAGTAGGCGCCCGCGATGTACCCCGCGCCCATGATCATCGGCGTCATGTCGGGGTGGATCTCCCAGGCGAAGTAGTCCTTCGTCGTCGCCCGGGAAGAAGTACAGCAGCACGAAGGCGACGAGCAGGAACGGGACGATGAACGCCCCGAGCACATGAGTCTGCTTGAAGACCCGGTCGTCCCGATCGGGTGGCATGTCCTCTTGTACCACCTGTCACGAGGCCCCGTGGGATGAACATCGGATGAGATCCGCCCACGTCAATCGACCCTGCTAATCGGCGAATCGGCCGCGATTGCGCGGCCTACGACACTCCCGCTCGGCGTCGCCGAGCGCCGCGCCCGGCGGGCGGGGGACGGTCAGGAGGCCGCGACCTCCCAGCGGGCGAACGCCTCCTCGACCGCGCGCTTGGCGGCCGCGTGCCGCGCGGTCGACTGCGCCGTGCGATCGGGCGTCGACCAGGCAGCGGGGTCGGCGAGCTCGGCCTCGAGCGCCTTGAGCGCCTGCTCGGCCTGCTCGATCTCGCGCTCGAGCTCGCGGATGCGCCGGCGCGCGTTCTTCGACAGCGGTGCGGCCGCGGATCCGCCGCCGCCGTTGCCGTTGGCGCCGCCGGCGAGCGCCGCCGCCGTCGCCGCGGCAAGCCGCTCGCCCGCGCAGTTCGCTCCCGCCGGCGCGGCCTTCGTCGCGCCCTTGGACTTCGCCCCCTTCGCCGTGATCGGGACCTTCGCACCCTTCGCCCCGGCCTTCGCCTTCGCCTTCGCCGGGACCTTCGCGCGCCCTCGGGCCCGCCGGCGCCGGCGCCGGCGCCACCGCCGCCTTCGCCCCCTTCGCCCCTTCGGCGCCCGCTCCGCGACCCGCTTCTCCTCGCGCGCGCGCAGGTACTCCTGCCAGCCGCCCTCGTAGGAGCGCAGCGTGCCGTCGAGCACCGCGACCGTCCGCGTGCCGACCGCCTCCAGCAGCGCCCGGTCGTGCGAGACGAGCAGCAGCGCGCCCTCGAAGGCCAGCAGCGCGTCCTCGAGCGCCTCGCGGCTCTCGAGGTCCAGGTGGTTCGTCGGCTCGTCGAGGATCAGCACGTTCGCGCCGGACGCGACGAGGATCGCGAGCGACAGCCGGCGCCGCTCGCCGCCGCTCAGCCCGTCGAGCGGCTTCTCGGCCTCCTCGCCGCTGAAGAGGAAGCGCCCGAGCAGCGCCCGCGCCTTCTGCGGCGGCAGCCCGGTGTGGATCCCGCAGGCCTCGATCACCGTCCGCGCGCGGCCGCCCACCCCGCGGCCGATCTCGTCGGCGTGCTGGGACAGATGGCCGAGCTTCACGTTGTGGCCGGTCGAGAGCTTGCCCGCCGCCAGCGGCCGGACGCCCGCCAGCGTGTCGATCAGCGTCGTCTTGCCCGCGCCGTTGGGCCCGACCAGGGACACATGCTCGCCGCGCTCGAGCCACAGCTCGGCGTCGTGGAGCAGCACCTTCGGCGGCGAGCCGACCTCCACCCGCCCGCCGGTCATCTCGAAGACGACGCGGCCGCTGCGCTGCGGCGCCTTGAAGTCGAACTTCAGCGCCTCGCGGTCGCGCGGATCGCGCTCGATGCGCTCGATCTTGTCCAGCCGCTTGACGCGCGACTGCGCCTGCTTGGCCTTCGTCGCCTTCGCGCGGAAGCGCTCGACGAACTGCTCCAGGCGCGCGATCTCGGCCTGCTGCTTGTCGATCGCGCGGCCGAGCGCGATCTCCCGCGCGGCCTGCTCCTTGCGCCACTGCGTCCACGTGCCGGGGAAGAAGCGCGAGCGGCCGGCCTCGAGCTCGAGCACGGCGGTGCCGACCGCCTCGAGGAACCAGCGGTCGTGGGCGACGAGCACGATCGCCGTGTCGAGCGAGCTCAGCGTCTTCTCCAGCCACTCCAGCGACTCGATGTCGAGGTGGTTCGTCGGCTCGTCGAGCAGCAGCAGGTCGGGATCGCCGGCGAGCGCGCGGGCGAGCGAGGCGCGCGTCAGCTCTCCGCCGGAGAACGTCTTCAGCGAGCGGTCGAGGTCGTCCTCGTCGAAGCCCAGGCCGCGCACCATCGCGGTCGCGCGGTCGCGCCAGGTCCAGCCGCCGGCGTGCTCGAGGCGCGCCTCCGCGCGCGAGTAGGCGTCGAACGCCGCCTCGCGCCCGTCGGCCATCTCCTGCGCAAGGCGCGCGAGATCCTTCTCGACCGCGATGAGGTCGCCGCAGCCGCTGAGGATGTAGTCGCGCAGCGTCAGCTCGCGATCGCGCGGCGGGCGCTGGTCGTGCAGCGCGACCTTGCAGCCCTTCTCGAAGCTCAGGTCGCCGCCGTCGACCGACGTCTCGCCCGCGAGCATCCGCAGCAGCGTCGTCTTGCCCGCGCCGTTGCGCCCCGCGATCGTGAGCCGGTCGCGGCGCTCGAGCTTGAACGAGACGCCTCGCAGCAGGGGCGAGCCCGCCATGTCCTTGCTGAGGTCGGAGGCGATGAGAACGGCCATCGCTCCATGGTAGGAGCACGCCTCGCCCCAGGACGGTCGTGTGACGCGCCGCACGCGACGCGCGCAGCCGAGCCGCCCGCTGGCGTACCGTTTGCCAGGAAAATGCCCGACGCACCCGCACAACCGGTCGCACCCGAGCGCCGCCCGGCGATCGTCGCCGTCGACGACGAGCCGGCGGTTCTCGCCGCGGTCGCGCGCGACCTGCGGCGCGGCTTCGGCGAGCGCTTCCGCGTGCTGCGCGCGACGTCCGGGCCGGAGGCGCTCGACGTGCTGCGCCAGCTGCGCACGCGCGGCGACCAGGTGGCGCTGCTCATCGCCGACCAGCGCATGCCCGGCATGCCCGGGACGGAGTACCTCGTCGAGGCGCGCAAGATCGTTCCCGACGCCAAGCGCGTGCTGCTCACCGCCTACGCCGACACCGAGGCGGCGATCGCCGCGATCAACGACGTCGCGCTGGACTACTACCTGCTCAAGCCCTGGGACCCGCCGCAGGAGCAGCTCTTCCCGGTCGTCGAGGACCTGCTCACGACGTGGGAGTCGGGCGCCGCGCTCGAGGCCGGCGGCGTGCGGATCGTCGGGCACCGCTTCTCCAAGGACTCCCACGACCTGCGCGACTTCCTCGCCCGCAACCGCGTGCCCGCGCGCTGGCTGGACGTCGAGCGCGACGGCGAGGCGCGCGAGCTGCTGACGGTCGCCGGCGTCAGCGCCGACCGCCTGCCGGTCGCGCTGCTGGAGGACGGCTCGGTGCTCGAGCGCCCCACGGTGCTCGAGCTCGCCGAGCGCCTCGGCGTGACGAGCCAGCCGACCCAGGACCACTACGACCTCGTCGTCGTCGGCGGCGGGCCCGCCGGCCTCGGCGCGGCGGTCTACGGCGCCTCGGAGGGCCTGCGGACGGTCATGGTCGAGCGCGAGGCGCCCGGCGGCCAGGCCGGGCAGTCCAGCCGGATCGAGAACTACCTCGGCTTCCCCGCCGGCCTGAGCGGGTCGGACCTCGCGCGCCGCGCGACCGACCAGGCGCGCCGCCTCGGCGCCGAGCTGCTCACCGTCCAGGAGGCCGTCGGGCTGCGCGCCGAGGGGGCCGGCCGGCTCGTCGAGCTGAGCGGCGGCGGCGTGCTGAGCGCCAGCTGCGTCCTGATCGCGTCGGGCGTCTCGTACCGCCAGATCGACGCGCCGGGGTTCGCCGCGCTGACCGGCGCGGGCATCTACTACGGCGCGGCGATGACCGAGGCGCGCTCCTGCACCGACCAGCACGTCGTCGTCATCGGCGGCGCCAACTCGGCCGGCCAGGCGGCGGTGCACTTCAGCACGTACGCCAGCCGGGTGACGATGCTCGTGCGCGGCGACTCGCTGGCGAACTCGATGTCGCACTACCTCATCGAGCAGATCGCGGCGCTGTCGAACATCGAGGTGCGGACCGGGAGCGCGGCGGTCTCCGCGGAGGGCGCGGACGGCCACCTGCACTGCCTGCGCGTGCGCGGTCCCGGCGGCGACGAGGTCCTCGAGGCGGACGCCTGCTTCGTCTTCATCGGGGCGCTGCCGCACACCGACTGGCTCGACGGCGTGGTCGCGCGCGACGCGCGCGGCTTCATCCTGGCGGGCTCGGATGCGCAGGCGGCGGGCTGGCCGCTGAAGCGCGATCCGTACCTCCTGGAGACGTCCGTCCCCGGCGTGTTCGTCGCCGGCGACGTCCGCGCGCGCTCGATCAAGCGCGTCGCGAGCGCGGTCGGCGAGGGATCGATGGCGGTCTCGCTCATCCACGAGTACCTCGTCGACGCATGACCGTCGCTGCGATCACGCGCGCCGACCTGCGCAGCATCGACATGTTCGACGACATCGACGACGCGGAACTCGACGAGTGGGTCGCCGTGGCGCACGAGCTGCGGGCGCGAACCGGGCGACGTGCTCGCCGAGGCGCAGGCGGACCCGCCCGGCCTGCTGCTCCTGCTCGAGGGCGACGTCCAGACGCTGCTCGTCGAGCACGGGCGCGCCGAGCCCGCCGGCCGCCAGCACGCGCCGACGTGGATGGGCGCGATCTCCGTGCTCACCGGCGAGCCGATGCCCGTCCGCATGCAGGCCGACACGGCGTGCCGGATCGCCGTCATCGAGCCGGCCGACTTCCGCCGGCTCGTGTTCTCGCAGCAGGCCATCCACCAGCGCGTGATGGCGCAGGTGACGCCGGTCATCAGCAAGGTCGCGGAGTACGCCACGCACCGGGAGCGCCTCAGCTCGCTCGGGACGATGGCCGCCGGCCTGGCGCACGAGCTCAACAACCCCGCCGCCGCCGCCCGCCGGTCCGCCGCCGAGCTGGCGGAGATGCTCGACGTCATCGGCTCCGCGATGGCGCGCTTCGTCGAGTCCGGCGTCGAGCGCGCCGAGGCCGAGCAGCTCGTCGCGCTCCAGCAGCAGGCCGTCGAGCACGCCGCGGCCTGCACGGCGCTGGACGCGCTCGACGCGGCCGACGCCGAGGACGAGCTGCTCGCCCGCCTCGAGGCGCTCGGCGTCCCCGAGCCGTGGCGGATCGCCGAGCCCCTGGCCGCCGCCTGCATCGACCAGGCGTGGCTTGACCGCGTCGCCGAGCTGGCCGGTCCGGCGACGGACGCCGCGCTGCGCTGGGTCGCCGCGACGCTCAGCGCCGGGCGGCTCGTCGCCGAGCTGCAGGACTCGACGCAGCGCATCTCCGCGCTCGTCGGCGCGGTCAAGAGCTACGCCTACATGGACCGCGGCGGGCAGCTCGAGGTCGACCTGCACGAGGGCCTGGAGACGACGCTCGTCGTGATGGGACACAAGCTCAAGCACACGACGATCGAGGTCGTCCGCGACTACGACCGCAGCCTGCCGAAGTTGACCGTCAGCGGCTCGGAGCTCAACCAGGTCTGGACGAACCTGCTCGACAACGCGATCGACGCGCTCGGCGGGCACGGGACGATCACCATCACGACCCGCCGCGACGGCGACTGCGCGGAGATCGCGTTCGCCGACGACGGCCCCGGCATCCCCGCCGAGACCGCGCAGCGCATCTTCGACCCGTTCTTCACGACGAAGGACATCGGGAACGGCACCGGCCTCGGCCTCGCGACCGCGCAGCGCATCATCGTCGACCAGCACGACGGCTCCCTGAGCGTGGAGTCCGAGCCCGGCGCCGGCACGACGTTCCTCGTGCGGCTGCCGTTGCGATGACCCGCACGCAGCGCCTGAGCCTGCTCGCGGCGATCATGGGCTCCTTCGTCGTCGGCCTCGACGCGACGGTCGTCAACGTCGCGCTGCCGGCGATCGAGCAGGACCTCGGCGGTGGGCTGGCCGGGCAGCAGTGGGTGTCCAACGGCTACATGCTCGCGCTCGCCGCGCTGATCCTCGTCGGCGGCTCGCTCGGCGACGTCTTCGGCGAGCGCCGCGTGTTCCGCCTCGGCGTCCTCGGGTTCGGGATGACCTCGCTCGTGTGCGCGCTCGCCCCGAGCATCGAGGTGCTCGTCGCCGGGCGCGTCCTGCAGGGCGTGTTCGGCGCGCTGCTGGCGCCCAGCGCGCTGGCCGTCATCGTCGCGGCGTTCCCACCGGCCCAGCGCGGTGCCGCCGTCGGCTCGTGGACGGCGTGGTCGGGGATCTCGACCGTCATCGGCCCGCTCGTCGGCGGGCAGCTGATCGACTCGGCGTCCTGGCGCTGGATCTTCGCGATCAACATCCCGTTCGTCGTCCTGACGCTCGTCATCATCGCCGCGGCCGTCCCGAGGCGCGAGCGCGCAGCCGTCCACCCGCCGGTCGACTGGCCCGGCGGCGTGCTGTCGTTCCTCGGCCTGGCGGGGCCGACGCTCGCGCTGATCCGCCAGCCCGAATCGGGCTGGAGCGCGCCCGACGTGCTGATCCCCGGCATGGCCGGCATCCTGTTCCTCGGCCTCTTCCTCGCGCGCGAGGCGACGACGACCCATCCGATGCTGCCGCTGAAGCTGTTCGCGCGGCGCAACTTCGCCGCCGGCAACGCGCAGACGCTGGCGATGTACGCGGGCCTGTCGATCCTCTTCTTCTACCTCGTCCTCTTCCTCCAGCAGGTCGCGGGCTACGACGCGCTGCAGGCCGGGTTTGCGACCCTCCCCACGACGATCGTCATGTTCCTGCTGTCCAAGCGCGCGGGCGCGCTGGCGGACCGCATCGGCCCGCGGCTGTTCATGGGCGGCGGCCCGCTGCTCGCCGCGGCCGGCCTGCTGCTGCTCCTGCGCGTGGACGCCGACGTCGACTACCTCACCGGACTGCTGCCGGCGCTGCTCGTCTTCTCGGTCGGCCTGTCGGCCACGGTCGCGCCGCTGACCGCCACGGTGCTGTCCGACGCCGACGAGCACCAGGCGGGGATCGCTTCGGGCGTCAACAACGCGATCGCGCGTGCCGGCGGGCTGCTCGGCGTGGCGGCGCTCGGCGCCGTGATCGCGGCCCAGTTCACCGCCGCGCTGCGCGACCGGATCGATCCGTCGTCGCTGTCCCCTGCCGGGCAGGCCGTCGTCCGGCGTGCCGAGGATCGGGTGCTCGTGCGCGCCGACGTCTCCGCCCTTCCGGCGCGCGAGGCCGCGACGGTCGCGCGCGCGACCGAGGCGGCGGCGGTCGACGCGTTCCACACCGGCATGGCGATCAGCGCCGGGCTGGTCGCGCTCGGCGGGATCCTCGGGCTCGCGTTCGTCCGCAACCCGCGCCGCGTGGTGCCGTGCGCCGGCTGCGCCGGCGGCCAGCTCGCGGGCGCCCCGGTCGACGCCGCGCGCGAGCGCCCCGCGGCCTCCGCGGTTCCGGCCGCCGCCTGACGGCTGCGTCGCGGCGACGCAGCGCGCGGCCGTGCTCATTCGCCGGTCTCGCGACGAAGCGTCGCGACGAGCTCGTCCACCCGGCGCGCGATCTCGTCGCGCGTCGCGCGGACCTCGTCAAGCGGCCGGCCCTTCGGGTCGGGCAGCTCCCAGTCGACATAGCGCGTTCCGGGCACGTACGGGCAGGCGTCGCCGCAGCCCATCGTGACGACGACGTCAGCCCACGCCGCGAGCTCGTCGGTGAGCCGCTGCGGCACGCGCGCGGAGAGGTCGAGGCCGAGCTCGTGCATCGCCTCGACGACCTCGGGATGGACGCGCTCGCCGGGCGTCGTGCCGGCCGACGCCGCCTCGTGTCCGGTTCCGGCCGCGGCGCGCTCGAACAGCGCCTGGCTCATCTGCGAGCGCCCGGCATTGTGCAGGCAGACGAACAGGACGCGGGTCACGGCTTCCCGCGGATGAACTCGTAGGCGCCCGCGCCGAGCGCCGCGCCGGCGACCGGGCCGACGACGTAGACCCAGAAGTCCGTCCACTCGCCGGCGGCGAGCGCCGGGCCGAACGACCGCGCGGGGTTCATCGAGGCGCCGGTCAGCGGCCCGCCGAAGAGCGCGTCGAGCGCGACCGCGCCGCCGATCGCGATCGCGGCGCCGGCACCGACCGCGCGCGTGTCGGTCGCGACCGCCACGATGACGAACATGAGCACCGCCGTGAGGACGACCTCGTAGAGCAGCGCGCTGCCCGCGGGGACGCTCGGCACGGTCGCGCCGAGCGCCGCAGGCCGGTCGCCCCAGACGGACAGCAGCAGCAGCGCGCCCGCGGCCGCGCCCGCAAGCTGCGCCGCGACGTAGGCGACGGCGTCGCGCAGCGGGAAGTGGCGCGTGAGCGTGAAGGCGACGGTCACCGCGGGGTTGATGTGCGCGCCCGACAGGTGACCGGTCGCGTAGACCATCGCCATGATCACGAGGCCGAAGACGGCCGCGACGCCGGTCGCCCCGAGCACGCCGTCGCGCGTGGCGTCGGTGACGATCGCGCCGCAGCCGGCGAACACGAGCGCGAAGGCGGCCAGCCCCTCGGCGACGGAGCGGCGGAGGAGGTCGGGGCGCGCCATCGCCAGGCGCACGCTATCGATTGACGTATGTCACTTCAATTGATAGTTGTGGATCGATGTCGATCGATCTGAAGCTCACGCCGAAGCGCAAGCGCGCGGCCGGCGAGCCGTGCTGCGAGCCCGTCGTCTATCCCGACGTGCAGCGCGCGCACGCGCGCCGGATGGCTGCCGTCGCCAAGGCGCTCGGTGATCCGATCCGCCTGCAGCTCGTCGACGTCCTGCGCCGGCACGCCGGCGAGGTCTGCGTCTGCGAGCTCGTGCCGCTCTTCGACGTCTCGCAGCCGACGCTCTCGCACCACCTCGCCAAGCTGCGCGCGGCGGGGATCGTCGACTCCATCGCCGCGGCCTGTGGGCGTATTACTACGTCAAGCCGCAGGCACTCGACGAGCTCGCGGCCTGGCTGCGCTGACCGGCCGACCGGGCGCCGGGGCCCTAGAGGTCCGGGTCCTCCTCCTCGTCGGCGTCGCCGTAGTCCGCCGTCGAAAGGTCGGACTCGCGTTCGGGCGTGAAGGCGTCGAGCTCCGGGAAGCCCTCGCCGTCGTCATGCGAGGCGTTGCGCACGAGGTCGCGCTCGGCGAGCTCGAAGCCCTCGGCCTCGCCGCCGCCGGCCTCGTAGACCGGGCGCAGCGCCTCGTCGATCGGTTCCTCGGGGTCGACACCGCCCACGTCGGGTCCCGTGCCGCCGATGGCACGGGCCTCAGCGGCCGCCTCCCACTCCTCGCGTGTCGCGAAGTCGGGTTCGTCTTCTACGTCGTCGATGCGTTCCATAGGGTGAGCGGGCTACCCCATCACAGCGCGATCCATCGCGGACGTCAATAAACTGCGGCGTCGTGCTGCGCCGCCTACCCGTCAGCGTCCTGTTCGCCGTCACCGCGCTGCTCGTCGCGGCCGCGCCGGTGTTCGCGCACGGCAACGGCGAGGGCTGGTGGGGCGAGACGAACGACCAGGTCGTCACGAACGCGGGCTTCATCCTCATCATCTTCTTCCCGCTGTTCATCCTCCTCGCGTCGCTGCTGCAGTGGCGGCTGGAGAAGCGCAAGGACCTGCGCAAGGCCGCGGCCAAGCACCGCGCGCAGACTCCCGGCGGCTGGTAGCGGGAGCGCACCGGGCCATCGCTATCGCCATCGCCGCCGGCGAGCAGCCGGGCCTCACTCGGCGGGCAGGATGATCCAGAGCGCGAGGTAGAGCACGATCTGCGGTCCCGGCAGCAGGCAGGAGACCACGAACAGAAGGCGCACCTGCCACGGCTGAAGGCCGAAGCGCCGTGCCAGCCCGCCGCACACGCCGGCGATGATCCGGCCGCTGCGAGGTCGCGCGAGCGCGGTTGACGGAGCCATCGACCGAGCCTACCTGCCGCCAACGCGCGACACAGGGACGCCGCTAGGGTTAGCCGGTCAGGACGGCAGCAACACGGAAGAGGAGAGCAATGGCGTATTTCGTGACGGGCGCGACCGGCTTCATCGGCCGCCATCTCGTCGAGCGGCTGCTCGAGCGCGAAGGCGACATCCACGTGCTCGTCCGGGAGGGCTCGCAGGACCGCCTCGACGCGCTCGTCGAGCGCTGGGGCGAAGGCGCCGTAGCCCGCGTCAAGCCCGTCGTCGGCGATCTGCAGGAGCCGCGCCTCGGCCTCTCCGACGAGCAGATCGCCGCACTCGACGGCAACATCGAGCACTTCTTCCACCTCGCCGCGATCTACGACATGACGGCGGACGAGGAGGTCAACGAGCGGCTGAACGTCGCCGGCACGCGCAACGCGGTCGACCTCGCCAACGCGCTGCACGCCGGCCAGCTGCACCACGTCTCGTCGGTCGCCGCCGCCGGCGAGTTCAAGGGCCTCTTCCGCGAGGACATGTTCGACGAGGGCCAGAGGCTGCCGTCGGCCTACCACCGCACGAAGTTCGAGTCCGAGCAGCTCGTCCGCCAGCAGGCGGCGGTGCCCTGGCGCGTGTACCGCCCGGCGATCGTCGTCGGGCACTCCCAGACCGGCGAGATGGACAAGATCGACGGGCCCTACTACTTCTTCAAGGCGATCCAGAAGGCGCGCTTCGCACTGCCGGAGTGGTTTCCGCTCATCGGCCCGGAGCTCGGCTACACGAACCTCGTGCCGGTCGACTTCGTCGCCGGCGCGATGGACCACATCGCCCACAAGCCGGGGCTGAACTTCCAGGCCTTCCACCTGACGAACCCCAAGGCGATGCGCGTCGGCGAGTCGCTCAACGCGTTCGCGAAGGCCGCGCACGCGCCGCAGCTCGCATCCGCGTCGACAAGCGCCTCACCGACGCGCTGCCGAAGGGCACGCTGTCGATGCTCATGAAGCTCCCCCAGCTGCGCGACATCCGCCGCACGGTGCTTGCCGACTTCGGCATCCCGGAGGAGGTCCTCGAGCACATGGCGCTGCGGCCCCAGTTCGACACGCGCGACACCGAGCGCGCGCTCGCCGGCTCGGGGATCGAGGTGCCGGAGCTCGACACGTACGCCGACAAGCTGTGGGACTACTGGGAGCGCTCGCTGGACCCCGATCTCTTCAAGGACAGCTCGTTCGAGCGCGCCATCAACGGGCGCACGGTGATCATCACCGGCGCGTCGAGCGGGATCGGCCGCGCGACGGCGCTGAAGGTCGCGGCCGCCGGCGGGATCCCGCTGCTCGTCGCCCGCGGGGTCGAGAAGCTCGAGGCGCTGCGCGAGGAGATCGAGGCGCTCGGCGGCACGGCGCACGTCTACAGCGCCGACCTGTCGGACATGGCGTCGATCGACGACGTCGTGGCGCGGATGCTCGCCGACCATCCGGCGATCGACTTCCTCGTCAACAACGCGGGACGCTCGATCCGCCGCTCGATCAAGCTCTCAGAGGACCGCTTCCACGACTTCGAGCGCACCATCCAGCTGAACTACTTCGGCGCGATCAAGATGATCATGGCGCTGCTGCCGCACTGGCGCGAGCGCCAGTCCGGCCACGTCGTCAACGTGTCGTCGATCGGCGTGCAGACCAACCCGCCGCGCTTCAGCGCCTACGTGGCGTCGAAGTCGGCGCTCGACTCGTGGACGCGCGTCGTGTCGTCGGAGGTCGTCGGCGACGGGATCACGTTCACGACGATCCACATGCCGCTCGTGCGCACGCCGATGATCGCGCCGACGAAGCTCTACGACCACTTCCCGACGATCAGCCCCGACGAGGCCGCCGACCTCATCTGCGAGGCGATGCGCTCGCGCCCGAAGGAGATCAACACGCGCCTCGGGACGGCGGGCGAGGTCCTCCATGCGCTCGCGCCGAAGGTCATGGACCAGATCCTCCACATGGCCTACAAGGTCTTCCCCGACTCGGCCGCGTCGAAGGGCGAGACGTCACCGGATACCGCGGAGCGCGCGAACATGGAGCAGATCGCGATGGCGAACATCATGAAGGGCGTGCACTGGTAGCCGGCGCTGAGACGCCGCCGCGCTGGCCGGCGGCGCCCCGGCGACGTCTCGTCAGGCCTGCGCGTACATCAACGAGCCCGGCGTCGTGAGCGTCTCCCCGGTCTCGAGCAGCGTCTTCAGGCCGGAGAGGATCATCGGCCAGCCGCCGTAGAGCTGGTCGTTGGCGTCCTCGCGCAGCTGGTCGTGCGTGACGGTCAGCCGGCATGAGTCGGCGACCGGCTCGATCTCCCAGGTCACGCGCGAGGTGCCCTCGCTCTTGACGTCCTCGCCCCACAGGGCGTTGAAGCTCTGCACGAGCCGGCGCGGCGGATCGACCTCGAGGTTCTCGCCCTCGGAGATCGGCGTCGGACCGTTCGGATGAGCGGCCTGGTAGCGCGAGCCCTGCGTCCAGTCGGACTCGATGCCCACGCCGAACGTGTACTTGCTGCGCATCTCGCTGTCGGTGATCGCCTGCCAGAGGCGCTCCGGGGTCGTCTTGATGTAGATCTCGAACACCTTCTCCATCGCTGCCTCCTCAAGCCTGCGCTTGAGCCCCGTGAGCGTTGCGGCCCAGGGCTCCGCGTATTTGCTCACCCACCTGTCGTGGACGAGCCGGATCGGGACGGGGTTCAAGAAATGCAGCTTCTCGCGGCCGCGCTTCTTCGCGACCACGAGACCTGCCTCTTCGAGCACCTTCAGATGCTTCATGACGCCGAAGCGCGTCATCGGCAGCCGCTGCTCGAGCGCACTCAGCGACTGGCCGTCCTGCTCGAAGAGCTCGTCGAGCAGGCTGCGGCGCGTCGGGTCCGCAAGCGCCTTGAAGACCTCGTCCATGCCTTGGAGGATAGGTGACTATTTGGTCACATGTCAAGGCCCGCCGGAGGCGCCCCGCTCAGGACTTGATGAACGGCTTCACGGCTGCGAGGACCGTGTCCATCTGGCTGGCCTTGTCGAACGCCGACGGCGCCGGCGCCTTGCCGCGCGCGAGGCGGATCATCGCCGCGTGGCGCGCCTCGACCTGGACGATGCTGCCGGCCGCTGCGAGCACCTCGACCGAGGCGATCATCGGGCCGGCGCCGTTGTAGGCGCTGACGCCCGTGTCCTCGAGCGTGTTGGCGGTCTTCAGGTACGCCGCGCGGCTGCCGAACGCGCCGCCGAAGTCGAACGTCGGCTTCGCGGCGGGCTTGCCGCCGAGCTTCTTGATCGTCGCGACGAGCGCATCGACGTGCTCCGCCTCGTTGTCGCGCAGCTCCCTCGTGAGCCTGCTCTCATAGCTCGACAGCCCCTTCACCTGCTTGGCGGCGCGGGTGTAGAAGTCGGTCTCGAGGTACTCGAGGGTGAGCGCGAAGTTGAGGATGTCGACGTCGCCGCCGCCCGACTGGGCGAGCGCCTGAGTGATGAGGCCCGTCGTCGACAGCGCGCCGTAGGCGGCGCCTGCGGCGAGGGTCGAGCGCATGAGGAACGCCTGACGCGTCGTACCGTGAACCTTGATGGTGGCAAGCTCCGGTGCCACCAGTCGCGATGAAGCCATGTGCGATCTCGCTTTCGTGATCGTGGTGGGGTCTATGCCAGGAACGGCTTGACGGCCGCGAGGACCGCCTTGTCGTCCATCGGCTTGCCGAACGCGCCGTCGGGCAGCGCGCCCTTGAGTCCGCCCTTGCCGCTGCCGAAGCCGCGGCCGACGAGGATGTTCAGCGCTGCCGCGTGCCGTGCCTCGACCGAGTGGATCGAGAGCGCGGCGGCGAGCACTTCCTTGCTCTTGATGTTGCCGGCCTGCCCGAGGTACGCGGCGGCGCCGAGGTTCTCGACGGTGGCGGCGGTCTGCAGGACGGCCTTCAGGCCCTTGGCGAGCGTCGGCTCGAACTTCGTCTTCGGCGCCGTCACCGGCGTGCCGCCGAGCTTCTTGATCGTCGCCTTGAGCGCGTCGACGTGCTGCTGCTCGGTCTCGCCGAACTTCTTCGCGATCGCGACCGTGGCCGCATCCTTGACGAGGCCGCTGTTGATGACCTTGTCGTAGAAGTCGGCCTCGAGGAACTCGAGCGTCAGCGCGTAGTTGAGGATCTTCAGATCCGACGTGTTGCTCTGCATGTCCGTCGTGCCCGACGACGACGAGGAGCTCGCCGACGAGGCCTTGTCGTCCCCGCACGCGGCCAGGACGACGGTGAGCGCGCTCGCCGCGCCGGCACCGCCGAGCATCTTGATGAAGCGCTTGCGCGAAGACGGATCGTCTTGCGAGCTCACGCAGTGCTGAGTCGGTCACGAAAACGTGCCTCCGGACTCGAAGTGGACAGTTGCAGGCCCTTAGCGTCATCCGTGGCCGGCCAGATCACGCGCTGGCGCGCAGCCGCTGCTCGCGTCAGAGGCGGAAGATCGGCACGAGCCGCTGCTCGTGCTCGGCCTCGATCCGCGCGACGACCTCGATGTGGCGCTCCAGCGGGGTGCCGCGCAGCTTCGTCCCCAGCCCCTCGTCGACCTGGAAGATCCCGGCCGAGTTGGACATCGCGATCTCGACGCGGACGGCCTTGTCGCCGCCCGAGGCGATGCTGACCTCCTCGATCGCGTACGCCGACAGCGAGTGGATGTTCATGTGCCCGGCCTCGAACGGCACGCGCGAGCGCCCGCGGGCCATGTCGAGCGCGTCGGCGACGCGCACGATCGCGCCCTCGATCGTGAGCGGATCGCCCTTGGAGCGGTGCGAGATGATCGCGTGCATCGTCTCGGCGACGACGATCGAGCGCGTCGGCTCCTCGTAGATGCCCTCGAGCAGCTGCGGGAGCTTGTCCGCCGTGAGGAAGAGCGAGTAGGCCTCGTGGTCGGTGCGGTGGATCGACATGCCGACGCAGTGCAGCAGCGCAGCGCCCGCGATCACGACCTCGGCGTCGCGCACGTCGAGCCCGTGGTCGGCGACGACGCTCGGGGTCACGCCGCGGGCGAACAGCAGCCGCGACGAGGCGCAGCGCGATGTTCAGCACGATCTGGATGTGGACCCACGAGTGGTCGGACATGTTCAGGCGCTCGGCGTTGACCGCCGCCGCGTGCCACCAGGCCTTCACCTGCAGGTCGCCGTCGACCGCCTCCAGGAGCCGCTTCAGGCGCTTGTTGCCACGGGCCGGGGCGTGCACGCGGGCGTCCTGCGGCGCCCCGCGGGCGGGCGCCGGGCGCTCGCTCATGGCGCCGTCACTCCTCGTCCACCGGCGAGCTCTCGCTTGCTCGTGCGGCGTGCAGGACCATGAGCTCGCGCTGCACCGAGCGCGGCGGATCGCCCGGCTCGCGCTTGTGCCACGAGCCGTCGGACTGCAGGTCCCAGGCCCACACGTCGGTCGCCAGCGAGCGCTCCAGCGTGTCGAGCAGGTCCGCGCGGGCGGTCGCGATCCTCGACGGGCGTGATGAGCTCCACGCGCGTGTCGAGGTTACGCGGCATGAGGTCGGCGGAGCCGATCAGCACGCGCGTCTCGCCGTCGCGGTCGAAGCTGTAGATCCGCGAGTGCTCGAGGAAGCGCCCGAGCACGCTCGTCACGGTGATGTTCTCCGAGATGCCCGGGACGCCCGGGCGCAGGCAGCAGATGCCGCGCACGTTCAGCGACACCGGCACGCCCGCCTGCGACGCGCGGTACAGCGCGCGGATGCAGCGCCGGTCGACGAGCGAGTTCATCTTCATCCGGATCCGCGCGGGCTCGCCGCGCTCGTGCGAGGCGATCGTGCGGTCGATCTCCGCGATGATCCCCTCGCGCATGCCGTGGGGCGCGATCAGGACCTTGCGGTACTCCAGCGGGCGCGCGAGGCCGGTGAGGTAGTTGAACATGTCCGCGACGTCGTTGCCGATCTCCTCGTCGCATGTGAAGAGGCCGAAGTCGGTGTAGAGGCGTGCGGTCTTCGGGTGGTAGTTGCCGGTCCCGATGTGGACGTAGTGGCGCACGCCGTCACCCTCGCGGCGCACGATGAGGATGCACTTGGCGTGCGTCTTCAGGCCGGGGTAGCCGTAGACGACGTGGACGCCGGCCTGCTCCAGCGCGCGGGCCCACGTGATGTTCGCGCGCTCGTCGAAGCGCGCCTTGAGCTCGACCATGCAGACGGCCTGCTTGCCGCGCTCGGTCGCGCGGATCAGCGCCGGGACGAGCGGCGAGTCGTCGGAGGTGCGGTAGACGGTCTGCTTGATCGCGAGCACGTCGGGGTCGGAGACGGCCTGCTCGACGAAGCGCTCGACCGACGTCGCGAACGAGTCGAACGGATGGTGCACGAGGATGTCGCCGCGCCGCATCTCGGCCATGACGTTGACGTGCTCGGACTCCTTGCCCTGCAGGCGCGGCTGCGTGACCGGCGTCCACGGCGGGTCGCGCAGCTCGGCGAAGCCGCGCACGCCGTAGATCTGCCACAAGTCGCTGAGGCCGAGGATGCCCTCGACGTCGTAGACCTGGCGCTCCTCGAGGTCGAGCGCCTGGCGCAGCAGCTCGCGCACGCCGGGATCGATGTTGGCGTCGACCTCGAGGCGGACGGCCTCGCCGAAGCGGCGGCGGCGCAGCTCGGCCTCGACGGCCTGCAGGAGGTCGTCGGCCTCGTCGGAGACCTCGAAGTCCGCGTCGCGCGTGACGCGAAAGAAGCCGTGGCTGACGACCTCCATCCCCGGGAACAGCGCCTCGAGGTTGGCGGCGATCACCTCCTCGAGCGCCACGAACGCGTTCGGCGTGTCGTCGACCTCGACGAAGCGGTCGAGCATCTCCGTCGGGACCTTGACGCGCGCGAACGTCTCCTCGTTGCTGACCGGATCGCGGACGAGCGCGGCGAGCGACAGCGACAGGCTCGAGATGTACGGAAACGGCCGGCCCTGGCCGACGGCGAGCGGCGTGAGCACCGGGAAGATCTGGCGCCGGAAGCGCTTGGCGAGCGCCTTGCGCTGCGACTTGGAGAGCTCGGCGAGCGGGATGATCCGCAGGCCGTGCTCGTCGAGCGCCGGGAACAGCTCACCGAGGACCGTCTCCTCGAGGCGCTGCCGCTGGGCCAGCACGCGCTCGCGGATCGCGTCGATCGTTTCCGACGGCGTCAGCCCGTCGGGGCCGGGGTCCTCCAGCCCGGCGTCGACCTGGTCGTGGACGCCGGCGACGCGGATCTGGAAGAACTCGTCGTTGTTCGAGCTCCAGATCGCGGCGAGCTTGACGCGCTCCAGCAGCGGCATCGCCGGAGTCCTCGACGAGCTGCAGGACGCGGTCATTGAAGTCCAGCCACGACAGCTCGCGGCCGAAGTACAGCGACTTGTCGTGGAGATCGAGGTCGGCCGGCGGCGGCGGCTCGGGCGCGGGCTCGATCTGCCCGATCGACTCCTGCAGCGCGGTCTCGGTCTCCGGGGTCGTCATCTCGCTGCAATCAGAGTATCCGCGGGGCTCGTGCGGGTCACGGTCTTGTGAACATCGTGTTCACGGCTGCTGCGCTCCGGGACGGCAGCGCCTCGGAGTACTCGGATGCTCGCGGCGGATCAGCCGCCGGCGAACAGCATCGATGACGGGTGGGTGATTGAGCCCCGGGCGATCCTTCGGGTGATCGTGTCGAATAGTGATCGGATATGGATCAGAAAGCGACACGATGGTCACCGGCGCTGGGGGTCTTGCGTGTTATGCGCCTATGTGGCCGGTTAGACGCAAGACCCCCTTGCGAGCATCGCCGTCAGCCGCAGACGCCGGTGGCGAGCGCCCCAGGGCCCCGACCCGCCCTTCCTTCATCGATGCAGTTCGCGGGCGCCGGCGCCCCGCCCACACCGCGAGCGACACCGCGCAACCGCTACCCCGCCGCCAGCGCCGCCAGCTGCTCGAGCACGATCCCCTCGCGCAGCCCGCCGTCCGCGAGCCGCAGCGGCGCCCGCAGCGCGCGCGACGCGGCGTCGAGCAGCAGGATCCCGGCCGGCAGCAGCCGCGTGCGCTCGGCGTGCAGCCCGAGGCGCAGCGCGACCTCCGCGGCGGGCCGCGTGACGAGCGCCTGCAGCCCGCGCGAGAGCGCGTCGCGCTCGAGCGCGACGCCGAACAGCCGCCGCATCGACGTCGCGCTGCCGCCGACCGCGTACGCGGCCGCCAGGCCGGCCGGCACCTGCACCGGCGCGAAGACCCCGGCGAGCTTGTCGCGCAGGCACGCGATCTCGGCCGCCGTCGGCGGATCGGACGGCAGGTCCGCGTCGGTCAGGCCCGACGAGCCGACCGACAGCGAGACCGACCATGTCACGCCGCCGGCCGCGGTGCCGACGACGAGCTCGGTCGAGCCACCGCCGACGTCGACGACGGCGAGCAGGCCGGGCGGCGGCTCGGCGAGCGTCGCGATCGCGCCGTGGAACGCCAGCCGCGCCTCGTCCTCGCCGCTGAGGATCTCGAGCGTCGCGCCGCAGGCCGCGCCGATCGCCGCGATCAGCGCGCGCCTGTCGCTCGCCTCCCGCACCGCAGCGGTCGCGACGACGCGCATCGAGTGCACGCCGAGATCGCTCGCGAGGCGCGCCTGGCGCGCGACGACCTCGGCGACCTCGGCGATCTTCCGCTGCCCGACCGCGCCAGCGCCCACGGCCCCCAGGCGCGTGAACGCACGCTCGGAGACGAGCTCGCGCAGACGCGTGCCGTCCCCCTCCGCGACGAGCAGCCGCGTGGTGTTGGAACCGATGTCGATGCAGGCGCAGCGGGGCACTGAAGGACGCCGCGAACGATCTTGACATGATTTCGCCGCGTGGATTCAGATGCCCCGGCCATTCTCGTGCGCGACCTGCACAAGTCCTACGGCGACGTGCAGGCCGTCAGGGGCATCGACTTCGAGGTCGCGCGCGGCGAGGTCTTCGGCCTGCTGGGCCCCAACGGCGCGGGCAAGACGACGACCGTCGAGGTGCTCGAGGGCTACCGCGAGCGCACCCGCGGGATCGTCTCCGTGCTCGGCCACGACCCCGGCGGACGGCCGCGCGCGCTGCGCGAGCGCGTCGGGATCGTGCTGCAGTCAAGCGGCATCTACCGCCACGCGACGCCGCGCGAGCTCGTCGCGCACTGGGCGGGCTTCTACCCCGCCCCGCGCGACGTCGAGGAGGTCATCGACCTCGCCGGGCTGCGCGAGTCCGAGCACGTCCTCGCGCGCCGGCTGTCGGGCGGGCAGGCGCGGCGGCTGGACTTCGCGCTCGCGCTCGTCGGCGATCCCGAGCTGATCTTCCTCGACGAGCCGACGACCGGCTTCGATCCCGCCGCCCGGCGCGCGGCGTGGGACACGATCCGAGCGCTCGCCGATCTCGGCAAGACCGTGCTGCTGACGACCCACTACCTCGACGAGGCGCAGGCGCTCTGCGACCGCGTCGCGATCGTCAAGGACGGGCGCATCCTCGCCGTCGGCGCGCCCGCGCAGCTCGGCGTCGGCGCCTCCTCGCGCTACCGCGTGAGCTGGCGCGACGAGAGCGGCGAGCACGTCACCCGCGAGACCGACGACCCGACCGGGCTGCTGCATCAGCTCACGAGCGCGGCGCTGGCGCGCGGGACCGGCCTGGAGGATCTCAGCGTCACCCGGCCCTCGCTCGAGGACGTCTACCTCGAGCTCACCTCCGAGCACGAGGAGCCGGCGCGATGACAGCGCGCCATTGCTCGACCGTCGTCAGCGCGCTATCGGAAGGCCGGTCCTCGCGATGACGGGCGCGTTCGCCCTGACCTGGCGCCAGTATCGCCTCGAGCGCAAGATGTTCTGGCGCAACCCGAGCGCGGCGTTCTTCAACTTCGTGCTGCCGCTGCTGTTCCTCGCGCTGTTCGGCGCGATCTTCTCCGGCAGCCAGCAGGACCTCGACGTCATCGTGCCCGGCATCGCCGGGATGAGCATCATGACGACGACGTTCGTGGCGCTCGCGATGAACCTCGTGTTCCTGCGCGAGCAGGGCGTCCTCAAGCGCCTGCGCGGCACGCCGCTGCCGAGCGGCGTCTACCTCGCGAGCCTCGCGGCGCACGCGGTGACGAACACGGTCATCCAGCTGACGATCGTCATCGGCGCGGGCGCGCTCGTGTTCGGCGTCGGCCTGCCCGACGACTGGTTCATGCTCGCGGTCTTCGTCGGCGCCGGCGTCGCCTGCCTCGCCGCGCTCGGCGTCGCGCTGTCGCATGCGATCCCGAACTTCGACTCCGCGCCGGCGTACGTCAACGCGATCTTCCTGCCGGTGATCGTCCTCAGCGGCGTCTTCTACGACGCCGACAACGCCCCCGTCTTCCTGCGCGACATCGCCCAGGCGCTGCCGCTGACGCATCTCATCGACGGCCTGTCGGCGGCGATGGTGACCGGCGCGCCGTTCGCCGACCACCTCGACGACCTCGCGGTGCTGCTCATCTGGGGCGGGCTGGGCGCCGTCCTGGCGGTGCGCGGGTTCAGCTGGGACGCCCGCCGGGGCTGAGCTCGGCCGGCGCCGGGGAGTACTCGGCGAAGACGAACGCCGGCGGCGGCCTGCCCTCCACGGCGACGGGCACGGCGGCCAGCGGTCCCGTCTCCCACTCCGCGCGCAGCAGGCCGAAGACGACGACGTCGAGCGCGCGCGCGCCGTGGCGGTGATAGCGCCGCAGCACGCCCTCGCGGCGGAAGCCGACGCGCTCCAGCGCGCGCTGCGAGCGCTCGTGCTCGACGTTGGCGTACGCGCCGACCCGATCGAGGCCGAGCAGGACGAACGCGAGGTGGAGCATCAGCGCCTTGGCCTCGTGGTTGGCGCCGGTCCCCCACCACGCGCGCCCGAGCCAGCTGCCGATCATCGCGCGGCGGTCGCGCTGGGCGAACTCGCTCAGCCCGGTGATGCCGATCGGGCCCGCGTCGAGGTGCTCGACGACGAGGTCGAGCTGCTCGCCGCGCGCGCGCTGCGGCGCCAGGCGCGCGATGTAGGACCGCGCCTCGGCCTCGGAGGAGTACGGGCCCCAGGAGAACCAGCGCGTCACCTCCGGGTTCGACGCCTCGGAGAACAGCGCGCCCGCGTCGTCCTCGCGCGGGATCCGCACCCGCAGGCTCGGGCCGGTGAGGCTGAGATCGTCCACCGCCGGTAACACTACGAAGCATGCTCGCCCTTTTGTACGACGTGCACGGCAACCTGCCGGCGCTGGAGGCCGTGCTCGCCGATGCCGCCGGGCAGGGCGCCGACGCCTATCTCGTCGGCGGCGACGTCGCGCTCTTCGGCCCGTGGCCCGAGGCGGCGGTCGCGCGGCTGCGCGAGCTCGCCCCCGCGACGTGGATCCGCGGCAACGGCGAGCGCTGGACGGCCGCCCCGGACGGCCTGCCCGATCCGGCCCACGGCGCCGCGCTCGCGGCGCGTGCTGCGCTCGGCGACGCGCTCGTCGACGAGCTCGGCGCGCTCGACCAGAGCGCGCCGGTCGACGACCGCACGCGCGCGTGGCATGGCTCGCCGGTCAGCGACGTGCGCTCGTTCACGCCCGAGCCGGGCGACGACGAGGCGGAGCTGCTCGACGGCGTGACCGAGAGCGCGCCTCGTCTTCGGCCACACGCACCTGCCGTTTCGCCGCGTCTCGGCGATCGGCGGGATCGAGCTCGTCAACCCCGGCAGCGTCGGCATGCCGTTCGACGGCGACCATCGCGCCGCGTACGCGCTGCTGCACGAGGACGGCACGATCGAGCATCGCCGCGTCGCCTACGACCACGCCTCCGTCCCCGCCGCGCTGCGCGAGCGCTACGGCGACGCCGCCTGGCACGGGCGAGCGCTCTACCGCTTCACGCACGCCCGCCTCGAAGCCGGGTGAGCCTGACGTCCGCCGCCGATCACGAGCTGCACCTCGCCATCGCGCTCGCACGCGAGCTGCTGCACGGCTCGGGCGCGCTGCGCGTGAGCGTCGCGCTCGACGGTGCGCAGCCGGCGATCGTCGAGTGCGAGCGGCTGCGCGCGATCGTCGTCCACGGCGCCGACGGGGCGCGCGAGCTGCCGCACGACGCCGCCGGCGACGTCGCGCTGCCGCCGCTGCCGTTCATGCACCGGCTGCCGCCGTTCGAGGTCGACGCCACGGACGGGCGCGTCGCCGGTGCGCTCGGCGGCCTGGAGATGCTCGGCCGCGCGGTCCGCGACCTCGCGACGCTGCTGCCCGGGTCGAGCGTCGTCGCGGCCGACTACGAGACGAACGATCCCGCCATGCCGCTCGGCCTCGCCGGACGCGCCGGCGAGCCGCTCGTCGTCCTGCTCGGCGAGCACGAGTTCGCGCTCGACGTCGATCAGCCGAGCGCCTGAACCGCGCCCGCGCGGTCTTCCGTCACGGTCAGCAGCGTCAGCAGCCCGGTCATCTCGAACGTCCGGCGGACCGGGCCCTCGTCCCGGCAGGCGACGGCGAGCGCCCCGCCATGGCCGGTCAGCGTCTGGTGGGCGCGAATGACGGTGGCCAGGCCGGTCGAGTCGATGAACTGCAGCCCCGTCAGGTCCAGGCAGACCCGGGCCTGCTCTCCGGCGGCCGCCAGCGCGGCGTCGAGCTCGCCGACGGCGCGCAGGTCGAGCTCCCCGCTGAGCGCGACCACGTGCACGCCGTCCTCCTCCGAGCGCACGACGGTCAGCAGCGGGATGTTCAGCTCAGATCTCATGTCGGTGCCCACTAGATGGTTGATTCCGCGGCCGGTGCCGTCAGATGGCCGCGAGACGCGGTCAGCTGGCGGTGCGGGTCGTGGAATCAACCATCTAGGCACCGACACTACGCCATCGGCAGCTCCGCGGGTGATGCTCCGACCACGGTCTTGGAATCCTCGTTGCTGACGAACACGAGCGTCGCGATGATCCCGATTACGGCAAATCCCGCACCCGCGAGGAACGCGAGCTGGAAGCCCTCCGTCAGCGCGCCGGGCACCGCCGCCTGCGCGCCGTGCGCCGCGGCGATGAGATCGTCGGTCTTCGAGCTGGCGATCGTCCCGAGGATCGCGAGGCCGAGCGCCCCGCCGATCTGCTGGGAGGTGTTGATCAGGCCCGAGGCCAGGCCCGACTCATCCTTCGAGACGCCGTTGACGGCGGCGATCGTGACGGGCACGAACGCGAACCCGAGCCCGACCGCGGCGATCACCATCGGGCCGACGAGATGCGTCACGTAGGCGCCGTCGACCGGCACCTGCGCGAACCACAGCAGCGCGACCGCGATGAGCCCGAGCCCCGTGATGAGGATCGGCTTGAAGCCGAGCTTCGTGACGAGCTGCGAGGCGATCCCGGCCGAGAGGATGATCGCGATCGCCAGCGGCAGGTAGGCGAGCCCGGCCTTCAGCGCGCTGTAGCCGAGCACCTGCTGCATGTAGCGCGACAGGAAGAAGAACATCGCGAACAGCGAGGCGCCGATGAGCAGGCCGACGACGTTCGCCCCGCTCAGCGTGCGCAGCCGGAAGATCGAGAACGGCATGAGCGGCTGGGGCGAGCGCAGCTCGATGACGACGAACGTCGCGATCAGCGCGGCCGACACCGCCAGCAGCGTGAGCGTCTGCGTCGAGCCCCAGCCCGCGTTGATCGTGTCGACGAGGGCGTAGACGAGCAGCGACAGGCCCGCGGTCACGGTGACCGCGCCGAGCGCGTCGAAGTGGCGCGTTCCGCCCTCGCGGCGGCTCTCGACGAGCAGGCGCGGCGCGAGCACCGCGGCGATGACGCCGATCGGCACGTTGACCCAGAGCACCCATTCCCAGCCCGCGTACTCCGTCAGCACGCCGCCGAGCAGCACGCCGGCGGCGCCGCCGGAGCCCGACACCGCGCCCCAGACGCCGAGCGCCTTGTTGCGCTCCGAGCCCTCGGCGAACATGTTGGTGACCATCGACAGCGCCGACGGTGCGAGCAGCGCGGCACCGAGGCCCTGCAGCGCGCGGGCGGCGACGAGCTGCGTCTCGCTCGTCGAGAGCCCGCCGAGCAGCGACGCGACGGAGAACAGCACGAGGCCGGCCATGAACAACCGGCGGCGGCCGAGCAGGTCCGCCATCCGGCCGCCGAGCAGCAGGAAGCCACCGAACGTCAGCGCGTAGGCGTTGGGGATCCAGGTGAGGTCCTCCTGGGAGAAATGCAGGTCCTTGCCGATCGAGGGGATCGCGACGTTGACGATCGCGGCGTCCAGGACGATCACGAACTGCGTGGTGGCCAGGAGGGCCAGGGCCAGCCACTTGCGCCGCTGAGCGGCTTCTGCATCGGTCATCGGGGTACTCCAGGCGTACGCGCGTTAACATGAAGGGTGGTTCCGCTTCGACGCGCCAGGCTACGGAAGGACGGTTCCGCTTGTCAACCATCGCTCGCCGGCCCCTGCGCGCCGATGCGCGCCGCAATCGCGAGAAGGTCGTCGCAGCCGCCTCCTCGGCCTTCGCCGAGATCGGCCTGGAGGCGCAGGTCGAGGACATCGCGCGCCGCGCGGGCGTCGGCGTCGGCACCGTCTATCGCCATTTCCCGACGAAGGAGGCGCTCGTCGAAGCGCTCGCCGAGCAGCACTTCGAGCGTCTCGCCGACACGGTCGAGGCGGCGCTGGAGGAGCACGGCGACGCGTGGGACGTCTTCAGCGCGGCGATCTGGCGCGCAGCGACCGCGGCGGCCGACGACGTCGCCTGGTGCGAGATCATCGGCGGCCGCCCGCGCGCGGGCGATGCCGGATCGCACGGCCGGCAGCGCCTGCGCGCGGCGCTCGCGACGCTGATCGGGCGAGCGCAGGCGGCAGGCGTCATGCGCCAGGATGCGACGGTGGACGACATCAAGACGATCATGTGCGGCTTCGGCCACGTCGCGGCGGCGCAACGCGCGGGCGCAGAGCTTGACTGGAAGCGCTACCTCGGCATCGCGCTCGACGGGCTGCGGGCCCGGTGAGGTGGTCCCAGCGGCTGCTCGCCGTGTTCTTCATGGCGGCGGGCGCGCTGCACTTCCTGCGTCCGCGGATGTACGAGGCGATCGTGCCGGACTACCTGCCGTCGCAGCACGAGCTCGTGCTCGCCAGCGGAGCGGCCGAGATCGCCGGCGCCGTCATGGTCGTGTTCCCGCGCACGCGGCGGATCGGGGGGCTCTGGCTGGCCGCGACGCTCGTCCTCGTCTTCCCGGCGAACGTGCACATGGCGCTGCATCCGGACCGCTATCCGTCGCTCGCACCCGCGCTGCTGTGGGCGCGCCTGCCGCTGCAGCCGCTGGTCATCTGGTGGGCGCTGCGCGCGACCCGTCCGGCCCTTCCCCGCGGACGCTTCGATGACTCACGCAGAAACTTAAAGACAGCCTGAGCCCCGCCTTACCCGCGGTTGAGGTGCGCCGTACAGAATGCCCGCAGGTTCTTACGCCGCGCTGGAGACCCCTCCCCCATTCAGCATGGCAGCCTACGTCCCGGAAACGGGACGGTGAGCAAGGAACCGCGTGTCGCGCTCCCGATACCTGACGCGACCGCAGACCGCGAGGGTAGGGGCGGTGGACCGATGCCACCGCTCCTCACCCGCGCGTTTCGTCGTCAACCCCTCCCCCGGCGGCATACGCGCAGGCGGAGTCGGCTTTCGGTGGTCACTGACATTTCCTCCGCGAGTGCCGGCTCCGCCACTCGGTCGTTCCCGAACGCAGCGCGCCGGCGGCGGCCAGACAGCCACCACCGGCGCGCGAGCAGCGTGCGCTAGGCGGCCAGCGCCGGCGCGGTGCGCGCCGGCTCGAGGGCGACCGCGAGCACTTCGTCGATCGTCATGACCGGGTGGAACGTCATCGCCTCGCGGACGTCCTCGGGGACGTCGTCGAGGTCGGCGCGGTTGCGCTCGGGCAGGATCACGTCCGTGAGCCCCGCCGCGTGCGCTGCGAGCACCTTCTGCTTCAGCCCGCCGATCGGCAGGACGCGGCCCTGCAGCGTCACCTCGCCGGTCATGCCGACGGTGTGGCGCACGGGCCGGTCGCTGAGCAGCGACGCCAGGGCGGTCGTCATGGTGACGCCCGCGCTCGGTCCGTCCTTCGGGATCGCGCCCGCCGGCACGTGGACGTGGAACTCACGGTCCTCGAACGCGTCCTCGTCGATGCCGAGGTCCGCGGCGTGGGCGCGCACGTACGTGAGCGCGATCCGCGCGGACTCCTTCATGACGTCGCCGAGCTGGCCAGTGAGCGTCAGCCCGCCCTTGCCCTTCATCGCGTTGGCCTCGATGAACAGCACGTCGCCGCCGACGCCGGTGACCGCGAGGCCCGTGGCCACGCCCGGAACCGCCGTGCGCGCCGCTGCCTCCTGGAACACCTTCTGGCGCCCGAGGGCGTCGCGCACCGCATCGACGTCGACCGTGACCGGCGCGACCGTCTCGTCGGAGGCGATCCTCGTCGCGGTCTTGCGCAGCAGCGTCCCGAGCTCGCGCTCGAGCTGGCGTACGCCCGCCTCGCGGGTGTACTCGCTCACGACGAGCTTCAGCGTGTCGTCCTCGACGACGACCTCGTCCTCGCGCAGCCCGTTGCGCTCGCGCTGGCGCGGCCACAGGTAGTCGCGGGCGATCGCCGTCTTCTCGGCCACGGTGTAGCCGTCGAAGCGGATGACCTCCATGCGGTCCAGCAGCGGCCCGGGGATCGTCTCGGCGACGTTCGCCGTGGCGATGAACAGGACCTGCGACAGGTCGATCTCGATGTCGAGGTAGTGATCGCGGAAGGCGTGGTTCTGCGCGGGGTCGAGGACCTCGAGCAGCGCCGCCGACGGATCGCCGCGCCAGTCGGCGCCGACCTTGTCGACCTCGTCGAGCATGATCACCGGGTTCATCGTCTCGGCGTCGCGCAGGGCACGGACGAGCCGGCCCGGCAGGGCGCCGATGTACGTGCGCCGGTGGCCGCGGATCTCCGCCTCGTCACGGACGCCGCCGAGCGACATGCGCACGAACTCGCGTCCGGTCGCGCGGGCGATCGACTCGCCGATCGAGGTCTTGCCGGTGCCGGGCGGGCCGATCAGGGTGAGGATGGCACCAGCCTTGCGGTCCATCTCGACGCCCCGCTCCTGACGAAGCTTGCGCACGGCGATGTACTCGGTGATGCGGTCCTTGACGTCCTCCAGGCCCGCGTGATCGGCGTCGAGCACCTCACGCGCGTGGACGGGATCGAGGACCTCGTCGGAGCGCTTGCTCCACGGGACCGAGATGAGCCAGTCCAGGTACGTGCGGATCATCGACGACTCGCCGCTCTGCTCGCCCGCGCGCTCGAGGCGGTCGAGCTCGCGCTCGGCCTGCTCGCGCACCGCGTCCGGCATGCCGGCCTCGGCGATCTTCGTGCGGTACTCGTCGGTGACACTGCCCTCGTCCTCGCCGAGCTCCTTGCGGATCGACTCCATCTGCTGGCGCAGGAAGTACTCGCGCTGCTGCTTCTGGGCGCCGGACTCGACGTCGGTGCGGATGCGCCGGCGGACCTGCAGCTCGGTGAGCCGCTCGCGCTGGAACTCCAGCGCGAGCTCAAGGCGCTCGGTGACGTCGAGCGTCTCGAGGATGCGGACCTTCTGGTCGAAGTTCAGATCGGGGCTGTAGCCGGCCGTGTCGGCCAGCGGACCGGGATCGACGACGGAGCGCAGGAACGCCCCGACGCGCTCGTCGGCGCCGCGCTCCGCGAGGATCTCCTCGACGACCGCGCGGTACTCGCGCTCGAGCTCGCGGGTGCGCCCGTCGACGGGCTTGGCATCGGGGTGCTCTGTGACCTCAACGCGCAGGCGGCCCTGCGCATCGCTCTCCGCCGAGCCCGCGATGGCTCCGCGCGCGATGCTCTCAAGCGACGCGCCGCGGCCTCCGCCGGGCAGGCGGATGCTGCCGGTCACGTTGGCGATCGTGCCGACCTTCGCGTACTCCCCGTTGCTTCTGGGCACGAGCAGCACGCGGTCCTCGCCGGTCGCGTCGACCGGGAGGTTGATGTCCATGGTGGGGAAGACGACGGTGTCGTCAAGTGGGATGAGGAGCAGCTTGGGCATGGTGTATGCGTGTTCCTTTCGTTGCACGCACAACCATATCGAAGTCGCTTACGAAACGTGAGCTACTTACGCTCCGCGCATTCTAGAGCGCTGCGGGATAGGCGGGGAGTCGCGGGCGTGCGAGCATGGCGCCCCGGACCGCAAGCACGTTTCGTTTCCCAGACCGAGGAGGTTTCGAGATGCTGGTCATGTTCTCCGCCCGTCGCCTGAAGACCGGCGCCTGGGACCAGTTCCGCCGCGCATGGGACCCGGGCGAGCACAAGCCGCCGGGCTGTCAGCGCATCTACCACGCGCGCAACATCCGTGACGAGGACGAGATCATCTCCTTCGGCCTGGTCGACATGACCGAGGACGACTACCACCGCTGGCGCAGCGACGTCGAAGCCGCCGAGAATGCGCGGATGAGCCAGCTGTCGGCGTTCGTCAAGAACGACCACGTGTCCGGCGTCTTCGAGGTCATCGACGTCATCGAGGAGTAGCAGCACGCACGCACGCGACGCCGCGCCGCGTTGGGCAAGGCGATCCGGATGCTCTCAGGCCAGCGTTTCGAGGACGCTCGCGACGGCGTCGGGCGACGGCATCGCGGCGATCTCTGCGGCTACGAGGCCGGCGTTGCGGCGCAACTCGGGGTCGTCGAGGAGCTGGCGAACGGCGTTGCCGACGCCGGTCGCGTCGACCTCGACGGGCGGGATGGCGAGCCCTGCTCCGGCGCGCGCGACACGCGCCGCATTGAGGAACTGGTCGGCGCCCTGGGGCATGCACAGCTGCGGGATGCCCAGAGCGAGGGCGGCGAGCACGGTGCCCGACCCGGCGTGAGAGGCGACGACGTCGCACACCGGCAGGAGCAGCGTCTGCGGGATGTAGCGCTCGACGACGACGTGGGCCGGCTGGGGGCCGAACGCGTGCGGATCGCCGTTGGGGCCGACGGTGACGACCAGCCCGACACCGAGATCGCGGATGCCGGCCAGCGCGGCCTGGAAGGTGTCGTTGACGTTGAAGACGGTGCCGAAGGTGAGGTAGGCCCGCGGCCGTCCCGTTCGCTCGAGGA
Source organism: uncultured Solirubrobacteraceae bacterium (assembly GCA_963727785.1). Lineage (GTDB taxonomy): Bacteria > Actinomycetota > Thermoleophilia > Solirubrobacterales > Solirubrobacteraceae > CADCVQ01. The sequence continues at coordinate 519,543 of CAVSHS010000023.1, forward strand.
GATCATCGGCAAGCAGCTCGCCCGTCGCACCGTCGAAGGCGACGGGCCGCAGACGCTGCCGCGCGCCGACGTGGTCGCCGCCCGGAGGCTGCAGCGACGGCGGATAGATGTCCAGGTACAGGTGGTCGTAGGCGCCTCCGTATGGCCGGGGCTCCAGGCCCTCTGCCCGCCAGAGCGCCGCGACCTCCTCGCCGGCCGCCCGAACCCTCGCTTCCGGGATCAGCGCGCCGAAGGCATGCGTGACATTGGGGACGCCGATCACCGCCGCCGCGATCGGCGCGGCGAACTCGGCGGCGTCGTGCACCACCACCGCGGGCCGCCAGGACCTGACGAGCGCCAGCAGGACGGCGAGCGCCGCCGGTGCGCTGATCTCGCCGAACATCTTCGGGAACATGACCTGTGGCCACTCCTGCGGCGGCAGCTCCCTGATCGCGGCATGGCGGCGCCAGAACTCGGCCATGCGATCGGGTTGGGTCAGGCCGGCCGGCACGGCGTCGAAGCCGACCTGCTCCAAGCGCGCGCAGCTCTCCGGGCCCGTCGCCCAGCGCACCTCGTGACCGCGGGCCTTGAGAGCCTGGGCCAGGGGGACCAGCGGGTGCACATGGCCGATCGCGCCCAGCGACGAGAACAGGACTCGCACCACCCAATCCTGGCGCATCGAGCACTCGTCGCCTGACGGACGGGGCGTGATCGAGCTCGCGTGTCAGGCAGCGCGGGGCTCAAGCGTCTCAAGCGCGCACAGCGCCACGAGGACGAGCGTTGCGAGCGCCGTCACCCAGAGCGCGGAGAGCCCGCCACCGAGGGCGAACACGGCGAGCAGCGCGGCGGCGCCCGCCAGCTTGGCGTACGCCACCGCGCCGACCAGGCGCAGCCGGAATGCCACGTTCCCGAGCAGGTACATCGCGATTCCGCCGCAGAGGGCCAGGCGCGGAACATCGGCGAGCGGTGCGCCGACGTCGTGGATGGTCACCTTCATGCCCACCGCGAAGATGATGATTCCGGCGACGATCACGAGGTGCAGGTAGCTGTAGGCGTCGGCCGCCGCCAGCACGGGGTCGTCGTGATCGCGCAGGCGCGCCTCCGCCGTGGCGGCGAAGCGGTCGAAGTACGTCCACCACAGGCCGATGGTCGCGACGAGGCCCAGCGCCACGGCGACGATCAGGTCCGCGTCGACGGGCCGCTCGCTCGCGCTCAGGCCGATCGCGACGATCGACTCGCCCAGGCAGATGATGACGAACAGGCTGTAGCGCTCGGCGAAGTGCGCGACGGCCACCCGCTGCAGGCCGCGAAGACGCTCGCGGGTCAGCCAGGCGGGACCCGCGTAGTCGATCGCGACCGCCAGCGTCCAGAGCCACACGCGTGTCGCTTCATCGAGCAGCGAGCCGGCGATGAGCAGCGCCATGCCGACGACGACCGTCGTGGCGAACCCCGCGATCGCCGACCAGGAGGCGGTGCCGCGCCTTGACGCGTGCGCGTAGAGCACGAGGTGCAGCAGGCGGACGCACGCGTACGTGCAGGAGAACAGCGTCGCCCGGTCGCCGAAGGCATGCGGCAGCGAGACGCCGGCGATGAAGATGAACACCATCCCCAGCAGCAGGACGCCGCGCAGCACGCGCGACTCCTCCTGCTCGGCGTTGGCCGCCCACACGTACGCCGACCACGCCCACCAGACGAGGGCCAGCACGAGCATCCCGTGGCCGAAGCCGGTCCACGAGAGGTCCTTTGAGAACAGCGTCGTGACCTGGGTCACGGCGAACACGAAGACGAGGTCCCACAACAGCTCGACCGGGCTCGTGCGGCGCTCCTGCACATCCCGATTATCTGTGGCCTCCGAGCGCTGCGTCGGCCGGCCCGGCTGCAGCCCGCAGGCGGCAAGTTTTATGTGCGAAAAACGGCGCCCCGCGTATCATCCGCAGAGGCCTATCGGCCCCCAAGATACGGGCTCATAAGGCGCCGCTGACCGCGGGTACGGCGCACGGTTCTGTAGCCGGGTGCCGGATCGACGGCTCGTTTCACTTCGATGAGAGAGGTGGGCTCGGATGCCCGACCCCAGCCACGAATGCGCCGGATCCTCTCGCGATCCTGGGGCATTCAGGTTGGACAGCTTCCGCGACGGCGACTCGCACGTCATCGCGCTCGCGGGAGAGCTGGACCGCTGGACGATCGAGGCGCTCGAGCGCGAGCTCAAGCGCGTGGTGCGCACCGATGCCCGGGTCATCGTGCTCGATCTCCGCGCCCTCGAGTTCATCGCGTGCAGCGGGCTGCAGGTCATCGTCACGGCTCACCGCCGGGCGGCCGGTCGCCTGATCGTCCTCAAGGGGCCGCAGCACGTCCACCGCGTCTTCGAGATCTGCAACCTCGTCCGGGCGCTGCCGCTCGTCGAGAGGCTCCCGGACGACCTTGCCGTCAAGCTCGACCGGTAGCCGCTCTCAGTCGACGAAGGGCAGCATGTCGGCGACGCCCGAGATCTCGAACACGCGCTGAACGGCGCGCGGGCCGCGCCGCAGCCTCAGGCGGTTGTCGCCGGCACGCGATCGAACGTCGGCCTGCCAGACCAACCGGGCACCGGTCGAGTCCATGAACGTCAGCCCCGACAGGTCGACGACGATCGAGCTCGCGTCCGTCGCCTCGGCACGGCGAAGCTCCCGGTCGACGGTGTCGGCGGTGGCGAGGTCGAGCTCGCCGAACAACGCGATGACGTGCACGCCGCCGTCGCGCTGGGAGGTCATCGCCAGCTGATCGAACCCGTACACCTCGGTGGCATGCGAACGCTCGCGCGCCTCAAACGCGTCGCCGGTCATCGCCCTCCCCCTCTTGTTCACGCCCCGCCACGAGCCAGGCGGGCACGCCCTTGGATCATCGCTGTTCGGTGCGCCGCCACATCAACGAACCGACAACACCACTGTAAGGCGATCACACGTCGCTGCACCTCTCCATTAGGACAGGCGTTCACGTCCAGGTGAGCCGGCCGCGACGGCGGCGATCCTGCTACGCGGCGTCGCCCGGTTCGCCGAGCCGCGGTCCCCGCCGTTCGAGCTCGAACCAGACGTGGGTCGTCCCCTCGTGCACGCCCCAGCGGCTGGCGACGTCCTCGACGATCTCCAGCCCCCACCCGCCGACGTCCTCGAAATCGCGATGGCGCAGCGCTCGCTCGAAGCCCGAGCCCTCGTCGATGATCTCGACGAGCAGGCGGTCGTCATCCAGGCGCGCACGCAGGGTGATCTCGCCCCGGCCGTGGCGCAGGGCATTGCTCGCCAGCTCGCTGACGAGCAGCTGCGCATCAGCGAGCAGGTCGGGATCGACGCGGTCGGCGTACGAGCGTGTCAGCGTGTGCCGTGCGACGGCCGGCGCGGTCTCGGCGCGCGGCAGCTTGACCTCAAGCTCGACCTCCTCAGCCAACTGCAGCACGTCCTTCCGTCGTCGCGAAGCGTGGCGCTACCCCGAGCTTCGCCGCCGCAAACACGACGGACCGAAAATCTGTGTGTCTCTCATGGTGGCTCAGCACCATAAAGATGTGTCACATGGCCAACCTGGGCGCACAGCTGACGTTCCCATAGGTACAAGGTTCGCGCGTCCAGGGCAGCACGAGACTGCTCGAGTTCTCCGGCTCGTGGTCTGATCTCCAGGAGGTTTCATCGTGCTACTCGCGTTGTCGGCCCCATCGATCGGTGGCCGCAGCCGCAGTCTCAAGGCCGGCCGGTTGCTCATGCGTGCGCGATGGTGGCTTGTCCTCGTCGTGGGCTGCTGCGATCGCGTTCACGCTGCTGGTCAACGCGACGTCGGTTCTGCGCTTCGCGTACCGCAACCCGTCGTTGCATGTGGCCGTCGAGACCGCAGGCGCGCTGATCTCGCTGCTGGCCGCGCAGTTGATGTACGGCCGGTTCCGGCGCAGCCTGGACCGCGGCGATCTGCTGCTGACGGCGGCGCTCGTGCTGCTCGCGGGCGCGAACCTGCTGTTCTCGGCGATTCCCGCGATGGCGAACCTCGGGCCGGGGATGTTCGACACATGGGGCTCCGCCATCGCCGGGGCGCTGGCCGCTGCGCTGCTCGCCGCGGGTGCGTTCGCCGCGCCGCGAACGGTCCGGCGGCCGACCGCTGCGACTCGCCGCGTCGTCGGCCTGTGCGGGCTGGCACTGCTCGCGATCGCGATCGCGACGGCGGTGGCGGGCGACTGGCTGCCACGCACGATCACGCCGCACGTGTCTTCGGGGCAATCGTCGCGGCCGGCCAGCGTCGGCGCGCCGGTGGTGCTCGCCCTGGAGCTTCTCGTCGTGTGGTGTTTCGCCGCGGCCGCGTTCGGCTTCGCCCGCCGCGCCGAGCGCACGCATGACGCGCTGACGCTGTGGTTTGCCATCGGCGCTGCGCTCGCCGCCTTCGCCGGGCTGAACTACGCGCTCTTTCCGTCCCTGTACTCGGACTTCTTCTACGCGGGCGACGTGCTGCGGCTGGGGTTCTTCGTCGCGCTGCTGATCGGCGGGGTGCAGGAGATCCGTGTCGCGCAGCGACAGCTCGAGCAGGTCGCGGTGCTGCAGGAGCGCCAGCGGCTCGCGCGCGACATCCACGACGGCATGGCGCAGGACCTGGCGTTCATCGTGCAGCAGGCCGGCGAGCTGGCCGGGCGCAACGGCGCCCCGCAGGCCGTAGGCGAGATCGGGACCGCGGCGCGTCGCGCACTCGACGAGTCGCGCGGCGTGATCTCCGCGCTCGTGCGCCCGACCGACGAGCCACTGGCCGATGCGCTCGTGCGCGTCGCCGAGGAGGCGGCCGGTCGTCTGGGGGCCACGGTCGAGGCGTCCGCGGTACCCGGCCTGGAGCTACCCGCGCAGGCGCGCGAGGCCGTGCTGCGGATCGTCGGGGAGGCCGTGACGAACGCGGCGCGTCACGGGCAGGCGCAGCACATCCGCGTCGAGCATGTCCGAGCAGCCCGAGCTGCACGTGCGCATCGCGGACGACGGCGTCGGCTTCGACACGTCGCTGCATCAGCGCGACGGTCACCACGGGATCCTGGGCATGCGCCAGCGGGCCGAGCAGATCGGGGCGCAGCTGCGCGTGCAGTCGCGACCGGGGGCCGGGACGGAGATCGTCGTGATCCTGCCGTGAGCGGCGTCAGCCGCGTGCTGCTGGCCGAGCCCGACGCGCCGACGCGCGCCGGGATCAGGCTCGCGCTCGAAGCCGACTGCCTTCGAAGTCTGCGCCGAACCGCTGGACGCAAGCGCCGCCATCGAGAACGCGCTGCGCGACCGGCCCGACGTGTGCCTCATCGACGAGAACCTGCGGGGCGGCGCGATCGTGGTCGTCGACGCGATCTATCGGCAGCTGCCCGGCACGAAGCTCTTGATGCTCACCGACCGCGACGAGCCGAAGTCCCTGCTGGCGGCGATCCGCGCGGGAGCCTCGGGATATGTGCGCACCGACCTCGATCCCGCCCGCCTGACGGCGACGATCCGCGGGGTGCTGGACGGCGAGGCCGCGATCTCGCGGCGCCTGATGGCTCGCCTGCTCGAGAGCCTGCGCACGCGCGAGCGCGGGCGGTCGGCGCCGACGACGCCGGGTGGGCCGTCGATGACCGATCGCGAGCTCGAGGTGCTCGAGCTCATGGCAGAGGGCCTGCGCACGAGCGAGATCGCCCCGCACCTCTCGATCGCCGAGGCGACCGTGCGACGCCACGTGTCCTCGGCCGTCACCAAGCTCGGGGTCGCAGACCGGGCCGCGGCGATCGGCGTGCTGACCGGTCGGCTATGCGTGTGAACGCGGCTGGGCCGGGTGGCCCATTGCGGACGACGCCACCTGGATGTCAGCCTCGTGACATGAGACCCGACCTTGCCACGATGACTGCCCGGGTGGCGGAGCTACGCGAGGTGTCGGAGGCTTCCAGCGCAACCGAGGCGCTGTTGGCACAGATCGAGGACCGGCTGACCGAAGGGTATGCATGGGCGCTGAGCGGCGACGCTTGGTCGATGCAGACCGAGGAGCGCCTGCATGAGCTCCGCAGCGACAAGCTCGTCGTCGATGACCACGACCACCGCGCGCTCGCACGCGGGCACATCCGCTTCCGCCGCGACCTCAGCGCGCTGCGGCGCGAGCTGTCGGCGCTGCGACGCGAGCACGATCGCCTGCGCGCGGACTGGCGCGCCTGGTCAGGCTGATCGCGCGTCGCGGTCGTCGGCGAGACCCAGCCGCACGGCCAGTACGGCGGCCTGGATGCGGTTGTCGACGCCGAGCTTGCTCAGGGTGCTCGATACGTGGTGCTTGATCGTGCCCGTGCTGAGGTGCAGGCGCCTGCCGATGTCGCTGTTGTCACAGCCGGCGACGACGAGGCGCAGCACCTCGAGCTCACGCGGCGACAGCTTGGGGACGGAGGGCGGCGGCGCATCCGGCGGGCCGTGGCGGCGTAGCCGCGCGAGCAGGCTGCTCGCCACCGCGGGAGCGACCAGCGACTGCCCCGCGGCGGCGGCACGGATGCCGCGGACGATCTCGGGCAGCGTCGCGTCCTTGAGCAGGTAGCCCGCGGCGCCTGCGAGGACGGCGTCGAGCACCGCGTCCTCGTCGGCGCTGACGGTGAGCATGAGCACCGCCGTCTGCGGCGAGACCTCCCGCAGCGCGCGCGTCGCGTCCACTCCCGACATTCCCGGCATGTTGACGTCCATCACGACGACGTCCGGGCGCAGCTCGGCGACGCGCTGCACCGCCTCCTCGCCGCGGCGCGCGTCGGCCACCACCTCCAGCGCGTCCTGGTCCTGCAGCAGCCGGCGCAGCCCGCTGCGAAACAGGTCGTGATCGTCGACGACGATGACGCGCAAAGGCACGTCCGCGGGCGCCATCAGACCATCGTCGTGCATCCATGCACCGTCTTTCCCCTGCACACGAACGAGCATAGCCGCTGGCGAGCAGCGCGTTATCAGATAAAGCGCATTCTCGGAAAACCGTGCCGGGCGTCGTAGATCGCCTCGCTCGACCTGGAGCGCCGGCTCCAGGCCCGGGGGATTGCAGGCCTCACTCCCTCCGGGGGGGCGGATTCAGATCAATGCTGCACGGTGAACGGTCGCGCGGCCCGGCTGGCCGGCCGCGGCGAAGAGCCTGGCCAGGCCACATCGTGCCTGCAAATCGAGTGGTTCTTCAAGCCTGACATTCCAGAAGAACCACCGCAGCGTTCATGTACGTGCACGAAGACCGGCCCCGTGGCCCATGTGCAAGACCGCCCGCGCACTGCATCTTGGTCGCAGCAGGAAGCCACCCCCGCACCGAGCCTTCTCGGGGCGGGCCCTCACCCTCAAGGAGGAACACCAATGTTTCATTTCACCAAGAAGCGCGCAGTCGTCATGGCCGTCGTCGGATCGCTGGCCCTGAGCGTCGGCGCATACGCATACTTCACCGCTGGCGGTACGGGCGCCGGCTCGGCGACGGTCGGCACGTCCACGACCTGGACGTTCATCCAACCTTGGCACAAGCCGGCCCGCGCTGTACTGCCGGGCGTGACCGCCTGGGCAGACGTTGGCCTACAGGGTCACGAACCCCGGCTCCGGCAGCCAGCATCTCACAAAGGTCACCGTCAGCGTCGCCACCGTCGGCGGTACAGCGGGTGGCCGCGGCGGCTGCTCGGCGGCCGACTTCAAGATCGGCGACGCCGCCGCCGGCGCCTCGTACGACGACACGAGCACGCCGGAGACATCTCGCAGCCCGCCCAGCTTCGTCGACGACACGGTCACGATCGCGATGATCGAGACCGTCGACGAACCAGGACGCGTGCCAGGGCGCGACGCCTCCCGCTGTACCTGTCAGCTTCGTAGCACCACGCCATTCAGTGGAGGGGCGGCGGCTTCCGCCGCCGTCCACCTGCGTCGCGCCGCATCGATCGCACACAAACACGTCCGACCACGCAAGGAGCGAGAGACCGATGTTCGCCCGCCTTCACAGAGGACAACGAAGAGCGCCAGGCTGCTGAAGCCGGCGGCGCTGCTCAGTGTCCTCGCGCTGAGCGGCTGGGCCGCCTGGGCCGCCGCTGGCGGCCAGCGGGCCGCCGCGCCGACGATCACGTCTGCGCCGTCGAACCCGACGAACGCCACCTCGGCGTCCTTCACGTACACGCTCTCCGGGGCGGCCGGCTTCCGCTGCAAGATGGACGCGGCCGCGCGTTCACGACCTGCGCGAAGCCCGGGATCACCTACGCCAGCTTGGCCGCGGGGACGCACACGTTCCAGGTGCGGCGGTGGACAAGACCGGCCACACCAGCAGCGCCACGTCGTACTGCTGGGTGATCGACCGCACGGCCCCGAAGGTCTCCTCGATCGTCCGGGCCGACGCGAACCCCACCAACGCGAGTCGGCTGCGCTGGACGGTGAAGTTCAGCGAGCCGGTGAAGAGCGTGGCGACGAGCAACTTCACGCTCGCGACGAGCAACCTCGCAGGCACCGCGCCGACCGTCACGACCGCGGCGACGTCGGGGTCCGCGACGTCGACCACGTGGACCGTCACGGCCTCGACGTCCGGAGCCACCGGGAGCAACAGCGGGTCGATCGGCCTGGACCTGACGGCGAACGCAACGATCCAGGACGCCGCGGGCAACGCCCTCGCCTCGGCTCCGGTGACCGGCCAGCGGTACACGTTCGACACCACGCCACCAGGCACGGGCGGCGTGTCGATCGCTCGTAACGGCAACTCGCCGACGAACGCCACCTCTGTGTCCTGGACGGTCACGTTCGCAGAGGCGGTCAGCGGCGTCGGCGCCGGGAACTTCTCACTCGCCGCGAGCGGCCTGTCCGGAACGCCGGCGATCACCGCGGTGACGGGCAGCGCCACGACGCGGACGGTCACCGCCTCGACGGGGACCGGCACGCCGGCGGGCTCCGGGACGTTGCAGCTGAAGCTGGTGCGCACCGGCCCGATCACGGACCTGGCCGGCAACGCCCTCGCCGGAACCCTGCCGGTCGACGGCCCGACGTACACGATCGACCGGCTGGCACCGCCCGTGACATTCACGACCAAGCCGGCGGATCCCGAGCTCGGTCTCGACCTCGCACTTCTCCTGGACATCGCCGGCGAGCGACGTCGACCGTTACGAGTGCGCCACGGAGAACAGCGCGTTCAGCGCCCAGGTGCCATCCCAAGGCGGGCCGGCGAAGCCCTGCGCGTCGCCGCTGACCTACGCGGTCGCCGCGACGAGCAACGGCCGCCACCAGTTCGGTCTGCGTGCGTATGACCGCGTCGGCAACCTCACCCAGATCACGTACAGCTGGAAGGTCGCGGCGGGGTCGATCCAGGACTTCTCGATCAGCGGCGACGCCGTCGGCCTGCTCTACCCGGGCGCGCCGGCCCGGCGATCGCGCTGAAGCTGACCAACCCCAACTCCGTCGCGATCTTCGTGACCGACGCGCACGTCACGGTCGCCTCGAGCAGCAGCGCGGTCTGCAGCCCCGCCACGAACGTCGCCGTGACGCAGTCCGACGTGTCGGCCACGAAGCCGGTGCGGATCGCCGCAGGGGCCTCCGTGACGCTGCCGTCGCAGGGCGTCGCGGCACCGACGATCCGGATGCTGAACCTGTCCACCAACCAGGACGCCTGCAAGAACGCGACGTTCTCGCTGAGCTACAACGGGAGCGCACGCTCATGAAGCGCCTACGCCGGAGCCGTCGCATGGCGGTACTCACGATCGTGATCGTCGGAGCCCTCGGCGGCGGCGCAAGCGCCTACTTCACGGCGACGGGAGCGGGCACAGCGTCGGCGCGCGTCGGCACGTTCGGCCCCCGTCCGATGTCACCGCCACGGCGGCGTCCGGCGGCGCCACCGTCACCTGGGACGCGCCGTCAGCAGAGACCGTCCCGCTGCGCTACTCCCTGCTGCGCAACACGTCCGGTGCCACACCCGCACCCGTGTGCGATACCACGGCCAGCACGAGCTGCACCGATCCCGGCCTGCCGGACGGCGCCTACACCTACACGGTCGTCGCGGAGTACCGCACGTTCAGCGCCAGCGCCGACTCCAACGTCGTCACGGTCGGCGCCGACGACAAGGCGCCGGCGCCTCACGCCGACGTCGCCTCCGACGCGACGGCGAGGACGACCACGACGACGACGGTCGGCGGGGCTGCGGGCAACGCGGCCGGCGATCCGAGCACCGTGCCGGCGAAGATCCAGGACGGCACAGACACCGCCGGCAGCGGCATCGCCGGCAGCGGCACCGCCGACACAGGCACGGCCGGCAAGGCACCACCGGTACCGCCGATCAGACGCCGACGTCACCGGTGACCAGACGGGTCCCGCGGCCACGACGCCGAGCGATCCCGCCAAGCCGAAGCTCAGGACACTGCAGATGTTCGACAGCGATGCCAACGGCAAGGTCGACGAGGTCAAGGCGACGTTCAGCGAGACCCTCGAGACCTCCAACGCGACGGCGCCGTGGACGCTGACGGACGTGCCGAGCGGCGGAACGCTCGGTGCGGTCTCGACGTCCGGCACGGGCGCGACGCTCTCGATCAACGAGGGCAGCGGCGCCGCCGACACATCGGTCGGCTCGTTCAAGGTCGCCCTCGCCGCGAGCCCGAGCGCCATACACGACTCGGGCGGTGACCAGGCCGGCTTCAACGCCACGACTCCCAGCGACCTCGCCGGCCCGGTGCTGATGGCCGCAACGAGCGACAGCGGGACCACCACGAACCTCATGGAGGCCGGCGACACCCTCGCGCTGACCTTCAGCGAGGCGCTGGCGCCGAGCAGCGTGCCGGCCAGCCCCGACGTCACCGAATCACGCTCCTCCAGGACGGGGACCCTGACGATCGCGGGGCTCATCGCCCCCACGCCGATCGGCTTCGAGTACCTCGACAAGCGCGGCGACGGCGCGACGTCCAGCACGACATCCGCGCTGACCGGCGAGACGGTCACGGCCACGCTCGGCGCGCTCACGACGGACGGCACCGTGGCCGCCGGCTCGGGTGGGGCGAGCATCTTCCCCGCCGCCTCCCTGAAGGACCCGGCCGGCAACGCCGCCGCCTCCGCCGCCCCGGCCACCGCGCGCCTGGTGTCCCCGCTGTTCTGAGAACGCTCAGCGCGTCACCCCTCGCGCAGCAGCTCCGTCGGCCGCAGCCGGCGCAGCATCGCCGTCGCGACCAGCGCCGAGGCCAGCGTCGCCAGCCCCGCAAGCCCGGCCAGCACCGCGACGTCGAGCGCCGGGAGCACGAGACGCGGCGGCAGGATGAAGAGCCCGCGCAGGACGTGCACGAGCAGCGCCGCCATCCCGCCGCCGACGAGCAGCCCGGCAAGCACGCCGCACAGCGCGACGACGCCCGCCTCGCCGAGCACGAGCGCGCGCAGCTCGCCGCCGAGCATCCCCTGTGCTCGCATCGTCACGTACTCGCGCCGGCGCTCGAGCATCAGCCCGAACACGAAGATCGCGATCACGGCCGCGCTCATCAGCAGCGTGAAGAGCGAGTCGAGGTCCACGAGGCCCTGGATGTTCAGGGCGGCGAGGCTCGACTGGTCCTTGTCGAGCGCCGTCGTGCGCGACTCGACGTCGATCGGGTCGCTGCGGCCCGGGCCCGAGCGCAGCGCCGCGGCGGCACGAGCGAGGCCCGCGTCGCTTCGGTCGCCGGCACGAGCGAGGAAGTAGTCGACCTTCGAGACGCCCGTCGCCGCCACGTAGTAGTCGAGGTTCGCGACGAGGTTCGTGCCTTCGGGGAAGCCGGGAAAGGCGTCGAAGAGCCCGACGACCTCGAGCGATCTCAGCGTCTGCTGCTTGGTCCCGCGCGCGAGCAGCACCTTGACGTGGTCGCCGACCTTCACCGAGAGGTCGTCGGCGGTCTGGACGTCGACGAGCAGCCCGCGGCGATGTGCCTGCAACGCTCGCATCGCCGTGGCCGCCGAGCCGCCCTGCACGAACGCGTCGCGCAGCGCCGCGACACGCTCGAAGCCGGCCGGATCGATCGCCGTCAGATCCTGGCGGTTCTGGTCGAAGCGGCCGACGAGGACCGCGTTCTCGAGCTTCGCGACGACCGGCGTCGCCGCCACGACGCCCGGCACCTCGAGGCTGCGCGCGTACGACGGCGGATGCGGTCGCGGGCTCAGCACGCTCGGCGTCACGCGCAGGTCCGAGCCGACGACGAACGTCGCGTCCGCAGCCTTCGCGCCGTCGTAGGTGGCGCCGAACAGCGCGATCGCCGTCCCGAAGGCGACGACGAGGCCGACGCCCGCGATCCCGGTCGCCAGCGAGCGCGAGCGCCGGCGCAGGCTGCGCCGCAGCGTCCCCCACACCGGCGAGCCGAAGCGCTGGCCGGCGGGCAGCGGCAGCCGCGCGCTGACGGCGACCGCGGCGCGCACCGCCACCAGCACGCCGGCGAACCAGGCGACGAGCGGGGCGAGCAGCAGCCGCGGCGGCGCCGTCACGGCCTGCCCCGCCGACACGGACGCCTTCGGCGGGTCGAACGTGCGCCAAGCGCAGCGCGAGCGCGAAGGCGACCGCCAGACCCGACGAACACGATCGCGTCGCGCCACCACGCCGGCGCCGAGGTCGCCGCCAGCTCCCGCCGCTCCTGGCTGATCTCGCGGCGCAGCGAGCGCCGGCCCGGGACGTAGAGCGCGAGCGCGGTCGTGACCATCCCGACCGTGATCGCGATCAGCGCCGACAGCGCCAGGTCCGCGGTCGCGGCCTCCAGCAGCGTGCCCGGCCCGAGCACCGCCAGCGCGCGAGACGAACCCGAGCCCGACGCCGAGCAGCGACCCGGCGCCGGCGAGCGCGAGCGTCCGGTAGGCGAGGATCTGCAGCAGATGACCGCGGTGCGCACCGCGGACGCGCAGGTTCGCCTGGTCGCGCCGCTGCGCCCCGGCGAGGACGCTGCCGGCGTAGGCCGCAAGGAACGCCGCCAGCAGGACGCCCGGCAGGCCGAGGAAGAGGAACATGCGGCGCCCGACCGCGGCGTCGTCGCGCGCGACCTGCAGCGTGTTGGAGATGTTGTCGATGAGCGTGTCCTGGCCGGGGGCGACGCGCCCCAGCGAGCGCGCGACCGCCCGTGACTGCGCGAGCGCCCGGCCCGGATCGGTGTGCAGCCGGGCGCGATCGATCTGGACGTCGACCTCCGAGACCGGCAGGCTCTTCAACGAGCTGCCGCGGCGGGCGTTGGCCACCTGGAAGGCGGGCAGGATCTCGCGCGCGAACCGACCTCCGAGAGCGGCAAGCTCTTCAACGGCTGCCGCGGCGGGCGTTGGCCAGCTGGAAGGCGGGCAGGATCTCGCGCCGGAAGTCTGCGGGCTGACGACGACCGAGTCCGGGACGTAGATGAAGTCCTCGAGCTTGCTCGTCCTGCGGCTGTAGAACAGCGGCTTGGCCCGCGCGAGGTCGGTCACGCCGCTGACCGGCAGCGACAGCGGCGCGCGGCGGCCCGGCACGCTGAGCTGCACGGTCGCTCCCGGTCGCGCGCCGAGCGTGCGCGCCGCCTCCGCGCTGAGCAGCGCCGACCCCCGCTCGAACCCGCCGGAGGCGAGCCGGATCGACGGGTAGCGGCGCTGGTAGCGCTCGTCGAAGGCGAACACGCGCACGGGGCCGGCGACGCGCGCGCCGCCGGACCGCAGCGCGCCCGTGGGCAGGTCGGCGAACGACAGCGCGTCGGCCGCGACGACCGCGCCGATCCGCGCGATCCGCGCGCTCAGCTGCTGCGCGCTGAGGTTCGCCGGCGCGTCGGCCCGCACCGGCACGACGTTCTCGCGCGTCGAGACACGTCCCTGCGGCGCCAGCGCCGCGACGTCGCTCAGCGCCCGCCGCGCACGCACCCGGTACGTGAACGTCACCGTCGCGCCCGGGTGCGAGCGTGCCGATGTTCAGCCCGCTCGCCGCCACGCCCTGCGCGAGCGGGTTGCCTGCGCCGCGCGGCGCGCAGCGGCGCTCCGTCGCGCAGCATCGTGCCCCGCACGTAGGCCAGCGCCGCGGGCGGCTCGTCCTGCAGCGACGACCTCGTTGGCCGGCACCGCGCTCGGGTTGCGGACCGTCAGCGTCACGGTGGCCTGCTGCCTGGACCGCAGCGAACGGCCGCCACCGCGCGCGGAGATCCGCTCCGTCAGGCGCAGGTCGCCGCCCAGCGGCGAGGACAGCACGCGCTGCATGTCCAGCGCCAGCGGCGCGATCGCGCGCTGGGTCATCGTCGCGCCCGAGCCGTCGACGAAGAACAGCACCGCGGAGAACAGCCCGACGCCGAGGACGATGCCCACCAGCGACGCCAGCGTGCGCCGCGGATTGCGCACGAGCTCGCGCCAGACGAAGCTACGCATGCTCGACGAGCCGCCCGTCGCGCAGCCGCACCGTCCGTCCCAGCCGTGCCGCCACCGCGGGGTCGTGCGTGACGACGACGAGCGTCGCGCCGCCGGCGGCGCCCTGAGCGGCCAGCAGCAGGTCGACGATCGCGTGCGAGTTGTCCTCGTCGAGCGACCCGGTCGGCTCGTCGGCGAGGATCAGCCGCGGGCGGTGGATGAGCGCGCGGGCGATCGCGACGCGCTGGCGCTGCCCGCCCGACAGCTGGTCGGGGAGCTTGTCGGCGTGCTCCTGGAGCCCGAGCGCGCCGAGCAGCTCGCGCGCGCGGCCGCCGCCGTTGCGCGAGCCGGCCAGCGCAAGCTGCAGCCCGACGTTCTCGAGCGCGGTCAGGAACGGCTGCAGGTTGTCGGCCTGAAAGACGAAGCCGAGCTCGTCGCGGCGCAGCCGCGCGCGCTCCTGCTCGGGCAGGCTGGAGATCTGCGCGTCGCCGATCGTCACGCGCCCCGCCGTCGGCAGCTCCAGGCCGCCGATCAGGCCGAGCAGCGTCGACTTCCCGCAGCCGCTCGCGCCGGTGATCGCGAGGCTGCTGCCGGCCTGCACGTCCAGCGTGATCTCGTCGACCGCGCGGACGAGCCCCGCAGGCGTCTCGTAGTGCTTGCTGACCCCGTCCAGCGCGATCGCGGCCGCGGCGGTCACACCGCCAGCACCCGGCCGTCGTGCAGCCGCAGCCGTCGCTGCGCGCGCGCCGCCAGCTCGCCGTTGTGGGTGACGAACAGCACCGTCAGGCCGCGCTCGCGCCAGGCGCCGAAGATGACCTCCATCACGCGACCGGCACTGGACGAGTCCAGCTGGCCGGTCACCTCGTCGGCCAGCAGCAGGTCGGGTTCGTTGGCGAGCGCCATCGCCACCGAGACCCGTTGCGCCTCGCCGCCGGACAGCCGGCGCGGCTCGTGGTCGGCGCGGTCGGCGAGCCCGACCTCCTCCAGCAGCGCGCGTGCGCGGGCCCGGGGGCGCTTGCCACCTCCGCCCAGCTCGATCGCAAGCTCCACGTTCTCCGACGCGGTCAGGAACGGGATCAGGTTGCCGCTCTGCAGCACGACGCCGATCCGGCGCGCGCGCAGCCGTGCCCGCGCCGCGTCGTCGAGATCGTTCAGCGGGTGGCCGTCGAAGACCACGGTGCCCGACTCGGGACGCATCAGGCCCGCGAGCAGCGACAGCAGCGTCGTCTTGCCGCTGCCCGAGACGCCGATCAGGCTCGTCGTCTCGCCGCGGGCGAGCTCGAGGCTCGCGCCGCGCAGGACGTGCGCCTCGGCGCCTGCCTCGCGGTAGGTCTTGGAGACCTCCTGCACCCGTACGAGGGCGCTCATGCTGGGCTCAGCGCTTGCGCTTCGCGGCGTGGGAGCGCCCGTAGACGCCGGCCACCGTGCTGCGGGCATGCCTGTCGAGCTTGAGGACCTCGTCGCCGATCTCCCGCAGGCCCTTCGCGCTGAGGCTCCTGACGTTGATGAGCTCCTCGGTCTCCTCCTCACCGCCGCCCTTGGGCTCGGTCTTGATGCCGCCGATGCCGGCCGCGAAGTACTTGTTCTCCGACCCGTCCTCCTCGATGACGAGCGTGTTCTTGAAGCACGTGTACGGCACGCACGTGCGCCGGCCGGCCTTGACGACCTTCGCGATCGTCGGGTCGCTGCCGGGCTGGTCCTCCTGGACGTAGGGAGCGCCGCCCGGCTTCGGGTCGGCCGGCATGTAGATCCCGGGCTTGGCGCCCTTGACGCCCGCCAGCCAGCCGTCGTTGGCGTTGACGAAGCGGCCGCCCTCGTAGGCCTCCGTGTACGAACCGAGGTACCAGACGATGCCGCGCTTGTCGACGGCGAGGAAGTCCAGCGCCTGCTCGCCGATCTGCCCGCCGTCGAAGTCCTGGTCGAGGACCGCGACCGCCCGCACGCCGTCGATCGTCTTGAAGACGTCGGTCACGGTGTAGACGCGGCGGTGCTCCAGGCGGCGATGGCCGCGGTTGACCTTGCCCAGGCGCACCGACTGGTAGCCCGGGGTGAGCGGGAACCATTTGTTCCTGGCGGTGGCCGGGTTGCCGAAGTTCGAGCGGTCGAGCTTGGGCTGGCTCGCCCGAGCCGACGCGACCTGCTCGTCCGTGCCACACGAGGCGCCGAGCATGGCGAGCGACAGGACGGCGAGGATCGCGACGGTGGCGTGGGTTCGCGGGCGCATGTCGTGGAGGTTGCGCTCCGCAGATGACAGCCGGATGAGACATGCCGCGATCGGTTGCGTATTCGCCAGCATGGCGCCTTTTGACGTAGCTCGTCGGCGAGTATGTCGCGCATGACCGAGACATCTGCTGATCGCGCCGACGCGCCTCCCCGGTGCAGGCCCCGCCCGTCGGTCTCTTCCGAGCTCGGTTTCGTGCGCAGGCCGATGGTGCGCTGGTTTGATCCCCATCAGCTCGTCGACACGGCCGTTCGCGTTCTGCTGTCAGGCGTGTTCAGCTCCTACGCCGACAACCGGGAACTGCAGGCCCGGGAGCCAGCCGAGGTCCTGGATCGCTCCGCGCACGCCGAGCTGTGGATCGACTACGTCGCCGACCTCGGCGACGGGTGGAACTCGACCTACACGGTGGCCAGGCTGCTGGCGCGCGAGGAGCTCGAGCTCGACTGCGATGGCGAGACGTATGCGACGGAGCGCGGCCGGATCCTCGTCATGGGAGGCGACCAGGTGTACCCGGTGCCCAAGGCCGCTGAGTATGAGAACCGCATGCTCGGCCCGTACCGGGCGGCGCTTCCGTGCGCCCACGAGGACGGTCCTGAGCTGTTCGCCATTCCGGGCACCCACGACTGGTACGACGGGCTGTTCAACTTCACCAGCATCTTCTGTCGCGACCGCTGGATCGGTGGTTGGAGGACGCGCCAGCGCCGCAGCTACTTCGCGCTCAAGCTCCCCAACGGCTGGTGGCTGTGGGGCATCGACATCCAGTTCGGAGCTGCGATCGACGAAGCCCAGCTTCAGTACTTCGCCGACGTCGCCGCCGATCAGCTGCAGCCTGGAGACCGCGTCATCCTGTGCATGTCCAAAGAGGTTCAGAGCGGCAGGAAGCAGGACGAGATCCATTCGGACCGCGACGTGGAGTTCCTCGAGCGCGAGATCATCCAGCCCAGCGGCGCCCAGTTGCTGCTGTACCTCAAGAGCGGCAAGCACTACTACTCGCGCTACGACGCAGGAGGACGGCCCTCGCCACCACGTCGAGTCCGGCGGCGGCGGCGCCTTCCTGCACCCGACCCACAACCTCCCCGAGCGCATCCACCTCCCCGGACCGGACGGGGCGACCGCGTACCGCAGCGCCGCGCACCTATCCGTCCGCGGCGGTCTCCAAGACGGCTGCGCAAGCGGATCTGGCTGATCCCTGCCTACAACCTCCCGCTCGCCGCGGTGTTCGGCACCGTCCAGGTGCTGCTGGCATTCATGCTCGGACTGCATCTCCACGATCGCCATGTGTCGCTCGGCATCGACGACCTGCTGCGGGCCATGTGGGAGAGCCCGACGGCCTTCCTGCTCAGCCTGCTTGTGCTGGCGTCCCTGATCGGGATGGTGCGCTTCGCCCACGACGCCAGCGGGATCGGCCGAATACTGCTCGGGCTGGCCCATTCGGCGCTCCAGGTCGCGAGCGTCGCCGGGGTCATGATCGCCGCCTCGTATCTCTCCTCCGCCTTCGGGCTCGAGGGCGTGCCTTCTCTGCTCGCCTTCCTCGGCCTCGTCTGGCTGCTCGGGCGGCATCTCGGGAATGGTCGGGATGGCGGGCTACCTCTGGGCCACGGGCTGCCTGGGCCTGCACGGCACCGAGGCCTACGCGCCCCTGCACCACCAGGACCTCAAGCACATTCTGCGCCTGCACATCCAGGCCGACGGAACGCTGACGATGTACCCGATCGGCATCGACCGGGTCGGCCGCAAATGGACGCTCTGCCCGGACGCGCCGGCGCACGACCCCTGGTTCGCCCCGGCTGGGTCCGAGCCAGAGCCACACCTCATCGAACGGCCGGTCAGGATCGGACAATCCGTTCAGCCGTCGAGGAAGAGGTCGACCTGCAGCTCGGCGTCGGCCACGTAGGCGTACGCGCTGAGGTCGGTGACGCCGGCCTCGGCGAGCACCTCGTCGTCGATGAAGAAGTTGCCCGTCGTCGTGCGCGCGGGCCGGGTGAGGATGTGGTGCGCCGCGTCGGCGACGATCTCCGGCCGGCGCGAATGCGCCATCGCGGCGTCGCCGCCGAGCAGGTTCTGGACCGCGGCGGTCGCGATGATCGTTCGCGGCCAGAGCGCGTTGAAGGCGATGCCGGCGTCGGCATGCTCGACCGCCATGCCGACCGTGCACATGCTCATCCCGAACTTCGCCAGCGTGTAGGCGAGGTGCGGGCCGAACCACTTCGGGTCGAGGCTCAGCGGCGGGCTGAGCGTCAGGACGTGCGGGTTGGCGGCCTCGCGCAGATAGGGAACGCACGTGCGTGACAGCAGGAACGTGCCGCGCGTGTTGACGTCCTGCATGAGGTCGTAGCGCTTCATCGCGATCGTCATGCTGGGGCTGACGTCGATCGCGCTCGCGTTGTTGACGACGATGTCGATCCCGCCGAAGCGCTCGACGGCCTGCTCGACCGCGTCCACGACGGCGACGTCGTCGCGGACGTCGCCGACGATCGCGAGCGCCTGCCCGCCGGCGGCCTCGATCTCCGCGGCGGCCGTGTGGATCGTGCCCTCCAGGCGCGGATGCGGCTCGGCGGTCTTGGCGAGCAGCGCCACGTTCGCCCCGTCGCGCGCGGCGCGCAGCGCGATCGCCAGGCCGATGCCGCGGCTGCCGCCCGACATGACGATCGTCTTGCCGCGCAGGCCGGTCATCGCGGGCAGGCCCGTGTCCTCGCTCGTCGACCGGGCGGCGGTCGAGCGCGCGACGGGCGCTCATGCCACAGGTCGGCGTAGCCCCGCGCGACGAGGTGCTCGTCGGCGATGCCGAGCACGGCGCGCAGCTCCTCGACGCGGTCGCGCTCGACCTCCAGGCCGCCCGGCGACGTGGCGACCGCCTCGAGCTCGACGAAGTGACCGAGGCCCGCGACCCGGTCGAGGTGGATGCGCACGTTGCGCCACAGCAGCAGGCGGCGCGCCTTCTCGACGACGCAGCGCACGCCGAGGGCGTCGGTCAGCGCCTCGATGAGCGCGATGTGATCGGCGATCGGCACGATGCGGTAGAGGCTGACCTTCGGGCCCGCGAGCTCGGCGCGGGCGTAGGAGATGAGCTCGGCCGGCAGCGGCGGCGCCTCGCGCAGCTTCAGGCGGCCGATGACGGCGTGGAAGTACGTGTCGCGCTGGTGCAGGACGCCCTGGTCCTCCGCTCCCAGCTCGAGCGCGGCCGCGAGCGTCGCGTGCGGGTCGGGATCGACCGCCTTGACCTCGAGGTTGCGCTGCTTCCCCGGCATCGCGACGGGTCAGGCGCGTGAGCTTGCTAGTACCCGAGCCGGGCGAGCCGCTCGCGCTCGGCGCGGCGCTTGGCCTCGCGCTGCTCCTTGCGGTTGCGCTCGCGCTCGCGCCGCTCCTGGTCCTCGTCGTGACCGGTGACGATGCGGATGCTCTTGCGCAGCGTGCCGTCCTGCGCGTGGGAGGCGTACTCGGAGCGGCTCGGGCGGTCGTCGCGGCGCGGGCGGCCGCCTCCGCCGGAGCGCTGGGCGCCGGGACGGCGACCGCCGCCGGGGCCGCGCTCGGAGCGCTCGGCCTCGGGCGGGCGCGGCAGCAGTGCCTTGACCTCGCGCACGGGCGTCGCGGCGAGCCGCACCCACGCGTTGAAGACGGGATCGCCGGGCTTCATGCCCTCGGCGGACTGGGCGCAGACGGCGGCCCACTTCAGCGGCTGGCCCTTCTCGTCCTGCTTGGGCTTCAGCGCTTCCTTGATGACCTCGGCGCCGCCGACGCGCTCGATCGCCGCCGTGACGCGCGCGGGCGAGGTCGGCGAGCGGTCGCCGCGCTCGGGCTCGGCCGTCGGACTCCTCGGGCAGGCGGCGGCGGCGCGCCTGCGGCGGGTCGTCGGCAGCGCCTCGGGAGCGGGACGTCACGCGTGCGAGGCTCGGCGCGGCGAGCGGCGCGGCGCCTCGGCGCACACGGCGGCTCGGCCGCAGCGACGCGGGCGTCTCGGACGCCGTCTCGGCGGGCGCCTGCGGTCGTCGGCTCGGCGCGCGGTCGTCCTGCGCGTCGGTGCTGCGGTCGGCATCGTAGCCGCCGCGGCGAAGATCGGTCAGCGCGGAGAAGAAGGCGCGGCGATGGCGCTCGGCGGCCGACGGGCGGCGGCGGCGCTTGCGCGTCGGCAGCGTGGCCTTGACGGTCGGCAGCGGCTTGGGCTCGGCGGCGACGCCGAGGATCCGCGGGCCGACGGCCGGGCGCTCGACATCGGGCGTGATCGCGGGCGCGGGCGACTCGCTGCCGTCGGCGGCGCAGCAGGCGCCTCGGCGGCGGGCGGCGTCGACGGCGGCAGGCGCCTCCGGCGACGGGCTCAGCCGCAGCGGGCTCCTCGGCGACCGGCGCCTCGACGGCGGCAGGCGCCTCCGCGACAGGCTCAGCCGCAGCGGGCTCGTCGGCGGCCGCGGGCGACGCGGCAACGGGCGGCTCGACGGCGGCGCTCGGCGCAGCAGGATCCTCGACGACGACCGGCGCCGCGGCAGCAGGCGCCTCGGCGGCCGCGGGCTGCTCAGCGGCGTGAACATCCGCGCCGTTGGCCCCGGATTCGGCGCCGGATCGGCAGCGGAAACGGGCGCGACTTCGTCGCGCGGTGCGTCGAGCGCCTGCGCGCTCGTGCTCTCCCCGGTGGGCTGCATTGCCGTCTGGCCGTCTGGATCTCGGCCGTCATCTCGGCTGACGGATCTCGCCAGCTCACCGACGTGAGGTTATCGAGGCTTGGAGCATTGCTGCATCGTCATCGCAAAATCTCGGCGCATTCGAAGCGAATCGCAGACACGCCGAAATCGCGTCAGAGCTCGCGGCTCATCCCGAGCGGAACGTCCGGCGTGGCGGCGATCGCGGCCGCGCTGACGAGCAGGTGGATGTGCGCGAAGCGGTCCGTCAACGTGCTCCCCGAGCGGGACCGTCAGCGCGAGCGCGAGCAGCTCGCGGATCGACGCGCAGAGCGCCGCCTGCGGCGCGTCGTCGCCGACGAGCGTCGCGAGCCGGGCGAGGTCGATCATCTCCGCGTTGACGCTGCCGTCGAGCGCGATGCCGAAGGCGGCCTCGGCGAAGTACTCGACGCGGGCGAGCAGCGGGTCACGGCGGATCCGGCCGGCGCCGACGGCGGGTCCGAGGTCGAGCGTCTCCTCGCGCGCGACGATCCGCTCGAGCTGGCCGCCCGCGACGCTCTCGAGCTGCGCCGGCGTCAACCCCGCCTGCAGCGCCGCAGCGCAGCGACGCGATCACGGTCAGCTGCGGACGTCCCGAACGGGATGTCGGTCGCGAAGAGGATCTGGCCCGGCGGGATGAGCGAGTAGACCGCGAGCTGATCGGCGGTGCTGAACCACGACGTGTCGACGAAGACGTTGGGGTACTCGCGCATTCGCTGCCAGATCCAGGCGAGATCGCAGACGGCGCAGTGGGCGAGGATGAAGCGCGCACGCGGAAACTCGCTGGCGAACTCGAGCACGTGCGCGCCGAGCGCCGGGATGCCGCGGCCGGCGTGGATCAGGATCGGCAGGCGCTCCTCGTCGGCGAGCGCGACGATCGTCGCGCACGGCGGGCTCGTCGAGGCCGAACAGCTCCGCGCGCGGATGCAGCTTGATGCCGCGCGCGCCGGCGGCCAGGCAGCGGCGGATCTCGGCGACGGGGTCGTCGCGCGGCGCGACGCGGCAGAAGGCGACGAGCCGTCCGCCGGACGCCGCCGCGGCCGCGAGCACGTGGTCGTTGGCGGGGGGATAGCCGTCGGGCTCGTGCATCGGGAACACGACCGCGCGCGCGCCGGTGGGCGCGAGGGTGTCGAGCAGCTCCTGCGGCGGTGCACTTGAAGCCGTCGGGATCGTTGACGCCGATGTGCGTGTGCGCGTCGAACAGCGTCACCGGCGGCAGGAGCGCCCATCGTCTGCTCGGACAACGGGGTTCAGCAGCTCGTCGGCGTGCACGCGGGCAGTCTACGAGCGCACATGCGCGCTGCGGCGTTCACGATTTCGTGACACATCGGCGGCGGCTCGGCATAGACTTGCGCCGCGTGAGCTACGGCAACGGCAACGTGGGTATTTGCACGTGCGGCAGCTGGCCATCGAGAGCTGCCGCCGTTGCGGGCGGATGCTCTGCGACACGCACATGCGCACGCTGCCGCCGGCGCCCGAGGGCATCTCGCGCCGACGCGCTTGGCCGCTACGAGCTCGCGATCCGCATCGGCGGCCCGCAGTGCGAGCCCTGTCGCGCCGAGATCGGCAGCGCCGCGATCGCGAAGGCGCTCAACGCTCCGCGGGCGCTGCTGCCCGAGCACTGGCTCGACCGCGCGATCGCGCTCAACGGCGACCAGACGCGCAGCGACGGCGGAGAAGCTCGAGGACGCCGCCCTCCCGTCCTCGCTGACCCCGACCGACGTCGCGAAGGAGTTCCTGCGCCGCATCCAGAGCCACGAGCCGCAGGAGCGCGTCCCGATCACGCCGCCGAAGATGATGCGCACGCCCGAGTTCGTCGAGGGCTGGACGGTCGACTGCCGCCGCACGGAGTACACCGCGGCGGGCGCAGGCGGCGAGCGCTATCCGCTGCCGTGCCTCATCTCGACCGAGGGCGAGCTGCTCGGCCCCGCGCTCGAGGAGGGCGACCGCCACGGCCAGACCTGGTGGATCGTGCCTGACTCCGACATCGAGCTGCCACGGCTCGTGACGGGCGTCGCGCAGCTGCTCCTGCTCAGCGCGTTCGCGCCGCCGAGCACGCCCGGCGCCTAGTCAGGTGCACTAGCGGCGCTCCTCGCGGAACATCCGCAGCGCGTGCGCGCCCGCGGGTGCTCGCGCAGCTCGCGCACGACCGAGCCCATCGCGGCCGGCAGCTCGTCGGGCTGCGGCAGCGGGACGCCGTACTCGGGCGGCATCAGCACCGGCGGCCGCAGCGCCGAGAACGTCAGGTCGGCGGCGGTGAAGCGCTCGCCGATGAGGTACGGCCGGCCGTCGGCGCAGCCGCTGCGCGACCTCGTCGAACGTGGCGCGCACCTCGCCGAGCGAGCGCTCGGCCTCGGCGGCGTCGATGTCGAGGTAGCGGTCGATGATCCTCGCGACGGTGCCGTAGGCGAGGGGCAGGCTCGAGCCGCTGCCACGCGGGCACGCCGGTCGCGCGCGTACTGCTGACGAGCTTGCGCTGCCGCGCATGTGCGTCGTACATCCAGAGCCGGCCGTGCGGGCCGAGGCGCTCGTCGAAGTCGTGCTCGAGCGCGCGGACCGCGGCCGCCTCCTGGCTTCGTCGGGGTACAGGCGCTGTTCGGCGGCGATGCGCGCGTCGGCGAGGCGAGGATGTCGGCGGACTCCGACAGCACCGTGTCGCCGTAGACGAGGACCGGCACGGTCGTCCGCCACCGCCGGCGCGCTGGACCGGCGACCAGTGGATCACCTGGAGGTGCGCGCGCTCGTGGTAGGCGACGCCGGCGCGTCGAGCGCCCAGCGCGCCTTCTCGCAGAAGTGGCTGATCGGGATCGTGAGGCATGCCACCAGGTCGGCGTAGCCCCGCGCGACGAGATGCTCGTCGGCGATGCCGAGCACGGCGCGCAGCTGCTCGACGCGGTCGCGCTCGACCTCCAGACCGCCCGGCGACGTGGCGACCGCCTCGAGCTCGACGAAGTGACCGAGGCCCGCGACCCGGTCGAGGTGGATCCGCACGTTGCGCCACAGCAGCAGGCGGCGCGCCTTCTCGACGACGCAGCGCACGCCGAGGGCGTCGGTCAGCGCCTCGATGAGCGCGAGGTGATCGGCGATCGGCACGACGCGGTAGAGGCTGACCTTCGGGCCTGCGAGCTCGGCGCGCGCGTAGGAGATGAGCTCGGCCGGAAGCGGTGGCGCCTCGCGCAGCTTCAGGCGGCCGACGACGGCGTGGAAGTACGTGTCGCGCTGGTGCAGGACGCCCTGGTCCTCCGCTCCCAGCTCGAGCGCCGCTGCGAGCGTCGCGTGCGGATCGCGATCGACCGCCTTGACCTCGAGGTTGCGCTGCTTCCCCGGCATCGCGACGGGACAGGCGCGTGAGCTTGCTAGTACCCGAGCCGGGCGAGCCGCTCGCGCTCGGCGCGGCGCTTGGCCTCGCGCTGCTCCTTGCGGTTGCGCTCGCGCTCGCGCCGCTCCTGGTCCTCGTCGTGACCGGTGACGATGCGGATGCTCTTGCGAAGCGTGCCGTCCTGCGCGTGGGAGGCGTACTCGGAGCGGCTCGGGCGGTCGTCGCGGCGCGGGCGGCCGCCTCCGCCGGAGCGCTGCGCGCCGGGACGGCGACCGGCGCCGGGACCGCGCTCGGAACGCTCGGCCTCGGGCGGGCGCGGCAGCAGTGCCTTGACCTCGCGCACGGGCGTCGCCGCCAGGCGCACCCAGGCGTTGAAGACGGGATCGCCGGGCTTCATGCCCTCGGCGGACTGGGCGCAGACGGCGGCCCACTTCAGCGGCTGGCCCTTCTCGTCCTGCTTGGGCTTCAGCGCTTCCTTGATGACCTCGGCGCCGCCGACGCGCTCGATCGCCGCGGTGACGCGCGCGGGCGACGTCGGCGAGCGGTCCGCGCCGGGCGCCGTGGACTCCTCGGCAGCGGGCGTGGCCTCGGCGGGCGGCGCGTCGGCGGGAGCAGCGTCTGGCGCAGAAGCGGCCGGCGCCTCGGCAACGGGCTCGGCGGCGACGGGCGTCTCGGACGCCGGCTCGGCGGGCGCCTGCTCGTCGGCGGGCGCGGCGTCCTGCGCGGGTGCTGCGGTCGGCATCGTGCCGCCGCGGCGAAGATCGGTCAGCGCGGAGAAGAAGGCGCGGCGATGGCGCTCGGCGGCCGACGGGCGGCGGCGGCGCTTGCGCGTCGGCAGCGTGGCCTTGACGGTCGGCAGCGGCTTGGGCTCCGCTGCGACGCCGAGGATCCTCGGGCCGACGGCCGGTCGCTCGACATCGGGCGTGATCGCGGGCGCGGGCGACTCGCTGCCGTCGGCGGCGACAGCGGGCTCCTCGGCGGCGGGCGACTCGACGGCGGCAGGCGCCTCCGCGACGGGCTCAGCCGCAGCGGGCTCCTCGGCGACGGGCGACTCGACGGCGGCAGGCGCCTCCGCGACAGGCTCAGCCGCAGCGGGCTCGTCGGCCACCGCGGGCGACGCGGCAACGGGCGGCTCGACGGCGGGCTCCGGCGCAGCAGGATCCTCGACGACGACCGGCGCCGCGGCAGCAGGCGCCTCGGCGGCCGCGGGCTGCTCAGCGGCACGAACATCCGCGCCGTTTGACCCCGAATTAGGCGCCGGATCGGCAGCGGAAACGGGCGCGACTTCATCGCGCGGTGCGTCGAGCGCTTGCGCGCTCGTGCTCTCCCCGGTGGGCTGCATTGCCGTGTGGCCGTGTGGATCGGCCGTCATCTCGGCTGACGGATCGCCAGTCACTGCCATGAGGTTATCGAGGCTTGGAGCATCGCTGCATCGTCGTCGCAAAATCTCGCACATTCGAAGCGAATCACAACACGCCGAAATCGCGTCAGAGCGCCGCTACCTGAGCGGCACGTCCGGCGTCGCGGCGATCGCCGCCGCGCTGACGAGCAGGTGGATGTGGGTGAAGCGCTCCGTCATCTGCTCGCCGAGCGGCATCTTCAGCGCGAGCGCGAGCAGCTCGCGGATCGCCTCGCACAGCGGCGCCTGCGGCGCGTCGTCGCCGACGAGCGTCGCGAGCCGCGCGAGGTCGATCATCTCCGCGTTGTCGCCGCCGCCGATCGCGATGCCGAACGCGGCCTCGAGGAAGTACTCGACGCGCGCGAGCAGCGGGTCGCGGCGGATCCGGCCCGCGCCGACGGCCGGGCCGAAGTCGATCGTCTCCTCGCGCGCGAGGATGCGCTCGATCTGCCCGCCCGCCACGCTCTGGAGCTGCGCCGGCGTGAGCCCCGCCTGCAGCGCGGGGCGCAGCGACGTGAGCACGCTCCCGCGGATCGTCCCGAACGGGATGTCGGTCGCGAAGAGGATCTGGCCCGGCGGGATGTGCGAGTAGACCGCGAGCTGGTCGGCGGCGCTGAACCACGCCGTGTCGAGAAAGACGTTGGGGTACTCGTGGATGCGCTGCCAGATCCATGCGAGATCGCAGACCGCGCAGTGGGCGAGGATGAAGCGCGCACGCGGGAACTCCCTGGCGAACGCGAGCACGTGCGCGCCGAGCGCGGGAATGCCGCGGCCGGCGTGGACGAGGATCGGCAGGTGCTCCTCGTCGGCCAGCGCGACGATGTCGCGCACGGCGGGCTCGTCGAGGTCGAACTGCTCCGCGCGCGGATGCAGCTTGACGCCGCGCGCTCCGGCGGCGAGGCAGCGGCGGATCTCGGCGACCGGGTCGTCGCGCGGGTCGACGCGGCAGAACGGGGTGAGCCGTCCGTCGGACGCCGCCGCGGCCTCGAGCACGTGATCGTTGGCCGGCGGATAGCCGTCGGGCTCGTGCATCGGGAACACGACCGCGCGCGAGCCGGTCGGCGCGAGCGTGTCGAGCAGCTCCTGCGCGGTGCACTTGAAGCCGTCGGGATCGTTGACGCCGATGTGCGTGTGCGCGTCGAAGAGCGTCACCGGCGGGAGGAGGCCCATCATCTGGTCAGACCACGGAGTCAGCAGGTCGTCGGCGTACACAGGCGCAGTCTACGAGCGCAACATGCGGGCGCGGCGTTCACGATTTCGTGACACATCCCGCCGGCTATGCATAGACTTGCGCCGCGTGAGCTACGGCAACGGGAACGTCGGTGTCTGCACATGCGGCGAGGTGGCCATCGAGAGCTGCCGCCGGTGCGGGCGGATGCTCTGCGACACGCACATGCGCACCCTCCCGCCCGCGCCCGAGGGCATCTCGGCCGACGCGCTCGGCCGCTACGAGCTCGCGATCCGCATCGGCGGCCCGCAGTGCGAGCCCTGTCGCGCGGACGTCGGCAGCGCCGCGATCGCGAAGGCGCTCAGCGCGCCGCGGGCGCCGCTGCCCGAGCACTGGCTCGACCGCGCGATCGCGCTCAACAGCGACCAGACGCGCAGCGAGGCGGAGAAGCTCGAGGACGCCGCCCTGCCGTCCTCGCTGACCCCGACCGACGTCGCGAAGGAGTTCCTGCGCCGCATCCAGAACCACCAGCCGCAGGAGCGCGTCCCGATCACGCCGCCGAAGATGATGCGCACGCCGGAGTTCGTCGAGGGCTGGACGGTCAACTGCCGCCGCACGGAGTACACCGCGGCGGGCGGAGGCGGCGAGCGCTATCCGCTGCCGTGCCTCATCTCGACCGAGGGCGAGCTGCTCGGCCCCGCGCTCGAGGAGGGCGACCGCCACGGCCAGACCTGGTGGATCGTGCCCGACTCCGACATCGAGCTGCCACGGCTCGTGACGGGCGTCGCGCAGCTGCTCCTGCTCAGCGCGTTCGCGCCGCCGAGCACGCCCGGCGCCTAGAACGCGCTAGCGGCGCTCCTCGCGGAACATCCGCAGCGCGTGGCGCCCCGCCGGGTGCTCGCGCAGCTCGCGCACGACCGAGCCCATGGCGGCCGGCAGCTCGTCGGGCTGCGGCAGCGGGACGCCGTACTCCGGCGGCATCAGCACGGCGGCCGCCAGCGCCGAGAACGTCAGGTCGGCGGCGGTGAAGCGATCGCCCATGAGGTACGGCCGTCCGTCCTGCAGCCGCTGCGCGACCTCGTCGAACGTGGCGCGCACCTCGCCGATCGAGTGCTCGGCCTTGGCGGCGTCGATGTCGAGGTAGCGGTCGATGATCCTCGCCACCGTGCCGTAGGCGATCGGCAGCCCGAGCCGCTGCCACGCGGGCACGCCGGTCGGCGCGTACTGCTTGACGAGCTTTCGCTGTCCGCGCATGTGCTCGTACATCCAGCGCCGCCCGTCTGGGCCGAGGCGCTCGTCGAAGTCGTGCTCCAGCGCGCGCACCGCGGCCGCCTCGTCCGCGTCGTCGGGGTACAGGCGCGCGTCCGCCGGCATGCGCGCATCGGCGAACGCGAGGATGTCGGCGGACTCCGACAGCACCGTGTCGCCGCAGACGAGCACCGGCACGGTCTTCCCGCCGCCGCCCGCGCGCCTGACGGCGAACCAGTGGATGACCTGCAGATGCGCGCGCTCCTCGTAGTCGACGCCGGCGCGCTCGAGCGCCCAGCGCGCCTTCTCGCAGAAGTGGCTGATCGGGATCGTGATGAGCGTGCAGCCGGCGCGTGGCATGAGCCGCCACGAGCCTATCCGCAGCTACTCCATCGCCTGTACGGGCTTGAGCCGCAGCACCCGGCTCACGCCCTCGGGCAGGTACCAGTTCCAGTTGCCGAGCAGCTTCATGAGCGCGGGCACGAGCAGCGCTCGCACGACCGTCGCGTCGAACAGGATCGCGGCCGACAGCCCGACGCCGAACTCCTGCAGCCCGACGAACGAGCCCGCCGAGAACCCGGCGAACGCCGCGATCATGATGACCGCCGCCGCGGTGATGATCCGGCCCGTGTGCTCGAGTCCGCCCGCGACCGCGGCGGCGTTGTCGTGCAGGCGATCCCACTCCTCCCGCATGCGCGAGAGCAGGAAGACCTCATAGTCCATCGAGAGGCCGAACAGCATCGCGAAGAGGAAGATCGGGATCCAGGCCTCGATCTGCGGCGACTGCTGCAGGCCGATCGACTCGCCGAGGCCGTGCCGGAAGACGATCACGAGCACGCCGTACGTCGCCGCGATCGACAGCAGGTTCATGACGACGGCCTTCGCCGGCAGGACGATCGACCGGAAGGCGCGCAGCAGGAGCACGTAGGAGAGCACGAGCACGGCGATCACGAGCCACGGGAACGCCCCGTAGGCACGGTCGAGGAAGTCCACGCCGAAGGCTGGTGCGCCGGTGACGATGATGTCGGTGCCGGCGTCGAAATGCGCGGCGGGGACGTACCTCTCACGGATCCGGTGCACGAGGTTCATAGCCTCCTCGGTGCCGGCGTCGCCGCGGCCCGCGACGCGGATCTGCGCGACGCGCCCGTCCCTGTCGACGAGGTTGGCGCGTGTGGCGGCCGCGACGCCCGCCGGCGTCTGCGGCAGCAGTGCCGGCGCCTGCAGCGTCTGCGGCTTGATCTCCGGGTCCTTGCGCAGCTCTGCGATGAGCCGCTGCTGCGCCGCCAGCGTCGCGGGCGTCGTCGCGCCGCCGGGGCGTTTGGTGTCGATCACGATCTGGTGCGGCGCGAGCGCGCCGGGACCGAGCGAGTCCTGCAGCAGCGCGAGCCCCTGCGTCGCCTCGACCGTGAGCGGGACGCCGCGGTTGTCGCCGCCGGTGAGCTTGAGGCCGAGCGCCGGTCCCGCGAGCGCGAGCATGAGCACGCTCGAACAGACGAGGTAGAGCACGGGGCGGCGCATGATCGAGCGCGACAGCCGCGTCCAGAACCCGGCCCGGCCGTCGGCGCGAGCCTCCAGGACGCGTCGCGGAACGACGCGCAGCCTGTTGATGCGGTGTCCCGTGACCGCCAGCAGCGCGGGCAGGAACGTCGCGGCGGCGGCGATCGAGAACAGCGGCACGAGCAGCCCGCCGACGCCCATCGAGCGCATGAACGGCAGCGGCATGAACACGAGCAGCGCCAGGCCGATCGCCACGACGGCGCCGGAGAACAGCGTCGCGCGCCCGGCGGTCCTCATCGTCGTCACGAGCGCGTCCTCGACGGAATCCCGCTTGGCGAGCTCCTCGCGGAAGCGGAACACGACGAGCATCGAGTAGTCGATCGCGATCGCGAACCCGATCAGCGTCACGATGTTCGTCACGTAGACCGCCATGTCCATGACGTGGGCGATGATCCAGACGGCGCCGAGCGTCGAGGGGATCGTCACGAACGCGAACGCGAACGGGATGCCGATCGCGACGAGCGAGCCGAACATGAAGGCGAGCACGAACAGGGCGATCGGGATCGCGATCATCTCGCCCTTCGCGAGATCCTCGTTGTAGAGCTTCTGCGTGTCGTGGTTGATCGCCGGGAAGCCGGAGAGATACGTCTGTGCGCCGGCGATGTGCGGCAGCCGCTCGCGGATGTCGGGTGTCGCCTTCGCCGCGTCGGCGTTCTCCAGCGGCGTGTTGATCTGCGCGTAGGCGACGTTCGGGGCGGCGACGAGCACCGGGCCGGGCCGGGCGCCCCGGACGGCGCCCGCCGCAGTGCCGGCCGCGCGAGCGACCTCGCGCCGGACGGCGGGTGTGCCCGCCACGGGACGATCGGTCTTCACCACGAGCGTGAAGGCGCCGTCGCCGCGCTCGTCGAAGCGCTCCTTGAGCAGGTTCAGGCCGCGCTCGGCCTCCGCCCCGGGGACGCTGAAGCGGTTGCTCAGCAGGTCGCCGAGATTCGCCGCGCCGGCGCCGCCGAGCAGGAGCAGCACGACCCACAGCGCAAGGACCTTTTTGCGGTGACGGATCATGCGGCGCGTCCAGGACTCCATCGCGATCGAATCTTCATGGCTGCGACGCGGTGCGTCCTGTGGAACACGTCACACATCGGGGCCCAGCGGGCCTTCGCGGCGCGTCGGGCGACCCGCTGGGCGGCTCGTGCTCGACCACGAAGCCACGTCTAGGCAGACGACGGCCCCACGACTCCCTCGCGCGGCTGGGGGACGGGGAGGCTCCGCGGCTTGGGTTGGGCGCGGGCGCTTGCGAACTGCATCGATGAAGGGTGTGGTGAGCGGGGCGCTCGAGGCGTGCCTTCAGATCGCGGCCTGCTTTCGGGGCGGGGAGCGGGGCGCGCTTGTGTTCGCATGCCGCATGCAACACATCCGCGCCATCGTTGCGGTGCCGCGAGCGCGCGCGGGCGGAGCGGGGCGCGCTTGTGTTCGCATGCGACACATCCGCGCCATCGTTCGGTGTCGCGAGCGCGCGCGGGCGGAGCGGGGCGCGCTTGTGTTCGCATACGACACATTCGCGCCACCGTCTCACCCCGCCAGCGCCCGCGGCGGAGAGCGGCCGGGGTTGCCCCGAACCGTCCATCCGCTGGACGCAACCGTCGAACCCCCCGCCCCAGGCGCTACCGCGGCTCGCCGCACACGCCACGAAGCGATCCGTCAGCCGCACCCGCCCCACGAAGCGCCAAGTCCGCCCGTCCACTCCTCCTCAATGACGCCGTTCACAGGCGCCCAGGCCAGCACGCATCGTCAGGCAGCACTTCGAGGTGGCCGCGGTCACGCGCGATTCGCGCGTCGTGTGACCGAAGCGCAGACGTCGCGCGCGGGCCGGCTTCCGTGGCGTCTCGCCAGGGCTGGACACCTCTGCACGCGGGTACGCCGCCTCCGGGCGCGCCTCGACGGCGATCGGGATCCAGCGTCCAGCAGCGAGTTCACCCACCAAGCGGAGGAGGAGCGATGTCAGAAGAAGAGACGGCTCACGGCGAAGACGCGCTGAAGGACGAGGACGTCACGAGTGGCGACGAGGCGGAGTCCCGTCCACCCGAGGGGATCGAGGGCGACGAGGGCGAGGGCACGGGCGAGGGCGATGCCGGTCCGGCCAGCGGCTCCAGCGGTCCCGGATCGGGCGGCTGAACCGCCGATTCACCTGATTGGCCGACGCAGATCAGGCCCTCCCGCGCGCAGCGGGAGGGCCCGTCGGCATCGGCGCGACGACGCGTGCGAGGGCAGGACGCGCCCCGTTCAGGCGCTCACGGAGCGCTGTCGGCGACCCTGCGCACGTGCGCGACGTAGCACTCGGCGAAGCGGCGCGCGGCCTGCGGTCCCAGCAGGCGATGCGGGTAGCGGAACGCCAGGTGCAGCCGTTCGCCGATCGTCACCGCCCCGATCGACAGGCTGAGCGGCGACCTGATCGGGGCGGAGAACCACAGCTCCACGGTGTCGCCCGCGTCGGCCCCGAAGCACGGCGGCTCGCGCAGCGACCCCAGGTTGCAGAGCATCGCCGTGTCGACCATGTGGTTGTTGGTGACCGGATGCAGCACCACGCTGGACTGCTTTGCCCACAGCGCCAGCAGCCCGGCTCGCTGCAGCCCGGCGATGAGCGCGATCCCCGTCCGCGTCCGCTTCGTGCGCTTGCTCTGCGCCGCGACGGCCCTTCAGCACCGCAGCCGGACTGGAACGGTTGTGGCGGCTCGTCGACAGCCGCGCGTTGACCGAGAAGTTGCCGACGAGGTCCTGCGGCATCTCCGAGGGACGAAGGTCGGCGGGCACGAGCACGCCGATGCGCCGGCCGGGCACCTCGTGGCGGCGGTTCCAGTCGCCGATCGCGAGGTGAAGCGCCGCCAGCAGGACGTCCATGTCGGGGCTCGTCCTGACGACATCGATCACCTCGCTCGTCTGCTCCTCCGAGCAGCGCGACGTGGTGAAAGCCGCACGCGGGATCGTCGCTCTCGCCCCTCGCTGGCGAGGCCCGTGGGCCGGTCCAGCACGTCGCGCAGCCACGTCATCGCGGGCTTGCCGACCCGCGCCAGGATCGACTCGGGCGGCGATGCCGGCCGAACCGGCAGCTGCCGGCTCGCCACGAACTCGAGCGGGCTGCCCGGGTCGGCGTCGCCGGCGTACGCCTGGGCGATGCGGTCCAGCACCCGCAGCGCCCCGAACCCGTCGGCGGCCGCGTGGTTGACGTTGAGCATGAGCAGGTCGCCGGCCGGATGCCGGGCGAGGTAGGCGTGCAACGGCGGAAATCGCGTGATCGGGACGCGCGTGCCGTGCAGCCGCACGCGGGCCGCGTTCAGCGCGTCGTCGTCGTCGCAGTCGACGACCTCCAGGCAGTCGCGCGGCACGGCATCGCGTCCCATGGCCGTGCCCAGCGCGGCGCGCAGCCGCACTTCGTCAAGCGATCCGGCAACCCGCGCCTCCAGCTGCACGGTCCACGCCGACGTCCTCGGATCGAGCAGGCAGGCCTCGTCGGGCGTGCTGTCGGTCTCGCCCTCGACCCACTCGCAGTTCAGCTCGCAGCGATGGTCGCCTTCCCGCCCTCGCAGGAGCGACACGACGTCCTGGGCCATGCCGACGAGGTTGTGTGACACGGCCCTCGGGACGGAGTACCGGGACGGGCCCTCGGAATCGACGGCCAGCGGCGAGACCTCGTCCACGTGAGCCATGACCCGGTTTCCGTCGACGGACACGTGCAGGCTCTCGTTCGGCACGTCCTCGCGCAGCGACACCATGCCGCGGTGAAACACGCGGCCGGCGCGGCTGTCGCGATGAAAGTGGCCGGTGACATCGAGGTACGCCAAGAGCGCGGCGGGGTCGGCGATCGTCCGGTCGGCGGCGGCAACAGGCGCCACGTCCGCGGCGGCGGGACCTTCGTCCTCGACCTCCTCCAGGCGGGACTGCAGCGACTCCGGCTCGTCGTCGGAGGCGGTGTCGACTGACTGCTCGCTCATACCGCGGCTCCCGCAGGCACGGCGTACGTGGCGGTGATGGACCCGGGAAGCGGCACGCGGAGAAGCATACGAGCCGACCCGGGCGGGGCGACCTTCCCGCGGGTCGCCGAATCACGGCAGCTCGAACTCGCCGTCCTTGACGCCCGCGATGAAGGCGCACCACTCGCGCGGCGTGTAGAGCAGGACGGGGCCGGCGCGGTCCTTGCTGTCGCGGACGGCAACATGGCCGTCCGGGAGGAAGGCGGTCTCGACGCAGCCGTCCGCGGTGGCGCTGTACGGGCTCTTGCGCCACGTGGCGTGGGCGAGCCCGGAACCCGGCGTCTGTCCATCGTGTCGCGCGATCATTCGATCTCCCCGGCGATGCCGTCGAGCATAGCCACGGATTCCTCGTCCGAGAGTGCGGCCGCTTCGAGACGGAGCAGTGACTCCGCGAAGGGCTCGGGACGTTCCAGATACATGAGCCCGCCGCGGGTCTCCACGAAGACGACGTCACCCTCGTCGCGGAAATGGAAGATGTCGAAGCCGCCGGTGAGGCCGGCGTGAACACCGGCCGCGAACGGGACGATGCGAATGTCGACGTTCGGCAGGGCGGCCCGTTCGATGAGCAGCTCAAGCTGGGCGCGTGCCGTCTGCGCGTCGCCGGCAGTGCGGCGCAGGACCGCCTCGTCGAGGATCACGGAGAGCTCGAGCGGGTCCTCGCCGGTCAGCCGCCTATGGCGCAGCTCGCGGGCGGCGATCACGCGCTCGATCCACTCCGGGCCTGCGGTCGGCAGCCAGGCCATGAGCACCCCACGGGCGTAGCCGGGCGTCTGGAGCAGGCCCGGCACGACGATGGTCTGGAAGGTCTCGATCCTCCACGCCCTGCTCTCGAGCCAGATGTGGTCGGCGATGGAAGCCGAGAAGTCGACTTCCGAGAGGCCCGGCTGGCGCGCTGCCTCGGCGCGGCGCATGAGCGTCTCGCGCTCCTCGTCGCGAACGCCGTAGATCTCGAGCATGTAGTACATCTCGGAAGGGCGCGGGATGAGGTCGCCGCTCTCCCACTTGCTGATTGTGCCGCCCGATCGGCCGATGCGCTTGGCGATCTCTGCGCCCTTCACTCCCGCAGCCTCTCGATGCGCACGGAGCTGCTTGCCAATCCATCGCCCGCGCATCGTCGCGCGATCGACGCCGGCTCTCAGCACGGTCGTCGACGCTGTCTGTCCACCGCGTGGGGTCGTTTCCATGTCGTCCGCCTTCCCCTAGGACGTTGTTTGCTTTCGTCAGGAACGAAAGAAAGTGAAAGTACCTGAATTCGCTAAATGAAACTTGCGTCACTTGTCATTGCCTGAAACCCTGGCGGGCGTGATGGGCGCCTCGTTCCAGCGCGACGAATCCGGGGAACCGTCGTGACGGTGCTGCGGCGCCTGGAGGGCAGCGCGTATCGCGACGGCCGGCTCGTGTGCTCCCGGGTGGTGGTGACGGTCGTCGCGGACGCGCCCTCGGCGCGGCACGTCCTCGTCCGCTTCGCCGGCGGCGTCGATCAGCAGCTGCGCGGCGAGCTGCAGCGGCTGATGGCGCGCCGCGGAGCGTTCGCGATGCGGCTTGCGCAGAAGCTCGACCCGGTCGAGGTCGTCGGCCGCAACGCCGAGGGTGGCCTCCAATGGCGGCTCGTCGGCCGGCTGGAGCGCCCCGCGGCGCAGTACTGGCCACCGACCGACACCGAGTTCTGGCTGCGCGAGTCGACCGAGCGCAGCGCCCCTCCGGCGAGCCTGCGCGCGTGGTAGGGCAGCGCGCCGGCGACGTATGACGCGCACGAACGACGGATGAATTCCCGGTCCGCATCGGTCTGTCACTTCTACATGCTCACGGGATCGCCCACCGCCCGCGGCATCTGTGATTGAGGGCACAGAGGGCGCGCCGCCCGTTTGCCCCACGGCGACAACGGCTAACCCGACACGACGGCAGCGTCGAGCCGTTCCCGCCGGCGCCCCATCTGCTGTCTGACATCGCCGCGTCCGGCGCGCTCGCCCTCGATTCGGGACGCGATCGCCCAGATCCACACTCACGACGGGCCTGCCTGGCTCGCCGCGCATCCACCCCACGCAAGGAGCTTCACATGAGCATTGTCGACAAGGCCCGCAAGATCCCGGGAGTCGCAGCCATCGAGGGCGCGCTCGCCGGCGTCATCGCAAGCGAGCAGGACCTGCCGATCAAGGACTACGACAAGCAGACCGCCGCCGACATCGCGGCGAAGCTCAAGGGCCTCAGCCAGCGCGAGCTGCGCATGATCGATGCCTACGAGCGCAAGCACGAGGACCGCGCGACGATCACCGACAAGATCGCCAAGCTGTCCGGTGACGAGCCCTGGTCGGGCTACGACGAGCAGAGCGTCGACGAGATCACCAGCGCCCTGCGCGCAGCCGACGCGGACATGGCCAAGGCCGTCCTCGCCTACGAGCGCGACCACAAGGCCCGCGCCGGCGTGATCCAGGCCGCCGAGCAGCGCATCGACTCGCAGTAGACGCTGCGGACGCACGGACCGCGAGCCGGCGCCCGGCTCGCGGTCATGCGCCCTCCCCCCTCAGGTGCACGGCGAGCCGGCATCGACCGTGCGCGGCCAGCGCGCCTCAGCGCGTCGGCGCCCCACGTGCCGCTCGACCTCGTCGAGCATCCGGGCGTAGCGCACGGCGCAGGTCGTCAGCCATGCCAGCGCCTCCCACAGCGGCGGTCGCAGGTCGACGTGCTCGGCGGCGAGCAGTTGCAGCCAGGCGTACGTGCAGGCGTCGTCGACGACCTCGGGATGCCGGCTGCCGCGGCCGCGGACGACGCGGCGAAGCTGGGCGTCGTGCTTGGCGACCATCGCCGTGATCTGCTGCAGGCGCTCGGTGCGATGTGGCGCATCGCGCGCTCCTCGCGCATCGCACGGCCGAGGTTGCGCCAGCGCTGGGCCGGACTCAGTCAAACCAGAGGACCAGGTCGTCGCGCAGCGGGCGGTCACGACCTGCGCCGAGGACCTGCAGCGGGCTGTCGAAGAGCCCGAACTCGGGCGGCTCCCGCAACGCCTGGCGCAGGTCGCGCAGACAGGCGGCGTACACGTCCGCGTCGTGCTCCTCGAGCGTGCGCGCCGCGCGGTGAAGGCGCCGGGCGCCGGCGTGTCGAGGGGTCGTTGCATGCGGGGTCTCCTTCGTTAGCGGCCGAACCAGTTGCCGGCTCTCCCCTCCTCATCCGAACCGCGGCGCGGCAATCTGACGGCCGTCGCGAAACCCGCATGGATCGCGCTGCGCGCGTTTCGCCGCGCGAGCCGAGGTGGCCCGTCGTGTAAGAAGTTCCGGATGGGCTTCGGCTTTGTGAGAGACGGCCGGATGCGACCGAAAGGCCCACAATCGACGTGCTCGTGAGCAGCGACCCAGCAGCCCCGACCGAGGATCCCGACGCGACCCTGCTGCGTCAGCTCGTGCTCGCCCGCAAGCGCCCCGACGGCGTCCTGCGCGAGCAGCTGATCATGACCCGGCTGCTGGGCCGCCACGTGGCGAACATCCGCCGCATCGTGACCTGGCGCGCGCACTCGCAGCGGCCGTCGGACGCCGACATCGACGACCTCGTCGCCGGCGTGCTCATCCGTGTCGCCGACGCGCTGCGCAAGGAGGTCGACCCGAGCAGCTCCCTCAACGGGCTCATCGCGGTGAACGTCGAGTGGGAGGTCATCGACTACGTCCGCCGGCGCCGGCGCCGTGCGCGC
Organism: uncultured Solirubrobacteraceae bacterium; assembly: GCA_963727785.1. GTDB lineage: Bacteria > Actinomycetota > Thermoleophilia > Solirubrobacterales > Solirubrobacteraceae > CADCVQ01. Next base: position 556,973 of record CAVSHS010000023.1, read on the forward strand.
GAGGTGCATCCCGACATCGAGCACCTGCCGGAGCCGGCCGCGCCCGAGCAGCCGACGCTCGCCGACGAGGCGCGCGCGCTGCGCGAGCGGATCGCCGGCCTGTCCGATCGCGACCAGCAGATCATGGCCGAGCGGATGCTGCTGGGCCTCAAGCCCGACGAGATCGCATCGCGTCACGGCGTCCATCGCCGGGTCGTCGACACCGCCACCTCGCGCGCGCTCAAGAAGCTGCAGGCAAGCGACGAGCTGTCCGACGTCCGCCACGCTCGCGAAGCTCAGGCCGCGCGGGCCGGACGAGACGATCGGGATGCGCAGCGGCCCATCGACCGAAGAGGAGGATCCGACGCATGATCGATGCCTTCGATCAGGCCTTCCTGGCCGCGATCGACGATTTGAACGCCGGTCGCCTGCACGGCGATCCCGAGCACTACCTGCGCACGGTGCCGGCCGCGCGCCACGCGGAGTTCACCCGCCGCCTGACCGCGCTGATGACCGCCCGCGGTCCGGCCGGCCACGACGAGATCACCGCCGAGGCCTACGACGCGGCGCTCTCGGCGGTGACCGCGGTCACGTCGGGCAGCGAATCGGCGGGCCTCCTGCCCGATGCGCTGCGCCGGCTGCGCAAGCTGCGCGGCGTCGAGCGCGACACGCTGATCGACGCGCTGGCCGCCGAGTACGACATCGGCCCGGCCGGCCGCGACGCGCTGCGCCGCCACTACCACGCGCTCGAGTCCGGCACGCTGGCCGGGCCGGGCATCGCCCACCGCCTGCTGCGCAGCCTGGCCCGGCACCTGGACGGCGACGGCGAGGACTTCATCGCCGCCGCCCGCGCGATCGCACGAGGCTCCGCGCGCCCACGGTCGCCGCTGCGTGCGGCGCCCGCGATGGCGCGCGGCGCCGGCGATCGCGAGCAGCGCGGCGGTGCGAAGACCGTGGCAGCTCCGCGGACGGTCAGCCGGCCCGACCCGGACGTCGAGCTCGTCGAGCGCCTGTTCACCGGGGGCCCCGACGCGTGAACGGATGAGAGCGAGCATGGCGCGCACATCCCAGCCCGGGCAGGCCGCGATCGCGCTGCTGCGCGAGTTCGAGGAGCGCTTTCGCGTGGCGCACGCGCCGCCCGTGCCCGTCGAGCGGATCGCCACGTCGCTGCTCGATCTGCTCATCGAGGAGTGCGACGACGTGCGCTCGGTGCCGGGCGCCCCGGCCGACCAGGGACGCCTGTCGGGGATGATCGTCCCGGCGACGCGGATCATCTGGCTGGACCGGACCGAATGCGCGCGCAGCCGCGGACGGCGGCGCTTCACGATCGCCCACGAATGCGGGCACTGGGTGCTGCACATCGCCGGCGCCGAGCAGCCGGTCTGCTGCCGGACCGAGGACGTCTCCGAGCAGCCCGACGTGGAGAAGGTCCGTCAGCTGCGCCGCCGCGAGGCGGACGCCAACGCCTTCGCGCGCGAGCTGCTCATGCCCGAATCGCTCGTCGTCGAGCAGTCCCAGGCGACCGGCTGCAATCTCTCCGCGCTGGCCGAGCGCTTCGACGTGTCCGTGCCGGCGATCCGCCTGCGGCTGCTGACGCTGGGCCTGCTGCCACCCTGGATGGCCTCCATGCCGACGGGATCGCGCCGGTGAAGATCGTCCACCTCTCGGACACGCACCTGGGCTTCCGGCAGCTTCACCGCGTCAACGACGCCGGGCGCAACGAGCGCGAGCAGGACGTCTACGACGCCTTCGAGCGGGCGATCTCGAAGATCATCGAGCTCGCCCCGGCCGCGGTCATCCACGCCGGCGACCTGTTCGACTCCTACCACCCGTCCTCGGCTGCGCTCGGCGTCGCGCTCGACGGGCTCGGGCGCCTGCGCGACGCCGGCATCCCGGTCGTCGTCATCGCCGGCAACCACTCCAGCCCGCGGGTCGCCGCCGCCGAGCACATCTTCGGCGTGCTGGAGCGCTTCGGCGGCGCGCACATGATCTACGGCGGCCCCCGCGAGGTGCGCATCGGCGACCTGGCCGTGCACGCGATCCCGCACGACAACGATCCCCAGCGGCTCGGCGCCGCGCTGCGCCGGGCACGGCCGTCGGCGGACGCCGCGCTGAACGTGCTCGTCGCCCACGTCGGCCTCGACGGCCTCGGCCAGGTCGTCGGCTCGGAGGCCGGCTCGGTGACGCTCTCGGGCGAGGTGCTGACCGACACCGGCGACTTCGACTACATCGCGCTCGGGCACCTGCACAAGTTCGCTCCGGCATGCGGCAACGCCGCCTACGCAGGGTCGCTGGAGCGGCTGTCCTGGGCCGACGACGCGCCGGTCAAGGGCATCATCGAGGTCGACCTCGGCGCCGGACGCCGCTCGCCCGACTACCTCGCGCTGCACCCGATCGAAGGCCGGCGGTTCGTCACGCTGGACCCCGTCGACGCGGCGACGGTCGCCAACCTCAGCGATGCGATCATCGCCCGCGCCGAGGGCGCCGACCTCGCGGGAGCGATGGTGCGCCTGAGCGTGCGCAACGTCTCGGTGGCCGACTGGAACGCCGTCGACCACAAGGCCATCGCCGGCGCCTATGCCGGCGCGCTGCACTTCGAGCGCGAGCCGCAGCTCATCGGCGCGACCGCGACGGTCGCCGCCGCGGCTCCCGGGCTGCGCGACTTCCTGCTGGGCTGGGCCGGCGAGCACGCCCCGGGCCTGGACACCGACAACTTCGTCGCGCGTGCCGAGGCCTTCATCGCGCTCGCCGATCAGGAGCTCGCCGCGTGAAGCTGCTGCGCCTGCAGGCGCTGAACTTCCGGTCGTTCGAGCGGCTCGATCTCGATCTCAACGTCGACGGGCTGATCGCCGTCGTCGGCGACAACGGCGCCGGCAAGAGCACGATCTTCGCCGCCGTCGAATGGGGCCTGTACGGGCTGCGCGGGCGCGGCGCCCTGCCCGTCCGGCGCGACGGCGCCCCCGAGGGTCAGGAGTGCTGGGTCGAGGTCCACTTCGAGGTCGGTGGGCGCGCCTACGGCGTGCGTCGCATCGAGGGCCAGCAGGCGACGCTCGTGGACCTGACGACCGGCGAGGAGATCTGCACCGGGCGCGACGAGACGAGCCGCCGCATCGCGACGCTGCTGGGGCTGACACGCGACATGTTCCGCGGCACGTTCTACGCCCGCCAGCGCGAGGTCCAGGCGCTGGACTCCGACAACGAGGTCAAGCGCCGCGAGCAGGTCGAGCTGCTGCTCGGGATCGAGCGCCTGCGCCGCGCGGTCGCGCACGCCCAGAGCGCGGTCAAGGAGCAGCAGCATCTCGTCACGGCGCTCGAGGCCGGCGCACCCGACGTGCAGGCGCTGAAGGCCGAGGCCGAGCGGATCGCGCGCGAGGTCGAGCTCGGGACCCCGATCGTCCAGGAGGCCGAGCTGCGCCTGGAGGCGGCGAAGCAGGCGCGCGAGCAGGCCAGGGCGCTGCTGGAGCAGCTGCGCGCCCAGGAGCGCACGATGATCGAGCGCCGGGCGGGTGCGCAGGCCGCCGCGGTGACCGCGCAGCAGGAGCGTGACCGCTGCACGGCGCTGCGCGAGCAGGCGACGGAGGCCGAGGCGGCGGCTGCGGAGCTCGTCCGCCTGGTGCCGCTGGCCGAGCGCGCCGAGCACCTCGTCGCGCGCGAGCGCGAGCTGGACCTCAGGCGCGCCGACCACGAGCGCGCCACCGAGCTGCGCGCCGGCCGCCACCGCGCGCTGACGACCGCGGCCGGCCTCGCAGAGCAGCTCGCCACGCTCGTCCCCACCGAGACCTGCGGGCAACGGGACGGGCGCTGAGCACGACGGCGACGACAGCTCGCCGCAGGCGCAGGTCCAGGCCGCCGAGGAGGAGCTCGAAGCGCTGCGGCCCGCGCTGCGCGGGATCGCGGCCGAGCGGCAGGCGGCGCAGGCGCGCGCGCTGGAGCTGCGCGAGCAGATCGCGCGCGGGCAGCGAGCGGCCGAGCTCGACGCCCAGCTCGCCGACCTGCCGGCCGCCGAGCACGCCGCCGAGCAGGCGCAGACGCAGTGGCACGCGCTCCAGGCGCGGCGCGCGCAGCTCGACGACGCGATCCGCCATGACACCGAGCACCGCGAGGCCGTGCTCGCCGGCGAGCGGCAGGCCGCCTGCCCCACCTGCAAGCGCGCGTACGACGAGGGCGAGCTCGACGCGATCGTCGCCGGCTACGACCGCGACCTGCAGGCCGCCCGCGACCAGCTCGCCGTGCTCGACGCGCGAGCTCCCGGAGCTCGAAGCGGGCGGCGGCGGCGGCGCAGGACAGGGCGCGGGCGCTGCGCCGGCTGGACGCGGAGCGCCGAGCGCTCGGGACCGCTCCCGCGATCGAGGCACTGCCCGCGCTGGGAGACGCGCTCGACGCGGCCGACGCGGAGGTCGGGCGGCTGACGGAGCAGGAGGCCGCCATCGATGCACGGCTGACGGCGCTGACCGAGCAGCTTCCGCGCCTGCGAGCGCGCGCCCGCGCGGCCGAGGAGCGCCGGCGGCGGGTCGCCGAGCTCGAGGCCCAGCGCTCGCGGGCCGAGGACGAGGCCCGGCTGTACGCCGACCAGCTGGCGAGCGTCGGCGCCAACGGCTACGACCCGGAGGCGCACGTGCGCGTGCGCGCCGAGGTCGCCGAGGCGCAGGCGGCCGGTCAGCGCTGCGCGGCGCTGCGCGCCACGGCCGACGGGCTGGAGCTGCTGCGCCACCGGCTCGCCGACCAGGAGGCCAGGGCCGCCGCCGCCGAGGCCGAGCGCGGGGCGCGCGACGCCGCCCTCGCCGAGGTGGCGATCGAGGACGCGGAGCTCGCCGGCGCGGACGAGGCGTGCTCGATCGCCGAGCGCGGCGTCGACGCCGCGCACGCCGCGCTGCTTGCGGCCAGCCGCCAGGCGGCATCGGAGTCCGAGGCCGTCGCCGCAGCGAACGCCCGCCTGCGAGACGCGCGCAAGCGCCGGACCGAGCTGCGCCAGCAGCGCCGCGAGCTACGGGTCCGCTCCGAGGTCGCCGAGGCGCTGAGCGCCTACCGCGAGGACGCCTCGCGCCGCGCGCGACCGACGCTCGAACACGAGACCGGGCTGCTGCTCGGGCAGACGACGCGGCAGCGCTACAACGCCGTGCAGCTCACCGACAGCTATCAGCTCGAGATCGTCGACGGCGGGCAGGTCCACCCGCTGCGCCGGTTCTCCGGTGGCGAGCAGGACCTGGCGGCGCTCTGCCTGCGCCTCGCGCTGTCGCGCACGCTCGCGCGACAGCGCGGCGCCGAGACCGGGTTCGTGCTGCTCGACGAGGTCTTCGGCAGCCAGGACCTGGACCGCCGCCGCGCGCTGCTCGAGCAGCTGCACGCCTTCGCCGACACCGAGTTCCGGCAGGTGTTCGTGATCTCGCACACGCACGACGTCGTCGAGCACTGCGACCTGACGATCGACGTCGAACGCGACATCAACGCGGTCAGCACGGCGGCCGGCCCGCATCGCTGACCGGCGACGCCTCGCAGCTACTCGCCGGCGCGCTCGACCTGCTCGGCGTCGAGATGGATCGGGGCGTAGTGCTCGGCGAAAACTCCGGCCATGCCCTCGTAGGGTGGCAGACCATGCCACGCGCGCAACCCCCGCGATTGAGGGGTTCAATCGCCTGCGCGTGCCGCCAGCTGCGCTCAGGCGGTCGTGGCCGCCTGGTGGATCTCGTGCCGGGCGTGGGAGTACTCGTCGGGCCGGGCGATCATCACGGCGAACATCGCGATGAACATCGCGACGTGCTCGAGGGTCATCAGCAGCCACACCGTCTCGAGGACTCCGACTTCGAGCAGCGCGATGACACCGATCCCCGGGACGATCATCGCCCCCGCCATCTCCGCAGTCGGCTGCCAGCCGTGGCCCCTCCACCGCATCCAGGGAATCATCGGAACGGTCATCGTCACGGCCATGCGCGCGAGCATGAGGGTCGCATCGTCACCGCTGACATCGGGCCAGAGTGCATCGGTGGCCCAATGCGCCGGCATGGCGAGAAGCCCCATGCCGACGAGCATCACCACGACCATCTCCACGTAATGTCGCGCGAACTCGCGCGTCAGCGCCGACCTCATCAGATCCTCCTCGCCGTGCTTGCTGATACCTACCAGGGGTATGTGCTGGGCGGCAGCCTACATACCCCCAGGGGGTATGTCAAGCATGCATTCACACCTGCCTGATCGGACAGCGTCGATGCCCCTCGGCTGCGGGGCGAGCCTACCCAAGGACCTCTGACCCCGCCCGACGGCGGCGACGACGAGCCGGCGCGCACCTATCAGGCTGAGGTTCTCCGCCGTCGAGCGCGAGCTTGTCGCCCTAGGACTTGCGCAGCCCGCTGGCCGCGATCGCCGGTGGTGATGTGACGGTGGTCATGTTCCCTCTCTTCAAGCACGTCTCAGGGGCCGCGCGTCCTAGGAACGGCGGATCACGATGTCGCCGAAGGAGGTGCGAGCGCGCACCTGGACGGTCTTGTCGGTCGGCTCGGGGCCGTCGGAGGCGGCGAGGGAGTTGCGGACGCTGCCGAACTGCGAGCGCACGTCGAGCAGGGCGGCCGAGCCGGCTCGGATGCCGACCTCGAGCTCACCGGCCGCGGTCGCGAGCGTGACCGCGCCGCTGGCGACCTCACCGATCCGGACGTCGCCGTTGGCGGTCTTGGCGCCGACCGTGGCGTGTGCCCGGTCGACGGTGATGTCGCCGTTGGCCGCGCTGCACCGCAGGTCGCCGGTGACCTCGCCGATCCACGTGTCGCCGTTGAGGTTCTTGACCACCGCGGTGCCGTCGATCTCGCGGATGCGCACCTCGCCGGCGGCGGAGACCTCGGTCCGGCCCACCGTGCGGTCGACGACGATGCTCCCGGTGCTCGTGGTCAGCCGCAGCGGGCCCGTCTCGTCGAGGCGGATGTTTCCGGCCGCGGTGGTGAACTTGCACGCTCCGAGCCGGCCATCGCAGCCGAAGTCCGCCATGGCGGCCTCGCCCGCGATCTGCGAGCCCGCCGGCAGCTCGATCTGCACATCGATGGACCCGAAGTCGCCGGAGGAGAAGCGGCTGTACTGCCGCCACTGCTTCGGCGCCTTGATCAGCAGCGCGCCGGGGGAATACTCGACGCGGGTCTGCTTGGCGGCCTTGACGTCGGCTTCCTTGGAGCTGTCGCTCGGGCTGACCACGACGACGGTGTCGTTGCGGTCGCTCGCGGTGATCCGGGCGTCGCCGACGGCGAGGGAGATCGACGCGGAGATCGGTTCTGGGGTGTCGAAGGTCGGCATGGGGATGTCCTCCTGTGTGGGGGTGTGAGAAGCGTCCTGCTGCGAGATGAGTGGTGAGCGGCGGGATCGCCGCGTCGGGTCTGCGGCCGCTAGCGCACCCAGCCGCTGTAGCGCTGCCCGCCGCGCGGGCTGCGCCGTTGGGTATGGGCGTCGCGGTCGTCCGAGTCGAGGACGGCGGCGACGGCCCGGACGAGCCACGCGTTGACCGAGAGGCCCTCGCGGCCCGCGGCCTCCTCGGCACGGAGCTTGAGCGATTCGGGGAGGCGGAGGTTGATCCGCGCCGTCCCGCCCTCGTCGGCGTCAGCTTGGGTCGCCGTGGCCACTCGGCGGTCAGTCGCCGTTGCCGCCCAGCCACCGTGCTGGATGTCGGCGGTGTCCTCGAAGGACTCCTCGGTCGGCGGTGGCGTCACGACGAAGCTGGGATCGCGTCCGCGTAGACGCAACTCGACCGAACCCGGTGCCAGATCGCCGGTGATCTCGTCCGCGGCGGCCGACAGGGCCTCCAGCAGGACGAGCCGGGCGGCCGAGTCGAGCGGGCCGGTGAGTCGTTCGGCGAGAGCGCGGGCGTCCTCGCCGGCGGCCCCGGCGGCTACCGACAGCTCGTGCCGGAGGGTGTCGACGTACGGTGTGAGGTCCATGGCGCCATTCTGGCACCACTATGGTGTCATGTCAAGCGCCAATATGGCTCACGCAGCTCGCGGCGGTGCGCGCCGCGGGTGAACAGCATCGATGAAGGGCTGGGTGCCCGGACGTTCGTGGCGCGCCCCGCGGGGCGCTGCGGTCGACGGTCGTGGCGGATCTGCTGCGAATACCGCGCACAACACGCCACGACGGGCGGCGGCGCTGGGGGGTCTTGCGGCTTATGCGCCTCATCGGCCGATAACCCGCACAACCCCCCTCCTACCAAGGCGATGCGACCCGCGCGGCGCACCGTGCGCTCGGCGCTCCTGCTTTCTTCAGTGATGCAGTTCGCGCCACCCCACGCGCTCACAGGCGCGGGTCGACGGGCTCGCTCTCCATCGCGAGGACGCCGAACACGCACTCGTGAACGCGATGGAGCGGCTCGCGCCGCACGAATCGCTCGAGCGCCTCGATGCCGAGCCCGAACTCGCGGATCGCCAGCGAGCGCTTGCGGCCGAGGCTGCGGCTCCGCAGCCGATCGATCTGGCCCGGGTCGGCATATTCGGGGCCGTAGACGATGCGCAGGTACTCGCGGCCGCGGCACTTGATGCCGGGCTGGACCAAGCCCTTGCGCCCGCGCGCGATGAAGCTCATCGGCTTGACGACCATCCCCTCGCCGCCACGCGCCGTCAGCTCCTCCCACCACGCCGTTGCGGCGGCCTGGTCCTCGCTGTCGGTGACGTCGACCGCCCGACGGCCGGTCGGTACGAACCAGTCGGGATCGGCCACGACGAGCCGGTCGCAGCGCTCGAGGTGCCATGAGTGGTCACGCTCGACGAAGACGCCCGTCTCGGCCGCGAGCACGTGGAACGCCGCCAGGCGCAGATCGGATACGCCGTCGACCGGCCGGACGTAGCGGCGGTACGCCTCCACGTAACGCTCGACATGCTCGATGCGCCGACGCTGGCGATCGAGCAGCTGCGCGACGTCGAGCCCGCGGGCGCCGGCGACCGCGAGCGTGGCGACGGTCGCGTCGAGCGCCGCCGTCGCCGCGGCGCCGACGGACGCGTACTGGCGACGGATGAGGTCCATCGCCTTCGCGGACCAGGGCAGCAGCTCGCAGTCGAGCACGAGCCATCCGGTACCGAGCTCGTCCCACAGCCCGGCCGAATCGACGGCACCGCGGACGCGGCTGAGCGCAGCTTCGGTGGCGGTCGGACCATCGAGGAACGGCCGCCCGGTGCGCGTGTGGATCACCCCGGTCTCGCCCCCGTCGACGCCGAAGCGCTCGCGCGCGACGTCGGCGTCGCGGCACACGACGACGATCGCACGCGATCCCATGTGCTTCTCCTCGCAGATGACCTGCGGGACGCCCGCGCTGCGGTACTCGGCGAACGCCTCCTGCGGGATGCTCGAGCAGGTCCGGGCGGTTGGAGGTCGCGGTCGGCGCCATCGTCGGTGGCAGGTACACGAGCCAGCGCGGGTCGATCGCGAACCGGCTCATGACCTCCAGCGCGGCGGCCGCGTTCTCCTCGCGCACCGTGACGGTCCGCGCAAGCCGCGTCTGGATGATGCGCTTGCCGGCGACGTCATCGACGTCGAGCAGGAGCGGCGGCCGGTCGTCGACCGCGAGCCGCGCTTCGTGGGCAGGAACGGCTTGACGGGCTCGTAGTACGTCCGGCTCGCGGGAACGGACACGAGCTCGCGCTCGGGCCAGCGCAGCGCGGTGAGCCGCCCGCCGAAGACGCAGCCCGTGTCGATGTTGATCGTGTTGTTCAGCCATCCCGCCTCGGCGACCGGGGTGTGCCCGTAGACCACGGCGGCCCTGCCGCGGTAGTCCGACGCCCACTGCAGCCGGACGGGCAGCCCGAGCTCGTCGGTCTCCCCCGTCGTCTCGCCGAACAGCGCGAAGTCCCGGACGCGCCCGGACGAGCGGCCCTGGTAGGCCTCCTTCATCCCGGCGTGGGCGACGACGAGCTTGCCGTCGTCGAGCACGACGTGGCTGACGAGCCTGTCGAGGAAGTCGCGGGCCTGCTCGCAAAACGCGTCCGACTCGCCCGCGAGCTGCCGCAGCGTCTCGCCGAGCCCGTGGGTGACGCGGACGTTGCGGCCCTTGAGCTTGCGGACGAGCTTGATGTCGTGGTTGCCCGGCAGGCAGACGGCGCTCCCGGCCGCGGCCATCGACATGACGAGCTTCAGCACGCGCGGCGTGTCGGGCCCGCGATCGCCGTAGTCGCCGACGAAGACCGCGCGGCGCCCGTCCGGCGGCGTGGCCGACGTGCCGTCGGCGCCGAGCCGGTAGCCGAGCTCCCGCAGCAGCTCGGCGAGCTCGGCGTGGCAGCCGTGGACGTCGCCGATGACGTCGAAGGGGCCGTGCTCGTCGCGCCGGTCGGTCCAGAGCGGCGCGCGCTGCACCTCGGCGCCGTCGACCTCCTCCGGGGAGCGCAGCACGGACACGCGCCGGAAGCCCTCGCGCTGCAGTCCCTTCAGCGACTGGCGCAGCTGCGAGCGCTGGCGGTGCACCACGTGCGGACCGAAGTCCCGGTCCGGTCGCGAGCGGTTGCGTTCCTGGCAGACCGCCTCGGGCAGGTCGAGCACGATCGCCACCGGGAACAGGTCGTGCTGCTTTGCGAGCTCGACGAGCGGCCGGCGCGCCTCGCGCTGCACGTTGGTCGCATCGATCACCGTGAGGCGCGGCTGCGCGAGACGCCGGCCGGCGATGAACTGCAGGACGGCGAACGCGTCCTTCGTGGCGCTCTGGTCGTTCTCGTCGTCGGCGACCAGGCCGCGACAGAAGTCCGACGAGATCACCTCGGTCGGCGCGAAGTGCCTGCGCGCGAAGGAGCTCTTGCCCGACCCGGACGGGCCGATCAGGACCACGAGGCTCGGATCCGGCAGTTCGATCCTCACCGGCTGAACACCGCCATCTGCGTCGGCGGACCGACCTCCGGGTCCTCGGGGCCGACCGGCAGGTAGCGAACCTCGTAGCCGTGGCGTCCCGCGACGCCCTGCGCCCACGTGGCGAACTCGCCGCGCGTCCATTCGAAGCGGTGGTCCGGATGGCGCAGCTGCCCCGCGGGCAGCGTCTCCCAGCGCACGTTGTACTCGGCGTTCGGCGTCGTCACGACGACCGTCCCGGGCCGGGCCGAGCCGAAGACGTTCTGCTCGGCGGCAGCCAGGCGCGGCGGATCGAGGTGCTCGACGACCTCGACGAGTGCCGCCGCGTCGAACCCGGCGAGTCGCTTGTCGCGGTAGGTCAGCGGGCTGTGGAGCAGGCTGATGCGCGCGCGCTGCGCGTCATGCATGCCGTCGAGCTTGAGCCGCCGCGCAGCATGCTCGAGCGCGCGAACGCTGACGTCGGCGCCGACGATCAGCTCGTAGTCCTCGCGCATGAGACGCTCGAGCAGCGCGCCTGCGCCGCAGCCGAGGTCGAGGACGCGTCTGGCGCCGGAGGCCTTCAGCACGGACTGGACCGTGCCGAGGCGCTGGTCGCGCAGCGAGACGCGCTCCTCCAGCTGCTCCTCGCGCCCGGACTCGTCGGGCTCCTCGACCGGCGGTGCGGCCTCGTCGAGCTGGGCCAGTGCCGGGAAGTACAGCCGCGCCTGCTTCTTCAGGTAGCGCCGGACGATCAGATCGCGCTCGGGATGCGCGCCCAGCCACCCCTCACCGCGCCGCATGAGCTTCTCGATCTCGGCCTCGTCGACCCAGTAGTGCTTGTCGTCGTCGAGCACCGGCAGCAGCACGTACAGGTGACCGAGCAGATCCGCGAGACGCAGCTCGCCGGCCAGGCGCAGGCCCACGTGGCGGCTCTCGCCCCACTCGGGGAACGTCGGATCGAGCGCGATCGGCGTGACGCCGACGTCGTAGCCGAGCGGCTCGAACAGCCGTCGCACGAGCGCCTCCCCGCCGCGTGCCGGCACCACCGGCAGCGAGGCTTCGAGCGCGATCGCCGACGCCGCGAGCTCCTCGTGGCCCTTGCACGTCCCCGCCATCGCGCTCTTGAAGACGTTCACCAGCGCGACGGACAGAAACGACGACGCGACGTAGGGCCGCTCGTTGACGTACTCCGCCAGGGCGAAGCTGCTCACGCCGCGACCACGGCGGACGAGCCCGACAGGATCGATGTCGAGCAGCAGCGCCGCCGTGCACCGCTCCTCGCCGGCCTCCGGATAGAAGACGTGCGCCTCGCCGAACGGCACCGAGAACGTCTGCACGCGATCCGGGTGCTTGTGCAGGAGGAAGCCGAGATCCGTGGCCGGGCGATGCGTCGTCGTGACCGTGAGCAGCACTCGGGCCGAGGCTACCTGCGGCCGGAGTACGCCGTTCGGGCGCCGGGAGCGCACATGAGCCGTCTCGGCGCGGTTCGAGTCCGGCGACGCTGACACCGGCTCCAACGTTTTATCCAACAACTTAAATCTATGGACAATGTGCGTGTGCTCTAAGGTTTGGGTAGAGCAGCCGTATGCGAATCGTCAACTCATGCCGGACCGCGATGCTGCGGACAGCGCCGTGACCACGCCGACCGTGACCGAGCTGCGGCGCAGGTGCGAGCCCGTCACGGCCGATACGTTCCTTGGCGATCTCGCGTTGGAGGAGCAGCGGTTGTACGGCGACGCGCAGACGGCGTTGATCGCGCTGGGCCTGCACCAGCTGCCGCCGTCCTGTCAGCTCGAGCCGTTCGGGTCGACGGTCGTCTAGCAGGAGGACTGCTCCGAGTCCGGCATCGCCGGACCTGATCGGTGAGCTGCTCCTCCCCGGGCCTGTCGGCCTCGTCGGTCGAGCTCAAGCGGCTGGCCGAGCATCTCACCGACACGACGGGCAGGTTCCGCCTCGACGCCGCAGCTGTCAAGACGCTGCTCCGCGCCGCCTGAAACGCCGAAGCCGCTCGGTCGAGCGGCTTCGGCTACCAGTGGAGACGGCGGGAATCGAACCCGCGTCCGCGATCGCGTGACGGTGACGTCTACGAGCGTATCCGGCGCTCTGATCTCGCCTTCAGGTCGCCTCGCCGGCGGGGTTCCTGAGAGCCAGCTCCCTGAAATTTCCCCGGATCGGCGGGAGCGGACCTCCCCGGGTGAGCCGACATCTGATTCCGGCGATCCCCACGGTCGGCAGGCGGGGGCCAGAACCTCACTCGCCTAGTTTGAGCTAGACAGCGAGGGCGTACTCGTGAGAGTCCGCACGTATGGTTTTGCCAGGTGTTTTGCGAGGCCTCCTGGCACCTCGGCTCGCAACCACCGCCACGAAGTCGACCACGTCGAAGCCATGTCGTCCCCGTGTCGGTACGCCTTCGAGTCTAGCGCGCGACGCCAGGGGCCATCTAGGGCGCGGGCGGCTCCGGCGGGAGCTCGTCGGGGGGCACGGTCGTCGTCTCGTCGGGCGGCAAGGGCGTCGCCTCCGACGGCAGCGTCGTCGTCTCTGCGGGCGGCACCGTCGTCGTCTCGACCGGCGGGACGGTGACCGTCTGCGTCGCCGGCGCCGTCTCGGTCTGCGTCGGCGTCGTGCTCGTGGTCGTATCCGTCGCGGACGTCGAGGACCGCTTGTGCCCGCCGAAGAGCGTCGTCTGGCCGCTCCCCGACGCCGATTTGCCGGCGACGTACTCGGGCACCGTGATGATCACCGCGGCGACGAGGAACCCGAGCAGCCCGGTGACGATCGCCGTCTGCCATGCGCGCCGGCTGAACCCTCCAGAGGGCCCCGCGATCTCGCCCTGCTGCGCGACGCGCTCGTCGACTGGCTCGAACGGCTGCGCCGGGCCGGCATGCTCGTCCTCGCGCGCGCTGCGCACGACGCCGCGCACCGGAACGGCCCGTGTGACGGCCTTCGCCGGGCGCGCCAGCGCCTCCTTGACCAGCGCGACGATCACCGGCGTGAGCGCCGCCGAGGCGAGCGTCCCGGGCGCCCATACGACGGAGGTCACGTACGCCGCACAGGCCGACGCGACCGCCGTGATCACGAGCGTCGAGAGCTCGATCCCGCCTCCTGCGGATGTGTCCGAAGAACTCATGAGCGTCGCGGCTGCCCAGTCGCCGGGCGGAGTATTCGCGTGCTGAACAGACGCTTAACGTAGTGCGGCGCGGTTCAGCTCCGCCTAAAGAGTCCTCTGCGCGGTCGCTCGGAACGACGGCGGATGGCGCCGTGCGCAAGCCCGGATTCGGCGTCAAATATCCTGCGACCCATGACCGTCGAAGACGTCTCCTGGGACCTGTCACCACTCGTTTACGGCGAGGGCGACGCCGGCGCGGACCGGCTGCTCGATGAAGCCGCCGAGCGCGCGCAGGCATTCGCCGACACCTATGCCGGCCGCGTCGCCGCGCTGACCGCTGCGGAGTTCGCGGCCGCCGTGACGGAGCTGCAGGAGATCTCCGAGCTCGCCTCGCGCTCCGGGCACTACGCGATGCTGCGCTTCAGCGTCGACACCGCCGACCCGCAGATCGGCGCGCTCATGCAGCGCATGCAGGAGAAGAGCACGGCCATCGAGACCCAGCTGCTGTTCTTCGAGCTCGAGTGGGCGACGCTCGAGCGACGAGGACGCCGAAACGCTCCTGCAGGCCGACGGCATCCAAACGGCGCGACACTTCCTGCGCGCCGCGCGCCGCTACCGCCCGCATCTGCTCTCCGAGCCCGAGGAGAAGATCCTCTCCGAGAAGACGATCTCCGGCCGCGCGGCGTGGACGCGCCTGTTCAGCGAGCAGGTGTCGGCGTTGCAGGTCGCGGTCCCCGGCGAGGACGAGCCGGTGGCGCTCGACGCCGCGCTCGCGCGGCTCATGTCGTCCGACCGCGAGGTGCGCCGCACGAGCGCCGAGGCCATCTCCGAGGCGCTCGCCCCGGGACTGCGCACCCGCGCCTACATCTTCAACACGCTCGTGCACGACAAGGCCGTCGACGACCGCCTGCGCCACTACGACAACTGGCTCTCCTCGCGCAACCTCGCCAACGAGGCGTCCGACGAGTCCGTCCAGGCGCTGCTCACCGCCGTTCGCAACCGCTACGAGATCCCGCGCCGCTGGTATCGCCTCAAGGCGCAGCTGCTCGGCGTCGACCGGCTCGCCGACTACGACCGGATGGCGGCCGTCACGCAGGACGACGAGCCCGTCGACTGGGACGACGCCAAGGAGCTCGTGCTCGCCTCCTACGCCGACTTCACGCCCGAGCTCGGCGATCCGGCGCGCGCGTTCTTCGACGACAACCGCATCGACGCCCCGCCGCGGCCGGCCAAGCGCGGCGGCGCGTTCGCCGCCTACACGGTGCCGAGCGAGCACCCGTACCTCATGCTCAACTTCACGGCCAAGCGCCGCGACGTGCTGATCCTCGCGCACGAGATGGGCCACGGCCTGCACGCCGAGCTCGCGCGGCCGCGCGGGGTGCTCGAGCAGAGCACGCCGCTGACGCTCGCCGAGACGGCGTCGGTGTTCGGCGAGACGCTCGTCTTCGGCCGCCTGCTCGACCAGGCACCGACGCCCGAGTCGCGCCTGGCGCTGCTCGCCGAGTCGATCGAGGGCTCGATCGCGACCGTCTTTCGCCAGACCGCGATGAACCGCTTCGAGGAGCTCATCCACACGACGCGGCGCGACGAGGGAGAACTCGCCGTGGAGCGCATCAACGAGCTGTGGGTGCAGTCGCAGGAGGAGATGCTCGGCGACAGCGTGCAGCTCACCGACGGCTACCGCACGTGGTGGTCCTACGTGCCGCACTTCATCGGGACGCCGGGCTACGTCTACGCGTACGCCTACGGCCAGCTGCTCGCGCTGTCGATCTACAAGCGCTACATCGACGAGGGCGAGTCGTTCGTGCCGAGCTATCTCGAGCTGCTGCGCGCCGGCGGATCGCGCAGCCCGCAGGAGCTCGGGGAGATCGTCGGCATCGACCTCGCCGACCCGGGCTTCTGGGACAGCGGCCTCGACCTCGTCGAGGCGCAGCTCGAGGAGGCAGAGGCCGCCGCGCACGAGGCGCTGGCCCGCACGTAGCGAGCTTCGCGCCCGTTTCGGGCGCCTTGTCACAATGGGGAGATGACAGCGCGCCATTGCTCGACGGTCGTCGGTGCGGACCCGGAACGTCGGCCCTCGCGATGAGCCAGCACTGGCCCACGCCCCCTGTCCCCGCTGCCGAGCCACCCGCCGGCGAGCCGCGCGCGGTCGCGCCCGAGCCGCCCGTCGCCGTCACGCCCGAGCCTCTCGCCGTCACGCACGAGCCGCTGCCGTCGCCGGTGCCGGAGCCCGACGAGCGCCCGTGGTGGCGGCGCAGCCTCTCGGTCCTCGGGGTCATCGGCCTGCTGATCCTCAAGTGGGGCAAGGCCGTCCTGCTGCTGCTGCCGAAGGCCAAGCTGCTGACGACGTCGGGCACGATGCTCGTCTCGATCGCCGCCTACAGCCTCATCTGGGGCTGGAAGTTCGCGCTCGGCTTCGTCGTGCTGCTGTTCGTCCACGAGATGGGTCACGTGATCCAGCTGCGCCGCGAGGGAATCGAGGCGAGCGCACCGATGTTCATCCCGTTCCTCGGCGCGGCCGTGATGGCGAAGTCGCTCGGCGACGACGCGACCGCCGAGGCGCGCGTCGGCCTCGCGGGGCCGATCCTCGGCACGCTCGGCGCGCTCGCGCTGCTGCCGGTCGCGATCGCCACAGACGATCACTTCTGGTACGCGCTCGTCTTCACCGGCCTGTTCCTGAACCTCTTCAACCTGCTGCCGGTCGTGCCGCTCGACGGCGGCCGCGCGATGGCGGCGCTGTCGCCGTGGATGTGGTTCGTCGGGCTCTTCGCGATGGCGGTGCTGGCGTTCGCCTATCCCAATCCGGTCATCATCCTCATCCTGCTGTTCGCCATCTTCGAGACCTACAAGCGCTGGAAGGCCCGCAAGTCCGGCGACGAGGCCGTCAACGCGTACTACCGCGTCAAGCCCGCGCACCGGCTCGCGATCCTCGGTGTCTACCTCGCGCTGATCGTCGTCTGCGCGGTCGGGATGGGCCTGACGTTCGTCGAGCGCTCGATCCCCGCGTAGGGTTCCGGGATGGCCGAGATCACGGTCGAGCGCTTGACGAAGCGCTACGGAGAGACGCTCGCGGTCGACGACCTGTCGTTCACGGTGGACGCCGGGTGCGTCACGGGGTTCCTCGGGCCCAACGGTTCGGGCAAGTCGACGACGATGCGCGCGCTGCTCGGGCTCGTGCGCCCGACGAGCGGCCGCGCGCTCGTCATGGGCCGGCCGTTCGCGGAGCTGACGAACCCCGTCGAGTCCGTCGGCGCCGCGCTCGACGCCCACGACGTGCACCCCGGCCGCTCCGGGCGCGGGCACCTGCGCACGATCGCGGCGGCCGCCGGCCTGCCGACCTCGCGCGTCGACGAGGTGCTCGACATGGTCGAGCTGACGCCCGCCCGCGATCGCCGCGTGAAGGGCTACTCGATGGGCATGCGCCAGCGCCTCGCGCTCGGCGCGGCGCTGCTCGGCGACCCGAAGATCCTCATGCTCGACGAGCCCGCCAACGGCCTGGATCCGCAGGGCATGCGCTGGCTGCGCGACATCCTCGTCGCGCTCGCCGCCGAGGGCCGCGCGGTGCTGATCTCCAGCCACGTGCTGTCCGAGGTCGAGCAGACGGTCGACAGCGTCGTCGTCATCGGCGCCGGGCGCCTCGTCATGCAGGGAACGCTGTCGGACCTCGTGCGCGGCGACCGGCGGCCCGCGCTCGTGCGCTCCCCGCGCGCCGACGAGCTGCGCGAGCTGCTGGAGGGCGCCGGCGCGAGCGTCGCGGTCGACGGCCGCCCCGACAGCATGCACGTCCACAACGCGTCGCTCGAGCAGATCGGCACGCTGGCGGCGGAGCACGGCATCCCGATCTTCGAGCTCACCCACGAGGTCGCCACGCTCGAGGACCGCTTCCTCGAGCTCACCGGCGAGAGCGGCAACGTGCGATGAACACGCTGAAGTCCGAATGGCTGAAGCTCGTCTCGGTCCGCACGACGTGGGCGCTGCTCGGCGCGATGATCCTCATCGAGGGCCTGACGGCCGGGCTCGTCACCGGCCTCAGCGACATCGCCGACCTCAAGCGGCGCGACGTGGCGACGCTGATCATCGGCACCCACCTGGCGATCGTCTTCATGTTCACGCTCGGCGCGCTGCTGTCGACGAACGAGTTTCGCCACGGCACGGCGAACTCGACGTTCGTGGTCACGCCCAAGCGCGAGCGCGTCATCGCCGCGAAGCTGCTCGTCGGGCTCACGGTGGGGATCGTCGGCGCGCTGCTCTATATCGCGGTCAACGCCGGCCTCGGCCTGTCGATCCTCTCCTCGCGCGGGATCGACGTCGACGCCGACAAGGCCGTCAACGGGTACATCGGCGTGGGCGTCGGGCTCGTGCTCGGCTGCCTGTTCGGGGTCGCGCTCGGCGCGCTGCTGCGCAACCAGATCCTCACCGTCGTCGTCGGGATGGTGCTGTTCCTGCTCGCGGGGACGGCGGCGCTGTTCATCGGCAACGACGTCGGCCAGTACTTCCCGGGCGAGTCGCTGCTGGCGCTGCAGGGCACCCCGGGCGCCGACAAGACGCTGCTCAGCCAGACCGACGGCGGCTTCGTGCTGGCGGCGTACTGCGTCGTGCTGGGGATCGCCGGGATGATCTTCACGCGCCAGCGCGAGATCACGTAGACACGCGTCCCCGCGGTCCCGCCGGGCCGGTTAGCATCGGCCCGTACCCGACGAGGTTGAGCGATGTCCGAAGCGAACGACTACGACGTCGTGGTGGTGGGGGCGAGCATCGCCGGTTGCGCGGCGGCGACGCTGCTCGGGCGTGCGGGCGCGCGCGTCGCGCTGCTGGAGCGGCGCCCGGACCCGGCGGCGTACAAGACGATCTGCACGCATTTCATCCAGGCGAGCGCGACGCCGACGATCGAGCGCCTCGGCCTCGCGGAGCGCATCGAGGCCGCCGGTGGCATCCGCAACGGCTTCGAGTTCTGGACGTCGCAAGGCTGGATCCGCCCGCAGCTCGAAGACGACTACCCCTACCCGCGCTACGGCTATGACATCCGGCGCGAGAAGCTCGACCCGATGCTTCGTCAGCTCGCCGTGGAGGCGCCCGGAGTCGAGCTCATGCTCGGGCAGGCCGTCTCCGACCTGCTGTGGTCGGACGGCCGTCCGGCGGGCGCGCGCACCATCGATCGTCACGGCCGCGCGCGCGACATCACGGCGCGCGTGGTCGTCGGTGCAGACGGACGCGGCTCCGATGTCGCCCGGATGGCGCGCGTGCCGGCGCGGGTGCGGTCGCACGGTCGCTTCGGGTACTTCGCGTACTACCGCAACCTTCCGCTCGTCTGCGGCGATCGGACGTTCTTCTGGCTGCTCGATCCGGACGTCGCCTACGCCTTCCCGCAGGACGACGGCATCACGCTCATGGGGACGCTGCAGACGAAGGACCGCCTGCCGTGGTTCAGGCGCGACGCCGAGGCGAACTTCGAGGCGTACTTCCGCGGCCTGCCGAACGCCCCCGACCTCGCCGCCGGCGAACGCATCTCGAAGCTGCTCGGCAGGATCGAGATGCCGAACACGATGCGGCCGGCGGCGCGGCCCGGCGTCGCGTTCGTGGGCGACGCGGCGATGGCGGCCGATCCGCTGTGGGGCGTCGGCTGTGGATGGGCGTTTCAATCGGGGGAGTGGCTCGCCGAGGAGCTTGCGCCGGCGGTCGGCGAGCAGGCGTCGGACGCACAGGTCGACGCGGCGCTCGAGCGCTATCGCAAGCGCCACCGCCGCGAGCTGCTCGGCCACTACCTCATGACGTCGGACTACGCGACCGGGCGGCGGATCATGCCGCTGGAGCGCCTGCTGTTCGCGGCGGCCGCCAAGGACGAGAAGAGCGCCGCGACGTTCAATGCGTTCGGCGGGCGCAGCATCCGGCCCAACGACGTGGAGTTCGCGCGGCTCGTCGGTCGCGCGATCCGCGTCAACGCGACCCATCGCAAGGCCGCCGTGACGGTCGACCCGCCCACGGGCGCCCACGCAGACGGAACACCGCTGCCCGCCTGCGTCAGCGAGTCGCGCGTGCAGGTCGACGGCGTGACGGTGCCGGTGTCCTGCGTCGGGCCGGCCGACGACGCCGAGGCCGTCGTGTTCGTCCACGGCAACCCGGGGTCGAGGCGCGATTGGGACGACCTGCTCTCCCGCGTGGCGCCGTTCACGCGCGCGGTCGCCCTCGACATGCCGGGCTTCGGCCACGCCGACAAGCCTGACGACTTCGACTACACCGTCGAGGGATACGGGGCGTTCCTGGCCTCCGCGCTCGACGAGCTCGCGGTGCAGCGCGCCCATCTCGTGCTGCACGACTTCGGCGGTCCCTGGGGCCTGCAGTGGGCCGCGCTCAACGGCGAGCGGCTCGCGAGTGCGGTGCTCATCAACACCGGCGTGCTGCTCGGGTACCGCTGGCACTACCTGGCGAAGATCTGGCGCACGCCGCTGGCCGGTGAGGCGTTTCAGGCGACGACGACGCGCGGCGGCCTGCGAACGGCGCTGCGCCACGGCAATCCCCGTGGCCTTCCGCGCGCGTTCGTCGACCGGATGTACGACGACGCGGACGCCGGGACCAAGCGCGCCGTGCTGCGCCTCTACCGGGCGACCGACGACCCCGCCGGCATGGGGCGCCGGCACGCCGACGCGCTGGCGCCGCTGGACCGGCCGGCGCTCGTCGTCTGGGGAGCGCACGACCCGTATCTCCCCGTCGCGCTCGCGGCCCGCCAGCGGGAGGCGTTCCCGAGCGCTGAGGTCGCGGTGCTCGACGACAGCGGGCACTGGCCGTTCGCCGACGATCCCGACGCCGTCGGGCGCCTCGTCGAGCCGTTCCTGCGAGGCACGGTCGGCGCCGCCCGCTGAGCGGTCCGCGCCGATTGGCCGGCGGGATCCCGCTTCGCTTCAATGTCCTCGATGGAGGCGCGTCACGACGGCTATGTGATCTCCACCGACCCGGGCCGGCTCGATCGCGATGCGATCTGGAGATTCCTGCGGACGACGTACTGGGCGGCGGACGTCCCGCGCGACGTCGTCGAGCGATCGATCGAGCACTCGCTCGCGTTCGGCCTGTACGCCCCAGAGGGAGCGCAGGCGGGCTTTGCCCGCGTCGTCACCGACCACGCCCGCTTTGCGTGGCTGGCCGACGTGTTCGTGCTGCCGGCGCACCGTGGCAAGGGGCTCGGCGTCTGGCTCGTCGAGGCCGTCCTCGGGCATCGAGAGCTCGCCGGCCTGTCGTTCGTGCTCGCCACCGCCGACGCGCACGGGCTCTACGAGCGCTTCGGCTTCCGGCCCCTCGAGGCCGGGCGCTGGCTGCAGCGGGCGGGCGCGCGTCGCGCGCCCGAGCCCGGCTGAGCCGCACGACCGCAGCGGCGCAGTCGCTCAGGACTGCAGCAGGCGCGCCAGCACCGCGCGCTGGGTCGGCCGCGCCTGCTCGTGGCGCTCGCGACCGGCGTCGGTGAGGACCGCGTAGATCCCGCGGCGGTCGAGGTCGCACATGCAGCGCTCGACGAGCCCCTCGCGCTCGAGGCGGGCGACGAGCCGCGACAGCGCGCTCTGACTCAGCGACACGGCCTCGGACAGCTCCTGGATGCGGCGCTTGCCGTGCTCGGCGGTCGCCAGCTGCTCGAGGACCTCGAACTCGTGCACGCCGATCCCGTGGCGCTCGCCGAGCTCCTGCCCGAGCGCGCACGAGACGGCCGCATGACGGGCCATGAGGCCACGCCACTGCTCGACGAGATCGTCTGCGCCGACTGCGCTCATGGATGGAGCATAACCAATTCGCGTGCACACGTTGCTCTTGCATTATTTGCTTGTGCAATAGATGTATATGCATATAGTCTCCCCGCTCATGACCTCTCCATCCGCATCTCTTCCCGTCTCCGGCGACCGCTGGGACGCACGCGCCTGGTCGCTGCTCATCGTCCTCTGCGGCGTGATCCTGCTCGACGGGCTCGACGTGTCGCTCGTCGGCGTCGCGCTTCCATCGATCGGCGAGGACCTCCACATCTCGACGTCGTCTCTGCAGTGGGTCGTGAGCGGGTACGTGCTCGGCTACGGCGGCCTGCTGCTGCTCGGTGGGCGCGCAGCCGACCTGCTCGGCCGGCGGCGGGTCCTGCTCGCAGGCCTCGTCGCGTTCGCCGGCGCGTCGCTCGTCGGCGGCCTCGTCGACGACGGCACGCTGCTCGTCGCCTCCCGCTTCCTCAAGGGCGCCGCCGCGGCGTTCACGGCGCCCGCCGCGCTGTCGATCATCACGACGACCTTCGCCGAGGGCCCGGCCCGCAACCGGGCGCTGGGCATCTTCACGGCCTGCGGCGCCAGCGGCTACTCGCTCGGGCTCGTGCTCGGCGGGTTGCTGACCGAGGTCGGCTGGCGCTGGGCGTTCATCGTCCCGGTCCCGATCGCGCTCGCGCTGTTCGTGGCCGCGCGGCGGTTCGTGCCGGCGCATGCCGGCGAGGAGCGCGAGCGGACCGGCTACGACATCGGCGGCGCCGTGACCGTGACGGCCTCGATGCTGCTGCTCGTCGCGACGATCGTCGAGGCGCGTGGGGCCGGCTGGGAGTCGCCGCGCACGCTGCTGTCCTTCGTCGCCATCGGCCTGCTGCTGACCGCGTTCGTCGCGATCGAGCAGCGCACCGCGCACCCGCTCGTGCGGCTGGGCATCCTGCGCTCGGCCTCGCTCGTGCGGGCGAACCTCGCCGCGATGGCGGTCGTCGGCTCGTACTTCGGCTTCCAGTTCATCCTGACGATCTACCTGCAGTCCGTGCTCGGCTGGTCGCCGCTGGACACGGCCCTGGCGCTGCTGCCGGCGGGCGTGCTCGTCGCGTTCGGCGCACCGCGTATGGCGCCCGTGATCGAGCGCTTCGGCACCGGCTCGGCGATCGCCGCGAGCCTGCTCGCGTTCCTCGCCGGCTACGCGCTGTTCCTCGGCGTCGGCGCGACGCCGTCCTACGCGCTCGCGATCCTGCCGACGGTCCTGCTGGCGGGCGTCGGCTTCGCGGTCGGCTTCCCGGCGCTGAACATCCAGGCGACGGCCGGCGTGGCCGACGACGAGCAGGGCCTCGCGTCGGGTCTCGTCAACACGTCGTTCCAGGTCGGCGGCGCGGTCGTGACAGCGGTCGTATCGGCGGTCATCACGAGTGGCGACGGCGCGCTCCCGCAGCTGTCGTCGCTGGACGGCGGCGTCCTCGTGATCATCGCGTCGGCGAGCCTCGGGCTCCTCGCCGCGCTCGCCGGGAGCTTCGCGTGGTGGCGCGCCCGGCTCGCACCCGCCACGCGCTGACGATCACCCCGGCCCTGTGCCCGCGACGTGGCTGCGGCCATGTCGCGGGCTCCACGGCGTCCACCAGCACGGCGCGAGCCGCTCGGCCTCCGCGTCAGCGACGGACGTCGCGCAGCGCCCGGTCCATCTCGCGCTTGGTCTCGCGCTCCTTGAGCGCGTGGCGCTTGTCGAACTGGTCCTTGCCCTTGGCGACCGCGATCTCGACCTTCGCGCGCCCGTCGGAGAAGTAGATCCGCGTCGGGACGAGCGTCAGCCCACGCTCCTTGACCTGCGCCGCGAGCTTGTCGATCTGGCGCCGGTGGGCGAGCAGCCGGCGGTCGCGCTCGGGCTCGTGGTTGGCGCGGGCGGCGGGACCGTAGGGCGGGATGTGGACGTTGTGCAGGTACAGCTCGCCGTCGCGGATGAGCGCGTAGCCGTCCTTCAGCTGCGCCCCGCCGTCGCGCAGCGCCTTGACCTCGGTGCCCTGCAGCGCGATCCCGCACTCGATCCGCTCGAGCAGCTCGAAGCGATACGACGCGTAGCGGTTGGACGCGACGTCCCCCGGGGCCACCTTGCGCTTCTTCGTCTTCGCCATCCACCGAGGGTAGACGGACGTCGTGTTAGCGTGTCTGGAACTCAACCATCCGGGGTGTCCCTGCACGAGGGGCTGAGAGGGCGCTGCCTAGCGCCGACCCGACGAACCTGATCTGGGTCATGCCAGCGAAGGGAGATCTCATGAGCACGCGCACGCGCACCGCATTCGAGTCCACGGCGACCTGCCGGACGCAGATGCACCTCGCCCGCAGCGCAGTCGTCTCACCCGAGATGGAGCGCGTCGCCGAGCGCGAGCTGCTCGCGCCCGAGCTTGTCCGCGACGAGGTCGCGCGCGGGCGGATGATCATCCCGGCCAACGTCAACCACGCCGCGCTGGACCCGATGGCGATCGGCCTCAAGGCGCGCGTGAAGATCAACGCGAACATCGGCAACTCGCCGACGACGTCGTCGCTGCAGGAGGAGGTCGACAAGCTCGGCCTCGCCGAGCGCTGGGGCGCCGACACGGTCATGGACCTCTCGACCGGCAAGCGCATCGACGAGACCCGCCAGGCGATCCTCGACGTCGCCGAGGTGCCGATCGGCACGGTCCCGATCTATCAGGCGATGGAGGGCCTGCGCCACGCCGAGGAGCTCACCGCCGAGCACCTCCTCGAGACGATCGAGCACCAGGCGCGCCAGGGCGTCGACTACATGACGATCCACGCCGGCGTGCTGCTCGAGCACCTGCCGCTGTGCCAGCACCGCGTCACCGGGATCGTCTCGCGCGGCGGCGGCCTGCTCGCGCGCTGGATGGTCCACCACAAGCGCGAGAACCCGCTCTTCGAGCGCTTCGACGACATCCTCGAGATCTGCCGCGCGCACGACGTGTCGCTGTCGCTCGGCGACGGGCTGCGGCCGGGATCGATCGCCGACGCGTCGGACGCCGCGCAGTTCGCCGAGCTCGACACGCTCGGGGAACTGACCCAGCGCGCCTGGGCGCGCGACGTGCAGGTGATGATCGAGGGCCCCGGCCACGTGCCGCTCGACCAGCTGGAGATGAACGTGCGCCGCCAGCAGGAGGTCTGCCACGAGGCGCCGTTCTACACGCTCGGCCCGTTGGTCACGGATATCGCGCCCGGCTATGACCACATCACGTCCGCGATCGGCGCGGCGATCGTCGGCTGGCACGGCACCTCGATGCTCTGCTACGTCACGCCGAAGGAGCACCTCGGCCTGCCGAACGCCGAAGACGTCAAGCAGGGCCTCATCGCCTACCGGATCGCCGCCCACGCGGCGGACCTCGCGCGCGGCGACCGCCGCGCCGCGCAGTGGGACCGCAAGCTCTCGCAGGCGCGCTTCTCGTTCGACTGGCGCGAGCAGTTCGCGCTCTCGCTCGACCCCGAGACCGCGCAGGCGATGCACGACGAGTCGCTCGCCGACGACTACTTCAAGTCGGCCGAGTTCTGCTCGATGTGCGGGCCGAGGTTCTGCCCGATGCACAACTTCAAGGACGTCGACTGGGATGCGATCCGCGCGGTCGTGGAGGAGCGCCGGGCCGCACGGGCGACGGCGTAGTGCGCAGACGCGCTCGGATGCGCCGCGAAACCGGTGCACTAAACGTTTGGTGAGGCATGCCGACCGGCCGATCGGCGACACTACGCGACCGCCGATGCGAAGCGATCCCTCTTAGCGTGTCCTCGGAGCGAATTCGTCGCGACCTCGTCGTGACGCTCCGGGTGATGCTCGCCGCCCTCGCCTGCGCGGTCGCAGGCGCGCCCGCGGCGGTCGCCGCGCCGCTGCTTCCCGACATCGTCGCGGACCCGCCCGTGGGCGGCAACGCGCCCGAGGTCCAGGCCGACGCGCAGGGCTCGCGGCTGCTGCTGCGACTCGACGGCTTCGTCCACAACCGCGGCCCGGGCCCGCTGGAGATCCGCGGCGAGAACCCGTCCGGCGGCGTCATGGGGACGGTCCGCCAGCGCGTGTACGACGACGCCGGCGGCTTCGAGGACATCGCCCACACCCCCGCGCCGTCGCTCATCTACGAGACGAACGACGACCACGAGCACTGGCACCTGCTCCACGCGATGCGCTACTCGCTCTGGTCGGAGGACAAGACCGTCGCGGTCGCGCCGGTCCAGAAGGTCGGCTTCTGCCTGATCGACTCCCAGCGGGTCGAGGCGCCGGCGTCCTCCAAGCAGGTGTACAGCGAGGACTCCGACAACTTCTGCCGGTGGCAGGAGCCCGATGCGGCGAGCGTCTTCATGGGCGTCTCCCCCGGCTGGCGCGACATCTACGGCTCGAATCTCGCGTTTCAGTGGGTCGACATCTCCGACGTCGCGCCCGGGCGCTACTGGCTGCGCTCAGACGCCGATCCCGACGGCGTCATCGCGGAGACCGACGAGGTGAACCCCGGCGCCTACGACACCCAGCCGTCGATCGTCAACGGCTACCGCGCCGACCCGGTCGCCGCCGGCACCGTCCCGGCGTTCGGCCCGACGCCGATCACGCTCTCGGCGACGAAGTTCGACGACGTGCCGGCCGGGTCGCCGGGTCCGCGGCAGTTCGAGATCGTCACACCGCCGGCCGGCGGGACGCTCGACCAGCCGACCGGGACGTGGTTCTCCGGCGCGCAGGTCCGCTACACGCCCAAGCCCGGATTCAGCGGGCCGGACTCGTTCACGGTCGCGGCGCGCGACGCGTCGACGCCGTTTCCGCGCACCCCGCCCAGCGCGGCGGTGACGCTCACGGTCCAGGGCCCTGCCGCAGGGCCTGCAGAGCCAGAGCGCCACCGGCAGCAGCATCGGCGTGCTCGGCATCTCCGGCGCCCCGCAATCGGTCTACACCTCGAGCACGACGCAGCTGCGCGCGACCGGTCCGGGAGTCGCCCAGGGCGTCGCCTGGAGCGTCGACGGCATCGCCGCGGGAAGCAGCGCGGCGGGCACGATCTCCGCCGGCGGCGTCTACCACGCGCCCGCTTCGGCTCCCCCCGGCGGGAGCGTCACGATCGGCGTCCGCAGCGCGACAGGCGCTACCGGCAAGGCGACGATCCGGGTCCTGGCCGCGCCGCGCCGCCGCGCCGCGCCGACGGTCAAGGCGCCGCAGGCGCCCAAGCACGGGCTGTCACGGATCCGGCTCGGGCGCCACAACCGCTCGCTCATCGCAGTCGTGTCGTCCGCGGAGACCGGGCGGGTGCGCTTCACGATGCGAAACGGCGCCAAGCGCTTCGGGTCCTGCTCGATGGTCGTCCGCAAGCGCGGCGCGGCGACGTGCACGGCGCGCATCCCGAGCAACGATCTCGCGCCTTCAGCTCGTCTGCCTCATCCCGCGGACGGTCGGGCTGAACCTGCCCGGCGTCACGGTGACCGCCACGCTCACGCGGCACGGCAGGATCGTCGCGACGCGGCGCACCACCGCGCGCTGAGCACTCAGCTCTCGGGCTCGACCGGGACGAGATCGACGCGCCCGCGCGCCGTCTCGATCCGCTCGACCTTCACCCGCACGGGATCGCCGAGGCGGATCGTCTGCCCCGTGCGCTCGCCCGTCAGGATCGTGCCCTCCTCGTTGAGCTCCCACCAGTCGCCGCGCAGGCGCCGCACCGGCAGCAGGCCCTCGTGGCCGCCGGCGAAGCGGACGAACGCGCCGGCGCCGATCAGGCCCGTCACCTCGCCGTCGAACTCCTGGTCGAAGCCGCCCTCGAACAGCTCGCGCTCGAGCAGGAACGCGCGCGCGACGCGGTCCGCCATACGCTCGATCGACATCGCGTCGCGCTCCCGCGCCGAGGACCACGTGCCCGCCTCCTCGAGGTCCGACGCGCGCGGCGCCTCCTCCCCCGCCCCGACCGCGCTGAGCAGCGCGCGGTGCGCGACGAGGTCGGGGTAGCGCCGGATCGGCGACGTGAAGTGCGCGTAGTGCGTCAGGCCGAGGCCGGCGTGGCCGAGGTTCTTCGGGCTGTAGTAGGCCTGCTTGAGCGCGCGCAGCACGAGGAACGTCAGCGCGTCGCGGCCGTGCCCGGTGCGCGCGGTGTGCTGCGCGACCGCACGCGAGCAGGCGGCGATGACCTCCGCCGCCTCCGACGGCGTCATGTGCTCGCCGGCCGGCGGCGTCGCGACGCCGAGCGACGCGAGCTGCTCGACGAGCCGCAGCGCCTTCTCGCCGTCGGGCTTCTCGTGCACGCGGTAGAGCGTCGGGATGGCGCGCTCGAAGAGGAGCTTGGCGACCTGCTCGTTGGCGGCGATCATGAGGTGCTCGATGAGCCGGTGCGACTCGGTCTGCTCGCTCGGGCGCGACTCGGCGACGTGGCCGCCGTGGTCGAATGCGAACTCCGGCTCGCTCGTCTCGAGCTCGAGCGCGTCCTGCGCCAGGCGGCGCACGTGCAGCGCGTCGGCGACGGCGCGTGCGGCGGCGAGCGGCGCCGCCCAAGGCTGCGCCGGATCCTCCGCGCCGGCGAAGACGCGGTCGACCTGCTCGTAGTCCAGGCGCGCGTCGGAGCGGATCGTCGAGCGGTAGAACCGTGCGCGCCGGACGTCGGCGCCCTCGAAGTCCAGCTCGACGGTGACCGCCGCTCGCTCCTGGAACGGCACGAGCGAGCAGGCGTCGTTGGACAGCGCCTCGGGCAGCATCGGCTCGACGCGGCCGGGGACGTAGACGCTCGTCGCGCGCCGGGCCGCCTCGCGGTCGATGAGCGACCCTGGACGCACGTAGGCGCTGACGTCGGCGATGTGGACCCAGATCCGCGTGCGACCGCCGCCGAGCCGCTCGGCCGAGATCGCGTCGTCGAAGTCGCGTGCGGTGACGGGGTCGATCGTGAACGTCGGCAGCGCCGTGAGGTCGCGACGCGGGAAACCGTGCCCGCCCACCCCGTCGTCGCGTGCCTTCTTCGCCGCGCGCTCGACGGCCGGATCGAAGCGCCGGCGCAGCCCGCGGTCGAGCATGAGCGCCTCGAGCACGTCGGACGCGACGTCCGGGCGGCCGAGGCTGCGGACGATCCGCGCGTGCCCGCCGGCCCGCGTGGCGGGACGTACCAACGCGAGGTCGCCGACCTTCGCACGCGAGTCGCGGTCGAGCACCATCCGCGTGCCGCGCTCGAAGAACGGCTCGGCGACGAGGAAGCGCCCGCGCTTGTCGATCGTCGCGACGATCCCCTCGCCGGTCGGCTGCTCGCGCTGCGGCGGCGCCGCGCGGGCGCCGCCCCCGGGCGGTGGCTTGCGGCGCTTGGGCTTGGGCGGCGCCCGGCGGCTCACAGCTCGCCGGCCAGCACCTTGAGCGCCCGGTCGAGCGCCTCGTCGCGCTTCGTGTCGGGGTCGTCCTGCGCCCGCACGTCGGGCTTGAGGCCCTGACCCGGCTTCGTGCCCGCGCCACCGATGTTGCGCCCGCTCGGCAGGAAGTACTGCCCGACGGTGATGTCGAGCGCGCCGCCGTTGTCGAGCGGCATGACCTGCTGGAAGATCCCCTTGCCGAACGTCCGCGTGCCGACGAGCTTCGCGCGCTTGCGGTCCTGCAGCGCGCCCGCGACGATCTCCGACGCCGAGGCCGTGCCGCGGTCGACGAGCACGACCGTCGGCAGCGTGCCGGCGATCGGCTGTCCGATCGCGTTCAACGTGCTCTCCGCAACGGCGCGCCCGCGCGTCGTGACGATCGGACCGCGCGCGAGGAACATGCTCGCGATGAGCTGGGCCTCGGTGATGAGGCCGCCGCCGTTGTGGCGCAGGTCGAGGACGATCCCCTTCACTCCACGCTGCTTGGCCCGCCTGATCGCCGCGAGCATCTGCACATGCGCGTTGTCGGGGCCGAACGTCGAGAGGGCGATGTACGCCACGCGCTTGCCGCCGGCGCTCACGGTCCGCGACTTGACGGAGGAGATCTGGATCCGCTGGCGCGTCACACGCCTGGTGAACGAGCGGCTGCCGCGGCGGATGCGCAGCGTGACGCTCGTCCGCGCCGGGCCCTTGATGAGCGCGACAGCGGCGTCCTCGGGCAGCCCCGCGAGCCGGCGGCCGTTGGCGTGCGTGACGATGTCGCCGGGCTGCAGCCCGGCCCGCTTCGCCGGCGATCCCGGGTAGACGGTCACGATCCGCAGCCCGCGGGGATCGCCACGGATGCCGGTGCCGATCCCCTCGAAGGCGTTGGCGAGCGATTCGCGGAACGCGTGGTACTGGCGCGGCGACAGATAGGCCGAGAATCGATCGTCGAGTTCCTTGACGGCACCCGCAATCGCCGCGTCGGACAGCTCTCCGAACGGGACCTTGCGGTAGTACTTGTCGTGGATCGTGTCCAGCGCGTCGAGCGTGACGCGGCGGTCCTCCCCGCCGACGAGCGCGTTCGCGACCGGGTCGGGCAGCCAGCGCGGATGCCCGCCGAGCCAGATCCCGAGCACGAGCAGGCACGGCGCGAGCACGATGAGGAGGACCTTCAGGCTGGGCAGGCGGGAGGGCACTGGGCCCTACAAGGTAGTCAGCGCCAGCGACGGCGGCGCTCGTGGCGCTGCAGCGAGTCCCCGATGAGCCAGATCGTCGGCGGCCAGAGGCCCACGAAGAGCGCCCTGCGCTCGGCGTTGCCACGCTCGTCCTGATCGACGGTCTTCGCGCGGATCCAGAGCGCGATGCACAGCCCGACGCTGCCCATCGACAGCACCTGGACCTGGTCGCCGCGCAGGCCGGCGGCGTGGAGCAGCCTCGTGATCATGTCGCCAGTCCTCATGCCCAGTGTGGTGCACCGCCATGCGGGGGATACGTTCGGACGATGCCCCGGCGCCTGACCATGTCCCGCCGCGCCGCGACCGCCGCGCGCTGGCCGCTCGGCGTGCTGAAGACCGGCTGGGACTACCTCTGGCGCACGACCCCGATGCACCGCTCCGACGACGCCGGCTCGCTGCCCGCCGACGCGGCGCCGCCCCTGCCCGCGGGGACCGAGCGCGGCGAGCACCAAGGGATCGAGGACGGCTACGGACCGCTCATGCACCGCTCCTACGTCGTCAGCGTGCGCGAGGCGCAGCTCAGCGCGCGCGAGCTGATCGGCGCGTTTGCCGCCGACCCGGACCGCGCCGCGCCGGGCGCGCTGGCGCGCTTCGTGAAGCTGCGCGGCGAGGAGGGCGAGCTGCGCGTCGGTGACGAGTTCACGGTCCGCATGCCCGGCCCCTGGGACGGCCCGGTGCGCGCGGTCGAGGTCGGCCCCGAGGGCTTCGGCTTCGTCACGCTCAACGGGCACCTCGAGGCCGGCCGGATCCGTTTCAGCGCGCGCGACCTCGCGCCCGGCCGCGTCGAGGTCCGCATCGAGGCGTGGGCGCGGGGCGGCGACCGCGTGTCGAACCTCCTGTTCGACCGCCTGCCGATCAACAAGGAGGTCCAGCTGCACATGTGGACGTCGGTCCTCGAGCGGCTGACGAAGCTGTCGGGCGGCCGGCGCGACGGCCTGGTCGACATCACCACGCGACGCATCGACGCCGCGCAGCTCGCCGATGCGGAATGAGGGGCGGGCCGCGACGCCGCGAGCACAGCGCGCGCTCGCGCAGCTCGCCGGCCGGCCGCTGAACTTCGATCCGGCCGAGCTTGTGAGCGCGGGGCCGGCGACGGGCTGGCACGTCGACGACTACCGCCAGCCGCTTCCCGCGGAGCCGCCCGGCGAGCCGGTCGCCGGTGGGTGCTTCGAGATCGCCCGGCGGCTGATGTCCGATTACGCGTTCGCCGATCCCGCGATCGTGCGCGCGGTCTTCGACCCTGCCGCTGGGCTGGCGAACCGGAACATGCTGCTGCAGGTGCGCTTCGGCCCGCTGCGCTTCCTGCTCGGCTGCCGGGTCGGCGCAGTCGCCGACGAGACGCGCACCGAGGACGGGCGCGCCGTCCGGATCTGGGGCTGGAGCTACGGCACGCTCGCCGGCCACTTCGAGCGCGGGCAGATGCACTTCGCCGTCTGGAAGTGGCTCGACGACGGGTCGGTCGAGTTTCGCATCCACGTCGTATCGCGCAGCGCGCGCGCCGGCAACCCACTCGTGCGCCTCGGCTTGCGGCTGGTCGGCCGGCGCGAGCAGGTGCGCTTCGCGCGCCGCGCCTGCGAGCGGATGCAGACGCTCGTCGCGCGCGAGCTCGATCGATCCTGACGGCGCCGGCCGCGCGGGGTCGCTCTACACCCGCAGGAAGCGGCGCAGCGACAGGCCCGAGCCGGCCGCGGAGACGGCGACGCTCGCGACAAGCAGGATCATGACGAGCACGCCGAAGTTCACCGTGTCGGTCGCGGTGATGAGCGAGAACTCGTGCTTGAACGGATCGATGAACGCGACCTTCGCGACGAGCAGCAGCAGGATCGCCATCACCCCGCCCATCGCGCCGACGAAGATTCCCTCCAGGACGAACGGCCAGCGGATGAACCAGTCGGTCGCGCCGACGAGCTTCATGACCGCGACCTCGCGCCTGCGCGCCAGCAGCGACAGGCGGATCGTGTTCGAGATGAGGAGCACCGAGGCAAGGATGAGCAGGGCCGCGAGGAAGCCGATGCTGAGCTTCACGACCTTCGTCCCGGCGAGGATCTTGTTCGTCTCGTCGCGACGGTTCTTGACCTCGTCGATCGCCGGATCGACGACGGTGCGCTCGCCGCTCGGCGTGACCGGCGCGAGCGCGTCGCGCAGCTTGTCGATCTGCCCCGGCGAGCTCGGCGTGACGCGGAACGTGTCGGGCAGCGGGTTGGAGCCCAGCAGCTCGTAGGCCTCGGGGTTCTGCTTCTTCTCCTTCGCGTACGCCTCGGCCTTGGAGACGTAGGCGACGTTGCCGACGTGCGGCGTGTCCTGCGTGAGCTTGCGGCGGACGCGCTCGACGTCGGCGTCGGTCGCCGTCGTCTTGAGGAAGACGTCCACCAGGACCTTGCCGCGGACCTCGTTGGCGGCGCCGTTCGTCGCCTGCACGATCGGGATGAAGACCCCGAGAACGAGCATCGTCACGAGGACGGAGGCCATCGCCGCGAAGGGGGGGCCGGCGTCGCGGCGCAGCGACCGGCTGACCTCGCGCAGGAAGAACGGGAAGTTCATCAGTAGTTCCTGAAACCGCCGCCGGGCCCTGGCCCGGGCCGGAACTCGTCGGTCGGCTGATCGCCCCCGTGGAGCGCGTCCCAGCCCTGCGGCTGATCGCGGCCGAGCTGGCCGTAGGCGTGGTCGAGCATGTCGCTGAACTCGTCTGTCGTCTGGTCGCGCTGGGCGTACAGGCCGCTGGCCTCGTCGCGGATGATCTGCCCGCCGCGCAGCTCGATGACGCGCCGGCGCATGCGGTCGACCATGTGCGAGTCGTGCGTCGCGACGAGCACGGTCGTGCCGGCGCGGTAGATCCGGTACAGCAGCTGCATGATCCCCAGCGACGTGTGCGGATCGAGGTTGCCGGTCGGCTCGTCGGCGAGCAGGAGCGGCGGGTGGTTGACGAACGCCCGCGCCACGGCGACGCGCTGCTGCTCGCCGCCCGACAGCTGGTCGGGGTAGTTGTGCAGCTTCGTGGAGAGGCCCGTCAGGCGCAGGACGTCGGGCACCTTCGCGCGGATCTCCTTGCGCCGGGCGCCCGTCGCCGACAGCGCGTAGGCGACGTTGTCGTACACGGTGCGGTTGGGCAGGAGCTTGAAGTCCTGAAACACGACGCCGATGTTGCGGCGGTAGTACGGGACCTTGTTGTGCTCGAGGGCGGCGAGGTCACGGCCCGCGACGCGGATCGTGCCCGACGTGGGCTCGCGCTCCTTGATGAGCAGGCGCATGATCGTCGACTTGCCCGAGCCGGTGGAGCCGACGATGAAGAGGAACTCGCCCCGGCGGACGTTGAACGAGGCGCCGTCCAGGCCGATGTCACCGGCCGGATAGTGCATGCAGACGTTGCGAAACTCGATGACGTTGCGCGCGTCGGGCGGGCGCTCGGGGGAGAGCTCGGGCGCGCCGGTCGGCTGCCCTGGTTTCCTGCTGCGTGCGGCCGGGAGATGGCGTGCACGAATGTGTCGCTCGGAAGCAGACATGTGGGAAGAACTTAGCGGGAGAAGTAGAAGATCGCGCCGACCGCACGCGGTCTTGCACGTGCAGGATGGCAAATGCGGCGGACGACGCGGGTGCGGGAGGAGCCGAAAACAGGGCCGCGAGCGCTTTCCGGAGCAGGGTTGCCGGGGCAGGAGAACCGCGCCCATGCGCCTTCGGGTCGAGGTCCGCGGCGCGGCGCTCGACTAGCCTGCGACGCCATGAGCGACGACGCGCTTGCCTTCGCCACCCTCGACCGCGACACACCCGAGCGCTTTCAGCTGCTGCGCCGCGAGCTCGGCGTCAGCTCGTTCGGCTGCAACCTCATCGTGCTCGCGCCCCGCGCGCGCGGGCGCATCCACGCCCACGAGCGTCAGGAGGAGGTCTTCCTCGTCCTCGAGGGCGAGCTGGCGCTGCTCGTCGAAGGCGTCGAGCACGTGCTCGGCCCCGATCGGCTCGTCCGCGTCGGGCCTGCCGCGCGGCGCCAGCTCACGAACGCCGGCGCCGGGAGGCTGGTGCTGCTCGCGCTCGGTGGCTCCGGCGAGCATGCCGGTCGCGACGGACTGGCGTGGGAGTCCTGGGACGACCACTCCCCCGGTCGCCCGCCGATCGAGATCCCGCTGCCCGACGACCTGCCCGGCTGACGACGCCGGGCTGCACGTTTGCCTCCGGCACCCAACGACCCTCTGCCGGCGCCCGGGGTGCCGGCCAGCGCTCCGCAATCGACGTCTCCCACCGCATCTGCCATGCGTGGCAGGACTCGATCAAGCCGCGGGCCGGCCGCTCAGCCGAGGTCGAACTCGCCGTCCTTGGCGCCCTTGAGGAAGGCGTTCCACTCGGCGGGCGTGTAGAGCAGGGTCGCGCCGCCCGGCTGCTTGCTGTGGCGGACCGCGACCCGGCGGTCGGGCAGGACGGCCGTCTCCACACACTCGCCACCACTGTCGGAGTAACTGCTCTTGCGCCAAGCCAGGCGCGCTGGATCGAACTCGTCGATCATGCCATCGCCTCCGTTCACGTCATCGCCTTCGAGAGAGCGGCGATCATAGCTACGGACTCGCGCTGGCTCAGCGCGACTCGCTTGATGCGGCGCATCGTCTGCGTGAACTGCTCGGGATCCTCGACGTAGATGTCGCCGGCGCGGGTGATGACGTGGGCGAGGTCGCGGTCGTCGCGGAAGCGCAGGATCGAGAACGAGCCTACGGAGCCGGGATGCGCGCCAGCCGCGAATGGCACGACGCGCAGCTCGACCGTCCGTGACGCCGCGCAGTCGAGCAGGTGGCGCAGCTGGGCGCGCATCAGCTCCGGACCACCGACGACCGTTCGTAATGCGCCCTCGCCGACGACGGCGCAACCTCCAGCGCGTCCTCGCCGGCGAGGCGATCCTGGCGGGCGATACGGGCGGCCAGCGTGCGCTCGATCCGCTCGCTGCTTGCGGTGGGGTCCCACGCCTTGAGCACCTCGCGGGCGTAGTCGGCCGTTTGCAGCAGGCCCGGCAGCGCCGTGTCGCAGAAGTACTCCAGCCGGAAGGCGCGACGGTGGAGCCACTCGAAGTCGGCGACGGCCGTCGAGACGACGTCGGGCGACTCGGGCTGGTCGTACGCGTCCTCGGCGATGTGCATGAGCGCGTCGCGCTCGGCGCCGCCCCCGCCGTAGAGCTCAAGCGCGTAGAACAGCTCCGATGGATGCGGCATCCGCTCGCCCGTCTCCCAGCGGCTCAGCGTTGCGGGCCGGCGCTTGTTGAGGGTCGCGGCGGCGACGAGCTTCAGGCCGGCCGCCTCGCGCTTCTCGCGCAGGCGCGTACCGAGCATACGGGCACGCAGCGTCGTGTCGCCGGGCCCGACCTTGATGACCGTCTGCCTGCTGTCCATGTGCTCGGTGTCCCCTCCTGGCCGTCTCGCGCGGGGATCGTGGTTTGCGTTTGTGCAGCGATCTTCTCGCGTGATCTCGCGCTGCGTTCACTGCATGGTTCGTTCGTTTCGGAATTGGCGCTGTTGCGCGCGCATTGATGCAGTTCCGTGCATTTTTGTCACTCATGTTTTTCGTTGAGGCCCGTGGTAAATTTGCCAAGAGGCTAAGTCGAAGCAATTTCTTGACACTGCCTCCCGTAGTGTGAAAGCGTCGCCGCGATGCCGCCCACCACGACCCGCATCTCGACCCGGCCGCGCTACCGATGGGCGCGCGCCTACCGCAACGGGGAGCTCGTCTGCGGCCGGGTCGAACTGCGCGTGTGGGACAGCGGGCGGCTCGGGCTGACGGCGCCGGAGCGCCGCGAGGTCGGCGTCCGCTTCCTCGAACGCCTCGCGCCTGGCTTCAGGCACGAGCTCGACACGCTCCTGCGGCGCCGCGGCGACGTCGCCCGCCGCAGCGCCGAGCGGATGGAGGCGATCGAGCTCGTCGCCGACCACACAGAGATGGGCGACGTGCGCATCGTCGGCCACGTCCAGCCGCCGCAGCGCCGCCACGGGGAGATGTACGAGATCGAGTTCGGCCTGCGCGAGCTGCCGGACGAGCGAGCCGGTGGCGCCCTGCGCTCCGCTCGGACAGCCCAGTCCACGGATCGAACCGCCCCGCCCGGCGTGCGGTCGCCGCGATGACCGAGCCGGCGCGTGCGCAGCGCCTCTCGTCAGCGGAGCTGAAGGTGCTCAAGATCGCGGCGCACCGCCAGCTCCGGCGCTGGAACGCCGTGGCGCAGCGCGGCGAGCTGCGGCGCCCGGACCGCCGCGACAGCCTCCGCCAAGCCGTGCGTGTCCTCGACGAGTTCCCAGCGGACGTCGAGCTGCGAGTGACCGATTGACGGTGAAGCAGACCCCTGAGTGCCGCTCCCCTCCGAACGTCGCGCCCGGGCGGAGGGTGGCGCAAATGTGTTGCATACGAGCACATTCGCGCCACGCTGCCGGCTCCGGGGCGCCGCGCGGCGGAGGGTGGCGCAAATGTGTTCCGTGCGAGCACATTCGCGCCACGCTGCCGGCTCCGGGGGTGTGGCGGGGCAAACGGTGCGCCCCGCCCCGCGCCCCGCCCGGCACGCGGCGATCCGAAGGCACGCCCGAGCGCCCCGCTCACCACACCCCTCATCGACGCCGTTCACCAGCGCCGGCACCAAACCGAGCGCCAGACCCTCACCCAGCCGCGCTCACCCCGGCAGCTCGAACATCCGCGCCAGCGCCGAGCCCACGCGCTCGCGGACGACGAGCGCCGAGCGCTGCACGTGCGCGCGCATGAACGCCGCCGCCGCGTCGGCGTCGCGCGAGAGGACGCAGCCGAGGATCTCCAGATGCTCGGCGATCGTCGCGCCGATGCGGTCGTCGGTCGTGAAGTCGTGGATGCGCAGGATCCGGATGCGGTCGTTGAGGTCCGCGAGCAGCGCCTCGGCGACGTCGTTGCCGCTCGCGCTCGCCAGCGCGCGGTGAAAGCTCTCGTCGGCGTGGACGAAGTCCGGCCCGCGCGGCACGACGCCCGTTCCGTGCCAGGCGGCGTCGAGCGCGCGCCAGTCCTGCTCGATCGCCTCGAGCATGCCGCGGTCGCCGGCGGTCGCGGCACGGCGCGCGACAAGCTCCTCGATCGCGAGGCGGACCTCGTAGAGCTCGCGCATCGACTTGACGTTCGGGGCGCTCGGGCACATGCCGCCGCCCTGGTCGCGGACGATGTGGCCGTCGCCCTCCAGGCGCCGCAGCGCCTCGCGCACGGGCGTGCGGCTCGTCTTGTACTCGGCCGCGAGCTGCTGCTCGACGAGGCGCCGGCCGACCGGCAGGTCGCCGCGCAGCAGGCGCTCGCGCAGCCCCGCGTAAACGCGCTCGGCCTGCGATATCCCGTCTGCGCCGTTGGAACGGGCCATCGTGGTCAGTGTGGCCGATCGTGCCGCGCCGCGGGCACCGGCCACTACCGATCCAGGGCCGCGACCGCCGCGACGAACGCCTCGAACGGCGGCAGCGTCACGCCCCCGCCGATCTGCCCCACGCCCGGCTCGCGGTGCGCGATGCCGGTGTGGATCGGCGGCACGGTGCCGGTCTCCAATACCCGACGCGCATCGACGCCGAGGATCGCCGGACCGTCCGGCAGCGCCAGCGCCGGGTGCCCGGCGGCCGCGATCGCGCGAAACGCCGCCATCCGCTCGCCGATCGTCTCCGGGGCAAGCCCGACCGACGGCGCGGACAGGGGTGACGCGCCGATCGCGAGCGCACCGAGCCCGTAGACCTCGATGATCGCCGAGTCACCGAGGTCGGGGTTCATGTCGTCACGCGTGTAGCCCGGGTACAGCGCCGCCGGGTGGGGCGCCGCCGCCGGGCCGGTGAACCAGCGCGAGCCGGTGCCCGACAGCTTCACACCGACCTCCACGCCGTTGCGGGCGACGACCGTCACGAGCGACGAGCCCTCGACGCCGTCCGCGCACACGAGCGCGAGCTTCGCGAAGACCATCGCCACATTGAGGAAGAACTGGCTGTTGGCGCGGATGAACGCCTCGACGCCGGCGTCCAGCGGCGCAAGCCGATCGGCGATGAGCTGCGTGCCGGCATCCGTGCGGTGATGGGCCTCGTCGCCCTGCTCGAGCGAGCGGGCGTGCAGGTCGAGCAGCTCGAGCGGCCCGTGCGCATCCAGGGCGCGCGCCAGCTCCGGCGCGAGCACGTCGCGCATCCACACGAGGCGCGCGACGACCTCCTCGTCGTCGGCGCCGTAGCGCAGGACCCTGCCCGAGCCCTCGTTGAGCGGGCACCAGGCGGTCAGGCCGCTGGCCTCGTCGCGCGCGACGAGCACCGGCATCGAGCTCGTGACGACGCCGGACATCGGCCCGACGCCGCCGCAGTCGTGGTTGGGCGCCAGCGCGACCTGGCCGTCGTCGGCGAGCGCGAGCGCCTCGGCGGGCGTGCCGGCCAAGCCCTCCATGGCCAGCGCGACGCCGAGCGCCGCGCGCATCGGGGCGCACATCGCCGCCGATTCGATCGGCGGGCCGGCGTGGCACGCTCCGCCCGCCGCGAGATGCGGGACGACCTGGGCGGCGGGCACGACGCCGACGAGCATCGGGCGCGCCGCGGCGAGCGCCTGCACAGCCTCATCGGCTGCATACAGCGTCGTATTCAGCATGGCACGCACGGTAATCCGTCGCCCTTGGTCCTGGCATGGACCGAATGGCGAAATAACCATACGCCATATAGGCCATTTGGCCAAAGCGACGAGTCGTCGCCCCGGCGTACGTTGCGATCGCATCCCAGCGCTGTGGACCACATTGCATACAACGTGGCCCAAGAAAGGCACCGATGAGCCACCCCGAACCCACCCCCGCCCCGGCCGTAGCGGCCGCCCCCTACCCGTTCGCCTTCGATCCGGCGGTCACGGCGCTGGTGATCATCGACATGCAGCGCGACTTCCTCTATCCCGGCGGCTTCGGCGCGCTGCTCGGCAACGACGTGTCGATGCTGCTGAAGGTCGTCGAGCCGCTCAGGGCCGTGCTGGAGGCCGCGCGCGCCGCCGGGATGCGGGTCGTCCACACCCGCGAGGGTCACCGCCCGGACCTCACGGACTGCCCGCCGAGCAAGCTCGCGCGCGGCCACCTCGACACGCCGATCGGCGCGGAGGGGCCCAACGGCCGCATCCTCGTGCGCGGCGAGGCCGGCCACGGGATCATCGACGAGCTCGCGCCGCTCGCGGGAGAGGTCGTCCTCGACAAGCCCGGCAAGGGCGCGTTCTTCGCCACCGACCTCGAGCACCTGCTGCGCAACGCGGGCATCACGCACCTCGTCGTCACCGGCGTCACGACCGAGGTCTGCGTGCACACGACGGTGCGCGAGGCCAACGACCGCGGCTTCGAGTGCCTCGTGCTCTCCGACTGCGTCGGCTCCTACTTCCCCGAGTTCCAGGAGGTCGGGCTGAAGATGATCGCCGCCCAGGGCGGGATCTTCGGCTGGGTGGCCTCCTCGCACGACCTGCTCGCCGTGCTTCCCACCCCAGCCGTCGTCAACTGAGAGAGGACGATCTCAATGTCAGCAGCCGCCACGCCCGCGCCCGCCCCGTTCATCACGCCACCGCTCTGGACGCGCGGTGACCTCAACGCCTTCTTCGGACTGGGCATCAACATGCTCGTCAACGTCCTCGTGCTCGCCGGCCTGTCGGCGGGCGTCGTCCAGATCCCGGCCGACGACGTCTACCACACGATCCTTCCTGCGCTCGGCATCGAGCTGCTCGTCGGCAACTGCTTCTACTTCTACCTCGCGAGGCGGCTCGCCGAGAAGGAGGGCCGAACCGACGTCACGGCGATGCCCTACGGCCCGAGCGTGCCGCACATGTTCATCGTCACGTTCGTCGTCATGCTGCCGACGTTCCTCGCCACGAAGGACCCGATCAAGGCCTGGGAGGCCGGCCTCGCGTGGGCGTTCATCATCGGCGTGATCATCTTGATCGGCGCCTTCGTCGGCCCGACGATCCGCAAGTTCACGCCGCGCGCGGCGCTGCTCGGCACGCTCGCCGGCATCTCGATCACGTTCATCTCGATGCGCCCCGCGGCGCAGATTTGGGAGGCCGCCTGGATCGCGCTGCCGGTGCTGGCGCTGATCATCGTCGGCTTCGTCTCCGGGGTGCGCCTGCCCGGCAACTTCCCGGTCGGCCTCGCGGCGCTGCTGCTCGGCAGCGCGATCGCCTGGGCGGGCGGGTTCATGGACACCGCCAACGTCTCCAGCGCCGTCCACGACATCGCGGTCGGCATCCCGTCGCTGAACCTCGACCTGCTCTTCAACGGCCTCGACGGGATCTCGCCGCTGCTGGCGACCGCGATCCCATTGGGCATCTACAACTTCACGGAGGCGATGAGCAACGTCGAGTCGGCGGCCGCGGCCGGCGACTCGTACAGCCTGCGCAAGGTCCTGCTCGCCGACGGCACCGGCGCGATCGTCGGGTCGTGCCTCGGCTGCCCGTTCCCGCCCGCCGTCTACGTCGGCCAGCCCGGCTGGAAGGCGGCCGGCGGCCGGATCAGCTACTCGCTGGCGACGGGCGTGGTGATCTTCCTGCTCTGCGTGTTCGGCCTCTTCCCGCTGCTGGACTCGATCCTCCCGGTCCCGGCGATCGTGCCGGTGCTGCTCTACATCGGCCTCGTCATCGGCGCACAGGCATTCCGCGCGGTGCCCAAGGCGCACTACGCGGCGGTGGTGCTGGCGATCGTGCCGAACGCCGCCGCCTGGGCCAGCGGCCTGGTCGACAATGCGCTGGCCGCGGCCGGGACGAACGCCACGAAGGTCGGCGGCGACGCGCTCAACAACGCCGGGATGATCTACGACGGGCTGCTGAAGCTCGGCGAGGGCGCGGTGCTCGCCGGCCTGCTGCTCGGCGCGATCGCGGCGTTCCTCATCGACCGGCGCTTCTACTGGGCCGCCGCG
Source organism: uncultured Solirubrobacteraceae bacterium (assembly GCA_963727785.1). GTDB lineage: Bacteria > Actinomycetota > Thermoleophilia > Solirubrobacterales > Solirubrobacteraceae > CADCVQ01. The sequence continues at coordinate 597,939 of CAVSHS010000023.1, forward strand.
TACAGCACGCTCGCCGGGGCGCTGTCGTGCGTGGGGCTGATCCACGGCGCGAAGGTCTCGCTGGACTTCGACGCCGTCCAGCTGAAGATCGCGCTCGGCTACTTCTTCGTGGCGCTCGTCTGCGTGGCGTTCGCGGCGATGAAGGTGCCCGAGCGGGAGGTCGATCCGACCGATCCGGCCGACGTCGAGGAGGCGGCGGAGCGGCTCGCCGCGGGCAGCCGGGCACTGGTCGAGCGGCCCGCGCCGGCGGAGCCGGTCCCGGCGTAGCGAGGACGCGTCGTGACCACCGCCATGCACATGACAACGAGCGACGGCGTGCCGTCGTGAGCGTCGAGGCGCTGCTCGCGAGCTACCGCGACGGCTCGCAGGATCCGGCTGAGGTCGTCGCGCGCGCCTACGAGCGCGCGCGGTCGGCCGCCGGGCCGGCGTGGATCTCGCTCGTCGCCTGGAGCCAGGTCAAGGCCTGGATCGCGCAGTTGCGTACCGCGCCGCCGGAGCTCGCGCTGTACGGCGTCCCGTTCGCGATCAAGGACAACATCGACCTCGCTGGCGCGCCGACGACGGCGGCGTGCCCCGCGTTCGCCTACACCCCGCAGCGCAGCGCGTTCGCCGTCGCGCGGCTCATGGCCGCGGGGGCGATCCCGATCGGCAAGACGAACATGGACCAGTTCGCGACCGGCCTGACGGGAACGCGGACGCCGTACGGCGCGTGCGCGAGCGTCGCCGACCCGCGCTACGTCTCCGGCGGCTCGAGCTCGGGCTCGGCCGTCGCGGTCGCCGACGGCACCGTGCCGTTCGCGCTCGCGACGGACACCGCCGGCTCGGGCCGCGTCCCTGCCGCCTTCAACGGGATCGTCGGCTTCAAGCCCTCGATCGGGCTGATCGGCACGAGCGGCGTCGTGCCCGCCTGCCGCAGCCTGGACTGCGTGTCGCTGCTGAGCACCGACGTCGCGACCGCCGAGCGCGTACTCGCGGTCGCCGCCGGCCCGGATGCGGGCGACCCGTACTCGCGCGCGCCGCCGCGCGCCGCGCCGCAGTTGCCGTGGGGCGCGGCCGGCGCGCGCATCGCGGTCCCGCGCGCCGACCAGATGACGTTCTGCGAGGACGAGCGCGCCGCCGCGGCGTGGTCGCGCGCGCGAGCGCGCGCGACCACGCTCGGCTGGCAGCTCGTGGAGATCGACTTCGCGCCGTTCGCCGAGGCCGCGGCGCTGCTCTACGACGGCCCCTGGGTCGCGGAGCGCTACGCGGCCGTCGGTGCGTTCATCGCCGCGCATCAGGCGGCGGTCGATCCCGTCGTGCGCCGCGTGATCATGGCCGGCCGCGACATCGGCGCGGTCGAGGCGTTCGCGGCCGCGCACCGGCTCGCGGAGCTGTCGCGGGCGAGCGCACCGGTCTGGGAGCAGGCCGACGCCCTGCTGCTGCCGACCGCGCCGACGATCTTCACCGCCGCCGAGATCGCCGACGAGCCCGTCGCGAGCAACGCGCTGCTGGGCACGTACACGAACTTCGTCAACCTGCTCGACCTCTGCGCCGTCGCGGTGCCCGCCAGCGTGGCCGGCGACGAGCAGCCGTTCGGCGTCTCGCTGATCGCCCCGGCAGGCGCGGACGCCACGTTGCTGTCGCTCGCCGCCCACTGGCACGACGAGCGCGCCGGACAGCCGCCGGGCGCCGACGCGGCGGGCACGGTGGCGCTGGCGGTCGTCGGGGCGCACCTCTCGGGCGAGCCGCTCAACGGCCAGCTCGTGGCACTCGGCGCACGGCTCGTGGAGACGGCCCGGACCGCGCCGACGTACCGGCTGTTCGAGCTTCCTGACGCCGAGCCCGCCAAGCCGGGGCTCGTGGGCGGCGGAGCGCCGACGGGCCGCGGCATCGAGGTCGAGATCTGGGAGCTCGCGACCGAGGCGTTCGGCCGCCTCGTCGCGAACGTGCCCCCGCCCCTCGCGATCGGGACGATCGCGCTCGCCGACGGGCGCACGGTGAAGGGCTTCATCTGCGAGGCGGACGCCGTCATCGGCGCGCGCGAGATCACCGAGCACGGCGGATGGCGCGCATACCGCGCCAGGCTCGGCCTCGCGGACGCCAGCACAGGCAAAATCGGAGGCTGAGCACCACCCGGGCCTCGTATCATCGGGCACGTGACGCCGTGGACACCGGACAGGCACCGGTGGGCGCCGGGCGGCAACCGCGTCCTCGCGCTCGCACCCGGCCTGTCGGTCGCGCTCCTGTTGACCATCATCGACCTCTGGGCGCAGCCGCCGACCGCGGTCATCGGGATCGTCGTCGTCGCGCCGCTGTTGACGGCACTGGTCGCGAGCCCCCGCGACGTCGTCGTCGTCGGCACGGTCGCCGTGCTGCTCGTCGTGCTGAGCGCCGCCTGGCGCGACAACTTCGGTGAGGTCGTCTACATCTATCGCGTCGTCGTCGTGGCGACGGCCAGCGTCCTCGCCTGGCTCGCGGCCCGCAGCCACGCGCGGGTGGGCCGCGACCGCGGGCGCTTCGCGGTGCTGGCGGCGGTCGCCGAGATCGCCGACGGCACGCGCAGCCTCGCCGACACGGTGGCGGGGCTCAACGACCTCGTCGTGCCCCACGTCGCCGACGTCTGCATCGTCGACGCCGTCCGCGGCGGCGAGCTGCAGCGCCTCGCCGTACGGACCGCTCCCGCCATCGGCGACGCGGCGGCGGCGGCGCTCGCCGCGCGTCCGCCCTCGACGGTCGACGGCCTCGGCGAGCCCGAGCAGCCACGGTTGCTGACCACCGTCGACGAGGCGGTCCTGCGGCGGATCGCGACCGGTGCGGAGGACCTCGAGCAGCTGCGCGCGCTCGGCGCGACGTCCGCCATCATCGTGCCGCTGCGGGCGCGTGGACGCAGGCTGGGGTCGCTGACGCTCATCGTCACGACGCGCTCGGGGCGGCGCTACGACGCCGAGGATCTCGAGTTCGCGCGGGTGCTCGCGGGCCGCGCGGCGCTCGCGCTCGACAACGCCGGGCTGTTCTCGGAGCTCGAGACGATCGAGGCGCAGCTGACGGCAGCGCTGTCGACGCTCGCCGAGGCCGTCACCGTCCAGCGCACCGAGGGCGCGCTCATCTACGCCAACGAGGCCGCCGCGCGTATGCTCGGCTTCGCCTCCGTGCAGGAGCTGCTGGCCACGCCCGTCGACCAGCTCGTCGGCGCATTCGAGACGACGAACGAGGACGGCTCGCCGCTGCGGCTGCAAGAGCTGCCCGGACGGCAGGTGCTCTCCGGCGAGCGCCATCCCAAGCCGCTGATCGTGCGCGCCGTCCACCGCGAGACCGGAGCCGTCGAGTGGCGCGTGACGAAGGCCTCCGGGGTCTACGACTCCGAGGGCGAGCTCACGCTCGTCGTCAACGTCATCGAGGACATCACGGAGGTCAAGCGCGCGGAGATGACACAGCGCGTGCTCGCACGCGCGGGCGAGATGCTGTCCTCGTCGCTGGACTACGAGGACACGCTGCAGCAGGTCGCCGAGCTCGCCGTCCCGCAGCTCGCCGACTGGTGCGTCGTGAGCATGCCCGACGGCCACGGCCACATCCGCGGGGTCGCCGTCGCGCACGTCGATCCCGAAAAGGTCGCGGTCGCGCGGCGCATCGGCGAGCGCTATCCATCGTCCGTCGACGCGACGACCGGCGCGGCGCAGGTCCTGCGCGACGGTCGCTCACAGCTCGTCAACGACGTCCCGGACGAGCTGCTCGCGACGGTCGCCCAGGACGCCGAGCACCTCGCGCTGCTGCGCGGCGCCGGGATGAAGGCCGGACTGACGGTCCCGATGGTGGCCACCGGCACGACCGTCGGCGCGCTGACGCTCATCAGCGCCGAGTCGGGCAGGCGCTTCGACGAGGCGGACGTCGTGCTCGCCGAGGAGCTCGCGCGGCGGGCCGGCACCGCGGTGCAGAACGCGCGCCTGTACACCGAGCGCTCGAACATCGCGCGCACGCTGCAGACGAGCCTGCTGCCCGGGCGGCTGCCGCACATGCCGGGCTGGACCGCCGCCACGCTGTACCGGCCGGCGGGCAACGAGAACTGGGTCGGCGGCGACTTCTACGACGCCTTCGCGGTCCGCGGCGGCTGGCTTGCGATCGTCGGCGACGTCGCCGGCCGCGGCGCGGCGGCGGCGGCGCTGACCGGGCTGGCGCGGCACACGCTGCGCACCGCCGCCACGCTGATGGACGACCCGCTGGAAGCGGTTCGCACGCTCAACGGCGAGCTGCTGGCGCTCGACGCGATGTCGCTGTGCTCGGTCGCCGCCGTCCTGCTTGCCGAGGACGACGACGGCAACGCGACGGCGGAGATCATCTGCGCCGGTCACCCGCAGCCGCTCCTCGTGCGCCGCGGCACGGTGCGGCCGCTGGGCAGCTTCTCGCCGATGCTCGGCGCGTATGAGATCGACGGGTGGGAGCGCACGTCGCACGACCTCGAGCCCGGCGACGTGCTCGTCCTCTTCACCGACGGCGTGTTCGACACCGTCGGCGACGGCGAGCGCTTCGGCGAGGAGCGGCTCGAGCGGACGCTCGCCGGCGCGTCCGACGCCCCGGACGCGGTCGCGCGGATCGACGCCGCACTCAGCGCGTTCGAGGTCGGCGAGCAGGCCGACGACACGGCGATCCTCGCGGTGCAGCGCGTCCCCGTGGCGGTGATCGCTCCACGCCGGTAACCCCTTTCGGCCCGGAGCGTAGTGGTCGCTACCGTTTCTCTCATGCCCACGACGATCGCCTCCTCCACGCTGGCCAACGGCCTTCCCCTGCACCGGATCGGCCTCGACGGGACGCGCGCGGTCACAATCCTCGTCGCCTTCGACGCCGGCGCTCGAACCGAGCGCCCCGAGGAGAACGGGATGGCGCACTTCCTCGAGCACCTCGTCTTCAAGGGAGGCGAGAAGTTCCCCCACTACCGCGACGTCAACGAGACCGCTGAGAAGCTCGGCGGGTCGCTGAACGCCTACACGTCGCACGACCTCGTCGCGTTCCACATCACCGTGCGCGCCGAGGCCGCGGCGGAGGCCGCCGACCTCCTGACGGACTTCGTCGGGCGCCCGCACATCGATGCCGACGAGCTCGACAAGGAGCGCGGCGTCGTCATCCAGGAGATCCAGCGCTACAAGGACGAGCCGGCCTCCGTCGCCGAGCACCTGATCGACGAGGCCACGTTCGGCGAGCATCCGCTCGGGCGTCCCGTGCTCGGGCCCGAGGAGCACCTGCGGACGTTCACGCGCGACGCGATCGTCGCTTTCCGCAACCGCCGCTGGGCGGGCGCGCGCGGCGGCGCGTTCGTCGTCGGCAACCTCGAGCACGTGCCCGACAACGGCGCGTTCTCCGCGCTCTTCGAGCGCTTCCCGACGCTGGCGGCGCCCGAGCCCTTCGAGCCCGCGCCGCCGTTCGCGCCGCGGGTGATGGTCGAGACCCGCGACACGAACCAGTCGCACCTGCGGATGTCCTATCGCCCGAAGGTCGACGTCTCCGATCCGTCCAAGCGCGCCGCGATGACGATCTACGCGACGCTCCTCGGCGGTTCGATGAGCTCGCGGCTGTTCGACGAGATCCGCGAGCAGCGCGGGCTGGCGTACTCGGTCTACGGTGCGTCGCACGCGCACGCCGACGTGCCGCTGCTGCAGCTCGGCGCGGGCCTGGACTCGACGAAGTGCATCGAGGCCTACACGCGCATGCGCGAGATCGTCAACGAGCTGCGCGAGGGCGGGCCCACGGAGGCCGAGGTGGCGCGCGCCCGTGCGTACGCGGCCGGGCGGCGCGTCCTCGCGTTCGAGAACACGAACGCCGTCGCTCGCCACGCCGCGACGCAGACGATCGTCCGCGGCGAGCCGATCGACCCCGATGGCGCGATCGCCGAGCTCGATGCCGTCACGCTCGACGAGGTCGCCGAGGTTGCGCACGACGTTGCCGACACGCTGTCGGTGGCCTGCGTCGGCCCGCATAGCGAAAGTGACTTCAGCTGAGTTCACATCCGAGCTGAACCGCCGCGAGCTCGAACGCTACGTCGGCCGTGTGAGCGGCCGCTGGCCGCTGGACCGGGCTCTGCTCGGGGGCGCGCGCGTGGCGGACCTGCACGGCGCGCCCGCGCAGCGCGAGCGCGGCGCGGAGTACGTCCTCGTGCTCGTCTCGGATGCCTTCGACGGCATGCCGTGGCTCGAGCGCGTGTACGTCGCGGGCAGCCTCTGGGACGCCGGCGAGATGGGCGCCCGCGCGGAGGTGCACTGCTACACGCCGCCGGAGCTGGACCGCCGGGTGGCGGCGCTGCGGGTCGTGCGGGAGGCCGTTCGCGATGGGGTGAATCTGCTGGCTGGCGCGCGCGTGTAGCTCGGGAGGCTGGTGGACGGCGTCGACGGGGCCACGGCGTCGATGCGTGAGGCACGCGGCGCGACGAAGCGCCCGCGAACAGCATCGATGAGGGAGGGGCGCGAAACGCCCCTCCCGTCGAAGCGAGGCGCAGATGTGTTCGCATGCAACACATTCGCGCCACGCTGACGGGCAGTCCTCGCCGCGGCGGCGAAACCCCACTCACCTCATCGATGCCGTACCCGAGCGCGAGCACCCAAACGGACGCACCGGCTCGGTGCACCACGCACCACCGCTAGCCGGCGCCTGCTAGCCGAGGTTCCCGCAGATGTTCATCCCATACCGGAGCGCCAACCGGTCGGATGTCGCGCGAGCGGAGCGGAAGGCATCGAGCGCAGTGCGCACCTCGATGCCGGCCGTGGCCGTCGCCCGCGCGTCCTTGGATTCGGCCGCGGCTACGAAGTCCTTCGACGCCGCGCGCAGCTTCTCCACGAGCGGATCGGCGCTGCGGATGGACGCGACGAACGTCTGCGCCTGGCGGCGGGCCGTGCCCGCCTCGGGGAGCCGCACCTTCGCGATGTCGTCGGCGAGCTTGCCGTAGAGGTCGGCGAGGACGTTGTTGGCGTCGGCGACCTGCTGCGGCGTCTGCGGATTGGCCGCGCCGGCCCGCTGGATGTCGCTCTGGACGTTCTCGCAGACCCCGTCCGCCGCGGAGATGAAGCCCTCCTTCGTCTGCGGGCCCTTGTCGCCCCCGCCGCAGCCGGCGAGCAGCGCGGTCACGAGCACGGCGATGGGCAGGGTCCGGGGGAGCACCGCGCCAGGGTAGATGGTCGGCGGTGCGCGCGCGGCGTCAGGAGATCGCGATCATGCGCTCGATCGGCACGCGCGCGCGCTCGGCGATCTCGACCGGCACCCGGACCTCGTGGACGAGGTCGCGCAGGGCGTCGCGCAGCTTCGGCAACGTGATCATCTTCATGTAGGTGCACGCCGCCCGCTCGTTGGCGGCGATGAACTCCGTGTCGGGGGCGGCCTCGCGCAGTGGATGCAGCATGCCGATCTCGGTGGCGACGATCGCCGTCTGGCCCGGCTTCGCGTTCTCGGCGTACTTCAGCATGCCGCCGGTCGAAAGCATGTGGACGCCGTCGGCCTCGATGTCGCCGGCGGCGCTGTACTCCATGACCGAGGTCGAGCAGCCGCACTCGGGATGGATGAGGAAGTCGGCGCCCGGGTGCTCGGCCCGGACCTGCTCGATGTCCTTCGGGCGGATGCCCGCGTGGACGTGGCACTCACCGTCCCAGACGTGCAGCGCGCGGCCGACCCGGCGCTCGACGTACGCGCCGAGGAACATGTCCGGTCCGAACAGGATCTCCGTGTGGGCGCCATGCTCGCGCAGGATGTGCTCGACGACCGAGACCGCGTTCGCCGACGTCACGCAGTAGTCCGTCATCGCCTTGATCTCGGCGGTCGTGTTGACGTACATCACCGTGATCGCGCCGGGGTGCTGCGCCTGCCACGCGGCGAGCTGCTCGGGCGTGATCGCGTCGGCGAGCGAGCAGCCGGCGTCGAGATCGGGGATCAGCACCGTCTTCTGCGGCGACAGGACCGACGCCGTCTCGGCCATGAAGTGCACGCCGCAGAACGCGATCACCGACGCATCCGACGCCGCCGCCTGGCGCGAGAGGCCGAGCGAGTCGCCGACGTAGTCCGCGACGTCCTGGATCTCCGGCAGCTGGTAGTTGTGGGCGAGGATGACGGCGTCGCGCTGCTCGGCGAGCGCGCGCACCTCGGCCTGCAGTCCGGCGACGTCGTAGAGCTGTAAGAGCGTCAAGGCAGCGCCTCCAGGAGCAGAGACAGGTCCAGGGCGGAAGCGGAGTGCGTGAGCGCTCCGATCGAGATCCAGTCTACGCCGGTCGTCGCGTGGGCCCGCAGGGTGTCGAAGCCGATCCCGCCGCTGGCCTCGAGCTTGGCCCGGCCGGCGACGTGGGCGACCATCGCGCGCAGCTCGTCGGGCCCCATGTTGTCGAGCAGGATCCGGGTGGCGCCGGCCGCGAGCGCCTCGTCGACCTCCGCGCGCGTCGCGCACTCCACCTCCAGCGCCACCTCCGGGAACGCCGTCCTGGCGGCGCGAACGGCGGCGCCGACGCCGCCGGCCAGCGCGGCGTGGTTCTCCTTGATGAGCACCATGTCGTACAGGCCGGCGCGGTGATTGACCCCGCCGCCGGCGACGACCGCCGCCTTTTCGAGCGCCCGCAGGCCGGGTGTCGTCTTGCGCGTGTCGAGGATCTGCGCCCCGGTGCCCTTCACCGCGAACACGCAGCGCGCCGTCATCGTCGCCACGCCGGACAGGCGCTGCAGGAAGTTCAGCGCGGTGCGCTCTGCGGCGAGCAGCGCGCGGGCGTCGCCGGTCGCGCGCAGCACCGGCGCCGGCGGCTCGCGCCATTCGCCCTCCGGCCCGAGCCGCTCGAGCCGCACGTCGGGGTCCAGCGCGAGGAACGCCGCCTCCGCCGCGTCGAGGCCGAAGACGACGCCGGGCGCCTTCTGCGTGATCGTCGCCACCGCGCGGGTGCCGATCGGGACCGTCGCCTCGCTCGTGACATCGGCGTCGCCGACGTCCTCGGCGAGGGCCCGCAGCACAAGCTGATCGAGCGATTGTGATCCGGACATCACGGGACGGCGCAGGATACGAGGGAAGATGCGCACGATGGCCGACCCACTTGCCGAATCCGTGATGGACCTCGACGCCTGGCTGCCCGATCCCGAGATCGTCACCCGCCACCGCCGCGACGCCGCGACCGAGCCCGACGCGCTGTGGGCGGCCGCGCGCAGCGTGCGCCTCGATCAGACCCGCACGATCGGCAGGCTCGTGCGCTGGCGGATCCCCGGCGTCCCGGCCGACCAGTCGTTCATGGGGCTGCTCGCCGAGGACCCGTTCACCGTGCTCGACGAGGGAGCCCAGCACTCGATCTCCGGCCTCTGCGGGCGGATCTGGACGTTCTCGCGCGACTACGCCGAGCTCTCGGGCCCCGACGACTTCATGGCCTGGAGCGCCCCGCGCACCGTGCGCGTCCTGTTCGCGCACTGGGTGACGCCAGGGCCGGACGGCCGCGGCAGCACGCTGCACAGCGAGGCGCGCGTCAGCCCGACGGACGGGCTCGCGACGGTCCGCCTGCGCGCGCTGTGGCTCGCGGTCGGGCCGTTCGAGCGGCTGATCGGCGCTGAGGCGCTCGCGGTGGCTGTGGCGCAGGCGGAGCGGCACGCGGCCTCGAGCGACTGATCGGGTAGCGCCTGGACGGTCCGCGAGTATTGATGCGGGAGGTGGGCGAAGCTTGTGAACGGCATCGCTGACAGGAGGGCGGGCTCGGCGGGCGGGGCGCTCGCTGCGTGCGTGGGCGTCTGACGGGCTGGGATCGTGGCGAGCGCGCGTCCGCTCACCATCTCTTCTCGCGAGCGGTGCTGGCAGGCGCTCGGCCCCTAGTTCAGCCATCGCTGGCACCGCGCCGAAGACACTCGCCCGGACGCGTCGGTCCATCGGCCAGCCCGAAGGGTGCGGCCTCCCGCGGCCCGTCGTAGGGGCGTCTCGCGCCACACGACGCGCGGCGCACGCGAGCGGCCTGCGCGCAGAGCGCGAGCACATCGACGAACAGGCCCGACAGCGCCGCTTGATGACGGCTGCGAAACCGGTTGATCGTGACGTGATCCGGTGCCCGGTTGGCCGCCAAAAACCGACACGCGACGTCTTCGACACAGCGCCGCTCGATCACGCGCGACGAGCGCACCCCGACCGCGTAGTTGTACAGCACCAACGCGACCATCATCGCCGATCATGCGCCGGCGGCCTGCCATCCACGCCACCCGAGCCGACGCTCGACGACCTCCCGCCCGCGCCAGTGCCCGCGCAGCCGCCGCGCCGGATGCCACGATGGCCCGATGGCGTCCGACGCTCTCGCCGCGCTCTTCGCCGGCGGCGCGCGCCCGCGCTGTTACGTCGCCAGCCCGCTCTGCTTCTCGGAGGCCGGCCGCGACTACTACGCTCAGCGCTACCTGCCGGCACTTGCTGCGCACGTCGAGCCCGTCGACCCGTGGACGCTGTCGCTGCCCGAGGAGTTCGAGGCCGCGCGCGCGGCGGGCCGCGAGCACGCGTTCGGGATCGACGTCGGCGCGCGCAACGCCGAGGCGATCCGCAGCGCACGGCTGCTGATCGCCCAGCTCGACGGCCAGGAGGTCGACGCCGGCACCGCGGCCGAGGTCGGCTACGCGGCGGCGCTCGGCCTGCCCTGCCTCGGCGTGCGCAGCGACCTGCGCTGCAGCGGCGAGCCTGGGATGCGCGTGAACCTCCAGCTCGAGGCGTTCATCGCCCTCTCCGGCGGGTTCATCGCGGGCTCGCTCGACGAGCTCGTGGCACGGCTCGCCGCGCTGCGCGCAGCCTGACGGCGCGACTCAGTCGGCCCACCAGTCCTGGAGCAGCTCCGCGTCGGAGTGCTCCATGAGCGGCGCGCCGACGACGATCAGCTCGGCGCCGTTCGGTCCCGCCTCCGGGCAGCGGGCGGCGGGCCCGGGCACCCGGATCGCGTCCCAGGCGCTGAGCTCGACGATCTCGTCGTCGACCTTCATCCGCACGCTGCCGCTCACGACGACGTAGACCTCCTCCTGCTCGCCGTGGCGATGGCCGAACGGCTGGCGGAAGCCGGGCGCGAGGCGGAAGTAGCTCAGCCCGAGGCGCTCGAGCCCGAGCGCCCGCTTCGCGAACCGCGACTCGAGGTTCGGCGCGAGCCCGAACTGCGGCGCGAGGTCCTCGACCTCCTTGAGGTTGACGACCGTGTAGGTCACGAGACGTCGCGGATCTGCGTGGCCGTGGCCATCGCCGGCATCCTATCCCGGCCGATCTCGATCGACTGCGGGCCCGCCGGCGGCGATCCGGGCCGCGCGGCGCGCAGGGCGCCGATCCCTGTTGCGCGCGGACGGCCGGAAGCAGTCCCCGCCCTTGCGGGCCGCGTGCAAGGATTCTCGGCCGCATGCACGACGTCGAGTTCGTCCTGATCAGCCTGCTTGTCGCGGTGGCCGGGCTGGCGGCGGCGGCGCGCGCGGTGAACATCCCCTACCCGATCGTGCTCGTCGTGGGCGGGCTCGTGCTCGGCTTCGTTCCGGGGATCCCGGACGTCCAGCTCGCGCCGGACCTCGTCCTCGTGCTGTTCCTGCCGCCGCTGCTCTACTCGGCGGCGTTCTTCGCCAACCTCAACGAGCTCAAGCGCGACCTGCGAGGGATCTCGCTGCTCGCGGTCGGGCTCGTGCTCGCGACGACGTGCGCCGTCGCGCTCGTCGCTCATGCGCTGATCGACGGGCTGTCGTGGGCGGCGGCGTTCACGCTCGGCGCGATCGTCGCGCCGACCGACCCGCTCGCCGCGACGGCGATCGCGCGGCGCCAGAGCGCCCCGCGGCGCGTCGTGACGGTCATCGAGGGCGAGAGCCTCATCAACGACGGCACGGCGCTCGTCGCCTACAAGGTCGCGGTCGCCGCGGCGCTCGGCAGCGGGTTCTCGCTCTGGCACGCGGGCGCTCAGTTCGTGCTCGGCGCGACGGGTGGCGTGCTGATCGGGCTCGCCGTCGGGTTGCTCATCGCCGAGATCCGCGGCCGGCTCGACGACATCCCGGTGGAGATCACGATCTCGCTGCTGAGCGGGTACGCCGCCTACCTGCCCGCGGAGGCGGCGGGGGCGTCGGGCGTGCTGGCGGCCGTCACCGCCGGCGTGGTCGTCGGCTGGCAGGCGCCGCGCATCTCGACCGCGAGCATGCGCCTGCAGGGCTACGCGGTCTGGGAGACGCTCGTGTTCCTCGCTCAACGCGCTGCTGTTCGTGCTCATCGGATTGCAGCTTCCGCTGATCCTCGACGGGCTCTCGGGCCAGTCCGCGCTGACGCTGATCGGCGAGGCGGCCGCCGTCAGCGTGACCGTCGTCCTCACGCGCATCGTCTGGATGCAGACGATCGTGTTCGTCATCCGCGCGCTGGATCGCCGCGAGCAGCAGCGCGCGCGGCGCGGGGACTGGCGCTCGCGGCTGATCATCGGCTGGTCGGGCATGCGCGGCGCGGTGTCGCTGGCGGCTGCGCTCGCGCTCGCGCCGGACTTCCCGCAGCGCAACGTCGTCCAGCTCATGACGTTCGCGGTCATCCTCACGACGCTCGTCATGCAGGGACTGACGCTGCCGGTGCTCATCCGCCGCCTCGGGGTGCACGACGACGGCGTCGAGCAGCGCGAGGAGCTGACCGGGCGCCGCGCCGCGGTGGACGTCGCGCTGAGCCGGATCGAGGAGCTCGCTGCCGAGGAGTGGACGCGCGAGGACACCGTCGAGCGCATGCGCATGAAGTACCAGTACAGCGGGCGGCGGCTGGCGTCGCGGGCCGGCGAGCCAGAGGACGACGAGGACTACGAGCACCGCGCACGCAAGTACCAGATGATGGTCCGCGCGGTGCTCGACGCCCAGCGCGCCGAGCTCGCCCGGCTGCGCAACAGCGGGACGATCTCCAACGAGGTCATGCACCGCCTCGAGCGCGAGCTCGACCTCGAGGACGAGCGCCTGGAGATCTGAGGCGCGCCGCCGCCCGGGCGCGCGAGCTACCCGCGGGAGGCGCTGCGCAGCAGGTAGGCCCGCACGAAGCCGTCGAGGTCGCCCTCGAGCACGCGGTTGGCGTCGCCCATCTCGTGATCGGTGCGGTGGTCCTTGACCATCGTGTACGGGTGCAGGACGTAGGAGCGGATCTGCGAGCCGAAGTTCACGTCCTGCGCCTGGCCCTTCTCCTTGGCGATCTCCTCGGCGCGCCTGCGCTCCTCGAGCTCGACGAGCTTTCCGCGCAGGACCTTCATCGCCGTCTCGCGGTTCTGCGTCTGCGAGCGCTCGTTCTGGCACTGCACGACGATCCCGCTCGGCCGGTGCGTGATGCGCACGGCCGAGTCGGTCTTGTTGACGTGCTGGCCGCCCGCGCCCGAGGCGCGATAGGTGTCGACCTGCAGGTCGTCGGCGTCGATCTCGATCTCGCCGGCGTCCTCGATGACGGGCGCCACCTCGACGCCCGCGAACGAGGTCTGGCGGCGGTTGGCGGAATCGAACGGCGACAGCCGTACGAGCCGGTGCACGCCCTTCTCGGCGCTGTACAGGCCGTACGCGTTGTCGCCCTCGACGCGGAACGTCGCCGACTTGATCCCGGCCTCCTCGCCCGGCGTCGCCTCGAGCAGCTCGACCTTGAAGCCGCGCCGCTCGGCCCACTTCATCTGCATCCGCAGGACCATCTCGGCCCAGTCCTGGGCGTCGGTCCCGCCTGCGCCGGCATTGACCGTGACGAGCGCGTCGCCTTGGTCGTAGCGGCCGGAGAACAGGCGCTGCTCCTCGAGCGCGGCGAGGCGCGCCTCGACGGGCGCGAGCTGCCCCTCGAGCTCGGCGGCGATCTCGTCGTCCTCCTCGGCCATCTCGGCGAGCGACGCGAGATCCTCGACGTCGGTCTCGAGCGAGCGGAACTGCTCCAGGCGCCGGGTCGCGCGCGAATGCTCGGCGCTGACCTTCGCCGCGCCCTCCTGGTCGTCCCAGAAGCCGGCGGCGGACATCTGCTCCTCGAGCGCGGCGGCGCGCTCGCTCAGCGAAGCGGGGTCAAAGGTAGTCCGCGAGCAGTGACATCTGCGCGCGGATCGCAGCGAGGCGCTGCGGGATGCCCTCGGGGGTCGGTGTTGCGGCCATGCAGCCAGGATAGAGCGGGCGCCGACGTTCACAAGACGCCGGGCGCGGGACCGGCCTGCGAGCATGACGCGATGCGCGCCTTCGCCTGCCCGGCCTGCCGGCGCCTCGTGACCTTCGAGAGCACGCGCTGCCTGCATTGCGAGACCGCGCTGGCGTTCGATCCGGCCACGCGCGAGATCGTCGCGCGCGATGCGCACGGCCATCCCTGCGCCAACGACGAGCTGGCCGCCTGCAACTGGCTCGCGCCGCAGGACGGCGCGCTGTGCGCGGCCTGCGCGCTGACGCGGACGCGGCCGGCCGACGACGATCCGCGCCGGCCTGGCGGTCGTCCCGGCGGCGGAGGCCGCGAAGCGGCGCCTGCTCTTCGAGCTCGCCGAGCTCGGCCTGCCGTCGACTCGTGGCGCGACCGCGAGGGCGGCATGGCGTTCGACTTCCTCTCCAGCGAGCGCGAGCGCGTCACGACCGGTCACGCCGACGGCGTCATCGTGCTCGATCTGGCCGAGGCCGACTCCGCCCGCCGCGAGCGGCGCCGCGCCGAGCTGGGCGAGCCCTACCGGACCGTGCTCGGCCATCTGCGCCACGAGATCGGCCACTACTACCAGGAGATCCTCGCGCCGGAGGGCTCGCCGCAGCGCGAGGCGTGCCGCGAGCGCTTCGGCGACGACCGCGCCGACTACCAGGCCGCGATCGACCGCCACTACGAGAACGGGGCGCCCGAGGACTGGCCGCAGCGCTTCGTCAGCGCGTACGCGACGATGCATCCCTGGGAGGACTGGGCCGAGACGTTCGCCCACTACCTGCACATCCGCGACGCCCTGCAGACGGCGGCCGCGCACGGCCTGCACGTCGAAGGGCCCCGACATCGCGACGACCGACGAGGCGCCGCTGAGCGCCGATCCCGTCGACGACGGCGACCTGCACACGCTCCTGGACGCCTGGCTGCCGCTGACCTACGCGCTGAACGCGATGAACCGCAGCATGGGCGCGAGCGACCTCTACCCGTTCGTCATCTCGCCGCCCGTCGAGGCCAAGCTGGCGCTCGTGCACGAGCTCGTCGCGGGCGCCGCGCGGCAGTCCTAGCGCCGCGACATCGCGGCCTCGGCCGGCGGCCCGCTTCAATACGGCGATGGACCCCTACGCCGTCCTCGGCCTGGACTCGAACGCCTCACTCGACGACGCGACGCGGGCCTACCGCGAGCTCGCCAAGGAGTGGCATCCAGACCGGGCGGGCGAGTCGGGCGCGGCGCGGATGATCCAGCTCAACGTCGCCTACGAGCTGCTGCGCGCGGCGCAATCGCCCGCGCGCGGGAGCGCCGGTCGCGCCGGCCAACGCGCGCGGCATGGGCGGCGCGGGGCGCGGGCCGGGCGGCTGGCTGCCCGAGGCGATGCGCCGGGCGCTCGGGCGCGAGCTGCTCGACGCGCTCGAGCCCGACGAGCACGTCGAGCTCGTCACGCCGGCCGCGACGTGGGCGAGCCCGAGCACGCTGCTCGCGGTCACCGACCGCCGCCTGCTGTGGCTGCTCGACGACGCCGTCGGCAACCGCGTTCGCTCGCTGCGCTTCCGCGACACCGAGCACGCCGAGCAGGGCCTCGCCTGGCCGCGCCGCTCGCGCGCCCGGCTGCGCGTGCAGCCGCGCTACGGCGGCAAGCGCTGGACGTTCTCCGACCTGCGCCCCGCGACCGCGGCGGCGATCACCGGGCACGTGCGGGCAGGGCTGCCGCGCGCGGGCCGTTGACGGGGGCGTTTGCGGCGAGGAACACGTGCTCGGGATGGGGGTGGCTGAGGAAGTCGTGATGTGAGATCTCCCAGCCGTACGCCCCGGCGTGATGGAAGACCAGCACGTCGCCCGGCCGGGCGCGCGGCACGACGACGTCGCGCGCGAGGACGTCCTTGGGCGAGCACAGCTCGCCGACGACGGTCACCGGCTCGTCGCGCAGCTCGGGGCGCGGGGCGCGCGAGCGCCAGCGATCGACGGGCAGCACCGTGAAGGGATGGCTGTGCTGCCACGACACCGGCAGCCGGAAGTGGTGCGTGCCGCCGCGCACGAGCAGGTAGTTGACGCCGTGGTTGCGCTTGACGTCCAGCACCTCGACGACGTAGCTGCCGCACGCGGCGACGAGGAAGCGCCCGCACTCGAAGTCGATCTCGCGCCAGTGCGCCGGGAACGTCCGCTCGACGAGCCGGCCCAGCTCGCGGGCGAAGTGCTCCCAGTCGAAGCGGTTGCCCAGGTCGGCGTAGTCGATCCCGATCCCGCCGCCGACGTTGAGGACCTCGCAGCGCAGCCCGAACGCCTCCTCCCAGCCGCTGACCTTGCGCCGGTACAGGTCCAGCAGCTCGAGGTGCGCGGTCGCGGAGAGGTTGTTCGACAGCGAGTGCAGGTGAAAGCCGGCGAGCCGCACGCCCGGCAGCGCGAGCGCCGTGCGCACCGCTTCGGGGAGCACCGACTCGTCGATCCCGAACTGCGTCGGGCGGCCGGCCATCGCGAGCGTCGCCGCCGGGAACGGGCCGGCGAGGTTCACGCGCAGCAGGACGTCGGCGCTGCGGCCGGCGCGCGTGGCGACCTCGGAGATGCGGTGCAGCTCGAGCACGCTCTCGACGTGCAGGCGCGCCACCCGCTGCTCGAGCGCCTGCGCGATCTCCCGCTCGGTCTTGACCGGGCCGCCGAAGAGCACCGGAACGTGCTCGCCGACGGCACGCGCCTTCGTCAGCTCACCCCCGGAGGCCACCTCGAACCCGGCGACGAGCGGGGCCAGCGCCTGCAGCAGCGGCCGCGCGCTGTTGGCCTTCATCGCATAGAACATGCGGCAGCGCTCGGGCAGCGCCGCGACCACCGCGCCGACGTGGTCGGTGAGCATGTCGAGGTCGTAGGCGTACAGGCACACCGGCTCGCCGCCGGCCGCCCGCTGCGAGACGAGCGCGGCGAGCTGCTCGGGCACGGCGGCGCCCACGCCGACCCCCAGGGTCGTCATCGCTCCCCGCACGCCAGCGGGTTGGGCACGGCGTGCAGTCGCAGCTCGGTGTCGGGCAGCAGCCTGCGCAGCGCGAGCTTCTCCACCGCGATCGCGGGCTTGCGCACGTCGAAGAGCGCGAAGCGATCGGCCAGCTCGGGAAACCGCCGCTGGTAGGTCGCGATCCGCCCGCCCGCGATCGCCCAGAACTCGCGCTCGTCCAGCGCATACGCGTCGGAGAGGAAGATCGCGAGCTCGCCGAGGTTGATGAAGAAGAACGCGTCGAGCAGGAAGTCGGAGACCAGGCCGAGGTCGTCGGTCTCCAGGAACGAGTTGCGATTCTCGTGATGCGCGGGCGGCGGCGCGAGGTCCGGGCAGAGCCCGGGCTCGGCGAGCTGCTCGCGGCAGAACCGGACCCCGTCGTGGAAGTCCTTCAGCGCGACGCGTGTCGGCACCCCGTCGCGGTGCAGCAGCACCATGTTCTGCGCGTGCGACTCGAGCGCGATGCCGTGCCGGCACAGCAGGTGCAGCAGCGGGATCGCGCTCACGTCGACGACGCGCGCCAGCCAGGGCGCGAGGCCGAGCGCGCGCACCCACCCGTCGATCAGCGGCGTGCCGTCGCGCTCGCGCGCCGTCAGCCCGTTGAACGGCACCGCCTGCTCGCCCGGATCCAGGCGCGGATGCAGGCTCTCGCGCCAGATGCAGGCAAGCGTGCCGTAGCTCCCGGCCCGCGCCAGGTCCGCCGCGGGCGGCGGGTTCACCGAAGAGCCCATGACCTCGGCGAGCAGGACGGTCCGCAGCTCGTCGCGCAGGAACGGGTCGCCGCCGGCGACCCGCACGAGCCAGTCCGAGACGAGCGGCGCGTTGCGCACGGTGTGCGGCGCGAGCACCCTGCTCGTCGAGGTGTTCACGATCGACAGGGCGAGCTTGAGGTACGGCCGCCGCGGCGCGTCCGCGCAGGCGAGCGTGCGGATCGACTGCTGCGCGACGAACGCCTGCGGGTCCTCGCCGAGCACGACCAGGTCGCGACGGGCGAGCTGGGCGGCGAACGCGCTTGCGACCGTCGAGCGCCACTGCCACGGATGCACCGGCACGAGCGTGAACTGCGCCGGGTCCTCGCCCCAGGCGCGGATCGTCGCCTCGAACCCCGCCACCGTCGCCGCGCCCAGCTGCTCGCGCACGAAGTCCGCTTCGCGCACGGAGCTCGACAGCGTCACCTCGGCGATGCCGCGCCGCGCCGCGAGCCACAGCGGGCGCACGGGCGCGGCGAACTCCGGTCCGAACGCGAGGTTGTCGGCGACGTCGAACCCCAGCCGCGACTTGTACGTCGGGTGGTAGCGGTGCCCGTCCATGATCGTCGCCTCGAGCGCGTCGTAGCCCGCGCCCGCGAGCACGTCCGCACGCTGCTCGCGCACGTGCTGGGCGAGCGCGTCCTTGACGAGCGTCTCCTCGAGCTCGTGCGCGAACCGCACGAGCTGCTCCGGCTGCGCCTGCAGCGCGTCGCGCACCTCGCCGAGGAAGCGGGTGACCGAGCCGGCCTCGTGCTCGGCGTCGCCCGTCAGCCGCCGCACGGGGCCGGGTCCGACCGCGATGCGGTCGAAGCCGTGCCGGCGCCGCGCGGCGAAGACGTAGCGCACCGGCCCGCCGTGCTCGTCGACGCCGTCCACGACCGTGTCCCCCGCATCGCTCGTGCGCACCCGCAGAGCGCCTTCATAGAGCAGCGATTCGAGCAGCTGGCGCAGCAGCCTGCGCCGCGCCAGCGCGTACGTCGGCGCGGTCAGCGCCCGTTGGACGAGTTCTGCCGTCATGCACCACGATTCCAGACTCGATCGTCAGGCTGCCTTGACGGGTAGCCAGCCAGCGACGACTCTGGTCAGAAGGACCTGACGGGTGATCGAGGGGGTGCGCATGCGAAGGACGATCGGGATGGTCGGTGCCCTCATGACGATGGCGCTTGCGACGTGGGGGTGCGGCGAGAACGGGGACGCGGGCTCCGCTGCGGAGTCCAAGGCGGCGCCTCCCCGGAGCGTCGCCCATGCCATGGGCACGGCACGGATCGCGGGCACGCCGGAGCGTGTCGTCGTGCTCGACACGGGTGAGCTCGACAGCGCCGTGGCGCTCGGGGTGAAGCCGGTCGGGGCGGTGGAGCCGATCGCCCGCGCGGGCTTTCCGGCGTACCTGGCCGACACGATGAACGGGGTCAAGATCGTCGGCACGATCGAGCAGCCGAACATCGAGGCGATCGTCGCGCTGAAGCCCGATCTCATCCTGTCGAGCAAGCTTCGCCACGAGGCGATCTACGACCAGCTCAGCCGCATCGCGCCGACGGTGTTCACCGAGGAGGTCGGCGTGGCATGGAAGAAGAACTTCGCGCTGCACGGCCAGGCGCTCGGCAAAGCGGACGATGCGCGCCGGCTGCAGGCCGAGTACGAAACGAAGGCGCGCGAGCTCGGCAACGCGCTCGGCGAGAAGCGAGCCCGCACGGCGGTGTCGGTCGTGCGGTCCGTGGGCGATGAGGTGCGCATCTACGAGAAGGCCAACTTCCTCGGCACGATCCTGCAGGACGTCGGGCTTCCCCGCCCGCAGCCGCAGGACAACGAGGAGTTCGCCAGCACGGCCACGGAGGAGCGGATTCCCGACCTCGACGGCGACGTCATGTTCCTGTCGCGCTTCGGCGACGACCACCGGCTGCTGGGACGGCTGCAGGACAACCGCCTGTGGTCGCGGTTGCGGGTCGTGCAGGCCAAGCGGGTGTACGAGGTCCCGGACGACCTGTGGTTCCTCGGCATCGGCAATCTCGCCGCTCGGCGGATCCTCGACGGGCTGCGCACGATCCTGGTGGACGGCCGGCGCCTGCCGGGCGACGACGGGAACCCCGCCACAGGGTGAGCAGCCGGCCTGCCCCGATCGCGGTGGCGCCGTCCACGCAGCGTGTGCTTCCCGGCCCGCTCCTGCTGGGGTTGGGAGTCGCAGCGCTGGCGATCGTCGCAGGTGCCGGCCTCATGCTCGGCGCGTCGACGGTGTCCATGGCGCACGTGGTGAGCGCCCTGACGGCCTTTGACGGCTCGGCGGAGCACGTGACGGTTGCCGAGGTCCGCCTGCCGCGGGTCGCCGTCGCGGCGGTCGTCGGCGCGTCGCTGGGCGTTGCGGGAGCGCTGATGCAGGCGATCACGCGCAACCCGCTGGCCGAGCCGTCGCTGCTCGGCGTCTCGTGGGGCGCGGCGCTGGCCGCGGTGGGCGCGCAGGTCGTGGCCGGGATCGGCACGACGGCGGCCCTGGTGCCGGTGGCGATCGCCGGCGCCGCAATCGCGGGACTGGCGATCGTCGTCCTCGCGGCCACCGGCCGCGCGGGTCTCACGCCGGAACGCCTCATCGTCGCGGGTGCCGCGGTCAGCGGCCTGCTCGCCGCGCTCGTGCAGGGGCTGCTCGTGATCGACAGCCAGAGCCTGGAGGTCGCGCGCCACTGGCTGGCAGGGTCCCTGTCCGGCGCCAGTTGGGGCGCTCTCGCGGCCGCGGCGCCCTACGTCGTCGCGGGCACGGTGCTCAGCGCCGGCCTGGTCCGCCCGCTGTCCACGCTCGCGCTGGGCGAGGACGTCGCGCGCGGGCTCGGCGTGCGGACGGGGCTCATCAAGGGTGCGGGCGCCGTCGCCGTCGTCGCCCTGGCCGGCGCCTCTGTGGCGCTCGCGGGCCCGATCGTCCTGGTCGGCCTCGCCGTGCCGCACGCTGCCCGCGCGCTCGTCGGCCGCGACCTCGCGCCCGTGCTGATGACCTGTGCCGTGCTCGGCGCTGTGCTGGTGATGCTCAGCGACATCGTCGCCCGCACCGTCATTGCTCCGGAGGAGCTTCCGGTCGGCATGATGACCGCGCTCGTCGGCGCGCCCGTGCTGCTCCACGTCGCCCGCCGGGGGGCGACGAGCGCGTGATCTCGGGGCTGCGCATCCGCCTCCTCCCGGCGCCAGGGCTTGGCGCCGCCCGCACCCCGATCGCGCTCGTCACGACCTCGCTCGTCGGGCTCGTCGCCTTCGTCGTGACGCTCGGCCTCGGGGAGGTGGCGGTCGCTCCCGTCGACGTCGTCCGCGCACTGCTCGGTGAGCGTGGCACCGACGGGGCGTTCGTCGTGACCGAGTTGCGCCTGCCGCGTGCGCTCGTCGCGTGCTGCGTGGGTGCCGGCCTCGCGGCAGCGGGCGTCGTCCTGCAGGGCCTGACCCGCAACGCGCTCGCCGCACCCGAGCTCGTGGGGGTGTCGGCAGGAGCCCACGCCGCGGCGGTCGTCGTCATCGTGCTCGTCCCCAGCCTGTCCGTCTCCGCGCTGCCTGCGTGCGCGTTCGCGGGGGCGCTGGCGACCAGCGCCCTGGTCTACGGGCTGTCGTGGCGCCGTGGGACCTCCGGCTCGCGGCTGCTGCTCGTCGGGATCGCCGTGACGACGGTCGGCTACGCGGTCGTGCTCGGCGTGATCTCGACGGTCGACGAGCTGATCCACGCCAGCCAGCTGGTGACGTTCATGGCCGGCAGCGTCTACGGCCGCGGCTGGCCCGAGTTCGGCGCCGTGGCGCCGTGGCTCGTGGTGCTCCTGCCGCTCGTCGCCCTGAGCATCCGCGACCTCAACGCGCTGGCGCTCGGCGACCCGGTCGCGCGCGGCCTCGGCGTCCGGGTCGAGGCCGCCCGCCTGCGGCTGCTCGTTCTCGCGGCCGGGCTCGCCGGCAGCGCCGTCGCGGTCGCCGGTCCGGTGGGGTTCGTCGGGCTCATGTCGCCGCACATCGCGCGGCGGCTGGTCGGAGGGGCGCACGGGCCGCTGCTGGCGACATCCGTCCTGCTCGGCGCGACGATCATGCTCGTCGCCGACGCGCTCGCCCGCCTGGCCTTCGCGCCCATCGACATCCCGGTCGGCGTCGTGACCGCCATCGTCGGGGCTCCCTACCTGCTGTGGCTGCTCGTACGCGGCGCCACCAATCCCGAATGACCCTCGGCGCGCACAACGTCGTCCTGGGCTACGGCGGCGCCCCCGTCATCGACGGGTTGAACCTGGAGATCGCCCCTGGCGCAATCACCGTTCTCGTCGGGGCCAACGCCTCCGGAAAGTCCACCCTCCTGCGGGCCCTCGGCCGCCTGCTGCGCCCCGACGCCGGCGACGTCCTGCTCGACGGCAAGGCGATCGCGTCGCTGAGCACCCGCGAGATCGCCCGGCGCCTGGCGATCCTGCCGCAGGGCCCCGTCGCGCCCGAAGCGCTCACCGTGCGCCAGCTGGTCGCGCAGGGCCGCTACGCGCACCAGCGCCTCCTACGACGCTGGAGCCCCGACGACGAAGCCGCCCTCGAAAGCGCTCTCGAGGCCACCGCCACCAGCGACCTGGCCGGCCGGCAGGTCGACCAGCTGTCCGGTGGCCAGCGCCAGCGCGCGTGGATCGCGATGGCGCTCGCCCAGCAGACCGACGTGCTGCTGCTCGACGAGCCCACGACCTACCTCGATCTCGCCCATCAGGTCGCGATTCTTGAGCTCATCGCCAAGCTCAACGCCCGCGACGGACGCACGATCGTCATGGTCCTGCACGACCTCAACCAGGCGGCCCGCTACGGCGACCATCTCATCGCCCTGCGCGACGGCGCGATCGTCGCCGCCGGACCCCCGGCACGCATCATCACCGAGGCATTGGTCCGCGCGGTCTTCGACGTCGACGTCCGCATCATCGTGGACCCCATCACCGGCGGACCGCTGTGCGTTCCTGCCACCACCCTGCGCACACCGGCGCTCGAGTCGAGCTGACGATGGCGGGGCTGACCGTCGTCACCGTATCTCCCCGCGATGCGCAGCCAGGTGCGAGCGCAGCGCCCGCGCCGCGATACCGCGCTCCTCGCCGAGCACGAATGCTCTGACCCCGGCTGTGCGCCATGCCTGCTGATCCTCCGGCGCGCGCGGGATCGCGCAGAACGGCACGGCGTGCGCCGCGCAGGTGGACTGCACCCGCTGCAGCGCCGCGCGCACCAGCGGGTGGCGGGTCTGCCATGGGACGCCGTAGGACTGCGAGAGATCGGCGGCGCCTTCGAGCACGAGGTCGATGCCGCCGCCGGCGAGGATCGCCGGGAGCTCTTCGACCCCCTCGGCGTCTTCGATCATCGCGATGAGCATGATCTCCTCGTTGGCCGCCCGGATGTACTCGGTCAGCTCGATGCGACCGAAGCCGGGGACGCGGCCGCCGTTGAGGCTGCGCATGCCCTGGGGCGCGTAGCGCGCCGCCTGGATCGCAGCATCGACGTCGGATCGACGACGCACATGCGCCACCACGACGCCCATTGCTCCAGCGTCCAGCGCGCGCAGGATCGCGTTCGGGGCATGCTCGGGCACCCGCACGAACGCGGTCAGCTCGACCGCCTCGGCTGCGCGGATGAGATGCTCGAGCTCCTGCGGATCCACGAGCGTGTGCTCGGAGTCGAGGATCACGAAGTCGAAGCCGGCGCAGCCGATCAGCTCGACGACGGTCGGGTCCGCGATCGAGCAGAACAGTCCGAACACCTCCTCGTCCGCGGCGAGTCTGGCCTTGATCGCGTTGGGCCTCAGCATCGCGCGTCTCCTTGTGTGTTGGCGCGGCGTGCAGTCGCAAACTCGGTGTCGGGCAGCGGCCTGCGCGGCGCCGGCTGCTGCACCTTGGCTGCGCGGATCGGGATTGGGGACGTCAACGTACAGCGGCTGCTCTGAACGTCCGGCGAAGCGACTCATGAGGTTCGCCTTGGCGGGCAGCGACGGCGCGCTCGAGCAGCTCGCTCGCGTAGGGCTCCGCGTCGCGCCAGCCGGCCACGCGCGTCGCGCGCGACGGCCCACAGCCGCTCTTCGCCGGCCTGGTGTGAGCGGCCGAGCACGCTGACGACGTGCCCGAGCTGGTTGGTGACCGCGTGATAGCGCAGCCGCAGCCAGGCCTCGGCGTCGTCGTAGAGGACGGGGCTGCCGGCGGGCAGCGCGGCGAGCGTCCCGTTGCGCGCCAGGCGCTGCCGGCTGGCGCTCGCGCCCTCCATGTCGCGCACCCAGAAGGCGGCCGGCCAGCCGCCCTCCGTGCACAGCAGCGTGTTCTGCACGTGCGCCTCGAGGCTGAGCCCGTCGCGTGCGAACAGCGTCAGCAACGGCCGCAGCGAGATGTCCAGGAAGCGGCGCAGCCACTCGCCCGCGTCGCCGGCCTCGCGCACGCAGCGCACGAGCTCCGGCGGCTCGCCGTCGGGGCCCTCCTCCAGCAGGCCCGCCAGCACCCGCGGCGCCGGGCCAGCTCGCCGCGAACGGATGCTGGCGAAAGAGGACCGCGACGTCGGCCGCGAGCTCCTCGCCGACGACGGCGGGGTCGAGCGTGCGAAACCCGGTCTCCAGGAGCACGCCGAAGCCGTCGCGCGGCCAGCCGCCGCCGAGGGCCGCGACAAGGGCGCTGGCATCGGTCGCCCGCCGCACGTGCTCGACCGGGTTCGTGCGCACGAAGTTCGTGATCCGCACGTGCAGCGGGAGCTTCCACGCGGTCTCGAAGCCGGGCGCGCACACCGTTCGCACCGACGAGGTCGCATAGACCCGCGGCCCGCGCGGACCGAGCGCCACCATGTCGCCGGCGGCGACGAGCGCGCCGACCGCCGGCAGGGCGAGCAGGTGGCGCGCCTGCCAGGGATGCGCCGGGAGCAGCACGTGCCCCGCCGGCGCCGCGCCGGCGAGCTCGGCGGGGAGCCACGCGCCGGGCGCGACGCGCCGCTCGACGACCAGGCGCTCCGCGACCGCGAAGTAGTGCAGGTGAAACGAGGCCCCGAGCTCGGGCGCGTAGCGGGCGAGATCGGCGTCGTCGAACCCCTCGGCGCTCTTCGGCGTCGGGTGAAACGGATGGCCGAGCAGCAGCGACTGCTCGGCGTGGCGCGTCAGCGCGTGCGCGTCGCCGGACGGCGCGCGGCGGCCGGCCGCGGCGCACGTAGCGCGCCGTGCGCGCGATGCTGTTGGCGATCTGCGTCGCAAGCTCGGCCTTGCGGCCGGACCCGCCGCCACCGCCACCGCCACCCGCCGCGCAGACGGCGTCGAGCTCGGTCAGCAGCGCGTCGACGAACGCGTCGTGCTCGAGCGGCACGCGGCGGCCGCCGGATCGCTCGAGCACGAGCGTCTCGCCGTAGTCGTGGTGGCCGAATGCCGACCGGTGGCGCACGTCGGCGATCAGCGTGCAGCCGGTCGCGGTCAGCGCGATGCGCAGCGGGCCGGCCTGCCGGACGTCGATCCCGGCTTCGCGCAGGAACGCGTTGAGCAGGCGCTGGCGGCCGGCGCGCCGTGCGACGTCGCCGGCGTCCAGCGGCGCGAGCAGCGGGTTGCGCACGTGACCGGTGGCAGCCGGCATGCTGACCTCCGTGCGGCTGCCCTGCGCGAGCAGCGGGCCGAGCACCTGCCGGGTCGGCCACGCGGGGGCGTCGAGCAGCTGCCGGCGCACGACGGCCTCGACGTGCGCGGGCAGGTCGAGCTCGTCGAGGCAGCCGGCCAGCGCCCCGCGCAGCTGCTCCCAGAACACGGCCTCGTCGATGCCGTAGTGGCGGCCGAGCGCGTCGGCGATGCCGTGCAGGTTGACCTGGAAGCCGAGCGTCTGCAGGTATCCGACGAGCGTCTCCGCGCGGTCGAGCTGCAGCGACTGCGGCGCGCCCGGCTTGATCCGGTAGCCGGGGTCCGGCACGCCGGCGGCGGCCATCCACGCGGGATGCAGGCGCAGCGTGTCGTGATCGCGCAGCACGAACCGCTCGGGCAGCCCGTCGCGCAGCGTCACGACGACGTTCTGGCCGTGCAGCTCGGGCAGCACGCCGTAGCGCAGGAAGCGCAGGCCGACCTCGGCGAACGCCGCCGCGAGCGCTCCGAAGAACGCGACCGGGTCCAGGCCGGCGCCGATCGCCGGGCCGAGCGTCTCCCACTCGTGCGCGGCGAGCGCCGCCATCGCCAGCGCCAGCGTGCCCGGCTCGTCGAGCACCCCGGCCGGATAGGTGCGCAGCTGGGCGGCGAGCTGGCCCGGCCGCTCGCCGAACTCGTCCCCGGCCCAGCCGCACCACGCCTGCTCGTCGCACAGCGACACCCGCCGGCGCAGCAGCGGATCGCGGTCCAGCAGCGCGCGCATCAGCCGCTCGGCGCGCTCGCCGTTGTCGAGGTAGCGCGGCGGCAGCAGGCGCGCGGCGCCGAGCGTGGCGACGCCGAGCGGGAGCTTGACGTGGCGCTCGCGCGCGGGCGAGCCGAGCGTGCGCAGCGACGCCGTCGGATGGAAGCGGCCGATGTCGCGCGCGACGGGGCGCACGACGCCGGCGTCGAGCTCGGGCCCGAACGCACGCGGCAGCACGTGGTCGCAGCTGCCACGGATGGACCGGCAGCAGGCAGAACCCGTCCCCCAGCCCGTCCGCCGCCGCGGCGAGCCGCTCGCGATCCTCGGCGTCGAGGAGGAGGTCGGCGAGCCGGTCGGCGCCCGTGCCCGCGCCGAAGCGCAGGCGCTCGCGGCGCACGGCGACCCAGTCCAGCCCCAGCGGCTCGCGGCGCATCGGCCCGTACTGCGCCAGCTCGCCGGCGCTCCACCCGGCCGCCGCGCGCGCCGTCGGGTGAAACGGGCGCCCGCGCGTCGCCGCGAGGCGCTCGCCCGCGAGCAGATCGCCGGGCCGGGGCGCGAGGCCGTGCCGCGCGGCGAGCGTCACCTCGGCGTGCTCGACCGCCGTGCGCACGTCGTCGGCGATGCGCTCCGCGCCGGGGGCTCCGCGCCCGCGATCAGGCGCAGCAGCTCGTCGGGAGCGAGCTCGCGCGAGCCGTGCAGGACCGGCCCGCCGCAGAAGCGGTGGCGCTGCAGCCGACCGCCGGCGCGCAGGCGCACGCGCACGACGTCGTCGCCGTCGCCGATCGGCACGCAGCACCAGCCGTCCGGCCCGGCGGGCGCCGCCTCCCCGAAGCCGAGCAGGCGCTCCTGGATCAGCGCGTCGACGAGGTCGCCCATCACGAGGTCGGCGGCCGTCACGGCGTCAGTACAGGTCCAGCCACGTCCCGACGCCCTGGCGCTTGGCGCGCAGGTACAGCTCCGCGGCACATGCGATGTCCTCCACCGCGATGCCCATCGGGTTGAGCAGGATGATCTCGTCGTCGCGCTCGCGGCCGGGCCGGCGCCCGCTCACGATCTCGCCGAGCTCGGCGTGCAGCTGCTCGCGCGAGAACGAGCCGTCCAGCACGAGCTGGTTGATGAGCTTCTTCTCGCGGTTGCTCTGGTCCCAGTCGTCGACGACGACCTTGTCCGCGCCGAGGAAGACGTCCTTGTGCACGTCCATGATCGAGACGTTGCACACGAGCGCGCCGGGCCGCAGCCACGCGAGCGGGATGTAGGGGCGGTCGGTCACCGTGCACGGCACGACGACGTCGCCCGCCCGCACGGCCTCCTCCGCGCAGGCGGCGATCCGCACGGTGACGGCGCCGTCCTGCGCGCCGACCAGCTCGGCGAGCGCGCGGGCGGCCTCGGGCCGGGCGTCGAACAGATGCACCGTGGCGATCTGCGGGAACTGCTCGAGCAGCGCCGTGATCTGCGTGCGGCCGATCACGCCGCAGCCGACGAGCGCCACGTCGGTGAAGTCCGCCCGGGCCAGGTGCTCGACGGCGAGGCAGGTGACGCCCGCCGTGCGCCACGCGCTGATGAGGCTCCCTTCGAGGATGCCGATCGGATAGTTCGTCTCGGGGTCGTTGAGCACGATCACCGCGCTCGCCCGCTCGAGGCCCGCGGCGCCGGGGTTGTCGTGCTTGCTGCCGATCCACTTCAGGCCCGAGACGCCGGGCTCGCTGATGTGGGCCGGCATGGCGATGATCCGGTCGGCGATGTGGCCGTCCGCCGCGTTGGCGCGCAGGTACGGCTTGAGCGGCTGCACGGTCTTGCCGTCGGCGTGCGCCGTGAGCGCCCTGCGCAGCGCGCTCACGTAGACGTCGGACTGCGCGCCGCCGACGGCCCCGATGTCGCGGCGGCTGAGGTACAGCACCCGCGGGCTGCCGTCCGCGTTGCGTTGGATGGCGATCGACACGCGCGCCCGCTCAGCGGCCGGCGTCGTCGCGGCGGACGCGAGCGGCGGTCAGCCAGTCGTCGTCGTAGACGAGGTCGAGGTAGCGGTCGCCGCGGTCCGGGAAGATCGCCACGATCCGGCACGGCGCCGGCAGCCGGGGCAGGCTGCGAGCGATCGCCGCGACGACCGCGCCGGTCGATCCGCCGGCGAAGATCCCCTCGGCGATGAGCAGCTCGCGGCAGCCCAGCGCCGAGTCGACGTCGTCGACGTGGACGACCTCGTCGATCTCCTCGGGCCGGCACAGCTCCGGCACGCGGCTGGAGCCGATGCCGGGCAGCTCCCGGGGACCGGCCGGCGCGCCGAAGATCACCGATCCGACGGCGTCGACCGCGATCACCCGCAGGTCGGGGAAGCGCTCGCGCAGCCGGCGCGAGCAGCCGAGGATGCAGCCGGTCGTGCTCACCGGCGCGAACAGGTAGTCGGGCGTGTGGACGAGCTGCTCGCTCAGCTCCGCGCCGGTGCCGTGGTAGTAGGCCTGCCAGTTGCGCTCGTTGGCGTACTGGTTGACCCAGGTCGCGCCGGGCGTGATCGCGAGCAGCTCCTGCACGCGGCGGATGCGGCTGTGCAGGTACCCGCCGGCGTGATCGCGCTCGGTGACGATCTCGACGTCCGCCCCGAGCCCGCGCAGGATCGCGACGTTCGCCCGCGTCGTCTTGGGATCGACCACGCACGTGAACCGCAGGTCGTAGATGCGCGCGGCGATCGCGAGCGCGATGCCGAAGTTGCCCGAGCTGCTCTCGATCAGCCGGCTGCCCGGCGCGATCGATCCCTCGCTGAGCCCGGACTCGACGATGTGGCGCGCGCAGCGATCCTTCATGCTGCCGCCGGGGTTCAGCAGCTCCAGCTTGGCGATCACCTCGACGTCCGGGTCGGGGAACAGCCGGCGCAGCGCCACGACGGGCGTGTTCCCCACGCAGTCGAGGACCGACTCGCACACGGGCTCAACGATGGACTCGACGGGTGGCATCGAACGACTGGCCTTCCATTTGAGGGAGAGGACGATGAGCGCGCGGCCCACGCCCCTGGCCGCTCGCGATTGTTAGGGCACCCTGATACCTCCGACGGGGGAACCCTACTATTTTCCCCCGAG
This sequence comes from uncultured Solirubrobacteraceae bacterium, assembly GCA_963727785.1. Lineage (GTDB taxonomy): Bacteria > Actinomycetota > Thermoleophilia > Solirubrobacterales > Solirubrobacteraceae > CADCVQ01. The sequence goes on from CAVSHS010000023.1 coordinate 627,060, forward strand.
GCCGCGATTTGGCCGACGGGCTGTTAGGGTGCCCTTACTCGGCCTAAAGCCACCCTAAGTGGCGTGATCGAAGAGGAGACGGATGATCGGCATTCTCGCCGCCGACGCGACAGCGCCGGCGAGCGGACCGCACGGCATGACGAGGGCCTGTTGACATGAGGACGATCGTGCGCGCCCGCTCCGGCGCGCCGCCCGCTCCCGCTCCAGGCACCCTGACGGCGGACACGGCGCGCAGCCATCCGCTCGCGGCCACGCTCGGGCGCGGGAACGGTCGTACGCATCTTGGCTGGCATCTCGGCGCCGCGCTGCGGCGCCACGGACGATCCCCGCTGGATCCCGGTCACCCGCCTGCTCGACGATGCCCAAACGCTCGAGCGCGCGCTGATGGCCGTCGGCCACGAGGTCGGCAGCACCCGCCGCGACGTCCAGGCCTCGCTGCTGCTGGAGTCCTATGCCTGGCGGCTCATCCTCCCGCTCGCCGGAGCCCTCGTCGCCGAGTCCCGGATCCCCATGCCCGGCTCCGACGGCGTCGCGCTGCGCCTCGCCGACGACGGCCTTCCCGACGCGATCAGGCTGCTGCAGGGCCGCTTCGTCGCTCTGCCCGAGGACCCGGACACGCAGCACCCCGACGCGGACGTCGTCCGCGATCGCAGCAGCTTCGACCTGTGCCTGGCGAGCGTGCTGATCGCCCACTTCGAGCCGTTCGTGCAGACGCTCCACACCGCGTCCGGGCGCTCCCGGCGCGCCCTGTGGCGGACCGTCGCCGACCGCACCGCCACCGCGCTGCTGTACGCCGGCCTGGCGTGCGACCGGATGGCGACGGCGAACGTCGCCGCGAAGCGCACGCTCGCTCACCCGCCGCTCGAGGATCCGCCGCGCTACACGGCGATCGGCGACCGTGCCGTCCACCTCCGGCACGGGTGCTGCCTGTGGTGGCGAACGGCCGCCGCGACCACGTGCCTCACCTGCCCGCTGCGCGTCGCGAGCGGCGGCGGCGACGAGCGCCCGGCGCCGTGCTCGCAGCACGGCCAGGCGGACGGCGGCCGACGGGTTGCGCTGAGCCGCAGGAGTCCGCGCCGCGCTTGACAGCGGCAGGCGCGTGTGGTCGGGTTCGCGCCGCGGCGCATGAGCCGTCCTGCTCCGGGACGGCACGCCGCAAGAGGCGGGGGAATTCGGAACGGTGTCCACAGCAGGGCTGGGCCTGCACGCTGCGACAACGGCGGCCGCCACGGCTTCGACAGCACAAGTGACCACGATGCTCGATCTGCTCACCGTCGGTGAGCCGCTCATCTGCCTGACGGGCAGCGGCCGCCTCGCCGCCTCGCCCACCTTGGCGAAGTCGATCGGGGGCGCGGAGGCGAACGTCGCGATCGGGCTCGCGCGGCTGGGCCTGCGGGCGGGCTACGTCTCGCGCGTCGGCGCCGACCCGTTCGGCGACGAGATCGTGCGCACGCTCCGCGGCGAGGGCGTCGACGTGTCGCGCGTGCAGCGCTCGCCCGCGCGCCCGACCGGCCTCATGGTCAAGGAGATGCGCTCGCCGAGCGACGTGCGCGTGCACTACTACCGCCAGGGGTCGGCGGCGAGCGAGCTCGACGGCATCGGCGAGATCCCGCCCGCGCGCCACGTGCACGCGACGGGGATCACGCTCGCGCTCGGCGCCGGGCCCGCACGCGCGGTGAGCGAGCTGCTGGCGGCGGCCGCCGCGACGGGGGCGAGCGTGAGCCTCGACCCGAACATCCGCCTCAAGCTCTGGTCGCTGGAGGACGCCGTCGCGGCGCTGCGCGAGGTCCTCCCGCACGTCGACGACCTGCTGCTCAGCGAGGCCGAGGCGCTGGCGATCGCCGGCGCCGGCGATCTCGAGGAGGCCTTGGCGCTGCTGGCCGATCGCGGGATCGCGCGGGTCGTCGTGCGGCGCGGCGCCGACGGCGCGGTCGGGATCGCCGGCGGCATCCGCGTCGAGGTCGCGGCCGAGGCGGCGGGACCGGTCGTCGACTGCGTCGGCGCCGGCGACGCGTTCACCGCCGGCTACCTGTTCGAGCGCCTCGGCGGCGCGGGCTTCGAGGCGGCGATGGCGACCGGCGCGTGGGCCGCGGGCCACGTCGTCGCGCATCCGGGCGACTACGAGGGCCTGCCCGACCGCGCCGACTACGACGCCTGGCGCGGCCTGGCGACGGCGGTCGACCGATGAGCCCGCGGCCGGCGAGCTTCCCGGCCCTGCTCGCCGATCGCCGCGTCATCGCCGTCGTCCGCCACGACGACGACGATGACGCCGAGGCGATCGCGCGGGCCGCCGCCGGCGGCGGCGTGCGCGCCGTCGAGATCACGACGACCGTCCCCGGCGCGGCGGCGCTCATCGCGGCGCTGCGCGCCTCGCTCGCGGCCGACGTCCTCGTCGGCGCCGGCACGGTGCTGTCGGTGGCCCAGCTCGACGCCGTGCTGGACGCGGGCGCCCAGTTCGTCGTCGCGCCGGGCCTCGATCGCGTCGTCGTCGAGCGCTGCACGGCGGCGCAGGTGCCGATCGTCCCGGGAGCGCTGACGCCGACCGAGGTCATGGCGGCCCGCGCGCCTGGGCCTCGACGCGGTCAAGCTCTTCCCGGCGCAGACGGCCGGCCCGGCGCACCTGCGAGCGCTGCTGTCGGTGTTCGCAGACGTCGCGTTCGTCCCGACCGGCGGCGTGAGCAGCGCGAACGCCGGGGACTGGTTCGACGCGGGCGCGCTCGCGCTCGGCCTGTCCGGCGAGTTCGACGCCGCCCATCGCAGCGGCGGCGACGATGCGGTCCGGCGCCTCGCCCGCGCGCTGAGCGAGACGTTCGAGACCGGCGACGGCAACCCATCCATCAGCGGTGCCCCCAGGTAGGGAAAGAGGTCCACATGCACGACATCAGTCGCAGATCGCTCATCGCGGCGTTCGCGGCGGCCATGACGGTCGGTTTCGCCGCCTGCGGCGAGCCGGAGAAGAAGACGCAGTCCTCGGGGACGGGCAACGCGCCCGCCGAGCTGACCGGCTCCCCCACGCTGCCGACGAAGCCGATCCGGCTGAACGTCATCGACGGCGGCGGCGACCTGCAGCTCTCCCAGCCGGCGATCGACGAGTTCGTCAAGGACCATCCCAAGCTCGTCGACAAGGTCACGTACTCGAAGTCCACCGGCCCGAGCTCGCGGGCAAGATCCAGGCCGGCCAGCGCGCCGGCAAGGTCCAGTACAACGTCGTCGTCGCGGGCTACGGCGAGATCGCGACGGGCGCCAAGCAGGGCCTGTGGCAGAAGCTGCTGCCGAACTTCTCAAAGACGCTCGGCGACGTCGAGAGCGCCTACCAGCCGGGGGCGCTGAAGATGTTCCGCCTCATCGACGGCTACGCGCTGACGACCTACTACAACCCCAACGGGCCGCTGCTGGAGTACAACCCGGCGAAGGTCGAAGACGCCGCCGAAGACGGCTGCGGCGCTGCTCGCGTGGGCCAAGACGCACCCGAAGAAGTTCACCTACGCGCGGCCGGCGAACTCCGGGCCGGGCCGCACGTTCCTCATGGGGCTGCCCTACATCCTCGGCGACACCGACCCGCGCGATCCCGACAAGGGCTGGGACAAGACGTGGGCGTTCCTCAAGCAGCTGGACCGCTACGTCGACCACTACCCGTCGGCCACCGGCGTGACGATGGACGAGCTGACGTCGGGCGCGGTCGACATGATCGCCAGCACGACCGGCTGGGACGTCAACCCGCGCGCGCTCGGCGTCGTGCCGAAGGACTTCAGGATCCAGCCCTTCGACGGCTTCCACTTCGTCGCCGACGCGCACTACGTCGCGATCCCGCGCGGCGTGCCGGCCGGCGAGCAGGCGGTCATCCTCGAGCTCATGAAGTTCATGCTCACGCCCAAGGCGCAGGCCTACGCCTACGACAAGGGCTACTTCTACCCCGGTCCGGCGGTGAAGGACGTCCCGCTGGCGCTCGCGCCCGCCGACAGCCAGAAGGTCATCAAGGAGTTCGCGCGGCCGGAGTACGACGAGCTGTTCAAGAAGGTTCCCGTCGAGACGCAGCTCGACGTCGACGACATCGTCTTCATGTTCGACAAATGGGACCGGGAGGTGGGTGGATCGAAGGTCAAGGAGTGACGGCGTCGCCGCGGCTCGGCGAGCTCGTGCTCGACGGCCTGAGCCGCAGCTACGGGCCGCAGATCGCGCTCGCCGCCCTCGATCTGACGATCGAGGGCGGCGAGTTCATCGCCCTGCTGGGGCCGTCGGGATGCGGCAAGTCGACGGCGCTGAACTGCATCGCGGGCCTCATCGCGCCGACGAGCGGCACGATCTCGCTCGACGGCCGCTCGCTCGACGGCATGCCGTCCGAGAAGCGCGGCTTCGGCGTCGTGTTCCAGAACTACGCGCTGTTCGCGCACATGTCCGTGCGCGCGAACATCGCGTTCGGCCTGCGCATGCGCCGGCTGCCCAAGGCGCAGGTCGCCGCCCGCGTCGAGCAGGCGCTCGCGCTCGTCCAGCTCGAGGCGCACGCCGACAAGTACCCGAGCCAGCTCTCGGGCGGCCAGCAGCAGCGCGTGGCGATCGCCCGGGCGATCGTCATCGAGCCGCCGCTCGTGCTCATGGACGAGCCGCTGTCGAACCTCGACGCCAAGCTGCGCCTGGAGATGCGCACCGAGCTGCGGCGCCTGCACCGCGAGCTCGGGCTGACGACGATCTACGTCACGCACGACCAGGAGGAGGCGTTCTCGCTCGCCGACCGGCTCGTCGTCCTGCGCGAGGGCGTGACGCAGCAGATCGGCCCGCCCGACGAGATCTACTACCGCCCGGCGAACCCGTACGTCGCGGACTTCGTCGGCTTTCGCAACGCGCTGGCGATGACGCTCGAGCGCCGCGACGGCGACACCGGCGTCGCCGCGGGACACGGGCTGCGGGCGCGCGGCCGGGTGTCGGGGGACGGATCGAGCGGGCCGGTCACGCTCGCGATCCGGCCCGACGACCTCGTCGTCGGCGGCGAGGGCGAGAACGCGTTCGAGATCGCCGTCGACGCGGTCGAGTTCCGCGGCCGCAGCTTCGTCGTCGAGGGGCGGACCGGCTCGGGTCAGCGCCTGCGCGGGACGTCGGCCGCCGCCGTCGCGATCGGCGCCACCGTCACCCTGCGCGCCCCCGAATCCAGGGTGCTGCTGTTCACGGGCGCGGCGTGAGCGTGGTCCGCTGATGCGCCGCCGCCTCGCCGAGCACGGGATCGACCGCACGCTGCTGCTGCTCCTGCCGGCGCTGGCGTTCCTCGTCCTCATCTTCCTGTACCCGTTCATCTACGGGCTCGTCCTGTCCTTCCAGCCCGAGCGCTACGTCGGCGTCTTCGCCAACTACGAGCAGTTCTTCGCCGACCCGTTCCTGCGCGACACGATCGCGATCACGCTCGGCCTCGCCGTTCCCGCGGCGCTGTTCAACGTCATCGCCTCCGTGCCGATCGCCTACCGGATGCGCGGCGCGTTCCGCGGCAAGCGCCTGCTGATCGGGATGCTCGTCATGCCCGTCACGCTCGGCACCGTGCTGATCGCGAAGGGGCTGCTGACGCTGCTGGGCGCGCGCGGCTGGGTCAACCGGGCGCTGCTGGAGCTCGGGCTCGTCGAGGACCCGGTGCGCTTCGTCAACAACTACTGGGGCGTGCTGCTGACGCTCGTCATCACCGGCTTTCCGTTCGCGTTCCTGCTGACGCTGTCCTACCTCGGCGGGATCGACCCGATGCTCGAGCGCGCCGCGGCGACGCTCGGCGCCGGGCCGCGCCAGCGCTTCTGGCAGATCACGTTCCCGCTGCTGCTGCCCGGGCTGGCGATCACGTTCATCCTCACGTTCGTCCTCGCGTTCGCCGTCTTCCCGTCGGCCGTCCTCGTCGGCGAGCCGGCGGGCGAGACGCGGGTGATCTCGATCGTCGCCTACCGCGCCGCCTACGAGCAGTCCGACGCCTCGATGGGATCGACGATCGCGATGATCATGGGCGCCGTGCAGCTCGCCGTCGTCGCCGTCGTGCTCGGCGTGCGCGGTCGCCTGTACCGCGGGCCGAGCGGCGGGGGCAAGGGATGAGCGCGATCACGTCGCGGCGCCTCGTCGCCAGCCCGCTGGCGTGGCTGGCGTGGGGCTTCGTCGGCTTCTTCCTCGTCTTCATGCTCGCGCTCATCGCCGCGGTCGTCGTCAACTCGCTCGGGACCCGCTGGCTGGACCACTGGCTGCCGGACGCCTTCACGACGCACTGGTACGGCGACGCCTGGCGCGAGTTCGGCCTCACCTCGGTGATGGTCGTGACGATCGAGGTCGCGGCCGCGGTCGTCGCGCTCTCGCTGCTGATCGGCGTGCCGGCGTCCTACGCGCTCGCGCGGCGCGACTTCCCGGGCCGGCGGATCGTCATGCTCGCGTTCCTCATCCCGCTGCTGCTGCCGCCGGTGACGTACGGGATCCCGCTGGCGACGGTCCTGCTGCGCAACGACCTCGGCGGCACGCTGACCGGCGTGATCCTCGCCAACCTCGTCCCGAGCGTGCCGTTCGTGATCCTCACGATGACGCCGTTCATCGAGCAGATCGACCCGCGCATCGAGGCCGCGGCGCGGACGCTCGGCGCCGGGACGGCGACGATCTTCGTCCGCATCCTCGGCCCGCTGCTCGTCCCGGGGATGCTCGCCGCGGGCCTGCTCGTGCTCGTGCGCACGGTCGGCATGTTCGAGCTGAGCTTCTTCACCGCCGGACCGGGATCGCAGCCGCTCGTCGTCGTGCTGTACTACGCCGCATTCGCTCCCGGCGTGCGCGCGTCGCAGTCGATCGACGCGATGGCGGTGATCTACATGGGCCTGATGCTGATGCTGCTGATCGCCGCGCTGAGCTTCGTCAACCCGACCAACCTCGTCGCCCGGACTGCGGGAGAACTAGGATGAGCCAGTGATGAGGATCGAGCACGCAGAGGTCATCGTCTGCAGCCCCGGGCGCAACTTCGTGACGCTCAAGCTCGTGACGTCCGACGGCGTCACCGGCTACGGCGACGCGACGCTCAACGGCCGCGAGCTGGCCGTCGCCAGCTACCTGCGCGACCACGTGGCGCCGCTGCTGATCGGCCGCGACGCGCACCGCATCGAGGACACGTGGCAGTACCTCTACCGGGGCGCCTACTGGCGCGGCGGCCCGGTCGCGATGACGGCGATCTCGGCGGTCGACGTCGCGCTGTGGGACATCAAGGGCAAGGTCGCGGGGCTGCCCGTCTACCAGCTCCTCGGCGGCGCCAGCCGCGACGGCTGCCTCGCCTACACCCACGCCTCCGGGCGCGACCTCGCCGAGCTGCTGGAGGCCGTCGCCGCCAAGCTCGAGCTCGGCTACCGCGCCGTGCGCGCGCAGGCCGGCGTGCCGGAGCTGGGAAAGGTCTACGGCGTCGCGACCGGCAGCGGCGCCTACGAGCCGGCCGGGCGCGGCGCGCGGCCGGACGAGGAGCTGTGGGACGCGCGCGCGTACCTGCGTCACGTGCCGGGCGTCTTCGCGGCGCTGCGCGCGCAGTTCGGCCCCGAGCCGGCGCTGCTGCACGACGTCCACCACCGGCTGACGCCGCTGCAGGCGGCCCGGCTCGGGCGCGCGCTGGAGCCCCACGACCTCTTCTGGCTGGAGGACGTCACGCCCGCCGAGAACCCGGATGCGCTGCGGCTCGTGCGCGAGCACACGGTGACGCCGCTGGCGATCGGCGAGGTGTTCAACACGATCTGGGACTGCCGCACGATCCTGCAGGACCGGCTCGTGGACTACATCCGCGTCAAGCCGTCGCACACCGGCGGCATCAGCCACGTGCGGCGCATCTTCGCGCTGGCCGAGCTGTCGCAGATCCGCTCCGGCTGCCACGGCGCGACCGACATCTCGCCGGTCGGCATGGCCGCCGCGCTGCACGTCGGCCTCGCGATCCCGAACTTCGGCATCCAGGAGCACCAGCGCCACGACCCGCTCGTCGACGAGGTCTTCCCGCACGCCTACCGCTTCGAGGACGGGCACCTGCACCCCGGCGACGAGCCCGGCCTCGGCGTGTCGCTCGACGAGGAGCTCGCCGCGCAGCACCCCTACGTCGCGGCATATCTGCCCGTCAACCGCCTCCGCGACGGGACGATGCACGACTGGTGAGGGCCGCGGCGACCGCACGACTGACACGCCGCGGCCTCGCCGGTCTCGCCGGCCGCGTGCCCGTCCCGGCCGACGCGCCGGCGCAGGCGGGCATCGTCCATCTCGGGCTCGGGAGCTTCCATCGCGCCCATCAGGCGCTCTACACCGCCCGCGCGCTCGAGCGCGAGCCGGGGCCGTGGGGGATCGTCGGCGTCGCGCACCGGTCGCGCCGCGTCACCGACGCGCTGCGGGCGCAGGACGGCCTGTACGGCGATCCTCGAGCTCGGGGGCTCGGATGCCGTGCCGCTCGTCGTCGGCGTCCACAGCGAGCTGCTCGTCGCGGCCGAGCAGCCGGATGCGGTCGTCGCCAGGCTCGCCGACCCGGCCATCCGGATCGCGACGCTCACCGTCACCGAGCGCGGCTACACGGCGCGCGCCGCGACCGGCGCGCTGGACACCGATCTCCCCGAGGTGCGCGCCGACCTGGGCGGCGCCCCGCCGACCACGACGATCGGCCTGCTCGCGCGGGGACTGCAGCGGCGCTGGCGCGGGCACGGTGAGCCGATGGCGATCGTCAGCTGCGACAACCTCGACGCCAACGGGCAGCACACGCGCGCGCTCGTGCTGGAGTTCGCCGGGCTGCTGCCCGAGCCGGACGCCGCCGAGCTGCGCGCCTGGATCGAGCGCGTCGATCGCCTTCCCGTCGACGATGGTCGACCGGATCGTGCCGGCCACGCGGACCGAGCATCGCGCGCGCGCCGCCGAGCTGCTCGGCCTGGACGACGCGGCGCCCGTCGTCGCCGAGCCGTTTCACATGTGGGTGCTCGAGGACCGCTTCCCGGGCGGCCGGCCGCGCTGGGAGACCGCGGGCGCGATCTTCAGCGACGAGGTGGAGCGCTACGAGCAGCTCAAGCTGCGCCTGCTCAACGCGACGCACTCGCTCATCGCCTACCTCGGCCTGCTCGCCGGCGCGCGCTCGATCGCCGAGGCCGTCGCGCGGCCGGAGATCCGCGCCGCCGCCGAGCACGCCATCCACGCCGAGCTGCGCCCGACGTTCGACGCGCCCGCGCAGGTCGACGTGCCGCGCTACGTGGACGACGCTGCTGCAGCGCTTCGCCAACGCCGCGCTCGATCACCGCACGTGCCAGGTCGCCTCCGACGGCTCGACGAAGCTGCCGGCGCGCATCACCGGCGCGGTCCTGCACCACACGTCGCGCGGGCTCGTGCCGCGCGCGCTCGCGCTCGGCGTCGCCGCCTACATCCGCTGCCTCGCCACGCCGGATGCCTACGACGCAGCCGCCCTCGGCGCGATCGCCGACCCCGAGCGCGACCGCCTGGAGGCGCTCGGGCGGCGCGCGCAGCGACTCGCGCGAGCTCGTGGAGGCGGTCTTCGAGCTCGGGATCTTCGCGCCGGCGCTGGCGCAGGCGACCGCGTTCGTCGAGGCCGTCGCCGAGCTGCATGCGGTCCTCGTCGCCCATGACCATCGCGCCGGCATCGATGCCGCGATCCGATGAGCGAGCCGCTGACGATCCACCCGCACATCCTGCTGCCGCCGGGCGACGCCCGCGCGCGGCGTGGCGGCGGAGCTCTACGCCGAGGTCGCCGGCGCGCCGATCGTCTCCCCGCACGGGCACGTCGACGCCGCGCTGCTGGCGCAGGACACGCCGTTCTCCGACCCGGCCGCGCTGCTCGTCACGCCCGACCACTACGTCACCCGCCTGCTGCACGCCCACGGCGTCGCGCTGGAGGACCTGCGCCCGCCGGCCGAGCCGCGCGCGATCTGGCGCGAGCTGTGCGCGCACTGGCCGCTGCTGGGCGGGACGGTGGTGCGGCTGTGGCTGGAGCTCATCCTGCACGACGTGCTCGGCGTGCGCATCGTGCCGTCCGCGGAAACCGCCGACGCGCTCTTCGACGAGCTGTCCGAGCGCCTCGCGCTGGAGCAGTCGCGACCGCGCGCCCTCTACGAGCGCTTCGCGATCGAGCTGCTGGCGACGACCGACGACCCCGCCGACGACCTGCGCCACCACCGCGCGCTCGCCGGCGACCCGCGCTGGAGCGGCCGCGTCGTCCCGACGTTTCGCCCCGATGCCCACCTCGATCTCGCGCGACCCGGCTGGCCGGCACGGATCGAGCGCCTCGCGGCGGCGGCCGACATGCCGATCGACACGTACGACGACTTCGTCGCGGCGCTGGAGCGGCGGCGCGGCTTCTTCGCCGAGCACGGCGCGACCTGCAGCGACCACGGCGTCGAGCACCTGCAGACCGAGCGCCTCGACGACCGCACGGTCCGCCGCATCTTCGCGGCGGCGCTGCGCGGCGACTGCCATCCGCAGGAGGCCGTCGCGTTCGGCGCGCACATGCTCGACGAGATGGCCCGCATGTCCTGCGAGGACGGCCTCGTCATGCAGCTGCACCCGGGCGTGCTGCGCGACCACCACAGCGCGACGCTCCGCGCCCACGGCGCGAACGCCGGCGCCGACATCCCCGTGCGGGCGGAGTTCACGCGTGCGCTGCGCCCGCTGCTCGAGCGCTACGGCACCCATCCGCGCTTCCGGCTCGTGCTGTTCACCGTCGACGAGACGACGTTCTCGCGCGAGCTCGCGCCGCTCGCGGGCTTCTACCCGTCGGTGTATCTCGGCGCGCCGTGGTGGTTTCTGGACTCCCCCGCCGGGATGCTGCGCTTCCGCCGCGCCGTCACCGACACGATCGGCTTTCACCGCACGGCCGGGTTCGTCGACGACGCGCGCGCGCTGTGCTCGATCCCCGCGCGTCACGAGGTCGCGCGCCGCGTCGACTGCGCCTTCCTGGCAGGGCTCGTCTGCGAGCACCGGCTCTCGCTCGGCGAGGCCGCGGCGATCGCGCGCGACCTCGCCCACGAGCAGCCGCTGCGCGTGTTCCGGCTCGCCGCGGGCATGAGCCACGGCGGCCGGCCGGCAGGAGCGGACGCTAGATCCGCTCCTGCCAGGTGACGGCGGCCTGCGCGACGCGCCGCAGGGCGTCCTGCATGCGCGCCGGGTTGTTCGTCCGGCGGGCCGCGGCCAGCGCGTTGAGCGCCTCCGCCATGACGGCGGGCCCGCTCGGGCCGTTGACGCGCAGCTCGGCGAGCTCGGCTGAGGTAAGCCGCCGCGCCTCGCCGCGCAGCGCGGAGACGGTCTCCCGCAGCTCGCGCTCGGCGCGGGCGGCGCGCAGCTCGGCCTCCGCGGCGGCACGGCGGTCGCGCGCCGCCGCGACCCGTGCCGCGTGCAGCTCGCTCGCCGCGGGCGCCTGCTCGCGCACGGTCACGACCGCGGGCACCCGCTCGGCCTCGGCACGCGCGCGCTCGAGCAGCCGCCCGGCCGCCACGAGCTCGTCGCGCAGCCGGTCGGCGGCCGCCTTGAGCTCGCGGCGCTCGCCGCGCAGCGTCCCGATCGTCGCCTCCGCCCGCTCGAGCTTCGCCGCCAGCCGCTTCGCCGTCGTCCGCGCCTCGGCCGCGTCCATGCGGGCATCCGCGAGCCGCTCGCGCGAGTCGCTGACGATCGCGTCGGCCTTCGCCTCGGCGGTGACCGCCCGGCGCTCGGCGCGGGCGACCGCCGCGTCGTCGACGACGCGCTCGCGGACGAGCTTCGGCTCGACGGCCACCCGGCGACCGGCCCGGCGCGCGGCGTCGCGCTCGGCGATCACCCGCTCGGCCCGGTCGCCGGCGCGCTCGAGGCGCGCCTCGAGCAGCGTCACGCGCCGCTCCGCCTCACGCGCCTGCGCGAGCGCGGCAGCGAGCATCGCGCGCGCCTCCGGGCTCATGACGGCCCGGTGCGCCTGCTCGAGGATCGACGTCGGCACGCCGCCTGGGTCCCGGCTTGGCCGGCTCGAACCCCGCCGCGCGGATCGCCTCGTTGAGCGACCCGCCGAACGGGCGCTTGGCCGAGTTCAGCGCGGGCCAGGGCGACCCGTCGGCACGGCCGTCGCGGTAGCGATCGACGCGCCACAGCTGTCCGGACCACTTCGCCGAGGACGGGTTCCAGTCGGCCGCTCGGGGCGGCTCGCCGTATGTGGCCACCCATTCCTGGATGGCGATGATGATGGAGTCGCGGTCCCACCCCGCCCCACGCCCGTTCCGGGCCCGGAGCGCAGCTCCCGCGATCGTCGCGGGAGCCATGTGAAAGACCTCCCGCTAGACGCCGCTGACCGCGTCGGTGGTGCGCTGGGCGAGCTCCGCCTGCGGCCAGAGCGTCACGCTGCGCGCGCCGTGCGTGGCGCCGTGGTTGAGCGTGTACATGATGTCGGCCGGGAAGAGCATCGCTGGACTTACCGTAATGGACGGGGCGCGGAAGCGCAAGCCGATCGCGCCGGTGGCGCGCGCCGGCGGTCGTGGGTTCGAACCCACGACGACGCGCCCGAGCGAGCGCGCGCGGGAGTAGCCTTCGTCCCATGGCCGTCGCCGCACCGCCCACCGGCGTCTCCAACGGCGAGCTCGTCCGCTGGTCGTTTCAGATCCTCAACGAGCACGACGTGGAGTCGATGCGCCCGCTCTGGACGAACGCGACGGTCGAGCGCTTCCCGTCGGGCACGCTCCACGGCGCCGACGCGATGGCGGGCTACTTCGGGGCCCTGTTCGCCGCGGTGCCCGACCTCCACATGAGGATCGTCGCGCTCGCGGAGGCGGGCGCTGACGTCTTCGTGCACTGGCACATGACCGGCACGCACACCGGCGCGCCGCTTCGAGGGGATCGAGCCGACCGGCCGCGCCATCGCGGTCGACGGGATGGACCACTTCGTCGTGCGCGACGGCACCGTCGCATCGAACTTCGTCGTGTTCGACCAGATGCAGTTCGCCCGCCAGATCGGGATGCTGCCGGCGGACGGCTCCGCCGCCGACCGCGCGATGAAGGCGGCGTTCAACGCCAAGACGCGGTTGCTGGCGCGTCTGCGCCGCCGCCACCGCTAGCTAGCCGCGCGCCCTCGGTCTCGCTGACGCGCGCCCGTGCGCGGCGGGCCGTGTGAGCGCTGTCACATTCCCTGGCTGGGGCGTGCGTATCTTCGTGCGCAACCGAAAACTGGGGGTCGAATGGGAACGCGGGGGCAGGCGCCGACGGTGGGAGCGGCGTGATCGCACGACGCTTGATGGCGAGCGCTGCTGGCGAGCGCTCTGGTGCTCGTCTCGGTGCAGTCCGCCGAGGCGAAGCCGAACCCGTACACGCCCGAGCGTGTCTGCGGTGCCGGCTACAAGCAGGTCGACCGCGCCGACGCTGCAGTCGCGCGGTGCCGTGGTCGGCACGGTGTACCTGCTCTACAACGCCGCCAACGGCTTCAACTGCGTGGTGACGCTGAAGGCGACCATCGATCGGGCAGAAGACCCCGGCCAGCGCGTACCTCGAGGTGCAGGGCCAGAAGCGCACGACCGACGCCGGTCAGTTCGCGTTCTACGCCGGGCCGGTGCGCCTGGCGGCGCCCGGGCGCTGCGTGCGCTGGGGCGGGTCGCTCGGCTCCGCCCGGCGCGACATGCCGTTCGGCCATTGCGGCGGGACGCCGCCGCAGCCGCCGCCGCAGACCCCGCAGCAGCCGCCGCAGCCGCAGGGCAACCAGGTCACGAGCCTGCGGCCGTGGACGGCTGCCAACCGCTATCTCGCGCTCGCGACGCTCGACGGCCGCAGCGCGCCGCGCCGCTCGGCGCCCGCCCGCCGCAACCACGTCCGCGCCGGGCAGTGGGTCGGGATCGAGTGCCAGACGCTCGGCGACGCGGCCTACGGCAGCCCGGTGTGGGATCGCGTCGGCGGCCGCTACGTCCCCGACCGCTTCGTCCGCACCTACGCGACCGGCCTGCTGCCCGGCGTCCCACGCTGCGCCGGGGCCGCGCCGAAGCACCCGTCGAAGCCGGCGAAACCGCCCGCGCGAGCGGCCTGCGACCAGCTGCGCGAGGACCAGCAGATCGACTTCACGTTCCGCCAGCGATTCGAGCACTTCGCATACGACAAGTCGATGGTCCCGGCGTCGCGACATCTGGCGGCGCCAGGACCAGCTGTATCCGATGGGGCGCGTGCGGATCGGTGCCATCACCTGCCGGGTCGGCCGGACATGGCGCATCCTCTCGCCGATCGCGCTGGACTACTCGTCCGACGGCCTGGATGGGAACGGCGACCTGCGCGGCGACGGCTTGGCGAAGGGGCTCGGCATCGGCCTGAGCGGCGGCCGCGGTCCCCGCCAGATCCGCGATCCCTACGTGGACGTCAAGGCGATGAGCTGCGGCAAGGGCGTGCTCTGGTCGTTGATCGAGGCCGCCGTGGGCAAGGGCGGACCCAGTTGCTCGACAGGGTTCCGACCCCCTACGGCCGCGCGCTGAAGCTCGCGCTGAAGGTGGGCCTGCGCTATCTGCCCAAGGACAAGGTCGCGTGCAGGGAGCTCAGCAGCTACCGCCTCGAGCTCGGGGTCTCGCGCAGCGGGCGCCTCATCGGCGGCGCACGGGCCCTGACGTACTTCCCGATCAAGGCCGAGTCGCTCGTCCCGGGATTCCAGACGACCTACGAGGTCCAGCAGTTCACGACCGAGGTCGCCTGACCGCTGTCTCGGTGACCGCGCTCCGTCCTGTCAACCATCTGAGCGGGCGCCCGTGCACTGGATCATCGACGGCATGAACGTCATCGGCAGCCGGCCCGACGGCTGGTGGCGCGACCGTCACAGCGCGATGGTGCGGCTCGTCGATGCGCTCGAGCGCTGGGCCGCGGCCGACGGCGACGACGTGACGGTCGTCTTCGAGCAGCCGCCGCGGCCGCCGATCACGTCGAGCGTCGTCGAGGTCGCGCATGCCAGGCGACCGGGCCCCGAACTCGGCCGATCACGAGATCGTGCGGCGCGTCCGCGCCGCGCCGGACCCGAGCGTGGTGCGCGTCGTCACGTCGGACGGGGTGCTCTCCGAGCAGGTCCGCGCGGCCGGCGCGAGCGTCTATCCCTCGTCGCGGTTTCGCGCCGAGCTCGACGACGCCGGCTGATCAGTCGAACACGTCGATCCAGGTGAGCACCTGGCCGCTCGCGCCGAGCGCGAGCGGCACCGCCCGCGTACGCCGCCGCGGGCTCGGATGGCGCTGCAGCGCCGCGCGCACGATCTGGGAGATCTCGCCGAGCTCGGCGTGCGGCGGGCGCTCGTCGACGCGCAGCACGATCCCCGTCGAGACGACGTGCACCGCGGTGTCGAACATCGACTCCGGCTCGGGCTCGCGCAGCTCGACCGCGTAGCCCCGTTCGCGCAGCCCGTCGGCGACGTTCGCCGCGAGCTGTGCGTCGCCTCCCGTGCTGTTGTCGACGACGAGGCGCATCCATGTACAGGATGGCCCGCGCGCGCGAAGACCAAACGCTCGCGTCCGAATGGAGATCCGCGATCGCGAGCGGCTCGTGCGACCGCCGCCGCGTCGGCCGCCACGACTGATCCGCGTCGGACCGGGCTACGGCGATTCGCTCAGGCGCCGTGGCACTTCTTGAACTTCTTGCCCGACCCGCACCAGCACGGGTCGTTGCGGCCGATCTGCTCCTCCTCGGCGAGGACGCGCTGCTCGACCGGCGGCGGCGGCTCCTCTTCGTCGTAGTACTCCTCGACCGCGCCGCCGACGCTCGCTCCCGCGCGCGCCATCTCCAGCGCGCCCGGCTCGGCAGCCGAGCCGCCCGAGTACGAGACGCGACCGGGGCGCGTCGACGTGCCGCTGGGCTCGTAGCGCTGCGCCGGCTCCTCGTCCCCTTCGACGGCTTCGAACTCGAGGTTGAACACCATCCGCGTGAAGTCCGCCCAGATCGTGTCCATGAGGTCCTCGAAGAGCTTGAAGGCCTCGTTCTTGTACGCGACGATCGGCTCGATCTGGGCGAAGCCGCGCAGGTGGATGCCCTCGCGCAGGTAGTCCATGTCGTAGAGGTGCTCGCGCCAGCGCGAGTCGATGAACTGCAGCAGCAGATAGCGCTCGACGGCGCGCATGACCTCGTCGCCGAGCTCCTGCTCGCGCTGCTCGTAGAGACGCGATCGCGTCGTCGGTGATCTTCGCGATCAGCAGCTCGCGGTCGGTCTGCTCGGGCGTCAGCTCGTCGGCCGCGAGCAGCTCGACCGGGAAGATGTCGTTGAGCGCGGTGATCAGGCCGTCGAGATCCCAGTCCTCGATGAAGTCGCCGGGCGTGAACTCGCCGATCGTCCGCTCGATGACGTTGCCGATCTCCTCGCGGACCTGGGCGCTCATGTCCTTGCCCTCGAGGATCTCGTCGCGGAACTTGTAGACGATCCGCCGCTGCTCGTTCATGACGTCGTCGTACTCGAGCACGCGCTTGCGCTGCAGGAAGTTCTGCTCCTCGACCTTCTTCTGCGCCTTCTCGATCTGCTTGGAGAGCATGCCGGCCTCGATCGGCTCCTCGTTGCCCTCCTCGTCGACCGTCCCGAGACGGTCGAGGATCTTGTAGATCCGGTCGCCGGCGAACAGGCGCACGAGGTCGTCCTCGGCGGAGAGGAAGAAGCGCGACTCGCCGGGGTCGCCCTGGCGGCCGGAGCGACCGCGCAGCTGGTTGTCGATCCGCCGCGACTCGTGGCGCTCGGTGCCGACGATGTACAGGCCGCCGGCCTCGAGGACCTTCTCCTTGTCGGCCTCGACGCGGGCCTCGATCTTCGGCAGGATCTCCTTGAAGCGCTCGTCGTAGTCGGGCGCGCCGGGCTTGAGGCCGAGCTTCGCGAGCTCGAGCTGCGTCAGGTGCTCGGCGTTGCCGCCGAGCTTGATGTCGACGCCGCGGCCGGCCATGTTCGTCGCGATCGTCACGGCGCCGGGCTGGCCCGCCTCGGCGACGATCTCGCCCTCGCGCTCGGCGAACTCGGGCTTGGCGTTGAGCACGGTGTGCTTGACGCCGCGCTTGGTCAGCTCGGCCGACAGCAGCTCGGAGACCTCGACGGAGACCGTGCCGACGAGCACGGGCTGGCCGGCCTCGTGGCGCTCGATGATCTCGCGGCTGACGGCGCTCCACTTGCCGGCCTTCGTCTTGTAGACCTGATCGTTCTTGTCCTGGCGGACCATCGTGCGGTTCGTCGGGATCTCGACGACCGGGAGCTTGTAGATCTTCATGAACTCGGTCGCCTCGGTGAGGGCGGTGCCGGTCATGCCCGAGAGCTTCTTGTACAGCCGGAAGTAGTTCTGCAGCGTGATCGTCGCGAGGGTCTGGTTCTCCTCCTGGACGTGCACGCCCTCCTTGGCCTCGATCGCCTGGTGCAGGCCCTCCGACCAGCGCCGGCCTTCGAGGATGCGCCCCGTGAACTCGTCGATGATCATCACCTCGCCGTCGATGACGGCGTAGTCGACGTCGCGCTTGTAGAGCGACTCGGCCTTCAGCGACTGCTGCAGGTGGTTGACGAGCGGCCCGTTCTCGGCGCGGTACAGGTGCGAGATGCCGAGGAACTTCTCGGCCTTCGCGACGCCCTGCTCGGTGATCGAGACGGTCTTGTGCTTCTCCTCGAACTCGAAGTCGTAGTCGGCGACGTAGTCCTTCTTCATCCGCGGGTCCATGCTCTCGGGACGCTTGCCCGGGATCATCCGCTTGGCGAGCTTCGCGAACTGCCCGTACATGTCGCCCGCGGCCTCGGGCGAGCCGGAGATGATCAGCGGCGTGCGCGCCTCGTCGATGAGGATGTTGTCGACCTCGTCGACGATCCCGTACGGGTGACCGCGCTGGACCTTCTCCTCCAGCGAGCCGGCCATGTTGTCGCGCAGGTAGTCGAAGCCGAACTCGGAGTTCGTGCCGTACGTCACGTCGGCGCCGTAGGCGCCGAGCTTGTCCTGCACCGCCTGCATGTTCTGCAGCACGCCGACCTGCAGCCCGAGCGCGTGGTAGATCGGGCTCATCCACTCGGCGTCGCGGCGGGCGAGGTAGTCGTTGACCGTCACGAGGTGCACGCCGGTGCCGGGCAGCGCGTTGAGCACGACGGCGAGCGTGGCGGTGAGGGTCTTGCCCTCGCCGGTCTTCATCTCGGCGATCGAGCCGTTGTGCAGGACCATGCCGCCGATCATCTGCACGTCGAAGTGGCGCATGCCCATCTCGCGCTTGCCCGTCTCGCGCACGATCGCGAAGGTCTCCGGCAGCAGGTCGTCGAGCTTCGCGCCGTTGCGCGCCTGCTCGCGCAGCGCATCCATCCGCGCGCGCAGCTCGTCGCTCGATTCCAGCTCGAGCTCGGGCTCGAAGTCGTTGATGCGAGCGACGCGCTTCTCGAACTGCTTGAACTGCTTGGCTTCGCCCATCCGGAGGGCGCGATCCAGGAGAGCCATGGGGCTCAGGATACCGACGCGGCGGGGCTCGCCCGCCGCGTCGGCGCAAGCGTGCTGACGTGCCTGCTAGACCGACCGGCTGCGGCGGCGCGCTGCGCGCCTCGCGGCGGCGGCGGCGCTTGTCGCGGTCGCGCTTGACCTGGCGCGCGAGGTCGTCGGAGCAGAGGCGAATCGCGTGCGTCATCTCGCGCGAGGAGCACTCGGCGTGCAGCGTGATGCGCTTGACGTACAGCGTCACCGCGGCGACCTGGGACTCCGCGATGGCGGGGTTGCGCTCCTCGCGCAACTCGACCTCCATGCGGGCTAGGTCAGAGACCTGGGCCGCGACCTTGCGGAACTTGCGCTCCACCAGTTCGCGAAGCTCGTCGTTGACTGGGACGTTGCGGCCCTTGACCTCGATAAGCATCTCGAAGTCCTCTCTGTCGAACGGACGTGCGAGCACGAGATGGTACGCGGGAGGCCGGTTTCATTCAACAGTCCTCTCGTCCAGCGTCCGCGCCCAGGTCACTACCGTGATACGCAGGCAGCCGGCGTCTCGCAGGGCCCGTGCGCAGGCGTTCAGCGTGGCGCCCGTCGTGTGGACGTCGTCGACGAGCACGACGTCTGCCGGCGCGCGGCCGTGGGCGCGGAAGTCGAGGCCGGCGGCGCTGCGGCGGACCTCGCGCGACGCGCCGAGCTGGCGCGAGGCGCCGCGGCCGCGGCGCAGGGCGCGAGCCAGCGGCAGGCCGCTGCGGCGTGCGAGCGCGGTGGCGATCAGCTCGGCGGGATCGAAGCCGCGGGCGCGGCGGCGCTGCGGGTGCGCGGGGACCGCGACGAGCGTCGCCTGCGGCCGCAGCGGCGCGCTCGCGGCGATCTGCGCCGCCATGACGCCGGCGAGCGGGCGCGCGGCCGAGAACTTCAGCGCGAGCAGCGCGTCGCGCGCGCGGCCCTCGTAGGCGACCGCGGCCCAGGCCGCCTCGAACGCCGCGCCGGCCGCGGGGCAGCGCCCGCGGCGCATGCGGGAGCGGGAGCGCGCAGCGCGGGCAGCGCGGCTGCGCGAGCCAGGGAAGCGCCCGGCGGCAGGCGGCGCAGAGCACCCCGTCGGCACGGCCGCCGGGCGCGCCGCAGACGCTGCAGCGCGGCGGGACCGCGAGCGCGATCAGCTCGTCGATCAGCGGCATCTGCGGATCGTCGCGCGGCGGGTGTTGCAGCGGACACGCGGAGTGCCACAATCGCGCGCATCCTCTCCGCGCCGCCGCTAGCCGCCTCCCCCGACGCGTCGTGGACGCTCGCGCCGGTCCCGCTCGTGCTCGTCGCGGCGCTGACGTTCGTCTACGTCCGCCGCTGGCGCGAGGTCGACGGGTCGGCCGGGCGGCTCGTGAGCTTCCTCGGCGGGATGGCGCTCGTCGTCATCGCGCTGTGCTCGCCGGTCGACCGCCTCGGCGAGCAGCTGTTCTTCATGCACATGGTCCAGCACCTGCTGCTGCTCGATCTCGCCCCGATCCTCGTGCTGCTCGGCCTGACGAAGGTCCTGCTGCGCCCGCTCGACGCGCCGTCTCGTGCGGCTCGAGCGCGCCGCCGGCCCGCTCGCTCATCCGATCTTCGCGATCGCGCTGTACGTCGCGACGATGGCGCTCTGGCACGTGCCCGCGATGTACGACGCCGCGCTCGAGCACCCCGTCCTGCACGTGCTCGAGCACCTGACCTTCGGCCTCGCCGGCGGCCTGTACTGGTGGCATCTGCTGTCGCCGATCCGCGCCCGCCGGCGGCTGGGCGGCATGGGCCCCGTCGTCTACATGCTCGCGACGAAGGTGCTCGTCGGCCTGCTCGGCATCCTGCTCACGTTCGCGCCCGAGGCGATCTACGACTTCTACGAGCGCCAGCCCGGCTACTGGGGCCTCTCGCCCGCCACCGACCAGGCCGTCGGCGGCCTGATCATGGCCCTCGAGCAGTCGATCGTCATGGGCGTGGCGCTCGTGTTCCTGTTCGTGCGGGCGCTCGGCGAGAGCGACCGCGAGGACGAGCGCGCCGAGCGCTACGCGAGCTAGCGATTCACCAGCGGTTCGAACCCGACCGATGAGTTCGGGCCGGTCCGGCAGTCTTAGGACCAATTGCCGATAGCGCCCCGAGCAGGCGTCTCCTAGCGTGACCAGGAGCACTCTGCGAGATCTGACGACCCACGAGGATGAAGAACGTGACCATCGACAGCCGCACCCGCTGGCTCGCACTGATCGTGCTCTGCATGGGCGATCTGATGATCGTCCTCGATACGACGGTCGTGAACGTCGCGCTGCCGTCGATCCGCGAGGACCTCGGGTTCACCGAGGCGTCGCTCGCCTGGATCGTCAACGCCTACCTGCTCACGTTCGGTGGCTTCCTGCTGCTGGGCGGCCGGCTCGGTGACCTGTTCGGACACCGCCGGCTGTTCCTGATCGGGATCGCGCTCTTTACGGCCGCGTCGCTGGCCTGCGGGCTCGCGCAGTCCCAGGAGTTCCTCGTCGGCGCGCGCGCGGTGCAGGGCTTCGGCGGCGCGATCGTCGCGGTCGTCGCCCTCTCGCTCGTCGTGACGATGTTCACCGAGCCGTCCGAGCTCGCCAAGGCGATGGGCATCATCAGCTTCATCGCCGCCGGCGGCGGGGCGATCGGGGTGGTCCTCGGCGGTCTGCTGACCGACGTGCTCGACTGGCACTGGATCTTCCTCGTCAACATCCCGATCGGCGTCGCGGTCTTCGCGTTCAGCCTGCGCCTGCTCCCCGCCGGCCGCGGGGCGGCGGCCGACCGGCGCCTGGACATCGCCGGCGCCGTGACCGTGACCGTCGCGCTGATGATCGCCGTGTACGCCATCGTCAACGGCAACGAGACCGGCTGGACCGCGGCGCAGACGCTCGGGCCGCTGGCCCTGGCGGTGGTGCTGCTGGCGCTCTTCATCGGGATCGAAGCGCGGTCACCGTCGCCGCTGGTCCCACTTGGACTGTTTCGCCTGCGCAACATCGCGACGGCGAACATCGTCGGCATCCTGTGGGCAGCGGGCCTGTTCGCCTGGTTCTTCCTCTCCGCCCTCTACCTGCAGCTCGTCCTCGGCTACAGCCCCCTGGAGGTCGGCCTCGCCTTCCTGCCCGCCAACCTGATCATGGCGGCGTTCTCCGTGGCCCTTTCGGCCCGGCTCGTCATGCGGTTCGGCATCAAGCTGCCGCTGTCCGCGGGCCTGGGCGTGGCCGCGGTCGGGCTCGCGCTCTTCGCGCGCGCTCCGGTCGACGGAAGCTACGTCACCGACGTCCTCCCGGCCATGATCCTGCTCGGCTGCGGCGCCGGCGTGGCGTTCAACCCGCTGCTGCTCGCCGCCATGAGCGACGTCGAGCAGCGCGACGCCGGCCTCGCCTCGGGCCTCGTCAACACCGCGTTCATGATGGGCGGCGCGCTCGGCCTCGCGGTTCTCGCCAGCGTCGCCGCCGCGCGCACGAACAGCCTGGCTGACGGGGGCGAGGGCCCGCTCGCCGCGCTCACCGGTGGCTACCACGTCGCGTTCGTCGTCGGCGCCGCGTTCGCCGCCTCCGCGGCTGTCGTGGCTGCCGTGCGCTTCCGTCCCGGAGCACACGCGCCCGCCCACGCGGCTGAGCAGGCGCACGGCGTGCCCGCAGGCGCCGAGGCCGGGTCCTAGCCGGCGACGCTCAGCGACCGGCGCGCTCAGATCCCGTAGAGGAAGTCCAGCCCGACGCTGTTGAGCAGCTTCTGCGCCTCGACGTTCAGCGTCGTCAGCTCGCCGGTCCAGATCAGCACGCCCATGACGACGAGGATCGCCCCGCCGGTCGCGACGATCGCGGCGTAGTGGCGCTTGACCACGGTGAAGACCGACGTCATGCGGTTGAACGCGACGGCGGTCAGCAGGAACGGGATCGCGAGGCCGGCCGAGTACCAGGCGAGCAGATAGGCGCCGCGCGCGGTCGACTCCGACAGCGACGCGGCGGTGAGGATCGCGCCGAGCGTCGGGCCGACGCACGGCGTCCAGGCGATCGCGAACGCGGCGCCGGCGACGAGCGGCCCGCCGCGGCCGGCGCGCTCCATCAGCGCCTCGATGCGCCACTCGCGCCCGAGGCGGGCGACGAACGGGGTCGCGAGGAAGAACAGGCCGAGGACGATGATCACCACCGCCGAGACGTGCTCGAGCGCGTCGCGGTGGTCGTTCAGCGTCGAGCCGAGCTTCGTCGCGCCGAGGCCGAGGACGATGAAGATCGCCGAGAAGCTCGCGACGAACAGCAGCGCCGGGCCGAGCACGCGGCGCAGCGGGGCGTCGTCGAGGTCGTTCGGCCGGACGCCGGAGACCGCCGACAGGTAGCCCGGCACGAGCGGCAGCACGCACGGGCTGAGGAACGACACGACGCCCGCCGCCAGCGCCGCGAGGACCCCGATGCCCGACGCGGTCTCCATCAGGACCCGCGCGCCGTGCTGTTCGCTGTGGTGTGCACCACCTGCTGAGGATGCCCGATCGCATCCGCGGGCGGGCGGGTTCGCACGCGCCGGCCGTCGCGCGCGGATGCCCGTCAGCCCTCGAGCTGCGCGCCGTCGTCGATCCGCCGCTGACCGTCGCCGTCGTGCTCGACGGTCACCGCGCCGCGCACGACGACGCCTGCGCCGAAGGCGACGTCGCCGCGCACCGTCAGCCGCTGCGCCCCGACGAGCGACGGCGCGCCCGCCGCGAAGCGGGCCTCGAAGTCGCGCACGAGCTTGTAGTGCTTCGGGTCGAGCTGGACGAGCGGGGCGCCCGCGCCGTCGCGCTCGGGCGCGACCGCGATCGTGCCGTCGCCGTGCAGCACGTAGGCGTCCGAGCGCAGCGCGAGGAGGTCGTCGGTCGTCTTGACGGGCGCGAAGCGCTCGCGCGGGACGCGGATGGCGCGCGCGCCGTCGAAGACGTCGATCGCGGCGCCCATCGCCGTCTCGAGCTGGATGACGGGCGTCGACGACGCGTCGCCCGGATCGACCGTCTTGCGGTTGACGATCATCGGCAGCCCCAGCACGCCCTCGCGCTCGCCGAGCACGTCGCGCAGCGCGCGCAGATCGATCCAGAGCGTGTTCGTGTTGAAGAAGCGGTGGCGCGCGGTGTCCTGGAAGGCCTCGACGTCCTCGTCCAGCGTCTGTGCGATCTCGCGCAGGACGAGGCCGCCGTCCGGGCGCCGGGCGAGGTGCCCGCCCTTGCGGTCGGCGGCGGTGCGGTCGGCGACCTCCATGAGGAACGGGATCTGCTCGCGCGCGAACCAGGCGAGGATGCGCGGCTCCATGACCGCGCCGAGGTTGTCGACGTTGGCGACGAACGCATAGCGATAGCCGCCGTCGAGCAGCGCGTCCAGCATCCCCGAGCTCAGCAGCGACGGGTACAGGTCGCCGTGGCCGGGCGGCGCCCACTCGAGGCCGGGGTCGGCGGGCCACGCTGCGGGCGAGAGATCGTCGGCGGCGAGCTTGGGGACCTTGCTCTGCAGGAAGTCCGCGGCGACGCCGTCGACCGCGAGCTCGTCGTATGTCTCCAGCGCCGCGAGCGAGGCATCGCGCGTGGCGAACGAGTTCATCAGCACGAGCGGCAGCGGCGCATCCGTACGCCTGCGCAGGTCGAGGATCTGGCGCACCGTGATGTCGAGGAACGTCAGCCCGTCCTTGACCTCGAGCAGCGACTTCGGGCCGGTCATCCCCATGCTCGTGCCGAGGCCGCCGTTGAGCTTGACGACGACGGTCTGCTCGAGCGCTTCGCGGGCGCCCTCCTCGTCGTCGGGCAGCTCGTCGGCGTCGGGCAGCTCGGCGACAGGCTCGATCTCGGACTCCGCGAGCACGCCCGCCTCGCCCGCGCGCAGGCGCTTGTAGTAGTGGGCGAAGGTCTTCACCGCGACGTCGGCGACGCCGCCGGCGCGCATCTTGTCGAGGCTGGCGTTGAGGGCATCCATGCGCGGGACGGTACCCCTCAGCTGCGCCAGCTCGTCAGGTACTCGCGCTGCCCCACCGTCAACTCGTCGATCCGCACGCCGAGCGACGCGAGCTTCAGGCGCGCGACCTCGCGGTCGATCTCCGGCGGCACCGGCAGCACGCGTGGCGGGAGCGCAGCGCCGTTGCGCGCGAGGTGCTCGACGCAGAGCGCCTGGTTGGCGAACGACATGTCCATGACGGCGGCCGGGTGCCCCTCGGCGGCGGCGAGGTTCACGACACGCCCCTGGGCGAGCAGGTTCAGGCGCCGCGTGCCGACCTCGAACTGCTCGACGAGCGCCAGCACCTGGCGCCGCGTGTCGGCCAGCTCGGCGAGCTGGTCGACGGCGATCTCGACGTCGAAGTGGCCGGCGTTGGCGAGCATCGCGCCGTCCTTCATGCGCTCGAAGTGCTCGCGTGCGAGCACGTCGCGGCCGCCGGTGACGGTGATGAAGACGTCGCCGCGCTCGGCGGCGTCGAGCGCGGGCATGACCTCGCAGCCGTCCATCCGCGCCTCGAGCGCGCGCATCGGGTCGACCTCGCAGACGATGACCGACGCGCCCGCGCCCTTGGCCCGCAGCGCGACGCCCTTGCCGGTCCAGCCGTAGCCGATCACGACCACGGTGCGGCCGGCGAGCAGCATGTTCGTCGCGCGCAGGATGCCGTCGAGCGTCGACTGGCCCGTGCCGTAGCGATCGTTGAACGTCCGCTCGGCGAGCGACTCGTTGACGGCGAGCACCGGGCAGCGCAGGAGCCCGTCGTGCTCCAGCGCGCGCAGGCGCACGAGCCCTGTCGTCGTCTCCTCGGTGCCGCCGAGCAGCGCCGCGCGCCAGCTCTCCTCGCCCGCATGGAGCACCGTCAGCAGGTCGGCGCCGTCGTCGAGCGTGACGTGCGGCGCGCGCGCCGCCAGCGCCATGACGTGCGCAGCGTACGCATCGGCGTCCTCCCCGCGGACCGCCTGCACGCTGACGCCGAATCGGTCGACCAGCGCCGCCGCGACGTCATCCTGCGTCGACAGCGGGTTGGACGCGCAGAGCTCGGCCTGCGCGCCGCCCGCGATCAGCGTGCGCAGGAGGTTCGCGGTCTCCGACGTGACGTGCAGGCACGCCGCGACGCGGACGCCGTCCAGCGGCCGCTCGCGCTCGAAGCGCTCGCGGATCGAGCGCAGGACGGGCATCTGCCCGTCCGCCCACGCGATGCGGACCTGCCCCTGCTCTGCCAGGTCCATGTGACGTCGTCCGGAGGTCAGCGGTTCCGATGTCGGCCGGGGCAACACGGTCCCTCGACGACCCTCGGAACCGATGAATCGGGGTTTCGTCCTGCGGTCATCGAACCCGATCACAGGAGCACGCGTAGCCTCGGCGCACCCACGATCGGAACCGCTGACCTACGGACGACGTCACATCTAATACCGATACTCGTGGCTCTTGTACGGGCCCTCGATCGGCCGGCCGATGTACTCGGCCTGCTCGGGCGTCATCACCGTGAGCTTCGCGCCGACCGCCGCCAGGTGCAGGCGCGCGACCTTCTCGTCGAGCTCCTTGGAGAGCACGTAGACCTGCTTGTCGTAGGCGTCGTTGTTCGTGTAGAGCTCGATCTGCGCGAGCGTCTGGTTCGTGAACGAGTTGGACATCACGAACGACGGGTGGCCGGTCGCGTTGCCGAGGTTCAGCAGGCGCCCCTCGGACAGCAGGATGATCGCGTGGCCGTCCGGGAAGACCCACTTGTCGACCTGCGGCTTGATGTTGACCCGCTCGATGCCGGGTGTCTTCTGCAGGCCCGCGACGTCGATCTCGTTGTCGAAGTGGCCGATGTTGCCGACGATCGCCTGGTGCTTCATGCGCGCCATGTGATCGGCGGTGATGATGTCCTTGTTGCCCGTCGTCGTGACGAAGACGTCGGCGGTCTCGACGACGTCCTCGAGCGTCTTGACGTCGTAGCCCTCCATCGCCGCCTGCAGCGCGCAGATCGGGTCGATCTCGGTGACGATGACGCGGCAACGCTGGGCGCTCAGCGAGGCGGCGGAGCCCTTGCCGACGTCGCCGTAGCCGCAGACGACGGCGACCTTGCCGGCGAGCATGACGTCCGTCCCGCGGAAGATGCCGTCGACGAGCGAGTGCCGGCAGCCGTACAGGTTGTCGAACTTCGACTTCGTGACGGAGTCGTTGACATTGATCGCCGGGAACAGGAGCGTGCCCTGCTTGGCCATCTGGTAGAGGCGACCGACGCCGGTCGTCGTCTCCTCCGAGACGCCGATGATCCCCGCGGCCATCTTCGTGAAGCGCTGCGCGTCCTCCTCCAGCGAGCGGTTGAGGACCTTCAGGAAGGCGACGAACTCCTCCGACTCACCGGTCGAGGGATCGGGCGCGGCGCCCGCGGCCTCGTACTCGACGCCCTTGTGGACGAGCATCGTCGCGTCGCCGCCGTCGTCGAGGATGAGGTTCGGGCCGTCATCGTTGGGCCATTCGAGCGCCCGCTCGGTGCACCACCAGTACTCGTCGAGCGTCTCGCCCTTCCAGGCGAAGATCGGCACGCCCTTGGGCTCGTCGACCGTGCCGTCGGGACCCACGACGGCCGCTGCGGCGGCGTGATCCTGCGTGGAGAAGATGTTGCAGCTGCACCAGCGGACCTCGGCGCCCAGCGAGGTGAGCGTCTCGATGAGGACGGCCGTCTGGATCGTCATGTGCAGCGAGCCCGTGATGCGCGCGCCCTTGAGCGGCTGCGCGTCGGCGTACTCCGCGCGGGTCTGCATGAGGCCGGGCATCTCGTGCTCGGCGAGCTCGATCTCCTTACGGCCGTAGTCGGCGAGCGACAGGTCGGCGACCCTGTAGTCCTGCTTGGTGTCGACGGCTGCGGTGGGCGGATTCATGTGATGTGGTTCTCCTTGTTCAGGCGTGTTAAGGCACCGGCGCGGCGGCTGCGGCCAGAGCCAGCAGCTTCGTGTGCTTGTCCTGCTCCCAGCGCAGCCATTCGGCCGGGGGAACGTCTTCGGGACGCTTGGGCTCGGCCTCGAACCACGCGTCGATGGCGCGTGCGAGCTCCTCGTCGCGGCGCAGCCGCATCGCGAACCCGATATCCCCGAGGCCGATGTCGAAGCGCGTCACGAGCTCGCGCAGCGTGCGCAGGCGCTGGAGCTCGCCCGGACCGTAGAGCCGGTAGCCGGACTCCGAGCGCTGCGGCTCGATGAGCCCGGCGCGCTCGATGTAGCGCAGCATGCGCGGCGACCAGTCCGTCGTCTGCGCAGCCTCCTGGATCGTGAGGGCGTCCATCCGGCGACCAACCTTACCACGACTATGTCAAGGTTTGGGGAGTGAGGCGCCATCGCGGCGCTCGCAGCAGCGGGACGGCGCCGCACGAGTCCGGCTACGGCACACGGACCGCATCCCAGCCCAGGTTCGCGCACACCTCCAGCGTCGCCGCCGCCCTGTTCATCGTGTAGAAGTGCAACCCCGGCGCGCCGCCGTCGAGCAGGTCCTGGCAGAGCACGGTCGCATGCTCGACGCCGATGCGTCGGACCTCCTCGGGGCGGTCCGCGACCGCGTGCAGCCGTTGCGCGAGCTCGATCGGCACGCTCGTGCCGGACATCGTCGCCATGCGTTCGAGCTGGCGGACGTTCGTGATCGGCATGACGCCCGGGATGACCGGTGCGTCCGCTCCCAGCGCCCGCATCCGCTCGACGAGCGCGAAGTAGTCCGTGCTGCGATGAAAGAACTGCGTGAGGCCGAAGTCGGCCTCACGCAACTTGCCGGCCTGGTGTCGCCAGTCGGCCGCGCGCGAGGGCGCCGCCGGATGGCCCTCCGGATGCAGCGCCACGCCGACTCCGGGGAATCCGATCTCGCGTGCGAGGGCGACGAGCTCCACGGCGTAACGCAGATCGCCGGCCGGAAGATCCTGCTCGGCGGACAGCGGCGGGTCGCCGTGCAGCGCGAGCAGGTTGTCGACGCCGGCACGCCGGTAGCGCTGCATCAGCTCGACGAGCTCCGCGCGGCGGTGGGCGGCGCACGTCAGGTGGGCGAGCGGCAGCAGCGGCGAGTCGACGAGTGACACCACGAGGTCGTGCGTTCGCTCGCGCGTCGATCCGCCGGCGCCATAGGTGATCGCGACGAACGCCGGCGCCAGGACGGCGAGCTGTTCGAGCGCGAGCTCCAGCGCCTGCGCAGATTCCGGCGAGCGGGGCGGCCACAACTCGAAGGAGACGAAGCGACCGCCACCGGCGCGTTCAGCGACCGTGGGCACGTGGGGCAGGGTACCGAGCCCGGGTGCCGTCGCCGGCCGCGCTCGCGCGCGTCCAGGCGGCGTCAGCCGTCGGCCAGCCGCTGCTTCAGCGCCTCGAGCGCGTCGACCGGCGTCGGGTCGGTCCCGCGCAGGACGGCGACGTAGAGCGACACGAGGTCGCCGAGCAGGACGAGCGACAGCACGCGCTCGACCGCGGTGTCGCCGCGCGACTGCGCGACGTGGGTGCCGGTCGCGTTGTCGCCGATCATCTCGCGCGTCAGCGCGATGCGCTCCTTGATCCGCGGGTGCGTGTCGCTGTCGTCGAGGAAGACCGCGGCGAACCGGCCGAGCGCCGGCGCGCCGTGCCAGCCCACGACCTCGTTGTGGTCGAGCTCTGGCAGCTCGGAGTGAAACGCCGGCACCTTCGCGTTCTCGTTGAACTGCGTCTTCCAGCGGTAGGCGATCGGCGAGGTCAGCCCGGCGCCGGCGATGATCGGCACGCTGTCATGGAGGGCCCGCGCGAGCGTCTTGGCCTCCGAGTCCTCGGCGCCCTCGGCGCCCCACTCGACGACGAGCTGCTCCAGATGGTCGGCGGCGACGTCGATCTCGGCGCCCATCCGCGGCCCGGCGCCGCACAGGCGGGCGATCTCGAGCGCGGCGACCGTCATGTAGGCGACGGCCGCGCGCGGCTGAAAGCCGCCGGCGACCGGGATCACCGGGACGCCGTCGGCGCGTGCGAGCTCGCCGAGCTTGCCGCCGCTCGTCACGGCGACGCGGGTCGCGCCGAGCGCGCCCGCCGCCTCGTAGCAGGCCAGCGCCTCCTCGGTGTTGCCCGAGTAGGACGCGCAGAGCACGGTCGTGTCGGGCGTCGTCCAGGCGGGCAGGCCGTACGTGCGCGAGGCGAGGATCGGCCGTGACGCGTGGTCGCCGAGCATCGCGCGCGCCAGCGCGCCCCCGATCGCCGAGCCGCCCATGCCGGCGACGACGAGGCCGCCCGGCGAGTCCCACGGCTGGAGGTTCGCCGACTCGGCCTTCCAGAGCGCGTCGCGCAGGTGCTCGGGCAGGCCGACGATGTCGGCGAGCATGTCGGACCGGTCGACCGCGGCGATGGTGTCCGGGTCGAGCCGCAGTTCGGTCGTTTCAGAAGGCGAGGCCGCCATCGGGTACCTCCATCCCAGGGAACAGGCGCGCGCCACGCGCGACGACGTTGTCGGAGCCGATCGTGACACCCTCGCCGAGCATCGCGCCGTCGACGACCTGACTGCGGTCGCCGATGCGTGCACGCGGGCCGACGATGCAGTCGCGCAGGACGCAGCCGTCGCCGACGCTCGCGCCCTGCAGGACGACCGCGCGCTCGACGACCGAGCCCGCGCCGACGCTGACGTCCGCGGCGAGCACCGCGAGGCTGCCGACGTGAGCGCCCGCGGCGATCCGCGCGCCGGCGCCGACGATCGCCGGCGGGATCGCGCGCCCGGCGACGTGCGCCGAGGGATCGACGGAGAGGCGGCCGTTGCCGAGCGTCTCCGCGACGCCCGTGCGCACGTTGCCCTCGAGGATGTCGAACGTCGCCTGCAGGTAGCGCTCCGGGATCCCGACGTCGATCCAGTACGCGTGGTCGTCGACGAAGCCGTAGAGGCCCTGGTCGACGAGCGCGGGCCACACCTCGCGCTCGATCGAGACCTTCCTGTGCGGCGGGATGAGGTCGAGCACCGAGCGCTCGAGGACGTACGCCCCGGCGGAGATGAGGTTCGTGTCGAGCACCGCGTCGGGCGAGGGCTTCTCAAGGAACTCGTCGACGGCGCCGCCCTCGCGCAGCCGCACGAGCCCGTAGCTCGACGGGTCCGCGACGGGCACCAGCGCGAGCGTGCCGGTCGCGCCGGTCCGCTCGTGCTGGGCGATCTGGGCAGTTAGGTCGATGTCCGTCAGCACGTCGCCGTTGAGCATGAGGAAGCGCCCGTCGAGGAGGTCCTCGGCGAACTTCAGCGCCCCGGCCGTGCCGCGCGGGTCGGGCTCCTCGACGAAGCGCAGGCTGATCCCGAGCTGCGATCCGTCGCCGAGCACCTCACGCACCTTCGTCGCCTTGAAGCCGCAGGACATGATCACGTCGTGAACTCCGTGGCTGCGCAGCCATTCGAGCATGTAGACCATCATCGGGCGGTCGACGAGCGGGACGACCGGCTTGGGCACCGTGGAGGTGAGCGGCCGCAGTCGAGTGCCCTCTCCGCCCACGAGGATCACGGCCTGCATCTGTTCGCGTCCCGCATCAACCCAAGGATGTCAGCGTTCCGCGCCCGATGCCCTCGTACGTCAGCCCCGCCGCCGCGACCGCCTCGCGATCGAGCGCGTTGCGCCCGTCGAGCACGAGCGTTCCGGCCATCCGGGCGGCGACCTCGCTCCAGTCGAGCGCGACGAACTCCTCCCACTCGGTGACGAGCACGACGGCGTCGGCGCCGTCGATCGCGTCGAGCGCGTCGGAGGCGAAGTGCACGCCGCGGATGAGCCGGCGCGCCTCGTGCTCGGAGATCGGGTCGTAGACGCGCACCTTCGCCCCGTCGGCCTGCAGCCGCGCGCTGAGGACGAGCGACGACGCCTCGCGCATGTCGTCGGTGTTCGGCTTGAACGCGAGCCCGAGCAGGCAGACCGTGCGGCCGACGAGCGAGCCGAGGTGCTTCTGCAGCTTGCTGATGACGCGCCGCTTCTGCAGCTCGTTGACCTCGATGACGGCGTTGAGCAGCTGGAAGTGGTAGCCGGAGTTGCCGGCCAATTGTTTGAGCGCGTTCACATCTTTCGGGAAGCAGGATCCACCAAATCCAATACCTGCCTGCAGGAACTTCTGTCCGATCCGGTCGTCGAGACCCATCCCGCGGGCGACCTCGATCACGTCGGCGCCGGTCTCCTCGCAGACGTTCGCGATCTCGTTGATGAACGAGATCTTCGTGGCGAGGAAGGCGTTGGAGGCCAGCTTGACCATCTCCGCCGAGGCGATGTCGGTCCGCACGAGGGCGGCGTCGAGCGGCGCGTAGAGGTCGACGACCGCGTCGCCGGCCCAGTCGCCGTCGTCGCCGATGACGACGCGGTCGGGGTTGAGGAAGTCCTTGACCGCGGAGCCCTCCTTGAGGAACTCCGGACACGAGACGTAGGCCAGGCCCTCCTTGCCCTGCTCGGCGAGGACGCGCTTGATCGCCGCGCCGGTCCCCGCCGGAACCGTCGACTTCATCACGAGCGCGTGGCGGTCCGACGCGGGGATCGCCTCGACGACGGCCTGCACCGCGCTGAGGTCGGCGTCGCCCGAGTACGTCGGCGGCGTGCCGACGGCGACGAACAGCAGCCGTGCGTGCTCGAGGGCATCGGAGATCTGCGTCGAGAAGTGCATCCGCTCGCGGTTGGCCGCCACCATGTCGGCCAGCCCGGGCTCGTAGATCGGGATCTCGCCGGCCTCCAGGCGCGCGACCTTGTCGGCGTCGATGTCGATGCAGTAGACGTCGCTTCCGAGGTGGGCGAAGCCCGCGGCCGTGACGAGGCCGACGTAGCCCGTGCCGATGACACCGATCGGTTGACGTTCGTCGCGCATGCGGCGGGCCACGTTACTGGCCGACGCGGATCAGCGACCGCGCGACGGCCAGCATCTGCGCGTTGGAGAGCCGCGCCGAGAGCGTGTTGGAGACCCAGTAGACCGCCTGGCCGGTGCGCCAGGCGACGAGCCTGATGTGCGAGCCGTCGCGGTAGACGCGGTAGGTGCGCCCGCGCATCCGCCGTTGCGTGCTCGTGCCCTTGAGGATCGGCGGCGAGCGCCAGGTCGTCCCCTGCACCCCGTAGTACTGGCCGCTGTCGCCCTGTGAGAGCACGATCCGGTAGGCGCGGTGCGAGCCGCCGCCGTTGTGCTCGATCTCGTGGGCGCGCGGGCTGTCGCGGACGTAGCCGCCGCGCGACAGGCGCGTCCTGGGGTAGTAGACGGGCAGCGTGTCGCCGAGCCTCGCGGCGAGCGCCAGCACGTGGTTCTCGCCGCCGATGCGGTCGCTGACGACGCCGGTCGCCGACGACGCCGCGGCCGCTGCCACCGCGGCGAGGGCTGCGCCGCGCGCTGCGCCGGGCCGGGCGCCGCGGCGCCGTGCCCGCGCCGACGTGCTTGAACTGCTCGATCGCCCTGTCCAGACGCCGCGCAGAGACGACGAGCGACTCGTCGGGCTGGCGCGCGGTCGGCGGGAACGGCACCTCGCGGACCGGGTGCTTGGACGACGCGTAGGCGAGCTTCACGAGGCCGAAGATCTCGGCGTCGCTGGCCCGCGCGAGGTCGCTCTCGGAGTAGTCGGCGAAGATCCTCAGCAGCGCGTGGCGGTCGCCGATCGCCTTCGTCACCCCGATCTGGCCCTTCGCCTGGCGCAGGAAGTCCTGCTGGCGCGCGGCGCGGACGAAGTCGTCGTCGAGGTGGCGGAAGCGGACGAAGTCCAGCGCGTCCTGCCCGCACAGGCGCTGGTAGCCGGGCCGCAGGTCGATCGTCGCGTAGTCCTCGGCGCTGTCGACCGGCGGGTTGTTGTCGTTGAAGTAGCGCCGGTCGACGTCGACGTAGACGCAGCCGAGCCGGTTGACCGCGCGCCGGAACCCGCCGAAGTCCACGCCGATGACGTGGCTGACGTCGAAGCCGAGCTCGTTGACGGTCGCGACGGCAAGCTTCGCGCCGCCCGCCGCGTAGGCCCCGTTGATGCGCCCGCGCCCGTGCCCGGGGATCGACACGAGCAGATCGCGCGGCAGGGACATGACCGCGGTCGCCTGGCGGTCGGGGTCGAGGTGGACGACCATCATCGTGTCCGAGCGGATCGGCAGGCCGGCCTTCTTGTCGCCGTAGCGCTTGTCGGTGCCGAGCACGAGGATCGACTGCGGGTCGCCGGGAGCGACGTCCTTGAGCAGCGGGTCGATGCCGGGCCCGACGGCCTGCGGTCGCGCGTAGTCGAGCTCCTCGTGCAGGGTCGTGAGCGCGACGCCCACGACGCCGGCCACGGTCAGCAGGATCACGATCAGGCCGCCGAGCGCGAAGCGCTTGCCCATCGCCCGTCCGGGGCGCGGCGGCTCGTCGGAGCCGTGGTCAGGACGGCGGCGCAGCAGGCTACTGTCCGATCCGCTGCAGCGAACGCGCGATGTCCATCATCTGCGGGTTCGTCAGCTTGTGCGAGAGCGTGTTGGAGACCCAATACACCGCCTTGGGCGTCTCCCAGGCGATGAGGCGAATGTGGCGGCCGTCGAAGAAGCGCTTGTACGTGCGCTTGCGCATGCGCACCTCGTCGGTCGGGTTGTCGAGGATCGGCGGCGCCTTCCAGGTCGTCCCCTGCACCCCGTAGTACTGGCCGTTGTCGCCCTCCGAGAGGACGAGGCGGTAGGCGCGGTACTTGTTCTTGTTGCGGTCGTAGATGTCGTACAGGCGCGGGCTCTCGGGCATGTAGCCGCCGCGGGCCGCGATCGCCGCGGGGAAGTACACCGGCAGCGACTGCTGCTTGGTCGTGATCGTCAGGACGTGGTCCTCCCCGGCCTGCTTGCGCATGACGAGACCCGGGGCAAGCCGCTTCTTGGCTTTGATCCGCTTGGGCTTCTTGCGCTTCTGCTGGGCGTCGGCGGTCTTCATCTCGACGTTGCCGAGCCCGACGTCGATGAACTCGTCGACCGACTTCTGCAGGTTCTCGCGCGTGATCTCGACGTACTCCGGATTCGTCGACTGGCCGGCGAGGAACTTCACCTCGTGGATCGGGTTCTTCGAGGACTCGTAGGCGAGCTTGATGAGCCGCAGGATCGCCGCGTCGTTGTCGCGCGCGATGTCCGTGTCGGTGTAGCGACCGAAGATCCGCAGCAGCTCGTTGCGATCCCCGAAGACCTTTCCCAGCCCGATCTGGTCCTTCGCCTGGCGCAGGAAGTCCTGCTGGCGCGCGGCGCGGACGAAGTCGTCATCGGTGTGGCGGTAGCGCACGTAGTCCAGCGAGTCCGAGCCGCAGAGCTTCTGATAGCCGGGCTTGATGTCGATCGTCGCGTACCCGCCCGGGCCGCCGCGGTCGTTGAAGTAGCGCCGGTCGATGTCGACGTAGACGCAGCCGAGCCGGTTGACGGCGCGCTGGAAGCCGCCGAAGTTCACGTTGACGACGTGGCTGATCGGCAGGCCGAGCAGGTTCTTCACCGTCCTGACCGTGAGCTTCGGCCCACCCTCGGCGTAGGAGGCGTTGATCTTCGAGGTCCCGTAGCCGGGGATCTCGACCTTCAGGTCGCGCGGGATCGACATGACCGCCGTCGCCTTCTTGTCGGGATCCAGGCGGACGAGGATGATCGTGTCCGAGCGCGGCGGCTCGCCCTTGCCCTGGCCGTAGCGATGGTCGGAGCCGAGCACGAGGATCGTCTGCGCGCTGCCGGGCTCGACCGCGTCGAGCTCGTTCTTGATGCCAGGGATCGGCGTCGAGCTGTGCTGGAAGACGGCGATCGTCTCGTGCACCTGCAGCAGCACGCCGCTGGCGACCGCGGTCGCGGTCAGCGCGATCACGAGGATCCCGCCGAGCAGGAACCGCTTCCACATGTCCCAGCTCAGCCGCGGAGGGCCCTCGGTCTCCTCGTAGACGCTCATCGCGAGGAGCCGGCCTGCGCGTCCCCGCCGGCGGTCGAGTGACGGCTGGAGGTCATAGGGCGAGCCCGCCGTCGACGGCGCGCAGTGGCGGCCTGTCGTCCTCCTCGCGCGCGAGCCATGCGGGCAGGTCGAGCACGAAGTCGCGCAGCGCCCGCCGGTAGCGCCCGAGCGAGTCCAGCGAGACCCATTCGTCCGGCCCGTGATGGCCGCCGCCGATCGGCCCGAACTCGACCGCCGGCACGCCGGCCTCGAGGAAGGAGATCGCGTCCGAGGCGCCGTCGCGGCCGACGGACAGGGCCTCGTCCTCGAGCGAGTTGGAGACCGCCTCGCGCAGCGCCCGCACGTACGGGTTGGAACGCGAGACGCGCGCGGGGGCGCGCTGGAAGCTCTTGACGATGTGCACGTCGTCGCCGAGCGCGCGGATCTCGGCGAGGATCTCGCCGGGGTCCTGGTCGGGTAGGAAGCGGATGTCGACGTCCATCGTGCAGCGATCGGGCACCTTGTTGAAGGCGTCGCCGCCGAGGATCCGAGCGATGTTGATCGACGGGCGGTCGAAGAGGTCCGAGGACTCCCGGCTGAAGCGTAGGGTCTCGATGCGACGGAACATGTCGTATGCCTTGAGGATCGCGTTGTCGCCGAGCCACGGCGTCGAGCCATGCGCCGCCGTTCCGCAGACTTCGACGCGGATCGCCAGAACCCCCTTCGCCTGGACGCCGATGTGCAGGTCCGTCGGCTCGCCGGTGATCGCGAAGTCGGCCCGCAGCCCCTCCTCGACGAGCGCCTCGGTGCAACGGAACTCAAGGTGGTCGGACTCCTCGTCGGGCACGCAGATGAAGCGCACGCGGACCTTGCCGTTGCACGCGACGTCGTGGACGGCGCACATCATCGCCGCCAGTCCGCCCTTCATGTCGTAGGCGCCGCGACCGATCAGCCGGTCGCCCTCGATGCGCGGCGTGAACTGCTGGGCGTGCGCCGGTACGACGTCGAGATGGCCGTGCAGGATCAGGCAGGGACCGCTCGCCGGCCCGACGTCGGCCAGCACCACCGGCAGACCGCCGAACTCGCGCCCCGTCACCGGGACGTCGCGGGCCTCGAGCCACCCCTTGACGAAACCGACCGCGGCTCGTAGGCCGTCGCTGGTGGAGGTGTCGTAGGTGATGAGCCTCTCGGCCAGGACGCGTTCGTCCATCGCAGCGCTCCAAGATACCCGTGCTGCCCGCGCGAGGCGTTATGTAGCGTGCGCGTCATGGCTGGGCGCATCGTCCTGTTCGGAGCGACGGGATACACGGGAGCGCTCGCCGCGCGGGCGCTGGTCGCGCGCGGCGCGGCGCCGCTGCTGGCGGCCCGCTCGCGCGAGCGCGTCGAGGCGCTCGCCGCGGAGCTCGGCGGGCTGGACTGGGCGGTCGCCGACGTCGCGCGGCCGCCGACGATCCGCGCGCTGCTCGAGCCCGGCGACGTGCTCGTGTCGACCGTCGGCCCGTTCGTGCGCTGGGGCGAGCCCGCCGTGCGCGCGGCGATCGACGCGGGCGCGCACTACATCGACTCGACCGGCGAGGCGCCGTTCATCCGCGCGGTCTTCGAGCGTCATGGCGCGGACGCCGAGGCGGCCGGCGCCGGGCTGCTCACGGCATTCGGCTACGACTACGTGCCCGGCAACCTCGCCGGCGCGCTCGCGCTGCGCGAGGCGGGCCCGCGGGCGGTGAGCGTCGACATCGGCTACTTCGTCGGCGGCGGCGCGCAGCCGAGCGGCGGCACGCGCGCGTCCGCCGCCGGGATGCTCGCCGAGCCCGCCTACGCGTTCGCGGGCGGGCGGCTCGTCGGCGAGCGCACGGCGCGCAGCGTGCGCACGTTCGACGGCCGCCCGGCGATCTCGATCGGCGGGACGGAGCAGTTCGCGCTGCCGCGCGTGCACCCCGGGCTGCGCGACGCGCGCGTCTGGCTCGGCTGGTTCGGTCCCGCCTCGCGCCCGCTGCAGGCGATCTCGGCGGCGACCGCGATCGCGACGCGGCTGCCCGGCGTGCGCGGCGCGATCGAGGCGACCGCGGGCCGGCTCGTGAAGGGGTCGACCGGCGGGCCGGACGCGGCGGCGCGCGCGAAGGCGCGCTCGCACATCGTCGCGATCGCCTCCGATTTCGACGGCGCCCCGCTTGCGACCGTGCGCCTGGAGGGCGACAACCCGTACGACTTCACGGGCGCGATCCTCGCCTGGGGGGCGACGACGGCCGCCGGCGGCGGCATGCACGGCACCGGCGCGCTCGGCCCGGTCGACGCGTTCGGGCTCGACGCGCTCGAGGCGGGCGTCGCCGAGGCCGGGATCGCGCGCCGCACTTGACACGTGAGTGAGTGATCACTTACGGTGCTGCGACCGTGCTCGCCGCCATCGCCCGCCTCGTCACCGCCCAGCCCCGCCGCGTGCTCGTCGCGACCGTGGTGTTCCTCGCCGTCGCCGTCGGGTTCGGCGCGCCGGTCGCGAGCAAGCTGTCGGTCGATCCCGACGTCGACTTCATCGACCCGCAGGCCGAGAGCAACGTCACGGGCAAGGAGCTGCGCCAGGCGACCGGCCGCGGCCTCAGCCCGGGGATCGTCGTGCTCGTCCGCTCCGACGGCCCGGTCCGCAGCGAGGCCGGGCGGGCGAAGCTGCGCGCGGTCGTCGCGACGATCGACGCCGATCGGGCGATCGCGCAGACGAGCTCGGCGCTGACCGACCCGCGGCCGTCGAGCCCGTTCGTCGCGCGCGACGGCCGCTCGAGCTTCGTCGCGGTCTTCGTGCGCTCCGGCGCCGACGGCGAGGACGCCGGCAAGCGCCTCGACACGGCGCTCGATCGCTTCCCCGGCGTCAGCCTCGGCGGTTCTGCGGTCGCCGGCCCGGCGGTCGGCGACCAGGTCTCCAAGGACCTCGCGAAGGCCGAGCTGCTCGCCTTCCCGCTGCTGTTCGGACTCGCCCTCGTCGTCTTTCGCGGCCCGATCGCGGCGCTGCTGCCGCTGTTCGTCGGCCTGCTGACGATCATGACGACGTTCCTCGGGCTGCGGCTCTTCAACGAGGCGACACCGCTGTCGATCTTCGCACTGAACCTCGCGATCGGGCTCGGCCTCGGGCTGGCGATCGACTACTCGCTGTTCATCCTCTCGCGCTATCGCGAGGAGATGACGCGCGACGGGCCGGGCCGCGAGGCGCTGACGCGCACCCTGCGGACCGCCGGGCGGACGGTCGTCTTCAGCTCGCTGACGGTCGCCGCGGCGATGCTGTCGCTGCTCGTCTTCCCGCAGCGCTTCCTGTACTCGATGGCCGTCAGCGGCTCGCTCACCGCGCTCGGCGCCGGGTTCATCGCGCTGACCGCGCTGCCGGCGCTGCTGATGGTCCTGGGCGGGCGCGTCGACGCGTTCGCGCCGCGGCGCTGGCGCCACCGCGAGGTCGCCACCGAGCGCGGCTTCTGGTACCGGCTCTCGCACCTCGTCATGCGCCGGCCGGTGCTCGTCGCCGTGACGACGGCGGCCGTGCTGCTCGTCGCCGGCACCCCGTTCACGCGGATCCAGTTCACCGGCGTCGATGCGAGCGTGCTGCCGGCGAGCGCCGAGCCCAAGCAGGTCGACACGGCGCTGCGCCGGGACTTCCCGCCCGGCCGCACGTCGCCGATGCACGTCGTGGTCAGCGCGCCGCCGAGCAGCGGCGGCGCGGTCCGAGCGTACGCGCGGCGGCTCGCCGCGCGCGACGGCGTCGCCGCGGTCGACGCGCCGCGCTTCGTCGGCAACGGCACGTGGCTCGTCAGCGTCGTGCCCGCCGCCCGCGCGCTGCAGGCGCCCGCGCTGGACCTCGTCCGCGCGGTGCGCGCCGGCCCGGCGCCCGGGCCGGTGCGCGTGACCGGCGAGTCGGCGCGCTTCGTCGACCAGCGCGCGGGCCTGGCGCACCGCCTGCCGCTGGCGATCGCGTTCCTCGCGATCACGACGTTCGTGATCCTCTTCCTCATGACCGGCTCGGTCGTGCTGCCGCTCAAGGCGCTCGTCATGAACGTGCTCGGGCTCAGCGCCGCGTTCGGGCTGCTCGTGTTCATCTTCCAGGACGGGCGGCTGGAGGGGCTGCTCGACTACCAGAGCCAGGGTGGCCTGGAGATCACGCAGCCGCTCGTGCTGCTGGCGATCGCGTTCGGGCTGAGCACCGACTACGGCGTGTTCCTGCTCACGCGCATCAAGGAGGCGCGCGACGGCGGCGCGACGAACGAGGAGGCGGTGGCGATCGGCATCCAGCGCACCGGGCGCATCGTCACCGCCGCGGCGCTGCTGCTCGTTGTCGCGATCGGCGCGTTCGCGACGTCGCAGATCGTCTTCGTCAAGCAGCTCGGCATCGGCACCGCGGCGGCGGTCCTGATCGACGCGACGATCGTGCGCGCGCTGCTCGTCCCCGCGCTCATGAAGCTGCTCGGCGAGCGCAACTGGTGGGCGCCGCGGCCGCTCGCGAAACTGCACGCGCGGCTGCGCCTCGGCGAGGCGTAGCCGGCTCGCTCGGCAACACGCTAGGTCAGGATCAGCCCGTAGATGCAGACGCCGAGGAACGCCGCGGCCGCGATCCGCAGCGCGTCGTCGCGGTCGCCCTGCGTGTAGCGGATGACGGCGATCAGCACGCCGGCGAGCGGCAGCGCGACGGCGACGATGTAGGGAAACGCGACGCGCAGGACGTCGAGCAGGCGTGCGGCCATGCCCGCAGGCTCGCACACCGGTCGCCCGAGCGCGCGTCCCCGCCGAGCGATCGTGGCGGATTTGCTGCGCATGCCGCAGCACATTCGACACGACCGCCCCGGCGACCGCGCCGAGCGCCACGAGGCCGAGACAGCCACTCCTTCAGCGCTCCGACTACGGGTGTTCGCCCTCGGCGATGCGGATGAAGGTCTCCCAGCGGCGCTTGTCGCGCGCCGCGCGCCGCTGCTCCTCGGTGTTCGGCTCCGCCGAGGCCAGCGCATCCTCGGCGCGGCGCAGCTTGTCGCGCAGGTCGGCGACGTCGAGCGAGTCGGGCTTGTGGGCCTCCTCGACGAGGACGAGGACTCCCTCCGGCGAGACCTGGATGTAGCCCTCGCCCTGCGCGTACGTGACGATCTCCGACTCGCTGCGATACAGCCGCAGCTCGGTCGGCTCGAGCATGCCAAGCAGCGGCTGATGGCGGGCGAGGATGCCGATCGAGCCCGTCTTCGTCCGCGTCGAGATCTGCACGACCTCGTCGTCGAAGCACGAGCCCTCGGGTGTCAGGACCTCGGCGCGGAAGGGCGTGCTCGCCATGCCCGCGCCTACTCGGCCTTCTTGCCGGCGGCGGCCTCGACAACGGCGTCGATCGTGCCCTTCAGGAAGAACGCCGACTCCGGCACGTCGTCGTGCTTGCCGTCGATGATCTCCTTGAAGCCGCGGATCGTCTCGGCGATCGGGACGTAGGCGCCGGGCGTGCCGGTGAACTGCTCGGCGACGAAGAACGGCTGCGACAGGAAGCGCTCGACCCGGCGCGCGCGACCGACGATGAGCTTGTCCTCGTCGGAGAGCTCGTCGATGCCGAGGATCGCGATGATGTCCTGCAGCTCCTTGTAGCGCTGGAGGATCTCCTTGACGCGGTTGGCGACCGAGAAGTGCTCCTCGCCGAGGATGTCGGGCTTGAGGATCGTCGAGGTCGAGTCCAGCGGGTCGACGGCCGGGTAGATGCCCTTCTCGGAGATCGCCCGCGACAGCACCGTCGTGGCGTTGAGGTGGGCGAACACCGACGCCGGCGCCGGGTCGGTGAGGTCGTCGGCGGGGACGTAGATCGCCTGCACCGACGTGACCGAGCCGTCGCGCGTCGACGTGATGCGCTCCTGCAGCTGGCCCATCTCGGTCTCGAGCGTCGGCTGGTAGCCGACCTGCGACGGCATCCGGCCCAGCAGCGCGGAGACCTCCGAGCCCGCCTGCACGAAGCGGAAGATGTTGTCGATGAAGAGCAGCACGTCCTGGCCGCCCTCCTCGCGGAAGTACTCGGCCATCGTCAGCCCGGAGAGCGCGACGCGCATGCGTGCGCCGGGCGGCTCGTTCATCTGGCCGAAGACGAGCATCGTCTTCTCGAGGACGCCCGACTCCTTCATCTCCAGCCACAGGTCGTTGCCCTCGCGCGAGCGCTCGCCGACGCCGCAGAAGGCCGACAGGCCGCCGTGCTCCTGGGCGAGGTTGTTGATGAGCTCCTGGATGAGGACGGTCTTGCCGACGCCGGCGCCGCCGAACAGGCCGACCTTTCCTCCCTTCGCGTACGGCGCGAGCAGGTCGACGACCTTGATGCCGGTCTCGAACATCTCCGTCGTCGGCGTGAGGTTCTCGACGTTCGGCGCGGGCCGGTGGATCGGCCAGCGCTCCTCGTACTCGACGTCGCCCATGAGGTCGATCGGCTCGCCGAGCAGGTTGAAGATCCGCCCCAGCGTGCCCCTGCCGACGGGCACGGTGATCGGGCCGCCGGTGTCGACGACCTCCATCCCGCGCGAGAGGCCGTCGGTCGTGTCCATCGCCACCGCGCGCACGCGATCGTCGCCGAGGTGCTGCTGGACCTCGCAGACGAGCACGCCGCCGTCGCCGCCGCGCTCGATCGTGATCGCGTTGTAGATCTCGGGCAGCTGGCCCTCGTCGAACGTCGCCTCGATGACGACGCCCTGGATCTCCTCGATCCGGCCGACGGCGCCGCTGGTGCTGTCGCTGCTGCTGGTGGTTTCAGTGGTGGCCATCTGATCTCCTGTTTCGCCCTACGATCGCCGCAAGCGGCGACCTTCGGTCGACGTCACGTTAAGGACTCTGCGCCAGCAACGACTTCCATGATCTCCTGCGTGATCTCGGCCTGGCGGGCACGGTTCATTTCAAGGGTCAGGTCCTCGATGAGCTCGCCCGCGTTCTCGGAGGCGTTGCGCATCGCGGTCATCCGCGCGCCGTGCTCGGAGGCGGTCGACTCCAGCAGCGCCCGGTAGACGGAGATCTCGACGTAGTCGGGGACCAGGCGGGCGAGGATCTCGTCTGGATCGGGCTCGTACTCGACGAGCGCGTGGGTGGCGCCGTCGTCGTCCTCGGGGCGGGCGGGATCGGTGTCCTCGCGCTCGGTGCCCTCGAGGATCGTCGCGTGCTGCAGCGGCAGCAGCGTCTCGCGGCGGACCTCCTGGGTCAGCGGCGAGATGTAGCCGTTGTAGAAGACCTCGACGCGATCGGCCTTGCCGTCGACGTAGGCGGCGATGAGGTCCTCGGCGATCTCCCGCGCGTCGGCGTAGGACGGACGGTCGGTGAAGCCGACGTAGCGCCCGACCGGGTCCTTGCCGCGGAAGTTCAGCGTCGACACGCCACGGCGCCCGACGGCGCTGTAGCGCACCGCGCGACCGTCGCCCTCGTGCTCGCGCCCGGCGCGCAGCCCGGCGCGGATGATCTGCGAGTTGAACGCGCCCGCGAGGCCGCGGTCGCCGGTGACGAGCAGCAGCGCGACGGTGTTCTCGGCCTCGTGCTCCTTGAGGATCGGCAGGCCCGAGATCTCGCTCCCGGCCGCCTCGGCGGCCTGGCGCGTCATCCGCCGGATCGCGCCCGCGTACGGCCGCAGCGCCTCGATGCGCTGCTCGGCGCGGCGCAGGCGGGCGGCCGCGACCATCTCCATGGCGCGGGTGATCTTCTGGATGTTCTTGACGGAACCGATGCGGTTCTTCACGTCACGCTGCGTGGCGCTCATCGCGAGGACCCACCTTCCGAGTCCACCCACGGGACGGTCGAGCAATGGCGCGCAGTCAAGCGGTCACAGCCTCCTCCTCGGGCTCGGCGGCGGTCTCGCCGTCGTCCTCGCCCTCGTCATCGGCATCCGCCTCGGCGCGTCGCCGCGGGGCGCTGCCCTCGCCGGACTCGACCGCGCCGCCGTCCTCGTCGAAGTCGTAGCCGAAGTCGTCTGCGAACTCTGCGACCGCGTCGCGCAGCGCCTGCTCGACCTCGTCGTCCCACTGCCCGGCCGCGAGCTTCTCGAGCAGGTCGGCGTGCTCGGCATGCATGCGCGAGACGAGCGCCCCGTGGAACTCCGGCACGCGATCGACGCTGATGCGGTCCAGGAAGCCGTTCGTCGCCGCGAAGATCACGACGACCTGGTCCTCGACGGGCATCGGCGAGCGCTCATTCTGGTTGAGCGTCTTCACGAGCCGCTCGCCACGAGCCAGCGTCGCCTGCGTGTCGGCGTCGAGGTCGGAGCCGAACTGCGCGAACGCCTCGAGGTCGCGGTACTGCGACAGCTCGAGCTTCAGGCGGCCCGCGACCTTCTTCATCGGCTTGATCTGCGCGTTGCCGCCGACGCGCGAGACCGAGATGCCGACGTTGATCGCCGGCCGCACGCCCGAGAAGAACAGCTTCGGCTCGAGGAAGATCTGCCCGTCGGTGATCGAGATGACGTTCGTCGGGATGTACGCCGACACGTCGCCGGCCTGCGTCTCGATGATGGGAAGCGCCGTCATCGAGCCGCTACCGAGGTCGTCGTTGAGCTTGACCGCGCGCTCGAGCAGGCGACTGTGCAGGTAGAAGACGTCGCCGGGGTAGGCCTCGCGGCCAGGCGGGCGGCGCAGCAGCAGCGACATCTGGCGGTAGGCGAAGGCGTGCTTGGTGAGGTCGTCGTACACGCACAGCGCGGCCTTGCCGTCATAGAGGAAGTGCTCGGCCATCGCGCAGCCCGCGTACGGCGCGAGGAACTTCACCGGCGCGGCCTCGTCGGCGGCGGCGGCGACGATGATCGTGTTCTCCATCGCGCCGTACTCGCGCAGCGTTTCGGCGATCGCCACGACGGTCGCCATGCGCTGGCCGATCGCGACGTAGACCGAGATGACCCCGCTGTCCTTGTTGTTGATGATCGTGTCGAGCGCGATCGCGGTCTTGCCGGTCTGGCGATCGCCGATGATCAGCTCGCGCTGCCCGCGGCCGATCGGGATCATCGCGTCGATCGCCTTGATGCCCGTCTGCAGCGGCTCGACGACCGGCTGGCGCTGGACGACGCCGGGCGCCTTGAACTCGGCCGGGCGCATCGTCTTCGTGTTGATGTCGCCCTTGCCGTCGAGCGGCTTGCCGAGCGGGTCGACGATCCGGCCCAGCAGCTCCTCGCCGACCGGGATCTCGAGCAGCGACCCGGTCCGCTTGACCGTGTCGCCCTCCTTGATGTGCTCCCAGGCGCCGAACAGCACGACGCCGACGTTGTCGGACTCGAGGTTCAGCGCGAGGCCGGTGACGTCGTGCGGCAGCTCGAGCATCTCGAACGACATCGCGTTCTCGAGTCCGTGGACGCGGGCGATGCCGTCGCCGACGGACAGGACTGTGCCGACCTCGGTCAGCTCGGCGGAGCCGGCGTCCAGCCCCTCGATACGGCTCTTGAGGATGGAGGTGATTTCGTCGGGCTTGATCTGCATGGAGGTCGTGTCAGCTCCTTAGGCCGCGCCGCGTGCGACGGCCTTTCTCAGGTTTTCGAGTCGGTTGCGAATCGATGCGTCGAGGATCGAGTTGCCGACGCGCAGGACGATGCCACCGACGATGTCGGGATCGACGCGCGCGGTGAGCTCGATCCGCTGGCCGGTGGTCTTCTCGATCTGCTCGCCGAGCCGGCGCGCGACGCCCTCGTCAAGCGCGACCGCCGTG
This sequence comes from uncultured Solirubrobacteraceae bacterium, assembly GCA_963727785.1. Classification (GTDB taxonomy): domain Bacteria; phylum Actinomycetota; class Thermoleophilia; order Solirubrobacterales; family Solirubrobacteraceae; genus CADCVQ01. The sequence goes on from CAVSHS010000023.1 coordinate 671,758, forward strand.
GCGATCTGGACCGGCAGGATGTGATGGGCCTGCTCCCACAGCGTCTCGTAGTAGCGGCGGATGCGGAAGATCGCCGGCATGCGGTGCTTCTCGATGAGCAGCTCGAGGAAGTTGACGAACGTCTCGCTGGCGCCGTCGAGCAGCTTCACGAGGCCGTCCTTCTTCTCCTGGGTCGAGAAGTACGGCGAGAAGAAGAAGATCGCAAGGTCGCGGTTGGCGTCCAGCGCGTCGGCGAACTGGCCGAGCTGCTCGCGGATCTCGTCGGTCGCGTCGTGCTCGGAGGCGACCTCGAACAGCGAGCGACCGTAGACCTCGGCGATCTCCTCCATGGCCTACGCCTTGCTCCCGCTGTCGCCGGCCAGGGCGGAGAAGTCGAGCTCCGCGAGCGTCTCCTCGACGAGCTGGCGCTGGTCGTCCTCGGTGAGGACCTTGCGGGTGATCTTCTCGGTCGCGAGGATCGTGAGGTCGGCGACCTCGTTGCGGATGTCCTGGATCGCGCGCCGCGTCTCGGCCTCGATGTCGCGCTTGGTCTGCGCGAGCAGCTCCTCGCGGCGCTTCTTGGCGTCGGCGAGGGTCTCCTGCTCGCTCGTCTCGGCCGCCTTGCGGGCGCGGGCGAGGATCGCCTCGGCCTGCTCGCGGGCGGCGGCCAGGCGCTCGCGGTACTCGGCGAGCAGCTCCTCGGCCTCGGCGCGCGTCCTGGCGGCCGTCTCGAGCGACTCCTCGATGATGCGCTGACGGCGGTCAAGCGCCTCCGCGATCTGCGGGAAGGCGTACTTTTTCAGCAGATAGCCGGAGATCGCGAAGACGAGTAGCGTCCACACCATCAGCCCGACATCGGGTGAGACGAGGAAGCTGCCACCCTCGTCCTTTGCTGCTGCGATGACGAGCACGTCGAACATCGTCGGCTCTAGAGGAAGAACGCCAGCAGGCCGGCGACGAGGCCGTAGAACACGCACGCCTCCGTGAGGGCGAAGCCGAGCCACTGGATCGAGGTGATCTCGTCCTTCATCTCCGGCTGGCGGGTGAGCGCCTGGATCACGTTGCCGAAGATGTAGCCGATGCCGATGCCGGCGCCCGCGGCACCCAGGCCACCGCCAACGCCCAGCGCGACCTTGCCGCCGGCGATTTCGACGGGATCCTTGACGGCCGCCGCGATGATCTCCGAGGTGAGGTACAGGTCCACGAAATGCTCCTTCTAGTCGTTATCAGTGGTCGTGGGCGACAGCGCCGCCGAAGTAGATCGAGGCGAGCGTCGCGAAGATGAAGGCCTGCAGCGTCGCGACAAGCCCGACCTCGAAGATGAAGAGGATCACGCCGAGCGGCAGCGTCAGCCAGCCGATGGCGGCGATGCCGAGCAGGACGGCGATGCCGCCCTGCCATGAAGAGGATGATGAGGTGGCCCGCGAGGATGTTCGCGAACAACCGGACGCTCAGCGAGATGAGCCGCAAGAGGTTCGAGAACAGCTCGAGGACGAAGATGAAGGCGGCCATCCCGCCGGTGACGCCCGAGGGGATGAGCCCCTTGAGGTAGCCGAACGGGCCCTTCGCTCGGACCCCCTCGACCGTGAAGCCGATGAAGACGACGAGCGCCAGGACGAGCGGAACGGACAGGTTCGCCGTCGCAGAGTAGATCGCGAACGACGGGATCGTCAGCCCGAAGACGTTGATCGAGTGCTCGGTGTTCGTCGGCAGCGGGATGAAGCCGATGAGGTTCGAGATCCAGATGAAGAGAAACAGGGTGGCGATGAACGGAAACCACTTCGCCGCCATGCTCGCGTCCATGTTGTTGCGCGTGATGTTGTCGCGCATGAGGTTGAAGACCGTCTCGACGGCGGTCTGCACGCGGTTGGGGCGGTCCTGCATGCGGTGCGCGATGTAGATCATCGCCCAGACCGTGATGACGGCGGCGATGATGACGTAGACGACCGCCTTGTTGATGTCGAACGGGCCCGGCAGGTTGATCCAGGGATCGAGCTTGAACTCGTTCTGCGGCTGGTAGGCGTCGTTCTTGCCCCCGCTGCCTGCGAGCGCGACGAGCAGGACGAGGCCGAGCAGGTAGACGCCCAGGAACGAGAAGATCTTCGCCCGCTTGCTCATGCCGGAGTCGGGGCTCCCGGTCGTGGGTCGGAATGGCGCAGCGCACGCGCGACGAGCGTCGCCACAAGCGAGATCGTGAAGGCGACGAGCAGCACCGCGGCAGCCGCGACGCCGTCCTCGCGCTCGCCGCCGACGCCGGCCACGACGACGGTCGCGCTGACGAGCCACATGCGCGCGAACATCGTCGCCAGGTTCAGGCCGATCGCCTCACGCACGCTCTCGCGCTGCCGCGCCCTGCGGTCGACCTCAAGCGCGATGAGCCGCTGCACGGTCCACACGACGGCGGCGAGCAGCAGGCCCAACTGCGGCGCGCCGAGCACGAGCGCGAGCGGCACCGTGAGCCAGAGCAGGATCGAGATCGATGTAGCGCAGCATCGTCATCTCTATAGATCCGGAAAGCGTGCACGCACGGCGACGATGCCGACGACGAACCCGATGAAGATGCCGAGCGCGAGAAAGATGCCGACCGCTCCGGTGATCGCTCCCACGATGCCGCCGACCAGGCCGCACAGCAGCAGCGACGAGAGCAGCATCAGGCCGGCGACGGCGCCGCGCGCGAGCGGCTTGTGCTCAGGGGCGGCCATGAGGGGTGGGTGGGTGGGGGCGGGAGCGGGCACGGAACGTCGCGGACCCTACAGACAGCAAGACCGCGCAAGGGGCGCGGCCACTGCCGAGGTCCGATGGCTGTCGTCGCGCAGCATATCGCTTGTGCGGACTTTGTAACAACTTTGTGACACCCGGCACGACAGGCGGTGCGGTGAGCCCTCTCTCTATGGAAGTTTCGTCGTCACGCATCACGCAATGACCGCGCGCCCGGCAGCGCGTACGATCGAACGCATGCACGGCGGACACAGCCATGACCATGACCATGGTGGTTCCCACGCCGGCCATTCGCATGCCCCGTCCGCGGACGCCGACCACCGCTGGCTGAGCGTCGCGCTCGCGCTGATCGCGGGCTTCATGGTCGTCGAGGTCGTCGCCGGCCTGCTCGCGGGCTCCCTGGCGCTGCTCTCCGACGCCGCGCACATGCTCACCGACGCGGCGTCGCTCGGGCTCGCGCTCTTCGCCGCGCGACTTGCCGCGCGGCCCGCGAAGGGCGCGTTCACGTTCGGGTTCGGCCGCGCCGAGATCCTGTCGGCGCAGATCAACGGCGCCGCGCTGTTCCTGCTCGCCGGCGTCATCGCCGTCGAGGGGGTGCGGCGACTCGGCGCGCCGCCCCACGTCGACGGCCCGGTCGTCATCGTCGTCGGCGTCGTCGGCGCGCTCGTGAACGTCGCGGCGTTCCTGGCGCTGTCGCGCTCCGAGCGCCAGAGCCTCAACGTCGCGGGCGCGCGCGCACACGTGCTCGCCGACCTGTACGGCTCGGTCGCGGCGATCGTCGCCGGCGCCGTCATCGCCTTCGGCGGGCCGGAGCAGGTCGACGCGCTCGCGGCGCTCACGGTGGCGGCGCTGATGCTGCGCTCGGGCTGGTCGCTGCTGCACGCGTCGACCCGCGTGCTGCTCGAGGCCGCGCCCGCGGGCCTGGATCCCGACGAGATCGGTCGCACGCTCGCCGCGATGCCCGGCATCGTCGAGATCCACGACCTGCACGTCTGGGAGGTGACGTCGGGCTTCGTCGCCATCGCCGCCCACGTCGTCGTCGCCCCCGGCGACGACTGCCACCTGCGCCGCCGCGAGCTGCAGTGCGTCCTGCACGACAGGTTCGGGATCCGCCACACGACCCTGCAGGTCGACCACGAGTCCTGGCAGCCGCTCGTCCAGATCGAGCCCGCGCAGCAGCCATAGGCACGACGCCGAGCAGGCGCTCCGAACCCTGAGCATCCGGTCGAGCCCGGCATCCGCACCGGGCGCCGGGTGACACCTAGAGTCCCGCCCCTCATGGCCTCACTCTCCAAGGCGACGCCCGGATCGTCGGCACGCACACGCGCCCGCCGGCGAGGGCGCGGGAGCGGGATCGTCGCGCTCTTCTCGGCCACGCTCCTCTCTGAGCGCCGGGCTCACCTTCCTCGTCCAGCCCATGTTCGCGAAGTTCGTGCTGCCGCTGTTCGGCAGCACGCCGGCCGTCTGGAACACCTCGATGCTGTTCTTCCAGACGACGCTCCTCGCCGGCTACCTCTACGCGCACGAGAGCACGCGGCGCCTCGGGGTGCGCCGGCAGGCCGTGCTGCACATCGCTGTCCTGCTCGTGCCGTTGCTCGTGCTTCCGGTCGCCGTTCCCGACGGCTGGATCCCTCCGGCGACAGCAACCCGGTGCCGTGGCTGCTCGGCCTGCTGGCGGTCGCGGTCGGGCTTCCGTTCTTCGTGGTCTCGACGACCGCGCCGCTGCTGCAGCGCTGGCTCGCCGCGACCGATCATCCCCGCGGCTGCGGATCCCTACTTCCTGTACCGCGCGAGCAACATCGGCAGCGTGCTCGGCCTGCTCGGATATCCGCTGCTCGTCGAGCCGTCGATGCGCCTCGACGAGCAGGGAAGCCTGTGGTCGTGGGGCTATGGGCTGCTCGTCCTGCTGGTGCTCGCGTGCGCGGCCGCGGTGTGGCGCTCGCCGCGGCGCCTGGGGGCCGGCGGGGCGGGGGCCACAGGAGATTCCGAGGCTGGGCCCGCGGCGGCCCCTGATGCTGGTCGCGCAGCGTCCTCGGCGCGGGTCCGCGGCCAACGCTCGCGAGGCGGCTGCGCTGGGTCGGGCTCGCCTTCGTCCCGTCGAGCCTGATGCTCGGCGTGACGACGACGATCACGACCGACGTGGCGCCGATCCCGCTGCTGTGGTCGCTGCCGCTCTCGCTCTACCTCATCTCGTTCATCCTGGTCTTCGCCCCGGGCTCGCGTCCTGACCGGCTGCAGCGCGCGATGGTGTTCGCGCTGCCCGGCGTCGTGCTGCTGATCCTCGTGATCGCGCTGCTGGGGATCCGTGGTCCGCTGTGGATCGTCGTGCCGGTTCACCTGGCGGGCTTCTTCGTCATCGCCGTGGTGTGCCACGGGAGGCTGGCGCAGGACCGCCCGCCGGCGCGGTGGCTCACCGAGTTCTATCTGCTGATCTCGCTCGGTGGAGCGCTCGGCGGGGCGTTCAACGCGATCGTGGCGCCCGCGCTGTTCGATGCCCTGGCCGAGTACCCGATCGCGCTCGTGCTCGCGATCCTCTGCCTGCCGGGGCGTCCGCCCCTCATCGCTCCCAGCCGCTACGCACGCTGGCTCGACCTCGGGCTGCCGCTCGTCCTCGGCGCGATGGTCGCGCTGATCGTCGTCGCTGACCGCCCTCGCGGAGGATGCGCAGGAGTACGGCAGGATGTTCGCCTTCAGCATGGCGGCGGGCGTCGCCATCAACTTCGTCCGCCGCCCGCTGCGCTTCGGCCTGTCGATCGGCGCGATCGTGCTGGCGGTGGCACTGGCCTCCGCCCCGGACGACCGGGAGCTGCATCGCGAGCGCAGCTTCTTCGGCGTCTACCGCGTGACGGCGGCCGAGGGTGGGAACCTGCACCGGCTCGTCCACGGCACCACGACGCACGGCGCGCAGGACCTCTCCCCCGGCCGCGAGCGCACGCCGATCAGCTACTACCACCGCCGCAGTCCGATCGGTCAGCTGCTCAGCGCGATGCCCCCGAGCGTCACGACGCGCGCGGCGATCATCGGCCTCGGGACGGGCTCGATCGCGTGCTACAGCAAGCCCGGCGAGCGGTGGACCTTCTACGAGATCGACCCGACGGTCGAGCGCATCGCCCGCGACCCGCGCTTCTTCACCTACCTGCGCGTGTGCCCGGGAACGCTCGACGTGATCCTCGGCGACGCCCGGCTCAGGCTGCTCGACGCCCCCGATCGCAGCTACGGGCTGATCATGGCCGACGCATTCAGCTCGGACGCCGTCCCCGTCCACCTCATCACCCGCGAGGCGCTCGCGCTGTACCGCTCGAAGCTGCGCGAGCACGGAATCGTCGCCTTCAACGTGTCGAACACCTACGTCGCCCTGGAGCCCGTCCTGCGGAACCTCGCCCGCGACGCGAGCATGGCGTGCGTCGCGCAGGCAGGACAGCAGGAGCGGAACGACGGGCGGCCCGAGACGGACGCGTCGGACTGGGTGGTGATGGCCAGGCACACGCGCGACCTCAGCGCAATCACCGACGACGTTGGCACGACTGCCGGCGCTCATCCCGCCCCCCATGGACAGACGACTACTCAAACCTCCTGAGCGCCCTGGACCTGAACGGCTGACGAGCAGTCAGGCGACGCGCCGGCCTCACAAAGCCACCACCAGCTCTCCCCACCCGCCCGGCGGAAGCAGGCGGTCCACCGGCGCGCAGGTCCGGGGTGTTTCGGGTGCGTGGTCCTGCTCCCCGGGGAAGGGTCTGGCGGCTACTGCACAACCCACGCCCTACAGGAGGCCCACGTGTCCTCCCGGGAGCAGGCACCACGACACCCGAAACACCCCGGCCACAGCCCCGGCACCACGACACCCGAAACACCAGCCTCACAAAGCCGAAGCCCCAATGACCTCCTGCCACCAAGCCCGCTCGGCATCCGTCGCCGACCCCCGCAACCGCCGCCGCGCGTGCCACTGCACCTGCTCCCTGGCGCCCACGAGCACATGCGGCCCCGTCACCGCGTAGCGCCCGTCCTCCAGCACGACGAGCGCCCCGGGGACGTCCCAGCGCGTGTTCAGCCGCTCGACGACCGCGAGGCCGAGCACCTTCACCGGGGCGTCGGGATCGCCGTCGGCGTCGGTCCACGGCCGCGTCGTGAAGATCGGAGCGCCCGTGGGCGGCGTGCGCGCCGGCCGCGGCGCCGGGCCGACCGGGCCGTGGCGCCAGCGCTCGCGCGCGTCCTCGAGCGCGGCCAGGGCGGTCTGGCGCGCGACGATGTACAGCCGGTCGCCGGCCTCCAGGCGCGTCGAGCCGCGCGGCGGCAGCGCCTCGTCACCGCGCACGAGGACGTTGACGAGCGCGTCGCGCGGCAGCCCGAGGTCGCGCACGCGGACGCCGATCGCGGCGTCCCCCTCGGTGATCGGCACCTCGACGACGTCCGCGCCGAGCTGGCGGATCGTGCCGACCTCGACGAGCGGGCGCGGCAGCGCGGGCTCCTCCGTCGTCGCGCCGAGCCAACGCGCGAGCGGCTCGAACGTCGAGCCCTGCAGCAGCGTCGAGACGAGCACCGCGAAGAAGGCGATGTTGAAGAACGCGCGCTCGTCGTCGATGCCCTCGATGACGGGGAACGTCGCGAGCACCACGGGCACCGCGCCGCGCAGGCCGGCCCAGCCGAGCACGAGGCGGTCGCCGATCCCCAGCGGCGCGAACGCCGTCGCGATCACGACCGCCAGCGGCCGTGCGACGAAGACGAGCACGAGCGCGATCAGCGTGCCCTGCCACGCGATGTCGTCGAGCTGGTGCGGGAACACGAGCAGGCCGAGCGCGAGGAACATCGCGAGCTGCGCGACCCAGGCGAGGCCGTCGTGGAACACGTGCACGGTCTGGCGGGCGGGCAGGTTGGCCGAGCCCATCGCGAGGCCGGCGAGGTAGACCGCGAGGAAGCCCGAGCCGTGGAAGACGTCGGCGAGGCCGAACGCGATCGCGACGACGGCGAGCGACGCGACCGGGTACAGCCCGCCGGTCGCCAGGTGCGCGCGGCGGAAGGCCTGCACGGCGAGCCACCCGACGCCGATGCCGACGACGGTGCCGATGCCGAGCTGCTGGACGAACAGCAGCGCCATGTCGACGATCCCGTAGTCGGGGCGCTTGATCCACTCGATGAAGCCGAGCACGAGCAGCACCGCGACCGGGTCGTTCATCCCCGCCTCGCCCTCGAGCGTGCGCGCGAGGCGGCGCTTGAGCGTCGAGCCGCGCAGCAGGGCGAAGATCGCCGCGCCGTCCGTCGCGGACACGATCGCGCCGACGAGCATCCCCTGCAGCAGCGAGAGGTCCAGCAGCCAGTACGCGGCAAGGCCGGTGACGACCGCCGTCACGAGCGTCCCCAGCGTCGCGAGGCTCAGCGCGGAGCCGAGCACCGGGCGGATCTCCTGGAAGCCGGCCGCAAGGCCGCCCTCGAAGAGGATGAGCGCCAGCGCGATGATCCCGATCGTGCGCGCGAGCTCGTAGTCGTTGAACGCGATCAGCCCGAGGCCGTCGGAGCCCACGAGCATGCCGACGCCGAGGAAGAGCACGAGGCCGGGAATCCGCAGCCGCCCGGCGAGCAGCGACGCCGCGAGGCCGATCGCGAGCAGCAGGCCCGCAGCCAGGATCAGGCGTCCCTCGTGTCCCATCGCGGGATCTTGCTACAGCCAGCCCGCGCGCCGCAGGACTCGGTGCAGCGCGACGCCGGCGACCGCCATGACGAACAGGCACGCCGGGTAGCCATAGCGCCAGCGCAGCTCGGGCATGTGGTCGAAGTTCATGCCGTAGATGCTCGCGATCAGGGTCGGCACCGTGATGATCGCCGCCCAGCCGGAGATCTGCTTGACGACGTCGTTCTGCTGCACCGAGATGACGGCGAGGTTCGCCTGCAGGATGCTCGTCAGCAGCTCGCGCTGGGTCGCGATCGCCTCCTCGATGCGCTTGACGTGGTCGGTGACGTCGCGCAGGTGATCGCGCAGCAGCGTCGAGGTCTCGGGATGCTCGGTCGAGAGGAGCAGATCCAGCGGCGCCAGCAGCGGATGCACCGCGCGGTAGAACTCGGCGAGCTCGCGGCGCAGGAAGTAGACGCGCTTGGTCTCGTCGCTGCGCTCCCCGAAGACCGCGACCTCGACCTCCTCGACGTCGTTCTCCAGGCCCGCCATCACCGGCTCGTAGTCGTCGACGATCTTGTCCGTGATCGCCCAGACCGCCGCCGCCGGTCCCTCGCGCAGGAGCTCCGGGTTGCTCCTCGAGGCGCTCACGCGCATCGTGCAGCTCGCTCGCGGCGCCGTGCCGGACGACGATGACGTAGCCGGGGCCGGTGAAGACGTGCACCTCGCCGAACTCGACCTCCTCGACGTCGTCGAGGTAGCGGGCCGTATGCAGGACGAGGAAGTAGCCGTCCTCGTAGTCCTCGATCTTCGGGCGCTGATGGGCCTGCATCGCGTCCTCGACGGCCAGCTCGGGAAGGTGGAAGCGGTCGGCGACCTCGCGCAGCTCCTCGGGATCGGGGTCGTGCAGGCCGAGCCAGACGAAGCCCTCGTCCTTGCAGCGCTCGGCGGCCTCGTCGAGTCCCAGCGGGCCGGTGTCCTGGCGAGCGCCCGTCCTTGTAGTGCGCGCAGTCGACGATCACCCTGCGGCCAGCCTACCCGCGGCCCGGCCAGGCGCTACCGCGTATCGGTGGAGTGGAAGTCCTCGCGCGGGCGCAGGCCGAAGCGCAGCACGCGGGCGAGCACGAACAGCGCGCTGCGCTCGCGCCCGCCGGGCGTGATGAGCGCCGAGTCCCAGGACGCCGTCGCCGACGCGGAGTTCCAGTGGTAGATGTAGACGCGGCTGATGCGCGGGTTCTTCGGCACGATGCGGTCGAAGATGTAGCGCGTGACCTCGCCGGCGTGGCGCGGCCCCTCGGGGATCTCCGTCGTGCTGCCGTTGTCGCGGCGCACGAGCCCGCCGGTCTCCGTCAGCCAGACCTGCGCGCGCGGCACGGCGCGCAGCAGCTCGCGCAGGCGGCGCATCTTGAAGCGGTTGGCCTCGACGTAGTTGTGCATCCCCCAGATCCGCGGCGTGAACCCGAGCGCGTGGTTGAAGGACCTCACCCAGCGCCGCCATGTTCGGCATGTCGAGCACCTCCGGCGCGAGGATCGTGCAGGTCGGGCACTCGCGGCGCAGCGCGCGGTAGTACGCCGCGGCGAGCTTCGGGCGGTGGCAGAGCGGCTCGCCGCAGTGGTTGGCCTCGTTCCAGGTCGCGAACGTCGTGACCCAGGGGTAGAACTGGCGAAAGCGGCGGAACTCGTACTTCAGGCGCTCGGGCGTCGGGACGTTGCGGCGGTTCGTGCGCGAGTGCATGAAGGAGATGAGCGGCTCGACCCCCGCCGCCTGCGCGCCCCGCAGCCAGGCGTCGAGCTCGGCGACCTGCCACGGGCTCGTGAGCGCGTCCCAGCCGATCGCCAGGCGCGCGCGCGTGATACCGAGCATGGCGAAGCGCGGGTCGGCGAACATGTCGGCCTTCTGGTCGGCGATGCCGACCTCGACGCCTGTCTGCGGCGGAGCCGCGCCGGCCGCCGCCGGGAGCGCCGCGGCCTGCGCCTCGGCGCTCGCGACGCCGGCGAACAGGAGAAGCACGGTGCACAGCGCCAGCGGCGCGACGACGCGTGTCACGCGGGTCAGCCGCCCGTCAGGACGGTGTCGTCATTGCTGTAGGCGGGCGCGCAACAGCACAGCAGCTTGAGCGGCTCGTCGCCGGTGTTCGTGAGCTTGTGGATCGCGCCGGGCGCGATCACGACGCAGTCGCCGGCGCGGACGTCGCGGTACTCGTCGCCGACGCGCAGATGGCCCGTGCCGGCGGTGAAGAAGTACAGCTCCTCGCTGACGCACGTGGTAGTGCTCGGCGGTCGCGCCGGCGACCGGCACGGTCGCCTCGGCGAGCGACTGGTGCTGCGCCGGCAGCGACACGCGACCCGCCAGCTCGCGGATCGTCGAGCCGTCGAGCGTCACGAACGCTTCGGCGGCATCGAGATGGGACACGTGCATCGAGCGGGAACCGTAGTGGTCGGACGTGACCTTCGGCGCCGATCAGCACTACCCTGCGCGGACCGTGAATGTCCAGACTCTGTCGCGACGGCCCGAGGCGCCCACGCCGAAGCGCCAGGCGATCGAGGCCGCGGTGCTGCGGGCGATGGAGGAGCTGCTCGGCGAGGGCGCGACCTACGCGACGTTGAGCGTCGAGCGGATCGCCACGCGCGCGGGGATCTCGCGGACGGCGTTCTACTTCTACTTCGCCGACAAGCGCGAGCTGCTCGTGCGGCTGGCGTCCGAGCTCTCCGACGAGCTCTACCGCGAGGCGGACGCCTGGTGGTCGAGCGCCGGCGACGGGCCCGGGCAGCTGACGATGGCGCTCGACAGGATCGCGGCGCTGTACCGCGCCCACAGGCCGCTCGTGTGCGCGATCGTCGAGGTGTCGACGTACGACGAGGTCGTCGGGCCGTTCTGGCACGCCCTCGTCGGGCGCTTCGTCGACGCGACCGCGGAGCGGATCGCGTCGGAGGTCGCCGCCGGCCGCGCGGGCGGTGGCGGGGCGGGTCGCCGGTGAAGCCCGAGGCGACCGCGTTCGCACTCGTCTGGATGACCGAGCGCACGCTGCACCAGATGCTCCTGCAGGACGGGCGCGTGCCGGACGACGAGCTGGTCCGCGCGCTGGAGCGGATCTGGATCGCGACGGTGTACGGCGTCGTAGCGGCCCTACGACCCCAGCCGCTCGAACTCCTCCGTCTCGCGCCGCACCGCGTCGAACTCGCCCGTCTCCAGCCGCGTGCGCCACGTCGGAGTCGATCTCCTCCTCGCTCGTCTCGGGCTTGACGCGGCGCAGCCGGATCGAGTCCAGCCGCTTGAACTTCAGGATCTCGAGCACGTAGACGAGGTAGACCGACGCGATCAGCGCGCCCACGAGCAGGACGCCCATGACGAGCGACCAGCCGAGGTGCAGCGAGCCGCCGTTGTCGGAGTACGGCACGAAGCGCAGCGCCATCGCGAGCAGCGCGAGCATGAGCGTCCACGCGTAGAGGTAGAGCACCGTGCGCCGCGTCGAGAAGCCGATGCGGTCCATGCGGTGGTGGAAGTGCTCGCGGTCGGCGGCGTAGACGGGCCGGTGGTACTTCATCCGCTTCAGGACGACGAACGTCGTGTCGAGGAACGGGACCGCGAGCACGATGAGCGGGAAGATCAGCGCGAGCACGGCGTTCGTCTTCACCGAGCCGAGCACCGCGACGCAGCCGAGCAGCAGCCCGAGCAGGTTCGATCCGCAGTCGCCCATGTAGACCGACGCCGGGTGGAAGTTGTGGATGAGGAAGCCGAGCGCGGCGCCCGCCGTCAGCGCGGCGAGCACGCCCGCCGAGTTGCGCTGCAGGTCGAAGGCGATCACCGCGAGCGCCGCGGCGCTCAGCGCGCAGACGCCGGCCGCGAGGCCGTCGACGCCGTCGGACAGGTTCACGACGTTCATCACCACGACGAGCCCGAGCACCGTCAGCGGTCCGCCGAGCCCGCCGAAGTCGACCGCGCCGACGAACGGGATCGTGACGTTGTCGACGCTGACGCCCGCCTGTACCGCGATCGACGCCGCGACGACCTGGCCGGCGAGCTTCCAGGCCGCCGACAGCTCGAAGCGGTCGTCGATCGCCCCGACGACCGTGATGACCGCGGCCGCCACGAGGATCCCGTGCAGCACCTCGCTGCCCGGCAGCACCGCGATGGCCGCGATCGCGCCGCCCGCGAAGATCGCCAGCCCGCCGAGCAGCGGCGTCCCGCCCGGCGCCAGGCCGCGCCCGCGCGCGCGATCGATCGCCCCGATGCGCCGGGCGAAGCGCATCGTCAGCGGGGTCAGCACGGCCGTCGCCACGAGGGCGATCGCGAATGCCGCCAGCGCGTCGAGCTCGTCGAGCACGGCAGCGACTGTATCTGCCGGAGCGGTCCTCTCAGTCCTCTTCGATGAGGTCCACGCGGCGCGCGTGGCGGCCGCCCTCGAACTCGGCGTCGAGGAAGGCGCCCACGATCGCGTCGGCCGCCTCGCCGTCGAGCCGGCGACCGGACAGCGTCACGACGTTCGCGTCGTTGTGGGCGCGCGCGAGCTGCGCCTCCTCGGGGTCGTGCGCGTTGACCGCGCGCACGCCGGGGACCTTGTTGGCGACGATCGAGACGCCGACGCCGGAGCCGCAGACGAGGACGCCGCGATCGGCGTCGCCGTCCGCGACGAGCCGCGCCGCCGGGCGGGCGTAGCGCGGGTAGTCGGTCGATTCGTCGGTCGCGGGACCGACGTCGACGACGTCGTGGCCGGCGCTCTGCAGCTGCGCCTTGACGTGCTCCTTGAGCTCGAATCCTGCGTGGTCTGAGGCGATGGCGATGCGCATGGATTCATCCTACGAGGCCGCCGCGGGCCGCGAACGCACGCGGCGCTCGCGGGGCTCACAGCGCCGCGGCGATCTCCTCGCGCGCGACGGCGCCCTCGCGCACGACCGACCACGAACCGCCGCTTCGTAGCCGCGCAGGTCGACGACCGTCGACGGCGTGCCCGGCAGCCGGCCGCCGTCGACGGCGAGATCGGCGCCGTCGCGCACGGCGGGATCGACCTCGCCGAGCGTGCGCGGGTCCATGCCGCCGGAGCGGTTGGCGCTCGACTGCAGCACGGGCACGGTGACGTCGGCGAGCGGCCCCGGCGCGGGCACGCGGAGGCCGAGCGTCCACGGGTCGGGACCGCAGGCGAGCGGATAGCGCGCGAGCGGGTTGGGCAGCAGCAGCGTGACCGCGCCGGGCAGCAGCGCCTCGAGCGCCGCGCGCATCCGCGGACCGAGCTCCGGCAGCGCGGCGAGCGCGCGATCGAGCGCGAAGAACATCACCGCCGCCGGCTTGTCGCCCGGGCGTCCCTTGATCCCGTACAGGCGGGCGACGGCGGAGACCGAGCGTGGGATCGCACGCCAGCCCGTAGACCGTGTCGGCCGGGAACACCGCGACGCCGCCCGCGGCGATGCAGTCCTCGAAGGCGTTCACCGCGAGCCGACCACGACGCGTTCGATCCCGGCGAGGTCGCGGCGCATCTGCACGGCCGCGAAGCCCGCCTCCCCCATCAGCGCCGCGACGTCCGCCGCCTGCCCCTCGCCGACCTCGATCGCCAGAAGCCGCGCGCCGGCCGCGACGGCGGCCGGCACGAGCCGCCGGATCACGTCCAGGCCGTCGGCGCCCGCGAACAGCGCGCCCGCGGGCTCGTGGCGCAGGATCTCGGGCGCGAGCGCGGCGCGCTCGCCGTCGGCGACGTAGGGCGGGTTGGAGAGCACGGCGTCGACCTCCCCCAGGCCCGCGAGCAGGTCGCCCTCGACGAACGCGACGTCGCCGCCGAGCCCGAGCCGGGCGGCGTTGTCCCGCGCGACCGCGAGCGCGCCGGCGCTGACGTCGGTGCCGATGACCTCGAGATCCGGGCGCTCGTCCTTCAGCGCCAGCGCGACCGCGCCGCTGCCGGTCCCCACGTCGACGACCCGCGCGCCGCGCGCCAGCAGCTCGATGCCGACCTCGACGAGCAGCTCGGTCTCCGGCCGCGGCACGAGCACGCGCGCGTCGACCGCAAGCTCGATGTGCCGAAAGCCGCGCCGGCCGGTGATGTACGCGACCGGCTCGCGGCCCGCCGAGCGGCGCCGGACGGCGTCCTGGAACGCGCGCACCGCGGGCCCCGTCACCTCCCGCAGACGGGTCGAGGAACAGCGCCGTGCGGTCGACGCCGAGCGCGGCCGCCAGCAGCACCTCGGCGTCCAGCCGCGGCGTGTCGGACCCGGCGGCGGCGATCGCGATGACGGCCGAGTCGAGCGCCTCGCGGACCGACGCCCCGCCGAACGCGTTCACCGGCCCGCCCGCTCGCAGCCGGCTCAGGCCGTCGCCTGCAGCTCGAGCACGCGGCGCTTCTCGTCGGACTGCAGCGCCTCGGTGAACTCCTCGAGCGCGCCCTCGAGGACCTCGTCGAGGTTGTGCACGAGCAGGTTGATGCGATGGTCCTTGACGCGCCGCTCGCCGTAGTTGTACGTGCGGATCTTCTCGGCGCGCTCGCCGGTCCCGACCTGCGAGCGGCGGTCGGCGGCGAGCTCGGCCTGCTGCTCGGCGAGCGCGGCGTCGTACAGGCGCGCGCGCAGGACGCGCATCGCGCGCTCGCGGTTCTGCAGCTGGGACTTCTCGTCCTGCATCGAGACGACGATCCCGCTCGGCTTGTGCGTGATCCGCACCGCCGAATCCGTCGTGTTGACCGACTGTCCGCCGGGGCCCGACGAGCGGTAGACGTCGATCTGCAGGTCGTTGGGGTCGACCTCGATGTCGACGTCGTCGGCCTCGGGCAGCACGGCGACGGTCGCGGTCGAGGTGTGGACGCGGCCCTGCGACTCGGTCGCGGGCACGCGCTGCACGCGGTGCGTCCCGCCCTCGAACTTGAAGATCGAGTAGGCGCCGTCGCCCTTGATCGCGAACGTGAACGCTCCCTCGCCGGTCTCCAGCAGCTCGACCGTCAGCCCGCGCCGCTCGGCGTACTTGGAGAGCATGCGAAACAGGTCGGCGGCCCACAGGCTCGCCTCGTCGCCGCCGGCCCCGGCGCGGATCTCGACGATGACGTTCTTGTCGTCGTTGGGGTCGCGCTCGACGAGCGCGAGGCGGATCTCCTGCTCGATGCGCTCGATCTCCGCCCGCGCGGCGACGAGCATCTCGCGCACCTCGGCGTCCTCGCCCTCCTCGAGCAGCTCACGCGCGCCGGCCTCGTCGTCGACGGCGTGCCGCCAGGCCTCGGCAAGCTTCGCCGCCGGCTCGAGCTGGCGGTAGCTGCGCCCTGCGGCGGCGGCGCGCTGGCGGTCCGCGAAGATGTCGGGGTCCGACATCTCGCGCTGCGCCTCGGCAAAGCGCGCCTCGATCTGCGCGACGAGTTGCTCGATCACAATGTTCGAGGGTAGAGCAGAACCGGGTCTATCCTTCAGGCACAGGTGCGCCCGTCATAGCACTCAAGGCCCCAGACCAAAAAACCGATGAAGCACACGTGCAGCCAGGCAGCACGACCACAGGGCCGCAACCCGGGGAAGGCGAACCCGCATCCGGGCTCGATGTCCTGGCCTCGGGCGCGCTGGACCGGCTGACGCGCTGGGCGGCCAAGGCACTGCGCGCGCGTGCCGCGGTCATCACGCTCATCGACGACGAGCGTGGCGTCGTCGCCAGCGCGACCGCCACGCCCGAATCCGCCGCGGACAGCCCGCGCCTGCGCGAGTTCGCGTGCCAGCTCGTGCGCAGCGGCCAGCCGTACGCGATCGGCGACGCGCGCTCGACGCGCTGGCGCGCGAACAGCGACCACGAAGGCGTCGCCTTCCTCGGCACGCCGCTGCTGGACCGCGAGGGCAGCGCCGTCGGCAGCTTCTGCGTCATGGACATCCGCCCGCGGCGCTGGACGATCCAGGACATCGAGCTCGTCGGCGAGCTGGCGGCATCGGCGCTGACGGAGCTCGACCTGCTCGCCGTCCGCGGCGAGGCCGAGCGCGAGAAGCGCTGGAGCGACCGCCAGCAGGCGGTGCTCGAGCTCATCGCGGCGCGCGCGCCGCTGGGCCGCACGCTGAGCGAGCTGCTGCACGCCGCCGAGGCGCACACCCCCGGCATGCGGGCCGCGATCATGCGGCTCGAACGGTCCCGCGGCGCGGTCGACCGGTTGCACATGATCGCCGGTCTCGGGCTGCCGCGCGGCTTCACGACCGCGCTCGACGGCGTCGCCGTCGAGGAGGGCAGCAGCATCAGCGGCACGGCGGCGTCCAGGCGCGAGCCGGTCGTCGTGCGCGACATCGCCACGGCGGGGCTGCAGCCGTGGTTCGTCGAGCTCGCGGCCGCCCATGGGCTGCGCGCCGGCTGGGCGACCCCGATCCTGTCGCGCAACGGCGCCGTGCTCGGCACCTTCACGATCTACTACCGCTCGCCGGGGGCGCCCGGCCGCGACCAGGTCGTCATCGACCGCTCGGTCCATCTCGCGCGGCTGGCGATCGAGCAGGTCGACGGCGCCGAGGCGCTGCGCCGCAACGCGACCAGGGCGCAGTCGCTCGCGCGCGAGCAGACCGCGCTGCAGCGGGTCGCCACGCAGGTGGCGGGCGAGGCCGACCCGAAGATCCTCTTCGGGCTCGTCGCCGAGCAGGTCGGCCGCCTGCTGAAGGCCGAGGCCGGCTACGTGCTGCGCTTCGAGGACGAGGACCGGTACCGCAACGTGGGCTCGTGGGCGCGCGACGAGCAGCGCCTGCTGGCGGTCGACGCCGTCGCCACGCACCTGCCCGACGGGCTCTGCGCGATGTTGCGCAAGAGCCGCAGGGCGCGGCGCTGCACGTTCGAGCCGGGACGCGACTCGCTCGGCTTCGCCACCGGATCGCGGCGCCGGTGCTCATCGACAGGCGCTCGTGGGGCATGGTCCTCGCGATGCGCGACTCGACCGAGTTCCGGCGCGAGGACGAGAAGCGGCTGGCCCGCTTCGCCCAACTGGCCAGCGTCGCGGTCGCCAACGCACAGGCGCACGAGGCGCTCGCCACGCAGGCGCGCACCGATCCGCTGACCGCCCTGGCGAACCGCCGCACGTTCGACGAGCGCCTCGCCGAGGAGACCGAGCGCGCCAACCGCCACTCGCGGCCGCTGTCGGTGATGCTCGTCGACGTCGACCACTTCAAGACGATCAACGATCGGTTCGGCCATGCGACCGGCGACCGCGTGCTCGTCAGCCTCGCCGACAATCTGCGCTCCGCCATGCGCGGCGGCGACCTGCTCGCCCGCATCGGCGGCGACGAGATGGCGATGATCCTGCCCGACTGCCCGGTCGAGCAGGCCGCGCTCGTCGCGCAGCGCATGCTCGTGGCGATCAGCGCCGACTCCTCGCTGGCGCGGCGCCACGGCGTGACGCTGTCGGCCGGGGTCGCCGGGCTCGCCCCGGGGCAGACGGCCGACGACCTGCTGCGCTGCGCCGACCAGGCGCTCTACGGCGCCAAGGACGAGGGCCGAAACCAGGTCGTCAGCTACGAGACCGACATGCCCAGCCGCGCCGGGCTGCGGCTCAGCGCCTGATCGGCGCTCACGCCACGACCTCCATCCCGATGCGGTCCTCTTCGCTGGCCTCACCCGGGGTCTCGACGGCGAGCACCGCCTCGAGCGCCGCGATCGCGACCGCGAGCTGACCGAGGTCGGGCTCGCGCGTCGTGAGCAGCTGAAGCTTCAGTCCCGGCGTCATGAGCACGCGCGCCCAGCGCTTGGCGCGGTTGCGGCCGAACCACTTGATGACCTCGAACGCGAGGCCGGCGACGAGCGGGATGCCGATGACGCGCGAGGCGAGCAGCCAGTACCAGGCGGGCGTGCCGAGCGGGGCGAAGACGACGATCGCGACGATCATGACGATGAGCAGGAAGCTCGTGCCGCAGCGCGGGTGCAGGCGGCTGAAGCGCTGCGCGTTCTCGGGCGTCAGCGGCATGCCCGCCTCGTAGCAGGAGATCGTCTTGTGCTCGGCGCCGTGGTACTGAAAGACGCGCTGGAGGTCCTTCAGCCGGGAGATCGCCCACAGATAGGTGACGAAGATCGTGATCCGGATGAGCTTCTCGACGAGGACGAAGACGACGGAGTTGGGCAGCGCGTCCTTGAAGAGGCTCGTGATGCCGACGGGGAGCAGGAAGAACAGGCCGACCGCCAGCGCCAGGGCGAAGACCACGGTGCCGGCCCACGTGCCGGACGAGATCTCCTCCTCGCCTTCGGGCAGCTGGGCGTTGGCCGAGATGTTCAGCGCGTTGAGGCCGAGCTTGCAGCGACTCGCCGAGCGCGACGACGCCGCGGATGACCGGCCAGCGCAGCCAGCGGTGGCGCTTGAGCACCGAGACGAGCGGGAAGCTCTGGACGCGGATCTCGCCGCGCGCGGCCTCGCCGGAGGCCATGTGGCGGCCGCCGGCGATCTGCTCGGGCGCCGGCGCGCGGACGGCGACGGCCCACGTCGAGACGCCGCGCATCATCACGCCCTCGAGCACCGCCTGGCCGCCGACGGGCGCGTCGCGCGAGGCGACGAGTGGTGGTTGCTGCGAGGGCGGGGACGTGGACGGGGACGGCTCGCTCGCCGGCGGCGGTCCCGCAGACGGCCGCTCAGGCTCCGGCTGCGCGGCCGACATCGGCGGGCGCGGCTACTTCTTGTCGAGCTGGCGCCTGGCGGCGCGGCGCTTGAAGCGATCGACGCGGCCGCCGGTGTCGACGAGCTTCTGGCGGCCCGTGTAGAACGGGTGGCAGTTCGAGCAGATCTCGACGTGGATCTCGCCCTGCGTCGAGCGCGTCATGAACTCGTTTCCGCACGTACAGCGGACGTGCGAGGCGACGTACTCGGGATGGATATCGGTCTTCATGGTCCGTCCAGTCTACCGAGGGACTCGCGGCCGGCTGGACGCTCAACCGAGCAGCAGCGGGCACGGCCGGCGCGCCGCGTTGGCGCGCTCGTCGGACTCCTCGACGCGGCGGTCGGCATCGACGCGTACGACGATCCTCGTGCGCGCCGCGCAGGCCAGGGCCAGCACGGCAATCGTGCGCTGATCGCCCGGGCCCAGCGGCGCGACCTCGGCGCTGGCGGACCCGACGCTGACGCTGAACGGGCTCGCGGTCGAGCGACCGGCGTTGGTGACGACGAGCGTGTAGATCGCCAGGCCGGGCTGCACCGCGAGGATCGCCGTGAGGGCGCCCGGCACGAGGTCGGGGCGCAGGTCGGGCTGCTCGCATGCCGCCGTGCGCGCGTGGGCGCGGCGCACGGCTGAGCCGTCGTCCGCGATCCAGCGGAAGCGCACGAGCGCGCGGTAGCTCGCCGGCACCGGCAGGCCGTTGACGCGCTTGCGAAAGACGAAGCCGGCGACGTCCGCCGCCGAGCGCTCCCAGACGCCGAAGCCGCTTGCGCGGACGCGGCGCCAGTAGCGCTCGCCGGGGCGCCGGCGCTCGAGGTCGAAGCGGACGCGCATCCGCGTCGCGCGGGCGTACGCGGGCATCGACGCCACGAACGACGCGAGCCGCTCGACGGGCAGCGGGCTTGCGGCGCAGGACTCCAGCGTGGCGCTCAGCGGAGGGCGCGGCTGCGGCTGGGTCTGGGGCTGCTGGGCAACGGCGGACGACGCCATCGTTGTGAGGACGAGCAGGACGGCGAGCAGCAGCGAGCGACCCATGCGTCCTTAGGACAACGGGGCCCATCGCAAGTTGCGCCGCGTCCGCGTCCGCGCGGCAGGTGTCGCGGGTCGCGGGACAGCTAGGGCGCGAATCGCCGACCTCCTGGCTGCGTGAGGAACCGCCGGACGCCCCGCGCCCGCCCCTACGTGTTCTGGTACAGCGGCCCGTCGCCGCCCTCGGGCGTCGTCAGGCGCCCGCCCTTCGCCGTGATCGCGCCGCACTGCACGCAGTTCGTGTAGTTGACGATCACGTCGACCAGCCCGTGCTCCGGGGCGTCCTCTGGGATCTCGTAGACCCCGGCCGGGCACATCCAGGCCCACGTCTCCGCCACCTCGCGGGGCACGCGCTTGCGCACGCGGATGTGGTTCGGCGCGTCGTCGCGGGTCGCGTTGCCGGTGATGTAGACCGACGAGAGCTTGTCGAACGTGTACTTGCCGTCGGGCTTGGGATAGCCGTCCTTCGTGTCGCCGATGAACATCGGCTTCTCGTCGTTGCGATGCCACTTCCAGCGCCCGCCGGGGAAGCGACCCCTCGTCAGGATCATGAGGTTCACGAGCGGCCCGCCGCGCAGGAAGCCCTTCTGGAAGGGCTGGCGCGTGTTGCGCACCGCGTAGAGCTCCTTGCCGATCGACGAGTCCGAGACGGCCTGCTCGTAGGACTCGACGGACGAGTCGCCGCGCTTCAGCGCCGCGTAGATCGCCTCGCCCGCCAGCTTGCCCGACAGCAGCGAGTGGTGCACGCCCTTCAGCGACACCGTGTCGACCATCCCCGCCGAGTCGCCGACGAGCAGCGCGCCCGGCATCGTGAGCTTCGGCATCGACCACCAGCCGCCGGCCGGCAGCGCCTTCGCGCCCCAGCTCACGCGCTCGCCGCCCTCGAGGATCTCGCGCACCAGCGGGTGCAGCTTGAACTGCTGCAGCAGGTCGTGGGCGGACGTCGTGGCGTCGGCGTACTCCAGGTCCACGACGAAGCCGATCGAGACGAGGTCGTCGCCGGTCTTCTCGTCCTTCATCGGGTACAGCCACGTGCCGCCGATCTGGCCGTACTTCGGCGACAGCTTCAGCGGCCAGGGGCCGATCGTGTGGATCAGCCGGTTCAGCGGCTTGGGAACGCGCCACACCTCCTTGACGCCGAGCTCCCAGACCTGCGGCTCGCGGCCGTCGGCGAGGTCGAACTCGCGGATCGCCGCACCCGTCAGGTGGCCCCAGCAGCCCTCGGCGAGCACCGTGAACTTCGCCTTGACGTCCGTCCCCGGCTCGAAGTTGCGCAGCTCCTGGCCCTCCTTGCCGCGGCCCTTGTCGCCCGAGCGCACGCCGACGACCGCGCCGTCCTCGACGATCAGCTGCGTCGCCGCGGTCTCCGTGAGGATGTAGGCGCCGGCCTCCTCGGCGATCCGCTGCTGGTAGCGGGCGAGCGCCGCGACCGAGACGACCTCGTTGCCGTGGTTCTTGAACGGGGGCGGCGTCGGGATCTTCAGCGCCTTCTTCGCGGAGGGCATGAGGTAGACGGCTTCCTTGTCGACGGCGCCGAACGCGAAGCCCTCCTTGCGCCAGTCCTCGCGCGAAAGGTCGGGGAACAGCTGCTGCAGCGGTCCCGGCCGCATGACCGCGCCCGACAGGTTGTGGCCGCCGCACGTCTTGGCCTTCTCGATGACCGCGACGGGCACCTCGCCGAGCGACTCCAGCAGCTCCTCGTCGTCGGCCAGCAGCTGCAGGAGGCGGTTGGCGGCGGCCAGTCCCGCCGTGCCGCCGCCGACGATCGCGATGCCGACCTCGATCAGCTCGTCCTCGGGATCGAGGCCGTGCTTGATGAACTCGCCCTGCGGATCGACCGGGGGCGGGAACTGCGCCGGGGCCGGCGCGCCTCCGTTACTGCCGGACATGCCGCGATCAGCCCTTCTTCGCCTTCACGGCCTCGGTGAGCTTCGGCAGGATCTTGTTGAGATCGCCGACGATGCCGAGGTCGGAGTACTCGAAGATCGGGGCGTTTGAGTCCTTGTTGATCGCCACGATGTTCTCCGAGGACTGAAAGCCCACCTTGTGCTGGATCGCGCCGGAGATGCCGGCGGCCAGGTAGAGCTTCGGCGAGACGGTCTTGCCGGTCTGCCCGATCTGCGTCGAGTACGGGTACCAGCCCGCGTCGACGACCGCGCGCGTCGCGGCGACCGCGCCGCCGAGCGCGGCGGCGAGCGCCTCGCACAGCTCGAAGCCCTCGGGCTTGCCGAGGCCGCGGCCACCGGCGACGAGGATGTCCGCGCCCTCGATGTCGATGTCCTCGCCGCGCTGCTCGCCGCGCGTGACCATCGTCATCCGCGACGAGAACTCCGACAGCGTCACGTCGACGTCCTGCACCTCGGCCGAGGCGTCGCTCGGCGCGGCCGTCTCGAAGGCGTTCAGGCGGCCGATGATGATCCCGCGATCCTTGTAGCGCGACGTCGAGATCGACGAGTCGCCGTGGATCGGGCGCTCGGCGGTGAGCTTGCCGTCCTCGACGTTGACCTGCGTGACCTCCATCGTCACGCCGGCGTTCAGCCGCGCGGCGAGGCCGGCGCCGATCTCGAAGCCGAGCAGTCCGCCGCCGAAGAGCGCGTAGTCGTGGCCGTTGTCGTCCATGACCTGCGCCATGACGTCGACGACCGGCTGGGCGAGCCCCTCGGGCGCGTCCTTGGCACGGAAGACCTTCGTCACGCCGTAGTTGCCGAGCGTCGCCGCGAGCTCGTCGGAGACGTCGCCGATGACGACCGCATGCGCCTCGCAGCCGAGCTCGCCGGCGAGCCTCGCGGCCTCGGAGACGCCGCCGAGCGAGTTCTTGTTGAAGGCGCCGTCGTAGTGCAGCGCGTACGCCAGGATCCCACTCATGACAGCAGCTTCCTCTCGTCGAGCCAGGCGATGATCTTCTCGACCGTCTCGTTGGTGTCCTCGTCCTCGATGATCTCGCCGGCGGCCTTCTGCGGCGGGGCCTTGAAGTCCCCGCAGACGACCTTCGAGCCGGCCTCGCCGACGCGGTCGCCCTCGATGCCGACGTCGCCGATGCCGACGGCATCCAGCGGCTTCTTCTTGGCGCCCATGATCGCCTTCAGCGACGGGTAGCGCGGCTCGTTGATCGCGTCGCCGACGGAGATGACCGCGGGCAGCTCGATCTCGACCGTGTCGTAGCCGTACTCGGCCTGGCGCTCGCAGCGCAGCTTGCCGTCCGTGACGTCCATCTGGATGACCTGCGTCAGCGACGGCATCTGCAGGTAGTCGGCGACGACGGCGCCGATCGTGTAGCACTCGCCGTCGTCTGACTGCTGGCCGAGCAGGACGAGGTCGGGGCTCTCGCGCTCGAGCACCTTGGCCAGGGCGTAGCCGGTGGCGACGACGTCCGAGCCGGCGAGCGCGTCGTCGCTGAGATGCACCGAGCGATCGGCGCCGAGCGAGACGGCCTTGTGCAGGGCGCGCACCGCGGTGCTCGGGCCCATCGTCACCGCGACGATCTCGTCGACCTCGACCTCACCGCCCTCCTTGACCTGCATCGCGGCCTCGATCGCATGCGTGTCATACGGGTTGAGGTTGCGCTCGCCGCTGCGGTCCATGCGCCCCGTCGACGGGTTGATCCGCTTCTCGACGGCGGCGTCGGGGACCTCCTTCACCAGGACGCAGATCTTCAACTGGAGCCTCCTTCGGAACAGGACATGGCGTCAGACTAGCCGATTGACTGACCAGTCAATCGTGTGGCGGCCGCGGCGGCGGGCCGGGTCAGGCCGTGACCGCGCCGCGAATGAAGTCGATGATCGCTTCGGTGCTCGATCCGGGCGTGAAGACCTCCGCAACGCCGAGGCGCTTGAGCTCGGGGATGTCGTCGCTGGGAATCGTGCCGCCGACGATGACGACGATGTCGTCGATGCCCTGCTCCTCCAGCAGCGTGACGATGCGCGGCACGAGCGTCATGTGCGCGCCCGACAGCACCGACAGGCCGACCGCCTGCGCGTCCTCCTGGATGACGGTCTCGACGATCTGCTCGGGCGTCTGGTGCAGGCCCGTGTAGATGACCTCCATGCCCGCGTCGCGGAGGGCGCGCGCGATGATCTTCGCCCCGCGGTCGTGCCCGTCGAGGCCGGGCTTGGCCACGACCACGCGGATCTTCTTGCCTGGGGATGCAGGGTCGGTCATACGGTCATTGATGCCCGCGGGCGCGCGGATCATATTCGCCCGAGCGCTCGCGCGCCGCCGCGCGCCGTGAACGGCGCCCGGCCATCCTCCTTCGCGGTCGCCGCGCTACCGGCGCCGGACGGCGGTCAGGACCGGCTTGCCGCTCGGCGACAGGCAGTTTCCGCGGCCATCCTCGCCGTGCGAGCAGAAGTGGCGGATCCGCTCGCAGTTCTTCGTCATCCGTTGTTCGGACTCCGCGCAGCCGGCTCAGGCCGGGGGCGCCGCGCGCACCTCGAAGTCCGTCAGCGTGAGCGGCCCGAACGAGGTGATCAGCGCGACGTCGACGGCGTCCCGGCCACGGCCGACGACGACACGGCCGGTGCGCGGGACGTTGTTGCGGGCGTCGAACGTGTGCCAGCGACCATCGAGGTAGGCCTCGAACCACGCCGCGAAGTCCATCGGCTCGGGCGGCGGCGCGACGCCGATGTTCGGGATGTAGCCGAAGACGTAGCGCGCGGGGATGTTCAGGGCGCGGCAGAACGTGATCGCGAGGTGCGCGAAGTCGCGACAGACGCCCTGCCCGGCCCGGTAGGCGTCGGCGGCGGTGGTCCATGGGTTCGATGCGCCCGAGACCCACTCCAGATGCTCGTGGACGTAGTCGACGATCGTCTGCACCCGTCCCCAGCCGGGCTCGAGATCGCCGAAGCGCTGCCAGGCCTCGTGACCGAGCTCGTCGGGCAGGCAGAAGCGGCTGGGCATGACGAAGCTCATGACCTCGTCGGGCAGCGACGCGACCGGGATCTCGGGGGCGTCGAGCTCGATCAGGTCGGCCGGAGCGCTGAGGACGAGATCCGCCTCGTACGTGATCTGCGAGTCGCCGGCGGCCAGCGCGAACCGCTCGCAGCGGTTGCCGTATCCGTCGACGTAGCCGTGGTGCTCGGCGCTCGTGTCCCACCGTTCGGCGTGGATCGACACGCCGGCCTCCAGGCGCGGCGCGACCTGCATGATCGCCGAGGCGGGCTGGACGGAGTGCAACCCGAACGTGCAGCCGACGGTGAGCGCGAGCGGGTCCTCCATCAGCTCCTTGCGGTGGTGAGGAGCCGGCCGGCGACCGCTCCCGATTAGCGGGAGATCAGCATAGCCAGCGGCTCGTCGCGGACCCCGGTCTGCGGCGTTGACAGGAGGGATAGCGTTGCTGAGACCAAGGTCCGTCCGAGGACGCAGCAGGACGCTGCGGACATGACGGGCTTCCTCTCCCCACACGGAAAGGGGGCAGCTCGTGGCGCGTAAGCGACCGACAGCCTCCGACGAGTCATCACGCCCACGCTGATCTGCCTTGACGGCGGCAGGTCCGCTCCCGACGGGCCGCCGCTGACCCGCGCCGAGGCGCACGCGCTGCGCCGCAGCGCTGCCCTGACCCACGCTCAGCTGACGGAGTACCTGAGCAACCTGCCCGAGCCGCCGCTGCGCTCGGCCTGAGCGCCGGGCGGCGGCCGGCCGGTCGGCGTCAGAAGACCGGCGTCTCCGTATACGAGCCGAAGACGTCCTGCAGCGCGCGCACGATCTCGCCCTCGGAGGCGTGCGCGCGAGCGCAGTCCAGCAGGGCGGGCATGAGGTTCGCGGCGTCGCGCGCGGCGTCCGCGCGCAGCGCCGTCAAGCGTGCGCTCCACGGCGCCGGCGTCGCGCCGGGCGCGCACGGCCTGCAGGCGGCCGCGCTGCTTGCGCTCGAGCTCGGGGTCGATGCGCAGGATCGGGATCTCCTGGTCGCCGGCGTCGACGTAGTCGTTGACGCCGACGAGGATCCGCTCGCGCCCGTCGTACTCGCACTGCAGCGCGAAGGCCGCGTCGGCGATCTCGCGCTGGGGGAAGTTCTGCTTGACGGCCTCGACCATCCCGCCGAGCTCGTCGATCCGGCTGAAGTAGTCGTAGGCCTCGCGCTCGAGCTGGTCGGTGAGCGCCTCGATGAAGTACGCGCCGCCGAGCGGGTCGATCGTGTTCGTCACGCCGGTCTCGTGGGCGATGATCTGCTGCGTGCGCAGCGCGATCCGCGCGGCCTCCTCGGTCGGCAGCGCGAGCGCCTCGTCGTAGGAGTTCGTGTGCAGCGACTGCGTGCCGCCGAGCACGCCGGCGAGCGCCTCGATCGCGGTGCGGACGATGTTGTTCAGCGGCTGCTGAGCGGTGAGCGACACGCCTGCCGTCTGCGTGTGGAAGCGCATCCGCCAGGAGCGCGGGTCGGTCGCGCCGAAGCGCTCGCGCAGCTCGCGCGCCCAGATGCGCCGCGCGGCGCGGTACTTGGCGATCTCCTCGAAGAAGTCGATCTGCGCGTTGAAGAAGAAGACAGCCGCGGCGCGAAGTCGTCGACGGCGAGGCCGCGCGCGATCGCCTCCTCGACGTACGTCAGCCCGTCCTTGATCGTGAAGGCGAGCTCCTGCGCCGCGGTCGATCCGGCCTCGCGGATGTGGTAGCCCGACACGCTGATCGGATGCCAGCTGGGCATGTGCGCGGTGCACCACTCGATCATGTCGCCGCAGAGGCGCATCGCCGGGTCGACGGGGAAGCACCACTCCTTCTGGGCGATGTACTCCTTGAGGATGTCCGCCTGGATCGTGCCGCGCAGGCGCTCGGCCGGGATCCCGCGCTGCTCGGCGGCGACGACGTAGAAGGCGAGCATGACGACGGCGGGCGCGTTGATCGTCATCGAGACGGAGATCTCGCCGAGGTCGATGCCTCCGAACAGCGTCTTCATGTCGTCGAGCGTGTCGACGGCGACGCCCTCGCGCCCGACCTCGCCGAGGCTGAGCGGGTGGTCGGAGTCGTAGCCCATGAGGCTCGGCATGTCGAAGGCGGTGCTCAGGCCGTCCTGGCCGTGGGCGAGCAGGTAGCGGAAGCGCTCGTTGGTCTCCTCCGCGGTGCCGAAGCCGGCGAACTGGCGCATCGTCCACAGCCGGCCGCGGTACATCGACGGGTACACGCCGCGCGTGTACGGATAGACGCCGGGATGGCCGGGATCGCCGGGCGCGTCGTCGGCGGTGTAGAGCGGCGCGACGGGCGTGCCGCTGAGCGTCGTGAACGGGACGTCGCGCTCGGGCTGCAGGCCGTATGCGTGACGCCACTCGTCGGCGGTCGTGGGCGGTTGATGGGTGGTCGCCATAGTGTCGGTATCCAGATAGTCGGAAGGGCGCGCTTCTTCATGAAGCGTACCCGATCGCCGCCGGCGTATCCACCGGGCGATCGGCGGGCGAGCATCCGCGGCACGTCACGCCCCGCGGGCGCGCAGGCCTCAGGCCGGTCGCAGCGTCAGGACTGAGACTGCTCGAGCAGGCCGAGCCGGCCGTCGAGGAGCCCGACGAGCCGCGCATAGGACGGGCTGTAGCCCTTGAGCAGGCTTTCGAACGGCGGCCGCGGCGGCACCTCGACCTCCGCGAGGGCGCGCGCGAGATCGTCCCTGCCGCAGCCCGCCAGCACGTTCGCCGTGCGCTCGGTCCATTCCTCGACGCGCTTGCGATACGCCCAGCCGTCGTCGTCCCACGCGCCGCGCTCCTGCGCGTCGCAGATCTCCGCCCTCAGCTGCCTGCCGCTGCGACCTGGCCGGCGACCGTGCTGGGGAGGCCGCCTGCGTGGCAGGCTCCGCGCGCGGCGCGTCGGGCGTCTGGTCCGGACGGCGGGAATGCGCCCGCGCGGTGCGACGGTACACCCGCCCGCCCGCGGAGCGGCCCGCATCCAGGCCCGCCGTCCGCCGCTGCTCCATGACGGAGGACACGACGACGCCGGTGAGCGCCAGCGCCGCGAGCGCGACCGCGACGACCGACAGCGTGTCCTGGTGGGCGAGCGCGCCGGCGACCAGGCCGCCGACCGCCAGCGCCGCCAGGACGACGTCACGCATGAGGAACACGAAGTTGGCGACGGTGACCGCCGGGTGGTTGGTCCAGCGAAAGAGCGACACGCGGCCCGACATCGCCAGGAGGCTACCGCAGCCCTGGCTCGATTCGATGACGTGTGACCATCGAAAAACCACGTGCTCTCGTGGCCTCAGGTGGCATACGCCCTTACTGGTGGTCCCTTGCCGCGGATGCCGGCGACGGCATCGAGCACGCAGGGGTGAAGCACGTAGATGGGCGCCTCCGTCGGAAACTGAAAGCGGTCCATGTCACCGACGGAGTAGAAGACCGCCATATCGGCGTCCGGCCGCTCCTCGTAGCCGAGCAGGCCGTTCTGCCAGAGCACCGTCAGGACGTCGGTCCGTCCCTCGAACGCCCGCCGCGCCGCGGTGACGGCGTCGTCGCGGGTGTCACCGTCGATGCGGTCGTATGCGAAGGCGGAGAGAAAGGCCCGCAGGTCGGCCTCGATGCCGCGCCGGTAGCCGCTCTCGCCGGTGAACACCTCCGTGAAGCCGTGCTTGGACGCCTCGGGGGTCATCGTGTCCGATGCGATGTGATTCGCACACACCGCGATCTGCTGATCTCCGAACCAGCGGCCGGCCTTGTGCACGAGATCGCGCACGGTGGCGTGCGCGAGCGACGTCGCGCCCTGCTCCCGCGCCCGCGACACGCCGTCGCAGAGGAGGTTGCCGAGCATGATGATGTCGCGCGGCAGCAGTCGCGTGTGGCGCAGCAGGTAGTCCTCGACCGGCTCGTCGACCGCTCTGACCTCGTTGCGAATCGTCGTGCGCCCGAGCCATGCGCTCACGCCGCGCGCGGGATCGTCGGGCCTGCACCAGTACTGCTCCGGAAGACGGGCGAGCTTGTCGTGGAGAAAGTGCGTGATCGCCGGCGTGATCCCAGTCGAGGACGCGGATGTGCGATTCGCCCCGGTAGCGGTTCTGGTGCTCGCTGCGCAGCACGGTCGACAGGACGATGTCGCGCAGGGAGATGATGATGTGCAGCCGTCCGCCGAGGCGAGGGTTGCGCAGCAGGCGCATGACGGTCAGGAACAGACCTTCCTGGCAGCGCATCCAGTACATGGGCGCGTTCGCGAACTCCTCGTCGACCGCGTCGATGTAGAAGCAGATCGGCGGCGAGCGCCGCAGGATCTCGCCGACGAGGTGCTCGAGCTCCTCCCACATCGGATTCTGGATGTAGGCCGCGAGCTGGCGCTGGTTGTCATGGCCGATGAGGATCTCGTTGAGCTGGCTGTAGACCGAGAGCGGGGTCCGCGAGCGCCTGACCAGCTCGCCGTAGTCGTTCCAGATGAGATCGACCTCGTCCTCGCTGACGTTGGCCGCAAGCTCGCGGTCGCAGACCAGATGCGTCACGAGCGAGCGGATGATCGCCCGCCGCCACAGGAGCATCCACTTCTCCGTGAGCACCGAATCGCGGTACCAGTGGCAGACGCGCACGATCGACTCGGTGGACGGCAGGTCCTCCTGGATGCTGTCGGCGTACAGGCTGTGGTTCTGCCGCGCCGCGGCCTGGAAGCGGCGCATGTAGACGGTCTTCCCGGCGCCCATCTTGCCGACGAGCACGCGCGCCGACAGGTCGTCGGCGGGCGTCGCGAGCGCGGCATGGCTCGGCACGTTCTCGAAGTCGACGAACTGGCTCAGGACGTCCTGCAGCGCAGCCCGAGAGCCGTCCGGGTTGCCGAACGGACCCATGACCGCGCCGCTCGGCGTCGATGCCGCGGCGGCGCTCCCCACCTCACTGTGCATGGCCAGACACTATGCCTGCAATCGCACGCGAGATGTGAGGCCGCGCGCGGGTGTGACCGATGGCACAGGACAGGCAGGAGGTTCAGGCGAAGGCGACGAACCGCAGCGACCGCGGCGACCGCCTGTCACCCAGCGCGGGCGCCGGAGCGGTCGCGACGGGCCCGTCGCCCGCGAGGCGGGCGCTGAGCCGCGCCGCGATCGCGGCGGCGGTCGCGGCCTCGTGCGGCGACGCGCCGCGCTGCACCGTGACCGCGCGCAGCTTGGCCACGCGCGCGATCGCCTTGTCGTCGTTCGTCACAGCGAGATCGTGGATCCCCAGCACCGGGCCGTCGTCACCCGCGCGGGGTGAACTTCGGGGGAGGAGCGGTCACCCGCGGCGCGGCCCGACGGCGCCGTCCGTGGCCGGACTCAGTGCAGCAGGTCGTCGATGATCTTCGGCACGCTGCCGCGCTCGCCCGCGCGGACGATCGCGGCGACGATGCGACCCAGCACGGACGGCCGCGCGACGTCGCGTGCGAGCGCCACGGCCTCGGCATCCAGGCTCGGCGATCGCGAGTTCGCGCTCGGCGCCCGCCAGCGGCGAGAGCTTCAGCGCGCTGCACCACGCGTGCTCGCGCGCGCAGCGCATGCTGAAGTCGATGATGACGTCGTCGGGTCCCCGGCCGAGGCGGTTGATCCAGCGCAGCAGCGGCCAGCAGAGCGCGATGTCGTCGCTGACCTCGTCGACGAGCGAGGCGAGCAGGTCGTTCATGCGGTCGAAGTCCCCTCGGAACACCGCCAGCTCGTCGGGATCGAGCGCGTCGGTGACCGCGATCGGCAGGTCGTAGTTGATGTGCGCGTTCATCCCGAGCAGGAGGTGCTGCACGACACAGAGCCGGTCGCTCTCGCCGGCGTCGAAGGCAGCCTCCCAGGGGCCGGATGCGGGCAACCCGCGCCGGCGCTCGTCGAAGGCGCCGACGTAGCGACGGAAGAACCGCTCGTTCACCCTGGCGAGCAGGTGCGGGTGCGTGAACTCGCTACGCGCCAAGGCGTCGTCGATCGCCACCTCGACATGGGTGTACAGCGCCGCGAAGTAGCCCATGCGCGAGGCCCGGAGACGGCTCCAGTCGACCATCTCCGCGAGCTCGCCGTCGATCGGGCCGGCGGCGATCGCGCCTGGATGCGAAGGTGTCAGCAGCTGGGTCATGGTGGTGTTGGTCTCCGGTGATGCTGCGGAAGTCGAGCAAGGTCGGCGGCAGCCTGCGGACATGCGGTTACAGTCCGGTTACACGTGACGGAGGATCTCACCTCACGCGCGGGCGATGGAGAATCTCACCTCACGGGCGGCGAGTAAGCTCGCGCCGCAATGAGATTCGTGGTGCGAACCGCGGTGGCGCCACCCCCGGACGAGGTCTATCCGGTCTTCGGCGAGGTGGCGTTCGTCGAGTCGGTCGCGCCGCGCTTCATGCGGCTGCGCGTGCTGCGGATCGGGCTGGCGGTCGGCGACGTCATCGACATCGAGATGCGTCCGGCGTGGACGATCCGCTGGGTCAGCGAAGTCGTGTCCCTGGAGTCGCGGCGAGGACGCGATCTGGTTCGCCGACCGCAGCAGCGACGTCATGCCATGGCCGCTGTCGGCCTGGGAGCACCACCACGGCTTCGTCCGCAGCCCGTCGGGCGCAACGGTCATCGTCGACGCGCCGCGCTTCGAGATTCGCCCGCGCCTGCTCGCGCCGGTCGTCTATCCGCTGCTGTACCTGTCGTTCCTCCTGCGCCGCCGCCCCTACCGCCGCCGCTTCGGGCGAGGCTGAGGCGGCGGCGGGCTACCAGGTCACCGTGCTCACGAGGACATCGTGCGTTCATCGATGCGCTGGCGCCGGGCTGAGGTCAGATCAGCGCCGGGACGAGGTGGTCGACGCCGATGCCCTCGCCGAGGGCCTCGCCGCCGCCGACCGGCAGGAAGATCCCCGACGACGCGTCGTACTGCAGCGCGATGTCTGTGACGGACCCCCCGAACGTCACCTTCGTCATCGGCGAGGTCACCGTCGTGACGACGGTGTTGCTGACGACCGAGGACTGGATCCACAGGTAGACCGTGGTGAACGGGGTCATGACCGCCGTGCTCTGGTAGATCACCGGCGCCGCCGAGACGGCGTTGCCCTGCACCTGCGCCCCGTTGACGTTGGCGTCCTGGTAGAGCCCCATCGTGAGATAGCCCTTGGGAAGGTTGTCGTACTCGTTCTCGGCCGAGTAGGTGTTCGGGACCCCGCCGCTGGTGGGCGGGCCGAAGAATCCGGCCGGGTTGAGCGAGTACGTCGCGTCCGCGTGCGCGGGGTAGGGCGTCTGGGACATCTGGGTCGAGCTGCGCGCCGTTGACGATGCCGGCGTTGGACGCGTAGATCCCGTAGCTCTCCTCCCACGTCATGGTGTTCGCGAGCAGCGGGCGGTAGACGACCCAGGCGACGTTGGGGACGCCGCCGCCGGTCGGCTTGGCGACGACGACGTTGGAGCCGGAGGCGAGGAAGCGCTGCAGATCCTGCTCGGTGAACGCGGTCTCGAGCTTGAAGGCGGGCACGGCGATCTCCTTTCGGGAGGATCGATGGGGCTGACGTGCGCTCTCGGACGAGCGCGCCAGCCACGATCGGACCCGGCGGTTACACCTCACCTACACGCGGTCGCAGCCGGGTGCCACGCACGATCCGCCGGTGCGGTGCGGGACCGCGCGCCGCGGGCTCAGAAATCGACGCCGACGATGTCGTCGCGCGGCGGGTAGCCGCAGAGCGCGTTGGAGCAGAGCATCCCGGAGATCGTCGCCGCCTCCATGCAGCCGGCGTTGATCGCGCACTGGGTCCAGTCGCCGGCGAGATAGAGGTTGTCGGGGCCGTCGGCGTCATGCGCGCCGAGCCGGTGCTTCGTGCTGCCGACGACGGACAGCACGTAGCGCTCGCTCGCCGCGACGTTGGCCTTGATCCACTGCGCCTTCAAGCGCCCTACGCCCTCTGCCGGCTGCGGGCGCAGGTCGACGAGCAGCCGCCAGTCGACCTCGCCGGGCTCCCGCACGAGCCCCGGAAGCAGGATCGGCGCGCCGTGCCTCGAGGAGCCGCACCGCGTTCTCGAACACGGCGGCGGTCGGCGGTCCCGGATCGGGATAGGGATCGAACGGGTCGGCGCCGTGGTCGCCGAGCGTACTGCAGAAGTACGCGAGGCTGCGCGGCCAGGCATGGAGCGGCCACTGCCTCCATGACGAGCAGCTCGCTGAGGTCGGCCCACGCGTTCAGCGGGCTCTCCTGGCTGTAGTCCCAGTTGACGACCGGGCGCAGCCCGACGGGGAAGCCCAATTCGCGCGAGGTGCGCCGCAGCCACAGCTGCACGGCCTGCGTGCGGACCGTCCGGACGTGGTGGACGGCAGCCTTCCAGCGCGGCTGCGACGCGACGAGGCCGGCGCAGATCGACGGCAGCGCCGCGATCGAGATCCCGAGCACGACGTCGTCGAAGTCGGCGCCGAGCTCGAGCTCGACCGTGGTCTCGCGGTCGCGCACGGCCGGCGACGGGCACTCGAAGTCGGGCGCGAGCGCCCGCCACTCATCGCCGTCGACGAGCTGGTCCCACAGCGGCGTGCTCGGCCAGCACGGCAGCCCGCGCACGTCGACGAGGGGCTCGTAGGAGCCGTCGAGCAGCTCCGCCTGCCGGCCGATCGTCACGCGTACGACGCTCCCGTCCTGCACCTCCACGCTGCGGACGCGGTGCAGGAACCGCACCTCGACGCCGCGGCTGCGCAGCACCTCGTAGACCGGGCCGTAGCACGTGTCGGCGGTGCCGGCGCGGAAGTGGTAGCCGAACGCGCCCTTGTAGGTGAAGAGCGTCCGCGCCCCGGCCTTCAGCGCGGTGCCGGCCTCGAGATCGCCGACGATCGCCTCCGGCGGGCCGAGCGTGCCGGCGCCTCCGGGGTAGGCGAACGCGACGATGTAGACGCCCTCGATGAGCGGCGAGCGCAGCATCACCCCGCCGTCGTCGAAGCAGTTGCGACCGAGCCACCTGCGGAAGTCGACGTCGTTGAGGACGTCGAAGCCGCCGTCGATCACGCCGTCCCTGATCGCCCCGGTGACGGCCGTGTACCCGAGGTTGGCGACGATCCAGACGCGCCGCTGCACCGTCCGCGCCAGCGTGTCGATCCCGGGGCCGAGGACATGCCAGAGGATGTCCATCGCAATCCACAGCAGCGCGCAGATCG
Organism: uncultured Solirubrobacteraceae bacterium; assembly: GCA_963727785.1. Taxonomy (GTDB): domain Bacteria; phylum Actinomycetota; class Thermoleophilia; order Solirubrobacterales; family Solirubrobacteraceae; genus CADCVQ01. Next base: position 705,631 of record CAVSHS010000023.1, read on the forward strand.
TCCACAGCGCGGCGTCCTCGATGTCGTGCAGCCAGCCCGGCAGCCGGCCGTGCTCGATCACGCGCCGGCCGGCGTGCAGCACGTGCACGAGCGGATGCAGTTCGCCTGCGGCGTGCGCGCGGGCGATCGCGGCCGCGGCGTGGAGCGCGTCGCGCGCGATCTCGACCGACGCAGCGCCGGCCGTCTCGTCCGTGAGCAGGTGCAGCAGGTCCGGCGCGCCGGCGAGCGGCTCCTCGTCGTCGCAGGCGCCGGGCTGCGCCACGAGTCCGGAGCCGGCGACGACGCTCTCGAGCGCCTCGACGACCATGTAGACGAGCTGCAGCGGCGTCGGCAGCAAGCCGCCCTCGCCGGGCTGCAGGACGTTGCGCGGCATGTCGACGGTCCACAGCAGCGGGCGGCACTCGATCTGCTCGACGTAGACGGAGCGGTCGAACGGCTCGAAGGCCTCCTCGAACGTCGACAGCGGGAGGTCGCTGTCACGATCGAGCTCGGCGTAGACCGCCCGGATCTGGCGGAAGCTGTTGTCGTAGAAGCCGAACCACGCGTGGAACCCGTGCTCCTCGATGCGCATGTGCGCCCAGGGGTCGTCGACGGGCCGGCCCGTCGCGCCCTTGCCGCCGAGCCGCCAGCCGATCTGGTGGATCGTGACCTCGTTGCGCGCGCTTTCCGGGTTCGCGGGGTCCGTGAGCTGCAGCGCCGCCGTCAGCGCGGCCTGGCCGCCGCCGAGGATCGCGATCCGGCGCTTGTCGCCCGCCGCGGCCATCAGCGCTCGGCCGATCGGCCGGTCGGTGGGCGGCGCGGCGTCACCGCGCGGGCCGAGCAGGGCACGCCCAGTTCCCGCAGCAGGGCATCGGCGCTGGCCCGGTGGTGCTGCGCGGGAGCCTGGCCGGCCGGCAGGTGGTCGCCGAGCGCGGCGTGCGCGAGCGCGAGCTCGTAGCGCATGTCCAGCCGCGCGGCGGCGGCGCGGCTGCGGCGCCACATGCCGAGCGCCCGGTCGCGGTCGCCAAGGCGCCAGTGCCGCTCGGCCTCGTACAGCAGGCGCACCGGTACGCCGACGCCGAACGCGCGCGCGAACGCCCGCAGGTTGCGACACGCCGACAGCGCACGCCGGCGCGCCAGGCGGCGAGTGTGGCTGGACGCGGCGGCGTCCCAGCGGGCGAGCGACAGCTCGGCCAGGGCGGAGTAGCCGTCGAGGACGAGATGGCCGGTGGGCCGGCGGCCCAGCTGCTCGACGAGCGCCCAGGCGGCGCGCTCCTCGGCGGCGGCGCCATCGTCCTCGCCCGTCCGCCACAGCGCGAGCGCGGTGAGCGCGCGGATCGTGATCGACGTCATGTCGAACGCCTGCCCGCGCGACAGCTCGGCGGAGCGGCGCAGGCGCACGAGGGCCTCCTCCGAACGACCGCAGCGCAACGCGACGGCGCCCAGCCAGCCGGGCGCCCACTGCGCCCACAGCGCCATCTCCTGCGGCTCGACGGTCGCGAGCAGCTCGGTGAGCTTGCGCTCGGCCTCCGCCGGCCGGCCGAAGATGTGATCGCCGACGCCAGCGATGCCGAGCGCATCGCGCAGACGCGGCTTGTGGCCGAGCGCACGCAGCCCGGCGATCCCCTCTGCGTACAGGGAACCGAACGATGCGTACGGCCCCCTGCTGGACCGGTACATGCCGACCTGGTGGATCACGTGGGCGACGGTATAGGGATCGTCGATGCGGGCAGCGGTCTCGCGCGCGAGCGTCCCGTAGCGCTCGGCCAGGCGATGCGCGCCGACGATCCCGGCGATGATGCACAGCGCGCCGTAGCACTGCGCGAGCTCCGTCGACGGTCCGAGCCGTTCGGCGAGGTTCAGCGAGCGCAGGGCGACGTAGCTCGATCGCGTCTTGTCGGCGGCGACGTAGTAGACCTCGGCCATGATGAGCTGCGCCTCGACGGCGGTGCGCAGCGTGGACGTCGCAGGCACGCGCCGGGGCAGGCGACCCGCGAGCAGGCGATGCAGGGCCTGGCGCGTGAGCTCGCGCGCCGCGCCCGCCACAACGCCGGCCGTCGACGCCGGCACCGGCCGGTCGAGCGCGGCGATCGCCTCGGCGCCGAGCGCGATCGAGCGTTCGAGCTCCCCCAGCCGGTAGCACGCCTGGGCCATGTACCACGTCCATTCGGCCCGCCGTCCGGCCCCGTCGGGCGACAGCTCCAGCGCGCGCGCAAGCGCGTCGACGCACTCCCTCGCGGCGCCGGTGCGCAGCGCCTCCTCGCCCGCCGTCGCCAGGTGCTCGGCGGCGCGGGCGGGCTCCTCCGCCCGCTCCCAATGGTGCGCGAGCGCGGCATGCGTGACGCGCTCCGCGCCCGCGCGCTCGTAGTGCTCGGCGGCGCGCCGGTGCAGCTCCCGGCGCTGGGCATGGAGCAGCCGCGCGTAGACGACGTCGTGGATGAGGGCGTGGCGGAAGACCCAGCCACCGTCGCGCTGCGCGCCGTCGCGCGCGACGAGGTCGAGCCGCTCGAGCACGGCGAGCCGGTCGTCGACGCCGTCGCCGGCGAGCGCGTGCAGCGCGGCGGCGCTGAAGGACAGCCCAAGTACGCTGCCCACCTTCAGGACCGCCTGTACGCCGGCCGGCAGGCGGTCGACGCGGCTGGCGATGACCGCCTCGACCGTGTCGGGCGACTCGACGCGCAACAGCTCGGCGAACGGGCCACCCGCTCGCCGGCCGGCCGCGTCGACGAGCAGGCCGTCGTCGCGCAGCGCGTAGACGAGCTCGCGCGTGAAGAGCGGGTTGCCGCCCGCCTTGGCCTCGATCAGCGCCGCGACGGCGGCCGGCAGCCGCTGCCCGGCGGCGTTCGCGGCGAGCTCGAGCGTCTCGGAGGCCGGCAGCGGCCCGACGCTCACGTGTTCGCAGCCGGAGACGGCGACGAGACGCACGAGCTCGGTCGGGGCGACCTCGGCGAGCGGGCGAGTGGTGAGCACGAGCAGCAGCGGTCCGGGCGCGAGCGCGAGCCGCAGGGCCAGCGCGAGCGAAGCCGAGTCGAGCCAGTGGGCGTCCTCGAGCACGACGAGCGTCGGCGCGCTGCGGGCGAGCGCGGCGAGCGTCTGCGCGAGCAGGTCGCGCGTCGCCTCCGCGCGCGCCTCGCCCGTCAGGCTCGCCGTTGCCGGGCTGTCGGGGAGCGGCACCTGCAGCACCGTGGACAGCAGCCCGCCGAGCTCGGCGATCGCGGGCGCGCCGCCATCGCCCGCCACCCGCGCGCCGGCGAGCCGCTCGAGCACCCGATCGCGCTGGTCGCGCGGGTCCTCCGGCAGCTCCTGCAGGCCGAGCGCCTGCTCGAACACGCCGCGCCAGCCGTGGTACGGGGCCCCGCGCTCGATCGGGTCGCCGGCGCCCGAATGCACCGCGATGCCCTTCCCCGCGGCGTACTCGACGAGGTGGCCGACGAGCCGCGACTTGCCGATCCCCGGCTCGCCCTCGAGCACGGCGACGCCACCGCTGCCGCCGCTCAGCGCTCGCACGAGACGTTCGCAGCGCGTGCGCTCCTCGATACGGTTGACGAGGGCCGGGGCGACGGGCGCCGGCGCGACACCGCGCACCGGAGCGAGGAGCTCGCGCACCGCCACGGGGGCGCTGCGCCCCTTGACCTCGAGCGCCGCGAGCGGACGCAGCTCGTGGCGCTGCTCGATGCGCTGTGCGAGCGACTCCTCGACGAGGATCTGCCCCTCGCGCGCGCTGTGCATGAGCCGAGCGGCGAGGTTGGCCGTGCTGCCCTGCAGCCCGAACGTGCGGCGCGTCGGCCCGCCGTACGCGCCCGCGTAGAGGCGGCCGCGCGCGATCCCGACCCGTCCCGGCCCGAAGCGGCCCGCGCCCTCAGGCGGCGTGCGCAGCACGAGCGCCGCGGTCGCGGCGCGCAGCGGGTCGTCGTCGTAGGCGACCGGCGCGCCGAACCCGGCACAGACGTAGCAGCCCTTCGCATCGACGGCGACGTTGAAGAGCGTGCCGCCGAGGCCGTCGATCGTCTCCTGCGCAAAGCGCGCATAGGCGTCGAACTGCTCGCGAGTGACGTCGCGGGCGTCGTTGACGGTCCCGAATCGCACGAACAGCGCGACGACGGTCCGCAGCTCCCCGAGCAGCTCCTCGCCCCCGTCGCGCAACCGCTCGAGCACCGCGGCAGGCAGCCAGGGCCGCGCCGCGAGCGGGTCGACGAGCGGCGGCGGCGGGGCATCGCCGCCGCGGGTGCCGGCGACGATCGCGGTCACGAGCGCCGCACGCGCCGGCCTCGTCCCGCGCCACTCGCCGACCTCGATGCGCGCGCCGAGCCGCGCGGCGGTCTGCGCGTCGACGACCACCTCGCCGCCGCGGGCCAGCGGCGCGATCGCCGCGAGGCCGGCGACCGCCGGACCGGCGAGCACCTCCATGAGGCGGATGCGCGGATCACCGACCGAGAAGCGCAGAAACGCCCCGGTCGCGACCACGACCTTGACGGCCGGCGGCGCCGCGCCGTCGCGCCGGCGCGCGACGATCGCCTGCTGCATCGCGCAGGCCGCAGCGCAGCGCGCTCGTGCCGTCGTCGGCGTCGAAGCAGCATGCGATCGCGTCGCCGAGGAACTCGACGACGCTGCCGCCCGCGCGGTCGACCTCCGCGATCAGCGGCGCGTACACGCGGTCGAGAACCGCGGCCACCTCCTCCGCTCCGCGCTGAGGTCCGTGCCGCTGCGCGAGGGCCTCGGTCAGCGGCGTGAAGCCCGATACGTCGGCCTCGAGCACCGAGCCGTGGCGCCGCTCCGCCGGCGTCGCGCCGCCGGCGATCGCGCTGCGCACATCGGCCGGAACGAACGTCGCGAGGCTCGACTCGATCCCCGTCGGCGCGCGCACCGTGTGAGTATCCCGTGCAACCCGCGTGTGGACAACGATCGCTCTGTGTACAAATACGCATTCACGGTGTGACCGACTGCATGGTGCCCGCCCCGGGCGCACGATTACGGTGACATCCATGCTCACCGACACCGAAGCCCGGGCCGCCGTCGCACCGTCCGCCTCCCTGCACAGGTTGCACGCGCCGCGGGCCGGCGCCGTCGAGATCCGGGTCCTCGGCGAGGTCGAGGCGGCCGGCCCGTGCGGCACGTTCGCGCCGGGCCGCGCGCGGCCCGGCGCGCTCCTGGCGATGCTCGTCATCCACGCAGGCGAATGCGTGCCGGTGGACCGGCTCGTGGAGGAGCTGTGGTCGGCGGAGTCGCCGGCGCGCGGCGCCAAGCGCGTCCAGGTCAACGTCCTGCGCCTGCGGCGCGGACTGGCGGCGGGTCACGCCGGAGCTCGACCCCGGCGCGCTGGTCCGGACCGGGTCGCATGGCTACTCGCTCGAGATCGATCCCGACAGCATCGACGCCACTCGCTTCGCCCGGCTGATCGCCCGCGGTCGATCGGAGCTCGATCGCGGCGATCCGGCGCGCGGCGCCGCAACGCTGCGCGAGGCGCTCGCGCTCTGGCGCGGGCGCCCCTTCGGCGGCTACGCCTACGAGTCGTTCGCCGCGCCGGAGATCCGGCGGCTGGAGGAGCTGCGGACCTGGGGCCTGGAAGCGTGGGCGGAGGCCGAGCTCGCGCTCGGCGCCCACGCGACGATGGTGCCCGAGCTCGAACGCCTCGTCACGCGACACCCGCTGTGCGAGCGCCTGCACGCGCTGCTGATGATCGCGCTGTACCGCTGCCGGCGTCAGAGCGAGGCGCTCGCCGCCTACCACAGGGCGCGCGCCGTCCTCGTCGACGGTCTCGGCCTCGAGCCCGGATCGGAGCTGCGCGCGCTGCAGGGCGCGATCCTCGACCAGTGTCCGTCGCTGGAGCTCGGTGCCGGCCTCGCGCCCGTCGCGACCGCGCTGCCGCAGCCCTTCGCTCAGGCGGCGTAGCTGCCGCAGCGCGTCGATGTCGCGGATGACGACGCGGCGGCGCCGGGTCTCGACCCAGCCCAGCTCGCGCAGCAGCCGCATCGCCTTGGCCACCGCCTCCCGCGAGGAGGCCGTCCACGCGGCGAGCTCCTCCTGCGACAGCGCGAGCGTGACCTCGATGCCGTCCTCGCAGTCCTCGCCGAAGCGCTCGCACATCTCCACGAGCCGGCGGGCGACACGGCCGACGACGTCGTGGCTGGCGAACTCCAGGCGCGCCTCGTCGGCGGCCTGAAGGCGATCGATGAGCATGAGCACGAGGTGCATCGACGCGCGCGCGTGGTCCTCGAGGAACTGCCGGAACGCGGCGGAGCCGACGGCGAGCGTCTCGACGGGCTGCAGCGCGCGCACGGCGCTTGTGCGCGAGGCGCCCGCGATCGCGCCGATCTCGCCGACGATGTCGCCGGGACCGCGAAAGGCGAGGATGACCTCCTTGCCGGCGGCCGTGACACACGAGACCTTGACGCGGCCCTCGAGCAGGATGCTGACGCCGCCCGGCTCGTCGCCCTGATGGAAGATCGTGTCGCCCGCGGCGTACTGCCGGACCCGGCCGAGCGCGCGCAGCTCACGCGCATCGTCATCGCTCAGCGCCGAGAGGAACGGACTGGGCGCGATCATCTCACCGTCAGGGCAGGTCGACGTGCGCGATCTCGATCGTCGCAGGCGCCGTCTGCTGGCCGAGCTCGATCTGCTGCGCGGTCACCTCGACGGCGCCGAACTCGATCCCGCGCGTGAACGTCGCGCTGATGAGGTCGACGACGAACTGGAACTCCTCCTCGCTCTCAAGTCGCAGGCGCTCGGCGATGCGCTCCATGCGATCGTGCGGGAACAGCACGGCGAGCTGCTTGGTGATGTCCTCGCGGATGTCGCCGCGCTCCGGCTCGCCCTCGAGCGGTACTTCTTCAGGCGGGGGCTCCTCGCTCATGTGCGTAGCATCCTAGGTGGCCATGGGAGACATCGGAAAGCCCGTCCGCGAGACCGAGCGCCCCGCTCCGGTGCGGCCGGCCGCCCCCGACCGCGAGCCCCTGAAGGCGCCGCCGAGGCCCGCGCCGGTCAAGACGTGACGGTCGAGCCGGTCGCGGAGCCGCTGGTCGGCTTCCGGCGCTGGGGATGCAGGCGCGGCGCGCTGTACTCCGGCATCTTCGTGGCGGGTCGATTCGTGCCGAACCCCGCGCTCGCGATGGTCGCCCCGCGCGTAAAGCCGGCGCCGTGGCCGGTCGACGAGGATCGCGTGGCCAAGTGCTTCGCGCTGCGCGGCCACGAGGCGCCGCACCGCGACTGCAACTGCGGCTTCTCGGCGTACTACGAGCTGCCCGCCGAGCCCGACCTGCCCGCGCCCGACGCCGTCTGGGGCGTGATCGCCGCCTGGGGCCGGGTCATCGAGCACGAGCGCGGCTTCCGCGCGCAGTACGCGCGCCCGGTCGCGCTGCTCGATCGCGAGAACCCGCTCGACTACGGCGAGCAGGGCCGCCGGACGGCGATCGCTGCCGACGCCTACGGCATCCCCCTGCTCAAGCACGCCGAGCTCGTCGCGTACGCCGGCTGGCACGGCGAGCTGCGCGGCTAGTAGTGGGTCTTCTCGGAACGTCGCGCCGGAAATGCCGGGATGCCGGCGCCGGCTGGCAAGGACGCAGGACCGAAGGTGTGGCTCTGCCACATCGAGTGTCCGAGGACGCCGCCAGGCGGTGATCGGCGCCCGGCAGTTGCGGTGGAACGTTCCGAGAAGGCCCACTGGCCGCTTACTCGAAGTCGCCGGCCTCCTGACGCAGCGTGCGCAGCAGCTCTGTGACGCGCTCCTGCTCATCGTCGGCGAGCGCGGCGAGGCCGAAGCCGTCGGCGTTGAGCAGCTCGGTCGCGCGCAGTGCGATGTCGAGACCGGCGTCGGTGATCTCCGCGAGCGTCGTGCGGCGGTCGGACTCGTGGGCGATGCGCTGCACGAGCCCGTCGGCCTCGAGCTTGTCGACGATGTTCGTGACGCTCGTCCGGTGAACCTGCAGGCGCTCGCCGATCTTGCCGAGCGGCAGCGTCCCCTCGCGCGTGAAGGACAGCAGCATGAGCGCCTCGTAGCGCGGGAAGGTCAGGCCGAGCGGACCGAGCAGCTCGTTGAGCCGCGCCAGCAGGATCTGCTGCGCGCGCATGATCGACGTGATCGCCGCCATCGGGCGGGCCGGCTCGCCGCCCCAGCGCTCGGTCCAGTGCCGGCGGGCCTCCGCGATCGGGTCGATGCTCAGGGGTTTCGTCGTCACGTCGCGACGTAGCCTATTCGCGCTCAGCGTGCGGGTTCACGCAGATGCCGTCGGCCGCACCGAAATCCCGCGGCGGCGGGCCGGACCGGGTTACTCGCGGGCCGCCTCGCCGAGCAGCGCGCGGGCGATCACGAGGCGCTGGATCTCCGACGTGCCCTCGTAGATCTCGGTGACCTTCGCGTCGCGGTAGTAGCGCTCGGCGGGAAGCTCGCGCGTGTAGCCGTAGCCGCCGAGCACCTGGATCGCCTCGCCCGTCACGCGCCGCGCCATGCTGGACGCGAACAGCTTGGCCTGCGCGCCCTCGACGGTGTGCGGGCGGTTTGCGTCCTTCAGCCGCGCGGCGCGCCAGGTCAGCGCGCGCGCCGCCTCGATCTCGGTCTGCATGTCGGCGAGCTTCTGCTGGATCGCCTGGTGAGCGCCGATCGGCTTGCCGAACGTGCGCCGCTCCTTGGCGTGCCTGACGGCAAGGTCGAGCGCCGCCTGCGCGATGCCCGTCGCCTGTGCGGCGATGCCGATCCGCCCGCCGTCGAGCGTCGCGAGCGCGATCCGCAGGCCCGCACCGGGCAGGCCGAGACGCTCGGCGGGCGTGTCCTGGAACTGCAGGTCGGCCGTGCTCGACGAGTTCAGCCCGAGCTTGTCCGCCTCGCGCACAGGCTTGAAGCCGGAAGCGCCGCGGCGCACGATGAACGCGCTCGGGCGCTCCGGGTCCTTCGCGAAGACGATGTAGACGTGCGCGACCGAGCCGTTGGTCACCCACTGCTTCGTGCCGGTCAGGTTGCCGTTGTCCGACCGCGTGGCGAGCGCGCCCGCGTCCGAGCCGGAGTTGGACTCGGTCAGCGCGAACGCGGCGAGCTCGTGACCCTGCGCCAGCGGCGGCACGAGCCGCTCGATCTGATGGCGCGTGCCGCGGGCGATGATCGGCAGCGTGCCGGCGCCGGTGTGGACGGCGAGCGTCACGCCGAGGCCCGCGTCGCCGCGCGAGAGCTCCTCGATGACGAGCGCGTACGTGAGGTAGTCCGCGCCCGCGCCGCCGAGCTCCTGCGGCACGCAGACACCCATCAGGCCGAGCTCGCCGAGCTGCGCGACGACCTCCTTGGGGAAGCGGCGCTCCCTGTCCCACTGCATGGCCTGCGGCGCGACGATCTCGTCGGCGAAGCGCGCAGCGAGCGCGCGGATGTCCTTCTGGTCATCGGTCAGGCCATGGATGTTCATCTGCTCACGCCCGCAACGGTAACCCGTCGCGGGCGCGCGGGCTCAGTGCCGTTGCGTTCGGCGCGCGACAGGGCCCGCGTCAGGCCGCCGGCGGGGTGGCCGTCGGGGCGGTGGCACGGGCGCGGTGCGCCGCACGACAGCGCGGCCGGCACCACCCGCGGCGGCTGCGGCGATCGCCGCCGCGGCGAGCTTCAGGCGGCGGTGCAGGCGGTCGAAGCGCAGCACCTCCCAGCCCTCCTGCGCCGCGACGCGCGCGAGCGTGCTGTCGGGATTGACGGCGACCGGGTGTCCGACGGCGCGCAGCATCGGCAGGTCCGATTCGGAATCGGAATAGGCGTAGCTGCTCGCGAGGTCAAGGCCCTTGCGCTCGGCGAGCTCGCGGATCGCCTGCGCCTTGCCCTCGCGGTAGGTGAACAGGCCACCCTCGCGGCCCGTGTAGACGCCGTCGAGCACCTCCGAGCGCGAGCCGATCCCGCCGTCGAAGCTCAGCACGAGCGACAGCAGGCTCGCCATCTCCTGCGAGGCCGCCGTGCAGATGTAGATCGGCCGGCCGGCGTCCTGGTGCTCGTAGGCGACGGCGAGCATCTGCGGGTACAGCCGCGGCAGCACGCCGGCGAGCACGCGCGGCGCCAGCCGGCGCAGGTCGCGCTCCCTGACGCCCTCGAGGTAGGTCGCCAGCCGCGCGCGGACCTTCGCGGTGCCCGCGTCGGTCGAGCCCCAGAGGCGGAACTTCAGCGCGTCGAGCGTGTCGCCGGCGAGGCGGCGGCGGTCGATCATCCCCTGCTCGTACGCCGCCCTGACGAAGTGCCAGCCCGACGACCCCGCCATCAGCGTGCGGTCGAGGTCGAAGAACGCCGCGCTGCGCGGGCCGGCGGCGCTGCCGCCGGCCCGCGCGCTGGATCCTCCTTCGTCCACCTCGCTCCCGGAGCTCAGTTGCCGACCCTCAGGATGATCGCGTCGCCCTGGCCGCCGCCCGACCCTCTCCCTCGACGGCCGCTACGCCAGGCCGGACAACCCCGTGGACATGGGCTGGGTGATGCCGTTCGCCGTCACCGACGTCGCCCGCGACCACCTGACCAGCCTCTGGGAGCAGGCGACGACGGCACTGCTCGGGCGGATCAACGCCGAGGGCTTCCTCGGCTTCTGGCCCACCGTCATCGGCATGCAGGGTGCCGACCCCCGCGACGAGGCCTTCGCGAAGTGGCTCGTCGACACCGACAAGGTGGTCTTCTCCTCCACCCTCGACGAGGCGCCGTGGGAGCGGACGACGATCGTCGACAAGCCGGCCGCGGAGGCGGTCGCGGAGCTCAAGGCCACCGAGGGCGGCGACATCCTCGTGCTCTCCAGCGCGAGCGTGATCAAGGCGCTGCTGGCGGCCGACCAGGTCGACCGGCTGGCAGTCACGATCTTTCCGGTCTTCCTCGGCGGCGGGCCGCGACTCTTCGACGACGGCCTGCCCACGGGCCGGTGGGCGCTCACCAGCCAGGCGGCGGGCGACCACGGCACGTTGGCTCTCGTCTACGACCGAGTGCGGTGACCGGTCAGCGGGGCAGCGCGATCCGGAACCTCATCGGCGCGAACGCCCAACCGCCGCCGCGCGGGTTGACGTCGAACTCGGCCATCTCCGCCGCGAACGTGCCGGACGGCGCGTAGCTGATCTCGACCCACTTCGCGTCGTCGGCGACCGGGAACGACATCGAGTCGCCGTAGGAGTTGGTGTGCACGGTCCGCAACATCGGGATCGGCGACCGGCGGCCCTTGTCGTCCACCGCGGTCATCCCGGCGCGCTGGTTCACCGTGTGCACGTACAGCGTGCCCTTCGCGCCGGTCCGGTCCAGCGTGGTGTTGTCGAAGCCGAGCTTCAGCCAGGACCGCCCGGCCGGCGCCCAGCCCTGCCGCGGGTCGAACGGTGTCAGTTCCGCCTCGGTGAAGGTCATCTGGTGCTGGATCTCGAAGTCACCGCGCTTGAACGAGCGGTTCGGGAACTGCTTGTTCACCGCGACCTTGCTGCTCGCCCGGTAGTAGGCGGCGGCGTTCGTCGACGTGCGCTCGCCGCTGCGGACGGAGATCGCCTGGTCCACCCCGGCGACGGTCACCAGCAGGGACGCGTCGCTCTCCTTCGGCACCGAGACCACCACCTGCCGCGGCTCGTCACCCTCGGGCAGTTGCAGCGGCGACTTGCGGCCGCCGATCGCGATCGCGAACGCCGGACTGATGTCGACGGCCGACTTGAAGCCGAGATCGGTGCTGACCCGGAAGCCGATCGCGCGGAACTCCTCGCCGTCGGCCGGCCGGTAGAGCGGCGACCGCTCGTCGCCCGGCAGCGTCTGCACCTCGCCGACCTCGATCACCTCGACCTTCCCGCCCGGGATCACCACCACGTTGCGCTCCGGCTTGGCGACGTTCTCCAGCACGGCGCGGGGTGCCAGGCCGACCGTCCCGGCCTTCGCCGGCGGCGGCTCCGGCGCGGCCAGCGCGTCCGCATCGGCCGGCACCTTCGCGCCGTCGCCGCGGAACGGCTCGCGGCCGGACGGCAGCGTCGTACCGCTGGTCTGCACCGAGAGCTCGTCCACCGAGACGTCATGACCGTTCACCACGGCCTTGAACCGGTACAGGTCCCAGACGCCGTCCTCGGTCGCACCCAGGTGCCGGACCGGCCCGCAGGCCGCCAGCGAGTCGATCTCGCCGGTCTTCGGCTCGCGGAGCGCCCAGCAGTGCGCCCCCGGGGCGAGGTTCGCCCGGCCCCTGGTCACGTCGTCGCGGAACTGCTGCTCGACCCGGTCGAGGAACCCGACATCGGAGTCGATCGCCTGACCCGCATACTTCACGTCGCTCCCGCAACCGGCCACCCCGAACACCACCACCAACACCACCGCAAGAACCCGCATGGCTCGTCCTCCCGAACGTCTCGGCCGGTGCCCGTGCACCGGTCCGCGAGACGCTAACCGGATCGGACCGAGTCACGTCGTGAGTTATCCACAGGTCCGATGAATCCCTCGACGACGAGGTCGGAAATCCTTGCGGCACAGGCGATCCGGAGTTCGGCGGCGTCGGCACCGAGCAGCTGCGCGATCGCGTCCAGGATCTGCCCGGCGGTCAACTCGCCGTCGCAGGCGCCGACGAACCCGGCCAGCGCGGTGTCGACCTGCTCGGCCCGGCGCATCCCGCGCTGCCGGCGCAGCACGATCGTCTCCGGGTCCTCCGCGCCAGGGACGCCGTGCCGTTCCTCGACCACGTCGGCCGCGGTGACCAGCCGGACGGCGTCCAGGTCGAGCGCACCGGCCTCGGCGCGGGTGAGGCGCTCGCGCAGGTGCGGACCGAGCGGCTGCTCGACCTCGTACGGCCACTCCTCGCACTCGGCCCGGCCCTCGACGTGGTGCAGCGCGATCCAGCCCATCCCGATCGCCTCGATGCCCTGCCCGTCGAACCACCGCAGCCACTCGTCGTACCGCTCGAGGTACGCCGGGGTGCCGTGCAGGCCGGCGTCGCGGAGCCAGAGCTCGGCGTACTCCTCGCAGCCCAGCACCTCACGCTGGACCGCCCAGGCCGACCGGTCGCCGAGCCAGTCGCCGACCCGGTCGCGCCAGTCCTCGCCGCGCCGATGCGCCCAGTTCGCCAACGTTTGCAGCCAACCGCCCTCGGTCAGGTACGCCGGTGCCTGCCGCACCAGGTGCTCCACCGCGGCGTCGCCCGCCCACAACGTCTCGCGGTAGGTGAGCCGGTCCGGCCCCGGCGGCGAGACCACGAACGGCGGGTTGCTGACGATCAGGTCGAACCGCTCACCGGCCACCGGCTCGTACAGGCTGCCGGCCCGCAGGTCGACCTCGACCTCGTTCAGCGCCGCCGTCAGCGCCGCCAGCCGCAACGCCCGTTCGTTGACGTCAGTGCCGACCACCCGCGCCGCCCGGCGGCTCAGGTGCAATGCCTGTACGCCGCAACCGGTGCCGAGGTCCAGCGCTGACCCGACCTCACCCGGCACCACCAGGCCGGCCAGGTTCAGGCTGGCCGGCGCGATCCCGAGCACGTAGTCCGGCCGCATCGGCTCACGCCGACCGTCCAACCCCGGTGTCAGATCGGCGACCACCCACCAGCCCTCGTCGTACGGCCTGATATCCAGCCCGGCCCGCACTGTGCCGTTGCTGTCAGCAACGAGTACGCCGGTCCGCGCCAGGTCGCTCGTAAGCCCGGAGAAAGCTTTGTCGACAAGGGATCCCGGCACCGCGCGCTGCAACAGGAACAACCGGATCAGGGTATCGAGTGCATCGCCGGATCCGGACGCGCGGTAGGCGGGAGCGGTCTCGCTCCGTGCCAGCGCCGAGTGTGCCGATTCGCCCAGGCGATCGCTCACTCCGTCCCCCGTGTAGTCCGCGCCACGCAGCCTCTCTCGCAGCGCCGCCACCGCCTGATCACTCAGTTCACCAATCACGCGGCGACGGTACCGCCAGTGGTACAACCAAGGATGAACGTCCCAAATCTGGGCCTATTCCTGGCTAGACCTGGTGCGGGCTGCCGCCGACATGGGGGCGGCCCGCGGGACCGTCCGGATGTCCGGAGCGTCCCACGGGCCGCTTGCGGCCAGGACCCCTCAGCCCGGCCGGGCTCTCGTCAGGCGTCGCGCTTGCTGGTCACCGCCAGGGCGATCACCAGCAGACCCGCCGCCCAGGCAGCGAAGTACAGCAACGAACCCCAGGGTCCGAAGGCGAAGTCCTGGTTGCCGGCGAAGTCGCCGGCCAGGCCGTACTCCTGGCCCTGGTTCAGGAACGCGCTCGCGTTCGTGAACGGCGCGAACTTCGTCAGGTCGTCGCCGACCTTCGGGATCAGGGTCAGCAGGCTCTCCACCAGCAGCGGCCAGAGGATCAGGATCGCGATCGCGGCGGCGCTCTGCCGGAGCAGGATGCCGACGGCGACGGCGACCACGCCGGACAGCGCGAAGATCAGGCCCTGGCCCGCCATCAGCCGCCACTCGGCGCCGGTGTTGATCGCCAGGTCGCCACCGCTGGCGAACAGGTTGCCGATGCCCCAGGCGCCGAACGACGCGATCAAGCCGACCAGCGCCGACAGCATCGCGACCACGAAGGTCTTGCCGAGCAACAGGGCGGCACGCTGCGGCACCGCCTGGAAGCTGGTCCGGATGGTGCTGAACCGGTACTCGGTGGTGACCGCCAGCGCGGCCATCACCATCATCACCATCTGGCTGAGCTGGGCCCCGCCCTGGGTGACGAAGATCGTCGCGTCCTTCTCCTCCGCGGCGGGAATGAACGCCGTGGACAGCGCCGCCAGGCCGATGGTCAGGACCGCGGCGACGATCATGCACCACCACGGCGACCGGGTGGTGAAGAGCTTGATCCGCTCTACTGCGATGACCGACATGTCAGTTGTCCTCCTTCGGGCCCGCGGCCACCTCGGTCGGGGGCACGACCGGCGCCTCGCCGGTCACCGCTGCCGCCTGCTCTTCCAATCCATGTGCGTGGTACTGCACGGTGTCGCCGGTGAGCTGCATGAACGCCGCCTCCAGCGAGCCGCGCACCAGGGTCAGCTCGTGCAGCGTGACGCCCTGCGCCGCGGCCGCCTCACCGATCGAGTCGGTGCTCACGTCGCCCTCGACGATCAGCACCTTGCCCTGGCCCTCGACCTCGTCGATCCGGGTGATCAGGTTCTCCCGCTTCAACACGTCCTGCAGCTGGTCGAGCTGCGGGCTGCGCACCCGGACCGTCGTACCGCTCGCGCGGTCGACGAAGTCGTTGGTGCTGCTCTGGGCGATCAGCCGGCCGCGGCCGATGACCACCAGTTCCTCGGCGGTCAGCGACATCTCCGACAGCAGATGGCTGGAGACGAAGACCGTGCGGCCCTCGTCGGCCAGCTGGTGCATGAAGGTCCGGATCCAGACGATGCCCTCCGGGTCGAGCCCGTTCACCGGCTCGTCGAACAGCAGGATCTCGGGGTCGCCGAGCAGGGCGCCGGCGATGCCGAGCCGCTGGGACATACCCAGCGAATAGGCGCCGGCGCGCTTGTTCGCCACCTCGCTCAGACCGACGATGTCGAGCACCTCGTCGACCCGCTTCTTCGGCAGCTTGTTGGACACCGCCATCCAGGTCAGGTGGGCCCGGGCGGACCGGTTCGGGTGCACCCACTTCGCGTCCAGCAGCGCGCCGATCTTGGTCAGCGGCTGGTGCAGGTCGCGGTAGTGCTTGCCGTCGATCCGGACGTCGCCGCCGCTCGGGTTGTCCAGTCCCAGGATCATCCGCATCGTGGTCGACTTGCCGGCGCCGTTCGGGCCGAGGAAGCCGGTCACCTTGCCGGGCTGGACGGTGAACGAGAGGTTATCGACAGCGACGGTCTTCCCGTAATGTTTCGTGAGGCCTGCTGCCTCGATCATCTCTAGCTCCTCGTTGATGGGATGCACTGCGCTGGATGACACGGGGGGCGGCCATCGGTAACAGTATCGAGTCAGGCTCGGGTCGGGCGCGTCGAACCGCGGGCTGATCCCCGGCGTCCGTCCACGGGGTGATTCTTGCTGTCGCAGGTAGCAAAGGACATCCGGGCGATCCCCCGGAAACCAGCCGGGCCCTCGGGGTCACCCGGAGAGGGTGACCACGAGGGCCCGGTTGTTACTGCCAGGTCAGTGCCGACAGGTCAGGCGGCCTTCGCCTCGGCCTCGGCCGGGGTGTCGGAGATGACCGACTCGCGGCGCTTGGACACGTAGACCGCGGCAACGATCACCAGCGTCGCGGCCAGCGCGATGCCGATCCGCAGCGGAGCGTTCTCGTTGTCGCCCAGCGAGGACATGCCCACCGCGGCCGGCGCGATCAGCAGCGAGACCAGGTTCATCACCTTGATCAGCGGGTTGATCGCCGGGCCGGCGGTGTCCTTGAACGGGTCGCCCACGGTGTCACCGATGACGGTGGCCTCGTGCGCCGGCGAGCCCTTGCCGCCGTGGTTGCCGTCCTCGACCAGCTTCTTCGCGTTGTCCCAGGCGCCACCGGCGTTGGCCAGGAACACAGCCATCAGGGTGCCGCAGGCGATCGCACCGGCCAAATACCCGGCGAGTGCCGAGGCGCCCAGTCCGAAGCCGACCGCGACCGGCGCCAGGATCGCCAGCAGGCCCGGCGTGGCCAGTTCCCGCAGCGAGTCCCGGGTGCAGATGTCGACGACCTTGCCGTACTCCGGCTTGCCGGTGCCGTCCATGATGCCGGGGATGTCCCGGAACTGCCGGCGCACCTCGTAGACCACCGCACCGGCGGCCCGGCCGACCGCGCTGATCGCCAGCCCGGAGAACAGGAACACCACCGCGGCACCGATGATCAGGCCGACCAGGGTCGACGGGTCGAAGACCAGCGCGGAGGCGTTGAACTTGCCGTCGCCGACGTCGTTGAGCTCGCTGTAGATCGAGTCCGTGTAGGAGCCGAACAGTGCGGTCGCGGCGAGTACCGCGGTCGCGATCGCGATGCCCTTGGTGATCGCCTTCGTGGTGTTGCCGACGGCGTCCAGCTCGGTCAGGATCGCGGCCGCCTCACCGTCCACGTCGCCGGACATCTCCGCGATGCCCTGGGCGTTGTCCGAGACCGGGCCGAAGGTGTCCATCGCGACGATCACGCCGACGGTGGTGAGCAGCCCACAACCGGCCAGTGCGATGCAGAACAGCGCCACCACACCGGTGCCGCCGACCAGGAACGCGCCGTACACGGCGGCCGCGATCACCAGTGCGGTGTAGACCGCGGACTCCAGGCCGACCGAGATGCCGGACAGGATGACGGTCGCGGCACCGGTCAGCGAGGTCTTGCCGACGTCCTTGACCGGGCGGTCCTCGGTGCCGGTGAAGTAGCCGGTCAGGGCCAGGATGACCGCGGCCAGCACGATGCCGATCAGCACCGACACGGTGGCGATCAGCGCCGGGTTGCCGTCGTGTCCGGCGACCGTCTCGCTCGCGTTCTGCAGGTCGGCGAACGACGTCGGCAGGTAGGCGTAGGCCGCCACCCCGCACAGCACCGCCGAGATCACCGCGGAGATGTAGAAGGAACGGTTGATCGTCTTCAGGCCGTTCTCACCGGCGCGCGGGCGGGTGAGGAAGACACCGACGATCGCGGTGACCGCGCCGATGGCCGGCACGATCAGCGGGAAGACCAGGCCCTGCTCGCCGAAGGCGGCCTTGCCAAGGATCAGCGAGGCGACCAGCATCACGGCGTACGACTCGAACAGGTCGGCCGCCATGCCGGCACAGTCACCGACGTTGTCGCCCACGTTGTCCGCGATGGTGGCGGCGTTGCGCGGGTCGTCCTCGGGGATGTTCTGCTCGACCTTGCCGACCAGGTCCGCGCCGACGTCGGCGGCCTTGGTGAAGATGCCGCCGCCGACCCGCATGAACATCGCCAGCATCGCGGCGCCGAAGCCGAAGCCCTCCAGCACGGTGGGCGCGTCACCGTCGAAGAACAGCACCACCACGGAGGCGCCCAGCAGGCCCAGGCCGACCGTCGCCATGCCGACCGTGCCGCCGGTCCGGAAGGCGATCCTCATCGCCGGGTCCCGGCCCTCGTCCCGGGCGGCTGCCGCCACCCGGACGTTGGCGCGCGTCGCGAGCCACATGCCGAGATAACCGATCGCGGCCGAGAAACCGGCACCGACCAGGAAGAACACCGATCGCCAGATCTTCAGCGACGTCTCGTTGCCGGCGTCACCGTGCACGGGCAACAGGAACAGCAGCAGGAACGCGATGACGGCGAACACCGACAGCGTCCGGAACTGCCGGGTCAGGTACGCCGAAGCGCCTTCCTGCACCGCCAGGGCGATGGTCTTCATCGACTCGGTGCCGTCGTTCGCGGCGAGCACCTGGCGGCGGAACATCAGCGCCGCACCGACCGCGAGTACCGCGATCGCTGCGACCGCGATGGCCAGCGTGGTGTTGCCGGACGACAGGGTCACCGCGTCTGGGTCTGCGATGGGCAGCGCGGACATCCGTCCTCCTCGTTGACAACCCTGGGCCGGGCAATGCAGCAGCACTGCATCCCGGGGGGTTTGTGACTTCACAGTTGCGTATGACGAAGTACGCCAGTCACCTGGCGGTGCGTCACTCTAACGGTTGGTGAAGCAGACCTCACGTCGGGGTGGTCTACGCCACACTCCTAGAGTGCGGACTGCACGTCCGTGTGGATGTCGAAGACCTTGGTCAGGCCGGTGATCCGGAAGATCTTCAGCAACCGCTCCTGGGTGCAGACCAGGCTCAGCGAGCCGTCGTGGGTGCGCACCCGTTTCAGTCCGCCGACCAGCACACCCAGGCCGGTCGAGTCCAGGAACTCGACCTGCTCCAGGTCCACCACCAGGTGATACTGACCGTCGTCGACCAGGGACACGATCGTCTCCCGGAGCTTCGGGGCGGTGTAGACGTCGATCTCACCACCCACCTCGACGACGGTGCGCCCACCCTCGGTGCGCGTCGTCAGTGACAGATCCACTGCGGCCTCCTGTGCCAGTGCTCCCGGGGCATTCAACCATGCACCTGCCGCGAAAGGGACTCCGATGGACCACCCGTCCGGTACACCTGTGCCGATCGACCGACACCCCCTGAAAGGCATTCACCATGCGATCGAACCAGCCCAGCCGCCTGATCCGGAGGGTCGCCGCGGCGACGCTCGCGGTAGCCGCGATCACCGGTCTGAGCGCCCAGGCCGCCTCGGCCCGCGAGCAGGCGCCGGCCAAGGTCACCGCGGACACCCCGTACGGCAGCAAGTGCGACATCCCCGAGGTGGGCGGCGTGCAGCGCTGCCGGATCTTCCGGGTCGACCACGCCGCCAACAACGTCTGGGGCCAAGCCTGGATCCTCGACGAGCCGGGCGGCCGGGTCTACCCGGTCGCGGTGGACTGGGTGATCCTGCAGTCGTACAACGCGGTCACCCGCAAGTGGGTGAACCTGCACGCGAAGTACGACCGGGACGGCATGCAGTCGGGCGTCGACAGCGAGCAGACCAAGCGGATCGCCTGCACCAACGGCAAGCGCTACGCGATGCGCACGGTCGGCCGCTACTGGTGGACGGGCCACATGGGCGAGTGGCGCTACGGCCCGACCGACTCCTTCACCTGCTGACCGTCGGCGAGAGGTTCTAGGCTCGCGCGTATGCGTGCGGGCGGCGAGTCGGCGGAGGTGCTGCGCCGGCTCGCCGCCGCTCCAGGCCGGGCGGAGCGGCTGACCCACGTGCAGACGGTGCCGCCCCGGCCGGCCCGGACGGCGCCGTGGCCGCGCTGGGCGCCGGACGGACTGCGGGCGCAACTCGCCGACAACGGCATCACCGACCTCTGGGCGCACCAGGTCAGCACCGCGGATGCGGCGTCCTCCGGCCGGCACGTGGTGGTCGCGACCGGCGCCGCGTCCGGCAAGTCGCTCGGCTACTGGCTGCCCGCCTTCGCGACCCTGTCGATCGCTCATCAGGCCGCGCCGCACCGGCGTACCGCCTCCGTTCTCGATCCGTCCCCGACCAAGGCGCTGGCGCACGACCAGTTCCGGGCCGTCTCGTCGAACGACGTGCCGGGGAAGCGGGCGACCGCGCTGGACGGCGACTCGTCGATCGAGGAACGCGACTGGGCCCGCGACCACGCGACGTACGTGCTGAGCAATCCGGACATGCTGCACCGGTCGGTGCTGCCGAACCACCAGCGCTGGGCCCGCTTCCTCGGCTGCCTGCAGTACGTCGTGGTGGACGAGTGCCACCACTACCGGGGCGTCTTCGGCGCCCACGTCGCCGCGGTGCTGCGCCGGCTGCGGCGGAACTGCGCGCACTACGGCGCCCATCCGGTCTTCGTCCTCGCCTCCGCGACGGTGTCCGACCCGGCGGTCTCCGGCGAGCGCCTGACCGGTCTACCGATGATTCCTGTCGTCGAGGACGGCTCACCGGGCCGGCGGGCTGACCTTCGGCCTGTGGGAACCACCCCTCACGCCGTACGGCGCGGGGCCCGGCGGGCAGGCCAGACGATCGGCGACGGCGGAGACCGCCGATCTGCTCGCCGACCTGGTGGTCGAGCAGGTGCGGACGGTGGCGTTCGTCCGCTCCCGGCGCGGCGCGGAGACGGTGGCGCTGACCGCCCGGTCGCACCTGGCCGACGTCGATCCGGCGCTGGCCGGGCAGGTGTCGGCGTACCGGGCGGGCTACCTGCCGGAGGAGCGGCGCCGGCTGGAGGCGATGCTGCACAGCGGCGAGCTGACCGGGGTGGCAGCAACGAACGCGCTCGAGCTCGGGATCGACATCGCCGGGCTGGACGCCGTGCTGCTGGCCGGCTGGCCGGGGACCCGGGCGTCGTTGTGGCAGCAGGCCGGCCGGGCCGGGCGCACCGGCACCGACGCGCTGGCGGTGCTGGTGGCGAGGGACGACCCGCTCGACACCTACCTGGTCCGGCATCCGGAGGCGATCTTCGGCCGCACCGCTGGAGGCGACCGTCTTCGACCCGGAGAACCCGTACGTACTCGGGCCGCAGCTGTGCGCCGCCGCGCAGGAGCTGCCGCTGACCCCCGAGGACTTCGAGATCTTCGGCA